>DASXZI010000020.1:0-90327 GCA_036501985.1 Steroidobacteraceae bacterium | reverse complement strand
ACCGGCTACCCGGTCTTGGTGGGTAACTATCCCGGAGCCTCACCATGCCCCTCGACTCATGTCCCCGCCCGAGCCCGGATCGGGTGCCGCAGGAGTGCCACTCGCAGCGACTGAGCGAGGATCAGCTCATTGCGCAAATGGGACTCGCTCTTGGCACAGGACGACGATTCGTTGCGGCGCGGTCTGCGCGTGTTACACAGTGGCTCGGTCGAACCCCAGAATCCCATCGTGGTGAAAGAGACGCTTGCATCGCACGCAGCGCTCGCGATGCTGTCCGCGCTTTCCGTCGAGGAAAGGGCAGCTGTGCATCTTGTCTACACAGGGCATCCCAGGGAGAACATTGCCGGGATTCTGCAGGTGCCTTGTCAATGTGTGGACACAGTCCTCACTCGCGCACGAACGGCCATGAGGCACTGCGTCCGGGAATAAAAGAGGAGCTCCCGGAGTCTTTACTCGCAACAGGCCACGGAGTCCCTGCTCGCAATAGCCGAGGAAACACTTATGACCGACGACAAAACACTGCTTTCACGCCGCGGAGCGCTCAAGTGCATGGCATTCGGTGGTGCGGGAACGCTCTTCGCCCTCTCGGGCGGGGTTTTCGCTCCCATCGACCTCGCGTTGGCAGCCACGGATCGCGGCGCGGCAGCACGTCTGGGCAAGCCGCTCTTTGTGCAGATCAGCGACACGCACATCGGCTTTCACAAGGACGCCAATCCGGACGTGAGCGGCACGCTGCTGAGGACCATCGACCTGGTGAACGCCATGCCCGAGCAACCGGGGATGATCATTCATACCGGGGACATCACGCATCTTTCCAAGCCCGCCGAGTTCGATGCGGCGCAGGAGATGCTTTCGCGCCTGCGCGCGGGTGAGTTGCACACGACCCCCGGTGAGCACGACACCGCCGACAGCGCGGTCAAGGAATATTTCAGCCGTTTCGGTCAGGCCTCGAACAACAAAGGGTATTACAGCTTTGACCACTCGGGCGTTCACTTCGTCAGTCTCATCAACGTCCTGAATGCCGGGGACGGTGGGGCCGGATCGCTGGGCGCTGAGCAGTTGGCATGGGTCCAGGCCGACCTCCGGCACCGCTCCGCGAGTACGCCGATCGTGGTCTTCGCGCACATGCCCTTGTGGACGGTCTATCAGCCCTGGGGCTGGGGAACGACCGACGCCGATCAGCTCTTGCCGAGTCTGCGTCGATTCGGATCGGTCACCGTCCTCAATGGACACATTCATCAGATCGTGCAGAAAGTGGAGGGGAATATCACGTTTCACACAGCGCGCTCCACGGCGTATCCGCAACCTGCCCCGGGCGAGGGGCCCGGTCCAGGTCCCTTGAAGGTTCCCGCAGACCAACTCGCCGCGTCGCTCGGAGTGACCAGTGTCGCGCTTCGCTCCCATCCGCGGTCGCTGGCTCTGACCGATGCCGCGCTCGCCTGAGAGAGGCTCGAGCAACCTACGACGGATGTAAGATGAACGACTTCGCGACTCCAATCAGGCGCACCCGTCACGGCGCATTTGCTGTGAGCGCTCTCATGTTGGCTATTGTTGGAACTGCGATGAGCTACGCAGCCCAGACCCCGGCAGCCCCGCCGGGTGACCCCGTTCACGGCAAGATCGTGTACCAGGTCTGCATGGCCTGTCACTCGCTCGACGAAGATGACGTCGGCCCCAGGCATCGTGGGGTCGTGGGGCGGGCGGCTGGATCCGTCGAAGGCTACGCCTACTCGCCGGCGCTCAAGAGCTCGGGGCTGGTGTGGGATACCACCAACCTGGATCGGTGGCTGACGAATCCACAGGCACTCGTTCCGGGCGCGAAGATGTTCTTCGCGATGCCCAATGCGAAGGATCGTGCGGATGTCATCGCCTATCTCGTCGAGCAGCGATGAGAGCGCCACGGAACTGCGGCCGCCTTACGTTCCGCGGTGCAGGCGGCAATGCGCAGGCCGCCATGCGCGATTAGCCCTCTTCAGCGGACCTTACTCTCGCGCTGCCTCGGAAGGCGGACTCTGCCGAAATCCCCACCGGTCTTCCCTGACGGCAACGGGTGTGCGCCCGAGCAGTCGGCGGAAGGTTCGATTCATGTGGCTCTGATCGCAGAACCCCGCCTCACACGCGATAGCGGCATAGGGCTGGTCTGTCTCGCGCAGGAGATAGGTCGCGCGCTCGACGCGGAATCGAGCCGCGGTCTCCGGCAAGCTTTCTCCGGTAGCGTGCCTGTATGCCGAGCCGACCCAGGACGGATGCCGGCCTGCCATGCGAGCCAGGTCACTGACTCTCAAGGTCGTGTCTTCCCTGAGCCGCCGTGTGAGCGGGCCGACCCAACTCGCAGGCTCGCTCCGGGGTTGAAAGTGCCTTGTGCCTTCCAGGAACCGCTGCAGCACCGCGCGCAGGGCCTCCTCGGAAGCTTCTTCTTCGCAGGCGCGAGCGAGCGCTCGCGCCTGCATTCCGGCCTGGCCGCCGATCCAGAGCATGACTGGCCGCGTCGGAACCAACTGGCACCCCAGCCAGGCCGGGTCGAATTCGAGCTCGATCTGCTCGAATCCAACCGCGCAGACTCGATTGCGATGAGCGGCGCCGGCACGATAGACGACGGCGGAGGGACCGCCGATGTACTGCTCGCCGATCTCTGTCTCGTTCCAGTAGGAGCCGATCACAAAGAGAGACAGAACCGGCCAGTCATGGGCATGCACGGGAACGCAGGCATGGCTGCGGTCGATGACCCGCCTGAGGGAGGCTCCGCTGAAGGTTCGAAGGATCAGATTTCCGGCCTCGGCGATGGGTGGCTACCTACTTAAACGGAGCTGGCCGGGCCGTCAAGTGACAACGCGGCCGTGCTGCCCAAGGATGCCGGTGGTCTCCCCCCGGAGGCACCTTGAATCCGTCCAATACAAGAGGGCCGAAGTGCGCTAAAAAGCGCCTCCCATTGTCGTCGGTGACCTGGATGTCCACCTCCACCATTGCGCACCTGCTTCGCGGCTGCATCGCACTGAGCCTTCTGTACTCGGCGATCTCGATCGCGCACGCCGATGAGAAACTCGATTGCCACATCGGCAGCTATCGGCTCACCGATAACAGGGTCGTCGATATCGCGCCCTCTGCAGAGGATACGTTGCGTTGGCGGCAATTCGATGGCGAGACGGGTGCTTTGCACAAAACCGCTGACGAGAAATGGAAGAGCACCCATGGCTGGACTGACCGCGATGATGGAAAAGTCGTCTCGTTTTCGGACTGTAGCGCCGGACACATCGATTTCGGCGGCGTTTCGGGTCAGCGGATCGCCTTCGATGTAAAGGACGTCACTTTCCAGAGTCACGGCACCCCCCTCGTGGGCCGTCTCGTCATGCCGAAGGGCAAGGGGCCGGTGCCGATCGTCGTGCTCGTGCATGGCTCGGAGGATGACTCCGCGCTGATTGGCTATTCGCTGCAGCGCATGCTTCCTGCGCAGGGCGTGGGCGCATTCGTCTACGACAAGCGCGGCACAGGAAAGTCTGGGGGGCACTACACCCAGGAATTCACCTTATTGGCGGACGATGCGGTGGCTGCCGTGCATCAGGCTCGCGAGCTGGCAGGTGCCCGCGCAGGCCGTATCGGCTATGACGGCGGAAGCGAGGGCGGATGGGTGGCACCGATCGCAGCCAACCGCACAGCCGTCGACTTCGTGATCGTGGGTTACGGGCTGGCCGTCAGTGTGATCGACGAAGACCAGGAATCAGTCGAGCTGCAACTGCGCGAGAGGGGATACACCCCCGAGCAGATCAAGAACGCCCAGGCGGTGGCTGGAGCCGCAGAAGCTGTGTTTGTCAGCGGATTTACGCAGGGGTTCCGGAATTTCGATGCCCTCAGGGCGAAGTACAAGAGCGCGCCCTGGTACAAGGATCTGCGCGGCGATTTCACCTGGATGCTCCTGCCTCGTTCGGACGCGGAGCTGCGAGCCATGCGCGTGAAGTACAACTGGCATACGCCCTTTTATTACGACCCCATGCCGACGTTGCGCGCTGATCGGGTGCCGCAGTTATGGATAGTGGGTGGGGAGGACTACGAAGCACCGAGCGCCGAGACGCGCCGGCGCATCGAGTCACTGATCACTGCCGGCAAGCCCTTCACCCTGGCCTATTATCCCCACGCCGAGCACGGCATCACACTGTTCGAGACTGCCGCGGACGGGTCGCGATCCTCGACACGCTATGCTCCCGGTTACTTCAAAATGATCACGGACTTCGCCCGTGACGGGCGACTCAGTGGCAAGTATGGGGATGCCGAGCTGACTACTGCGCGCGAGACTCCGGCATCGCCGGGCTCGAAATGACCCGGCGCTCGAAATGACGTTTCGAGCGCTTCGGTTCTCCGCACCGCGCGATGTCCGATACACTGGAGCGACCAATCGGAGAGTCGAGCCATGCGTATTGCAAGCGTGGGGCATGCGGCCTTTGCGGCGACCCTGATCGGCCTCGGAGTCCTCGGGCTCGTCAAGGGCGATTTCGCGCCGATTTGGCAGCCGGTCCCGAAGGGGCTGCCGACACGCGAGCTACTGGCTTATCTGTGTGCCTTGCTCTGCCTGGGGACTGGCATCGCCCTGTTCTGGCAGCGTGCCGCCTCTTCCGCGGCCCGGGTGCTGCTCGCTTATCTTCTGCTGTGGACCCTGCTGTTCAAAGCACGCTTCATCCTCCTCTCACCGACCGTGGAAGTTGTCTATCAGAGTTGCGGTGAGAATGTGGTGCTGGTGGCGGGCGCCTGGGTGTTATATGCGTGGTTCGCGGCCGACTGGGACAGACAGCACCTCGGGTTCGCCACCGGCGAGAGGGGAGTGCGCATCGCGAGGGTGCTGTACAGCCTGGCGCTGATAGCCTTCGGTCTGTCCCATTTCGCCTATCTCAACATGACAGCCCCCCTGGTGCCGAGCTGGCTGCCGTGGCATGTGGGTTGGGCGTATTTCACCGGCGTGGCCTACCTCGCGGCGGCGGCGGCGATGCTCTTTGGTGTGTGCGCGCGACTCGCAGCGGTGCTCTCGACCCTGCAGATGGCTGGCTTCACGCTACTGGTTTGGGTGCCCATGGCGCTGGCGGGCACTCTGTCTGCCTCCCAAGGGGGCGAGTTCGTCGTCTCTTGGGCGCTGACGGCTGCCGCCTGGGTCGTGGCAGACTCCTATCGCGACATGCCGTGGCTCGCTCTGGGTAGGCGTTAGCGCGGCGCGCCTCGGGATCGCCCACCGCGCTCGGGCGTGGATAAGCTTATGTGAAGCGCGCCCGCTGCTCCTCGAGCCACTCCCAACGCGTGAACTTCTGCAGCAGCAATGCTTCGAGCTCCTCGAGTCGCTTGCGATCGCCCCGCAGTTGCTCGACCCCGAGGCGATGATAGTCGGATGCGCTCATGCGCGTGGTGATCTGCGTCTGCTCGCGCTCGAGCGTCTCGATCTCTTCGGGGAGTGTCGAGAGCTCGCGTTGCTCCTTGTAGCTCAGGCGGCTGCGGGTTTTGCCGGGAGCAGCATCGGGAGCCCGTTCGCGCGCCGCCCGCGCTGTCTGCATCCCACGAGAGGCATCCTGCTGGCCCGGGGTCGCTGACGGCCGTTGCTGCAGGTAGTCGGTGTAGCCGCCGACATACTCGCGCCATGTCCCATTGCCCTCGGCAGCCAGCGTCTGAGTGATGACATTGTCCAGAAAGCGCCGGTCATGACTCACCAGCAGCAACGTCCCGGCGTAATCCTGCAGTCGCTGCTCGAGCAACTCCAGCGACTCGATGTCCAGATCATTGGTCGGCTCATCCAGCACGATGAGGTTCGCGGGCTTGGCGAACAGCCGCGCAAGCAGCAGCCGGTTGCGCTCGCCGCCGGAAAGCATTCTCACCGGCGACTTCGCGCGCTGCGCAGGGAAAAGGAATTCTCCCAGGTAGCTCACGATGTGCTTGCGCTCGGTGCCCAGTTGCACCCAGTCCGAGCCCGGAGTGATGGCCTCGGCGAGCGTCGAGTCCGGATCGAGCTGCGCGCGCAGTTGGTCGAAGTAGGCGACATTGAGACGGGTTCCGAGCCGCACCGTACCGGCATCCGCAGCGAGCTCGCCGAGGATCAGCCGGATGAGGGTCGACTTGCCGGAGCCATTCGGGCCGATCAGCCCGATGCGGTCTCCGCGCATGATGCGCAGTGACAGCTTCTCGACCAGGGGCTCGGCACTGAAGCGCTTGCTCACCGAATCGAGCTCGGCCACCAGCTCGCCCGAGCGTTCCCCGGGATCGAGTGTCAGGCGAATGTTGCCGAGCCGATCGCGCCGTGCGGCGCGCTCCTCTCGCAGTTGCTCGAGCCTGCGGACGCGCCCCTCGTTGCGTGTGCGTCGTGCCTCCACGCCCTTGCGGATCCAGACTTCTTCCTGTTGCCAGAACTTCTCGAACCGGCGGCGCGCGATGTCCTCGGCCGCGAGCTCCTCGTCCTTGCGCTGTTCGTAGGCGGCGAAGTTGCCGGGGTAGGAGCGCAGCACTCCGCGGTCCAGCTCGATGATGCGCGTCGTGATCCGATCGAGGAAGGTTCGATCGTGGGTGATGATGATGGCGGCGGGTACCTTGAGCAGCAGTTCCTCCAGCCGCTCGATGGCCTCGATGTCGAGATGGTTGGTGGGCTCATCGAGCAACAGCAGATCCGGCTGCAAAGACAGTGCGAGGGCGAGCGCGGCGCGCTTACGCTCTCCACCCGAGCACGTCTGCGCAGAGATCGACCCCTTCAGGCCGAAGCGATCCAGATACTCCCCGAGGCGCGACTGCATCCGCCAGTGCTCGCGCTCATCGGCGAGCGCCGCTGCAGGGGCTCCCGAGACCGCACCCCTCACCGCCGTCGGTGCCGGGGCGCGCAGCAGCAGACTGTCCTGCAGGTTGTCCGCCGCGGGCAGTTCCGGCTCCTGCTCGACTAGCCCCAGGCGCAAGCCATCGCGCCGCTGCAGTTCCCCTTCATCGAGCGGCAGCAGACCGGCCACTATCCCGAGGAGCGTGGACTTGCCGGTGCCGTTGCGCCCGATCAGTCCGAGCCGCTCGCCGGCCAGAACCGTGAGCTGCGCGCCGTCGAGCAGGGGGCGGTCGCCGAAGGCGACGTGCGCATCGCGAAGTGTGATGAGCGACATACGCGCATTGTCCGGATTGGACGTGCCCGCGCAAAGCCTGTACAGTTCGCTCCGCTGAAATCCCAGGGTGCGCGGTCAGCGCCCATTTTAGCTCGCAGTCTGTTCTACCCGACGCACTTCGATTTCCCTTAATTAACCACTCTCGCGTCTGACCGCCGCAGCCATTGCCTGCCGGGCCCTACGGGCTCGGTCGGGGCCCTCACGGGCGCTGCCGGGCGAGCCAACAGATTCCGAGGCTTTTACATGTCATTTACCGATCTCGGGCTCGTGCCCGAGTTGTTGCGCGCGCTTTCCGACAAGGGCTACACCACGCCCACCCCCATCCAGACCCAGGCGATACCCGCCGTGCTCGCCGGGCGCGACGTGCTCGCCGGCGCCCAGACTGGAACGGGCAAGACGGCCGCATTCGTGCTGCCGATCCTGCAGCAACTCTCCAAAGGAACCGGCCGCACGCCCCGCGCACTGGTCCTCACACCGACGCGCGAGCTCGCGGCGCAGGTTGCAGACAGCGCACGCGCGTACGGCAAGCACCTCCGAGTGCGCACCACGGTGGTGTTCGGAGGTGTCAGCATCAATCCGCAGATCGATGCCCTGCGCTCAGGCTGCGACCTGTTGGTCGCAACGCCCGGCCGGCTGTTGGATCTCGCTCAGCAGGGTGTGCTCGACCTGCGCAGCGTCGAGTATTTCGTACTCGATGAAGCGGACCGGATGCTGGACATGGGCTTTATTCCCGCCATCCGACGGGTCCTGAAGCTCCTGCCCGCCAAGCGCCAGAACCTGATGTTCTCCGCCACCTACTCGCAGCCGATCCGTGAGCTCGCCGCCCGATTTTTGCGTGATCCCGCGCACGTCGAGGTCGCCCCGCGCAACGCCACCGTGCAGCAGGTCGAGCAGCAGGTGTATCGCGTGCCGAAGGAGCACAAGCGCCATCTGCTCGCGCACCTGATCCAGGCAGGCAGTTGGTCCCGGGTACTGGTATTCACCCGCACCAAGCATGGGGCGAATCGTCTCACCCAGCAGCTCGAATCCACTGGCATTCGAGCCGCGGCGATTCACGGCAATAAGAGTCAGGGCGCGCGCGTCCGGGCTCTCTCGGACTTCAAGGAGCAGCGCATCACGGCGCTGGTCGCTACCGAGGTGGCCGCCCGTGGACTGGACATCAAGGAGTTGCCGCACGTCGTCAACTACGAGCTGCCGAATGTGCCCGAGGACTACGTTCACCGCATCGGACGCACCGCCCGTGCCGGCCGCTCGGGCTCCGCGATCTCGCTGGTTGCGCCTGATGAGATCCCGTTGCTGCGAGACATCGAGAAGCTGCTGGCCCGCACGCTGGCCACGACCGCGCTGCCCGCGTACGCGGTTTCGGGCTCCCCGACTCGAGCCGCAGCGAGGTAGCGCCGCGCACTCAAGGACGGCAGGTGGAAGCCGCTGCCGGTGAGACGCGTGGAGTAACAGCGCTGTTCCGTTCGATCCTCACCTGGGGTAACTTACCGTTATCCATGGCGGGGGCACCCCGGACTGATTCAGATGCTGCTGGACGATGCGGACTGCAGACTCACGAGTACGGGGGATTCACGGTTTGCCGCTGAGACCTCGCGACTGAAGCTGCGCCGGTTGCACAGCGGTGATGCCGCCTTCCTCCTCGAGCTGCTCAACCAGTCGAGCTGGATCGAATTCATCGGCGACCGGGGCGTACGCACTCTGATGCAAGCCGGCGACTACCTGACACAACGCATCGAGGCACAGTTCGATCGCTACGGTTATGGGATGTGGGGTGTGGAGCTGCCGCAGCAGTCGCAGCTCGCTGGCCTCGCCGGACTGGTCAAGCGCGACTTCCTGCCGGAGCCCGATCTGGGCTTTGCCTTGCTCGATCGGTACGCGGGCCAGGGCTTTGCCTTTGAAGCGGCGACTGCCGTCCTGTCACTCGCGCGGCGCCGGGGTCTCGGGCGGTTGCTGGCCATTACCGTTTCGGGCAACCAGCGCTCGATCCGACTTCTGCAGCGTTTGGGCTTTGAGCTCGAGGCAGCGCAGACGGTGCCAGGCGAAGGCGCGCCCGTGATGCGTTATTCGAAAGCGCTTGGCTGAAGAATGGGGAGAACCTGACCATGCCCAATACCGTGCGACTGCATCGAGTCCTGGCCACGAGACCCGAGAAGATCTATCGCGCCTTCCTCGAGCCGGACGCCCTGGTCAAGTGGCTCCCGCCTAACGGCTTTACCTGCACGGTGCATCGCATGGAGCCGACGGTCGGCGGCTCCTACAGAATGTCGTTTCGGAATTTCACCACCGGCGCCAGCCATTCGTTCGGCGGTCAGTACACCGAGCTGGTGCCCAACGAGAGCATCCGCTACACGGACCGGTTCGAAGATCCGAATCTGCCCGGCGAGATCCGGGTATCCATCACCCTCAGGAAAGTCATGGTGGGCACCGAGATGCACATCGTGCAGGAAGGCTTGCCCGATGCGATCCCGGTAGAGGCCTGTTACCTCGGCTGGCAGCAGTCGCTGCGCAACCTGGCGAGGCTCGTTGAGCCGGAGATTACGCAGTAAAGCCCCGCTCCTGTAGCCAGACCGACAGCGCACTCGCTGCCATTCGTAATGGTGAGGCGCTTTGAGTCGCCTTGGCCAGGGTCATCGAGCCCGAGTACGTCGACACGATGAACGCCGCCGCGGCCGCTCGCTTGCCCCGATCGAGGCGGGCACCCCCGCGCGTCTCGCCTATCCGCTCCGCCAGCACTGACTGCCACTCGCTGAAGATCGAGCGCAGCGAATCGCGAAACTGCGGATTCGCGAAGGAGAGCTCCATCGCCAGATTATTCAGGGGACAGCCGGCAACGCTGCCGCGCTGCTCGATTCCGCGCACGATCTCGGCAAATACCTGCGCGATCGCCTTGCTCAGGGAAGGAGCGGATTGGATGGGATCCATCCAGGTCTCACGCACGGCGGGCGCTACGCGCTCGGTGATGACCGCAAACGCGAGAGCATCCTTGGTCGGAAAGTGGTGATGCAGGGCTCCGGAGGAAACCCCCGTGGCCTCCATGACTTCTCGCATCCCTGTCGCATGAAAGCCGCGGGCCTGAAACAAGCGGTACGCAGCGTCCAGGACGCGCGTACGCATTCCCTCCGGATCGTTCTTGCGGCTACGCGTCGCCTTCGCTCTCACAGTCCCGTGGATCCCCGCTTGGCAGTGGGTATCTTGACAAACACGTTTGTGCCATGCAATGTGAGATAAAAGACAGGTCGATCGGTCTGTTTTAGTAGAAGAATTGACCAGGACTGGAGGAAATCATGTTGCTGAATCGGCGCCATTTTCTCGCGACCGCGACCGCGACCGCGACCGCGACCGCGACGGTGACTGCGACGGCGACGGCGTTGACGCTGCCGGGCCTCGCATGGGCGCGGGAGAAGGAGCGGGTGAGCATGGGAGCCAACGCAGAGCCACAATCCGCCGACAACGTGATCGAGCTTCGTCAATACACGTTGCGAGGCGGGCAGCGCGACACGCTCATAGAGATCTTTGAGCAGAAATTCATCGAGCCGCAGAACGCGCTGGGTGCGCATGTGGTCGGCACCTTCCGCGATCTGGATGACCCGGACCGATTCGTGTGGATCCGCGGCTTTCGCGACATGGCAACGCGTGAGAGGGCCCTCGCGGCCTTTTACGGGGGTCCCAGCTGGCACGCGAACGCATCGGCCGCCAACGCCACGATGGTCGATTCGGACAATGTGCTGTTGCTGCAACCGGCCGGGCCGGGTCAAGGCTTCCCGCCGCAGTCTTCAGCGGGCGCGGCTACCTCGCATGTCATCGGCGCCACAATTTACTACCTCGGTGCAGTGAACAGCGGTGAGTTCCAGCGGTTTTTTTCAGCGGCGCTGCTGCCGCGACTCGCCGCCGCGCATGTGCATCCGTTGGCATGTCTGGTCACCGAGGAGGCCCCAAACAACTTTCCGGGTCTGCCCGTCCGGGAGCATGAGCGAGTGTTCGTCTGGTTCGCGAGGTGGCCGGATGCCGAGGCCGAGAAGACTTTCGCGGCAGAATGGTCCGCGATCAGCGGATGGCGCAATTCGGCACCCGAGGCCGTTCTGCCCGCTCTGGTGCGCAAGCCTGAGCGGTTGCGACTGGCGCCCACGCCCCGTTCGGCGCTGCGGTGAGGCCGGACCCCCAGCGGCTACGGCTGAGGTTTCAGGCTGCCGGACGCGGTAGCCTTTCGGACAATGCCCAGGGCGCCTCGCGATAGGATTTCGCTATGGCCCAGGCCGCGGCGCTGAGCGTCGCAGAGATGAGCACATTGACCCAATCCTGGAGATTCGTTGGGTGGATGAGGACGGCGGTCACCCACACGATGAGCGTGAACAGACCCTCCATCACGGCCTCCAGCGTTGCCGCGAGCCACGGCACGATCCCAAAAAGGATGGCCAGTCCCGCGGCGATGTGAGCCACTCCGGTGAAGGCGGTGAGGGGCACGCGCATCGGAAACCAGGTCGGAATGAACTGTGCGGCTGCTTGGAGATAGACGAGGTGCGAGAGGCCGATCGGCAGCAGTGAGAGCCCGAACAACGCCCGCACGATGCGTTTGCGCGAATCGTCCGCGTCCGTGAGGGTGCAGTAGATGATCCAGGCGCCCGTGGCGAGCGAGAGATCCTCACCCACGCCGAGCCAGTACAGCTCGACCAGGGGATGAGCGGCTACGCGCGGAACCTGGAGCAGGAGTATCCACAGAAAGAGGAATGCCGTCAGGACGAGCGCCGATACTCTGGCTGCACGGGGCACGAGTAATCCTACGCCCGTCAGCAGCAGCAGCGCGCCGGAGAGGCACGCCAGTCCTTCCCGCCATGGGATACCTTTCGGAACCGGTTGTTGCGTGAGAACGAAGTCGCGCGCTGCGAGGCCGATTGCGCCCACGACGGCGAAGCCCAGCGCGAAGCAGAGACGTCCCATCCCGACCGAGCGGATGCTTGGCACCATGTTGGTTCTCCTGTCGCCGATTGCCCCTGCCAGGGAGCAGCATGCTGACCGCGCCGGCAGACCGCAGTCCCAGCTCATGCCGATTCCCCTGTCGGGGGAGGCGGATCATAGGCGTGCCGGTGGATCACCGTATTGGTCCATTATTCGCCCTACTGCTGTACCATTATTGCCCGACGGGTGTGAGGCCTCCGGTGCGAGGCGTGGTGTTCCCGCGTGCCGAAGAAGAGACCAATCGTTCAGCTCGTGCTGCGAGCTCGCGCCGAGGGCGTGAGTCTCTTTCGCTGGCTGTACGATGAGATTCGCACTGCCATCATCGAGGGCAGGCTCCCCGCAGGCTCGAGACTACCCTCGACGCGAACGCTCGCCTCCCAGTACCGCCTCGCGCGCGGAACGGTCGTGGCAGGATTCGATCAGCTTTGCGCCGAAGGCTACCTGGCGAGCAGTGTCGGCAACGGCACGTTCGTGAGAGCAATGCTTCCCGAGTCACCCGCCGGGACGACCCTGGTCCGGGAGCGCGATCGTGTGGCCCCGCACACAGGGCTTTCCGCGCGAGGCCGCCGACTCTCCGGTCATCCATTCCCGCGGCTCTGGTCGAACTACCGCGTCGAGGCGTTCCGACTCGACCGACCTGCGCTGGATTGTTTCCCCATGAGGGTTTGGAGCCGGATCGCGGCACGGCATCTGCGCCACGCCACGGCCACCGGACTTCTGAGCGCCGGCGAGACGCTCGGTTTCCGTCCCCTGCGGGAGGCCATAGCGGGATATATCGGCGCGAGCCGGGGCGTGAGATGTACTGCCGAGCAGATCCTGATCACGAGCGGCACTCAGCAATCGCTCGACCTGATTGCACGCCTGGTCCTCGATGCGGGCGATCGGGTCTGGATGGAGGATCCGGGCTATGCCGCCGCGACCTCGCTGCTGCGTGCCCTGGGCGCCGCGGTGATCGGCGTTCCCGTCGATGCGCAGGGGATGGACTGCGAGGCGGCGCGCCGGCGCGGCCGCTCGGCAAGACTCGCGTACGTCACGGCGAGTTGCCAGTTTCCGCTCGGCGTCGCGCTGTCGCTGCAGCGCCGGTTGGCGCTGCTGCGCTGGGCGCAGGAGCAGGGCGCGTGGATATTCGAGGACGACTACGACAGCCAGCTCAGCTTCTCCGGCCGCCCGCTCGCGGCGCTGCAGAGCCTGGACAACAGCGGCTGCGTCGTCTATTCCAACAGCTTCAACAAGATGCTGTTCACATCGCTGCGGCTCGGATTCCTGGTCGTTCCGGCCGGGCTCCTCAAGCCGGTGATCGCCGCGCGCTCGGTCCTCGACCGTTTCCCTTCGGTGCTCGACCAGGCGACGCTGTGCGATTTCATCTCGGCGGGGCATATGGAGCAGCACATGCGGCGCATGCGCGAGTTGTACGCGACGCGGTTCCACGCCCTGGTCCGTGCTGCGCGCAGCAGTCTCGGCGGCCTGTTGCAGCTCGCGCCGATTCACGCCGGCCTGCAGATCGTCGGCTGGCTGGACCCGGCTGTAAGCGACGAGGAGGCCTGCCGCCGGGCCGCCGAGTGTGGGATTGACTCGGTCCCGCTTTCCCGACTCACCATCGATCGCTCGATGCCGCCCGGTCTGGTGCTCGGCGTCGGCTCCGCGGGCACTCGTGCGATCCATCGGGGCGTGAAGCAGCTCGAGACAGTGCTGCGCAAATTGGCTTTCGAGCGGCGGCGCGAGGCACTATTTCCACCGTGAGAGGTGCTGGCATCCACCGCCATCACGCTTGCTTGACCTGCCGCGAGTCGGCACCATGCGAGCACAAGAGGCCGGCCCCATGACTGTCTGCAGAAGGAGCACCCCATGAAAATCGGCATTCTCGGCTCTGGCGAGGTGGGCAAAGTGTTGGCTGCGGGCTGCATTGCACATGCCCATGAGGTCATGGTCGGCACCAGGACACCGGCCAAGCTCGCGGATTGGGCAAAGCAAAATCCGCACAGCCGACTGGGCACGTTTGCGCAAGCCGCCAGTTTCGGTGAGCTCGCGATTTTGGCCGTCAAGGGCAGTGTTGCGCGCGATGCACTGCTGTCGGCGAACGCGGCGACGAATCTGGCTGGCAAGCCTGTCATCGATGCGACCAACCCCATTGCGGAAGCGCCGCCCGTCAATGGGGTCTTGAGATTCTTCACCAATCTCGATGAATCGTCGATGGAGCGCCTGCAGCGCGAGTTTGTCGACACCCGATTCGTCAAAGCTCTGAATTCGGTCGGCAGCACTCGGATGGTGAATCCGCAGTTCCAGGGCGGCAAGCCGACCATGTTCATTTGCGGGAACGATGCGGCAGCGAAAAAAGTCGTCGCCGGAATCCTGGATCAGTTCGGCTGGGAAACCGCCGACATGGGACAGGTCGAGGCGGCTCGGGCCATCGAGCCGCTCGCCATGCTCTGGTGTATCCCCGGTTTTCTGCGCAACCAGTGGACCCATGCATTCAAGCTGTTGACCTAATCTCGAGCGGGGCAGACCTTCGCCGCGGGCACGGCGGCCGATTGCCGACCGGCCGCGGCGGATTCCGAGGCAAAATCCAGCGCCGGAGTCAGCGTCTGTTGCCGCACGAAGGGCCGGTCGCAGGGCACGAAGCGACCCCGCCCGGGGCGCGAGGTGACTTTCCCGTGGTCGTACAGCAACTCGCCGCGCGAGATCGTCATCACGGGCCAGCCCCGGACCGTGGCCCCCTCATAGGGGGTGTAATCCACGGCATGGTGCAGCATCTCATTGCGAATCGTGACTTCCATGTCCGGATCCCAGATCGCGAAATCGGCATCCGATCCAACCGCGATCACACCCTTCCTGGGATAGAGCCCGTAAAGGCGGGCAGGCGCCGTGGTGGTGAGGTCCACGAATTCCTTCAGCCCCAGCCGGCCCTCGCTCTGGGTGGCGGAGAAGAACAGTGGCAGCCGCGTCTCGATGCCCGGGATGCCGTTCACGACGCTCGAGAAAGGCTTGTCCGGTCCACCTTCGATCTTGTGGGCATAGTTCCAGGGCGAATGATCGGAAGAAAACACGCCAAGCGTTCCATCGGTGAGACCGCGCCACATGAGCGGTTGGTTTGACCGCGCGCGGGGAGGCGGAGTACAGACACATTTCGCGCCGCTCAGATCGACGCTGTCGACATCCTCCGAGGACAGGAACAGGTATTGGGGACAGGTTTCCGCAAAAACCGGCAGCCCCCGAGCCCGAGCACGCCGAACTTCCTCGACGACGGTTCCCGTCGAGACGTGCACGATCAGAATGGGTGTATCGATGAGCTCCGCAAAACTGATCGCCCGGAAGGTCGCTTCCCGCTCCCCGATCTCGGGGTGCGCGGTCACGTGATACTTCATTGCCGTTCTGCGCTGCTCGAGCAGGCGATCCGTGAGCCATCGGATGCACGCATCGTTCTCCGCGTGCACCATCACCAACACGCCTTCGCGACGGGCCAGCTCCAGGAGCGTGAGGACTTCGTAGTCGTCAAGCCTGAGGCCTTCGTAAGTCAGGTAGATCTTGATCGACGTACATCCCTGCTCGATGAGCTGCGGTAACTCCTTCGTGAGCACCGCCGGCGTCGGATCACCCACGATCAGGTGAAAGCCATAGTCGATATGCGCCTTCGGCGCGGCGCGTTCATGGTAGTCATCGACGACCGCTTGTAGAGACTGGCCGCGCATCTGCATGGCAAAGGGGATGATGGTCGTATTGCCGCCGCAGAGCGCGGATAGCGTGCCACTGCGGAAGTCGTCCGCCGAGCTCCGGCCCTCCCACGGCTGCTGATCCATGTGACAGTGGCTGTCGATCCCCCCTGGCAGCACGAGCTTTCCCGTGGCATCGATGGTTCGGTGTGCGGGCGGTACTTCCGTTCCCAGCCAGGCGATGAGGTGCCCACGAACGCCCACGTTGATGCGAGCCGGCCCATCGGGAAGAACAACGGTGCCGCCGACGATCGCGAGGTCGAATGGGTTTTCGGAGATCGGGTTGCGCGGAGCGGACATCGCTGACAGTCCGGCGTTTATAGCTACGAAGTCGAGGCTATGATAGGTTCGGCGTTCCCACCCGTCCAGGAAAATAGCGAGCCGTGAATCTGTCTGGCAAGGCAAGCGCGCAAGGTGCATTGCCTGCAAGCGCCGAAATGTCGGAGCGCGGGCGTTGAGCGCGCAAGCGATCACGAGCGCGGATGTAGTAATCATCGGCGGCGGCATCGCCGGCGCGGGCGCTGCTTACGAGATCGCCGCCTTTGCGGACGTGGTCTTGCTCGAGCGCGAGAGCGTCTGCGGTTACCATGCCACGGCCCGATCCGCCGCGAGTTTTACTGAAAACTACGGTCATCCCGTGGTGCGGCGTCTGGCGATGGCCAGCCGCGCCTTTCTTCAGAGTCCTCCCGAAGGATTCTGCGGCCAGTCGCTGCTCTCGCCGCGCGGCATGCTGACCATAGCCAGACACGACCAGTTGGATCTGCTGGCCACCCATCTGCGCGCGGCGCAAACGCTGATCCCCGATGCGACAGAGTTGACAGTCGACGAGGCTCTGGTGCGTGTGCCCGTCCTGCGCCGAGAGTACGTCGCTGCGGCATTCCTCGAGCCCCGCAGCATGGACGTGGATGTTCAGGGGTTGCACCAGGGGTTTCTGAGGGGTGCCAAGTCACGCGGAGCGAAGCTGGTCACCGGCGCCGAGCTCTCCCAAATTGAATTTCGTAGCGGCTCCTGGCACGTGACGAGCAGCCGTGGCGCCTTCAGTGCGCCCATTCTCATCAACGCGGCGGGGGCCTGGGCGGATGCACTGGCGCACAGCGCGGGGCTTCGGCCGCTCGGGCTGGTCCCCAAACGGCGAACGGCCTTCATGGTCCCCGCGCCGATGGGTGTCGATACGCGTGCGTGGCCCCTCGTCGACGACGTCGGTGACGAGTTCTATTTCAAGCCGGATGCGGGACAACTTCTCGTGTCGCCGTCGGACGAGACTCCTGTGCCGCCGGGCGACGCGGTTCCTGACGATCTTGACGTGGCAGTAGGTGTTGATCGACTGGAGCGCGCCACGACGATCAACGTGCAGCGTGTCGCGCGGGCGTGGGCGGGATTGCGCACGTTTGCATCCGACGGTGTACCCGTGGCGGGCTTTGACACGAACGCTCCGGGTTTCTTCTGGTTGGCTGGGCAGGGCGGCTATGGCATCAAGACCTCACCCGGTCTGTCCAGGCTCTGCGCGGCGCTGATTCGCGGCCGTGAGCTGCCGGAGGATCTGATCCGTGGCGGCATCCGAGCGGCCGATCTGTCCCCGGCCCGACTGTCCGCCCCGGCCGCCCCACGATTATCGAACCGACAGGACACCACCGCATGAGCATTCAGCGTATCGAAAACGGGCCCCGCTTTTGCCGCGTACTCACGCACAATGGAGTCGCCTATCTGGCCGGCATGGTCGCCGACGATCTCAGCGGCGATGTGATCCAGCAGACCCGCGACACTCTGGCGAAGATCGACCACTATCTCTCCCTTGCCGGCTCTGACAGGAGCAAGCTCCTGACGGCCCAGATCTGGCTGCGCGATATCGCGGATTTCGAGCGCATGAATGGTGTGTGGGACCGGTGGATCGATCGCGCGGCGATGCCCGTACGCGCCACGGTCGAGGCGCGGCTGGCAGGCGATAACTATCGCGTGGAAATCATGGTCACTGCCGCAGTCTGAGGACTGCGCACGCGGCCCTCACCCGGGAATCACTCAGGTTGACCCACGACCGGCGCCACCCGTTACTCGCGAAGCTGCATCGGCAGTTGCGCCAGGGAGTCATGGATCGCCGTGAATTCATACGGTTTGCCACCCTACTGGGCGTGGGGGCGATGTCGGCGTATGAAATGGCTGGGTTAAGCGCTCCCGCCTTTGCAGACGAATCCCTCCCATTTCCCGCGGCGGACCCGGATGCGAAGCGCGGCGGCAAGCTGCGCGTCGGTCAGATGGTGACGCGCATGGTCGACCCAGCCACGTATAGCTGGAACGAGATGGCTAACCAGACGCGGCCCATCCTGGACTACCTGACCATGGTGGGTCCGGACAACGTGGTTCGGCCCATGCTGGCCGAGTCATGGCAGTGCTCGAGCGATCTGCAAACCTGGGTGCTGCACATCCGCGGCGGCGTGCAGTGGCACAACGCAGAAGAGCTGACCGCGGAGCACGTCGCCTGGAACATCCGCAGGTGGTCGGACCCGACGCTCGGCTCGTCCAACCTCGGCCTGTCCACGTTCGCCGCGCTCACCCAGTTCACAGGGGAGCGCGATGCCGGGGGCAAGCCAGTGCGGCGGGCGCTGCCGGGCGGGGTGGAGGTGTTGGACCGTCGGACCTTGCGCCTGAATCTCGCTCAGCCGGTTCTGTCTGTCCCGGAGGACTGCGCGGAGTTCTGTACCCTGATTGTGCATCCCTCCTTCATGCCACCCTTCTCCAAGCACCCGCTCGGCACCGGACCCTATACGCTGGCCGATCTTCGGGTCGCCGACCGATGCATACTCAGGCGAGTGAGCCGGATGAGCGATGGCAGGCCGTTTCGCTACTGGGGCGGCGAGGTGTTTCTCGACGAGATCCACTTCTACAACTACGAGCAGGAGAATCAGGCCGTGGCGCTCGCCTCGGGCAGCGTCGACCTGATCTACGAGCTGACGCTGGAGCAGCTGGAGCTGGCTCGGGCCATCCCGGATGCGCAGATTCTTTCGGTCGAGACGGCCCAAACGCTGTGTTGTCGAATGCAGGTCGACCGGCCTCCCTTCAACGATATCCGCGTGCGGCGCGCCGTCCTCAAGGCAGCCGACAACGCAGCCATCAAGGCACTGGTGCTGGGGGACTATGGCTCGGTGGGCTGGAACTATCACGTCTCACCGGTCCAGCCGGACTATGCAGCACTCGATCCTCCGCCGCGCGACGTTGCCGGTGCACGCCAGTTGTTGCGCGAGGCTGGCTACGAACGAGGCATCGATCTGGAGATCGTCGTGGGAAACAACGATGGTCCCTGGCACCAGGCCGTGTGCGAGGCGTTGCGCGACCAGTTGCGCGAGGCGGGCATCAACCTCGCCGTCCACGTAGTGCCTCCGACAAAGTTCTGGGAGGTGTGGAACAAGGTACCGTTCGGCGCTACCTCGTGGGCTCATCGGCCGCTCGGGACGATGACGCTCGCCCAGGCGTACCGCACCGGGGCCTCGTGGAACGAGACGCATTTCAGCGACTCGGAGTTCGATCAGGCACTGGCTCAGGCGGAGGCGACGATCGACATCGTTGCGCGCAGACAGATCATGCGGCGGGTCGAGCAGATTCTGTTGGACGCCGCGGTCATGATACAGCCGCTGTGGCGACCGTATTTCATTCTGGCCACCGCCCGGGTGCACGGCTACCGGCCGCAGCCGGCGCGCCAGATGCAGCTCACGCGCGTGTGGATGAGTTGAGATCCTCCTGACATGACCAGGCTGTTGGTCCGCCGCCTGATCCAGATGCTGCTGATCATGCTGACCGTCGCAGCGCTGCTGTTCGTGATTTTCGACAGCGATCAATTTCGGCACAAGTCGGCGGTGGCCGAGCTTGGTGCGCTCGGGGTCGCCACGCTGTCCGAAGCGGACTATCAGGTCTGGCTGGAGCACAAGGGATTGAACCGGCCCGCACCGCTGCGATTCGTGCGCTGGCTCAAGGACATCGCGCACGGCGAGCTGGGCCAGTCCAGCGAGAAGGATGTCGCGGTCTCAACGCTGTTGCGTGAGAGTCTGGCTCATACCGCCGTCCTCGCCTTCTTCGTGTTCCTTATCATGATACCGGTGGCGATCGCCCTCGGCGTGCTGGCAGGGATGGACACCGGCTCGCCGCTCGATCGGATCATTTCCGTGGCATCCATCATCACGACATCAACGCCGCAGATCGCCACGGCCGTGGTGCTGACCGTCGTGCTGGCACTGGGACTGAAGTGGGTTCCCAGCAAGTCCGCCATGACCGAGGGCTTCTCGTTCCGCGAGCTGCTGCTGCCGCTGCTGACCATCCTGATCTACGACGTGGGCTATCTTGCTCGGATGACGCGAGCCTCGATGGCGGAGGTCATGACCTCGCAGTACATCCGCACCGCGCTTCTGAAGGGTTTGCCCTACCGGCAAGTCATCCTCAAGCATGCATTGCGCAACGCGCTGATCGTGCCCGTCACCCTGATCTGTCTCGAGCTCAACGGAATTCTGTCCCAGGTCGTCGTGGTCGAGGTGTTTTTCCAGTATTCGGGCTTCGGGCGCATGCTGTTCGATGCAGCGAACTATGGAGACATTCAGGTTCTGCAGGCGGCTACGCTGGTGGCCGTGTTCGTGGCCGTGATGTCGCAGCTGCTCTCGGATGCCGCCTACCGGTTGCTGAACCCGCGGATGCGCTTTGCATGAATAGCCCGGATCAGCGCTCGACACTCCCCGCTCCAGCGTTTGCGCGCCTCATCACGCCGGCTCGGGCAGTAGCGGTGTTGCTCGCTCTGATCTGGATTCCTCTGGCGATCTTCGTGCTGTATCGCGAGCAGTTGGGCCAGCATGCCGCGCAGGTGCTCCTGCCCGCGATCCCCGCCGTGCTGGTTCTGTATGGCTGGGCGTGCAAGTCCTGGCAGCACTCGCGCGTCGCGCTGTTCGGCCTCACGCTCGTGTGCTTCTGGCTGCTGATCGCCGTGACGGTGCCTTTCCTGCCCTTGGCCGACCCCGACAAGCCGGTCGCACCGTATGTGTTGCCCGGTATGATCCGGCGCGGCACTCTGTTCTGGCTCGGCTCCGATACACGGGGCAGAGATGTCCTCTCGCGCACGCTGTGGGGCTGTCAGCGGGTGCTGGTCTGGGGGGTCACCGCGACCTTGGTGGCTTACCTGGTCGGAGTGGCCTTCGGACTGCTCGCCGGATATCTGCGGGGCTGGTGGGATGAGCTGGTCTCGTTCGCGAGCAACGTACTGCTGTCCTTTCCTGTCATGGTGCTCCTGATCCTGGTGCTCAACGTCCTCGGCCAGAGCGGATTCAACATCATCATCGCGGTGACCTTCTCTTTGGCTCCCATCATCATGCGGATCGTGCGCGGCCTGGTGCTGGAAGCCAGCTCGCGTGACTATGTGCTTGCCGCGCAGATCCGTGGTGAGCATCCGCTGTGGATCATGCTGGTGGAGCTGCTGCCGAACGTGCGGGGGCCACTGATCGTGGATGCCTGCCTGCGGCTCGGCTACACCACGGCGGCCATCACCACGCTGACCTTTCTCGGCCTCGGCCTGCAGCCACCCGATCCGGACTGGGGCCTGATGATCAAGGAGGCGGCGACTGCCGCCCTGCTGTGGAAGTTCTCCTACATGCTGATTGTGCCGGCGCTCTCGGTGACCAGCCTGATACTGGGTTTCAACCTCATTGCCGACGGCTTGCGCGAGATGAGCTGGAGAAGCTGATGCCGATCCTGGATTGCCGCAATCTGTCCGTGTGCTACAGCCAGGGCGGTCAGGAAACCGAAGTCGTGGTCGATTTCAATCTCACCCTGCATCCGGGGGAGGCTCACGGCCTGGTCGGGGAGTCCGGTTGCGGTAAATCCACGGTGGCGCTCGCCATCATGCGGCATCTGGCGCCGGGCGGGCGAGTCACGCGAGGCGAGATCCTGTTCGAAGGCCGTGACCTGCTGAAGATGAAAGGAGAGGCCCTGCGGGGAATTCGCGGCGCCGGCATCGCCATGGTCTACCAGGAGCCGATGGCATCGCTCAACCCTTCGATGACGATCGGAGCGCAGCTCACGGAAGTGCCCGTCTGCCACGAGGCGGTATCGCAGCGAGAGGCCGACACGAGAGTACGCGCGCTGCTCGAAATGGTTCAGCTCGCCGAGGCCGACCGCATCATGCGCTCTTACCCGCATCAGCTCTCGGGAGGCCAGCAACAGCGCCTCGTCATCGCCATGGCGCTGCTGTCCCGGCCGAAAGTGCTGCTGCTCGATGAGCCCACGACGGCGCTCGATGTCACGGTCGAGGCCGGAATCGTGGATCTGATCCGGGACATTGCGGCACGCTTTGGCATGGCCATGTTGTACATCTCGCACAATCTCGGGCTGGTGCGCGAGACCTGCGACCGGATGACAGTGATGTACGCGGGCGAGGCCGTCGAGATCGGCTCGGTCGAGGAAGTCTTTCGGGCGATGCGCCATCCCTACACCCGAGGCCTGTTCGCGGCGCTGCCCTCGCTGGCGAGCGACAAATACAGTCGGCCGCTGACGGCGATTCCCGGCCAGCTGCCCTCGCCGGGGTCGCGGCCTCGGGGCTGCGTCTTTGGCCCACGCTGCGGGTTCTTCATCGCCGGCCAATGTGACTCGACTCGCGTACCGCTGTGCCCGACGGGCGTGAGCGCGGATTCGCCCGGCTCCCACTGGTCGCGCTGCCTGCGGGTCGGCGAGATCGACTGGAATGCCACGCCGCAGGCCGGCTGTCGCACAGTGGACGGTGAAACGGGGGCCACCCTGCTGGCGGTCCACGAGCTCACCAAGCGCTACCGACAAGTCGTGGCCAATGACCGCCTGACCTTCGATGTGCGTCGTGGCGAAACCGTAGCGATCGTCGGCGAGTCCGGTTGCGGCAAGTCGACTTTTGCGCGCGTCGCGATGGGCCTGACACCGGCGAGCTCCGGCTCGATCCGCTTCGAGGCCCTCGAGCTTGCGCAGTTGCCGGTCACACGCCGGAGCCGATCGACCCTGCGCGCATTGCAGATGATCTTCCAGAATCCGTTTGAGACCCTCAATCCGCAGCACACGGTCGCCGCACAGATCACCAGGGTCCTTCGCAAGTTCAAAGTGGAGCGGACTGAATCGCGCATCCGCGAGCGCATGCTCGAGCTGCTCGATCGGGTCCAACTGCCGCGTGCGCTCGCCGAACAACATCCGGGCCAGCTCTCGGGAGGCCAGAAGCAGCGGGTGGCCATTGCACGCGCTTTCGCCGGCAACCCGGCCGTCGTCATTGCCGATGAGCCCCTGTCAGCCCTCGACGTGTCCGTGCAGACCGCGGTCACCGAGCTGCTGCTCGATCTGCAGCGCGAGCAGGGAACCGCCATCGTGTTCATCAGTCACGACCTGGCGGTCGTGCGCCATCTGGCCGAGCGAGTCATCGTCATGTACCTCGGCCACATCATGGAACAGGGCCGTACGGAGGAGGTGTTCGCCCCGCCGTACCACCCGTATACAGAGGCGCTCCTCTCAGCGGTCCCCCTCGCCGAGACCGGCATCTCCAAGCGCAAGGTTCGCCTGACAACCGACTCCGCCCCCGCCTCTGCCCCGATCACCGGCTGCCGGTTTGCTGCCCGCTGCACCTACCGGATCGCGGGCACCTGCGAAGTGCTCGCGCCCCCATTGCGCGAGCTCACGGCATCGCATCGCATCGCCTGCCATCTGCCCGTCTCCCAGCTCAATGCGCAGCTACCGGTGTTCGCCATGCGCGATCCGCAGCCCGCCGGAACCCTCGCCGAGGACGCCCCATGAGTCGATACCTGACACTGGCAGTCTGCCAGACCGGCCCCGTGCAGCGAGCGGCCTCACGAGCCGACACGGTCGGTCGGCTGGTCAGCCTGCTGGAGCGCGCGGCCGCAGCGGGCGCCGGCCTCGCGGTCTTTCCGGAAATGGCATTGACGACGTTTTTCCCGCGCTGGGAACTGACGGATGCGCGCGAGATCGACGCGTTCTATGAGACCCAGATGCCTGGACCTGCGCTGCAGCCGCTGTTCGCTGCCGCCGCGCGGCTGCGGATCGGGTTCGCGCTCGGCTATGCGGAGTTGAGCGGATCGGGAGGGCGACAGCGCCGGTTCAACAGCATGGTTCTCGTCGGACCCGACGCAGCCGTGCTGGGCCACTATCGCAAGATGCATATTCCGGGCTCGGCACAGCCCGAGCCCGGCGTCACCACGCACCTGGAGAGGCGTTATTTCGAGCCGGGCGACCTCGGATTTCCCGTGTTCGAGTTGGGCGGTGTTCGGATCGGAATGTGTCTGTGCAATGACCGGCGCTGGCCCGAGACCTACCGCATGTTGTGCCTCAATGGGGCCCAGGTCGTTCTGATCGGATACAACACGCCGGTGGTCCTCGAAGAGGCTCCTGCGCTTGCGCACTTGCGCGCTTTCCACAATCATCTGCCGATGCAGGCCGGCGCCTATCAGAACACAGTATGGGTGGCTGCCGCGGCCAAGGCGGGACTGGAGGACGGTCAGGCGCTCATCGGCGGCTCGTGCATCATCGCGCCCACGGGCGAGATGGCTGCCGTGGCGACGTCCGTCGATGACGAGGTCATCGTACATCGCGCCGACCTCGAGCTGATCGGACTCTGCCAGCGGGTGAATTTCGATTTCCAGCGCTATCGCCGGCCGGCCGAGTATCGGCTGATTGCCGAGCGCGCCGGTCCCGTGATCTGAACAGGAGCTTCGAATCCATGCGCATGTCTCAGGCCGCACTGCTGCAGGTCCTGTGCGCGTTCTCGGCAACGGTCTCAACGCCAGCAGCCGCTGCGGGCGCGGTCGTGCTGAATGACGACGCACACTTTCCGGAAGGGCCCGTCTGGTATCGAGGCAAGCTGTACTACGTGGAATACGACCGTAACGCCGTCATGGTGTGGGACGGCAAGACGAACAAGGTGTTCTCGGCACAGAAGGGCTGCGGCCAGTCCGCGGTGGTGCCGACCAGTCGCGGCGATTTCCTGACGACCTGTTACGACAACGGCACCATCGGCCGCATCTCGGCGGACGGCGGAGATCTGCCTCCCTATACGCATGACAAGGCCGGCAACCGGTTTCAGGGGCCGAATGACCTGGCACCGGATGGGCGCGGCGGCATTTACTTCACCGCCTCGGGCCACACGGGTCCGATCATCGACGGCAAGGTTTTCTACATCGCCCGCGATGAGACCATTACCGAGGTCGCGGCCAATTTCCACTACTCCAATGGCCTGGTGGTCTCGCGGGACGGCAAGACCCTGTACGTTGCCGAGACCGAGGAGCATCGGCTGCTGCAGTTCGACATCGGGGCCGACGGGAGTCTCAGCGGCCGGCGCGTATTCGTGAATCTGGATGACATGGTGAATCATGTCGCCCCGATCTGGCCGGACGGGATAAAGATCTCCTCGCGCGGCGAGATCTACGTAGGCGAGAGTCCGCGCGATCTGCACATGAAGTTGCTCGGGCGGATTTTCGTCCTCGACGCGCAGGGCAGGCTCCTGCGAGAGCTGGTTCTGCCCTCGCCGAAGGTGCCGAACCTTGCATTCAGCCCGGACGAGCGCACCGTCTATGTGACGGCGCTGGATCAGATCGACCGGTCGCCCTACGAGGGCAAGGTCTACGCAATACCCAATGACTGAAGCCCAATCCGCGGATGGGGTGCCATGCCAGGTTTGCTAAGCAGCAAGTCCGCCGTCGTCACCGGCGCCAGCTCAGGCATCGGGCGTGCGATCGCCATGGCCTTTGCAGCCGAAGGCGCGAGCGTCGTCGTGCTCGATATCACGCAGCAACCCCTCGAAGGCGGCGAGCCCACCACCGAGCTGATCGTGCGATCGGGCGGCAGCGCATTCTTCGAGCAGGCGAATGTCGCGAGCTGGGATGAGCTCGACCGGGCCATCACCCGCACCGTGGAGCGGCAGGGACGGCTCGACATCATGGTCAACAACGCGGCGATCTTCTCCGGAACCGGGCTGTTGGAGAGCAGCTCGGCACACTGGGAGCGGGTCATGAATGTGAACATGACCGGCATGTTTTATGGCTGCAAACGCGCAGTCCAGCAGATGATGACCCAGGAGCCGCGTCAAGAAGCTCGCGGGCGCCTGATCAATCTGGGATCCCAACAGGGTATCGTCAATTCGCCGCACGATACGGCCTATGGAGTAAGCAAGGCCGGGGCGATCTACCTCACGCGGCAGATTGCCGCCGACTATGCCAGGCACTGGATCGTCTGCAATTGCATCTCGCCGGGCAAAGTGATCACCGGAAAGCCCGGAATCCCGATGGATCCGGCCCTGCTCGAGAACGCCCGCCGCCGCACGCCCTGGCCCCGCCTCGGCCGCCCCGAGGATATCGCCAACGCCGCGGTGTTCCTCGCCAGCGATCGCGCAACCTACATCACGGGCGCCAATCTTGTAGTCGACGGGGGTTGGCTGGCGGCCTAGCGGCGCGCCTCAAACCAGCGTGCGCGGGATCTTCTTCTCCCAGCTGCGCGAGAAAATCGAGCGCTCGCCGTCCCAGCACTCGAATTTCTCCGCACAGACGAAGTGGGTCGGCGTTGACTTGCACAGGCTCCAGGCGCGCAGCTTCACCTTCCAGCCCGGGCGCTCGTACACGTTGATGGCCTCGGCCTCCCATTCCGCGCTGTTGGGATCGTTCTCCCGGATGGCGCGGCGGAGCTTGTACGCTTCTTTGTAGAGGGTCTCGAGCCCGTCAATCGGATCGCCCTTCGGATCGAGCGAGCCTTCGGTCAGCGTGAAGGTCCGGCTGCCGGGCTCGCCCGTGATCTGGATGTTCTCGAGCACCCCCTCGTAAGGCGCCGGCTTCGCTCCTGCAGTCGCATAGCGGTCTCGATAGATTCCAAAGGGCGGTGTCTCCCCTGCGCGCGTAGGCCGGATTGGTAGCTCGAGGGTCGAGGCTCCCGCGGTGACTTGCAGTGTGACCGGCTCGGGCGAGGGCCATACGACCGGCCACCAGGTTTCGCTCAAGGCGACGCGGATACGGCTGCCTTTGGCGAAGCGGTAGCAGGCGAAGTGACCCTTGAGATGCAGGTCGTAGTCCTGTCCGGCGACGGCGGCGGTAGGTTTCTCATCGCTGTCGCGATGGGTCAGGCTCAGCAGCGCGAAACTGACATAGTTCGAGCGGCCATCCGGCAGCACCTCTGTCAGCCGCGCGAACAGTTTGGCTACCGGCTTGTCGGCGCGAACCCGCACCCGGAAAATCGGCTCGCCCATGATGTCGAGCGGTTCCGGCAGGGGCGGCGAATCGAAGCGCAAGCACCGCGCATCATCGGCTGCCTGATCCCGCCACCAGGTCTCGGGATCGCCCGAGGCACCCGACCAGCGACTGGCAAAGCCGATCGTCAGATCTGTCTTGTGGGCCAGAAGAGTGTGGGCTCCCGCTTGCTCCTGCAGACCTTGCGCGTTCAGATAGTAGGTATGGGCTTTGATTTCCTGGGCAGGCCAGGCGGGCTCGGACACCCAGGCTCCGCGTGTGTCATGCGGATAGCTCACCCCTGGGGGCGCATCTTCCCGCAGAGCCCACATCCGCGGCTCCTCCATGATTCCGTTCTTTTCGCCGAGCAGCCAGTGTCGCCACCAGCGTGCCTCGACCGGCAGCCAGTCCACGCCTGGACCCGGAGTGCCATTGGCAGCGGCAGTCGGCTCACCCCGATGGCCCGCCGGCTGAGGGTAGCCGGGCCACTTGTGCGCCCAGGGGCCGATGAGAGCCTTCTGCGGCACCTGTGGCGCGCGTTCCATCATCCGCGTCGCCGAGGGGAGATAGGCATCGAGCATCCCGGCGACGTTGTAAATGGCGCAGCGGATCTTGCTGTAGTCCTGAATCGATCCGTCGCGCCACTTGGCATCCAGGGTCTGGTGCTCGTTCCAGAGAATCGTCATGGGGCCGGCGACGTCGAGTCGTTGCTTCCACATCGGCCGCCAGCGTTCTTCGCCGACGATGATGGGGTCCGGCGGGGCCCGCATGATGACCTGCCACTCCATGGCCCAGACGTACTGGTCATTGATGAGGCAGCCGCCCCGATAATGGATGTCGTCCAGATAGCGCTGCTCGGTTCCACACGTCGAGACGATGGCCTTTAACGCCGCGGGAGCCTTCGCCGCTGCCTGCAGCGCGACGAATGAGCCGTAGGAAATCCCACGCATCCCGACATTGCCGTTGCACCAGGGCTGTTTCGCCATCCACTCGATGACTGTCAGTGCGTCGGCCTGCTCGATGGGCATGTACTCGTCGACCATGGCGCCGTCGGACTCGCCCGTTCCGCGAATATCCACGCGCAGCAGTGCGATGCCCGCCTTTGCCAGGGAGGGCCCGGCCACGTCGTCCCGGTATCGATAGGCGTCGCGCTTGCGGTAAGGAAGATATTCCAGGACCGCACCCGTGGGCGTGTGGCTGGCCGTCTGCGGCAAAAACAGTCGCGCCGCCAGGCGCGAGCCATCCGACATGGGAATCCACACATTCTCGATGACCTTGATCGAGGGATCCCCTACCGGCACAGCCGAGGAGAGTTGCTGTGACTGCCCACGCGTGGCGAACGCCCACGCGGGAAGTGCGCCCCCGATCAGTACCAGAGCCCCTCGTCTCGTTGTCATGGTCGGAAAGCCTCATCGTGCCGGTTATCGATCCGGCGTACTCTACCTGAGCTCGCTCAGCGCCACAGGGACTACGGCACGTACGGCTGGGGGTCTTCTGCGCAATCGCCCTGGCCCGCTCGATCCAGCGGGAAGTGCGCCGCGTCTTCACCATGGCGTACTGCAGTCTCCCTGGGTGCCTCCACCGCCCTTGACGGTCTCCACCACTGCACGAAGATCCTTCAGCATTGCCTCAATGATCTCCCGCGGCAGCGGGCGTGAAGCTCTTTGGACCGTTGAAGAAAAGCTGAACGCCGGCCGACTCCAGCCGAGGCACTCGCCCCTGGGCTTGGCTACGGGCTCGAACCAGCCGGCGATATCGCGTGCCCACATGCCCCCGCAGTTGACGACGATTTCGCTGCGGATCTCACCGCGCTCGGTTGTCACTCCCGTGACACGATCTCCGGTGGCGAGGATGTTGGCGACACGGCAATGCTCGACGACTCTCACGCCGCGCTCACGGGCGGCGCGGGCGAGGCCTGCGCGCTGTCAACAGGATTTGTCTGTCCGTCCTTCGCCAGGTATACCGCGTCTGCCAGGTCCTGGGTGGCAGCGAGTGGCCAGAGTGTCTTGACCGGCAGCGTGCCACGTCGTTCCATAGGTCAACTCGCGCCGCTCGAGCAGCGCGATATTCGAACATCCTTGTTACGCCAGAACCTTTTCCACCAGCCTCATCGAGGCCTGAGTCGGCCGATATCGCCTCAGCGGCCCTCGGCGTCGCTTATATCCTGCAGGAGCGCTTGGACCCCGAGCGCCACATTCCCTGAGCTGATACCATGCCTGCGGATGCCCTGACACAACAATACGCCGGGGGAATCACTCATGGCCCTGTACATGCTGATGGCGAAATATTCGCCCGCCTCGTTGAAAAGCATCATCGAGACCGGCAGCGACCGTGAGGCGGTGGCCCGCACTGCGATCGAGGCTGCCGGTGGCAAGCTGATCGGCTTCTATGGAATGCTCGGCCAGGAATACGGTCTGGCGATGATCGTCGAGGCGCCCGGTCATGCCGAGTACATCGGAGCGCTCGCCCCGGCCATCGGCAGCGGAGTCTTCGAGTCCTGGAAGACTATTCCGCTGTACACCTCGGCGGATATGGCGAAGGCACTGACGATCGGGAAAAAAGTCCGTACGGTCTACAAGCCGCCAGGCGGCTGACGGCCGCACGGTACGGGCCCATCGGCCTTCGGTGGGAATGCAGGCCGCGGGCTGTGCGGGACTGGCTGGCTCAGCCCGGCCGGCGTTTCAATTCCAAGCCCGGCCGTGCAGATCGCTGATATCCAGGTTGCCCCCGCTGAGCACGCAGGCGACCTTGGAGCCCGCGGCCGGGCGAACCACTCCGCTGAGAAGCGCGGCAACGGTGGCCGCCGCGGCCCCTTCCGCGACGAGCTTGCTGCGCTCCATCAACCACAGGATCGCGGCGAAGATATCCGGCTCCTTTACCAGCACGATGTCATCGACGTAGTGTCGGCAGACGTGCAGGTTGTATTCCCCCACGCGTTTGACGACGAGCCCATCGATCATCGGCCCTATTTTGTCCAGCACCACGAGGTGGCCGGCCTCGACACTGCGTTTCATGGCCGGGGCGCCGGCGGCTTCCACGCCGACGACCTGCACGCGGGGGTTGATCGACTTGATGGCCATGGCGCAGCCTGAAATGAGACCGCCGCCTCCGATGGGGACCAGCACCAGGTCGAGATCGGGCACGTCCTCGATCAACTCCAGGCCGACGCCGCCCTGACCTGCGACCAGCACCGGGTTATCAAATGGATGTACGTAGGTGAGCCCACGATCGCGCATGATTTCGCGCGCTCGGGCATCAGCGTCGTCCCACACATCGCCATGCAGGATGACCTCGGCGCCGTAGGCGCGCGTCGCGTCGATTTTCGATTTTTTCGCTTGCGTGGACATGACCACCACCGCGGGCACCCCGTGGATGCGCGCCGCACGCGCCACGCCTTGGGCATGATTGCCGGCGGAGGAGCAGATCAAGCCGCGTGACCTGATGACCGGATCCATCTGTGCCAGAACATTCAGCGGTCCGCGTACCTTGTAGGAGCCGGCCTTCTGAAACAGCTCCGCCTTCAGGTGAACTTCAGCGCCGACCCGCTCGCTCAGCGTCTGGGACCTGAGAACCGGCGTGCGATGGATGAAAGGAGCGGCTCGCAGTCGCGCCGCCTCGAAATCGGCTCGTGATAGGAATTCCATGAGATCCCGCCTTTGCTGCTGTCATCCTGCAAAGCCTCGCCCGGCGCGAAAAAGCACGCAACGTGGCTTGCTCGCGTAGATACGCGGCCGGTTGCCGCCACTGATGCAATCCGGCTAAGCGCGCTGGCGTGCGACCCAGCGGTACATCAGCAGGATGATCAATGCAAAGCTGACCGAGCCCAGGACCACCGCACCACTGCCGGCAAAGTCATCACCGACCAGCGATAACGGAAAGTCCTTGCCCGAAAAAGCAACCAGTCCGGCAATCAACACCCCGATGAGACCTTCGCCGACGATCATGCCGGAGGCGAGCAGCACCCCCAGTTGCTTGATGCTCGTCGGGTTCGAGCGCCGATCGGCGCGGCGATCGAAATACCATCCTGCGAAGGCGCCGACGACTACCATCAGCGTGCTCTGCGTCGGCAGGTAGATCCCCAGGCCCACCGCGAGCGGCGACAGGTGCGCGCCGTTCGTGAAGCGGCGCAGCAGCTCGTCGATGATGATCATGCCCACGCCGATGCCCACGCCCACCTCGATCAGGCTCCAATCCACGTTGTTCTGCAGCACCCCCTGGGCGAGGGCCGAGATCAGCCCGGCCTGAGGGGCCGGCAGGGCGTGCTCCCGGATCGGCCCCGGTGCGCCGGCAAATCCGTAAGCGTGATTCAACAGATCCATGATCGGCGGAATGATCGCAGCGCCGGCAATGACACCCAGTATCAACGCAACCTGCTGCTTCCAGGGCGTCGCATCGACGAGCTGGCCGGTCTTCAGGTCCTGCAGGTTGTTGTTGGCGATGGTGGCGACCGCAAATATCACAGCCGTCACGAATAGCGCGTAAGCGACCAGGGCGCGCTCGGCTCCGGCGGCCAGACTCGAGCGCACGCCGAAGACCAGCAGCAGCGAGGCTCCGATCACTGCCAGGATGCCGATGCCCGACAAGGGGCTGTTCGAAGAGCCGATGAGTCCGGCCATGTAGCCGCAGACCGCCGAGACGAAGAAACTCATCAGTGCGATGTAGATCAAACCCCCGATGACCAGCATCGTCATGTGCTCGTCCAGGGCGCCGTGCGAATCGAAATTGGCCAGCAGCACGGCAATCGGCGCCAGGCACACCAGCGTGACCAGGCCCACGATCCCGATCGGGATATCACGCTCGGTCCGGGGCAGCATCGCCTGGTTTCCGGTTCGGCGGGCCCGTGAGGCGGCGAGTGCCGAGCGCAACCCGGCATAGACCGGTTGACCCAGCTTGGCGAGCGTCCAGATGGCGGCCACGAGGATGGTGCCGGCGCCGACAAAGCGGATCTGGTGATTCCAGGTGTCATGGGCGAGCACAGCGACCGCGGCGTGACTGCCGCTGAGCGCCGAATAATGCGGTACGCCCCACAGCCAGCCGACGAGTGCTCCGACGAACATGGCGACGCCGACCCACAGTCCGACCAGATGGCCGACACCGAATAGAGCGAAAGACAGGAAAAGATCGAAGCCGCTCACCCCGCCGCGCGTATCCATCCTGAAGTAGCGCACCAGGTCGCTGGCGAAGATGCGTGTGGCCACCACCAGGGCAAACGAGGCCGAGACGATCGATCCCCAGATCACGGCCCGCAGCCCGGCACGGGTATTGGCGACGGCGGCCTCCCCGGCCTCGTCGCCGCCGCCGCACTTCAGAACCTCAGCGCAGGCGACTCCTTCCGGGTAAGGCAGATCCGATTGCGTGACCAGCGCCCGGCGCAGCGGGATCGAATACATCACGCCCAATATCCCGCCCAGTGCGCAGATCAAGGCGGAAATCCAGTACGGAAATCCCGTCCACCAGCCGATGATCACCAGGCCTGGCAGCACGAAGATGATCGAGGAAAGCGTTCCCGCCGCCGAGGCGACGGTCTGGACGATATTGTTCTCCTGGACCGTCATGCCCTTGAACCCGCGCAGCACGGCCATGGAGATGACGGCCGCGGGGATCGAGGTCGCGAACGTCAGTCCGGCCTTGAGCCCGAAGAAAACGTTCGCGGCCGTGAAGACCAGCGTGATGAGCACGCCGAGGATCAGTCCCCGGACGGTCAGTTCTCTCTGCGACAGCACCGGCATCGTCGTCATGGAACGCGCACTCCCCGAAAGCCGTTGTTATCGTTCGTTATGGGCTGCGTTCACAGCCTGCGCCAGTGTGGCCACTGCATCGCCGCGAAGTCAATTCCGGGGTCCCGCCAGCGGCGCCATGTTTGCATGCTCCAGTCCCTGATCGAACGCAGGCAGATCGCGCTCGAGGATCTGGCGGAAGTCCGAGTCAGCGGCCGACACCCCGGTCTCGAGCGACTTCAGGCTCTCGAGCTGGGCATCGGTGGGGGCGAAATCGGCACCTCCCGCCACGTCGCCTCCGCCGGATCCGACCTCCGCGTTCAACCAGATGAGATCGAGATACAGACCGTAGGGCTCGACGAAGTACTTGTCGTCGCTGTTGCGCAGCGCATGCGAAACGAGGCGGGACTCGACCTTTTCCAGCTTCTGGTCGAGATCCAGTGCGGCCTTGAGGAGCTGATCACGTTCCTGTTTCTCGGCGTCGCTCAGCTCACGGGGTGGGGCCGGCGGGGGCTCGGAGTCGGGCTCGTCCTCCTCCTCCGCGAGGGACTCCTCGTGCTTTTGCGGCTTGTTCGCCGGGCGCAGCATGGCCTCGATGACTTCGAGTTGTTTGCGCAGCCACTCCATCTGGTTGACGGAATCGGACACGTGACTGATGTCGTCGCGGATCTTGAGCAGGGCTTTGACCGAGGATTGAATGTCCGCGTCCGAGCCGGGGGCGCGCGGATCGCGCAGGATCGTGAGGGGCTGAGTGTAGGACTTGCCGTCGACGGTGAGACGAACCGAATACGAGCCGGGAGCCGCGATCGGTCCGACCTCGGCGGGCTTCGATCCCCAGTGCGTGATGGGCCTCGAGTCCTCCTCGCGAAACCGACTCTCCTCCCAGATGCGGGGATTGTCGGGTGCCAGGGTCCGCAGCGCGATCACGCGCGGGGAGTCGTAGTGCAGGTCCCACTTCACGCGATTGATACCGGGCGGCAGCTCCTTGCCTTCCAGCTTACGAACCTCGTGGCCCTGCGAGTCGAGAATCTCGAGTTGGACCGGGTCCTTGTGCTCGGCCGCCAGCGAGAAGTTGAGCATGGCCTCGCCGCCGTGCACGAAGCGATAGGTCTGGCGCGGCTCGAACAGCACGACGGGAGCCTGGGAGTGATGCGTGGCCATCTGCTCCAGTGGGGTGATGTCGTCGAGGATGTAGAGTCCGCGACCGTACGTGGAGATCACCAGATCGTGAAAGCGTTTCTGTACGACGGCCCAGGTCACTGGCGCAGGCGGCAGTCCGGTCTTGAGCGCACTCCAGTGACCGCCGTCATCGAGTGAGTAGAAGAGACTGTTGCCGGTGCCCGCAAACAACAGTCCCCGGCAGTTCGGGTCCTCGGTCACGGTGCGCGCATACGACAGCTCGTCTTTGGGCAGGTTGCCGGTGATTCGTTTCCAGCTCTTGCCGAGATCGGTCGTCTTGTAGATGAAGGGATCGCGATTGTTCTCCAGGTGCAGATCGACGCTGACATACGCCGTGCCGGCATCGAAAGTCGATGGGTCGATGCGGGTGATCGTCCCGCCGGGCGGCAAGCCGGGCAGGTGACTTGCGACATTCGTCCAGTGGGCCCCGGCGTCTTGCGTGTACCAGATCTGCCCGTCGTTGGTACCCGCCCAGATCAGGCCTTTCCGGAGGGCGGACGGTGCGATGGCGAACACCACGTCGCCGTAGAACTGGCCGAGGTTGTCCCCCACCAGGCCGCCCGAGGAAACCATGTGAGCCGGATTGTGCAGGGACAGGTCCGGGCTGATCACGGACCAGCTCTGGCCCGCGTTGGTCGTTCGGAAGATCACCTGGCAGCCGTAGTAGACGGTGTTGTGATCAAAGGGATCGATCGCCAGCGGCGGGGTCCAGTGGCACCGGTACTGCACATCGTTCGGCGGCGAGTCGAGCGTGTGCTTCCAGGGGCTGACCGAATGTGCTTCCTTGTAGCGGGTATCCCAGCGGGTGACGGTGTCCCCGTAGCAGGTGGCCCACACGATATTCGGGTCCACGACATCGGGGACCGTGAAGCCGGATTCGCAGCCTCCCATGTGTCGGTCCCAGCCGGTCTCATCCGAGTCGATCGGCAGGACGGGACCGCGCATGTTTCCATCGTCCTGCATGTTGCTGTAGAAGAAGTAGGGGATCTGATCATCGACGGCGACGTGATACATCTGACCGATGGGCAGATGTACGCGGTGGAATCCACGGCCGTGGACCGTCGTGATCAGCATTCCGGCGTCATCCGTGATCACGAAGCGAGCGGCGTTTGTCGGGTCGATCCAGATGTCGTGAGTGTCCCCGCCCCAGCGCACCTCGTGGAAGTTCTCGCCCCCATCGAGAGATTGATGGAAGGAGCTGTTGGCGACCAGGACTTCGTTTTCGTTCGCCGGTGAGACGGCAATCCGGATGTAGTAGCCGGCACGGCCAATCAGCGCGCGCTGGGAGTTGACGCGGTTCCAGTGTTCCCCCGCATCATCCGATCGCCAGACCGAGCCCTGGTCTTGGGTCTGGATGAGGGCATAGATGCGCCTGGAGTTGGTGGGAGCGATGGCGACGTCGATCTTGCCCACCGGAGGGCTGGGCAGGCCGTGCTCCTCGATGCGGGTCCACTTGGTTCCGCCATCATGAGAGATGTAGAGCGCGCTGCCGGGGCCGCCGCTGAACTCGCCCCAGGTATGCATCTGCACCTGCCACATCCCTGCGACCAGGGTGTGAGGATTGTGGGGATCCATGGACAGGCCCGAGCAGCCGACGTTCTCTCCCGCGAACAGGACCCGCTCCCAATGCTGGCCGCCGTCGCTGGTGCGGTAGACGCCGCGCTCCTGCTGAGGCCCGGTCGTGCGACCGAGCACACAGGCGAAGACAATGTCAGGGTTGGAAGGGTGGATGACAATGCGGCCGATCCGCCCGGACTGCGGCAAGCCCATGTTGGTCCAGGTGTGACCGGCATCGGTGGACTTGTAGATGCCATCACCCATGACGTCGCTGTCACGGATCGCCCACGCCTCGCCGGTCCCTGCCCAGACCGTGCTTGGCTGAGACGGCGCGACCGCCAGTGCGCCGATGGCTGCGGCCGATTGCTTGTCGAACACCGGTGCCCAGCGATTGCCGCCATCCGTCGATTTCCACACCCCGCCCGAGGCGGCCCCGGCGTAGTACGTACTCGGATCTCCCGGGACGCCCGTGGCGGCTGCAATCCGGTTGCCGACCTTGGGCCCGACGAAACGAAATTTGAAGTCACTCTCCTTGTCGGAATCTGTTGCGGATGCAATGGCTGCGCTCATCCCTCCAAGGGCCACCAGGACCATGAGCCAGTTTCCAGGTCTTCTTCGGTGCACGCGTGACTTCCCCTACCCCAGCGCTCAGAGGGCTGCACCTTACATCAGTTCATGCGCCGGGGCAGGAGGCGGAGGCCGCATGGACTGCGCTGCGGAGCACGGTGATGCCCGCGCAGGCCTCATTTCCCGATTTCCGAGGCAGGGATAGACTGTCCTCGGCATGTTACGGATTGAAGAGCTTTCCGCGTTGTGAAGATCCGCCCTGGCCAACCCGAATGGGCGACCGTCGATCGGCACCTCGATCGATTGCTTGTGCTGCCCGAGCTCGAGTGGGAGCACTACCTGTCGCGCTTGCAGCACGAGTCGCCGGAGGTCCTTCAGACTCTACGCGAGCTCGTGACCGCGCACCGCGAGATCCGCACGAAGCGCTTTCTGGAGAGCAGCATTCTGCGGACCACCGATGAGGTGGGCACACAGGTGGGGGCGTACACCATCCGTTCCCTACTCGGCCGTGGCGGCATGGGTGAAGTCTGGCTGGCGCTGCGCAGTGACGGCCGCTTCGAAGGGCAGTTTGCCGTCAAATTTCTCGACAGCTACACGGCTTCACCCGCCGCCCTGGACCGATTTCGCCGCGAGGGACGCCTGCTCGCCCGGCTCACTCACGCGCATATCGCACGACTGATCGATGCGGGCGTGACGCCGGCGGGGCGTCCGTATCTCATCCTGGAATATGTTCCCGGCGAGCGGATCGATGAGTATTGCAACTCGCATGCGCTCGGGGTGCAAGCGCGGATCCGCCTACTGCTGGATGTGCTCGACGCGCTGGTGCATGCGCACACCAACCTGGTCATCCACCGCGACATCAAACCGACCAACATCCTGGTGACGCCCGACGGCCAGGCGAAGCTCCTGGACTTCGGGGTCGCCAAGCTGCTGAGCGCGGAGTCCGGTACTCAGGACGACTCGCCGCTCACCCGCGTGGAGGATTCGGCCTTTACGCCCGAGTTTGCGGCTCCCGAGCAGATCCTCGGAGAGCCGCCTTCTACCGCCACGGACGTGTATCAGGTCGGCGTGCTGCTGTTCGCGTTGCTCGCGCAGCGCCTGCCCCTGACACTGGTTGGAGCGACCCGGGCGGAGCGGATCCGCTCCGCCCTCGACCGAGAGCCGGCGCGGCTGTCGGAGGCTGCGCCGCCATCCGTGCGCAAATCGCTCCGTGGCGATCTGGATGCGATCGTATCGAAGGCACTGCGCAAGCTGCCGCAGGAGCGCTACGCCACCGCGGCGGCCCTGGCGGAGGACCTGCGGCGTTATCTGGCGAATGAGCCTGTCGCCGCGCGCTCCGATCTCCTCGGCTACCGCTTCCGTAAATTCGTCCGTCGCTACAGAGCGGCGGTGATCGGTACCTCTGCCGCTGCCGTGGCGCTCATCCTCACGACCGCATTCGCCCTGTCCCAGATGCGTGCAGCTCAACTGCAGCGGGACCAGCTTCGCGAGCAGGCAAAACGCGCGGAGAAACAGGCGGAGCTCGTGACGCTGATGATGTCGACCGTTGGAAACAAGCCGACGACCGCCGAGCAACTCATCGATGCGGGCAGGCGACTGGTCAGTGAGCACTACACGGCCGATCCCCGCTTCCGCGTGAGCGCCATGCTCAATCTGGCGGCCCGCTATGGCGATCTGGGCCTGACGCAAAAGGAGTACGCGCTGCTGCAGAAGGCCCATGAGATCGCGGTCGCAGAAAATGACGCTCCGTTGATCGCGCGATCAGATTGCAGTCTCTCGGGCGCGGAGATCGACCTGGGTCATCTCGATCGGGCCGCCGCCCTGGTTGCCGAAGGGCGTGCGTTTCTCGCTCGTGTGCCCAGCGCGGAGCCGCTCTACGTCGAGGATTGCATGGAGGCAGAAGCGGACGTCGTCGACGCTCGAGGCAATCCGGCTGGAGCGACCCGTGAGGCAGAGAAGGCACTCATCCTCCTTGAGCAAGTGGATGAGACGCACGATGTGCGTTACCCGGATCTCCTGGGGCGCATCGCGGACTACTACAAGGAGGCCGGCAATACCAGAAAGGGATTCGAGTACGTCTCGCGCGCTCTCGCCGCGGAGGAGCGCAATGGTCTGGGGGACACCGATGCCGCCATGACGGCCCTCCACAACGTCGCCTCGAGCCTGATGGGATTCGGGGAGGTGAGAGAAAGCTGCCGGCGTGAGCAGGATCTCGTCAATCGTCTGCAATCCAGCGGCCGGAGCATCATCACGGCCATGTCGGTTCTGCACGGGACGTGCTTGCTGCGCAACGGGAGTCCGGAGGAGGCCCTCCAGTGGTACGAAAAGGGCGTGAGTACCGCGAAGACAGAGGGCGATGCCCTGTTGCAGATGTATGCGGGTGCCCAGCGAGCGCAAGCACTGATTGTTCTGAGGCGGTTTGGCGATGCGAGTGAGGAGCTTGACCGCGTCGAAGCACTGGGTATCGCGCGCAGGCTTTCGGGCAGCATTCAAGGAACGCGTGCGAGGCTCGCCCGCGCCGAGCTGCTACTCGCGCAAGGGCGGATGGAGGATGCCGAACGCGAGTTGGCGCCGGCCTTGCAGAATTTGCGCAACCCAACGGGTGGCCAAGGGGTACTGCTGCCGCGAGCCTTGCTGGGGTCGGCGCGAATTTCCTTCGCACAACACAGATACTCGGATGCCGCCCATCTGGCCGAGGAAGCGCTGCGCGATGATGAACAGCGCGCCCGCGATCCGACTGCCAGCGCCGATGTAGGCGAAGCCTCCTTGATGCTGGCTCGGACCGAGAGCGCACTCGGCAACGAACGCGAAAGGCGGCAGGCGGCGCATCAGGCGGTGGTGTCTCTTACCACCTCGCTGGGATCGGATAATGTGCTGACCCGAGATGCGCAGCTCCTGCAGTGACCTCGTGCGCCTGAGCCTCTGCGGCTGAGCCTCTGCGGCTGAGCCTCTGCGGCTGAGCCTCTGCGGCCCAGCCCGAGCCTCCTCGTCGCGCCATCGCGCTTGATCTTCGCCAGTTCGGCGCTTCTTACTTACTGCTGCGGACGGTCTTTCTTGTCCTCATGCGGCTGCGGGCTGGGAGGATGTTCCTCATGGTTCGACGGAGCGGCATGGGGCGCAGGTCCATGCTTTTCCTCATGCGTAGACCCTGCAGCCGGTCTCGAATGGCTTTCAGTATGGGCAGGCGGCGCGTGCTCCTCAGGGTGCGCCGGTGCAGCGCGCTCCTCGGGGCGCGGCGGCGGTGCCTTCGCATCTCGGTGATCAACTGACGCGCCATGCCGATCCGCGTCGCGGCGGTCCGCGTCCGCGTGGTGGGCCTCGGCGCTGCTCAGCCGCGCGCCACCCGAACGCGAATCAGGCCGGTGCATGACCACTTCGCGCGGTGGCGGTGAGTGGCGAGGGGCCGGTCCGGGCGGGCGCTGATGATGCGCGGGACCGCGGCGCATGAATTCTTCACGCCGGCTATACCAGGGGCGGTTGTGGTAGTACCGACCCCAATAGCTGTCCACTGAAAACGCGACGACCGTGATGCCCAGCGCCGGAGCATAGGAATACAGCGGTACGTAGCCGCCCTCGTAGGCATAAGTGATGTCCGGAGCGTACATCCAGCCCCGGCTGTCCTGAAAGGCAACATCACACCAGCTCCAGTCATCCAGACAGCCCATTACCTGAACGGGCGTGTCGCTATCGAGCTGTGCCACCACGGGATAGGAATCGTCCGGACCGGCAAGAACATTGGCGGGACGCGCGGTTACCGCATTGTCCGCAAGTGCGGACGCAGAAAACGAAAGGAATAGGGCACCAATCGCTGCCTGCAGACAAGTTGAGGCTTTCATGGAGACCTCCGGAGTCATCGCTATAGCTACAATGCCTTACACCCCCGGGGGTTCCGGGCGCAATGAAAGAAGCCTTTATGAACAATCGGACGGGAACAGCTACCCAGAGTCTGCTCGCGTTCCTTGCAACGCTGTTGACGTTGCCCTGCATTGCGGAAGTAGCGCGGTCCGATGCGCATCCGGAGTCGGCGGCTGTCCAAACCCAGGGCGGCGAACCGGACTCCGTGACCGAGGGGTCTGTGACGGTCGGAGGGCACGCGATTCACTACCGCGCCGTCGCTGGCACGCTGACCGTTGGCTCGACCAACGAGATCGACGCATTCATCGGCACCGATGGCCGCTGGATCTCAAACGTGGGTTTCAAGATACCGCCGGCGGACGAGCCGCAGAGTGCCCCTGCCACGGCACGTATCTTCTATACGGCGTACTTCCGGACGGGAGCTCCCTCCGCAGGCCGTCCCGTGATCTTTCTGTATAACGGAGGTCCGAGCGTTGCGAGCCTATGGCTGCATATGGGCGCGTTCGGCCCGCGCCGGGTGTCGATTCCGGACACCCAGCACCAGTCCGCGGGTCCCTACTCGATCGTCGAGAACCGATACAGCCTGCTCGACGTCGCTGACCTTGTCTTCATCGATGCGCCGGGCACCGGCTTCAGTCGAGTGATGGGCCGTGATGCTGAGCGCGCATTCTGGGGTGTCGACCAGGACGCCCATGCGTTCGAGCGATTCATTCACCGCTTCCTGACCAAGTACGATCTGTGGAACAACCCGAAGTACCTTTTCGGCGAGAGTTACGGGACCCCTCGCACCGCCGTTCTGGCCGCGATGCTGCGCGAGGTGGATCTGAACGGGATCATTCTCCTCTCCACCATCCTGTCGATGGACGACTCCATCGATGCGGTCAAGGGCAACCCCGGCGTCGACCAGGGCTACGCGCTGGTCCTGCCCTCCTATGCGGCAACTGCCTACTACCATCACCGGCTCTCCCCGCAGCCCGCCGCGCTGCTGCCCTTCTTGCAGGAGGTGGAGGACTTCGCGCTCGGGGAGTACATGTCGGCCCTTCTGCAGGGCAGTCAGTTGACGGCTGCGCGCAAGCAGGCGGTAGCCGAGAAGCTCCACCAGTACACGGGACTGACCGTCGATCAGTTCCTGCGGTACGACCTGCGGATCAACGTCGGAGTTTTCTGCAAGAGCCTGCTGCGTGAGCAGGGCCTCGAGACCGGCAGATTGGATACCCGCTTCACGGGCCTCAACCTGAACCCCGGCAGCGAGGAAGCCGAGGCGGGTCTCGACCCAATGAGCCTGGCCACCGGGCCCGCGTACTACGCCGCGGTCAACAAGTATCTGAAGGAGGATCTGAAGTTCGGCGCGAGCGACAGCTACAAGTTCTCCCTCTACGACATCCCTGGGTTCCACTGGGACTGGCACCACCAGGGCCCCGGCAGCCCGGCACCGCTGTTTGCCTATACCGGCACCAGCATGAGCCTCGATCTGGCCTATGCGATGAAAAAGAATCCGAAGATGAGGATTCTGGTAGCGGGCGGCTACTACGATCTGGGCACGCCGTTCTTCGGCGGCCTGTTCGAGATGCACCATCTACCCATGCCGAGCCAACTGCAGAGCAACATCAGCTACCGCTACTATGAGACCGGGCACATGCTCTATCTGAACGAGGATGCTCTGCGCCAGTTTCACGAGGACGTGGCTGCGTTCGTGCGAGATACCGAGGTCGGAAAGCCGTCGGGCAAGTAGAGGGCCAGCACGGAGGCTAGCGCGGAGGGCCGGCGCCGAGCGAGCAGCGCGAAGGGCCAGCGTAGCTTGGCGGTTGCCGGCCCATCTCGCCCGCTGCGTCTTCGGCGACCGTTGTCGCCGCCTTCGGAAGATCGATGCCGCAACCACTGGGAGCCGGTTGCGGCGCACGCATGAGCTCCCTCGCATCTGTCCAGTCAACGCAAAAAGGGGTAACTCCATGAATCTCTCTGCAATGGACAACAACGGCAAGGCGGTGGATTGGTGGTTCATGTACAAGATCGCCGGAGACGCGAAGAGCGGCGCGGGAAAGAAGATTCCCGGGCTCACCGGGGCGGAATACGTCTATTTCGATGCGAACTCGGGTGGTGATGCGAAGCTGGTGAAACCCGACGATCTGGTCAACAAGAACGGCGCGCTGCCGAACACACTCGATCAGTTGTACACCCGCCCGGGTACCTCGACCCAGCATCTGGGCTGGTTCTTCTATAACGACGAGGATCCGATCACAGGCAAAACCAACGGCACACTGGGGCACACCAAGGGCGTGTTGGCTTTCGATTTCGACAGCGATACCGCGGTCTGGCTCGTTCAGTCGACCCCCAAGTTCCCGCCGCAAGGACAATACGGTTTTCCCAACTCGGGCTTACCCAACGCGCAGACGCTACTGTGCGTTACGCTCAAGAATGCGGATATGTCCCGGCTGATCGCCAACCAGATGTTTGCGGCTCAGCAGCCGAATGTGTACCTGTCATCCCCGTTGCCCGCAGATCTGGTGAACCAGGCGGATGACCCGCGCGTGCAGCTCATGGAAGGCAAGGTGATGGAAGGCAACTCTCCAGTGGCCGGATCGGTGCCGCTCACCTCCCGAGCGGGGCTCAAGTTCACCTCCATCGCCAAGAACCGCTACTGGGGCTTGGATTTCTACAACGACCTGGTCGGGCCGACCCTGCACGACGATCTGGATGTGGAGACATGGACGCACGGCACGATGCCCAAGCCGATCGACAGCGACAAGGTCCACACCGTCGTGGACATGGCAGGCATCGACCTCAATCCCCTGGGCTTCGACATCGCGTGGCCCGAGACCGATGACCATGCCAAGCTCGCCATCTCCGCGCGCAGTGAGGATACGCATTTCATCTGCGTGGGGGATGTCAACTTCACGATCTCCATGCGCAAGCGCAGCGGGGGCACCCTGGCCTTCAAATGCGAGCCACTCTGGCAGAGCATCTCCTCGATACTGGTGGGCGTGACGACACATCTGAAGACCGGCTCCAAGGCCGCGCAATTGCAGCTCGTCCGCAAGAATGGCCGACCCACGGCCGATCCCGCCGTGAAGGTGACCGCGGCGGCGCTCAACTCGGGCGCTCTGCAGGCCCGGGGTGTGCGACGAATGCCCGCCCGCAGGAAGGTGAAGCGGGCAGCGAGACGCGCATGAGGTCCGGGGCGGCCGAATTCCTTGCTGCGCGCGATCTGTTGCTGCGACTGCGGGACGACTACGCCAGCGCGTCAGCACACTTCGCGTGGCCGCGTCTGCGGGAATTCAACTGGGCCACTGATTACTTCGATCCACTGGCAGCCTCCATCGAGCGGGAGGCCGTGCGGGTCGTGACGGACGGGAGCGAAGACCAGTCGCTCACCTATCGCGGTCTGTCACGGCGCTCCTCGCAGGTAGCGAACTACCTGCGGGCTTGTGGTGTTCGCGCCGGTGATCGGGTGTTGCTGATGCTGGGCAATGGCATCCCGCTGTGGGAGATGATCCTGGCGCTCATGAAGCTGCGCGCGATCATGATTCCCGCCACGACGCTTCTGCAGCGTGAGGATCTTCGCGACCGTCTGGAGCGAGGCGCTGTCAGCGCCATCGTGGCCGAGGGTGAGTGCGCAGCCCGTTTCGAGGGCCTGTCCGGAGCACCGATCCGGGTTGCGGTCGGGGCGAGAGCACCGGGCTGGCTCGAATACGACGAATCGTGCCATGCGCCGCTCGAGTGGACGCCGTTGCCGTGCGCCGCAGACGATCCGCTGCTTCTTTACTTTACTTCGGGGACCACTGCGCAACCCAAGCTCGTGACACACACCCATGCCAGCTATCCGGTGGGCCACCTCTCGACCATGTACTGGATTGGCCTGCGCCCCGGTGACGTGCATCTCAACCTGAGCTCGCCAGGATGGGCGAAGCATGCGTGGTCGTCCGTTTTTGCGCCGTTCAATGCCGAATCGACTGTCGTCGCCTATCGCTACGAGCGGTTTGACGCCGGGAGGCTTCTGGAGGCGCTGGCGGCGGCCCGGGTCACGACGTTCTGCGCCCCACCGACCGTATGGCGCATGCTGATCCAACATGACCTGTCGGGCCGGCGCGGCGCGCTACGGGAGCTAGTCAGCGCCGGCGAGCCGTTGAATCCGGAAGTCATCGAGCAGGTGCGCAAATCCTGGGGGCTGATCGTGCGCGACGGCTATGGCCAGACGGAGACCAGCGCCGTGGCCGGCAACTCTCCCGGCCAACCGCTCAAGGCGGGGTCCATGGGACGTCCGCTTCCGGGCTATCGGCTCGTGCTGCTCGACGTTGCGGGCAAGCCCGCCGAAGAGGGCGAGATCTGCATTCCCCTGGCGGCTCGTCCGACTGGGCTCATGCAGGGCTACCTGGGCGATGCCGAACGAAATGACGAGGCCATGGACAGCGGCCACTACCATACCGGAGACGTGGCCGTGCGCGATCCGGATGGGTATCTGACTTATGTCGGTCGGATGGACGATATCTTCAAATCCTCCGATTACCGGATCAGTCCGTTCGAGCTGGAGAGTGTGCTCATCGAGCACGCGGCCGTAGCCGAAGCCGCGGTGGTGCCGAGTCCCGATGTCACGCGACTCGCGGTTCCGAAAGCCTACATCGTGCTCGCGCCTGGTCACTCCGCGGATGCGGAAACGGCCTTGTCGATCTTCGCGCACACCCGTGCCCGCGTCTCACCGTACAAGCGCGTCCGGCGCATCGAGTTCGCGCCGTTGCCCAAGACGATCTCCGGCAAGATTCGCCGCGTGGATCTGCGTGCAGTGGAGAATCCCCGCAGCGGCGGCGAGCATCATCCCGGAGAATTCTGGGAAGAGGATTTTCCTGCGCTCTCCTCGCCGCCCCCATCCTGAACGCGCCCCAGGAGCTGAACGCGCCCCAGGAGATCTCTCCCGAGCTGGGAACGATGGCGAATTGCGAGCGCGGAACAATGCAGGCGGACCCAATGTCCTCTCTCATTGCGACATGCGCGGATTTCATTCCGGGGCGCGCCAGGGGGAGTTACGTCCTTGCGACATCGATCGCCAGAATCACACCCTGCGTTCCGCCTCGATCCGAATTGTGCCGTATACGCGAGGTCGTGCGATGCGCGCGCACATTCGTCATGCGTCTCGCACGAGGGTGCGTGGAGGGGAGCTCCGCGAATTTCCGGGAACCCTGATTTTTGCGATTGCGGTCAACGATGGCGAACAGAAGCGCGTTGCTCCCCCGCTGTCCACTCAAATTGCCGCCGGGTGTTGACCTGCGTCTGAGCCGCGGCCTCACCCGGAAAGGGAGGCAACGATGCGCCTGCCTGAGTTACTGTTGGTTATAGCGTGTGGCGTTCTCCTTCCGGTTACCTGTGCCTTCGCCGAGGCCGCCGAAGACCGAGGCGCGCAGGAACAGACTGAGCCTTACCACCAGCATCATGACCGACGTCACGGCCACAACCATGTCTACCCCGACCGTGGCTCAATCGTTCGCGAGATGCCGCACGGGGCGGCGATCGTCAACTACGCGGGCGTGTCCTATCGATTCTATGAAGGCGTGTGGTTTGAGCCGCGCGGCCCCGCTTTCACGGTGGTCACGCCGCCGATCGGTCTCATCGTCCCCAGCGTTCCGGCGTTTGCCACGGTCGTCGATGCGGATGGAGAGCCTTACCTTTACGCAAACGATGTCTACTATCGTGCACGCCCGGATCTCGGCGGCTACGAAGTCGTAAACGATCCGCTCGACACCGCCTCGAAGGCCGCCACCGCAAAAAGTCCCTCCCCGGATCGGCCGGTGGCGAGTGGGGCAGCAGCGACGGGTGCGACCGCAGCGGCGACCACACTTGCGGCGACGGCGGCGGCTACGCGTGCGACCGCGGAGCCTGCTGCAGCGTCACAGCGTGCGGCCGCACTTCAGGCTGCGGCGGCTTCTCAGTCCGCCGCCGCGCCGCCACCGCTTCCGTCAACTCAGACTCCGCCACCGCAGCCTCTGCCACCGCCTCCGCCCCCATCGGCCGGCGCCACGGTGCCGCAACCCATGACTCAGCCGGTGTCGCAACCCCCACCGCAATACGCGACACAGGCAGCCCCAACGGCCGGACCGCCGGCGCCGATGCTTGCACCGCCACCGCCGGCACCGATCCCCGTGCCGGCGCCCCCGCCGCAGCCGGCCGTCGCCGCCCAGTCCGTTCTGGCCGCAGGCGCAGCAGGTGGAAAGGTCTACGCCGTTCCTCGCAGCGCCAAGAGTCAGGACGAGCAGGCGCGCGATCACTACGACTGCTACCGGTTCGCCGTCGCGCAGAGCGGGTTCGATCCGATGCGCACGAATGCTCCTTCGGCCGTACCCGCCGGCGAGGCCGAATTCGAGCGCGCGCAAGCGGCGTGCTTCGAGGCACGCGGCTATGCCGTCCGCTAGTGCGGCACGGGGCGGCAGATTGAAGCGAATGGCTCACGTACAGGAGTAACAGCATGGGCACCAAAGCACTGACAGCGATCCGCGTTTTCCTGCTGGCGGCGTGTGCGGGGCCGGTTCTGGCGCAGGAGATTCATACTCCGCCTCCAGCACCCCCGCCAGCCCCCCCGTCGGGAGCCCCGTCGGGAGCCACTTTCGACGCGGCTGAGCATCTCTACATCGCGCCGAAGAACGGCCAGACGCAGGATCAAGTCTGGTCCGACCGCTACACGTGTCACAACTGGGCCAGGACCCAGAGCGGATTCGATCCGACGAGACCCTCGCCGGGCGCAACACCCAGCGAGCTGACGGCGCAACGCGAACAGTATCGGCGCGCCCTGACAGCCTGTCTCGAATCGCACGGCTACGGCGTCAGCGAGGCTGCTGCCGGATCAGCCGGGACCAACGCTGCGCCGCCCGCCGCTGCCCCTGCCGCGACTTCGCGGTATGAAGGCTCTCGTTACCGCTTGGCGCCCACCAGGGGGTTCAACTATCACCCGGTGACCGTTGCGATCGATGGCGGATACACCATCGTCCAGGGCGACGCACGGCATGCGGTCGATGACGGCTATAACACCGGCCTGTCGATCAACTGGTTTCCGTTCAAGTCCCTTCCTCTGGGGCTGCGCATCAATGGCAGCTATATGAGATTCACCGAGAACCTCGCCTCGGTGTTCGACGTGGAACGGCAGACGGGCCTCAATAACCTGTTCGGACACCAGAATCTGTACGGTGGTGACGCGGACCTGCAGTTCAACCTGCGCATGGGTCCCAGCGTACGGGAGTATTTCTTCGGCGGCGTCGGTTGGTATCGACAGCAGACGCAGTTCGAGCAGCTCTCCTTCGTTCGCGGGTTCGCCTGCTTCTTCAATTGCTTCCGCGCCTTCTTTCCGGTGGCGACGACCGTGCAGGAGAGCACGACGGGCTGGATGCACTCCTGGAATGCGGGCATGGGGTTCGAATTCGCCCTGAATGATCCCGCGAGCTTCTTCGTGGAAGCGCGCTACATGCGCCTCGGCCCCATGAGCAGCAAGCAGGCGTTCGTGCCCATCACGATCGGATTGCGGTTCTGAGTCCGGCAGGCGGGTGGCGGCGAGGCCACCTCGTCCCATGGTCAGGGAGGGGCAAGGCGGAGTGTCAGGGAGGGGCAAGGCGGAGTCCCCCTATCAGGGCTCGTCAAGGTTCTGCGTGCGCCGGGGATTCCGCCGTGACCCGTCGGCGTGGGCAGGAACGCTTCGGGCGCCTGGACGGACGGCTGGCCCCCCGGGGAGCGCGGGCGCCGCTGGCGTATCTCGGCCACGGGAACGCCCGGCAGCTGGCCCTTCCCAGCCATACGACAGACCGATGAGCGCGCTGCAAACAAGCTTTGCCGTGTGAAGTTTGCCCAGTGTTCTGCCAGCGGATCAGTAGCTTGCTCAAGTGTCGGAAAACATAGGGTTTTCTTGCATTTTGGCGGCGGTCGCGCTACCGTCCCGCCTCACCGGTCGTCACTACAAGAATTCAAACCGCTGCGACGCAGTCAGATCCGATCTCCTCGCCGCGCGGCGCAAGCCAGGGAGAAGTCATGTTCACGCAACTGCTCGACCCGCTCAACAACCTGACACTGACCTGTCTGGTCGCGTTGATTCCTGTCGTCTCCCTGTTGGTTCTGCTGGCGGTCTTCCGCTGGCCCGCGTGGATTGCCACGCTGGTCGGCTCGATCATCACATTCGTGTTGGCTGCATGGGTGTGGAAGATGCCCTTCAGCGACGGTTCGCATGCCTATGCCTACGGCGCTGCAACCGGCGTGTGGAACGTGGACTGGATTACTTTCTGGGGCATGGTGCTTTTCAACACGCTGGGCGTCAGCGGTGTCTTCGAGAACTTCCGCCGCTGGCTCATCTCGCAGGGCAGCATGGACGTGCGCGTGCAGACCATGTTGTTCGCCTGGGCGTTTGGCGCGCTCCTCGAGGGCCTGGTGGGCTTTGGCTACCCGTGGGCCGTCGTGGCGCCGATCCTGATCTCCCTCGGGATCTCCGACCTCAACGCGATCCGGGTCGCCGCGATCGCCAACAACGCTCCGGTTTCCTATGGCGCGCTCGGCGCGCCCATCATCGCCCTGGCCGCGGTCACGGGCTATCCGCTTCTGGCGCTCTCGGGCTCCGTCGGAACGATCGTGGCGGTACTCGCCCTGCTGCCGCCCTGGGTACTGTTGTATCTCGTCTCCGGCAAGGAAGGCATGAAGGGCGGTTGGCCGCTCGCCATCGTGGGCTCGCTCGGCTACATCGCCGGCCAGTATCCGGTCGCGGTGCATCTCGGCCCTTATCTGCCGGATGTCACGGGCGCCATCGTCTGCTTCATCGCGCTGCTGACTCTGCTGAAGTTCTGGCAGCCGAAGACGATTCTGGGGTACGGCGGCGTACCGATCGATCCGGCAGTGGCCCGCCAGAATCAGGGTCATGGCCTGCGGTCCGGTGAAGTGGCCCAGGCGTGGATGCCGTTCGCGGTGCTGCTGATCGTGGTAGCCGCGTGGACGGGTCCGTGGTCACCGCTGCCGAAGGTGACCTGGTTCAGTGCCCAGGCGGTGGCGTGCTCGTCGCTCGCCGCCACCTGCAACTCGGTCAAGCCCCCTGTGACCGCCGTGTTCAAGTTCGCGCCGTACGTCGGCGGCACCGCCATCCTGGCCTCGTGGGTCATCGTGGCGCTGCTGCTGCTGGCGATGGGCAAGCTCAAGGGCACCCAGATCGGCGAGATCTTCCGCCGCACGTTCCACCAGATGTGGGGCGCCTGCCTCGTCGGCGTGTTCATCTTCGGCCTGGCCTACATCTTCAACTATTCCGGCATGGCTGCTTCGCTGGCGAAGGGCTTCTCCAGCATGGGCACGCTGTTCATTGTGGTTTCGCCGATCCTGGGCTTCATCGGCGTCGCGCTCTCGGGCTCCAACACCTCGACGAATGCGATGTTCGGCAAGTTCCAGGCGCTGGTGGCCACGCAGCTCGGCATGCCGCCTCTGCTGCTGCCGACCCTCAACTCCGTGGGCGCAGAGATCGGCAAGCCGGTCGCGCCCCAGACCGCGAGCGTGGGTGTGTCCACCAGCAAGTTCGTGAGGAAGGAGGGCGATGTCATCCGCCACAACATGGGGTGGACGTTCATCCTTCTCGCCTACCTGATCATCATCGCCGTCGGGTGCTACCTGCTGCACCCAGCCTCGATGATGTTGGCCGCGCCGCCAGCGACCTGACTATTGGCCGGCGCGCGCTCGTGAGATCCGCGCGCAGGGGCAGTGCCCTTGCGCGTGAGTTTCTCCGCCAGGGGACGGCCTCATGCACGCGATCTCCAGGCTTGCCTCCAGAGTGGAGGCCTTTACAGAGCATGTATATGCATGTATAAGGGACTGCGAGGTCGATGACCAATGAAGCTTCAGTCCCTGCCTTGCTATTGCGCGACACTTCGTCAGGCGGCGCGAGCCGTCACGGCGCTGTATGAGCAGGTGCTGATCGACGCGGGCCTGCCAGCGACGCAGCACACGGCACTCCAGGTGCTGAAGGCGGCGCCGGGCATGACCACCACCGAGCTGGCCGAGGCGATCGGGATCGACCAGACGACTGCGACCCGCACGCTGGCTCATATCAGAAAGAGTGGGTTGGCGGTGGATACGCCCGGGGCGGATCGGCGCGAGCGCCGCTGGTCGTTGACCACGAGCGGTGAGACGACGGTGCGCAGGCTGCAGCCCGCGTGGGAGGCGGCCCAGGCGGCGGTGGAGCGGCGTCTCGGCCGCGCCGAGGCGGCGGCGCTGAAGAAAGCGGCTTACTCAGCCGCGCGTAAGCTGGCGGACGAGTAGGGCTGCGCGCGGCTGCTTTTAGCTCCGAGGACGACCTGGCAAGCCATCGAGGGGATTGCCTGCTCTCTCCTCAGATAGATGTATATACATGCGTTACACCGCACACTGAGACTGACACTTTTTTTTGGGAGAACCTCCATGAATCGCCTCATACCAAGCTCCATCGCATCGTTTGCCGCGGCCGTGCTTCTGGCTCATTCGACGTTGACTCACGCTGGCGAGCCGACAGGGGATGCCCGGTCTCAAGCCGCTTCCGTTCTGCTGGCGCTGTCCTCGAATCGTACGAGCGACCCTGACACGGCCATCGCGCTGAGAAGCGCCCGTACTTCGGATGCTCAGGAGCAGGCACGCGATTTTCTGCTCGGCCATGTAACTTTCGATCCCGCTGGCTTGGGTACCGCGGTTCTCGGAGTCAGGTCGCCCGCGATACCAGCCATACTCTCAACGCGCATCCATCGTGCGGACGCTGACGCACAGGAGAGAGCGCGCGCCCTGGTCCTCAGTCGTGGCGTCTGAGCGCCTGTCGCGACCGAACGCTTGCGAGATCTGAGCGTGGGGCAATTCCGTTGCGCGTGAGCTCCGTTGCAGCGGGCAACCTCACGCGCAGGTCTGACGAGCCGCTGAGTCAGCGGGCAACGTGAGCGCGATCGATTGCCGAGTCTTCCTCCGGCAAGCGAAAATCAGGACTCCAGTCGAGCTCGACGCGCGCCTTGTCGGTCGCGACGTGAGAGTTGGGTTGTGCGATGTTGAAGGCGCCGGGCTGCCCATGATCGATGGCCAGAAACGCAGCATAGGCCGCGGCGTCGACGTGGACGGGTGAAGTCTTCGACGGCGTCGCCGAGTAAGTTGCGGGCCCGTAGAGCTGGCCATATCGCAGCACTATGCCCTCGAGGGGCGGGGAATGGAGCACCTGGCTCTCCAGCGAGAGCACGCCCCTCATCGTGATGCCCCGGTCGCCCTGTGCGCCCGTATCGAGGGGATCGGATTCGACATGCGGCTCGTGCCCCGTGGCATAGGCCCAGCTGATGCTTTGCGCGATGAGGCGACGCACGTGCGTCGCCAGAGCGGCCTGCACCAGGTTGCGCGTGCCTTCTTCCCGAATGCGTGCGTTACGGATGAGAGCGTCCGCCATCTGACTCGGATCAAGGTCCTTGGGCAGATCGGTCAACTGATGAATGACGATATCGGGTCGCGTGGCGCTGACAGCCCGCGCCAGCGCTGCTGCGTCGAAGACATTGATCACGACGGGCTCGGCGCCCAGGGTGCGCAACAGGGCGGTCTTTTCGTGAGACCGCGTCGTGCCGATCACCTGATGGCCAGCCTCCCGCAACAAGGGGATCAGCCGTTTGCCGACGGCGCCGGAGGCGCCCGCCAGAAAGATTCGGTAAGCCATGCTGCCTCACTCTGATCCGGGCGCCGTGACCACCCGGATCGCTGCAACTCACGCGGGAATCCCGCCGCGCCGCCCGCGCGAGAGACTCACGTCAGATGAACCTGGCTGAAGGGCCCGGGTCTCTTCTGCTCGGCAATCCGAAACCCCTCGTGTGCGCTCGAGGGATGCTTGAGGCGCGAAGGGCGGCCCTCGCGCTGCATGCGCTGCCGAGTCTCGGCCCAGGAAGGCAGGGGGCCCTCGTCCTGGAGCCAACAGACGGTGGCCGCCTCGTCACACCAATCGGCCAGGCGCGTCATCGCAACGCGGTGTGGGCCCGCGAGCATATAAGCACGAAGCGCCGTCTCGGTGCGCCAACCGGTGCGCGTCCAGTAGGTCCGATCAGCATCGACCAGCAGCGAGACGCACAGATTGTCCGGCGCCTGGCGCGCCTGCCACGCAGAGCGAATCGCCAGCACGAGAAAGCCCGGCATGAAGCGCCAAGCGCGAATCCGCAAGCGCGTGATCGATATCACCATGCAAGTGAGTCCCCGTGAGCCCGAGATGACACTCCTTCCGCGCGACGCGGGCCATCCGTCATAAGTGGTAGTGGCCACGCCACGAGAAGCGCGGCGGAGTTGTCGCTCAGGTCAGAAGGACGGATCTGGCGCCGCCGGCTCGAGAAAGCCCACGTCCAGGAAGCGCCTCACGAGGGAAAGGCGAGCCTCGTCGCTGAGTCCTCCGGGGATGTCCCGGATTGCAAAGCGCGGCGTATTCGCGATGTAGAGAACGCTCTCTTCGGCGCCGCGATGGATGTACAGATGTCCGCCCGGGTAGGCGAAATCGATCAGCGCGGCATTGCCCGTGAGATGACAGAAGGCCATGGTCCGTTGGACCAGAACGGTCTCCAGATCGATCGCCTGCTGCGCAGTCGGTGCTGGCAAGCTCGTCAGCCACCCGATGGCCCGCGCTGAGCGTCGCTGCAGAGCCTCCGGCAGAAAACCCGGAGTGCGGCAGGCGCCCGCCAGGCGGGCGATGACTGCGAGGACGATCGATTCGAATGGCTCGACCCCGGCGCCGCCGAGCTGGTACGCGAGGCGGGTTCCCGCCGTCAGCCTCAGGCTTGGGTCGGCACGGACAGATGGTCGAGCGCCGCGATCACCGCTTCCCGGGCGGTCAGCGGTGTGAACCCGATCGAGATGTGCAGCGACTCGACATCGGCATCGACGCTGTGAAAGGTGCCGCGCGGCAGATAAAGGAGATCGCCGGGAAGCAGGTCGAGCTTCTGATGCTCTGCGGGGTCGGGCGCTTCCGCGGGGATGCCCTTCCATGTGTTCGGCAGTCCGGACGGCCGCTTCGAGATCAGCCAGCGCTTGGCCCCGCGCAACTGGACCACGAGGATGTCGTGATCGTCACAGTGCACCGGTGCACGCAGGCCGCCTCGACTCCAGAACGCGGACGCCGTCACAGGCTGATGCAGCAGCATCTCCAGGGCGCGCGCGAGCTGATCCAGGGCGCCGGAGAGCGGGCGCAGCTCCGGAAATCGCACCGAGTAGTTTCTGGAATGGAACTGGGCGAGCCGCTCGCCGAAGTCGGCCTGATCCCGAACCGCGTGAAGCGAAGGCGGCGGTCCCGTAGGATTGGCCGAGTGGAAGGTCAGCTTCGATGCCAGGTGCACTGCCTGGAGGAGCACCGACTGGGGATCGGGTCCGAGCAGATCCCCGCGGCCGGCGAGCCGGTTGCCCCCGATCCGGGCGAACCCCCCAACGAGGATCTCGTCCAGAAACTCATCCAGTGTCAACGGGGCCAAGAACCGGCTGACGGCCAGTTGGGCGTCCTGCAACCTCATGCGCTCGCTCTGCGTGGGCCAGATGGCAGACCCGATCGGGTCGGGAGCCAGTATGCCGATCCGAATCTGACCCGGCAATGAGGAATCTTGGTATTTCTTGCGCTTGCCGCGGGGGGGTTCGGAATTCGCGGCCGGCCGTTTATGATGCCCGACCCATGCGAGCCTCCGCTGTCGGTCACGCCACTGCACTCTCCCTCCTGACGGTGTGTTGGATCGGCTGCGCGTGGGCCGCACCCACCGGACAACATCCGGCCTGGGCAGCACAGGCTGCCCGGGTCACGATCACGCGCGATGACTGGGGAATTGCGCACATCAAGGGCAAGACGGACGCCGACGCCGTCTTCGGAATCATCTACGCGCAGGCCGAGGATGACTTCAACCGGGTGGAAACCAACTACCTGGTCAGCCTGGGCCGCCTCGCCGAGGCAGAGGGCGAGGGCGCCCTCTGGCAGGACCTGCGGCAGCGGCTGTTCATCGATCCGCAGACGCTGCAGGCGGACTACGAGCGCAGCCCTGCGTGGCTGAAAAAGCTCATGCAGGCGTGGGCGGCCGGCTTGAATGCCTATCTGGCCGCGCATCCCGAGGTCCATCCCCGCGTGTTGAGTCATTTCGAGCCGTGGATGGCACTGAGCTTTTCCGAAGGCAGCATCGGCGGTGACATCGAGCGCGTGCCGCTCTCGCAACTCCAGGCCTTCTACGAGCACAAGCCCGTGGCGATGACGCAGCTCGAGCGGGGGGTGATGCTGCGCGAGCCCCAGGGATCCAACGGCTTCGCGATCGCTCCCTCGCATACCCGCGATGGCCATGCACTGCTGCTCATCAATCCTCATACCAGCTTCTTCTTTCGCTCCGAGCTGCAGATGGCGAGCGATGAAGGCCTCGATGCGTACGGAGCGGTCACGTGGGGTCAGTTCTTCATCTACCAGGGCTTCAACTCCAGGGTCGGCTGGATGCACACCTCCAGCGGCGTGGACAATGTGGACGAGTTCGCGGAGACGATCGTCACCAATTCCGACGGTTCGCGATCGTATCGCTACGGGCAGGAGTTGCGGCCGGTCACGCCGAAGAGCGTGACGCTGTCCTATCGCGCTGCGGATGGCTCGATGGCGACGCGCACCTTCACGACCTTCGCTACGCATCATGGACCCATCGTGCGCGAGGCTGGCGGCAAGTGGATCGCCTTCGCGCTGATGAACAGGCCGATCGCAGCGCTCGAGCAGTCTTTCCTGCGCACCAAGGCCCACGACTACGCCAGTTATCTCAAGGTAGCCGCCCTGCAGGCCAACTCCTCCAACAACACGATATTCGCCGACTCCAAAGGCGAGATCGCCTACCTGCACCCGCAGTTCGTGCCCGTGCGCAACGATCGGTTCGACTACCGGGAACCGGTGGACGGGAGCGACCCGGCGACCGACTGGAAGGACCTGCACAGCCTGGCGAGCATCCCCCACGTGCTCAGCCCCGCGAACGGCTGGGTCATGAACACGAACGACTCACCATGGACCGCCGCCGGCGCTGACAGCCCGAAGGCGGCCGATTTTCCCCGTTACATGGACGAGGCGGGGGAGAACCCCCGCGGACCACACGCCATCCGCGTCCTGACAGCCCGGCGGGATTTCACGCCCCAGAGCCTGATCGCCGCGGCATTCGATCCCTACCTGACCGCCTTCGCGCAGTTGGTGCCGATGCTGCTCAAGGCATACGACGGCCTGCCCGAGAGCGAGGCGGGCAAGGCCGCGCTCGCAGGGCCCATCCAGTTGCTGCGCAGCTGGGACTATCGCTGGGGTCTTGGCTCGAAGCCGACCTCCCTGGCCGTGTTCTGGGGTGAGGCCCTGTGGCAAGTGTCCCTCGAGCCTGCCAAGGCGGCGCGCCAGTCCGTCTGGGACTACATGGCCGATCACACCAGCGACGCCCAGAAACTCGCCGCTCTCGCGCAGGCGGCTCAACGACTCACCACGGACTTCGGCAGCTATGCGGTGCCTTGGGGTGAGATCAACCGCTTTCAGCGCAACGATGCCGCCATCGTGCAAACCTTCAGCGACGTGAAGGCCAGTGTCCCCGTACCCTTCACATCCTCTCAGTGGGGCTCGCTGGCATCCTTCGGCGCGAAGCGGTATCCGGGGACGAAGTGTTACTACGGCACCTACGGCAATAGCTTTGTCGCAGTCGTGGAGTTCGGGCCGCAGGTGCGCGCCTGGGGAGTCAGCGCCGGCGGCGAGAGTGGCGATCCGCATTCGAGTCACTTCCGCGACCAGGTGCAGCGCTATGCCGACGGCAATCTGCGCCCGATCTACTACTATCCCGCTGATCTCAATGGACACATCGAGAAGCGGTACCGGCCCGGGGAGTAGCTGATGCGTCTCACGCCGTCGCTCGGTTGTGCGCTGCTGTTCGCGCTGTCCTGGGCAGCTCGGGCGGAAGCTCCCGTTCCTGCATTATCCCCACTCTATCTGCTGAAGCCCGCGCGCGTGTTTGATGGAACGGACCCGAGGCCCCACGAGGGCTGGAAGGTCCTGGTGCGCGGAAACAAGATCGACGCTGTTGGAGCGGATGTATCGGCGCCTGCGGGCGCCACCGAGATCGATCTGCCGGGGGAGACCCTCATGCCGGGCATGATCGAAGGCCATTCGCACCTGTTCCTGCATCCCTACAACGAGACCTCCTGGGACGACCAGGTGCTGCACGAGCCGCTCGCGCTGCGCATCGCGCGCGCGACGGTGGCGGCCCGGGCGACCCTGATGGCGGGCTTCACCACCGTCCGCGATCTCGGCACGGAGGGCGCCGGTTACGCCGATGTGGGTCTCAAGCAGGCGATCGAGCAGGGCATCATTCCGGGTCCGCGGATGCTCGTGGCGACCCGTGCGCTCGTGGCTCCAGGCGCCTACGGGCCGAAGGGTTTCGAGCCCGGTGTCAGCATCCCGCAGGGAGCGGAAGAAGCCGACGGCCCCAACCTCGTCACCGCGGCGCGCCGCCAGATCGGCGCCGGGGCGGATGTCGTGAAGCTGTATGCGGACTATCGCTGGCGCCCCGGCGAGCCGAGTCGGCCGACCTTCACGGAGCAGGAGATGCACGCGGCAGTCGAGGCAGCCCACAGCGCCGGCCGAATAGTCGCGGCGCATGCGAGCACCGCAGAAGGAATGCGACGCGCCATCCTCGCCGGGGTCGATACCGTGGAGCATGGGACCCAAGGCACTCCCGAGGTCTTCAAGCTGATGCGCGCACACAATGTTGCGTACTGTCCGACTCTTGCCGCAGCCGATGCCGTCTCACGGTATCGCGGCTGGAATGGCGAGGAGCCGGCTCCTGCGGCCGTTGCCGAATCGCGAGCCGCGTTTGCCGCGGCACGGGCCGCGGGAGTGACGATGTGCGTGGGCGGCGACGTTGGCGTCTTTGCGCACGGCCAGAACGCACGCGAGATGGAGTTGATGGCTGCGGCGGGCATGCCGGCGGCGCAGGTGCTCATTGCCGCCACATCCGGCAACGCCCACAGCTTCCACGTCGGTGATCAGTACGGCAGCGTCAAGACCGGGATGCTCGCCGATCTGATTGCGGTCGATGCAGATCCGACTCGCGACATTCATGCGGTCCGCGCCGTCCGGTTCGTGATGAAGGACGGAAAGATCTACAAGGGCTCGCAGTCCTCGCCCGAGCCCTGACGGCGCCGCGCAGATCTCCCGAGCATACGCCGGGCTTACGGCGCCGCCTGAAGGTACTGGTTGAACCAGTCCACCAGGTGCGTCATCACATCGACCTGGTCGGCGCGCTTGAAGAAGAAGTGGCCTTCGTCCGGGTACACCACGAACTCGGTTTTCACACCGAGGTGCTTCAGCGCGTTCCAGTATTCATAGGATTGCGTGATCGGCACTTCCGCATCCCGGTCGCCGCCGACCATGAGCGTGGGAGTCTTGACCTTCTTGATGAAGGTGATGGGGGAGCTGCGCTCATACACCTTCGGATCATCGTAAACGGACGCGCCGAAGTACGGGATCATCCAGGTATCGATGTTGTTAGTGCCGTAGTAGCTGAGCCAGTCGGAGAGGCCGGCACCGGAGACCGCTGCCTTGAATCGGTCGGTCTGGGTCACCGCCCACATGGTCATGTAGCCGCCGTAGCTCCAGCCGGCGATGCCGACCCGGGCAACATCGATCGGGGCTGTCTTCTGCACGGCGTCCAGCCCCTTGAGGATGTCGCGCAGATCGCCGTAGCCGAAATCCTTGACGTTGGCCCTTGTGAAGGCCTCTCCCTGGCCGTAGCTGCCGCGTGGGTTGGGTTTGAATACGAAGTAGCCCTGGCTCGAGAGCACGGCGTCGAATGCGTCGGGGCTTGCAGGGAAGAGCGGGTAGTGCGCGTACGCCGGGCCGCCGTGCACCTCGACAACCAGCGGATAGCGCTTGCCAGGAGTGAGTGTCGCGGGCTCCACGAGCATTCCCTGGACGTCGAAGCGATCGCTTTTCCACGCCAGGATCGTCGCCTTGCCGGTGATCGGGTGGACTTCCGCGTTGAGGTGGGTGATCGGCTTCCACTTTCCGGGTGTGCCGGTTTCCACCTCCGGGGGGGTCGTGTAGGACTGGCGGACAATCGCCGAGGCCGAGGCGTCCCGGGACAAGGAGATGCCCACATCGCCCGGCGCAAACCCCATCAGGCTGTTGGCCCAGATCATCTGCGGGCCGCGCCAGATCTCGCGCTGCACCTTGGATTTCACATCCACCGAGGCGAGTACCTCCTCGCCGGCTGCAAACTCCGTGGCCACGATGTGCGAGGAGGATCCATTCCAGGTGATCGTCTGCACGGAGGCAGCGAGATTTGGGGTCACATCCACCGGTGTACCGCCCGTGGCGGCGAGCAGGTAGAGGTCTCCGCCGGTGATCCCCTCATCGCTCATGACGCCGCCGATGTAGGCGACCTGAGTGCCATCGCCCGACCAGCGCGGCGAGGCAATCTGCAGCGGCGTCTTCAGCAGCGGACCGGTAGTCCCCGTCTGTGCATCGACCAGCTCCAGGTCGGCGATCCACCAGTTGTCGTCTCCCGATCCGCGGGCAGCGCTCACGACGAACCGCCTGCCGTCCGGGGACCAGTCGTACTCGTAGATGTTGAGATCGGTCGGCCCGAGCAGCTTGATCTCGCCGCCCCCCGGAGTCGTCAGCGCAAGGTGCTGCTCATAGAGCGTTTCCGACAGCACACCCGCGTCACGCGCCAGGGGATTGAGCGGTCCGGGCATGCGGGGCGCTCCCTTGGAATACAGAAACGCGATCTGTTTGCCATCAGGCGACCAGCGCGGCGTGTCCACGGGCCCGTGTGCGCTCGTGATGACTCTGACGTCGCTCCCGGTGGCGCTGGCAACAGCGAGCTGCGTCTGGTCGTGCTCGTCCGTGGTGACGAACACGATCTGCTTGCCATCGGGCGACCAGGCGGCACTGTGCTCGTCGCACGCCATTTCGGGGCAGGCTGTCAGGCGAATGGCGGATGAGCCGTTGCGAGCGTTCGCGACCCACAGGACGGATGCGTCGACCTCGGCGCCGCCTCGTTTGCCCGTCACGACAGTGCCATAGACCACACGCTTCCCGTCCGGGGAGATCGCAACTTCGCCGAAGGGATGAACGGAGGTGAGAGCCTCGACCGCCTTTGCGATGGAGGGCGTCTCGGCACGGACGGCCCCCGACAGCACGCAGCACACGCCGGCACCCGCTAGTAGCGCCAGACTCATCGTTCGTTCTCTCATCATCCACCCCTCACGTTGTGCCCTTCGGGCCTTGCGTCCAGTCGGCGAGCAACCCTTTGGCTGTGACGACTTCGGTGTGATCCGATCCGAGGCCTCCCGCCAGAGACGGCAGAGCCTCCTTCAATACCTGTACCGCTGCCGCATCGTCCTTCCCAGCGTGCTGTGCCTGCGCCAGCAGCACGAGCGCACGACCTCGGTCGGCGCTCCGCTTCGGGTCACGCGCAGCCTTGCTCGCGTAATCGGCCGCAGCGGCCGCATAGCCTTCGGCGCCGCGCAGATCATTGCGCGCGAGCGCGATTCGAGCCGCTGCTGGCAGCGCCGTGCGCAAAACGGGGAGCGAGGTGTGTTGAGGATAACCTACTTCCCTCAACAGCCGCTCGATGCTCTCCTGCGCAAGCTGCGCCTCCCCGCCACCCAACAACCACTCTGACCGGCACACCGCGAGCGACTCCAGGGCGGCTTCGTTCTTCACGGCATCCGTCCGGTACGCCTTATCGATCGCATCGAGTGCCGGTTGCGCCTCGGCCTGCTTCCCGGCGTGCACGAGAGCGCACGCGCGGAAGTACTGCGCCCGTCGCTGCCAGTAGAGGTTCTTGCTGGTGCTCGCATCCGCGATCGCTCGATCCAGAAAAGAGAGCGCTTCCGGGTAGCGGCCCATCGCGGCGAGGCGCGCGCCGTAGTTCGTTCTGAAGGGCACCTGCACCGCGGCTCCGGCCCCTCGGGCCTGCAGACGCCGCAATACCTCGGCGCTGGTCGCGAGCGCTGCGCGCACTTCGCCGAAGTTGATCAGATCGACCGATTCGTTGTTCAGGATCGTGAGGCTCTCCAAGGATCCGGTTCCATGCAGCCTGTCCCACGCTGCGCCCGTCAGCTCCGTGTAGCGGTGCGCTTCCTGCGGGTGTCCCAGAGCATCGTGGTACACCGACAGACGGCTCAGAATGGCTGCGTAATTGGCAGTGTTTTCCTCACCTCCTGTCCGCAGGATCCGCAGAGCCCCCTGCGCGTAGCCGATCGCCACGTCGTTGTGTCCGTTGGCTGCGGCCATGACGGCGGCCTGCTCTTCGACCATGCCGCGCAGCAGCGCGGTGGGATGCGCCATGGCGGACAGCAGGCGCTGCGCCTCGCCGAGCCGGGCTTGCGCCTTGTCCCGGTGATCGAGGTCCAGCTCGGTGTCCACCTGGTCACACTGCAGCTCGATCAGCCCCTCGATGTAGTGATAGCGCCGCGCCAGCTCCTCGGCACGACTCAGAACCTCCTGCTCCTTGCGGCTCTCGAACAGGCTGGCGTAGAAAGTGCCCATCTGCCTCATCTCGTCGACCTTGGCGCGCGGATCGACCGAGTCCTGGTGCTCGAGCAGATACATGCCGCGGTCCAGGATCTGCGTCGGGGACATCGTGCCGCCCTCGGCGCCGATCTCCTCGACCATGCTGCTGAGGAAGCGATAAGACTCCTGCACCCGCAGCGCCTGCAGCGTGGCTTCCTGCCGCTCGCGATCCGCCTCGATCTTCTGCAGGTAGATGGCGATCACGGCAGCCACGAGAATCGAGGCGACCACGGCACTCGCGGCGACACCCCCGCGATGGCGCCGCAGAAACTTGCCGAGGCGGTAGCCGAGCGAGTCGGCTCGTGCCAGTACGGGCTGGAAATCGAGGTAGCGGCGCAGATCCTCGGCCAAGGCTTCCGCAGAGGCATAGCGCTCCGCGGACGACTTCTTCAGGGCCTTCGCCAGGATGTTGTCCAGATCGCCTGCGAGGGCGCGCGGACCGATGCCGGGAATGCCCGCGACCTGCGAGGCCGGCGCGGCATCCTCGGTGAGGACCGTCCGGATGAGCTCGGCGCTCGAGAGCGACTCGGAGGCCACCGGGTGTCTGCCTGTCAGCAGCACATATAACACCAGGCCAAGCGCGTACACATCCGTGCCTGTCGTGACGGGTTGCGCGAGCAGCTGTTCCGGCGCGGCGTACTGAGGCGTCAGGGCCACGGCCCCGGACCGGGTAAGGGCAGCCGCCTCCGCCTCGCTCCCCAGCAGCTTGGCGATCCCGAAATCGAGCAGTTTGACGCTGCCGTCGCGGGTCACGAAGATGTTGGCCGGTTTGATGTCCCGGTGCACGATCAGATGGCCATGGGCGTGTGCTACGGCCGCGAGCACCGCCAGAAACAACTCCACGCGGGCCCTGAGGCCGAGGCCATGCTCCTTGCAGTAGAGGTCGATCGGCTCGCCTTCGATGTACTCGATCACGAGATAGGGCTGGCTGCCCTCGAGTACGCCTGCATCGATCAGGCGCGCGATGTTGGGATGATCGAGCTGTCCCAGCAGCTTGCCTTCGATCCGGAAGCGCTGCTCGCCGGTGCGGCTCTGCCACAGGGCATGCAGGAACTTGATGGCAACCGTGCCTTCGAAGCGGCCATCGGCCCGATGTGCGCGCCAGACGCTTCCCATGCCGCCCCGGCCGATCTCGGCGTCGATCACATAGGGGCCCACCGTCCGCCCGACCAGGGAGCTGGCCGGCTGCTCGAGACCGGGCAGCGCCGAGTCGCTCAGAAAGGAGGAGTAGCCCGCACGAGCTCGCGCCCGCAGCAGCACTCCCAGCCGGTTGGCCGTCGCGGGATCCGTCTTTTCCAGGTCGGCGAGGTAGCGGGCGAGGTCCGGCTCGGACAGCTCGAGAATCCGATCCACATGGTCGCTGAATGCCTTCCAGCCCCGGTCGGAGGATGCCCCCATAACGGGTCTGAGCATACCGGAAGCGCCTGCGCGGGACCCAGTCGCCGGAGCAGGTAAACTTCGACATCGGCCGCCACGGAGAATCGACAAGTGAGACCGCTACTCATTGTCCTGGCGCTGCTGCCCGCAGTGGCCCTCGCTCAGGCGGCGCTGTTCATCAATGGTAATGTCTATACCGCCGATGAGCACAATTCGCGCGCCCAGGCGATCGTGTCCGAGGCAGGGCACATCACCTATGTGGGTAGCAACACGGGCGCCAGGCAGCGCGCCCCGAAGGACGCCCGGACGATCGACCTCCACGGATTGACCGTTTTCCCCGGTCTCACCGACTCCCACGCCCACTTGCTGGATATCGGCCTGCGCGAGCTGAGCTTCAACCTGGAAGGCACGCGCAGCCTCGCTGAGCTCAAGAGGCGCTTGCGCGATCACGCCCGCGACATCAAGGGCGGCGCCTGGATCACCGGCGGCGGCTGGATCGAGTCGCGCTGGACGCCGCCCGCCTTTCCCACCCGCTCGGACCTGGATCAGGTGGTGAATGATCATCCAGTCGTGCTCGAGCGGGCCGACGGGCACGCGCTCGTGGCCAACAGCATCGCCCTGGAGCGGGCCGGCATCGATCGCAACACGCCGGATCCTCCGGGCGGCCGAATACTCAAGGATGACGGTGGTGAGCCGAACGGGATGCTCATCGACAACGCCATGGAGCGGGTTACGCGCCTGGTCCCAGCGCCCACCGACGGGGAGATCTCCAGGGCGCTGCAGGCGGGCGCCGAGCGCAGCGTGCGCCTCGGCTGGACGCAGCTGCAGATCGCCGGCAATTCCTTTCACGAGGTCGATCTGATCTGCCAGCTCTATGCGCGCCGTCTGATTCAACTGCGCCTGTACGACGCCATCTACGGACCCAGCGAGGATGCGCGGCGGCTGTTGTCCGAAGGGCCGACCCTCGATGGTTGTGGCGGGCGCATCACGGTGCGGGGCATCAAGCTGTATATCGACGGCGCGCTGGGTTCGCGCGGTGCCGCACTCCTCGAGCCCTATACCGATGCCCCGGACAGCAAGGGACTGCTGGTGAACGACCCAGCCCGGCTGGAGCCGATCCTGATCGCCGCCCTGAAGCGGGGCCTCCAGGTCGAGACGCACGCCATCGGCGATCGCGGCAATCGCATCATGCTCGACCTGTACGAGCAGGCCTTCGCGACGGTGCCCGCCGCGCAGCGCGCCGTGGCGCAGCCGCGCTGGCGAATCGAGCACGCGCAGATCCTCAACCCCGCCGACATCCCGCGTTTCGCGCGTATGGGCCTACGCGGCGTTCCAGGAGAAGGAGCGCGGCAGCATCGAGGTGGGGAAGATGACGGACCTGACCGTATTCTCAGACGACCTGATGAGGATCCCCGAGCCGCAGATCCTCAGAGCTCACGTCGCCATGACGGTCATCGGGGGCGAGATGCTCTACCAGGCGCTCTCGCAGAAGGAGTGACCACCGCCCCGGGAGGGCGGCGGCCGGCCCCTGCGTACGCCGTGATTTCCCGGCTGCGGCTGGACTCATCCGGCGGCAGCACGAACGCACCGCCGGGACACCCCGCGAGGAGAGGTCCCGGAGGGTCGCTCGAATCTCAGCCGCCCGCGCGCTTGCCGCCCTTCTCTTCGGCCAGCTGATGCACGGCCGCCAGCGCCTTGTCGACGTTCTCCGCCGGAGCCATGCCGCCAATCGTCGCCGCGATCTTGCCGTCCGGCTGCACGATGAACGTGGTGCGCTCGGCGAAGCCATGGCCGATCTCGATGCCGCGGGTGTCCTTCTGTCCCGCCTTGCCTTCCATGACCTTCAAGTCGAAGGACTTGGCAATCTTGCCGCCGGCGTCCGAGGCCGTCGGGAATTTGCCGGCGCAGTAGTTAGGGTCCGCCGAGAAGTCGTTCAGGCGCTGGATGCTGTCGAGGGAGACCCCGATGATGCTCGCGCCTGCCGCTTTGAACTTATCACTGTTGACCGCGAAGGTATGCGCCTGGATGTTGCATCCGCCCGTATACGCGGACGGATAGAAGTAGACCACCACCGGCCCCTTCTTCAGGGCATCCTTCAGGGAATAATCGAACGCCTTGCCGGCAAAGGAGGCCTGGGCTTTGAATTCGGGGGCCTTATCCCCCTCCTTCAGGGCGGCCAGCGCCGGCAGTGTAATCAGGCTCGCGAGCACACAACCAAGAAGCCGCTTTCTCATAGATCACCTGGTGAGGGAATGCGAACCCCTATGATGGCACGCGCCTCCGGTCGCCCGCGAGCGTAAACGGGAGGCCGGGAACGTCGGGCGCGACAGGCGGCGCGCGGCCAGTCATTATTGGTGCTACGGCCGCCTTGGGCGGGGCGGCAGACGCGGAGGCGATCGAAGAGATCTTCACAATACGAGGAGCACGACTCAGGATGCCTAGCAGAGTTCCGGACGGGGCACGGCGCGGCTGGATCATTCCGATCGGGGGCGCGGAAAACAAGGAAAACGATCGCCGCATTCTCGAGCGCTTCGTGAAGCTCTCGGGGGCAGAGGCGGCGGACATCGTGGTCATTCCCACCGCCAGCCGTCTGCATGAGACTGGCCCGCGGTACGAGCAGATCTTCACGCAGATCGGCGCGGCCCGGGTGACCGTCATGGATTTCGATACCCGTCGGGACTGTCAGGAGCGCGGTCGGCTGAGCCGCCTGGAGGAGGCGACCGGGATCTTCTTCACCGGGGGCAATCAGCTTCGCGTCACGACCCTGCTGGGGGGCACCCCGGTTGCGAGGCTGATCCGAGCCCGCAACGCGAACGGTGTCACCGTAGGGGGGACCAGCGCCGGTGCCAGCATCCTCAGCGAGCACATGATCGCCTACGGGGATGACGGGTCTTCCGCCATCGCGGGCAGTGTTCACCTCGCCCCGGGGCTGGGGCTGACCAACCGTTTCATCATCGATCAGCATTTCCGCCAGCGCGACCGCCTCGGCCGGTTGCTCACCGCGATCGCCTACAACCCATTCGCCGTCGGTATCGGCCTGGATGAGGACACCGCCGCCCTGATCAGCCCTGACGATGTGCTCGAGGTGGAAGGCAGCGGGGGAGTCACGATCGTCGATGGCGGCGATCTCAACTACTCCTCCATCCACGAGGTGACTGACGGACAGCCCGTCTGCATGCTCGGTCTGCGATTGCACTCTCTCGTCCGCGGCGCAACATTCAACCTGCAAACCCGCACGGCATCAGCCCCAGGGGGGTAGTCCATGCGCATCCTCGATCGTTCGGTCTATGTCGGCCCCTCTCTCCATGCGCGCTTCCCGGTCATCCGGCTCGAGCTCGATCTCGGTCCCCTGGAGCAATGGCCCACGGGCCGCCTCGGCGCCACGTTCGTGGACGGTCTCGTGGCCGCCCTGCCGGGTCTCGCCGAGCACGGCTGCTCCTATGGTGAGCCGGGTGGTTTTCTCAGGCGCCTGCGCGAGGACGAGGGGACCTGGCTCGGGCACGTGCTGGAGCACGTGGCCATCGAGTTGCAGAACATCGCGGGAGAGCAAGTCACCTTCGGCAAGACTCGCAGCGCCGGCGCGCCCGGGGTCTACACGGTCATCTACGAGTACGAGCAACGGGATGAAGGCATCGCCGCGGGCGAGCTCGGCTTGCGATTGCTGTGCTCGCTGCTGCCGGAGTCGATCCGCCCGGCCGACAGCATCCCCGCAGGGTGGAGCTGGGCCGAGGCACGCGACGAGTTCATTCGCTTTGCGCAGCGGCGCGCGCTCGGCCCCTCCACGGCCTCTCTGGTGCACGCGGCGGAGGATCGCGGCATTCCCTGGCTGCGCCTGAACGAGCAGTCCCTGATCCAACTCGGCCACGGCAAGTACCAGCAGCGGATCCAGGCCACGGTCACCGGCCGCACGCCGCACATCGCGGTCGAGCTCGCCAGCGACAAGGAAGAAACCAACAAGATCCTGGCCACGCTCGGGCTGCCCGTGCCCAAGCAGGAGCTCGTGCAGAGCGAAGCCCAGGCGGTGCGTGCGGCCCAGCGCATGGGCTATCCGGTCGTGACGAAGCCTTACAACGGCAACCACGGCCGGGGAATCTCCATCCGGCTCACGACCGACGAGGAGGTGGCGCACGGATTCACGGTTGCCCGCGAGCATTCCCGGTCTGTCATCGTCGAGACGTTCATGGAGGGAGACGACCACCGCCTGCTCGTCGTGCACGGCGAGCTGGTGGCCGCGACCCGCCGGACACCCGGACATGTCGTCGGCGACGGCGAGCACACCATCGCGCAGCTGATCGATATCGTGAACCGGGATCCGCGCCGCGGCGTGGGGCATGAAAAGGTGCTGACGCGGCTGGAGCTGGATGCGCAAGCGCAGACAATGCTGGAGCGGGCCGGCCTCCAGGCTGAGTCCGTGCCGCCCGCGGGTCAGGTCGTGGCTCTGCGCTCGACCGCCAACCTGTCCACCGGCGGCACTGCGACGGATGTGACCGACATCATCCATCCGGACAACCGTGAGATGGCCGAGCGGGCTGTCCGCGCGATCGGCCTCGATATCGGCGGGGTGGATTTCCTCTCCAAGGACATCACGGAGAGCTACCGCAAGATCGGCGGGGGCATCTGCGAGGTCAATGCTGCCCCCGGCTTTCGCATGCACGTGGCGCCCAGCGAAGGCCCTCCCCGGGATGTGGCCGGTCCGGTCATCGACATGTTGTTTCCACCCGGAGCGCCCTCTCGCGTCCCGATTGCCGCGATCACGGGAACCAACGGCAAGACGACCACGGCGCGCATGCTCGCGCATATCACCAAGATGGCGGGCTACTCACCGGGCTTGACCACCACCGATGGCGTGTACATCGATGGTCAGCGGACAGTCCAGGGTGACATGACGGGTCCGGTCTCCGCGCGCATGGTGCTCGCCGATCCCCAGATCGACGTGGCCGTGCTGGAAACCGCGCGAGGAGGACTCCTGCGCGCCGGCATGGGCGTCCGGGAGGTCAACGTCGGAGCCGTTCTGAACGTGCAATCCGATCATCTTGGACTCAAAGGCATCGAGACGCTGGAGCAGCTCGCGGAGGTCAAGCGCGTGGTCGTGGAAGTCGCCACCGATTGCGCTGTGCTCAATGCGGACGATCCGCTCGTGCTGAAGATGTCCGGGCACACCGAGGCAAAGAGCATTTGCTACGTCACGATGAATCCGCAGCACATTCTGGTCCGGGAGCACATTCGGGCCGGCGGCCGCGCCTGCGCGCTCGAGGCCGGCGTCAATGGCCAGATGATCACGCTCTACGACCGCGGCGGGCACATTCCACTGCTGTGGACGCATTTGATACCGGCGACGCTGGAGGGCCGGGCCACCCACAACGTGCAGAACGCCATGTTTGCGGCCGCCATGGCGTTCTCGCTCGGCATCAAGCTGGATGCGATCCGGCAGGGCCTGCGCACGTTCGACTCGACCTTCTTCCAGGCGCCGGGCCGGATGAATGTCTTCAACGAGCACCCGTTCAAAGTCCTTTTCGACTACGGGCACAATGCGCACGCCGTCGGGGTCATGGCCGATCTGGCGCAGCGCCTGGATGTGACCGGACGACGGATCGTGGTGATGGCCGGTCCGGGAGACCGCCGCGATGAGGATCTGGTGGCGATCGCCCAGGCGGTCGCCGGCCGATTCGATCACTACATCTGTCGCCGTGATGACAGCCTTCGCGAGCGTGCATCCGATGAGGTCCCGCGTATCCAGGCAACGGCGCTGCGCGCCGCCGGCATTTCCGAGGCGGCGATCTCGATCATCCCCGATGAGCAGGAGGCGATCGAAGCGGCACTGCGCATGGGCCAGCCGGGGGACCTGCTGCTGATATTCGCCGATGCCCTGGTGCGCTCGTGGAAGCAGATCACGAAGTTCAAGCCTGCAGGGGCGGGCGCGTCGGTGACGGGCACAGCACAGGCAGCAACGCCCGCGATGGGCACCGCATACGCAGCGGCACCTGTGACGGGCACCGCATACGCAGCGGCGCAATTCGCTGCATCGACGGGCGGACCACCGTCCTTTAACGCCGCGCGCACCGAATCGGATGGGAACGGGCAGGCTCAGTCGCGCGCGCCAAGCTCCAAGGCGCCGAGTGCGCTCTCCAGCGAGCCCGCCACGTCTGAATTCAGCCTCGAAGGCCTGATTCGCGATGAGCGGGGCGTGCGGGTCGCTCCGGAGGCCGAAGACTGAACGGCCGTCCGGCACTGCCTTTCGAGCTGTCGCGGCGTCTCACCGGTGCCAACCTGTTCTTTCCAACCACCGGTGCAGTGCTCGAAGTGCACGGTATTGCGATCGATGAGGCGCTGCTGGCCGACTGGAGCTCGCGCGTCGAGCGGGCGCGGGCGCGACTGGGCTGGGTCACCGAATCGGAGTCGGGATCGGGTGCCGGGTCGGATACGCGTACGCGCGCACTTCGCGAGGTCGTAGCACGCACTCACTCCTCAGGCGCCTCTCTGGCACTGGCAGCACCGGTCGATCAGCTCTACGTGGCGACCGAGATCAACGAATGGGCGCTTTGCTCCGCACTGTTCGGGCGCAGTCCCGAAGAGTGGAGCGGGCTGCAGGATGCGCTTGTCGCCGAGGCATTGGAAAATGCCGCGGAGCCAGCCTCCCTGATGCCTCCAGTGCTGGATGAGACCGCGGCGCTCGCGCGCTTCGAGCGTCTGGCGGCTCAGGAGCTCAATCCCCGACTGCGCACTCTCCTGCGGTCGGCAAGGGCACGGGGCTTACAGCAATCGATGGACGACAGCGTCCTCACGCTCGGCGCGGGGATGGGTCATCGGGACTTCGATCTCGCGGATCTCCCCGAGGCCACGACCGTCGTGTGGAATGCGGTAAAGAACATTCCCACCGCGATCGTCACCGGGTCGAACGGAAAGACCACGACGGTCCGATTGCTTGCGGCCTGCGCCCGCGCGCACGGGCGGCTCCCTGCCTACTGCTGCACCGACGGCGTGTTTGCTGATACGGAGCTCATCGCGACGGGAGACTACTCCGGCCCCGCCGGCGCGAGGCTCGTCATCCGTGAGCCACGCGCGCAGGCAGCCATTCTGGAAACGGCCCGCGGCGGCATCCTCCGCCGGGGCATCGCGGTGTCCCGAGCCGACGTGGCGCTCGTTACGAACATCAGCTCCGATCACTTCGGCGAGTACGGCATTGACGATCTGAGCGGGCTCGCGGAGGTGAAGCTATCCGTGGCCGCGGTAGTGGCAGAGGCGGGACTGCTGGTGCTGAATGCGGACGATCCGGTTCTTCGGGACCAGGCGGCCTTTCTTGACCGGCGCTTTGGGCGCACTGCGCCTCTAGGGTGGTTCGCGCTGGATGCGGACAGCTCCACGCTACGCGAGCACCGTGCTCGCGGTGGCTCGACCTGCGGCGTGCACGCGGGAAGACTTCGCATCGTTCATGCTGGCGCCGACCATGACATCGGCTCGGTTGACGCAATGCCACTCACCGTGCAGGCGAGCGCGCCCTACAACATCGCGAATCTGGCGGGAGCCGCCCTGGCGGCCGTGGCCCTGGGAATCCCTCCCGCCACCATCGCGAAAGTCTTCGCGCGCTTCGGGGCAGATCCCACGGACAACATGGGCCGCATGATGCGGTTCGAGGTCGGCGGCGTGCAGGTGCTGCTCGATTACGCGCACAACGCCGCCGGCCTGCGCGGCCTGCTCAGCGTCGCCGAACATTTGCGCGGCGGGCGAGGGCGTCTCGGCCTCGTGCTGGGTCACGCCGGTAATCGACGCGATGCGCAGATCGAGCAGCTCGCCCGCGTGGCCGCTGAATTCCGGCCGGCCATCATCGTCATCAAGGAGAATGAGAGTCATCTGCGTGGCCGGCAGCCGGGCGAGGTGCCCCGGCTGATTCGGGCGACGCTGTTGAAGGCGGGGCTGACCGAATCGACCCTGCCGATGTGCGGTACGGAGGCCGAGGCCGCTCGCTGCGCGCTGGACTGGGCACGGCCGGGAGACGTGCTGGTGCTGCCCGTGCACGCGGCCGCCGCGCGCGCGGCGGTTCTCGAGATGCTGGCGAAGAGATGACCCCCAAAAAGATGCGCCGCCGCGAAAGAATTTCCCCGGTTTCGCGGCGGCGCACGAGTCGGCCGAAATCACAAACCCGGATAATGGTGGTTGAGCGGCCTGTTGGAATCATTACGAATCACCGCGCGCGAGAACAGTGCGGGTTGTACGTAATCCGGTGTGGGCTCGTGCGAAAATGTGATAGGAGCACGCTTGAACGCGCGCTTCGAAGGCAGTGATGCGATGAACGCTCTCGTGGAACGATTCGATGCCGACGGATACGCGATCGTGCGTGGATTTCTTTCGGCCGCCGAGATGGCGGCCATCAGCGTCGAAGTGGACGCCATGTATCGCGAAGGAATGCAGCACCACGCCACCTACCGTGACCGGAATCTCCTTTTCGAGGTACTCAACGATCCGCAGGCCCAGCGCAGAGTGGTGCTGCAGGCCCACTGGACCGCCTGGATCAGTGAGCGGCTCGAGCGGATGCGTCGCAGTGAGAAGTTCTACGCAGTGCTAGGCCCTTTCCTCGGCCCGGACATCCGTCAGATCTCCCATCAGATTCACTGGAAGCCACCGGGCGCCAAGTACACTTCGTACCGGTTTCACCAGGATGCGCGCTTTCGCCAGGGCAAGCTCACCGAGCATGACTATCTGCGCAGCACGGTCACGACGGGGCTCGCTATCGATCCGCAGACGGCCGCCAACGGCGCGCTGCGCATCTTTCCTCGCAGCCACCGGCTCGGCTACCTGGGGTTGTCCGATGATGGACCGATCATGCTCGGCCAGACGCAGGACGAGGAGCTGCGGTGCGCAGGGCTCGATCCCTCCGAGGCAGTCACCTGCGAGATGGAGCCGGGGGACCTTCTGTTGTGGAACCTGTTCACGGTGCACGGGTCCGCCGCGAATCTCAGCACCCGGGACCGCCGCTTCATGATCAACAGCTATGTGCGGGCTTCGGACAGCGAGCGCGGCGAGTGGGCTTTTCGGGGCGGGGTCTCCACGCCGCTCGGCCCGGAGCCCGAGATCTGCAAGTATGAGCAACTGCGCGAGCGCCCCGGACCGTTCTACATCGAGGACGATTGGACCGGGGAGGCAGCTTCCGTCGGGGAAGCTTCCGTCACCACGGCCCCATGAGGAGTCTGCAGCGCGCGCGCGATTCCCTTGATCGCGAGAAAGTAGTGCACCGATGCCCAGGCGAAGAACACGAGAGCGACGAGGAGCCCTCGGCGCGTCGCCAGGGGGAGTGCCGCGCCGGCGGCCCTGAATCGATCGATCGCCCAGCCGGTGAACGGCGGTCCGCCGCCCAGCGCCAGCACGCTCAGACAGACATACAGGAGCGCGGTGGCTGTCGCACGCCGGCTCGGATCGACGGCGTTCTGCACGACTCCGAAGGTAGGGCCCAGAGAGGCGTACTGGAAGAAACCCGCGCTGCCGAGCAGGATCGCCGCAGGCCGCCAGTCGGTCTGCAACATGGCCAGCAGGTATAACGGCAGCGCGATCAGTGTGCCCAGAGCCGGCACCAGCGCGTACCAGCGCGCGCTGTGCCCGGCGAGCCGATCAGCGATGAATCCCCCGGCGAGGATGCCGATGCCGACCGTGACACCGCCGGTCACCGCGGCAATCACTCCGATGGTCGTGTAGTCGAGATCGAATGCACGGCTGAAGTACGGCGGCAGGAACGCATAGAACCCGTAGGCGCCGAAGCCACCGATCGTCAACCCCAGTACCATGTGAAGAATCGGCCTGTTGAGCAGGATGGACCGGCCCACTGCACGCAGCTCATCGAGCTCCCCGCGAATCGTCGGCGGCAAACGGATCTTGGCCTCACGGGGTGGCTCCCGCACCAGGGTCTTGAGCAACAGGGCGAGGATGAGACCGGGGAGACCCACGATCGCGCAGGCCGCCCGCCACCCCACGTGTTGCGCAACGTAGCCCCCTGCCACCGCGGCCAGGATATAGCCGAGCGAGATCCCGCAGGAGTAGATCGACAGGGCGGAGGCACGCCGGCCCGGCTCGTAGTAGTCCGATATCAGCGAGTGGGCCGGCGGTGCGCAACCCGCTTCGGCGAAGCCGACGCCCGCCCGGGTGAGCAGCAACTGCGTGAAGCTCGTCGCCAGGCCGCACAGTGCCGTCAGACTCGACCAGACAGACAGCGAGGCCGCCATGAGATTGACCCGATTCAGACGCTCGGCGAGACGAGCCATCGGGATCCCACCGAACGCATACAGCGCGGCGAACGCCGTGCCGCTCAGGAGCCCGAGCTGCGTGTCGGATAGGCGCAATGACACCTTCATCGGCTGGCCGATGATCGAGATGATGCTGCGATCCATCGAGTTGAAGGCGTAGACCGCCATCAACAGCAGCGTCACCAGGCGCTTGTAGCGCTCCGAGTAGTCGATGCCCTCCCGCTCTTTCAGTCGTCCACCCGCGACACTACTTCTGATCGGCGTAGATCTTCACGAGCTGGTACAGAAACGCGCGGCCTTCCATCAGGGACTGCACCCCGACGTACTCGTTGAGACCATGGATATGCCCAAGATCGGGGCCGAGGAACACCGGCTCGATGCCATAGGTGGGAATACCGGCCGGATTGAGGAATTCCCCGTCGGTCGCGCCGGGCTGCAGGATGGGCAGCACCGGCACGCCTGGCCAGAACTTGGCGGCGAGCTTGTGCACCGGGCCCATGATCTCAGGTGTCAGCGGCGGCGGGGGCGGCGCAGGCGGCCCACGGGTCTCCAGCGTGGTCACTTTCACTTCCGGATCGGCAACGAGCTCTTCCAGCTTCGCCCGGACGGTCTCTGCCGAGGTACCGGGGAAGATGCGGCAGTTGACGTTGGCGCGGGCCCGCTGGGGCAGCGCATTGGTCGCGTGCCCGGCATCGAGCATCGTGGCGACACAGGTAGTCCTCATCATGGCATTCCAGCTCGGGTCCTTGCCGGAGACGAGGGCAATGGCCTGGGTGTCGTTCGGGTCCCTGACCAGCGCATTCATGGCCTGTGCCACATCGGCCGCGCCCTTCTCGGCTTCGACCTGGGCCATTCCCGTGAAGTAGGCCCGGCTGGCGTCCGTGAACTGAGGAGGGAACTCGTAGGCTTCGATGTGCTTCAGCGCCCCGGCCAGATGATAGATGGCGTTGTTCTTCACGGGTCGCGAGCTGTGGCCGCCCGGGTTGGTCACCTCCAGGCGGAAATTCTGCGAGGCTTTCTCTCCGGCCTGCACCTCCAGACCGATCCGGTGGCCCTGGGCATCGAGCTCGCCGGACGCTCCCTCATTGATGGCGAACGCCGCGTCGATCAGGTCGCGCCGGTTCTGAGTCAGCCACTGTGCGCCGTTGAACGCGCCATTGGTCTCCTCGCCGCAGGTGAGCGCGAGCTTCAGAGTGCGCCGCGGCTGTTCGTGCCCTTCCTTCATGCGGATCAGCGTGTCTACCCAGATCGCCGCTTGCGCCTTGTCATCCATCGAGCCGCGCGCATAGAAATTGCCGTTCTGTTCCACGAGCTTGAAGGGATCGCGCGTCCAGTCCTCACGCTTTGCCTCGACCACATCGATGTGCGCCAGCAGCAGCACCGCCTTGCGCTGCGGATCGCGGCCCGGGTAGATCGCCACGAGGCCGCCTTCCTTCGGATGCTCGGGTACCGCGAATGGGTGCAGATCCGAGTCGGGAAATCCCGCCGCCTTGAGCCGTGCCGCCATGCGCTCGGCGGCCAGGGTGCAGCTTCCGGAGGACAGCGTCGTGTTGGTCTCGACCAGCTCTTTGTACAACTCGCGGAAACGCTGCTCGGTGGGATCGGGCGCCTGCGCGCTCGCCTGGGCGCTCAATAGGGTGGCAACGACGGCGACGAGGGCGATCGGGGCAATCCTGCTCATTCGAGACAATCCTGTGGTGAGGGACCGGAAGTCATGATTCATCCGAGCCGGGCCACCGCCCAGCGCGCGGAGAAGGCATACACGAGGGCGCTGATGGCGATGAGTGCCAGCATACCGAGTATCTCGCTGCGCGCAGCGAGCCCGATCATCGCCAACATGCTGCCGACCGCGATGATTGCAGCGGGCGTCAGCCAGCGCGAATTCAGGGGCGGCCCGGCCTGTGCAACGCCGCGCCGTGCCAGCACCCAGGCGGCTGCGGATCCACAGCCATAGAGCAAAGCCGAAGCGAGCGTGGCCAGCACCGCCAACTTGGCGAAGGTTCCCGTTAACGCAAAGACGGTGGCGAGCGTCGCGTAGGCCAGAATCGCCACGTATGGCGTACGAGTCCTCTCGTGCACTCGGCCCAATACACCGGGGAGCAGTCCGTCGCGCCCAAATGCGAACAGCATGCGCGGGCTGCCCAGAAAGTCACTGCTCAACCAGCCAACCATCGAGACCGATGCAGTGACCAGCATCAGCCAGCGCAGTACCGGGCTCACGCGCGCCATGGCATCAGCCAGTGGAGTGGGCGAGTTTGCGAGAGCCGGCCCGAGAATGCCCTGAGCGATGACCTGAATGCAGATGTAGAGCAGCGCCACCGCACCGATCGACAGCGCCAGCGCTCTCGGGATGGCGCGTGCGGGCTGAGCGACCTCTCCGCTCGCGCTCAGCGTGACTTCCATGCCCGTGAAGGCGAACAAGGCGAGCAGGATGCCGCGATCGAGGTTTTCGAGAGTCGGCGGAGCGCTGACCGCGAAGCTCGAGCCGTGCAGAGCCACGATGCCCGCCGCGATGAAAATCAGCAGCGGCACCAGCTTCAGCAACGTCGCGACGCTCGCCAGCCGGGCCCCCTTCGAGGCGCCCGCGACGTTGACCAGCGCGATGGCGCCTACGAGACCCACGATGCTCGCGGCATGAGCCACGGTGGCGTATTGAATCGGAACCTGGCTGGCGAGGAGATCACCCAGCGCGGCTGCAACACCTCCACAGGCAAGGATGTTGCCGAACCACAGTGTCGTACCGGCTACGTATCCAACCAGCGGGCCAAACGCCACTTCGATGTAGCCGTAGATACCGCCGCTGGTCGGCACCCGGCTGCCACCCTCGGCAAGGCACAGGGCCGCAGACCCGATCGCGACCGTGCACACCACGAAGGCCAGCGGCGCGTATGGACCCATCGACGCGGACAGCGCAGCCGGCACCACGAAAATGCCCGCCCCGATGATGGCGTTGAAGATGCTGGCGGCGAAGGCAAGGGGCCCCACGGAGCGCAGCAGCCCGCTGTCACGTTGGTTCTCGGTCACTCGTTCTACCGCGATGAGGGGATCAACCGGGCAGCCGTGGATGGTGCTCTTTCTTGTACACTTCGCAGGGCCCCCGTCTGGCGCCTCCGGGAGGATCCATCATGCTTCGCTGGTTGTCCATTGCCTTTTCTCTCGCACTGACCACGCTCGCGTACGGCCAGAGCGCAACGCCCGCAGCCGGCGCCGCGCCACCTCACGCGATCCTCATTCGCGCGCAGTCACTCATCGACGGCTCGAGTGCACAGGCGCGACACAGCCAGGACATCCTGATCCGCGGCAACCGGATCGTCGAGGTCTACGCAACGGGCTCGCATTCCGCGCCGGCCGATGCGCAGATCATCGACCTGGGAGATGCCACGGTGCTGCCGGGACTGATCGATTCACACACGCATATTTTTCTTCAGGGTGAAGTCCCCGAGGCCGGCGGCTACGACGTTCAGCTTCTGAAGTATCCCGCCTCGTACCGCGTCGCGCGTGCCATCGTCGCCGCGCGGCGCGCGCTCGAGCAGGGGTTCACGACCATCCGCGATGTGGAGACCGAAGGAGCCGGGTACGGCGATGTCGGGGTCAAGCGGGCGATCAACGAGGGTTACATTCCGGGGCCGCGCATGTTCGTCGCCACGCGCGCAATCTCCTCGACCGGCGGGTACTCGCTCGATGACTACGCGCCCGAGATCACCGTGCCGAAAGGTGCGCAGATCATCGATGGCCCGGTCGAGGCTCGCAAGGCAGCGCGTGAGCAGCTCGACCACGGTGCCGACTGGATCAAGGTGTACATGACACATCGGTCCTGGCTCGATGAGCAGGGTGAGCTCGTGTCGCAACCCACGTTGACGGTTGAGGAGCTCAGGGCAGTCGTCGACGAGGCACATGGTTGGCGCCGGAAAGTGGCCTGTCATGCGTATGGCGGCATCGGCCTGCAGCGAGCGCTGGACGGCGGATGCGATTCCATCGAGCACGGCCTGGACATGACCGACGCACAGGTGGCGCAGATGGTCCGCCAGGGCACCTGGTACGTGCCCACTCTGGCGGTCTACTACTACGACCCTGATCCTCCCGACACGCCGAGCGGCCAGCGGGATCGCAAGCGCATCGCCGACCATGTCGTCTCGTTCAAGAAGGCGCTGCGCGCGGGCGTCAAGATCGCCTTCGGCACCGATGTCGGGGGATTCGTCTGGACCGACCCCATCGCGCAGGAGTTCGTTCGCGAGGTGGAGCTGGGAATGACGCCGATGCAGGCGATCCAGTCCGCGACCTCGCACGGCGCCGAGTTACTCGGCAAGCATGGTGAGCTTGGCGTCATCGCACCGGGCGCCATGGCCGATGTGGTCGCCGTGCCGGGCGATCCGCTGCAGGACATTCACCTGATGGAGAAGGTGAGCTTCGTGATGAAGGACGGCGTGGTGTTCCGTTCGGCGGGTGCAGCCGCACACGCGCCCTGAGGTGGTTACATGATCGCGGGGCCGAATACGCATCCCTGCGGTTTGCTCAGGTGGGTGGAGGAGCCCACGAACAGCGTGTCGGGTGTGGGCGAGCCGGTCGTCAGCTGACTCTTCCCGTACAGGGCCACGCCGAAGGCGCCCCCGGAGCTCACCGCGACCAGGTTGCCCTGGTCATCGAAGCAGAGTCCGTGCGGCGCCTCGAGCGACGCAGTGCTGTTGAGGGTCGTCGAGCTCAGGATCGCCACGGGACTCGGCGAGCCGGTGCTCGACAGATTGGACGCGGCAAATGCCACCAACGTCGAGGAGAGGGCATTGCCGGTCCACAGATTCCCGTCGGCATCGAACCTCAGCGCCCACGGTCCCTGGATTGACGACGCGCCGTCATCACTCAAGGTGAGAGTGGGTTTCAGATCGGGCGTCAGGATGCCGGTCACCGGCGGCGCAGGCAGGAGGCTGGCCGCAAATTCCACGATCGTGGTGCCGGCCGAGCTGCTGGCGCCATTGCTCTGCGGCACGGCTCCATTGTTGGCCACCCACAGATTGCCGGTGCTGTCGAAGGCCAGGCCGACCGGCCCGTTGAGCGCGGTGGAGGAGATGATCACCGCGGGCGAGATGTTGAGGTTCGTCTGGGCGAGCTGGCCTGCCGTGAAGACCAGGATCGTGTTGCTGTCATGATCGGTGACCCACTGGTTGCCTTGCGGGTCGAACACCGATTGCTGTGGATCCTTCAGGGCCGTCGAGGTGATCACGGTGACCGGGTCGGGGGCGCTGTTGGTTCCCAGGGCGGTGACCTGGGAGGGGCTGAAACCGAAGATCGCCGGCGTCGCCGCGCCGTTGATCATGCCGGCGGAGTCCAGCACCCACAGATTGCCGCCCGCGTCGAACCGGACGCCCTGCGGGGAGCCGAATTCCGCGCTGCTGAGGGTGAGGTGCGGTGTGCCCGCCGTGCTGCCCGCGACCATCTGGTCCGGAACATACTCCACGACGTTGGTGCCGTTCGCGATCCACAGCCCCTCGGTGCCGAGCGTGGCCTGCTGTTTGCTGCCGAGGTCGCCGAACTTGCAGGAGGCGAGCAGGGTCGTGGCGAGCAGCAGCCCGGCGGCGCGCAGCACGCAGGGCAATGCGGGGATCGCGACACGAGGTGCGATCCGTCTGGCGGAGTCCTTCATCGGCTGCTGGTCTCCACGCAATTGTTGCGAAGTGTGTGGCGCGCTGGCCATCGGCCGTTGCCTATGATCGCACGTTGCCGGGGTGTCGCGCGGCGCAGACTTGCGCCCCGGGCCGATGAAAGATTGCGCCCCGGCCGCGCGCGCTTCAGGCGTAGGCGATCAGAGCCATGAACCCGAAGTCCATGTGCAATTGCTGGTGGCAATGAAACAGCGTGAGGCCGGGGTTGTTCGCGACGAAATCCACCTCGACCTGCCGGTAGCCCCCAAGCATCACCACGTCCTTCATCACCCCGGCGGTGGGTTGGCCGGCGATGTTCACCAGCTCGAAGCTGTGGCGATGGAGGTGCACCGGATGGATGTCATCGCTCGCATTGCGCATCTTCAGGCGATAGCGGCGCCCGGCATGGACCTTGAACTCAGGGCTCATTTGCCGCATCGAGAACGAGGAGCCATTGACGGTCCACTGGTTGAATCCGCTGCGCGCCGCGTTGACCTTGGCGAAGACCATTTCGATGGTGTCGTCCGCAGCAGCCGGCGTGCCACGGCCGAAGCGCGTGTAGTCCCAACGGCTCGAGGTGGGAGCGGCCCACTGCGGCTGGCCGGTCGCGCCCGCGTATTCCACGACGACTCCCATTCCCCGGCGACGATCCTCATCCGCCAGGTCCCCCAGTATCCAGACTCCCGGGCGATTCATCTCGACGAGGGCGGAGACTCGCTCGGCCGTGCCCAGCCAAATGGTGTCGAGCTGCCGGGGCAGCGGTACGGGATTGCCGTCCAGGGCCACGACGGTGAAAGTATGTCCAGGCAAGGCGAGGCTGCGAATCTCCGTCGCACTGGCATTGAGCACATGAAAGAGAACACGTTCGCCGGCCTTGACGCGGATGGGCTCGCCGTGTCCGAGCATGCGGCCGTTGATACAGAACAGGTTGTAGCCGACCTCGTAGCCATGCGGCATCCGGCGCCGCAGCGAGGCGCTCATCGCCGCTTCCCCGGCGCGCTTCAGGTCCGGATCGACTCGCGAGGGATCCAGGAAGTCCAGCGCCATGTCGCCGCCTTGCGAGAGGCTCGGCTCGAATTCCTTCAGCACCAGGATCACTTCGCGATCGTAGTGGCCCGGATCATGCGAGTCCTCGATGAGCACCGGGCCGGCCTGGCCGCTGTAGGTGCCGGCCTGCAGATTCGAGCCGGCAATCAGGTGTGAGTGATAGAAGCGCAGTCCCGTAGGTCCGGGTGTGAAGGCAATCCGCCGCGTCCCGTGCGCGGGGATGTAGGGGGTGCCTTCCTCTGCCGCGCCGTCCACGTCCACCGGCAGAGTCTGTCCGTGCCAGTGCAGTTGCTCCGCGGTCCCGGTGTCGTTGTGCAGATCGACGACAACCCGGCGCCCCTGCTTGAAACGCAGCAGGGGTCCGGGAAACTGGCCGTTGTAGGTCGTGGTCGAGATGAGCTGGCCGGGCGCCAGCTCCACATTCGATCGGGCGATCCGCAGGGTGTAGTCCGGCTTCGCGTCGGCAGCGGCGGATTGCATGGGCTGCGACGGCGCGGGTGTGCGCGCAGAGGCAACATGCGGCAGGCCCGGTGAGAGCGCCGTAAGTGCGGACAATTTCAGAAAGCCACGCCGATCCAGCGCCATAATCGTCAAGCCACCGATGACGCCGGGCCCCGGCGCTCGCTCCGTCAGTGCCATTCTTCCAACAGGATCATACCGCAGCCTCTGCTGCGGCCGGGCCACGCGCAACGGTCAAGCTTGCTGGCCGAAACTGCGCTCGAGCGCTTATTGGCTGAAACCCGGTACGAATGAGCGCTGGCTGGCGCGCAGTGCGCCGTAGACACTGCCGCCCTCGATTCAGGGAGGAATCCAGATGCCACTCGATCTGCGTGTGCGCCCGGAAGGGGCGATCGCTGTTCTGTTGCTGTCGTGCCTTGCGCTCTGCGGACCCGGTTTCGCTGCGACGCCTCCGTATCCGCAGAGCGCGCTGATCACCGCCATGAGCTGGGATTTCGCCGCTGTCGGGGCGATGCGCAAGGCACACGGCAGCGATCTGTGGCCGCTCACCTGGGCGGCTGACGGAAATCTCTACGCAGCGTGGGGCGATGGCGGAGGCTTCGATGGTGACAGCAACGAGACCGGGCGTGTGAGTCTCGGGTTCGCTCGCATCACCGGCACCCCGCTTCCCGGTGAGCCCGGCAGCTATTCGGGCCGGAACGTGTGGGGCGCCGCCCCCCGGTATGCGCAGAGCCGCGCCACCTTCGGCGGAAAGGTCGATGACCTGATCTCCATCGACGGCGTGCTGTACGGGCACGGCGGTCTGTGGACCGCGGCTAACTGTGACTGCGCCGATCCCACGCAGCGCTCGGGCGACAATCCGCGCGATCGAACACTCGCCTGGTCCGCCGATCTCGGCAGAACCTGGCAGGTCGCTTCCTGGAGAAGCGCAACGGATCCGGGTACGTCCCTGCAGTACGGAGAAAATTACCAGGGCGCGATGGATCCCGCGCACGTGTATTTCTACTATCAGCCCGATAGCGCAAGCGATGCCACGCGAATCTATCTCCGGAGAGCCTCGACGAGTCAGCTCACCGCAGATCCAGGCACACCGGGTCATTTTGAGTACCTGACTGCGTTCGACGGGGAGGGCTTGCCCCTGTGGTCGAGGAGCGCGGGGAACGCTCTGGCCATTTTCGAAGATCCTCGTGTCTCCGCCGGCACCGCTGCCAATGCGACGGTCGTGTACGACGCGGCGTTGGGCCGCTACATCATGGCTACGCAGCACGGCAACGGCGCCGGCGCCATGGGCTTCTTTGAAGCTCCTGCTCCGTGGGGCCCGTGGCGCACGGTGGCTTACTACGAGGACTGGGGTGGATATACCGAGACGGCCGGTGAGGGTAACGGCCTGTCGTTTCCCTCCAGGTGGATCAGTCCGGACGGTCGGACCCTCTGGGGCGTGTTTTCCGCAGTCAGCGACGGCTTCGACTCCTTCAACCTTATCCGGGCTGTCCTCACGGTGAGCGGGCCGATGCCGCAGATCATCGAGCCTGCCGCGGGGAGCGTGCTGGCGCCGGGAGAGAGGGTCACGACGCGAGGATCGGGAATGCCGCTCTCCTGGTCGATTGCGCTCCTCGGCAGCGAAGACTCGCTGGTTGCGAAGGGGAGCGGCCCGACTCTGACATTCGTCGTGCCGGAGAGCCCGACTTCCGGGGCGCGCATCCGCATCACCCTGAGCACTCCCACCTCCAGCGTGTTTCGGGATTATGCCATCGCAACGCCGACTGGAAATTCCCTGGTGGGTTACTGGAGATTCGACGACGGGGCGGGAAGTGTCGCCAGGGACTCTTCAACCGAAGGAAACGCCGGAACGCTCGTGAATAACCCCACCTGGGTGACGGGTAAGATCCGCGGCGCGCTGGACTTCCGCGGTGGGCGCGCTGCAGTACGGGTTCGCAGCGCCGCGGCGCTAACCAATCTCTACGTGAAGGGGCTGACGGTGACGGCCTGGATCAACCCGCGTTCCGACGGCAACAGTGGCAGGATCGTGGACAAGGACGGCAACGCACGTGGCTGGCTGCTGAAGATGAGCAATGGCGGGCTGCAGTTCGTCGGTGATGAGTTCAGCGCGGCCGCAGTGACCCGACAGACGAATCGCTTCCTTTCCAGGAACATCTGGCAGCACGTGGCGGCCACCTGGGATGGCTCGTACCGAGGCGACAGCGTGCACCTTTACATCAGCGGAGTTCCGGCCGACGGTACCTATGTCAACGGTGGAGGAGGGCTGGCGGATGATTCGAGCATCCCGCTGACCATCGGCAACCGAGTGTTCGATCTGGAGCGTGGTTTCGACGGCATCATCGACGACGTGCACGTGTTCAATCGAGTGTTGGCGCCCGGTGAGATTCATGACCTGGCGATGGCGCCGGCCCCGTAATCTGGACGGCTGCACCGGTTTGGGACGACAATGACGCATCGTGAGAACTCTGACACCCGCCGCCGCCTGCGCAGTCGGCCTGATGGCCTCCAACATCCTGCCGGCGGCGCCGGAATCCGCCCGTGCGCCGGGCTTCGTCGACGAAGTCCGGCTGAAGGCGGCAGCGACCGACCCTGACAACTGGCTCACCAACGGACGTGACCAGGACGGCACGTACTACTCCCCGCTGACGAGCATCAACAGTCAGAACGTCAGCAAGCTGGGCTTTGCCTGGCAATACGACCTGGGCACCCATCGCGGCCAGGAGGCCACGCCTGTCGTCGTCGATGGGGTGATGTATACGTCAGGGACATGGGGCTTCGTCTACGCGCTGGATGCGGTAACCGGCCGGCAGATCTGGCGGTATGACCCGCATGCCGTCCATCTCGCGGCCCGCCAGCCCTGCTGCGACCTCGTCAATCGCGGCGTGGCTGTGTGGAAGGGACGCGTGTACGTGGCGTCCGTCGACGGTCGGCTGCACGCACTGGATGCCGCAACGGGAAAGAAGCTCTGGGAAGCCGACACCATTGCCGATCACTCTCTGCCCTACTCGAGCACCGGCGCTCCGCAGATTGCCGGACGAGTGGTCGTGATTGGTAACGGCGGAGCCGACATGGGCCACGGCGGCGTACGGGGCTATGTGTCCGCATACGATGTGCAGACCGGTACGCTGAAGTGGCGCTTCTACACTGTGCCGCCGGCTCGCGGACAGCCTTACGAGAATCCGGAGCTCGCGATCGCCGACAAGACGTGGGAAGCGCATCGCGCGGCCCAATACAAGGGGGGCGGCACGGTCTGGGACGGTTTCGCCTACGATCCCGACCGCAACCTCGTCTACTTCGGCACGGCCAACGCAGCACCCTACGACTCACGGTTGCTGGGTCCTGCGAACGATCTCGATGAGCTTTTTACCGCCTCGATCCTTGCCGTACACGCCGACACGGGCCGGCTGGCCTGGCATTACCAGACGACACCGCACGATCGCTGGGATTTCGATGCCGTACAGAAAATGGTGCTGGCGGAGCTGACTGTGAATGGAAAGCCACATCCGGTCCTGATGCAGGCATCGAAGAACGGATTCTTCTACATCCTCGATCGGGCCACCGGCGAGCTGCTGTCCGCGGCGAACTACACCTACGTGAACTGGGCCACGCACGTGGATCTCAAGACGGGCCGACCCGTCCCCACGGCACAGGGTGACTGGTTCGCCGGGCCGAAGAATGTCTACCCGTCCTGGGCCGGCGGACATACGTGGCATCCGATGTCCTACAGCCTATCCACGCACCTCACGTACATACCCGTGCTCGATGTGCCGAATGTATGGGTGGACATGGTGCACAACGGCGGTGCAGTCCAGTTCCTGGATGGCTTCTTCACCGTGAACGGCATCATGCCGGATGACACGTACGACGCCGCCGATCTGAAAAGACTGTACGGACCGCTACCCGATCGGAACTCGATCCAGGGGAGCCGCAAGGGTAAGTTGGTTCGCGAGCTCATCCGTGCCTGGGACCCTGTCGCACAGCGCACGGTGTGGGAGCACGAGACTTCGTCCGGTGTTCGCGGTTATGACGGCGGAGTGATGAGCACGGCCTCCAACCTCGTATTCCAGGGCCGCGGCAGCGGCGAACTGTGGGTGTATGCAGCCGATACCGGCAGGATACTCAAGGTGATTCCCACCGGCAGTCACCTCATGGCCGCACCGATGACCTACGCCGTACGGGGCGAGCAGTTCGTGGTCATCCAGGCGGGTTACGGCGGAGCGGCGATCACCGTGGGCGCGATCCCACCGGGCAGCGCGGCTCGCAAATACGAGAACATCAACCGCATCATCGCTTTCAAACTCGGCGGCCCAGCCGTCCCGACCCCGCCGCCGCGCAGTGAGCCGCCGGTGCCGAAACCGCCCGCCCAGACCGCCGGTCAGGCCAGCATCCGCTCGGGAGAGGTCAAATTCATCCAGGAGTGCTCCCGCTGCCATGTCCTGGGCCCGAGCAGCACGCCCGATCTGCGGCGCCTGGGCCCGGGGCTGCAGGCGGCATTCAACGACATCGTCCTGCACGGCGCCGTCGCCCCGACGGGCATGGAGCGATTCGACGATCTCCTGAGCCAGCAGGACGTGGATGACATTCACGCTTATCTCATCGACGAGAGCTGGAAAGCATACCGGGCGCAAGGGGCGCGAGAGCAGGCAACCCGGACGGCCGGACCCCGGCGCCCCCAGTAGCGCGTCGGTTGTTATAGGCACCTAGTAGCCGGTGAGCGCCGGCGAACCGACCTCTGCGAAGGAGAGCAGCCACTTGCCGCGAACCTTTCGCGCCTGTCCAGTGCTGGGCTGGCCGAGCAGTCCGTATGACACGTCTGACATTTTCACCCCCGTCGCCACATCGATGTAGTGGCACTCGAAGTACACATCGGCCAGCTTGCCGTGCACCTCGAAGTGAGTGCGCGACAGTGTGGTGAGTGCCGCCCAGTTGCGACCCAACACGAAGGACCCGGCGTGATTCTGGAAAAAGTCGCAGATCGTCAGCGTGCCCGGCGCGCAAGTCGAAGTATTGGCCTCGCCTCGACCGACATAGACGGTGCTGCCGACCACCAGGACCGCATCAGCGGTGAAGAGCTCCAGCATCTCCTGCAGATGCTGGGCTTTCGTCGTGACGTCCACGCCGGCCCCACCGGCAGCCTCGTGGAACGCCGCCTGCAGCTCATATAGTTGCGCGACGGCCTGAGCCGGCCCCTCGTTCTCATCGTCCGCGAGTGCCGTCGCTGAACCAGCTATTGCCGCGGCCGCGGCCAACGCCATCGAAACCAAACTTACTGTACTATGACATTTCATGGTGCCTCCCATTCGGGCGTGAGTCGTTTGTGGATCGTCAAGGAACGGGCGCTCGCAGTGCATGGAGCACCACTTCGACCCCGTCAGCGGGTCGCAAGAAGCCGTCTATCACGGACTGCGCTGTTGCGCGCGTCACGCGCTGGACATAACTTGGATGCGTCTCATAGAGAACCTGCAGGTCCGGCTCGGGTGTCGGAGACGGATCGAGTCCAGCCTGGCCATCCCAGGGGTCTGCATCGCGGTTCCAGGGATCGTAGCTTCCAACCAGGCCGCACTGCACACCAGGACCCAGCACTTCCGGGTCGAGCTCATCCCGGTTGCCATTGAGAGTTGCAGTCGGAACCGACACGTCCGGCAGCCGTATGCCGCCCACCACGAGATGGGTGGCCGGATCGCGATTGAACATCACGAGCTGGTCGAAGGAGTCCGGCGGGTTGGGTACATTCAAGCTCATTCGCGGTGCCGATCGCGGTGACTGCTCGGCATCCGCCCAGTGAGCGAGAGCATTCAACGCTGCGCGCTCCACGCGCCCATGGACGACGCTTGGGATGCCCGGTGGACCTTCACAGCCATCCAATGGAAAGCCCGGGAAGGTCTTGTCAACGTCGACAATGAAATCCTGCAGCCAGCCACTCTCGAGGTGCGTTCCACCGGCCATCTCCCAGACCCGCACACGAGCCGAGTCGGGTTGCAAATGGAAGCTGCGTGCAGCCCCTACACCGTCATCCGATAACCCGAACTCCGACAGGAGAATCAGCGTCGGTACCTGCAGGTCGTTCCGTAAGCGCATCGGATAGGGGGTGTCGATGAAAGGCGTGACAGGCACGTTGCCCGGAATCGGGTCGCCGTTGAGCGAGCCCGCGTCGATGGACAAAGGCGCCCCGAAGCCACCGTCATGGATCAGGAAACCGTCATAGACTGGAGAAAGCCGATGAATGGCATTGACGTAGGTCGTCACCAGGATGGCTGATTGCGAAAAGCCCGTGGCGAGCAGCGCGCGAACGCGCCCCGTCAGGTTGCCAAGCGGCTGAGGGTCGCCGCTGCGTGCATGGGTCAGTACCCTGCCTGCCTGCGAGAAGATGTCGTAGCTAAAGGAGTCGCCCGGGTGGAACACGGTAGCGTACCGAGCGCCGGGACCGCTCTCCCAGGAAACCAAGGCGCGCGCACCGACGAACTGCGCAGTTACACCCACGTAGGCGTAGCCCTCGCGCAGCAACTCCTCATGGGTGTATAACCAGTCGGAGGCCGTGTCGAAGCCGCCGGTCTCATTGAACCACTCAACCAGTACCGTGCCATTGAAGCGCTTCGGGTCTATAGGCCGCCGGACGAGGATCCGGGTGGTGTAGGGCGCTTCCACACCGGGGTTCGGCTTGACGTCCCAGCGTCCATCCGCCTGCAGCGGCGAGACGGGGATATAGGCAGTGGCCATTCCGGAGATGAGAAATTCCTGCTCGATGAATCCGCTGTGGGCGAGATTCAGGACCGAGCTCATGAACGGAAACCCATGTTGCCCGTGCGGCGCCGAGCGTACTGTGGCTACGGGTATCCCCGAAGACCGCTGGGAGGCATCGGCCAGCGCCGACGGTACCGGCAGTGCAGATGCTGCGAGACAACAGACCGCCGCCATCAGCAGCCTCACGCATTCGCTGTTGGAAGTTCGCATAGTGGGCCCCCCCGCGGCGAATTCGATGTACGCGGAGCGGACCATCCAGCCAGCCCAACTCTGCGTTGCTTCGGCGCCGCAGCCGTGTTGTTCGGGCACTCCATTGCCCGTTAAAGCGCGCCGATTGTGGACGCGACGGGGAAATGCGCGCAGTAATTATCCGACGAAGCGGATATCAGGGGAGTGAACGGTGCTTTATCGGGAGTGAATGGGCCCGATCGCGGGCCCTAACTGGCAGCCATTCGCCGCGACGTTCCCCCCGGACCGCCGCTGCGCTACTATCACCTGACGCGCAGCTATTCGCATTGAGAATCGCGCGATGCTAACTCTCAACACGGAATCCATCGGATCGACGCCCGACCTTGGGCGCATTTTCCGGCGTGCTCAGTGGTACTTCCTGACTCGTATCCGCGGGTGGTTCGAGGATATTGGGTATGTCACGCTCCTGGTGACATCCCTGGTCTTATACAACGTTCTTTTCGGCTTCGTGGACGATGCGTTGGATCTGCCGTTGAATACGCGACTGGCTGGCGCCCTGAACGGGACAATCAGGTGGAGCGCCCTCATGTTTCCCGCCGCTCTGATCCTGAGTACCGCGCTCCGCTTGGCCCCGCGGCAGGGAGCCCTGCGCTGGGTCTGGGCCGTCGGCGCGGCGATTCTCGGGACCTTCTGGGGCAATCGCTTTGCCGTGCTGGTGTTCCATGCCGCTCCCGCGTTCGACCATATCTCGCAGGGCTTTGTGACCTTCCTGCTGATCTGTGTGGGTTGCTTCCTGCACAGCACGGTTCAGCACAGCAAGGCCGACCTGTTCAAAGCTGCACTCGACAGTACCGCTCTGGACGCGGAGTTCAACCGAGCGCAACTCGAGCTCCTTCGCGCGCAGGTGGAGCCGCATTTTTTGTTTAACACTCTGGCAACCGTCCGCACGCTCGCATACGCGCAGCCCGCCGCAGCGGCCGTGCTGATCGACGATCTGTTGCGCTATCTGAGGCCTGCGCTGCCGAAGCTGCGCAAGAGTGATTCGTCACTGGAAGACGAAGCCGAACTGATCGAATCTTATCTACACATACAGCAGGTGCGAATGGGCGCGCGCCTCTCCTACGACGTGAGGATTCCGGAGACCCTGAAGGGATTTACCGTCCCCTCGGTGATGCTGCTGACATTGGTCGAGAACGCCATCAAGCACGGGATCGGTCCCGCGCCCGACGGCGGGTCTGTCGGAGTGAGTGCGAGGCGGGAAGCGGCCGCATTGATCCTGAGCGTCATCGACAGTGGTGTCGGCATGCGGGTTGCGGAGGGCAGTGGCTCGGGCCTGGCTAATATCCGTGCCCGTTTAGCACTGCAATATAGGCAACACGCTTCATTTTCTCTCGAGGCGGCCAGCCCACATGGGGTCGTCGCTACGATCAAGATACCCCTGGACGCAACGGCATGACTTTCAGGCGCGCTATTTCTAACTCCTTGTCCTGGCGACGCGTCGCCATCGCCGAGGCTTACGCCCTCATCCTGCTGGCTCGCCAATGGCTCGGACTGGACGCGCAGGCCAGATTCGGAAGTTACGTGATCGCGGAGACCTTCTCGTGGATGGTTGCCGCACTATTGGTACTGTTGGCCATGGGCATCGCCGAAGAAGCAGTACGTCGCGGCGCGCGCAGAATACTGTCGTACGCGCTCGCAGTTATCGCTGCGAGCCTCGTGAGCGCGCTGCTGTTCACGCTCTTGTGGTTCGACATGGCGTGGCGGACGGAACGCAGCGTGGTTCTGTTCGTCCTCGAGGCCACAATGCAGATGGCGCTCTGGCCGAGTTTGGCCCTGATCGTTCTGGATAACCGCATCCAGACGGCGCGGGTGAGGCAGGGTGTGAAGCGGGCGCAAATGAAGCGGGTCCGATTGGAACGCGCGGTGCTGCAGGCACGACTCGATGCCGCTCGCAAGCAGATCGACGGGCCGATGCTGTTTCAGGAGCTGACCGAGATCCGAGACAGCCTCCGCAACGAGGACCCCCAAGCTGCCGAGACCCTCGAACGCCTGGTCCAGCGACTGCGAAGTATTCAAGCAGGAACGGCTCAATTTCAGAGCTTCGGGGGTGTGCCATGAGAGCCGCCCGAGTGGTGATCGCCGAGGATGAGCCCTTATTACGGAGTGAGATTCGCTCAATGCTGGAGAGTCTCTGGCCCGAGATGTCAATTTGCGCAGAGGTGGCGGACGGGGCAGAGGCGCTGAGCGCGTTAGAGCGCTTCTCCCCCGATGTAATGTTCCTGGATATCCATATGCCGAGCGTCGATGGCCTCACCGTCGCGGAGCGAGTAAGTGGCAAGGCGCATGTCGTTTTCATCACAGCCTATGACCAGCACGTGCTGGCCGCGTTCGAGCACGGAGCCTTGGACTACCTGTTGAAGCCCGTTTCCCTGGAAAGGCTCAGGGTCAGTGTCCAGCGCCTGCAGGAGCGACTTCGGACCGCGCCGCCGGATCTCGGAGAGCTGCTGCAGCTCATCCGAGAATCTCAGGTGAGCCAGCCCTCGCGCTACCTTCAATGGCTCACGGTCCCCCGCGGCTCGGAGTTCAAGCTGGTCACCATTGGCGATATCCGGTATCTGCGCGCTGACAACAAGTACACTATTCTGTACACGACCGATGCGGAGTTTCTGCTGACCGCAACACTCAAAGAGGTCAAGGAGAAGCTCGACCCGAACCTCTTCTGGCAGATTCATCGCAGCGTCATCGTCAACGTCAATGCCATCGACACCGTGTACCGCGCCTTTCGAGGCTCCCTGGAAGTGAAGCTGAAAGACCGTCCAGAACTGCTGCCCGTCAGCGCAGCACATGCGCACTTGTTCAAGACGATTTGAGCGACGAGGGCGCTGAAGGCCTGCCTGATCGCCGCCTCAGTCCGGACCTCCCCGCCAGCGCGGCATACCAGGCTATCCACGCCAATGCCATTCCAGCCCACGGCTCAGTGGAGGCAATCGTTGCGCCGTTTTTAAATGGCGCCTGGGCGAAATTCTCACCGACACGCAGATTTTCAGTCCGATGCCGTGGTTCTCGGGGCTTATTAATCACTCACTTGTAGCGCTTGCCAGCCCCGTCCCCGGGCACACCCAGAGGTGGCCCCACAAAACGAGACAGTTTTCGCGGGTCGGATAAGTGGATCTGTGCGGGCTAAGCAGCCGCCGCGAGCGGCAACGAGTTGAAGTACACGGCATCGGGCGTGCGCCGGTCAAGGGAAGCGCCTCGAGGCAGAAGTCGGCCGTCAAGCTGTTCGAGAGGCGCCAGGCGAGGATCTTGCGGGCGTACCAGTCGATCACAGCGACCAGATACACGAACCCGCGGACCATCGGGATCTAAGTCACGTCGGCCGGGATGGGGCGCCTGCTCCGCAGCCGACGAAAAGCGCACCGGCAAAAGAATAGGCCACTCGGGGTCATGCCGCGCGGAGGGCTTGAAAGGTCAGACCAAGCCCTTAGCGATGGCTCGCAACACGGCATTGGTGCGGTCGGTGACCCCGAGCTTCGAAAAGACGCTGGAAACATGGTTCTTGACCGTGCCCTCGCTGAGCGACAATGCGTCGGCGATGGCCCGATTGCTGATGCCGCTTGCCATCAGCTTCAGTATTTCCGTCTCGCGGGCCGTCAGACGCTCGATAATCTCGAGCTGCTCGCCGCGCTGGCCGGCATTCACCGTATCGCGGGTAAGTTCCGCGACCAGCGGGGCACACAAATAGGATCCACCTGTCGCAACGGTGCGAACCGCCTCCAGGAGACCTGTTCCAAAAGCTGGGAAGACGCCGCGCGGGCGCAATCGAGATGTTCCTTCGCCTGCCCGGTGACGAGCCGATCGGCGACGTCCAAGTGCACGGCAAGCGTGGTCAGGGTGTGACCCATGACATCGTGCAGATCGCGGGCAATCCGCAGGCGCTCGCCATTGCGCGCGCTCTCATCGAGCAGAGCATAGGCGGCCTTGAGTTCAACGTTGGCGCGCATGAGTTCATTGCGGGCCGCCATCTCGTTACGCACCAGCTGCGCCGCTGATACCGCAAACAGCTGAAAGCCGGCGCACGTGACCGCCACCACCAGGGTCTCGGTCGAGTTGCTGCAGGGAATGGCGGCAAGCAAGACGACCTCAACCGCCGCCGGTCTCAGCGTGCCCTGGCCTCGCCGCCCTCCCTGGATGCGACGCTGAATCGCGTGACGACACGCCCCCCACCGATGCTGCGCGCGGGTGCGGTGAGAGACGAGCCGCCAATCGAGCCGACTTCGGCGCCTGCAGTCGAATCC
>DASXZI010000019.1:0-162265 GCA_036501985.1 Steroidobacteraceae bacterium | reverse complement strand
AATCTGCTATGCCGGCCGTCCTAAGCCGCTGCATCAACGCGTAATGGAAATCAAACGGTCGCTCGTCGCGGCGGCCCCAGAATACAAACGGCGAGCCCTCGAGCCGCGGCTGCCTGCGCAGGGTCTCGACCGCAGAGCGATGAAGGTAGACGACGAACGGATGCGGATCCTTACGTCCTGTCTTCCGTCGCTCCGGCGGCAACGTCCAGCTCGCAGCCTCGAGGTCGACTTCAGCCCAGGCCATCTGTGTCACCTCTCGGCGTCTGGCCGCAGTGAAGGCCAACATCGCGAATGCACCGAGTGCCGGATCCCCCTCCTTCTTCAGTACGCCCCACAGTTTGCAGAATTCCGCGTCGGTCAGCGTGCGCGATCGCACCCGCCGGCCGCCCGTGACGCGCAGTCGGTTGCGAAAGGGATTCACGACCTCGACGCCGCGATCAAACATGTCGTTGTAGAACGACGAGCCAATAGCCATGAACTGTTCGGCGCTACCACGCTTGAGACCATCGGCGACGCGCATGACATCGCTGCGACTGACACTCGCCACTGGCTTGTTGCCGAGGTCTTCCACGGCCTTGCGCACCGTCGGCCGCAGGCGCACGCGCACCGTTTCCTCGCTCTCGACGTAGTGACGGAGCAAGCTGTCGACCTTGGTGCGATATCGCGGTCGCCATCCGGCCGTTTCGGTTTTGCGGTCAAACCAGGCGCGCATCGCATCACGCAGTCGCTGCGAGGCTGCCGTGCCGGCGATTGCGACCACTTCGCCCAGGCGCCTGCGAGCAGCCTCACGCGCCGCCTGGACGCTCAGGCTCGGCCAGCGGGGCCGCAGCGTCTCGCGTGGTTTGGATCCGTCGGGATTGCGCCACTGGATGACAAAGGCCGTTGCGGTACGGGTGAACCGAACGCCGAAGCCTGCGACCAGGTCATCCCATTCGAACTGTTGGCCCGATGTGGGTCGCTTTCGCCCGCGTAGTAGGTCCTCGGTCAGTCTCAAGTGTGTGTCGCCTTGTCGCTGCGTGTAACCACTGGAGCGATTTGACCTCTCGCGGCACGCGTTGCCGAGGCCAATCAAGGCGCGTATATTACTGAGAAACCGAGAGAAAGCGAGAGAGACGGAATTAGAGGGAATACGGCCGAATTGGCCCGGCGCTACATCGTATGAGTGGCTTTGTCGCCGGACAGCGCGCCGGCCAGATAATTCTCGATCTTCTTCTGGGTCTGTCCGCGATCCTGATCGCTGAACTGCACCCCGATTCCCGCAGTGCGCTTGCCCTGCGCTCCCTTGGGCGTCACCCAGATGACGCGCCCGGCGACGGGGAGCTTCTCGTCCTCGCCCATGAGATTCAGCAGCATGAAGACTTCATCGCCCAGGCGATAGTTGCTGTTGGTGGGTATGAACAGCCCCCCATTGCGGACGAACGGCATGTACGCCAGGTACAGCGCGCTCTTGTCTTTTATGGTCAGGGTCAACAGACCCGGCTTGTTCCCACCAGTACGCAAGTGCCTACCTCACCCGGCTCACGGCAGTGTTCTCGATCTTAGGTGCCAGGCGCCGCAGGAGTTCCTCCAGCGCCAGTCCCCGGTTGATCGGCGTCTCGAGCGCGGACTTGAGGTCTCTCACCCCGTCCAGCAGCCCGAAGAGCGCCCGTATATTCAAGACCGTCCGGGCCTCTGGCAAGTAGGGGACAGCGCCCACTTCTGTAAAGCCGCCGGCCGTTCCGAAATGTTCCTCAATCCGTTTCGTGAGCCAGTTCTCAAAGCACCTCAGCCGCAGCGGCAGCTCCGAGCGGGACCAGCGCTCGGCGGTGGAGACCGGGTCCAGCGAGCCGGCGAGCGACTCATCCAGGCTGCGGTGCACTTCGCTGCCGACCTGCACGAGGGCTGCTGGGTCCGATTCGGCCGCGAGTAAGGGCGCCTCTCCCAGCACATCGAGTACCGCGCTCCAATCGGCCTTGCCCCGGGCTCCTTCCAGCCATTGGACAGCCTCCTCTCGCGTCGGTGCCCGCACACGGATTCGCTGGCAGCGACTAAGAATGGTCGCGGGCAGTCGCGAAGGCTGCGTCGCAACCAGGATCAACAAGGTGCGGGGCGAGGGCTCCTCCAGGGTCTTCAGCAGCGCATTGGCCGCAAACCGGTTCAGAAGGTCCGCAGGCGAGAGAATGCCGACCTTGTAACCACCCTGGTGGCTGGTCAGCGCCAGCTCTTGCCCCAGCTCCCGCACCTGCTCGATGCGGATCTGCCGCGAGTCGTCGATCGGGTGAATGCGGATCAGATCGGGATGCTGCCCCGCTGGCACGCGACTGCAGGCCGCACACTGCTGACACGGCGCCTGGCCGGGATGGGTGCACAGCACGAGCTGGGCGATCCAGGCGGCCAGCCACTCACCGCCGGCTCCGGGCGCCTCATGGATCAACAAGGCGTGCGGCAGCCGATCCGCTGCGTAGGCCGCACGGATCGTGGTGGTCTCGTTGTTCAGCCAGGGCAAGCTCATGAGCGCGGGATCCTGTCGGCAGATCGGTGCACGAGCGGGGCGAGAGCTGCGGTCGCCCCCCTGAGCACCTCATCGATGGAGCCTGCGGCATCGATGACACCGATACGCTCAGGCTCCGCCCGTGCAAGTGTCAGGTAGCCTGCGCGCACGCGCTCGAAGAACTCCGCGCGCTCGGCCTCGAAGCGATCTGCCGCGCTGCCGGAACGGCCGCGTGCGCGAGCCAGTCCCACAGCCACCGGCAGGTCCAGAATCAGCGTCCGGTCGGGTTGTAGCTCGCCTTGCACGGCGTGCGCCAGTTGCTCGATCCAGGCCAGATCCATGCCTCGGCCGTGGCCCTGGTAGGCCCGCGTGGCGTCGGTGAATCGATCGCAGATCACCCACTCGCCCCGCGAGAGCGCCGGGCGAATGAGATTCTCGAGGTGAATCGCCCGGGCGGCAAACATGAGCAGCGTCTCCGCTGGCGGCGTGACCGTTTCGTTGCCTCGCTCCAGGACGATGGATCGGACTCGCTCCGCGAGCGGGGTACCGCCCGGCTCGCGGGTAAGGCGAGCCCGCACGCCCTGCTGGGCCAGCCAGTCGCGAAGCGCTGCAGCCAACGTTGACTTCCCAGCGCCCTCGATGCCTTCCAGCGTGATGAAGCGGCCTCGGTTCACTTCGAGCTCGGCGGTGAAGGGTCGGAGGGCGATCCTCCGTGCGAGCCGGTCGCGGTTTCTCCGTGGGGCGCCGTACCTGTTGCCCCACGGGTGCTCGCAGCTCGCTGCTGGGCGTGCAGATGCTCAAGATAGCTCTTCACGGCGGCATTGTGCTCTTCCAGCGTCTTCGAGAAATGGTGCCGGCCATCCCCGGTACCCGTCGCGACGAAATACAGCTCGCCGGTCTCCTCGGGATGGACAGCGGCCAGGATCGAATCCCGGCCCGGCAGGGAAATGGGGGTGGGGGGCAATCCCGCCCGGGTGTAGGTGTTGTACGGGGTGTCCGTCGTCAGATCCCGGGTGCGGATCTCCCCATCATAATTGGATCCCAGGCCGTAGATGACCGTGGGGTCGGTCTGGAGCCTCATTCCCTTGCGCAGCCGGCTGATGAACACCCCCGCAATCCGGGCTCGCTCCTGCGGGGCGCCTGTCTCCTTCTCGATGATCGAGGCGAGGATCAAAGCCTCGTACGGGCTCTGCAACGGCAGATCGGTACTGCGCTGCTGCCAGGCACTCTCCAAGGCCCTCTGCATGGCCTCATAGGCCAGCCTCAGGATCTCCACATCCGGCGTCCTCGCCGCAAATCGGTAGGTATCGGGAAAGAAGCGCCCTTCTGGATCCTCTCCCGGGTGGCCCAGGGCCGCCATCAGTTCGGCATTACTCTTTCCCAGCAGCGTGTGGGTCACCGCGGCGTGGTGATCCAGCGCCCGACGGAAATCGGTGAAGATGGTGCCTTCGATGACAGTGATCTGCTCGAGAACCACCTTCCCCTGATCGAACAGCGCCAGAATCTGGGCCGCACTGGCGCCGGCGGGAATCTCGTACATGCCCGCCTGGATGCGAAGCTGATGCCCGGTGATGCGCCTCGACAACCGCAGATACAGCTCCACGGCGCGCGGTTGGCGCAAGGCCCCCACTCGGGCAAGACCACCGAGGACGCTGCGCACGCTCGCTCCCTGCTCCACCTGAATTCGCGCGATGCTCTGCGAAGGACCTGGAGCGTGGAACGCACGCTGCAGCCAGTAGTAGCCCGCTGCGGCCGCGCACGCCGCGAGCACCACCAAAGTAAGCAGCACGACCAGGACACGACCATGCTCGCTACGCATCAGCGGGCTCTTCGAGTAACGGGGTCATCCATTTCTGCAGTCGGCGCGTGATCGGCCCGGGACCCAGAGTCCTCTCATCCAGTGCGCGCACGGGCCAAATGCCCACGCGTGCGTTAGTCAGGAACATCTCGTCGGCCGTCTGCAGATCGGCTGCCCCCAGCTCGCATTCACGTACCGGGATACCGGTGCGCCCGGCTTCTCTGATGATCACTCGTCGCATAACTCCAGCCACGCCACACCGGTCAATGAGGGGAGTCAGGAGTGTCGATCCACGCACGATGAAAACGTTACTCATGGTGCCCGATACGAGCCGTCCCGTGCTGCTGAAGAGAATGCCTTCGGCCGCCCCGCTCTGTGAGTATTCCGCATGGGCCAGGATCTGCTCGAGCCGGTTGCAATGCTTCAGCCCGGCCAGCAGCGGATTCTCGCCCAGGCGCAGCGCGAGCGTACGGACCATCACGCCATCCTGCTGGCACGCCGGTTCCTCCTGGGGCCCTGTGTATCGAATTGTGATGCGCATCGCCTTCTCGGTGCCCGCAATACCGTAGCCGCGCGCAACCGCTTGACCACGCGTCACGAGGACTTTGATGAGTGCGCGCTCGCACTCTCGCGCAAGCTTCTCGATCTCAGCTCGCGTCGCCGCCAGATCCTCGTAGGGGATCCTGAGGCGGCTGCAGCCCTGCATCAGCCGCTCGAGGTGCAGCGCGAGAAACCGCGCGCGTCCCGACCGGCAGGCAATCGTCTCGAACAGCCCGTCGCCGAAGTGCGCGCCTCGATCAAGGGGCGAGATGGCGGCGCTCTCGAGCCCATTCACCAACAACCTGTCGAATCCAGGCACCGAGAGTCTCCCGCGCTGCGCGCTCACCGCAGGCTCTGACTCACCCCGCGCCGCCTCTGGCGCGTCGCTCATGCACTGGCTCCCGGGCAGGTCGCAGGTGCAAAGGCCGCCAGCATGCCGCGCGCCTTCGCGCGCGTTTCCTCCAGCTCTCGCTGGGGATCGGAGTCGGCGACGATACCTCCGCCCGCCCGCAGCTCCACGTGCCGCTCGAGCACCGTCATGGTGCGGATCAGGATGTTCATGTCCATGCTGCCGTCGCGGCCAAGGAATCCAAGCGAGCCGGTGTAGGCCCCCCGTCCTTGCCCCTCGAGCTCGGCGATGATCTGCATGCAGCGGAACTTAGGGCAGCCGGTGATCGTGCCACCGGGAAACACGGCGCGCAGCGCGCCGATCGGCGTGACCTCGCTGCGTAACTCACCGCTCACATTGGACACGATGTGGTGCACGTGCGCGTAGGATTCAATGCTCATGAGCTCATCCACCCGCACGGAGCCGGCTCGGCAGACACGCCCCAGATCGTTGCGCTCCAGATCGATGAGCATGATGTGCTCGGCTCGCTCCTTGGGATGGCGCGCCAGCTCGGTCATTTCCGCGTGATCATCACCCGGCCGGCGGCTGCGGGGGCGCGTGCCCGCGATGGGCCGCGTGTCAATCCGACTGCCCTGGATACGCACGAGACGCTCCGGTGAGGAGCTCAGGATCTTCGCGCCGCGCCACTGCGCGAGCGCTGCAAAGGGGGCAGGGTTTACGCTGCACAGCCGACTGTAGAGTGCGCCCACGTCCGGCTCACCAGACAGTCGCACGTTCCACGGGCGTGACAGGTTGGCCTGATAGATATCACCCGCGCGCACGTACTCTTTCGCGCGGATGACACGCTGCAGGTAGGCCTCCGGCGGCTCCTCGATCAACTCCTCCACCTGCACCGGCTGCGGCGCCGCGCCGTCAGGACCTGCAACGTCCCGCGCATCCGCTTCGATGCGCCGCACAACATCGGCTGCCTCCGACTCCCCTGCGATGTATACGCGCCCGCTGGAGCGTTCGTGGACCAATGCCGCGGGCGAGCGGATGGCGAAGGCCTGCCAAGGAAGGTGAGCGCGGGGGAGACGCAGCTGCGGCTCGACCTCCTGAGCAAGCTCATAGCTCAGAAACAGGGCCCACCCGCCGCAGAATGGCAGCTCGCCGGGTGTGGCCGGGAGGCGCTCGGCCAGCCACCAGTTCTCGAGTGCCTCGAGGAAGCTCGTCCCCCGGGGCACGAGAGCGTCCGCTCCCAGACGACCCTCGCGGTCGAGCCACAGTGAGGCGCGCGGCTCGGCGACGAGAATGCTGGTCTGGCTCAGTGGCCCATCGGCCGCACTGTCGAAGAGCACCGGATAGCGATCCGGATGCCGGGTCGCCAGGCGGCGCAGCACCTCGGGCGCAACGTCGAGCTCGCGGATGATGGGGCGACTGCGAGCTCCCACGGCATTGTCCCGGAGTGCCCTGAAGGGTCGCCCTTCAGCCCGTAAAGCGCCGAAAGATGACCGAGCCGTTGGTTCCGCCGAACCCGAACGAGTTCGAGAGAGCGACATCGACCTTCATCCGCCGCGCCGTGTTGGGCACGTAGTCGAGATCGCAGTCCGGGTCGGGCGTGTGATAGTTGATGGTCGGAGGCACGACGCCATCGCGGATCGCCAGAATGGAGAAGATCGCCTCGATGACGCCTGCGGCGCCCAGCAGATGCCCCGTCATCGACTTGGTCGAGCTGATGGCGAGACGCCTGGCGTGATCGCCGAACGCTCTCTTCATGGCAATCGTCTCGGCTTTGTCCCCCAGCTGTGTGGAGGTCGCGTGCGCATTGATGTATTGCAGGTCCGACGGATTCAGGGCGGCGTCCGCGAGCGCATTGCTCATGGCCAGCCTCGCACCCTCACCGTCTTCCGGAGGAGCGGTGATATGGTGGGCATCGCCACTCATGCCGAAGCCGACGATCTCCGCACAGATGTTGGCACCGCGGCGCCGGGCGTGCTCGAGCTCCTCCATGATCACCGCACCGCCCCCGTCGCTCAACACGAACCCGTCGCGATCCCGGTCCCAGGGCCGGCTTGCCTCCTTGGGTGCATCGTTGCGCGTGGAGAGCGCCTTCGCCTGGCCGAAGCTGCCGAGTCCACAGATGGTCGTCGCCATCTCGCCGCCGCCGGCGATGATGAGGTCAGCATCGCCATACTGGATCGTGCGCATGCCCAGACCAATCGCGTGGGTCGAGGTCGTGCAGGCGGTGACGATGCCGAGATTCGGTCCTTTCAGGCCGTACTTGATCGAGAGGTGGCCGGCGATCATGTTGATGATCGTCGCCGGCACGAAGAAGGGCGAGATCTTGCGCGGGCTGTGTCCCTTCAGATAGTTGTCGTATTCCGCCTCGATGGTGCCGAGGCCGCCGATACCCGCTCCGCAGACGGCCCCGCAGCGTGCGGGGTCGCTCTTGCTGAAGTCGATACCCGAGTCACTCACAGCCTGAATGCCTGCAGCCACGCCGTAGTGCATGAAGTCATCCATGCGGCGGGCGTCCTTGGGCGGGATGTACTGGCTCACCTCAAAGTCGCGCACCGGCCCGCCGAAGCGGACCGGGAAAGCGGACACGTCGAAGCGCGTGATCGGTCCGATGCCGCTCTCCCCGCGCAGGATCGCATCCCAGGCAGATTTGAGTGTGCTGCCCACCGGCGAGATGATGCCGAGGCCCGTAATGACGACGCGACGTTTACTCACACGTTACCTGTATGAAGATCCGACGGATGGGAGGGGCGCGGGGATGTGCCATCCAGCCGGGCCGGAAGCCGGACCGGATGCCCCGAAGCGCTCCGGGTCAGGCTTTGGTACGGCGATCGTTGATGTACTCGATAGCTTGCTGAACCGTCGTGATCTTCTCGGCGTCCTCATCGGGAATCTCGATCTCGAATTCCTCTTCCAGAGCCATGACGAGCTCGACCGTGTCGAGCGAGTCGGCTCCCAGATCGTCCACGAACGACGCATCGTTCGTGACCTGTTCCTGCTTGACGCCCAGCTGCTCGGCAACGATGGCTTTGACCTGCTGCTCAACTGTGCTCATTAGCGCTTTGTCCTTTTGTAGTCGTTAACGCATGCTCGATACGGGCCCGGCGGCGAGGGCCGCCAGCGCGGGCGCGGTATTGTAGGGGAACACCCCCGGGGCTGCCACTCAAACGCAAGTGCGAGTGATTGTTTTTGCTGACGAAACTCCAGGCGCTGCGTTCCTGCCGAAGTTCCTCGCGGCCCGCGGCTGTGGCGCGCGTCCAACGGGCCGCCCGGGGCTCAGGGCATGTACATTCCGCCGTTGACGTGCAGTGTCTCCCCGGTGATGTAGGCAGCCGGCTGGGAGCTGAGGAACAGAACCGTGGCGGCCACATCGGCCGGTGTCCCCAACCGCCCCATCGGGATCTGACCCAGAAGTGCCGCCCGCTGCTCCTCGTTGAGGGCCCGTGTCATGTCGGTGTCGATGAAGCCCGGCGCCACGGCGTTGACGGTGATTCCACGGGAAGCCACTTCCTTCGCCAGCGACTTGGTGAATCCCAGGATGCCCGCTTTTGCCGCGGCGTAATTCGCCTGACCGGGGTTTCCCGTGAGTCCCACGACCGAAGTAACATTGATGATCCGGCCGCGCCGCTCCTTCATCATGCGTTTGAGACAGGCTTTCGAGATGCGGAACACGGAGGTCAGGTTGGTCGTGATCACCCGGTCCCAGTCTTCCGGCTTCATCCGCAGCAACAGCGTGTCGCGCGTGATCGCCGCGTTGTTCACCAGGATCGTCGGCATCTGACCCGCCTGGTCCAGCTCCTGGATCAGCGCATCGATGGAGGCAGGGCTACCCACGTCCAGTACGGCCCCGCGCCCGTTGTATCCGTGCGACGCCAGAGCCGCGCCGAACGCCGCGGCGCCCTCCGGCGTGGTGGACGTACCGATCACCTGAGCTCCGGCCCCAGCCAGTGCCATGGCGATAGCCTGGCCGATTCCCCGCGAGGCGCCGGTGACCAGCGCAACGTCTTTTTCAAGCATGCTCAGCTCCCGCCTTCCCGCCCCGCGTCGCCTCCAGTGCGGCCGCAAGTGTCTCGGCGTCCTCGATGGCCAGAAAGTCCAGATCCGGGCGGCGCTCGATCCGACGGTTGAGTGCCGTGAGGACCTTGCCGGGGCCGCACTCGATGATCTGGGCCAGTTCGCCACTGAGTGCCCGGATCGCCTGGGTCCACTGTACCGGGCTGGAGAGTTGACGGGTCAGGTGTGCGCGGATATCCGAGGGCTGCTCGTGGTAGGCAACGTCCACGGGGCTGAAATAGCGCAGCCGGGGGGTGCCCACATCGATCTTCTGCAGGCGCTCGCCCAGTCGCTGGCCCGCCCCACGCATCAGACTGCAATGGGAAGGGACACTGACGGGCAATTCGATCGCGCGCTTGGCTCCCCGCCCCTTCGCCGCCTCGATGGCGCGCTGCACGGCCGCGCGCTCGCCCGCGATCACGACCTGTCCCGGCGAGTTGAAATTAACGGCCTCGACCACCGCGCCTTGCGCGGCATCGCGGCAGGCGGCTTCGATCTGCGCATCCTCCAGGCCCAGGATCGCTGCCATGGCGCCCGTCCCGGCGGGGATGGCCTCCTGCATGACCTTACCGCGGAAGCGAACGAGGTCGAGGGCCGTGGGAAAATCGAGGGCGCCTGCGCAAGTGAGCGCCGTGAACTCCCCCAGGCTGTGCCCTGAGACCACCGCGGGCTCGGGGCCGCCGCGCTCGCGCCACAGCCTCCACATCGAGATCCCGGCGGCCAGCATCGCCGGCTGCGTGCACTCGGTGCAGTCCAGGCGCTCCCGCGGTCCCTCCTGAGTCAGCTTCCACAAGTCATAGCCGAGTACCCCGGATGCCTCTTCGAACGTGCTTCGTACGCTCCGGACCTCGGACAGGGTGGACAGCATGCCCACGAATTGGGAGCCCTGCCCGGGGAAAATGAAGGCGAAGGACATGGACGCTCCTGTCGGCAAATCCGCGGATTATACCGGCTCCGGCATCGGCGCCCGGCGACACATCGGGCACCCGCCCTTCGCCTCTCGCCTCATGCAGGCTCTGTCCGGGAGCGCAGACATGCGGCCACGACCACGCCTCCAAGGGCCCCATAGAGGTGAGCATTCACGACCACGCCCTGCGCGTTGTCCGTAAAGGGCATTGACCCGACCAGCTGCTCGTAGCACAGCTTCACAACGATGAATGCGGCCAGCAGCCAGCCGTCCAGGTCCCGACGACGCAGGTGCGCCAGCGTGCCGGCGGCCATTACCCCGTGCAGCACACCTGAGGAACCGACATACCAGGCAACTGTCGAATCGCGGAACCAGAGACCGACGTCGATGGCCGCCACGGCGGCCAGCACGATCAGCAGCCACTGGCGGGGTCGATAATCCCGGGCGAACAGCGCCCACATGAGCACCAGGCCGAGGCAATTGAGCGCGGCGTGCTCGGGATCCAGATGAACGACATGTGCCGTCAGCCATCGCCACCACTCGCCCGCCGCCAGGGCAGCGCGGTCGTAGCGCAGGGCGGCGCGGCCGGCCTCGCCGGCCAGCTCTGGGACGAGGAGCAGCGCGCACAACACGATCAGCGCAAGGCCCCGTCTGCCGTCGCAATTGAGAGACGCGAGCACCCGTCTAACCGTGTTCACAGGACCCGCCGCCCCCATTTGTTATGATCCGCCGCCCATCTCGCGCACTGGCCGCACTACCTGGACTGAACCGCATGGACCGAAAACAGGACCCCTTCGAGGTTATCAGACACCATTGCGCCGATAGCCGGCCGGCCTCGCCGACTGCAGCCCGCGCCCGGCGAATCCGGTGGGCCGGGCGGGCCCGCTGGGCGAGCGGATTCACGCTCATCGAGATCATGGTCGTCGTCATCATCATCGGCCTGCTGGCTGCCGTCATCGTGCCGCAGGTGGTCAACAAAGTGGATGAGGCCCGGGTCGCCAAGGCCAAGCAGGACATTCAGAGCCTGGAGACGGCTCTGACGATGTTCCGGCTGGATAATTCGAAGTACCCCACCACGGATCAGGGACTCGCCTCCCTGATGAAGCAGCCGACCGATCCATCCATCCGTCATTGGCGCCAGGGCGGCTATTTGCAGCGGCTCAGCAAGGATCCCTGGGGAAACGACTACCAGTACGTCTTCCCCGGCACTCACGGCAAGGAGTACGACCTCTACACGCTGGGTGCGGACGCCCAGCCCGGCGGTGACGGCGTGAACGCCGATATCGGTAACTGGAACATCGGCGACGAGTGAGGCCGGAGTCGGCCATGCGCACGCCGCGACTCTCTTCCGGTTTCACGCTGGTGGAGATTCTCGTCGTCGTGGTGATCATCGCGATCATCTCGCTGGGCGTGCTCCTCTCGGTCAGCCTCACCGGGCGCGACCAGGAGCTCGAGCACGAGAGCGATCGCTTGCTGAGCCTGGTCAACTACGCGCGCGAGCAGGCCGAGCTGCAGACTCGTGAGTATGGGTTGATCTTTCACGACGATGGCTATCAGTTCCTCGCCTACGATCCGCGTCGCGGCCACTGGCGCGAGGTGTATGAGGATGAGGCGCTGCGCCAGCGCAAGCTGCCCGACGGACTCGATGTCACGCTGATCGTGGAATCGCGCCCGGTGGTGCTCGTGCCCACCGATGCCGCTCAGCACGATTCCAAGCCCAAATCTCAGGCCAAAGCCCTCAAGGACATCACGAGCCTCAAGGATGCGACCACGGCCAATGCCGACTCGGGATCCGGGTCGGGAACGCGCTCGGGGCCGACGCAGGGCTCGATGTTGGGGTCCAGCTCGGCGCCGGGGGCCATCCGCAGCATGGAGGATACGAGCGACACCCTCGAGGATGAAAAGCCGATCACCCCGCAGGTCGTGATCTTCTCCAACGGCGATCTGACCTCCTTCCAGGTCACCCTCGAGCGCGACGGCGGTGCCCGCAGCGTGACCCTGGCCCAGGATGAGAAGGGACAGGTGATCGCCAAACCGATGGTCGAGCACAAGACGTGAGCGGCAGGCATCGCGGCTTCACCCTGATCGAGGTGTTGGTCGCGCTGGTCATCGTTGCGATTGGCATGGCCGCCCTCATGGGCGCTCTGGGCTCCTCGGCCGACACCGTGAGCTACCTGCGTGACAAGACCTTCGCCGAGTGGGTCGCCCTCAATCAGCTCGCCAATCTGCGCCTGCAGCTGCAGCCCGGGCAGTTGCCCGCCACGGGCAATACGAACGGCGATGTCGACTACGCCAATCGCAGCTGGCACTGGCGCCAGGAGGTCGTGGCGACCCAGGTGCAGGGCATGGAGCGGATCGATGTCAAGGTGCGCCCGGCGGAAGTCAAGGCGGGCGAGGATGCCGGTTGGTATGTCACGGTCAGCGGGATCGTCGGTGATGCGGTGGGCGCGCCCGGATCCACGACCCTGAACTGGGGAAGCGCAGCCACGAATGGACTTCCGCAACCGAATTCGGGCAATGGCTCGTGCGTGAACCCGCCGTGCGCGCCCGCAAACACCCCTCCCGGAACGATACCCCCTGGAACAGGCCCCACGAATCCCACACCGCAGGGGCCGCAGCCGGTCTCCCCTATTCCGCCCAGCCATTTCGGTGACAATCCGCCATGAAAGCGCTGCCGCAGGAGTGCCCGTGCGGGAGCAAAGACTGCCTTGGCAGGCGGCGCGCGCACGGCTTCACTCTTCTCGAGCTGCTCGTGGCGATGTTCATCGCTGCGGTGATCTTCGCGATGGGCTACGGCGCAGTGAACCAGGCGCTCAAGAGTCGCGAGGAACTGAGGGAGCAGCAGGGCAAGCTGCTCGAGCTGCAGACGGCCATGCGAGTGCTGGAGCAGGATTTCGTGCAGCTCGCGCCGCGCCCGGTGCGACAGCCCGTCGGCGACAGCTACCAGCCTGCGCTGCAGGCGAATCCCGCCACGCCGCCGCTGGCCGCGCTGACACGCAGCGGATGGACCAATCCCACCGGGCTACAGCGCCCCGGGTTGCAGCGGGTGGCTTACTATTTCGAGAATGGCACCCTGCGCCGTGAATACTGGACGGTGCTTGATCCGACGCAGAACAGCACGACGATCCGGCGGGATCTGATCACGCACCTGAAGTCGGTCAGCCTGCGCTTCATGGATATCAACAGAGTCTGGCAACCGCAGTGGCCGCCGGCCACCAACACCGTGAGCGCAACCAACTCCGACCTGATGCTGCGCTCGCGGCCCATTGCCGTGGAGATCACGCTCGAAACCGAGGACTGGGGCAAGCTCGTGCGCATCGTGGAGATTCCCGGATGAGCGTGTCGGGCGCAGTGCTCAGCCGCCCGTGCGGTACCCCGCCGGGCCGGCAACGCGGAATCGCCATGCTGGTCGCCATACTTCTGGTAGCGCTGGGCACCATCCTCGCGGCCGCCATTGCGTACGAGAGCGCCATGAGCGCGCGCCGCTCCACGGCGACGTTCGACTTCGATGATGCGATCCTGGTTGACCAGGGAGCCGAAGCGCTGGCCGCGTACGGGCTGCGGGCGATCCGCCAGCAGGACAAGGCGGGCACGGCAGGGATCAACCTGGCACAGCCCTGGGCTCAGCCGATTGGCCCGGTGGAGGTGGTCCCCGGCGTTACGCTCGAAGCCTCGCTCGAGGACCTGCAGGGGCGCTTCAATCTCAACTCCCTCGTGTCGAGCAGCGGCGCCACGGTCGGCCAGCCCAATCCGCAGGCCGTGCTGATCTTCCAGCGCCTGCTGCAGCTGGTGGGCATCGAGCCGAAGTGGGCCGACATGCTGGTGGACTGGATCGATCCGAACAATCAGCCGCTGCCCGATGGCGCCGAGGACAACGCCTACTTGAGCCAGAATCCGCCGTATCTGACGGCCAACCTCTACATCACGAGCACCACGGAGCTGCTGGCCTTGCCGGGATTCGGGGCCGACCGCTTCAACAAGATCGCCCCGTACATCGTGGCATTGCCGCCAATTGTGACCGCGATCAACATCTGTACGGCCCCGGGTGTGGTACTCGATGCCATCATGGGGGGCCTGGGACAGGGACAGGAGAAGCAGGAATTCAGCCTCGACCCGCAAGCGCTGGCGAAGAGCCGTGCGAGCGCGGGCACCTGCTTTCCCTCGGTTCAGGAGTACTCGGCAGCCCTCGGAAACAACGGCAACGCGACGGTGCAGAGCTTCATCGGCACCAATTCGCATTACTTCCGGCTTTCGAGCCTGATCACTATTGGCACTGCGGAATTCAACTTGTACAGTCTTCTTTACCAGGACGACGCCGGTAGCATGGTGCACACGGTGCTGCGCTCGTATTCGCCCGACTGAGGAATCGACGGTTACAGCAAATGGCTGACTGGCTTTTGATAAGAATGCCGCGAGCGCCGGAGCAACCGGCGACGTGGGCCGTGGTGGACCCCCGCGGCAACCAGATCGGACCGCCCCAGAGCGGCCCGCTCTCGCTCGCCGCGCCCCGCAGCGCGGGACGGCGCATCGGCGTGCTCGTTCCAGGCTCGGATGTCCTGCTGGCCGAGCCCGACGTCCCCATGAAGGCCGGCACGAAGCTCCAGCAGGTGGTCCCCTACGCTCTCGAGGAGCAGCTTGCCGACGACATCGATGACCTGCACTTCGCCTTTGGCAAGCGGATCGGCGACTCCTCGCGCACTCCGGTGGCGGTCGTACGGCGCTCGCTGCTGGATGAGTGGCTGCAGACGCTGCGCGAAAGCGGCCTCGCTCCCGAGGCGATGTACGCCGACAGCGATCTGTTGCCCCGCAATCCGGGCCAGGCCGTCGCGCTGCTGGAAGAGGACATCGTCGTCGTCCGCCCACCCGCAGGTTCGCCGGTCACGCTCCCCGCGGAAGCACTCGGGGAGGCGTTGGAGATCGCACAGCAGTCCACTCCAGAGCTGGCCGCCGCGGGTGGGCGGGGGCTGGTCCTGTATACCGGCGCCGCGGAGTGGCATCAGCATTCCTCGCAGGTCGAGGGGCTGCGCGAGCGTTTCGATGGCATCAAGATCCAGCTGCTGACAGGCGGTCCGCTGACTTTGTTCGCCCAGCAGCTGCCGACAGCCTCCCCGATCAACCTGCTGCAGGGCGCCTATGCGCCCGTGACCCAGCGCAGCGTGGGCTGGCAGGCATGGCGGGTGGCAGCGGTGCTGCTCGTGGCACTGGTCGGACTGCACATCGTGGGCAAGAGCGCCGAGCTCGGTCTGCTCAAGCGGCACGAGCATGCCCTCGACACCTCGATAGGCGAGACATTCCGTGTGGCGATGCCGGGTGAGCGCAGCACGCTGGATGCTCGGCGCCGGATGGAAGAGAAACTTGCGGCCGCAAGCACCGGCGGCGACTCAGGAGGGCTGTTGGCCGCTCTCGAGGCCCTTGCCCAGGCGCGCAGCGTCGCCCCCGGCGCGGTCGTGCAGGCCCTGAGCTTTCACCAGGGCGCGCTGGAGATGAAGCTCTCGGCACCGGACGCGACCAGTCTCGACAAGATGAGCCAGTCGTTGCGCGGCAGTGGCTGGAATGCCAGTCTCACTTCCGGAAATGCGGTGGGCAGCGCATACGAGGGGCGAATTCAGATCCGTCCGCGCTAGCCAGACTCACCCCATGAAGAAATTTTCCCTGCAGGAGATGTCCGAACGCGAGCGCCGCATGGTCATGCTCGGTGGCGCGATCGCGGTGCTGCTGCTGATCTTCGGCGTGATCGTGCCTCTGAATCACAGCGTCTCCCAGGCGCGTCAGCGCATCACCCGCAAGCAGGCAGACCTGGAGTGGATGCGCAGCGTGGCGCCAACGCTCGCGGCGGCCGGCCCCTCGCAAGGCTCCGGCAGCAACGAATCTCTGCTGATCATCGTCGATCGCTCCGCGCGGGAGTCCGGCCTCACTTCGGCACTCGCGGGCAGCGACCCCAGTGGCGCCGCCGGACTGCAGGTCCGCATGCAGAAGGCGTCCTTCGACGCCATGGTCGCCTGGCTTGCGCGTCTGTCCCAGCAGAACGGTATTCGCGTCGATGGGGCCACGATCGACAACGCTGGCGCCCCGGGCATCGTCAACGCAGCAATCATCCTGACGCGTTGAGCTGACAACTCGATGTCCCTCACGGCAGGCGCATGAACCGATCGATCTGGCTTTCCGTCCTCGTGGTGTTGGTGTTTGCCGTGATCCTGATCGCACGGCTGCCGGCCGACTGGGTGCTCTCCGGGCCCCGATCCGACCTCACGTGTGCCGATGCCGCGGGCACGATCTGGCATGGCTCCTGTTCGGGCATGACGGTGAAGGGTCAGGCGATCGGCGATCTTTCCTGGGAGGTGTTTGCCTCGCGCCTCCTGACCGGGAAGTTTGCCGCCTTCGTGGTTTTCACGCGCGCCACCGGCAGCGCCCGGGGCACGGTTGAAGTCGGATTTGGCGGACATCTGAGCGGCCGCGACATTCACCTTGATCTGCCGCTCGATCCGACGCTGCTGCCGCAGCTTCCACGGGACCTCACCGGCCGCGTCCACGCGGATCTGGCCTCGATCCAGGTGTCACGGCACGCCATCACCTCCGTCCAGGGGCAGATCGAGGCGCATGATCTGCAGATGGGAGCCGGAGGGGCTATCCAGCCTTTCGGAAGTTACTCCCTGACGTTCAATCCTCCCAGCACGCCGCCGGTCGGTCAGCTACGTGACCTGGGGGGCCCGCTCGAGGTCGAGGGCACGGTACGCCTGACGCCCGAGCCGGGGTTCAACCTGCAGGGGCTCGTGAAAGCGCGCCCGGGCGCCTCCGAAGCCCTGGTGCGAGAGCTGCAGTTCCTCGGTTCCCCCGATGCACAGGGGCGGCGCCCGTTCGCTCTCGAGTCGAGTTTCTGAGACGCCGCAAGGCGCGCCCTCACTCCAGCTCGCGAAACGCATCCAGCAGCGGAAAGTACAGCGCCGCCCGAACGGGGTTGTCGCCCAGCTTGCGCGCGAGCGCCACATAGGTCTGCAGTTGGGGCTGGTAGCGTTGCATCTCCTGATCCAGGAAGGCATCGAGGCCGCCGCCTTCGTGGCGGCTCGTCTTGAAGTCGATCACCCAGCGGATTCCCTGCGCATCGATGAAAGACCGATCGATGATGACATTCGTCAGCCGCCCGGCGGCCACTCCGGTGAGAGCCAGCTCGCTGCGCGCCTCCCGGTGAGCGGCCGCGAAGATCCACCGCCCGCGCTCGTGACTGACTGTGCGGGTCAAAGCCTCCAGCACCACGCTCAGCGCCCGGGCCAGCTCGCGCTGCGGCACGCCGCGCCGGCTCAGCTGATGCAGATAATGATCACGCTGATGCTCGATCTGCGCGGGGGTCGGAAGCTCTGAGACGACGCAGAAGCCCTCGAGCCCCTCGTGCACGACGGTACCGATATGCCGTGCAGTCTCCTGCACCCAGCTGAACTCCGGCGGATCGAGCGACTGGCGCGAGACCGGCAAGCGCGCCGGCTCGGGCCCGCGGAGCAGCTCCGGTGCCGTCCAATGCGATACGAGTCGACGCAGGTAGGTACAGGTGGGTGCCGCCTCGACCGGCTTGTTTGGCTCCACCGCCGACTGACCGTCGGCCTGGTTTTGAGCCGGGTCGGCGCGGACCTCCAGCGGGTCGATGGCGGGCCACAGCGCGCACAACAGCGTGCCTGCGCGCGCGGCGATCGTGCCGTCGGCTCTCGGTTTGGGGGCTGCGGAAAGGTGCAATGACTGCTTCGCGCGTGTCGCGGCCACATACAACAGCCTGGTCCTCTCATTGGCCGCGCGATGGGCGCTCAGCCGCTTGAGGAATGCGGTCACATCTGCGACCCCCTCGGTGCCGATGGCGGGCACGGGTGCCATGATCAGATCGCTGTCGCCCTCTTCCCGGGGCAGATCCAGCCAGCGCAACAGAGGCTCGCGACCGCGGCTCAAATCGCGGTCGAGGGCCGGTACGAACACGTGATCGAACTCCAGGCCCTTGGCCCGGTGAATGGTCATCACCTGGACGGGATTATGGGAGGTGGCCTGCGGCTGTGCATAAAGGTCCTTCAGGAGCGACTCGAGATCGTGCCCGCCGGCCCACTCGCCGGAGGCGACCCGCTGGCTGAGCGCGTGGAAAAATGCACGAGCATGGCGCAGCTCGCGAGCCGGATAGGCATCGGCTGCACCCAGTCGCAGCCAGGTCCACTCCAGCCAGTCTGCCCGGGGCATCGTGTCGCGCGTGGCCAGCCCCGAACCCAACACATCGCGTATGCGCGCAAGCCGCGCGCGATCCCCCGCCGGGCATTGCGCCAGGCAGCCCGGATCACTCAGCGCCTCCCACACCAACAACGGGTGTGCCCTTTTCGAAACGGCCGTCAGCGTGGCCAGCGATACGCCGCACCAAGGTGCGCGAAGCACAGCAAGCCATGCACTACGGTCGCCCAAGTGGTCCATGGCTCGCGTGAGCGCCACCAGGTCTCGCACGATCGGCAGCTCTCTGAGTGGCACGAGCTCAATGCCGACGACTTCCACTGCTCGCGATTCCAGCTCGACCATCAGCGGCGTCGCGTGTGCACGCGAGACGACCAAAACGGCGATCGTGGACCCCGGATCGCGGCCTCTGAGGGCGGCAATGCGATCGCAGATAGCCATCGTCTCGGTATCCCGATCGCCTCCCGTGAACAGGCGGACCTGGACAGGCGCATCCGCTGAGTGTCCCGCGCGATCCGGTCTCCCCGGGACACTCGGAGTAAAGGCGACGGCACTGGCGCGCAGATCATCCTTCGCGGGATAGAGGCTCGCAAATGCGGCATTCGTCCAGCCTATGAGCCGCGCCGTAGAGCGGAAGTTGCGCGTCAGTCGCAGTGGCTGCAGATGCAGTGCGCCGATGCCCGCATCGCGCGCTCGCAGGAACAGGCCTACCTCCGCCTCACGAAACTGATAGATCGACTGCATCGGGTCACCGACCACGAACAGGGTGCGTCCATCGCCCTCTTCCCAGCCTGCCGTGAGCGATTCGAGCAACTCGAGTTGCGCAAGCGAGGTGTCCTGAAACTCATCCACCAGAATGTGGCGCAACGAGGATCCCGTCCGCAACGCCAGATCCGTCGGCAGGCCGGATTCGCTGAGGGCTGCGCGGGCGGCTCCGGCCACGTATGTGTAATCGACCCGGCCGGCGGCCGCGAATTGCATCTGGAGCTGCACCGCCGCGAAGCGCAGCACACGTGAGAGCGCCTCGATGGCGGACGCATCACCCGGGCCCAGCTCGGCCGCTGGGAGTGCTTCCACGTCGAGCAGCGCCCCGCGCAGTCCGGGTACGCCTCTCATGCGCTCGATCGCCGCCGCGAGAGCCTCACGGGCCGAGGCGATCTGATATGCAGCGCCCAGCGATTTGCTGAGCCCGCTCGATTTGCGCCACTCGCCGCCTCGGGTGAGGCTCAGGGAGGCCAGTCTCTTCCATGTTGACAGGCACGTAGGGTCCTCGCCGAGGGCCGCCCCAGTACCGATGACCGCCTGCGCCTGTGCGCGCAGATCGGGAGGCACAAGTCGGTACGCGGCCCTGAGCTGCTCGTGCACGACGTGATGAAGGCTTTCACTCACCCGTGCGCACAGAGCCTGTGGGTCGTGGGCCAGCACGTAGCGCAGCCAGTGGCCGCGGCGCTGAAGCATATCGGCCAGAAGCTGCTCGACATTCTTCCAGTTGTTATCGAGTCGATCGAACAGCAGCTCGATGTCCCGCGTCAGCTGCGGGTCATCTTCCGCAGCGCCCAGGGTGACCCGTGCGGCTTGTGCATAGAGCTCATGAGGCCGCTCGGTGATCGCGAGGGCCCCGCCCGCCCGCGCCGTCACCGTCAGCTGGCTGGCGAGCCTGAAGTTGAACGAGTCGATGGTCTGGATTCTCAGGCGGCTGGGGTCCTGAGCGAGGTTCCATCCCCGCACGCGGTCGCGTGCCAGGGCTGCCGCGGCGCGCGTGCGCAGGCGATCACCCAGCGCATCGTCCGGGAGGTCGCCACGCAGGGCCTTGAGCACCCGCTCACGCATCTCCGCTGCGGCACGCCGCGTGAATGTGATGGCCAAGATCTCTTCCGGCTCATCTACCTGCGCAAGCAGACGCAGCAGGCGCTCAGTCAGCACAGTGGTCTTCCCGGAGCCCGCTGGGGCTTGCAGCAACACGGAGCGCTCCGGATCGGAAGCATCTGCGCGCGCACGCTCATCCGAGAGCGCTTCCGGCGCCCCGTGGCGTGTCGCAACCTCTTGCGACTCAAACATCGAGCGGCTCGAAAATCAACTCGGCCGCCTCGGACAGCCGCTCGAGCGCGCGCTCGGAGATGCGGCAGATGCCAATCGCGTGACAGTAGTCGCAGGCCCCCGGTTTGGGATCGAGCACCGCGCGGCCGGCGAGGAACTCGGTGGCCAGTCTTTCCAGTCTCGAGAGCCATTCCCTCGTGCGCAGCTGCCAGGCCTCCTGTGAGCTCATGCCGGCATCGGCCGCCTGCACTGCCCTCACCCGCGGCAGGCGATCAGCGCCATCTGCAATTCCGTCGAAGCGGACCTCGCGTGCCGTCACGTTCACCGTCGCTACCGCTACCGCAGAATCACGATGCGCGGCCAGATATGCGAGCAACTGCGGATGCGAGGGTCGTTCGGAGTACCAGTCCCCGGGCCGGCGGCGCCCGCTCTTGTAGTCGAGGATCGCCCGGCTGCCATCCTCGAGCTCATCCAGGCGGTCGATGCGCAGCCTCAGGCGGGCACCCCCCAGTGTCAGGGTCGTCTCCGCTTCCGTCGCCTGCACGCGAAATGGCCCTCGGTCACGTTCCAGGGCACAGAGCTGGCCGATGAGCCGCACCGCACGCCGACACTCGCGCGCGAGGAGCCGCTCGCGACTCCTCGGTGTCGCCGTGCCGTGTCGGGGCGCGAAGATGACACTGGCCGCCTGGGCGACGCTTTGCTCGATCAACTCACCCAGCGCCGACTCCGGGCGATCCACCAGAGCGCGGGATTCCTTCAGCGTCTGCCATAATTTCTGCAGCGCCGCGTGCAGCAGCTCGCCGCGCACATCCGAGCCGACACCCGGCTCCGGAGCCTCCATCTCGCCGCTGCCCAGGCGCAACTCGGCATAGGCGCGAAAGGGACAGAGGTTCTGCAACTCCAGCGTGCGGGTGCCTGCGGGCAACGACTGCTCTGCCGGCCACGGCACACCGGGATCCTCCACGCTCTCCAGCTGTGTCGCGCGATGAATCCGGGCCGCCAGCCACACGGGCCTGCGGGGTGTATCCCTCGCCTCGGCGTCTGCGAGCCAGGGCCGCAGCAAGGGGCTCGGCAGCAACTCCAGCTCACCGCTGCGACGCGGTACGCTCAGCACTAGCTCCCCGGTGGCCGCTCGCCACGCCTTCATCAGCCGCTGCGCCTCCTCGAGACGGCCCGCCGGGCTCGCCTGAGGAATCGAGCTCCTGAGCTGCAGGGTCAGGGGCAGGAAGGGATCGGCCTGGACGGGCTGCGGCAGCGCATCGGCGTGCAGCCCGGCCACCCAGATGCCATCGTACCGGGCGACGGGGTCGGCCAGCGCCGGAGAGATCGTGACAATGGCATCCTCATCCGCAGGCCGATAGGTGGTTCGTGCAGCCAGCTCGGCCAGCCAGTGAACCGCATCCCCTCTCGACAGTGCACGCACAACCATGGCCAACTGGCCAAATTCGTCGAGCAGCTCATGCACTCGCACGACGGTCTGCTGCTCGCCGCTCCCCCGCGTGCGGCCGCCCGGCCAGCCCAGGGCTTGCAGCGCGGCGCGGAATCGCTCCGACCAGTCGCGCGGCGAGGCAGGGCCCTCCCCCAGTGCGCGCGTCGCCGACTCGAGCCGCTCGGCGACCACGCGCGCCGCCTCGAGAATCTCGGCAGGCACGCCCGCGAGAATCATCCGCCAGTGGCTCAGGGTTACGCTGGTGAGCCCTCTGTGCCGCAGCCATAGATCAATCCGCGCGCGTGCAACAGCATCCGGCGAGCTCCAGAATGGCGCCCGCAACCACTCGCTCACATCGTTGAACTGGGCAGGCGCTCCCGCGAGCCACCGGAGCGCGGACAGCGCATGAGCCGCCACTGGGGAGCGTGCGAAAGCACTACCTCCTTCGATCACCGCGAGACTGGCCACTGGGGCGTCCTGTGCACCGGAAGCTCCCGAGTCGAGCCAGCCGCGGGCGTCCACCGTCTGACGGATCAGCGTGGCGAGCCGCTCTCTGACGCCGGGTGCACCCGGGAGGAGGACGAGCAGTCGTGCCCGGGGATCCGCTGCAACCTGCTGCCGACACCACAGAGCGATTCGCTCCAGCTCCTCGGTCTCATCGGCTGCCCAGACTGCGCGCGGCAGGGCCAGCGGCTCGGCGAGCTCCGGCTGCACGCCCCCGAGAGAGACCAGACGGGGCGGCAGCTTGAGGAAGCCTCTGAACCGGGCCGCGCGAGCGGAGCTGCAGGCAGGTGAGCCGACCGGCAGCGAGTGCATTCGGGCGGCGCCGAAACTGCGACTGCGCTCATCGACGGCGCGCTGCACCCGGTAAAGAAGCGGTGCCTCGAGACCGGGGACATCCGCCAGAATCGCAACGCTCACTTCGAAGTTCGCCGCCAGGACACTGGCCCGACGCAAAGACTCCGCCAGCCCCGCCGGATCGAGCAGGCCGAGATCTTCCGTGGCCTCTGCAGTGCATTGCCTCCAGAGCAGCCACTCCTCCGCCGAGGATAGCAGCCGCGGCACGACTTCGCCCTGGGCCGCCGCCCGTTCGATCTCCCGGACCTGCCACCCCTCGACAGGCAAAATGTCCGCACTCGCCCACACGCTTCGACCACGTGCAAGCTGAGCAGCCGCGTACGCCAGCCGCGCCGCGTGAGCACGCTGCCGCGAGGGCACGACGAGCGTCCCGCCTGCCTCCAGGCTCGTTAAAGTCGAAGCATCAAATCCAATCAAATCAGACTACTACGTATTTCTTAGAGAAATCGCTTTGATCGATCATTTGAATCGATCAGCGGCCTGGAGAACATTGCCAGGCACGTGTCCGATCGTCGAGGTGCTCGTCGCGCCCGGCCCACCTCGTGCACTCGCATCCGTGCCGCGGGCGTAACTGCCCAGAAGCTCTTCGATCCGGCTGAACACGATCTGCAGCAGTGCCGGATCGGGAAGATTGGTGACCCTGAAATGCGTCCGGTACGGCACATTGAAGCTCACGCCCGGTGCGACCAGCACGTGCTTGTGCTCCAGCAGATCCAGCGCGAATTGCTGATCATCGAAATGCGGTAGCAGTTGCGCATCGACACCGATGAATCCGTACATCGCCCCGGCGGGCGGCCGAAGCTGCAGGAAACGGCTCTGCTGCACGGCGCTCATAATCGCACGGCGCGACTCGTGCAGGCGCCCGCCGGGAGATACCAGATCCCGGATGCTCTGATAGCCGCCGAGCGCCGTTTGCACGGCCCACTGTGCCGGCACGCTGCTGCACAGGCGCAGAGAGCTGAGCAGCTCCATCGCATTCAGATACTCCGTCGCCGCGGCCAAGCGCCCGGAGAAAACCGCCCAGCCCACGCGATAACCGCAGGCCCGATAGATCTTGGATAGACCGGAGAGCGTCACACAAAGTGTGTCATGCACGAGCCTCGCCATCGGTACGAACTCGGCGCCCTCGTACACCATCTGATCGTAGATCTCGTCGCTGAAGAGGACGAGCCCGGCGCGCTCGGCGAGCTGTGCCAGCGCCTCGAGCACGTTGCGCGGATAGACGGCGCCGGTCGGATTGTTGGGATTGATCAGGACGATGGCGCGGGTGCGCGGCGTGATCAGGCCCGCGACTTCCTGCGGATCCGGCACGAAGCCGTTCTCCGCCCGGCACGGGTAGTGCACGGCGCGACCGCGATTCAGTGCGACTGCCGCGCTCCACAGCGGATAGTCGGGACTCGGGACCAAGACCTCGTCGCCGTCATTGAGCAAGGCCCGCAGAACCAGGTCGATCAACTCGCTGACACCATTGCCTATGAACACCTCCTCTGCGGTCACGCCACTGACCCCGCGCGCCTGCTGCTGCATCACCACGGCCTCGCGCGCCGGGAAGATCCCTTTCTGGTGGCAATACCCTTCCGCCTCCGCGAGATTCTCGATCATCGCCAGGCGCATCGTTTCCGGTGTGCGAAACCCGAATGCACCCGGGTTGCCAATGTTCAGCGAGATGATCTCGTAGCCGAGGCGCTCCAGCTCGTGCGCGCGCCGGGCCAGCCGGCCGCGGATCTCGTAACGAACGTGGCGCAGGCCATCGCTGGGGGAGATACGGAATTCGGTTTCCATGGGCGGCAAGAATAGCGCAGGCCGCCGCCGACCGCTTTCACCGCCCTTGCGAAAGCAACGGCGCAAGCTCGCGCCACCGGTGACAAGCGACTCTGCGCTGGGGCGAACCGCTCTCCTGCCACTCGGGAACCCGTTCGTGGCAAATCTCCGTGGCATGTGGGCAACGCGTCCGATACACGCAGCCGCTGGGGGGCGCAAGCGGAGAGGGTGGCTCTCCGATGAGAGCGCGCCGGAGTCGCTCGGGCTGCACGTCCGGATCGGCGACAGGGGCCGACGCCATGAGCTCGCGGGTATACGGATGCAACGGCTGCGCGTAGAGAGAGGCAGCCGGCGACAGCTCCATCATTCGTCCCAGATACAACACCAGCACGCGGTCGCAGAGCTGCCGGATAACCGCCAGGTTGTGGCTGATGAACAGAATCGACAGGCCCTCCTCCCGCTTCAGGGCGGCGAGCAGGCTCACTATCTGCTGCTGGACCGTGACATCGAGCGCGCTGACCGGCTCGTCGCACACCAGCACGCGCGGCTGCAAAACCAGCGCACGCGCAATTCCGACTCGCTGACATTGACCGCCGCTGAGCTCATGCGGGTAGCGATTGCGCAGCTCCGGCGCGAGCCCGACCCGGAGCATCGCTGCCGAGACGGCCTGCAGCCGCTGCGCCTGCTGGAGTCGCGGCTGATGCGTGCGCAGGGCTTCGGCAATGCTCTCGGCGGCCGTCATGCGTGGATCGAGGCTGGCCAGCGGATCCTGAAAGATGATCTGCGTCTCACGGCGCAGCGGCCGCAGCTCCCGTGCCGGAACCCCCTCCACCGGCTTGCCCAGCCAGGCGATGCGGCCCGAGTGAGACGGCAGCAACCGCACAACGGCCCGTGCGAGCGTGGATTTGCCGGACCCCGACTCACCCACCACACCGAGCGCCTCCCCCGCGCGCAGCTCCAGCTCAACTGCCTGCACGGCGCGCAGCACTGCGGGGGTCCCCAGATAGCCGGTCCGCACGTTGAATTGAACCTCCAAATCCGACACTTGCAGCCGGACGGGTGCCTCCGCGACCGCGATCGTCTCGGCGCTTGCTTCCAGGCTCGGCAGCGAATTGAGCAGGCCCCGGGTGTAAGGGTGGCGCGGCGCTTTGAGTATGGTGCGCACGGTGTCGAGCTCGACGAGGCTCCCAGCCTGCATTACGGCAACCCGGTCGGCGATGCCGGCCACCGCGCCCAGATCATGAGTGATCAAGATCATGGCCATGCCGCGGGTGCGCTTCAGTTCGGCGAGCAGCGACAGAATCTGTGCCTGGATCGTCACATCCAGGGCCGTGGTGGGCTCGTCCGCGATCAGCAGCGCGGGCTCGCAGGCCAGCGCGATGGCGATCCCGACCCGCTGTCGCATGCCGCCCGATAACTCGTGCGGGTACTGCTTCATTCGGCGCTGCACATCCGTCACATGCACTTGATCCAGGAGCTCCAGAGCCTTCCGGCGCGCCTGCCCCCAGGAGCACCCCTGGTGATGCACCAGGGGCTCGGCGATCTGCTCGCCGATGCGCAGATGCGGGGTGAGAGAGGTCATGGGATCCTGGAAGATCGTGCCGATGCGCGAGCCCCGCACGGCGTCAAGCTGAGCGCTCGTCAAACCTATGAGATTACGGTCCGCGAAATACGCATGGCCGCTGGCGCGCCCATTCGCGGCCAACAACCCCAGCACCGCGAGGAACGCCTGACTCTTTCCCGCACCCGACTCTCCGACGACACCGAGACATTCGCCCGGCGCCACGGCAAGCGACAGATCGCGCACCGCCCGCACCTGCGTGTCGTGCGTCGCGAAGCTGACGTTGAGCGCCTCCAGGCGCAGAGTGGCTTCAGCGCTCACGGGGATCCAGAGCATCGCGCAGGGCGTCCCCCACGAGGTTGAAGCACAGCAGCAGCACGATCAGAAAGGTCGCCGGCACCAGCAACATCCAGGGCGCTGATTGCATCTCCTGGGCGCCGTCGTTGATGAGACTTCCCAGGCTGGCCAACGGCTCCTGAACTCCGAGACCGAGAAAACTCAGAAAGCCCTCGTAGAGAATCATCTGCGGGATCGTAAGCGTCGCATACACGGCGATCGGTCCCGCCAGGTTCGGCACGACATGGCGCAGCAGGATAGCGGTCGGCGGCACGCCGCCCGCGCGAGCCGCCTCGATGAATTCCCGATGCTTGAGCGCGAGAGTCTGCGCTCGCACCATGCGCGCCGTGGTAAGCCAGCCCACGGCCCCGATCGCGATGTACAGCATCGGCAGGCTGCCCCGCGTGAACAGCGTAGTGAGAATGATCACGATGAACAGATACGGCAGCGAATACAGGACATCGACGAAGCGCATCATCAGCGCATCCGTGCGGCCGCCAGCGTATCCGGCCACCGCGCCCCAGGTCACGCCGATCGCCAGGCTGATGGCCGTAGCGAGCAGGCTGATCAGCAACGAGATGCGCACGCCGGCGAGGGTCCGGACAAAAAGGTCGCGGCCCAACCGATCCGTCCCCAGCCAGTGGGAAGCGGCCGAGAAAGGCGCGGCCGCGAGACTCTGCCAGTCGATCGAGTCATAGGCGTACGGACTCAGCGCCGGGCCGACAGTGGCCAGCACGGCAACGCACAGGATGACGATGGCGGCGCCCAGCGCGAGTCGATTGCGCCGCAGGCGGCGAGCCGCATCCCTCCACAGCCCTTGAGAGGCCGTGTCCACTGACAGCGCCACCTCATCCATGCCGGACTCGGGGATCGAGCCAGCCGTACAGCAGGTCCACGGCCAGGTTCAGCACCAACAGCAACGCGCCGTAGACGATCACCATTCCCATCACGAGGCTGTAATCACGGTCGATGGCGCCCTGGACCAGGAAGCGTCCGGTGCCCGGCAGACCAAACACCGTCTCCACGACCAGCGAGCCGGTCACCACGAAGGCGATCGCCGGACCCAGATAGCTGAGGACCGGCAACAGGGCCGGCGGCAGAGCGTGCCGCCACAGCACTCTCCATGGCCCAAGGCCACGCGCTTGCGCCGTGCGAACGAAGTTCGCCCGCAGGACCTCCAGAAGACTCGCGCGGGTGAGACGCGCAACCGAAGCGATAACCGGCAATCCGAGTGTCACCGCCGGCAACACCAGATAGCGCACTGACGGAGCGTCCCAGCCGGCGGCCGGCAGCCAATGCAGGTACACGCCGAACGCCAGCGCCAGGACCGGGCCCGTCACGAAAGCGGGCAGCGCCATCCCCAATGCCGTGAGTCCGGTGATGCCGTGATCGAGAGCCCGGTCGCGCCACAGGGCCGCGGCCACTCCGAGCGGAACTCCTGCAAGCAGTGCCAGCAGGATTGCCGTCAGCCCGAGGGCTGCACTGACCGGCAATCCCTCGGCGATCAGCTCCGTGACGGTAAAGTCCCTCAGCTTGAAGGAGGGGCCGAAATCCGCGTGCGCGAGGCCTCGCAGGTAATGCGTGTACTGCGCGAGCAGCGGTTGATCCAACCCGTACGCCCGGTCGAGATTGGCCCGCACGGCCGCAGGCAGCGTCTGCTCCTGCTCGAAGGGGCCGCCGGGGGCCAGGCGAATGATGAAGAACGATGCGGTGATGATGACGAGCAGCGTCGGAACGATTCCGGCAACGCGCCGGACCGCGTATCGAAGCATCGAGAGCGCCTTTCTTGATCCAGGAACCGCTGACTATGTATACCGCGATTCCGCCGTGGACCGTTATCGGCGGCGCGACGGTCCGCGCCCCCTAGGGCCGCCAGCCTCCCCAGATCCCTTCCCGTGCGCCTCCCGCTATACTGATGTGCCTTTGCCATCCGGCTGCGCAGCGTGCGGAGATCTCCTGAATGAAGCGAATTCTGGTCGGCATCAAGCGCGTTGTGGATTACAACGTGCGTATCCGCGTCAGGCCGGACGGCAGTGGTGTCGTCACGGACGGGGTGAAGATGAGCATCAACCCCTTCGATGAGATCGCGCTGGAGGAGGCTCTGCGCATCAAGGAGCGGGGGGGCGCCGAAGAAGTCCTGATTGCGACGATCGGTCCGGCGGACTGCCAGGCGCAGCTTCGCACCGGGCTGGCGATGGGGGCCGACCGGGCGCTGCATGTGCAGGCCGACGGGGTCATCGAGCCGCTGGTGGCGGCGCGCGCACTGCTGAAGCTCATCGAGCGCGAGCAGCCCTTCCTCGTCATCGTCGGCAAGCAGGCGATCGATGATGACAACAGTCAGACCGGGCCCATGCTGGCGGCGCTCTGGAACCGCCCCCAGGTCACCTTCGCCTCCAAGGTGGAGTTGTTGGACGGCAAGGCACGCGTCACGCGCGAGGTGGATGTGGGGCTCGAGACACTCGAGGTGGACCTGCCGGCATTGGTAACGACCGACTTGCGCCTGAACGAGCCGCGCTACGTCAAGCTGCCCGACATCATGAAGGCCAAGAAAAAGCCCCTGGAGACACTCGCACTCGCAAGCCTGGGAGTGGAGGCGCGCCAAGGTCTGAAGCTGGTGAAATTCGATCCCCCGGCACAACGGCAGAAGGGCGTACGGGTGAAGGACGCCGCGGAGCTCGTCGATGCATTGAAGAAGAAGGGGTTGCTGTAATGGGTGTGAAGGTCCTGATCGTCGCCGAGCACGATGGCTCTAAGCTCAACGCCAGCACCGCCAAGTCGGTGACCTGTGCTCGCGGCATCCCGGATGCCCAGATCACCATTGCTGTGTGCGCGCGCGATGCGGCGGCCGTGGCAGCCGAGGCGGCACAGCTCGTAGGGGTGCACTCGGTCATCAAGGTAGAGCACGCAGCAAACGAGCACGCCCTGGCAGCGATCCTGGCGCCGCAAATCGCTGCAGTCGCGGCCGATTACACCCATGTCCTGGGCCCTTCCACGACTTTTGGCAAGGATGTCATGCCGCGCATCGCAGCCCTGCTCGACACGGCACAGATCAGCGACATCATGGCCGTGGAGAGCGCAACCCGGTTTCGCCGTCCGATTTACGCCGGTAACGCCATCGTGACCGTGGAGATCGATCCGGCCCGCAAAATCGTGGGAACGGTGCGGACCGCCTCGTTCGAGGCTGCTGCGACCGGAGGCTCGGCGAGCATCGAGTCGGCCTCGGTGCAGGTTGAGTTGCCCACCCACACCCGGTTCGTGTCGGTGTCGGCTGCCAAGAGTGATCGGCCCGATCTGCAGACCGCAGCCCGCGTGGTCTCCGGCGGCCGCGCCCTGGGCAGCGCGGAGGGATTCAAGATCCTGTATTCGTTGGCCGACAAGCTGGGCGCTGCCGTCGGAGCTTCCCGGGCTGCGGTCGACGCCGGGTATGCACCCAACGAGCTTCAGGTCGGCCAGACGGGCAAGATCATTGCCCCCGAGCTGTACGTGGCGATCGGTATCTCGGGAGCCATTCAGCACCTGACCGGCATCAAGGATGCACGCACGATCGTCGCGATCAACAAGGACGCTGAGGCGCCCATCTTCGAGGTCGCCGACATCGGCCTCGTCGGAGATCTGTTCCAGATCGTGCCCGAGCTCGAGCGGCTGATCGGATAGTCGCCGCTGCGGGTCGAAAGTGCGCACGCGACTTTCGGTCGTCGCGATACGCGACTTTCGGGCCTTGGACTAGATCCGCTCTGGCGCCACCCGCACGAGGGCCTTGCCGAAATTCTCCCCGCGCATGAGGCGACAGAAAGCGGCCGGCGCGCTCGCCAGACCTTCCGACACGTCTTCCCGGTAACGGAACTGACCGGCCCGGATCCAGCCACCGACCACCCGCTCGAGTTCCGGGAGTCGCTGGAGATGGTCCTGCGCCAGAATGCCGCGCAGCGTCGCCCGAGCATTCAGGACGTGCCCCAGGAAAGGGCCCGGCGCCGGTGTTTCCCGGTTGTACGCTTCGCTCATGCCGCACAGGATCACGCGCGCCTGCGGAGCCAGGAACCGCAGCACCGTCGCCAGAATGTCGCCGCCGACATTGTCGAAATAAACATCCACCCCTTCCGGGCAGCTGCGCTCGATCTGCGCGGCCAGATCGTCGGCGCGATAGTTGAGACAGGCCACGTACCCGAGCTCCTTCACGGCGTATTCGCACTTGTGCGCCGAGCCGGCAATTCCGACCGAGCGGGCGCCTATGATCCGGGCCGCCTGACCGGCCGTGCAGCCCACCGGACCCGTCGCGGCCGAGACCAGCACCGTCTGCCCGGGCCGTGGCTCACCGAGATAGACGAGGCCGGTGTAGCCGGCCAAGCCCGGCATTCCCATGACCCCTAGCGCTGCGGACACGGGCACTTTGGCCGGATCCAGCCGGCGCACATCCTGTCCACTCGAGAGCGCAAACTGCTGCCAGCCATTGCGCACGGCGACGTACTCGCCCTGCCGATAGTCGGGATGGCGCGACTCGAGTACTTGCGCGACCGTCTCGCCCGTCATGACATCCCCGGGATTCAGCCGCGCAGGCGGACGGGCACTGTCCTGCATCGCCGGTCGATAGGACGGATCGAGCGACAGGTACACCGTACGCGACAGAAACTGACCGGGCCCCGGGGTCGGGACCGCGGTCTTGTCCGCGCCGAAATTCTCCGGCACGGGCACACCAGCCGGCCGCTTCGTCAGCAGGATGCGGTGATTGCGGTCGCCAGCGTCGTGCATGACAGCGCCGCCGCCGTCGGTTACAGGGTGCTCAGGATATGCTCCGCCGCGGAGACCTTGAACTGACCGGGTTGCTCCACCTCGACCTGTTTGGCGGTGCCATCCTGGACCACGATGGCGAAACGCTGACCGCGCATACCCATGCCGTAGCCCTTGGCATCCAGCTCCAGCCCAAGCGCCTTGGCGTACTCGCCATTGCCGTCCGCCAGCATCATGATCTTGTCGCCGACACTCGATGCCTTGCCCCACGCGTTCATGACGAACACATCGTTCACGGCCATGCAGGCGATCGCATCCACGCCCTTCGCATGGATCTGATCGGCGAGCTGCACGAAGCCGGGCAGATGCTTGGCATCACAGGTCGGTGTGAATGCGCCCGGAACGGAGAACAGCACCACTTTCTTGCCCTTGAAGAGCTCCTCGGTCGTCACATCCTTCGGGCCCTCTTTGGTCATCATCTTGAGCTTGCCCGAAGGCATGCGCTCGCCAGCCTTGATCGCCATCTTCACTCTCCTGCCGTACCGTTTGGAGGCGCTATCGTAAACCAGCCGCAGGCGGGTTTACCGGCTCAAACGGCCGGCGCCCCGGATGGCTGACGCCACGGTCGCGTGGCGCAGGCTCATTGTCATCGACATCCCAAATGAAAGAAGGCCGACAGCCCGCGGCTGTCGGCCTTCTGCGTTGCCTCGCCGGGTTTCGCAGTCTGCGTCGCCCGCCGAAATCCATTCGATCTATGCTTGCTTGGCGTGCAGACTCCACAGGGTCGCCAGCCGCTCCAGCGTGGGATCGCCCTTCACGGACTTGAAGGTCTTCACGGCGTCGTCCTTGTGTCCGGCCTTGAGCTGCGCGATACCGAGCAGCAGCCGCGCCTCGGGCTCGCTCTTCAGGCCGCCCTTGGACAGACCCTGGTTGAGCGCATCCACCGACTTGTCGTACTGCTGGTAGCCGAGGTAGGCCAGACCCACCCCCACTTCCTTGTCGCCGGTTGGGGCAGCTGCGGCATCCTTCTCCGCCTTGGGCAGGCTCGCCTGGTCGGTCGCGGCCGCCTTCTTGGCGGATTGCAGCAGGCGCTGGTTCTTGTCCTGCGTGCGCTTATCCGGGAATACACTCTTCTGGAACGCCTTCTCCAGAGTGTGCTCGGCCTCACCCGGGGAGCCCTGATCGAGCGCGATCTGGGCCATGTCGGTGAAGTCACCCGGCTCCTTCAGAACATCGACCTCTGACATGAGGCGATAGACCTGCAGCTGGACCTTGTCGTTCTTCTGGGGCGCCCGCAGCAGGGTGTCCAGCAGCTGCGCCCAGTACTCGGGCTTGGGGTAGTAGGCCACGAGGCGCTCGAGCTCATGGCTCGTGCAATTGGGGTCGTTCAGCTTGACGCAGGCGCTGAGCGCCAGCTGCAGGGGCTCCTGCTTCACCTGGGTCCCTTTCTTGATCTGGCTGTCGATGAAGTTGTCCTCGAACTTCAGGGTGCCCTTCCAGTCGTTCTTCAGGTAATACGACTGGCCGACGAGCGTGTACATCTCGTCATCGGCCTGACCGGCCTTGATGAGGCGATTACCGTAGTCGATGGCCTTGTCGTAGTTCTTGAGCTGGTAGTAGATCTGCGCGACCGACTTGGTGAGCTTCTCGGACTCCTCCGGGCTCAGGAAGCCGTCATTGATCTGCGCTTCGAACGCCTTGGCCGCTTCCGGGTAGTTGCTCGTTTTCGCGTAGGCGAAGCCGGCAAGCTGATTGATCACGTGCTCGTCGAAAGGCGTCTTCTTCGGATTGCTCTCAGCGTCCTTCAACTTCGCTAGCGCATCCGAATATTTCTTGGCCTGGATCTCGTCCTGAGCGGCCTTCAGTGGCTTGGCCAATTCCTTGCTGACCGTATCCTTCTTCTTCTCATCCGCCGCCGCAGCAGGTCTAGTCGCGATCAGTCCGCCGGCCGCCACGAGAGCCAGCGCCAGCAGAACGGGGGCAATGGCCTTGCCGGGGGTTTTCATCATGTGGTTGCTCATCGTGTCCGCAGGTCCTAGTTCCCGAATTCCGAGGTGTTGACGAATCCGATCTTCTTCATGCGATTGCGCTGCGCCGAGGCCAGCACCTTCGCCACGTAATCGTACTTGGCACGCCGGTCGGGGCGCAGATGGATCTCAGGCTGCGGCTGCTTCTGCGCCTCCTCGTGGAAATAGCCCTCGAGCTGATTGAGGCTCTGCACCACCGTGCCGTTCCAGACCACGGTACCGTCGAAATCGATCTCCAGATCGATCACTTCCGGACGCGCATCGGGCGGCGGAGGCTGATTGGCCTGCGGCATGTCCAGCTTCACCGCATGGGTCATGATCGGCAGGGAGATGATCAGCGTCACCAGCAACACCAGCATGACGTCGATCAGCGGCGTCGTGTTGATGTCGCACATCGCGGCACCTTCGGCGGTGCCAACACTCATTGCCATTTTGCTGCGACTCCTGTGTTCTCAGCGGAAGCCGCGCACGCCATGGTCCGGCTCCGTGAGGAACCCGACTTTCACGACACCGCCGCGCTGAACCGCGTACAGCACGCGCCCGATCGCCTCGAAGCGCGCATCCTTGTCCCCGCGGATGTGGATCTCCGGCTGCGGCTTGCGCACGGCAGCCTGCTTGATGTGCGCCAGCAGATCATCGCGGTTGGGTATGCGCCGATCGTTCCAGTAGATGTTGCCTTCTTTGTCCACGGCGATCGTGATGTTCTCCGGCTTCGTCTGCGTCGGAATGTTCACCGCCTTGGGCAGATCGACCTTTACGGTCTTGTTGATGACCGGGATCGTGATCAGAAAGATGATCAACAACACCAGCATGACGTCCACCAGCGGCGTCGTGTTGATGTTCGACATCACCGATTGGTCTTCGCCGGAGCCGCCGACACTCATCGACATATGCAGATCCTCGCCGTTCGCGGCGGGCCGCCCACGCGGGGCCGCCGCAGCACCTTACTCATTACTTGCGAATGACCGCCGCGGGAGCCGCGGTCGCCGGCCGCGCCTCGATATCACCGCTGCCGACACGGGCACCGCTTACCAGATAGGCATGCAGGTCACTGGCGAAGTTCCGCAGCGCCTCTTGGATGAGCTTGTTGCGGCCCAGCAGCCAGTTGTAGCCCATGACCGCGGGCACGGCGACGAACAGCCCGATGGCCGTCATGATGAGCGCCTCGCCGACGGGGCCTGCCACCTTGTCGATGCTCGCCTGGCCGGCGAGACCGATCGACACCAGGGCGTTCAGAATGCCCCACACCGTGCCAAACAGCCCCACGAACGGAGCAACGGAGCCGACGGTCGCCAGCAGATTGAGCCCCGAATTGAGCTTGGTATTCACACCGTCCACGGCGCGCTGCAGCGACATCGTGATCCACTCGTGCAGGTCGATGCGGTCGGTGAGGCGGCCGTCATGGTGGGAGGCGGCGCGCAGACCATCCTCGGCAACCAGGCGGAAGTCATCACCCTTCTTCAGTCGCTCGACCCCGTCCTTGATCGAGGGCGCCGTCCAGAACTGCTTCTCGGCGACCTTGGCTGACTGCTTGAGCTTTCGCTGATCCCAGAGCTTCGTGAAGATCACGTACCAGGAAGACAGGGACATGATCAGAAGCAGGATCAGCACGGCGCGCGCGATGAGGTCGCCCGAGGCCCACAGGGCGGCCAGGCCGTAAGGATTGTCGACTTGTGCGCTGGTTTGAATTTGCATGGTTTCCTCGGATCACAAAAAAACCGGGCGGTCACCCGGCGTCGAACGGTTCTTTTTCAGTGCAACTGAAATCTGATGGAGAAATTGATGCATGAAGGTACGGGCTGGCCATCTTCGGTCGTCGCGCGGTAGCGACCCGAGCCGGCCTTCGCGAGCTTCACGGCTCCCTCGTCCAGCCGCGCGCTGCCGGAAGTCTGCGCCACTGACGGGTCTTGTGTGACTTTGCCCTTGGCATCGATGCACACGTGCACTGTGGTCGCGCCCTGCTCACCCAGGCGCCGCGAGGCGGGGGGGTAATAGTCGTCGCTGTTCGGGAAGATCTTCATGTTGGGACCACCTCCGACGGTCTTTACCGCCTTCGGCGCCGGTGGCGGTGGCTTCTCCACATGCTTGTCGGTCACGTCCACGATCGCCGTGGATTGCGTGTCCACCGGCACCACCACATTCACATCCGGTGGGGGCACCTCGACCGGTGGCCGCTCGAGCTGCGGCGGTGGAGGTGGCGGCGGCTGATCCCGCTTCTGCACCTCTTCGACGATCTCCGTTTGCAGAGGCGGCGCCACGAGCTCGATGGCACGGCGGGCCAGGCCCGTCGCGAGCGCCCACGCGAGGAAAACGTGCAGGCCGATGATGAAGAACAGAACGATGGTTCTGCGCGTAAAGAATTGTGTGTCGTGTACGTAGGCAGCCATGAGTGATGGAACGTTCGCTGTTACTGATACGGACCAATCGGATCGAAACGGAAGCGGTGCAAAGTAGCTGGGTTTCTCTTTGCCCGCAAGGTGTCGGACCCGGCCTTGGGCTTCCCGGCGATCACGCCGGCTCGCTCACTTGTTTTTGATAAACGTACGCGCTCGGGCACTTGGGCTGATGCGCGCTTTGGTTCTAAATCCCCCTGGCTCGTTCCGCCGATGCGACGCGCGGCTGTAGAACAACGACACGTCGCAACACTGGCACTGCCGGATGCCTGCTGAACTCTAACCTCTGCCCGGTGCACTGACAACTCCGCCCAAGCTCAAGAATTCATTCGGGGTCCTGCCCCGGGGACGGTCACGGCACCGCTGGAGGCGCTCCCCACGAGACAGGCGTACTTGGCCAGGACTCCAGCCGTTGCATAGGGTTTGCGGGGTTTCCAGGCCGCACGGCGCCGGCGAAGCTCCGCGGGCGTGAGTGCGACATCGATGGCGCGCTTTGTCGCATCGATGGTCAATCGATCGCCGTTACGCAACAGCGCGATCGGGCCTCCGACCGCCGCCTCGGGCGATATATGTCCAACGACGAAGCCATGGCTGCCGCCCGAAAAGCGGCCGTCAGTGATGAGCGCCACCTTCTCTCCCAGCCCGCGGCCCACGATGGCGCCCGTCGGGCTCAGCATTTCCCGCATTCCCGGGCCGCCCTTCGGCCCTTCGTGCCGGATCACTACGACGTCTCCGGCTCGAACCTCATCCGCGAGGATGGCCTGAGTGGCGCGCTCTTCTCCCTCGAACACGCGCGCGCGCCCGCTGAAACTCAGCCCCTCCTTGCCGGTGATCTTGGCGACTGCGCCCTCCGGCGCCACGTTCCCGTACAGCACCACGAGGTGGCTGTCCTTCTTGAGAGGGTCCGAGAGCGGCCGCACGATGTCTTGTCCAGCAAGATACATACCTGTATTGGCGAGGTTTTCCGCGACACTTTGCCCCGTGACCGTCACACAATCGCCATGTAGCAGGCCCGCCTCGAGCAGCATCTTCATCAGCGGCTGGATGCCCCCGATGGCAATCAACTCCGACATCAGGTAGCGCCCGCTGGGCCTTACATCGGCCAGCACGGGAACTCTGCGGCCGATGCGAGTGAAGTCATCCAGCCGGAGCCGGACCCGCGCGTCGTGGGCGATCGCGAGCAGGTGCAGCACGGCGTTGGTGGAGCCTCCGAGGGCAATCGTCACCGTAATTGCGTTCTCGAAGGCCTTGCGCGTCAGAATGTCGCGCGGACGCAGCCCGCTCTTCACGAGCTGGACCACCGCCTCCCCCGCCCGACGGCAGTCCGAGCGCTTGGCCTCGCTGACCGCCTCCTGCGCGGAGCTGCCTGGGAGGGACAGGCCCAGCGCCTCCAGTGCGCAGGCCATGGTGTTAGCCGTATACATTCCGCCACAGCTGCCCGGACCCGGGATGGCGGTGCGCTCCACCTCCAGCAGCTGCGCTTCGGAGATCCTGCCGGCGGCGCGAGCGCCGACCGCCTCGAAGACGGAAACGATGTCCCGCCGGTGCGCCCCGGGCCGGATCGTCCCACCGTATACGAATACCGAGGGCCGGTTGAGGCGCGCCATGGCCATGGCGCAGCCCGGCATGTTCTTGTCGCAGCCGCCCACGGCCACCAGGCCGTCGAATCCCTCGGCGCCCACGACCGTCTCGATCGAGTCGGCAATCACCTCGCGCGAGACCAGCGAATAGCGCATCCCCGGAGAGCCCATCGAGATCCCGTCCGAGACGGTGATCGTGTTGAACAGGACACTCTTGCCGCCGGCCGCATCGGCACCCGCCGCCGCCTCGCGCGCAAGCTCGGCAATGTGCATGTTGCAGGGCGTGAGGTTCGCCCACGTCGAGGCGATGCCGATCTGCGACTTGCCGAAGTCCGCATCCTCGAAGCCCACCGCCCGCAGCATCGCGCGCGAGGGAGCCTGTTTCAGGCCGTCCACGACCAGACGTGAGCTTGCGCGAGGATCGGCCTTGGGCTGCTTCGGTGGCATCGACGATCGGTCCCTCCGGGTACTTAAAGCTTAAAGTATTTCGCGTCCGGCTGAACAGATCTCGCGAATCAGCCGGTACAGCGCGCGGATGCACTGCGCCTCGGCACCCACTGGCCGGCCGGGCCGCTCCTTGGTATTCCATGCGTACATATCGACATGGATCCAGCGCGGCGTCGCGGTCACGAAGCGCTTCAGGAAAAGCGCGCCGATGATCGAGCCGGCAAATGCCGTTGCCGACACGTTACCCAGATCAGCGACCTTGCTGGCGAGATCCTCCTCGTACCCAGGCCACAGAGGTAATGGCCAGAGCGGATCGGCCTCCTCCTCGGCTTTGCTCTGCAAAGCTGCCAGCAGCGCCGCATCGGTGGAAAACACCGCGGGGAGCTCCGGTCCGAGGGCCACCCGGGCCGCACCGGTGAGCGTGGCCAGATCCAGCAGCAGATCCGGCTGTTCGGCGTCGGCTTCCGCGAGTGCATCCGCCAGTACCAAGCGCCCCTCCGCAGCGGTGTTGCCGATCTCGACCGTCAGTCCCTTGCGTGAACGCAGCACGTCCCCGGGACGGTAGGCATTGCCGTCAACACTGTTCTCGACCGCGGGAATCAGCACTCGCAACCGCACAGGTGCATGCATCTCCATCAGCAGCTGCGCGAGGGCCAGGGCGCACGCGCCCCCGCCCATGTCCTTCTTCATCAACAACATGGCCGCGGAGGGCTTCAGATCGAGGCCGCCGGTATCGAAGCAGACGCCCTTGCCCACCAGTGTGACGCGGCGCGAGGCCGGATCGCCCCATCGCAGATCGATGAGCCGCGGGGCGGGACGAGAGTGGCGCGCGAAGCCGGCGCGGCCTTCGAGCGGTAGCGACCGTGGCGATAGGCTCCGACCAGCCACCCCAGCACGAATTGCGTCGCAGGACCCGGCGCCAAAGTGTTGGCGAGTTGATAGATTTGCGGCGGCAACCGCTCGGACAGGCCCGCGGCATGCCACAGATTCAAGTCATCAACCGCCTCGAGCGCCCCCAGGCCGACCACGGCTCCGCCGAGCGACCCATCGCTTCCCGGGTATGCGAGCATCCGATAGCGCTCGGCCTGGAAGCCATGGCCGCGTACCCAGTCCGCCGCTGCGCCGGTGTGCTCACTCAGCCAGCCAGGCAGCTGCGCCTCAGTCAACAGCCACAGAGGCAGGGTTCGTGCGGCATCGGTGATCAACAGGTTGTCGCAAGGCACGGTGGCGGCATCGAGTGGCGGGTAACCGGGGGCGCAGCTTAACCAATCCGGCGGAAACAGCGTGAAGCCCTCGCCTGCACTGCCGCTCAGGCGCGTTGACACAGCTGGTCCGGTATGGTCACATCGGCCGTCGATCCTGACTTGTTTCCCGTGCGCGTACATCCCATGGCACCTGTCGCATACGGTCGGACCGTAACCGCCCTTGGAGGGGCGGTGCTCGCTCTGCCCCTACTGCTTGTACTGCTCATCGGACTTCCGCTCCTTCCGAGCGGAAGGTGCGGGGAACTCGCGCACGCCTGAAGATCAAACCAAGGCACAGCGAGCAAGACACCACAAAACCCCGCACCGGCCCGAAAGCCGCTGCGGGGTTTTTAGTTTGAGCGGGCAAGGATTGCGTCCTTTGCCCGCAAGCAGACAGCGCCGCAGGGGCCACTGCCATGCCATCAGTTCGGCCCAGGGGCCGTTTGGAGAACGACGATGAGGCTTTATTCGCAGAAGGACGTCGACCGCAAGGCGCTCAAGGGAGCGCGCATCGCCGTGCTCGGCTATGGCAGTCAGGGCCGTGCGCACGCGCTCAATCTGAGCGACAGCGGCTTCGATGTGGTCGTCGGAGTTCGCAAGGGCGGCACGGGCTGGAAGAAGGCCCGCCGCGAAGGCCTGGCGGTCGCCGAGCCTTCCGAGGCAGTCTCCAGAGCAGACCTGGTCGCGATGCTCGTGCCCGACCTCGCACAGCGGGAGCTGTACGAGAGCATCCACAAGCGCTTGCCCCGCGGCTGCACCCTGTTGTTCGCTCATGGATTCAACATCCACTTCAGGCAGATCCGCCCGCGCAAGGACCTGGACGTGGTGCTCATCGCGCCCAAGGGTCCTGGGGATCTCGTCCGCCGCCAGTACCAGCAGGGGCGCGGCGTCCCGTGCCTGCTCGCCGTGGCACAGGATGCCACCGGCAAGGCGCATGCAAGGGCGCTCGCCTATTCACACGGCATCGGCGGCACGCGCGGTGGCGTGCTCGAGACGACCTTCGGCGAAGAGACCGAGACCGATCTGTTCGGCGAGCAGGCGGTCCTGTGCGGCGGCACGACCGAGCTGGTGGTCAGAGGTTTCGAGACCCTGGTCGAGGCCGGCTATCAGCCCGAAGTGGCCTATTACGAGTGCCTGCACGAGCTGAAGCTCATCGTGGACCTGCTGCACGAAGGTGGCCTGCGCAAGATGCATCAGTTCATCAGCGAGACCGCCAAGTACGGCGATCTCACGCGCGGGCCACGCGTGGTCAACGATCGCGTCAAGAAGGAGATGGGCAAGATTCTCAAGGAAGTGCAGAACGGCAAGTTCGCCAAACAGTGGATCGCGGAGAACGCCGCTGGCCGCAAGAACTACCGCAAGCTCCTCCAGGCCGATACGGAGCATCCCATCGAGAAGGTCGGCGCGGCATTGCGTGCGCGCATGCCCTGGCTGAACGAGCGCACCTGACGCAGGAGGATCTCCCATGGCACCCGATCCCGATCGAGTACTGATATTCGACACAACGCTGCGCGATGGCGAGCAGTCGCCCGGCTGCAGCATGACCCAGCCCGAGAAGCTGCGCGTGGCGCGCGCCCTGGCCGAGCTTGGAGTGGACGTGATCGAGGCAGGCTTCCCCGCCGCCTCGCGCGGCGACTGGGAATCGGTCAGCGCGGTGGCGCGCGAGGTTTCCGGAGCGATCATCTGCGCGCTCGCGCGCTGCAACCGCGCCGATATCGAGCTCGCGAGCCGCGCACTGCAGCCGGCCGCGCGCCGCCGCATCCACGTCTTCCTCGCCACCAGCGCCATTCATCGCCAGTACAAACTCAACATGGCGCAGGAGGAGATCCTGCGCACTGCTGTGGAGGGTGTGCGCGTGGCGCGCGAATTATGCGAGGACGTGGAGTTCTCGCCCGAGGATGCCTCGCGCACCGAGCTCGAGTTCCTCGCCCAGGTCGTGGAAGCGGCCATCGAGGCCGGCGCCAGCACGGTCAACATTCCCGACACTGTCGGCTACACCGTGCCCGACGAGTTCGCCGAGCTGTTCCGCTATCTGCGTAAGAACGTGCGCGGCATCGAGCGAATCCGCCTGTCCGTGCATTGCCACGACGACCTCGGCATGGCGGTGGCCAACAGCCTGACCGCCGTGGTGGCCGGAGCGCGCCAGATCGAATGCACGATCAACGGGATCGGCGAGCGTGCCGGCAACTGTTCCCTGGAAGAAGTCGTCATGGCGTTGCGCACCCGCGAAGCGTTCTTCAACGTGCGCACGAACATCCAGACGACGCGGCTATATCCCACCTCGCGCCTGGTCTCGAGCATCACCGGCATGCCGATTCCGCGCAACAAGGCGGTCGTCGGGGAAAACGCCTTCGCGCACGAGGCCGGCATCCATCAGCACGGCATGCTCAAGCACCATTCGACCTACGAGATCCTGCGGCCCGAGGATGTCGGACTGTCCCGCAGTCACCTGGTGCTCGGCAAGCACAGCGGCCGTCATGCCTTTCGCGATCGCGTGAAGGAGCTGGGCTTCGAGCTCGATGAGCTGGAGTTCAACCGGCTGTTCGAGGAATTCAAGGCGCTGGCGGACAAGAAGAAGGAGCTCTTCGACGGGGACATCGAGGCGCTCGTGCTGCGCGCCGAAGGCTCGGCAAACGGACCCTGGAGCCTGATCGACCTGAAGACGGTCGCCGATACGCACGCCCCCGCCGAGGCCACCGTCCGCCTGCAGCATTCGGCGGGGCAAACCGTCGAGCGCAAGGCCTGCGGCGATGGGCCGGTGGATGCGGCCTTCAAGGCCATCGAGGCGGCCACGGGCATCAGCGTGGTGCTGCGCAAATTCGAGTTGCACAGCGTCTCCGAAGGCGAGGATGCACAGGGCGAGGCGGTCATCTACGTGGAGTACAATCACCGCACGTATCGCGGCTCGAGCGTGAGCACGAACATCGTGGAGTCCAGCACCCAGGCCTTCCTCGAAGTCGTCAACCGCATCGAGCTCTCCCAGGCCGGCACCCGCGCACGCGATGAGCGCACCGGAGCTGCGCGCGTGGCGCAGGCCGCCGTCTGAGACTGACATCGCCGTCTGCGACTGACATCGAAGGAGTCTGGCAATGCCCATCCCGGCTACTCAGTTCATCTGGTTCAACGGCAAGCTCGTTCCCTGGGAGAAGGCCACGGTGCACGTGCTCTCGCATGCGCTGCACTACGGCTCGTCCGTGTTCGAAGGGCTGCGTGCCTACCAGACCCCCGGCGGTGTGGGGATTTTCCGGCTGCGCGATCACACGCGCCGGCTGTACGACTCGGCCAAGGTTTACCGGATCGGCATCCCGTTCCAGCCCGAGCAGATCAACGAGGCCTGCCGCGAAGTGATCCGCGCCAACGGTCTGTCACGCGGCGCCTATCTTCGCCCGGTGGTGTTTCGCGGCTACGGCGAGATCGGTGTGACGCCGAAGAACGATCCGCCCACCGAAGTGGCCGTGGCCGCCTGGGAGTGGGGCAAATATCTCGGTCACGACAGCGAAGCGCAGGGCGTGGATGCGTGCGTGTCGTCCTGGAATCGCGTGGCCCCCAACACTCTGCCGGCGCTGGCCAAGGCCGGCGGCAACTACCTCTCGAGCCAGCTGATTGGCGCGGAGGCCCGCCGGCTGGGCTTCGATGAGGGAATCGGCCTCTCCCCTGACGGCATGGTGAGCGAGGGCTCCGGCGAGAATCTCTTTCTCGTCCGCGACAACGTCTTGCTGACCCCCGCACTGGCCCACTCGGTCCTGGGCGGCATCACCCGCGATACCGTCATGCAGCTCGCGCGCGAGCGCGGTGTCGAGGTGCGCGAGTGCACCATTCCCCGCGAGATGCTTTACCTGGCCGACGAGGCCTTCTTCACGGGCACGGCCGTCGAGATCACCCCGATCCGCTCGGTGGACCGGCTACCGGTGGGCGCGGGCCGGCGCGGGCCGGTCACCGAGACGTTGCAGAGCGCCTTTTTCGGCCTGTTCTCCGGCAAGACGCCCGACAAGTGGGGCTGGCTCGACGCCGTTGACATGTCAGCGCCACGCGCTGCGGCGGCCGGCTGAGGCTGCGCGGGCCACGCATGCACGGCGCGCGCACGATGTTCGAGAAGGTCTGGCGCGGCCACGAGGTCCTCGCCGAGACCTCCGACACGCCAGCGGTTCTGTACATCGATCTGCATCTGATCCATGAGGTGACCTCGCCGCAGGCCTTCACCGTGCTGCGCCAACACGGGCTGCGGGTACGGCGTCCCGATCTGACGCTGGCGACCATGGATCATTCCACTCCCACCCGCACCGAGCAGGTCTTCGGCGGAGCCCCGATCGCCATCGATTCGGCCGCGCGCCAGATCCGGGAGCTCGAGAGTAACTGTGCGCAGGCGGGACTGGAGCTTCTGGGATTGCGCCATGCGCGGCGGGGAATCGTGCACATCATCGGGCCTGAGCTGGGGGTCACCCAGCCGGGCAAGACGGTCGTGTGTGGCGACAGTCACACGAGCACGCATGGTGCGTTCGGCGCACTCGCGTTCGGGATCGGGACCACTGAAGTCGGACATGTGCTGGCGACGCAGTGCCTTCTGCAGCGCAAGCCGCGCACGCTGGCCATCGACATCTCGGGCAGCCTGCGAGCGGGTGTGACCGCCAAGGACCTCATCCTGGGAATCATCGGACGGATCGGCGTGGCCGGCGGTACAGGCCACGTCATCGAGTACCGCGGCGGGACGATCGCTGGATTTGACATGGAGCAACGCATGACCGTGTGCAACATGTCGATCGAGGCCGGCGCGCGGGCGGGGATGATTGCGCCCGATGAAACGACTTTCGCCTACCTGGCTGACAGGCCCCGGGCGCCGCAGGGTGCGAACTGGGAGCGCGCGCTCGAGCGCTGGCGGCAGCTGCCGACGGAACCGGGTGCGAGCTTCGACCAGCAGGTGCAGATCGATGCCACGACCATCGAGCCGATGATCACCTACGGCACCAACCCGGGCATGGTCATGGCGATCAGCGCGAGCATTCCGTCCTCGGGTGATGCGGCATTCGCAAAATCCCTCGCCTACATGGGCCTTCAGGCCGGCGCATCGATCAAGGACCAGCCCGTCGACGTCGTCTTCCTCGGCAGCTGCACGAATGGCCGGATCTCGGATCTGCGGGGCGCCGCCGGGGTGTTGCGCGGGCGCAAGGTGGCCAAGGGTGTGCAGATGCTCGTCATTCCGGGCTCCCAGCAGGTGAAGCGGGATGCGGAAGCCGAGGGACTGGATCGGGTGTTCATCGATGCGGGCGCACAGTGGCGCGAATCCGGCTGCTCGATGTGTCTGGGGATGAATGGCGATCTCGTCCCCACCGGGCAGTACTCGGTGAGTACGAGCAACCGCAATTTCGAAGGCCGCCAGGGTGCCGGGGCCCGGACCCTGCTGGCAAGCCCGCTGACGGCCGCCGCCAGCGCCGTGCGAGGCCGCGTGACCGATCCTCGCGAGCTGCTGCCGTGAAGCGGATCGAGGCAGGCCCCCGCCGGGCTGTCATGCAACGTGTGGCGGAGGTCGCATGAAGGCCGTCGCCACGCTGCGCTCGCGTACGGTCGTGCTGCCCATGAGCAACATCGACACCGACCAGATCATCCCCGCACGCTTCCTGAGGACCACCACTCGCGAAGGCCTGGGACGGAATCTCTTTGCCGACTGGCGCTACGACGCCCTGGGATCCCCGCGGCCGGATTTCGCGCTCAACCGCCCCGAAGCCGCGGGCTGCCGCATCCTCGTGGCCGGTCCTAACTTCGGCTGTGGCTCCTCGCGCGAGCACGCGCCCTGGGCCCTCCTCGACTTCGGTATTCAGGCGGTCATCAGCACCGAGTTCGCGGACATCTTCCGCAGCAACTCGCTGAAGAACGGCCTGCTGCCGATCGTCGTCGACGAGCGCGTCAGCCGCGTGCTGCTGGACAGTCCCGGAGCGGAAGTGGCCATCGACCTCGATTCCACCACCCTCGCCCTCCCTGGAGGTGAGCAGGTGCGGTTTCCCGTAGAAGCCTTCGCCCGGTACTGTCTTCTCAGCGGGGTGGATGAGCTCGGCTTTCTGCTCGAGTGTCGGGAGCGCATCGCAGCCTATGAGAGCCGCTGCGCATGAAGGCCCGCCTCGTGATACTCGGCGGCGACGGGATCGGACCGGAAGTCGCCGCCGAAGGTCTGCGCTCTCTGCGGGCCGTCGCGCAACAATTCGGTCACGAGTTCATCCAGTCGGAGCTGCCCTTCGGCGGTGTTGCGATCGAGGCTTCGGGCGATCCATTGCCCCCTGCAACGCTGCGTGCCTGCCTGGAGGCCGATGCGGTGCTGCTCGGGGCGATCGGAGGCCCGCGCTGGTCGGCTCCTGATGTCAGGGTCCGGCCCGAGCAGGGCCTGCTGCGACTTCGCAAGGAGCTGGGCGTCTATGCAAACCTGCGCCCCGTCGCAGTTCACCGCGCCCTGTTCGAAGTCTCATCGATCAAGCCACAGGTACTCGAGGGCGTGGACCTGGTCTTCGTTCGCGAGCTCACCGGCGGGATCTACTTCGGAGAGAAGATGCGGGATGCCTCGAGCGCCCGGGACCTCTGCACGTACACCGCCCTCGAGATCGAGCGCATCACGCGCGTTGCTGGCCGACTCGCACGGCAGAGGCGCCGCAAAGTCACCTCCATCGACAAATCCAACGTCCTGGAGACTTCCCGCCTGTGGCGCGAAGTCGCGACGCGGGTGATGCGCGATGAGTTCCCCGATGTCACCCTCGATCACATGCTGGTCGATGCAGCCGCCATGCATCTGATCCGACGCCCACGCGACTTCGACGTGCTGGTCACCGAGAATATGTTCGGGGACATCCTGACAGATGAGGCTTCCATGCTGGCCGGATCCCTCGGCCTGCTCCCGTCGGCCTCGATCGGTGAGGGCCGACGCGCTCTCTACGAGCCCATCCATGGATCGGCACCTGACATCGCTGGACGCGGGATCGCCAACCCCATCGGGATGATCCTCAGTGTCGCGATGATGCTGCGTCACTCGTTCGAGCTGACGAAGGAAGCCGACGCGCTCGAGCGCGCGGTCGCGCGCGCACTGCAGGCGGGCGCGCGCACGCCCGATGTTGCCATGCCCGGCGCGCCGGCCTCCTCGACCCGCGAAGTCGGTGACGCAGTGCTGGCAGAGCTGGCCCGGAGCCAGGCGCCGGTGAGCTGACCTGAGGTGTCAGGCCGTCGCCAGCTTCGGCGCTGGACGCAGAGTGAGCGCCGCCCGGTCAAGTCCGGCGGCCAGATCGCCCTGCAGGTCCTCGAGTCCCTCGATGCCGATCGATAGGCGTACCAGGCCATCCGCCAGCCCCGCGCGATGCCGCGCCGCTGGATCCATGGCTGCGTGCGTCATGGTCGCAGGGTGCGCGACCAGGCTTTCGACTCCACCCAGAGACTCTGCGAGGGAAAAGTACTGCAGGTCGGATACGAACTCCCGCACCGCCTCATGGCCGCCCTCGAGCTCCATGGTCACGACAGCTCCGAAGCCGCGCTGCTGCCGCTTCGCGAGCTCGTGACCGGGATGCGTCGGGAGGCCCGGGTAGTACACCTGGCGTACGTTGGGTTGCTCCTGCAGCCAACGGGCCAGGCCCATTGCGTTGCGCGCATGGTGATCCAGCCTCGCATGCAGGGTGCGCAGACCTCGCAGGGTCAGGAAACTGTCGAATGGAGCACCCGTGATCCCCAGACAGTTGGCCCACCAGACCAGCTGCTCGTGCAGTGCCTTGTCGCGAGCGACGACCGCTCCGCCCACCACATCACTGTGGCCGTTGAGATACTTCGTCGTGGAGTGAACAACGAGGTCGGCGCCGAGTGTCAGAGGCTGCTGCCAGGCCGGCGACAGGAAGGTGTTGTCCACTACGGTCAGCGCGCCACTCGCGCGGCCCAGGCCTGCGAATCTCTCGATGTCCGTGATGCGCAGCAAGGGGTTGCTCGGAGTCTCGATCCACAACAGGGATGTGGGCCTCGACAGGGCGGCACGCACGGCCGCCTCGTCGCCGAAGTTGATGAACTCGACCTGACGCTCGCCACGGCGGCGCCACGCCTCGAAGAGACGGTACGTGCCGCCGTAGCAATCGTGCGGCGCCACGATCCGGCCGCCGGCGGGGATCAGGTAGCCCACCAAAGTGATGGCGGCCATCCCGGTCGCCGTCACGACCGCACCCGCCCCGAGCTCCAGCTCCGCCAACGCGTTGGCCAGCAGGTCCCGCGTCGGATTGCCGGATCGAGTGTAGTCGTAGGCCCGCTTCTCGCCGAATCCGCGGAAGGCGAACGTGGAAGTCAGATGCAGGGGCGGGACGACCGCACCGGTGACTTCGTCGACTTCGATACCGGCGCGGACGGCCTGGGTGATCTGCCCCGGACGATCGCTCATGACAAGCTCCCCAGCGCCAGGGTGAAAATCCGGCGCAATTGTTCAGTTTCCTTGAGAAAGGCATCGTGACCGTAGAGCGAGGAAATCTCGTGCAGCGCGGCGACTGGTAGCCGGGCAACCATGGCCCGGACGTCGGCAAGCGGAACGAGCTGATCCTCGCGTACGGCGACCGCGGTGGTCGGAACGAAAATGCGTGATGCATCGACCCGATGCAGGTCGATGGATTCCGACAGACACAGAAAGGACTCCGGGCGATGGCGCGCCGCGAACTCGCTGCCGCGCGAGAACAGGTAGGGCTCCACCGGGAAGACGAACCGCTCTTCTTCCTGTACCGGGCTGCCGGCAAAGCGGGCGGAGAACTCTTCCGGGCTGCGGTACGTGGACATGGCCAGCGCACGGGCGAGCTGCAAACCCTCGCGCGCGCGGCCACAGGACAGCGCGAAGCGTACGACCTGTCGTTGCACGCTGCGCCACGCGGTGGCCATCGGGTGAGGCCGATCGGCTGCGCCGATGGTCAGCAGATGCCCTACCCGCTCGGGATAACGTTCGCCAAAGGCCAACGCCACCATCGCGCCGTAGGAGCCCCCGACTACCGCCCGAACCGAACGCAACCCAAGGTGATTGAGCACCCGCCCCAGCAACTCCGCCTGGTCGTAACTGGAGACACTGGGGAAGAGGCCGCCCGGTTCGGGCCCGGTCGATTCGCCGCTCCCGCCGAGATAGTCGAAACTGAGAATCCGGTAGCGATTGCTGTCCAGGGGCTGGCCGGGTCCTGCGATCCGCGACCACCATGCCTCGCGCGCATCCTCGCAAAGACACACCCGTCTGCCCGCCGAGATGCCCCCCAGCGCAGCCACGACAGGCGCCGAGCTGGCGCCGGCGAGTCGCCATGCAACGCGTACGCCCGCGAGCTTGCCGCCATGATGCAGCGGCAGCTCTCCCGGAATCTCGAGCACCCCCTCGCGCACGGCGATTTCGGGCACCCCATCGGCGGGCTCGGTCGAACGGTGGTTTCGCGACTCCCCGGCTGGGAAATGCGTGGAGCCCACGACACCCACGACAGCGGGCACAGCAGGAGCACTACCGTAATGCGCTGTGGCGGGAAGAGGCTCGATCGAGGCGCTCATCGATGCTCCGCAGATTTGGCACGGCTCACCGTCCACCTGCAGAGCGTCCCGCCCTTGTCGGGCGGGTCTGTCGCGTCCATCTCCGATCGCACGAAGGGCGAGCCAGAGCCACGCAAACCGCTCATCTGTCGAGCCGATCGGCTGCCCAGGCAGTCCGTTCGGCTCCGCAGGAGTTGGCACCTTTCCAGGTTGGTTAAGCCTGGCGGTTGCCCCGGCGTCTAAGGGCCTATCCCTCAGCCGGTCTCGATGAGTGGCTTGCAGTCTATTGTGAGGCCGACGGAGGCGTCAAGGTGCCGCAGCCGTCGCGGGATCCATGATCGGGCCGCCGTGGCTGCGTTCCCGTGCCGCGCAGGAACCCGCCGGCTCAGCGAGGTGCGAGGGCATCCGCGCGGCGGTCGGCGTCGGCGGCTTCCTCATTGCGTCCCAGCGCCCGCAGAGAGTCCGCGATCAGATGCCAGGCCGAGCTTTGCGCACGCGGATCGCCGGTCGCGAGCGACAGCGCCTTACGCCCCATGCTATTCGCCTGGCTGAAGTCCCCCGCAGTCAGCCGGACGCCTCCGAGCTCGATCCACAGGAGTGGGTTGTCTGGCTCGATGCGCATTGCCCGCTCGACCGTGGCGGCGGCCAGTCCGAAATCGCCCGAATTGGCGGCTTTGTGTGCCTGAGCGACCAGCGCAGTGGAAGCCGGGCTGAGGTGAAACTGTCTGGCCGGGCGCGCAGGGGTTTGCGCGGGTTGACCGGGGGCGGACTGACCGGGGACGGGTTGGGCCGAGCCGGGTTGACCGGTCTGCTCGGGAAACTGCGGCGGCGGCGAGCGCAGCGAATCACAGGCCGCCAATAGACAAGTGGCCGTCACGCCCACCCCGACAAGGATTCTGTTTCGCGATGAAGCACTCATCAATGCATGATATCCCGCAGCCACTCGCCCGCGCGCTTCACGATGGAGTCAACTCCGTTGTTGCCGCATCCAGGCTGCACGGGAAGCTGGGTCCCAACAGGCACCGCGATGGGCACGGCATCCTCGGCGCAACTGGCATCCACCTGGGCGCCGCTCTGGTAACTGACCCACGTCTCGGCCAGGGACTCGGGCATCGGGGCGCTCCAGGAGCTCGTGCCGAGTCCGGCCATGACCCGCGCCCACACCGGCAGGGCGCCGGAGGAGCCCGTGAACCCGGTCGAGCGGTTGTCGTCATAGCCCACCCAGACGACAGTCAGATGGGAGCCGGAGAATCCGGCGAACCAGTCATCGCGCAGATCCGAGGACGTCCCCGACTTTCCGGCCACCACCAGATTCGCCGGCAGGAGGGTGCGGGCCGATTTACCGGTCCCCTTCACCATAACCTGCTCGAGCATGCGATTGAGCTCGTAGATGTTCTCGGGCGTGGCGACCGGAGTCACCTTCAGTGGAAAAGCCCTGATCGCCTTGCCGTCCTCGCTGATCACGGCGCGCACCGCACGCAGCGGCGTCTGGAATCCCCCGTTGGCGAGGCCGTTGTACATCTGGGCTGCCTCCAGGGGAGTCACATCGACGGCCCCTAAAAGCATGGCGGGTACCTGCGCCGGGGGGGTTGGGAGGCCGAATCTCTGCAGTGTCTGGGCGATCTTCGGCAGGCCGAGATCCAGACCCAGCCCGACCGTTGCGAGGTTGAGCGACTCAGCCAGCGCGCGCACCAGCGGGACCGGACCGTTGGTCTGGCGTGTGAAGTTCTGCGGCTGCCACAGCTGGCCGTTGGCGAGCCGGATCGTCAGGGGCGCATCCTGGATGATGGTCGCGGCGTTGTAGCGCCCGGACTCGAGCGCCGTGAGATAGATGAATGGCTTCACCAGGGAGCCCATCGGCCTGCGGGCATCCAGCGCGCGGTTGAATCCGTCGTAACCGACATCGCGCCCGCCGACGATCGCGATAACGTCACCACTGTGCGGCGAGGTAACAACCACGGAACCCTGAAGGCGCTCCGCAGCGGGCTGCTTGCGCACGTGATCGAGTCTGGCCAACTCGCCCTCGAGTGCGCGCTCGGCCTGGTCCTGTGCGCGGGGCTCGAGGCTCGTGTAGATCCGCAATCCCGCCTCGGTGAGATCCTCATTGCGGTAGTCACGCCGCAGCGTCCGCCTGACGAAATCCAGATAAGCCGGATAGTAGGCACCCGCCGCCCGCGGCGTCACACCCACAGGTCGCTTCTCGGCGGCCTGCGCGTCACTGGCGCGGACGATGCCTCGCTCTGCCATCAGCTTGAGGACCAGATCGCGGCGTAAGCGCACCCGGTCAGGATGCCTTCGAGGGTCGTAGTAGGAAGGCCCGCGAACGACGGCGACCAGCAGCGCCACCTCCGAAAGGTCCAGCTCCGACAGCGGCTTGCCGAAATAGAACTCGCTCGCGAGCCCGAAGCCGTGGATGGCGCGCGCACCGTCCTGCCCGAGGAAGATCTCATTGATGTAGGCGTTCATGATGTCCGCCTTGCCGAAGTGCGCCTCCAGCGAGATGGCCATCGCGGCCTCGCGCAGCTTGCGGCCGAGGGTCTGGCGGGGATTGAGAAAGTAGCTCTTCACCAGCTGCTGTGTCAGCGTGCTGCCGCCCTGCTCGATCTGCCCGGCGCGCACGTCAACCCACATGGCGCGGATGATGCCCATGGGGTCGATCCCGTGATGATGCTCGAAGTTGCGGTCCTCCACGGCTATCAGAGCTGCCGGCAGCAGCGGCGGCACCTCCTGGGGCGTGACCACGATCCGGTCCTCGCCGTGGATCGGAAAGATACTGCCGATCAGCAGAGGCTCCAGCCGGATGATGGGCACATCATGCCCGCTGCTATCACGCAGACTCTGAATGCCGGAGCTCTCCGTCGTGACACTCAGGAGCCCCGCCGGCCGGCTCTCATCGGCGAATCGCGCGGCACGCAGGGCAATGTCGATGCGCGAGCCCTGCTCCCGGTACGTACCCGAGTGCTGCACTCGATCGACCCGGCGATATTGCAAGCGCTGCAACTCGTGCTCGAGGTCGGACTGAGACAGCCCGAGGCCGGCGTACAGTTCGAGCGGCGCGGCGTAGATTTGCGCCGGCAGCGTCCAGCGGCGGCCCTCGAACTGACGCGTGACCACCCGGTCCAGATAGATCCAGTACAGGGCCCCGATGAGCACCAGCAGCAACGCGATGCCCAGCAGCGCCCGGATCAGCCCGCTGCGAAATCTCGAGCGCTTCAGATGAACAGCTCCACCGCGGGCTCGCGCAGATTGTAGTGCGAGCTCATTGCGTGGCCGTAGGCACCGCTGTTGGCGATCAGCATCACATCTCCCTCGCGGGTCGGGGGCAGCAGGCGATCGTGTCCGAGCACATCGGCGCTCTCGCAGATCGGGCCCACCACGTTCACCAGCTCGGTGGCCGCCTCGTCCGCGCGCGTGAGATTGACGATCTCATGGTATGCGCCATAGAGCGCCGGTCGCAGCAAAGAGTTCATCCCGGTCTCCACGCCCACGTAGCGCACTTCCCCCTTCGATTTCAACTGCGTCACCCTCGCCAGGAGCACACCTGCGCTCGCCACGAGATAGCGGCCCGGCTCTATCCACAATTCCAGCCGGGGATGCTCGGCGTGTACGGCCGCCAGCAGCGTGTCGAGCTCTTCCAGGTCGACACCGGGCTGATCGCTGCGTTCCGGGACACCCAGGCCGCCGCCGACATCGATCACCTGGGCATCCGTAAACTGCTGGGCCGCCTCGGCCAGCTGGCGCGCGGTGTGCTGCCAGCTCGTCACATCGAAGATTCCGCTGCCCACGTGCGCCTGCAGACCGATGACGCGAGTCCCGATGCGCTGCGCGTGCAGCGCGAAATGCTTCAGCTCCGCCATCGGCACGCCGAACTTGGAGTGAGCGCCGGCGGTGCGAACATGATGGTGATGACCACGGCCGACGCCGGTATCGACTCGCAGGAAAACCTCGCGCCGCTCGAACAGATCCGGCCATGCGGTCAACGTGTACAGGTTGTCGACGGTAACTCGCACGCCGCGCTCAAATGCCCAGGCATACTCCTCGCGTGGAGCGAAATTCGGCGTGTACAGGATCCGCTGCGCCTCGAGCTGGGGAAAGAGTTGCAGAGCGCGCTCGATCTCACCGCGCGAGACGCACTCGAAATCCACTCCCTGCGCATGCACGGCGCGCAGGACAGCCGGGCTCGAATTGGCCTTCATGGAGTAGTGCACCCTGGCCAGGGACTTCATCCGGCGCAGGGCACGTGCAGCCGCATTGATCGTCTCCACGTCGTAGACGAATGCGCAGGGCCGCTCGCCGAGCGCGGCGAGCAGCTCGGCTCGTTTGTGACGCCACCACGGTACCGACCGCAAGCCTGCGGCCTTCGGCGCGAGAAACAGCTGCTCCCAGGTCGGGCCCAGAACCGGGTCGCCGGGTACCGGACGGATCAGCAGCTCGTGCAGCTGCTCCACCAGACGGTCACCCTGATTCTCATCCACGACGAACGTGAAATTGAGGTCATTGGCGGCCTGGCTCACCAGGTAGATCTTCTGCTCCTCGAAGAACTCGAACGCGTTACCGAGCTTGTGCAGGATCGCCCGGATGTTGCGACCCACGAGACTCACCGCGGCGCAGGGACCGATGGCCCGCACGCGACACAGACGCGACAGGTCCGCCAACAGCGCGTTGAGAAGCGAGTTGTCCAGCGTGTTGGCCGCTGGATCCAAAGAGACGGTGACGTTGGTCTCCGAAGTCGAGATCAGGTCCACGGACATGCCGTGATTCTTGAAGATCTGGAAGGCATCCGCCAGAAATCCGACCTGGTGCCACATGCCGGGACTCTCCAGAGACACCAGCGTGATGCCCTTCTTCGCGCAGACAGCTTTTACCTGGGCCCCCGCATCGCCGCCCTCCGCGCTGAGTACCGTGCCCTCCAGCTCCGGGGCCTGAGTTGCATACACATGGAGCGGGATGCCGTACTGACGCGCAGGCAGGATGCAACGGGGATGCAGCACCTTGGCGCCACTGGTCGCGATTTCCTGAGCCTCGTCATAGTGCAGGGCCCGAAGCAGCCGAGCCGTCGGCGTCGAGCGCGGATTCGCACTGAACATGCCTGGCACGTCCGTCCAGATCTCCAGTCGCTGCGCACGCAATTTTGCCGCGAAGTAGGCTGCCGACGTATCCGATCCGCCTCTTCCGAGCAACACGGTGTTGCCCTCGGCATCACTCGCTATGAAGCCCTGGGTGACCACGACTGGTGCGAGCTCAGACAGCCGCGCTTCCAGTGCAGCGTCGGGCTCGAAGTTGCACGTAGCGGAGAGAACGCCTGATCTGGCGTGCGCGCCGCGACGCTCCTCGGCCTTCAGCATCGTGCGCGCGTCCACCCAGTCTGCCTGCACTCCGACAGATCGCAAGAAAGCCGCGCCGAGCTCCGTGGCCATGAGCTCACCGGCGGACATCACTCGTGCCCGTGTGTGATCGCTGACCTCGCCGACGAGCGCGATTCCGGCGGCGATCTGACGCAGTTCCGTGAGTGATTGCTCGACGCTCGTATTCAGTGGTATTCCCAGCTCGGCGGCAAGCTGGGCGTGACGCTCTTCTATCGCACTCAGATCGGGTTCCTGAGTGCGCAGCAACGATGCGTCCAGCATTTTGTCCAGCCGGTCAGTGATGCCGGTGACTGCGGAATGCACCAGGAGGACACGGGCGCCGGTTGCGAGGCGCGCGCGCGTGACGGCGGCAATGTTGCGCCAGTTCGTCAGCGAGGAAACACTGGTTCCACCGAACTTCAGAACGATCCACGAGGAAGCCACGCGCGTCACTGACTGGTCCCTTGAGCGGCGAAGAAGCGGCGCCGCCTCGTTGCTGGCTGCAGGAGCCTCCCGGACGGTCAGAGCTCTTCGTCGAAGTCCAGCAGGTCCTTCTCGAGCTTCTTGTCCGCGAGGACCTCCTCGAGTCGGCTCCAGGCAGCCTTGCCACGCTTGCCCTGATTTCGGGCGCGTTTGTCGACCCGGTCGAGCAGCCGGTCGTAATCGGTGCCGTCCTCGGTCGGCCCGTTCAGGAATTCATCATCGAGATCGAAGCTCCCGTTGTCGCGTTCCGACATGGCTCGAGGACTAAATTTTTAGGTAGATCAATGACTAACGCGCTTTGGGCGCGCTTCGCAAGGCAGCGAACTATAGCGGATTCGCGCGGCGGATCAACCCCGGCTAATTCCGCCGGGTTCCTTCGCGCACTACGACCGGAGCGCCGCGGCTCAAGCCCAAGCCCTCGGCTGCACTCTGCTCGGCCCGGGCGATCTCCAGAACCCCGAACGAATTCACCAACGCGAGGAACTCGCCGGGTTGGGCATCCCCATAGGTGCGCAGCAGTGGAAAGGTGTGATTCCCGGCCTGAACCAGGGGCTGGCGGAAGCGGCCGATCAGCGGGCCATCGATATTGGTGATCAGGTTGCCGAAGTGATCGATGGTGATGACGACACCGGAGATGCTGCCGGATTCCACCGTCGGCTCATCCACCCAGGCCGGGACGAGGCTGCCGGCGGGGGGCCCGAGCTCCGCGGGCTGGCAGCGCCCCGCCGCCAGCTCGGCCGCGATGGGTGCGAAGATATCCCGCCCATGAAAGGTCGCGCTGACGCGGCTCACGCCGAAGCGGGCGAGTCTCGGCGCATCGAACCGCACGACCTCGGCATCGGGATGGCGGCCGACGATGGGGGCAAGCAACCCATTGTCCGGCGCCAGAAAAAGGTGCTCTTCAGCCGCGACGACCACGATGTCCCGAGAGGTCCCGACGCCCGGATCGATGACCGCCACGTGGACGGTCCCCGCCGGGAAGTAGCTGAAAGCCCGGGCCAGCCAGAAGCCGGCTTCCGCGGGCCAGTGCACGACGATCTCATGCGTCAGGTCGATGATCCGCGCCGCCGGAAACCGGGTGAGAATGCGCCCCTTCATGACGCCGACGAACGGGCCCTGGTGCCCGAAGTCGGTCGTGATGGTGATGACCCCGGAGGCTTTGAAGGTGGTACTCATTGCAGAGGAAAACCATGTTCGCATCAGTTGAGCCTGTCAACTCCGGCGTGCGCCCCGGGGCGGCTGCGTGAGCTCGGCCTACGACCGCCTGCCGCTGAATGCGCTGCGGGTTTTCGAAGCGGTGGCCAGCCGGCTGAATTTCGGCGAGGCGGCCGAGGCCCTGCACGTGACTCCGGCCGCGGTGAGCCAGCAGATCAAATCCCTGGAGGACTATCTGCAGACACCGCTCTTTCGCCGCGACGGCCGACGGGTGCAGCTCACGCCCGAAGGGGTGGAGCTGCTGCCCGGTGTGCGCCGCGGCCTCGATGAGCTGGAGGCGACGCTTCAGCACATCCGCCAGGAGCGTCACCAGGGTGCAATCAACCTCAGCATGCTCTCCTCCTTTCTGCAGAGATGGCTCATGCCACGGCTGGCCGACCTGAATAAGCGCCATCCGGAGATCCAGTTGCGCCTGCACACCTCCCCGGACGCGGTGGACTTCGCTCGGACGGACTTTCATGCCGCCCTGCGGTTCGGACTGGGGCGCTACGGCGAGCTCTACACCGAGAAGCTTCTCGGCGACTGGCTGGTAGCCGTCGCGGCACCCCAGCTGATCCAGAAGCACGGCCCGCTGCCGGACACGGGTGATCTCGCTCAGTTTCCCCTTCTGCACGGCGATGAGCTCGACTGGGCCAACTGGTCATCCGGCGACACCCGCTCCATGAGCGCGCTGCGAGGAGCGTTCATCGATGACTCGGCCAGCCTGCTGAGTGCGGTCCTCGAAGGGCTGGGCTTCGGGCTGTTGCGCTGGACGCTGGCGGCCAACGAGGTGAGGGCCGGACGTATCGTACTGGCCAGCGAGCACATCGTGCGGCACCGGTTCTCGTACTACTTTGTGTGCCCCAGCTCTTACGCGACGTTTCCCAAGGTCGCGGCCCTTCGCGATTGGTTGTTGGAGCAGGCGCGCAGCTTCCTGCCACCCCCGGAGCCTGCGCGCGAGAGCCTCCCCAGGCGCTCGCGCGCGCATCGGTAGGAGAGCCTCCCCAGGCGCTCGCGCGCGTCGACAGAGAGTCTCGAGGCGCGAGGCGGCGTTTCGCCGTGGGTACACTTCTTGCGTTTTGGCCGCGACGTGGACGCCAAGAATCCGACCGAGCTCACAGCGGGCCGTGACACCCTCGCCCTCATTCTGGCAGGTGGCAATGGCACCCGGCTCGGCGAGCTGACGCGCCGCGAATGCAAGCCCGCGATTGCCTTCGCCGGACATTTCCGCAACATCGACTTCACCCTTTCCAACTGCGTGAACTCCGGAGTGCGACGCATCGGGGTGCTCACTCAGTACAAGGCGCAGACGCTCATCACGCACATTGCCGGCGGCTGGAGCTTTCTTCCCAGGCCGCTGGGCGAGTTCGTCGAAGTCTGGCCCGCGCAGCAGCGGTTGCACTCCGCCTGGTATGCCGGCACCGCCGATGCCGTGTACCAGAATCTGGATCTGGTCCTCGCGCAGCGTACACGTTACACGCTGGTGCTGGCCGGTGATCACATTTACAAGATGGACTATCGCCCTTTGATCGAGCAGCACGTCCGCTCCGGTGCGGAGGCCACCCTCGCCTGCGTGCCCGTCCCAGTGGAGGACGCCAGCTCTTTCGGAGTGCTCGGCGTCGATGCGCAGCAACGCGTGCAGAGCTTCATCGAAAAACCCTCACCCGGCAGCCTGCGCGCCGCCGAGCAGCGGACCGTGCTCGCGTCCATGGGTGTCTACGTGTTCACGACCGAGTATCTGGCAGATAGCCTCCGGCGCGATGCGGTCAATGCCGACTCGGCGCACGACTTTGGGCGCAACATCCTGCCTGCCGCCGTGCGGGAGGATCGCGTGGGCGCTTACGCCTTCACCGATGGCAAGGCCGGTGCGGGCTATTGGCGCGACGTGGGCACGCTGGACGCCTATTGGCAGGCGCACATGGAGCTGCTGGTCCCTGTGCCGCCGATCGAGTTGTTCGACCCCGCCTGGCCGATCTTCACGCTGGCTGAGCCGCTGCCGCCCGCCCGAGTCATGGTGGATGCCGCGCACGAGGGCAGCGTCGCCAATTCACTCCTCGGCGGCGGCGTGGTCATTCGCGGCGCCCGTGTCAGCAACAGTGTTCTGTCGGCCAACGTGCAGATCGCTGCCGGATCAACTCTCAGCGAGGCAGTGATCCTGCCCAACGTGCGGATCGGGTCGCACTGCAGCCTGAGACGAGTCATCGTCGAAGCCGGCATGCACATCCCCGATGGAACGGTCATCGGTCCCGCGTGCACCCCCCAGGCCGGAGCGCAACGTCCCGACCGAGTGACGCTCCTGGCACGTGAGTGCGGCACAGTGCCCGATGGCGCAGCCGATGAGCTGCGCTCGGTGGCCTGAGTTAGAGCCGCCGCCGATTCCCGGAGCCCGCCGCACACGCACAGCATCGATCGGTATAGGGCACCACCGCGAGGCGTCCTTCATCGATCGGCTCTCCACAGAGCGCGCAGGTCGCATAGCGCCCGAGCGCCAGCCGGCGTAGTGCGGCCTCGAGGAGACCGAGCTCGGAGTGGGCCGATTCGGAAAGCGCACCGAGCACATCGTCGTTCTCGCGTTGTGTCACCTGCTCGGCGAAATCGGCGCTCAGGGGATCCGATTCATGCCGCAGGTCGGCGTTCGCCTGACTCGCGCGATGACGCAGTTCCTCGCGTCTGCCGAGCAGACGCTCTCTGACCGCTTCGATATCCACTTGGCGCACCCCGTTGTCGCCGTCCGGATAGCGGACTCGCGCTAGGGTGCACCAAATACCGGCAGGCCGCAAAAACCCCCGGCTTTCTTGCGTTGACTAGCCGCGACGCTCCTCGAGCCAGCCCTGCAGCTTGTCGAACGGCTCGACGAACTTGCGGACTCCCTCCCGCTCCAGCTGCTCGGCAACCCGCTCCAGATCGATGCCGAGCCGCTCGAGGCCATCGCGCACATCGTTGGCATCGGCCAGGTGCCGCTCAAGCCTTGGCTGGGCTTGACCCCGCTGGCGGTACGCGTCAATGGTCTCCCGGGGCATCGTGTTCACGGTGTCGGGGGCAATGAGCTCTTCCACGTACTTCACCGGGCTGTAGGAGGGATCCTTGGTCGATGTCGAGGCCCACAGGAGCCGCTGGCTACGGGCGCCCGCCTCGGCTAGCTTCTCCCAGCGAGCGGAGGCGATCAGCTCCTCGTATATCTGATACGCACGGCTCGCGTTGGCGATCGCGGCGCGGCCTCTGAGCGTCCGCGCAGCGGTCTGACCGCTGCTGGCCAACTTGTCCAGCTGCGCGTCCACGTTGCTGTCGATGCGACTCAGAAAGAAGCTGGCGACGGAAGCCACACGGTCGATCGGCTTCTTGGCGCCGACTCGTGCCTCCAGACCCTCGCAATACGCCTCGGCCACCGCACGATAGCGCTCCGGCGAAAACAACAACGTGACGTTCACGTTGATACCGTCGGTGATCAGCTGCCGGATGGCGCCGATGCCCGCTTCGGTTCCGGGAATCTTGATGAAGGCATTGACCCGGTCCAGCCTGCTCCACAGGCGCTTGGCCTCCGCGATGCTCCCAGCCGTGTCATACGCAAGGTGCGGCGACACTTCCAAGCTCACGAAGCCGTCCTTTCCCTGCAGGGAGTCATACACCGGCCGAAACAGGTCCGCCGCCCCCTGCAGGTCCTCGATCGCCAGCGCTTCGTAGAGGCCCATGCTGCTGGAGACTTTGGGCAGCAGGCCGCTGATCGCCTGGGCGTACAGCGGATCCCCAGTGATGGAGTGCGCGAGGATGGAGGGATTTGACGTGACCCCCGCGACTCCGTCATCTGAGATCAGCCGCGCGAGGCTGCCGTCGCCGAGCATTTTGCGACCTATATCATCCAGCCAGACGCTCTGGCCGAGCTTGCGTAGTTCCTGCAGGGGATTATGAGTAGACACGGCGATCACCGATGGCTTGCGGCAATGAGCAATTGTACTGGGGAGTGAGGTTCACGGGGAAACCTTCTGGCCAATTCACGCCAGCTGCCGGCATGCACTGGCACAGCGGTCCGTCACGCATCAGCTCGTCGCTTTCTCGTCAGCAACCGCCCGCCAGGTCCAGTCGCGAACCTCCGGCAGGTCCTCGCCGCGTTGCGTGATGTAGTGCGCGTGCTCGGTCAATTTGTCGCGCATCAGTTGCCGCAGATAGGCCGCCCGATAGCCGAGCCTGGGTACCCGGTCGATCACATCCATGACCAGATGGAAGCGGTCGAGGTCGTTGCGCACGACCATGTCGAACGGGGTCGTGGTCGTGCCCTCCTCCTTGTACCCACGGACGTGCAGATTGTGGTGGTTGGCGCGGCGATAAGTGAGCCTGTGGATGAGCCATGGATAGCCGTGAAAGGCGAAAATGATGGGCTTGTCGGTGGTGAACAGTGCGTCAAACTCTCCATGCTTGAGTCCATGCGGATGCTCTTCGACAGGCTGCAGGGTCATGAGGTCCACGACGTTCACCACCCGCACCCTGAGCTGAGGTGCGTGCTGCCGCAGAATGCTGACGGCGGCGAGGGTCTCCATCGTCGGCACGTCTCCGGCACAACCCATGACGACATCCGGTTCCCCATCGGTATCGTTGCTCGCCCAAGCGAATATCCCGATGCCGCTGGTGCAGTGGCGGAAAGCCGCCTCGATGTCCAGCCATTGCGCCTCGGGCTGTTTGCCGGCCACGATGACATTCACCAGGTCGCGACTGCGCAGACACTGATCCGCGACGCACAGCAGGGTATTGGCATCGGGCGGCAGATAAACGCGCACTACCTTCGCCTTCTTGTTGCATACCACATCGATGAACCCTGGATCCTGGTGCGAGAATCCATTGTGATCCTGCCGCCAGACGTGCGAGGTCAGCAGGATGTTGAGCGAGGCGACGCTGCGACGCCACGCGATTCGCTGCGCCGACTCGAGCCATTTGGCGTGTTGATTGAACATCGAGTCCACGATATGGATGAATGCCTCGTAGCAGTTGAAGAGGCCGTGGCGCCCCGAGAGCAGATAGCCCTCGAGCCATCCCTGACACTGATGCTCCGAGAGCACCTCCATCACCCGCCCGTCCACGCTCAGATGTGTATCGCCCGGTTGCAGCTCGGCGACCCAGGTCCGTTGCGTCGCTTCGAATACCTCATCCAGGCGGTTCGAGCTGGTCTCATCCGGACCCCAGAGCCGGAAATTACCTGAGCCGGCGTTGCGCTCGAAAATCTCGCGCAGGTAACCCCCGAGCACCCGGGTGGCCTCGCCCTGCTGCGCACCCGGGCGTGACACGTTGACGGCGTGTTTGCGGATATTGGGCAGATCCAGATCGCGCAGCAGCACACCTCCATTGGCGTGCGGATTAGCGCCCATGCGCCGCGCGCCGGCGGGACACAGCTCGCGCAGCAGCGGCCGCGGTGCGCCCTTCTCGTCGAACAGCTCCGCCGGGCGATAGCTGCGCAGCCACTCCTCCAGCATCCGCAAGTGCTGAGGGTTGGTCGCCAGGCCGGCCAGGGGGACCTGGTGGGCGCGCCAGGTTCCTTCCACCTGTTGACCATCCACCACACGAGGACCCGTCCAACCCTTCGGGCTGCGCAGGACGATCATCGGCCAGCGGGGCCGCCTCACATTGCGCGCGGCGCGAGCCTCCTGCTGGATGCGCTCGATTCGCCCGAGCACTTGATCGAGGGTGGCTGCCATGAGCTCATGCATGGGCTTGGGCTCGTGCCCCTCCACGAAAAACGGCTCCCATCCATAGCCGGTGAGCAGGCTCTCGAGCTCCTCGCGGGGAATCCGTGCCAGCACGGTGGGATTGGCGATCTTGTAACCATTGAGATGTAGAACCGGCAGCACCGCCCCGTCGCGTGCCGGATTCAGGAACTTGTTGGAATGCCAGGCCGTGGCCAGTGGGCCGGTTTCCGCCTCACCGTCCCCGATGATGCACACGACGAGCAGCTCAGGATTGTCGAAGGCGGCGCCGAAGGCATGCGCGAGGGAATAGCCCAGCTCGCCGCCCTCATTGATCGAGCCTGGCAGCTCCGGAGCGCAGTGGCTCGGGATGCCCCCGGGAAAGGAGAATTGCTTGAACAGGCGCTGCATGCCGTGCTCGTCCTGGGCGATGTCGGGATACAGCTCGCTGTAACTTCCCTCCAGCCAGGTGTTGGCAGCCAGCGCGGGGCCGCCGTGACCGGGACCGATGATTGCGAGGACATTGCAGTCACGGGCGATAATGATGCGGTTCAGGTGAGCGTAGATGAAGTTGATCCCCGGGGTCGTGCCCCAGTGTCCGAGCAGGCGCGGCTTGATGTGCTCGAGAGACAGGGGCTCGCGCAGCAGCGGGTTGTCCAGCAGGTAGATCTGACCGGCCGAGAGGTAGTTCGCTGCCCGCCACCAGGCATCCACGGCCTGCAATTGCGCAACCGGTAGCGGCACCGAAGCCTGGTCTGCGGAGCTCTTGGCGGACATCGTTGGACCCCTCTTACTCGGTCGCTGAACCGACTCACCCAGCAGGAAACATTCCGAGAAGTGTCCATGATCGTCGTGACAGTCAATAGCGGCAGCACGTCGGTGAAACTCGCTGCCTTCCAGATCGGCGCCGCCGGCAAGGTTGCCCGCATCGCCAACGAGCCCCACGCCGGAGCCACTCTGCAACCTGCTGCAGTGCTGCAAGCCTTCCTGGGCGGGATGCCAACCCCACCCGATGCAATCGCACATCGCGTGGTCCATGGAGGTACCCGCTTCAAGGGCCCGGAATTGATCACTGAGGAGGTGCTGCAGGCCATCCGGCAGCTCTCGGCGCTCGCGCCTTTGCACAACCCCAAGGCCGTCGAGTGGATCGAGGCCGCCCGGCACGTGGCTGGAACCGGGGTAGCCCAGATCGCGGCTTTCGACACCTCATTCTTCTGCCGGATGCCCCGAGTGGCCTGCGAATACGCCCTCGCGCCGCACTTCGGCCTCGATCAGGAGGTGCGTCGCTACGGCTTCCACGGCCTGGCTCACGAGGCCCTCTGGCGGCGCTGGTGCGAGCTGCAGCCCTCGTTTGCCGCTGGCGGCCGACTCATCACGCTGCAGCTCGGCGGCGGCTGCTCGGCCGCGGCGATTGCCAACGGCCGGCCCCTCGAGACGAGCATGGGATTCTCGCCGCTCGAGGGCCTGGTGATGGCCACGCGCTGCGGGGATATCGATCCGGCAGTCGTACCTTATCTGCAGCACCGGCTGGGTCTGACCGCTGATCAGATCATCGAGCAATTCAACCGGGCATCGGGCGTTGCGGGGGTGTCAGGAGGTGAGACTGACCTGGGCAAGCTCGCGGCGGACCCCGCCCCCCAGGCGCAATTCGCAGTGGATTTGTACTGCTACCGGGTGCGCAAGTATCTGGGGGCCTGCCTTACCGTTCTGAGCGGCTGCGATGGTATTGTCTTCGGCGGCGGGGTCGGCGAGCACGTCCCGGCAGTCCGGCGGCGCATTCTCGCTGACATGGGTTGGGCGGGTATCGCGCTCGATGCCGAGGCTAACGCGGCCGCGAGCGGACAGGATACCCGTATCGATGCGCCCAACAGCTCCGTGAGAGTGTACGTGCTGGCTGTGGATGAGGAAGGCGTGCTGGTCAGGGCCGCACGAGCCGTGCTGAAGGACTGAGGGAATCTGCCGGTAGCGGCGCGACAAACGACCGGCTGACCTGCCTGGGCACGTCGCTTGCCCCTCGGAACGAACTTGACTGATTCACAGGAGCGCCGAAATGACCGAGTTCAATGTTGGCAAGCTGGCGGATGACCTGCAGACCCTGGTGAGTGATGCGGAGGAGCTGTTGCGGGCGACCGCGGACTCCGCCACCGATCGCGCCTCCGACGCGCGGGAGCGGGCCGAAGAGTCTCTTCGTGCCGTCCGCAGCCGACTCTCATCCGTGGAGCGCGACCTCCGGGGCCGTGCACGCATCGTCGGCGATTACGTCGAAGACAATCCATGGAAAGCAATCGCAGTCGCCGGCGGGATCGCCCTGGTCCTGGGGTTGCTGATGGGCCGGAAATGACCCAGGAGTCCGCCGCCGAGGACGTGACAGAACAGGAACATCCGACGGGAGTCTTTCGCAGCCTGGTCGCCACTTTCATCGCGGCGGCCAGGACGCGCCTGGATCTCGCAGCCGTGGAGACGGAGATCTTCCTGCTGCACACCGTGCGGATGCTCCTGTGCGCGTTCGCCGCGGTGGCGTGCGGCCTGCTGGCGCTCGCCTTTTGTGTTGTAGCGCTCGTGGCCGCTCTATGGGATACGCACCGCATGGCCGGTGTCCTTGGCGGCGCGCTGCTGTTTGTGGTGCTCGCCGCAATCTTCGGCTTCATCGCCAGTCGCGCCTTCCGCCAGCATCCCCCGCTGCTGCAGGGTACCCTGGCGCAGCTCGAGACCGACCAACATCGGGCCGGAGGCTCGCCATGAACCGCCGCCTCGAGGCATTGGAAGCCCGCCGCCAGGATCTGCTGGTGCGCTGCGAGGCACAACGCCTGGAGCTCGCCTACCGCCTCACTCAAGTGGGCCCCACCGCGCGCCTGGATGCGCTCAAGCGCCGCATGAGCCCTCTGGGCGCCGCGCATGCCGCTGCCAACCACCCGCTCGCCTGGATCGCAGGCGTTGCGGGGCTGCTCATGATGGTCCGCACACGCAAGCTGCTGACTGGTGTCACGTGGATCGGCGGCCTGATTGCCCTGGCCTCGCGCACTACCACGCTGCTGCGCGTGTTCGCTCAGTTGCGCGCACTCATCAATAGTATGAAACAACCGCGCCGCTGAGACCGCCCATCTATGTGACGACCAGGCGCCTCTATCGGTTGCTGGGTGTTGTTGAAGTTGCAGCCACCGACGGCGTCTGTCCTGCCGCGCCGGATTTGTCTGCGGCGTGTACGTTGCTCTTCGTTGTACCCGCTGAGCCCGGTGCGCCGGTCCCGACTGCGGTGGCGCCTGCTACAGCGGGTGGTGGAGGAGACCGCGCGGGTTCTTGAGCGGACGGCACAGGGACTTGAGCGGACGGCGTAGGCGCTGATGAGCCCCCAGGGCCGGCCTCGCTCGAAGCTGAGGCGGGTGCGGGTGCCGCGGACTCATCGAGGTCAGCCTGCAAGCCCACTACCGTGGGCATGCCCGTCGCAGCCGACAGCGTCTGCCGGGCCAGCTCCCAATGAATAGCCGCCGTGTCCTTGCCGAGCGCCTTGTCGAGCAACTGTGAGAGAAGATCGAGGTTGGGCTCCAGGGTCTGCCCCTCACTGTCCACCGGTGGGTGTGCTTCGAGCAGCAGCTCACCATCTACGTAGGCGACTTTCACCGGGTCATTGATCAGCCAGACCGGCGTGCCCACCGGAACCTGCGGAAACAGGGCCGCCACATCCTCGGGATACATGCGAATGCAGCCGTGCGTGATGGCCATGCCGACGGCCATGGGATTGTTGGTTCCGTGTATCAGGTAGCTGCCGTCACCCACGGCGAGGCGCATGGCGTAGTCCCCGAGCGGATTGTCGGGCCCGGCCGGAACGAGTTTCGGCAGTGGGTCGCCGTTGGCGATATGCTCCTTGCGGACCGATTCCGGCGGGTACCAGACGGGATGCTTGATCTTCGCGATGACGTGCGTCTCGCCGAGGGGGGTATGCCAGTCCATCTTGCCGATGCTCACCGGGAAGGTGATCACCACCGGCTTCTCGCCTTTTTTCGGCTTCGGGAAATAGTACAGCCGGTGCTCCGGCAGATTGACCACGATCCCCTGCCGGGGTCCGGGAGGCAGGATGCGCCGGCCGGGCAGCAGGATGTCCGTGCCCTCTCCCGGCAACCACATGTCCACGCCCGGGTTGGCGCGAATGATCTCCTCGTAGCCCAGACTGTAGCGTCGGGCGATATCGAGCAGCGTGTCCTGGTAATGGGACTTGATCCGCTCGTCCGCGCCGAATACCGCGGAGCCATCGTCGGGTAGCTCGTACACCGTCGCGCCGGCCGGTAGCGTGGCCAGGGACAGCAGGAGATAGAACGCGAGTCGCCAGCGCTTCATGTCAATTCTTCACACGAGCCATAACTTCATGAATTACCGAACATAGTATCCCCCATCAGCAGGGCGTGCACGACCATTTTAGTCAAAAGGGCGATGACCGGCCCGGAATTGGCGCGGATTTCAGGCACCAGCCTTGCTGGATATGAGCCGTCCAGGCAAATGAGCGAATTCTCGGGAGTACCTCCATGCGCCATTACACTCAGCTGATCGCCCTAGCGGCGGCCACCCTGATCCTCTCAGGGTGCAACGTGATGAAAGGCAAGGAGACGACCGGGCAGTACGTGGATGACGCCACGCTCCTGACACGGGCGAAAGCGGCCCTGATCAAGGACAGCACCGTGTCCGCAACGGATTTCAACATCGACGTGTACAAGGGCAACGTCACACTGTCCGGTGTCGCGAAGAACCCGGGCGAGATCGAACGGGCCATCGATGACATCAAGACGGTGGCGGGCGTGCGCAGCGTGAAGAGCGCGGCCCGCGTCGCGACCTCCGGAGGCGACGAGCGGTCGCAGTAGTCGTGTTGCAGCCCGCCTGCACATAGGCGGGCTGCCCTTCCCCTTCAGCCGCAGATTCCTGCGGCGTCGGCCGCACGCACGGCCGTGCGTGCGCCAGATCCTTTTAGGTGATAGTTATTGCGGCTCATGAGTCGCAAATTGCCGCGGTCCTTCTACGCGCGGGAGGACACTCTTGCCATTGCGCGTGACCTCATCGGCATGCATCTCGTCCATCGCGACAGCCGCGCGCGCAAGGTCGGCAGAATCGTCGAGACCGAAGCCTACATGGGACCCGAAGACCTGGCGGCGCACTCGGCACGCGGACGCACGACCCGAACCGAAGTGATGTTCGGTCCCCCGGGACACGCTTACGTCTATTTCATCTATGGCTTCTGGAACTGCATGAACGTCGTGACCGCCCGCGCGGGGATTCCGCATGCGGTTCTCCTGCGCGCACTCGAGCCAATCGAGGGCATCAACGACAAAACCTGGGGGCCTGGGCTCCTTTGCCGTGCGATGGGAATCGATCGCACGCTGAACGGCGCGGACCTGTGTGCCGGGCACCTGTGGCTCGAGCACCCGCGCAAGCCGCTGAGGCCGCCCCGAATCGGGCGCAGCCCGAGAATCGGCGTGGACTATGCTGGCCGCTGGGCCAAGCGGCCGTGGCGCTTCTTCGACCTCACTTCGCCCTACGTTTCCACAGCTCCTGCGCCGCTCAGGCGCCGGCGCAGTGATCCGGGCGGCGTCATTGAGCCATAATGGGCAATTACGCGCCGCGCACGAAGGGAGGATCTCAATGAGAAAAATGGTCTGTCTGATTGCATGCGCCGCTCTCACCGCCTGCGCAGCGCAGGGCAGTAAGCCCGCGCCTCAGCCCGCCAACGGCTCACCCGTAGCGAGCGCCACTACCGCGACATTTGAGGCTTCGGACCTGTACCCATCCACGTACAAGATCCCGACTAGTGCACCTACTCTGATCCAGCACGCAACTATCCTGACGGGCACCGGCGCGCGCCTCGACGATGCCGACGTCCTGATCGTGGACGGCAAAATTCAGTCGGTCGGTGCGAATCTGCCGGCGCCGCCCCAGGCACGCATCATTGACGGCCATGGCCACTGGGTGACGCCTGGACTCATCGACGTTCACTCGCATCTCGGGGTGTATCCAAGCCCCGCTGTCCAGGCGAACTCCGATGGCAACGAGCTCACCTCTCCCTCCACCGCAAACGTGTGGGCCGAGCATTCCGTCTGGCCGCAGGACCCGGGGTTCAGGACAGCGCTCGCAGGCGGCATCACCACACTGCAGATCCTGCCGGGCTCGGGAAATCTCTTCGGAGGCCGCACGGTCGTCCTGAAGAATGTTCCCAGCGTCACCTACCAGGGAATGAAATTTCCCGGCGCGCCGCAGGGCCTGAAGATGGCCTGCGGCGAGAATCCCAAGCGGGTGTATGGCTCGAAGCACCAGTTCCCCTCGACTCGCATGGGAAATGTCGCCGGCTACCGGGCGCAATGGGCCGAGGCCAAGGAATATCTGCGCGAGCAGCAGGAATATCAGAAGAAGCTCGCCGCCGGAGACAAGGATGCGAAGCCGCCGAAACGCGATCTGCGGCTGGATACGCTCGCGGCCGCCCTGAAGGGCGACATCCTGGTACACATGCACTGCTACCGCGCGGATGAGATGGCGACGGTTCTCGACATGTCGAGGGAGTTTGGCTATCACGTCGCCGCCTTCCACCATGCCGTCGAGGCCTACAAGATTGCAGACCTGCTGGCCGAGAACGGCGTCTGCGCGGCAATGTGGGCGGACTGGTGGGGCTTCAAGATGGAGGCTTACGACGGCATCCCGGAGAACATTGCATTCGTGGACGCCGCCCCGGGCGGCTGCGCCATCGTGCACTCCGACTCGGAGGAAGGCATCCAGAGACTCAATCAGGAGGCCGCCAAGGCAATCGCCTATGGCCATCGCGCGGGACTCGAGATCCCACCGGAGCGAGCCATCAAATGGCTCACGTCCAATCCGGCGAAAGTGCTCGGCCTGCTCGAGCGCACCGGCACGCTCGAGGCGGGGAAGATGGGTGATGTGGTGGTCTGGAACCGCAATCCGTTCAGCGTCTACGCACTGGCGGACTACGTGCTGATCGACGGAGCAGTGCGTTACGACCGCGCGAACCCGGCCACCGCTCCGCAATCGGACTTCCTGCTGGGGCAACCGGCCGCCCAGGGGGTGTATCCATGAGCGCGCGCCGGTATCTTGCAGCGATCGCGCTGATTCTCGCTCCCCTGGCCACCGCTGTCGCCGCATCCAACACGGTCCTGATCCGCGACGCAACCGTGCACACGCTGAGTACGCCGGCGGTGCTCGAGCACACGGACCTGCTCATAGAGAACGGCCGCATCGCCGGAATCGGGCAGCATCTGAAGGCGCCCGCCGATGCACAGACGATCGATGCGGCCGGCAAGCCTGTCACACCCGGTCTGTTCGGCGGACTCGGCCATCTGGGCATCGAGGAGATCGGCCTGGAGCCTTCCGTCGATGATTACGCGCTGCACCTCGGGGCGATGCGGCCCGAATTCGACGTCACCCCGGCTTTCAATCCGGAGTCGATCGTGCTCGGGGTGAGCCGCCTCGGCGGCATAACGTTTGCCGTGATTGCTCCGAGCTCGGAAACCAACGGCCGCGAAGGGGCAGGCGGAACAATCATCGCCGGACAAGGCTCGGTCGCGCAGCTCGACGGAACGATCGTGCCCCGAGTGCGTGCCCTGTTCGTCGAGGTCGGCGGCGATGCCAGTGAGCTCTCCGGTGGCAGCCGCGCCGCGCAGTTCATGCTGCTGCAGCAGGCCATCACCGAGGTGCGCTCGCCGAAGGAACTGCTCCCCAACGATCAGCGGCTACTGACCCCTGAGGGACGGCATGCGCTGCAGGGATTCCTCGAGCGCGCAGGGCCAGTGGTCTTCGACGTCGACCGCGCATCGGACATCCGCCAGGTGATTGCTCTGGCAAACCGCGAGAAACTGCACGTCATCGTCAAGGGAGGCGCCGAGGCGTGGCGCCTCGCTCCCGAGCTCGTGGCGGCGCACATTCCCGTGATCCTGAATCCGCTCGACGATCTGCCCGAAACCTTCGACAGCGTCGGGGCGACGCTGGAGAATGCGGCCCGCTTGAATCGGGCGGGAGTCAAGATCGCATTCAGTCTGGGCGATGCGCAACCCCATAACATCCGCAAGGTGCGCCAGACTGCCGGCATCGCGGTCGCACACGGTCTGCCCTGGGAAGCAGCCCTCGCAGCGCTCACGCGCAATCCGGCCGAGATCTTCGGCGTCGCCGACAGTCACGGTTCGCTCGAGCGCGGCCACCCGGCTGATCTGGTGCTCTGGAGCGGCGACCCGCTCGATGTCACCTCCCTGGCGGAGCGCGTTTTCATCGAAGGCCATGAGCAGCCGATGGTCTCGCGCCAGACGCTGCTGCGGGATCGTTATCTGAAGAAGCTGCGCGCCAACGCGGCACGCTGAACAGCCCAGGAAGATGGCCACCGCAGCGAACCCGCCGGCCATGCAGAAGAATTTCAAGTACTACGACCTGCTGCTCGGCGCGTATGTTTGCGTGCTCCTGTGCGCCAATCTCATCGGCCCCGCGAAGGTCTCCACGATCCAGGTCCCGGGGATTGGTGCCGTCACGTTCGTGGCCGGAGTGCTGTTCTTCCCGTTCTCGTACTTCTTCGGGGACGTTCTCACCGAGGTCTACGGCTACGCCCGCGACCGGCGGGTCGTCTGGAGCGGCTTCGGCGCGCTCGTCTTCGCATCGATCATGGCGACCGTCATCGTGCAGCTGCCTCCCGCCGAGTTCTGGAAGGCTCAGCAGGCCTCCGTGGCCGCAGTGTTCGGTAACACGCCGCGCATCATATCGGCCTCGATCATCGCCTTCTGGTGTGGGTCCTTCGTCAACAGCTACGTGCTGGCCAGGATGAAGATCCTGACGCGGGGCCGCTGGCTATGGACGCGTACCATCGGCTCCACCCTGTGCGGGGAGCTGGTGGACTCCGGTCTGTTCTACACGATCGCCTTCGGCGGGGTGTGGACCACCAAGCAACTGATCGCGGTGGGCATCACCCAGTACGTGCTGAAATCCAGCTGGGAAGTGGTGATGACTCCGGCCACCTATAAGATCGTCGGCTTCCTGAAGCGCGCCGAGCAGGAGGACTACTATGACCGGGGAACCCACTTTACGCCGTTCTCGCTGAAGGCCTGACAGGCGGCACGGCGCTGGCGCCAACATGAAAGAATCGACCCCCTCGCCACTCAGAATCGGCGTGCTCGGTGCTGCGGGCATTGCACGCTCATTCATCGCCGGCGTACGAGACTCAGCCCTCGTGAGCGTCACGGCCGTGGCGAGCCGGGATGCGGCCAGGGCGACTCGCTTCGCAGGCGAGATGTCAGTGCCGCGATCATTCGGTTCTTATGATGCGTTGCTGGCGGACTCACAGATCGATGCGATCTACAACCCTCTGCCAAACAGCTTGCACGCTGCGTGGTCGATCCGGGCTGCCCGCGCGGGCAAACACGTGCTGTGCGAGAAACCGCTGGCGACCAGCGCGGCCGAAGCCAGGGCGATGTTCGAGGCGGCCCGGGAAAACGGCGTGCAGCTTGTCGAGGGCTACCCCTATCGAGCACAGCCCCAGACACTCAAGCTGCTCGAGCTGGTCGAGTCGCAAGCCATCGGGGAGCTGCAGTTGATCCAGGCGAGCTTCGGATTCACTCTGGGCCCTGAGCCGAACATACGGAAGGATCCAGCGCTCGCGGGCGGCGCTTTGATGGACGCTGGAAGCTACCCCGTCAGTCTCGTTCGCATGCTGGCCCAGAGGCGCCCTTCGCGGATTTATGCTGTGGCTGAGTGGGCCGCAAGCGGCGTGGACCGGGCTGTCGCTGCGACCTTGGAGTTCGACAGCGGCTTGCTGGCCCAGGTGACGTGCAGCTTTTCCACCAGCGTACATCGTGAAGCGCTGATCGCGGGCACCGGCGGGGTGATCAGGACGCCCTTCCTGAACCACCCGCCCGCAGAGCGCCCCGCGGAATTGCTCGTGAAGCAGGGCACGGGCTGGCAAGCGCAGGAGATTCGGATGGAGGTCCCGGCCCTGAATGGTTTCCGCGCCGAGGCGGAAGCCTTTGCGGCGCGGGTCCGATCCGGCGCGACGCACGGGGCCGACCTGCAGCACAGGGCCCTGACCTCCCCCGAAGAATCCGTAGACACGATGTGGATCCTGGAGCGGATCCTGGAGAGCGCGCGGCTGGGCCGGCCTGTGGAGGCAGCGGACCTGGCCGATCGTTGAGTGCCGGGTCGGCGCCGCCGACGCGAAAATCAAGACAGTTACTGCCACCCACCGAAGGGTCCCTGGAGAGGGCGTCCAAACCCCGTTCCAGGCACCACGAGACGCTAGGTCCTTATCGTCCGGTTAGCGGTCTGCACAAATTCCATCGACTCCACCCGATCGACAGCGCTCACGTAGGAGGCAGTAACTGCCTATTGAACTCTGGCGCAAGCGCAGCAAATATCTCACGCACTGGATTAACTTTTCTTAATCTTCGGATGTGAGCTCCAGCAGCTCGCTGCCTTCCGGGACGCGCTCCCCACGCGCGAAGTGGACGGCCTCCACCGTTCCGGCATGGGGTGCGGTGATGGTGTGCTCCATCTTCATGGCTTCAATGACCATCAACACCTCCCCGGCCTGGACGGCCTGACCGGGCCTCACCGCCACCGCCACCACTACCCCTGGCAAGGGGGTGGTCAAACCGCCACGCGCGGCGCTCGCCGTGAACTCGATCTCACGCGGATCCTGAATCGCCAACTCGTAGTGCTCCCCGGCCAGCCACAGGTGCACGAGGTTGCCACTGTTAAAGTAGCGAGCGTGCCGCCTGAAGCCATCGATCGCGGCTGCGATCGTGTGCGCAGACAGGCAGATGTGCTCGAGGCGCAGCCTCGCTTCGGCTGACTCAGGCTGAGGCAGCCCCGTCATCCTGACTGCGCTGGGGAGGCCCGCAGTGAACTCCATCTCGAGGCGGACATCGCGGCCTCGCCAGGCCAAGGTCAACACGACGGCCGCCGGCAAGTTCGGAGTGAAGCCATCGAAATGGGTCCAGGGGCTGCACTTGTCCGGAGTGAGCCACGACTTCTCCTGAGTGACCGACCAGGGCGGCCGGCTCGACCCCGCGACGATGAGCGCAGCAAGTGCGACCGCGGCCGGATCAACCTCGGTGCGCGCGGAGAAATCGGCGGCGTGGTGCTGAAGGAACGCGATGCTGTGGTGCACCTGCAGGAAGTCCGCAGAATCCAGAACGCGCGCCAGCCATCGTTCGTTCGTGCGCACCCCTGCGCAATACGTGCTACGCAACTCATGGGCAAGCCTGGCGGCAGCCAGATCGCGCGAAGGTGCCCATGCAATGACCTTCCCGAGGAGCGAGTCATATGTCTCGGGCACGGTATCACCGGTGGAAAACCCGGCATCCACCCGTGCAAGGTCCCCAGCCGGCCACTCCATGAGGCGCAGGCGGCCGGCACTCGGCAGAAAGTCCCTCTCGGGATCCTCCGCACAGACACGGGCCTCGATTGCATGCCCGGTCAGTCGGATCTGCTCCTGTGAAAGTGGCAGGCGCTCGCCGCTGGCAATCCGCAGCTGCCACTCCACCAGGTCGAGCCCCGTGATCGCCTCGGTCACCGTGTGCTCGACCTGCAGCCGCGTATTCATTTCCATGAAGTAGAACTCGCGGCCATCGAACAGGAATTCGACGGTTCCGGCACTGACGTAGCCGATCTCGCGTGCCACGACAAGGGCGGCCGCACGTAGCCGTTCGCGGAGGTCATCCGGGAGCGCGGGCGCCGGGGCTTCCTCTATGAGCTTCTGATGGCGTCGCTGCGTGGAGCAGTCCCGATCTCCCAGATGCACGAAATTCCCGTGCCCGTCGGCAAAGATCTGCACCTCGACGTGGCGTGGAGCAGGCAGGAAGCGCTCCAGCAACAGGCTGCCATCGCCGAAGCCGCTTTCGGCCAGGCGCCGGCCAGCGGCGAGAGCCTCGGCAATCTGCCCCTCCTCGCGAACGATGCGCATGCCCTTGCCACCACCGCCCGCAGCCGGTTTGATGATGAGCGGCACACCCAGTCGAACCGCCTGTGCGTGCAGATGATCCAGGCCCTGCTCGGAGCCCTCGTAACCGGGCAGAACCGGAACCCCGGCGGCGCGCATCCGCGCCTTGGCGACGATCTTCGAGCCCATGGCGGCAATGGCCGCAGCGGGCGGTCCCACGAAGAGCTGTCCGTTCTCCACACATGCCTGCGCAAACCGGGAGTTCTCCGACAGAAACCCGTAGCCGGGATGGATCGCGTGGGCGCCGCTCGAGCGCGCGGCCTGGAGAATCCGCTCGATGTTGAGATAACTCTCGCGAGGCGCCGCCGGACCGATCCACACCGCTTCGTCCGCCTCGCGCACGTGCCGTGCCCCGGCGTCGGCGTCGGAATACACGGCGATGGTCCGTATACCCAGCGCCCGAGCCGTCCGGAAGATGCGGCACGCAATCTCGCCCCGATTAGCGACCAGCAGACTCTCGATCACGCGTTGCCCCTCAATCGCGCGGCGCTACATTCTGAAGACGCCGAAACGCGTCTCCGTCGTGCCGGGCGCGTTGCGCACCGCCGCGAGGCACAATGTAAGGATCCGGCGCGTCTCGGCCGGATCGATGACGCCATCGTCCCACAGTCGCGCCGAGGCGTAGTACGGATGGCCCTGGCGCTCGTACTGCTCCCGGATAGGCTGTTTGAACGTCTCCTCATCCGTACCGGCCCACTCGCGTCCCGCAGCCTTCAGCTGGTCGCGCTTTACAGTTGCCAGCACGCTCGCAGCCTGCTCGCCACCCATCACGGAGATGCGCGCATTGGGCCATTGAAACAGAAAGCGCGGCGAGTATGCCCGGCCGCACATGGCGTAGTTCCCGGCACCGTAGCTGCCGCCGATGATCACACTGAGTTTGGGGACATCGGCGCAGGCGACCGCGGTAACCAGCTTGGCGCCGTCCTTTGCGATGCCACCCGCCTCCGCGCGCCGCCCGACCATGAATCCGGTGATGTTCTGCAGGAACAGCAGCGGCACGCCGGCACGAGCGCACAGCTCGATGAAATGCGTTCCTTTGAGCGAGCTCTCCGAGAAGAGAATGCCATTGTTCGCCAGGATTCCGACCGGATAGCCGCCGATGTGCGCAAAGCCGCACACCAGCGTCGTGCCATAGAGTTGCTTGAATTCCTCGAGCTCCGAAGCATCGACCAGGCGGGCGATGACTTCCCGCACATCGTATGGTTTGCGCAGGCTGGCCGGGACGACTCCATACAGCTCCTCGCCCGCGTAGCGCGGCTCACGGGGGCCTTGTGGCGGGTCGGTCGCCTGCGCAGGCGCCAGTCGCGCAACGATCCGACGTGCGATCGACAACGCGTGAGTGTCGTTTTCCGCGTAGTGATCGCAGACACCGGACTCGCGGCAGTGAACGTCCGCGCCGCCGAGTGACTCTGCGTCGATATCCTCGCCCGTAGCCGCCTTGACGAGCGGCGGACCGCCCAGGAATACACGACCCTGATTGCGGACGATTACGTTCTCATCCGACATGGCGGGCACGTACGCTCCGCCTGCCGTGCAGGAGCCATGCACCACGGCGATCTGAGCCACACCGGCCCCGGACAGCGTCGCCTGGTTATAGAAAATGCGACCGAAGTGGTCCCGGTCCGGAAAGACCTCGTCCTGCGCGGGCAGGAAGGCCCCGCCGCTCTCCACGAGATAGACACAGGGAAGCCGATTTTCGCCAGCGATCTCCTGCGCGCGCAGGTGCTTCTTCACCGTGATCGGGTAGTACGTGCCGCCCTTCACCGTCGGATCGTTCGCCACGACGACGCATTCTCGCCCGCTGACCCGACCGATCCCGGTCACGATGCCTGCGCAGGCGATCTCCCCGCCATACAGCCCATGAGCGGCCAGTTGCGAGAGCTCGAGGAAGGGGCTGCCCGTGTCCAGCAGCACGCGGATGCGTTCCCGGGCGGTCAGCTTGCCGGCGGCGCGGTGCTTCTCCCGGGCGGCGGATGAGCCTCCGAGCGCTGCGCGCGCCACCTGGCCGCGCAGATCCGCGGCGAGCTCGCGCATCGTGCGCTCGTTGTCGCGGTACTCCTGCGAATGCACATCGACCCGGGTGCTCAGCGACGTCATCGACTTGCCACGGTTGCCGGTTTGTCCGACAATCATACGATCCTACAGAATGGGAAGGCAAGCGCATGGCCGCCATCGACTTCGACTTCGGCTTCGATGAGACCCTCGAGGAGATCCGCCAGCAGGTGCGCAGGTTCGCCACCGAGAAGATCGCCCCGCGGGCCGCCGAGATCGACCGCAGCAACGAGTTTCCCCGTGACCTGTGGCCTGCCCTCGGCGCGCAGGGTCTGCTCGGCATCACCGTGCCGGAACGCTGGGGGGGCGCCGGCCTCGGCTATCTCGCGCATGTGCTGGTGATGGAGGAGATCTCCCGCGCCTCGGGAGCCGTCGGCCTCTCCTACGGCGCTCATTCGAACCTGTGCGTGAACCAGTTGCGCCTCAACGGGACCGATGCGCAGCGCGATCGCTATCTGCCCCGGCTCGTCAGCGGCGAGCACGTCGGCGCTTTGGCGATGTCCGAGCCCGGCGCCGGCTCGGACGTCGTCTCGATGCAGCTGCGCGCGGAGAGGCGCGGCGATGCGTTTGTGCTCAACGGCCGCAAAATGTGGATCACGAATGGCCCGGACGCCGATGTGTACGTGGTGTATGCCAAGACCGACCCGGCCGCGGGTCCCCGCGGCATCAGCGCGTTCATCATCGAGCGCGGTACCGGTGGGTTCACCACGGCTCAGAAGCTCGACAAGCTGGGTATGCGCGGCTCCGGAACCTGCGAGCTGGTGTTCCAGGACTGCAGCGTACCGGCCGCGAACCTCCTCGGCCAGGAGAATCGCGGCACCGCGGTCCTGATGAGCGGCCTCGACTACGAACGAGTTGTGCTGGCGGGCGGCCCGCTCGGCCTCATGGCCGCGGCGCTCGACATCGTGCTGCCCTACGTGCGCGAACGAAAACAGTTCGGCCAGCCGATCGGCACGTTCGAGCTGATGCAGGCAAAAGTAGCCGACATGTACGCCGCGCTCAGCGCCAGTCGCGCTTATGTGTATGCCGTCGCGCGAGCTTGCGATAGCAAGACCGTCAAGCGGCGCGATGCGGCGAGTTGCATCCTGTTCGCGGCCGAGCGCGCCACGCTGGCGGCGCTGGAGGCCATCCAGTCGCTCGGCGGAAACGGCTACACCAACGATTTCGCGGCGGGCCGGCTGCTCAGGGATGCGAAGCTCTATGAGATCGGAGCAGGAACGCAGGAGATTCGCCGCATGCTCATCGGCCGTGAGCTGTTTGAGTCGGCCGCATGAGCGTGGAGTTCGATCAGATCCAGACCGAGCCCGCCTATCGCAAGGTGGCCTCGGCCATCGGCGAACGCATTCTCGATCGCCGCTTGCCCGAGGGTGAGCGTTTGCCCGCCGAGATCGAGCTGGCGCGGCAGTTCGGGGTCAACCGCTCGACCGTGCGCGAGGCGCTGCGGGAGCTGGAAAGCCATGGCCTGGTGATGCGCCGCCCGGGCTCCCGGCGGCTCTCGGTCAGCCGGCCCCCTCATCTCGCCATCGCCGAGGGCGTCAGCCGCGCACTCGTCCTTCACGATGTCACGTTTCTCGAGGTCTGGGAGGCGCTCACGATACTCGAGCCGCCGATTGCAGAGGCGGCCGCGCGGGCCCGAACCTCGGACGACCTGGAGATGATCCTGTCTGCTGCCGAGCAGTTCGCCTCACGCGGCCTCGAGACCGAGGGCGCGGTGCGCCTGGCAGCCAAGTTCTTCCGCAGCGTGGGGCGCGCGACGCACAACCAGGTACTGGTGCTCGCGCAGGAGCCCTTGCTGCAACTCCTGGAACCCTCGCTCCAGGTGATGATCGACAAGGTTCCTCAGGCCCGCTCCCGCATCACAACCGCGCAGCGCCGCCTCTGCGAGGCGCTCAAGGCCCGGGATGCCGCATTGGCCGGCAGCTGGATGGCCAAGCACATCCGCGACTTTCGCAAGGGATACGAGATCGCACGGATCGATCTCGAGCACCGCGTCAGTCCTCCCAGCTGATGCCCGCCGCAGCCGTTCGTGAGGGTGTTTCAGCTCAAGAAGCAGTGAGGGCGCTGGGCCGAGCCCTACAAAAAGTAGTCCGGCAACAGATCTTCCTCGCGGACGCCTTTCTGACGGTAGGCGGACAGATCGGTTCGTCCGGCCTCACGCAGAACCTCCTCATCGATGCAGAACCGCCCGGTGAACTGTTGGCTGTTGGCGGTGAGGATGATGTGGGCGGCATCCGCCATGATCTGCGGCGCGCGCACACGGCGTCGCTCCTCCACCGGGCGCCCCGCCATCGCGATACGCAATGCCGCCGTGTCGATGACCGTACGCGGCCACAGAGCGTTCACTGCGATCCCCTGCGACCGCAGCTCGCCAGCAAGTCCCAACACGCACTGGCTCATCCCATATTTGGCCATCGTGTACGCCACGTGCGGAGCGAACCAGCGCTCCTGCATGTTCAGAGGCGGGGAGATCATGAGGATGTGCGGATTCGATGAGCGGGCAAGGTGCGGCAGACACAACTTCGAGCACAGAAACGTGCCGCGCGTGTTGATCTGATGCATTAGGTCGAAACGCTTCATCGCCGTCTCCGGCGTCCTCGTCAGGCTGAGCGCACTGGCATTGTTCACCAGAATGTCGATGCCGCCGAAGGCTTCGACCGTCTGCGCGACCGCCTGCTCGACCTGCTCGTCCTGGCGGATATCCACCGCAAGTGCCAGCGCGTGGCCACCGGCAGCCTCGATCTCGGCCGCCGCGGTGTAGATGGTGCCGGGCAATACGGGATGCGCCTGAGTGGTCTTGGCGGCAATCGCGATATTCGCCCCATCGCGGGCCGCCCGCAGGGCGATGGCCAGTCCGATCCCGCGGCTCGCGCCAGTCACCAGCAGCGTACGTCCACGCAGAGAGACCGAACCGGGGTCACTCATCGCCTCGCCGTCCTTGCGGAAACACCGCCGAAATAACCACGGATTATCAGGCCATGCCCCGGAAGACTCGTGGCGAATGGCCGCTCGGGTAAGATTCTGCCTCATGGCACGGACAGGCAGGTAACTTTATCTTGGCAGCCATCGGCACGGAGCGCGTTCTTCAGGTGCGTCACTGGACGGACACGCAATTCACGTTCTCCACGACACGCGACTCAGGCCTTCGCTTCGAGAACGGCCAGTTCGTCATGGTGGGTCTCGAAGTGAACGACAGGCCGTTGTTGCGCGCCTACAGCATCGCCAGCGCCAACCACGAGGAGCATCTGCAGTTCCTGAGCATCAAAGTGCCCGATGGGCCGCTCACCTCACGCCTGCAGCATATCCGTCGAGGCGATGCAGTCCTCATCAGCCGCAAGCCAACGGGCACCCTGGTACTGCATGATCTGAAGCCCGGCAAACGACTGTATCTGTTGAGCACCGGCACGGGCGCGGCGCCCTTCATGGCCATGATCAAGGATCCTGAAGTCTACGAGCGCTTTGACCACGTCACGCTGGTTCACGGCGTGCGCTGGGCCCGTGAGAGCGCAGTCGTGAAGCATCTGATCGATGATCTGTGCGATCACGAATACCTGGGCGAACCCGTCCGGAAAAAGCTGCACTACTACCCAACCATCACGCGCGAGCCCCATCCCAACCACGGCAGGCTCACGACGCTGATCCGCAGCGGCAGGCTGTTCGCGAATCTGCAGCTGCCAGTCTTCGATCCGGGGGAGGACCGCGTGATGGTATGCGGAAGTCCCGGAATGCTGGCCGATACCTGCGGCCTCCTCGATTCGCGCGGCTTCAGGATCTCCCCGCATATCGGCGAGCCCGGCGATTACGTCATCGAGCGGGCGTTCGTTCAGCGCTAGGAGCGGCTGCCTCCTTCTTGGGCTGACCGATTCGATGACGGCTCATCGCACGCTCGACCGGAGCCGCAGGCCGTCGGCGTTCCTCTCGAGGACCGCAGCGCTCACAACGAGCGCGATCGGCAACGCCACCACCACCAGCGCACTCCACCTTACGAACCGTGGGGGCCGGTGGCAGAGAATTCAGACATGCGCTACTGAACGCGCCAGTTGCCATGGCCAGTTGCCATGGAGTTCGGTTTTTGTCGCCATGTAGCGTCACCGCGCGCAGCGGCGCACGAAATACGCTGGCGGATTCCCGCTCGCTGGCCCGATCGCGCACAATGGGCCCTCGGCACCCGGTCAGCGTGCGCCCCATGCGGATTCGCGGCGTCGCAACAGAGGTCAACGTGGACTGTGTGCCTGCGTTGCCCGCGTTAGGGACAGCAATTTCAGGGAATGTTGTTTCGGCGCCGTTCAGGCGGCGTTCAGTCAACGATCGAACGAGGTCAGCATGCGTACAAGATTCATCCACTCCATCCTCGCGGGGCTCGCAATCGGCGTCGCGCCTTTCGCCTCATTCGGGGCGGTGTCCGTGGGCATCTCCGTCAACATCGCCCCGCCGGCATTGCCGGTGTACACGCAGCCCCCCTGCCCGGCCGTCGGCTACATCTGGACACCGGGATACTGGGCCTACGGGGATGATGACTACTACTGGGTGCCGGGCACGTGGATCATGGCGCCGAGCCCCGGGCTTTTGTGGACTCCGGGCTACTGGGGTTGGGGCGATGGCGGGGTCTATATGTGGCACGCCGGCTACTGGGGTCCGCACGTAGGCTTCTACGGGGGAGTCAACTATGGATACGGTTACACGGGTGTTGGCTTCGAGGGCGGCTACTGGCGCAGCGGAGCGTTCTATTACAACCGCTCCGTGTCGAACCTCGGCGGCGTCCACGTCACGCACGTCTATAACAAAACGGTGATCAACAACATCACCGTCAACCGGGTCAGCTACAACGGCGGCACGGGCGGCCTCAGGGCTCGGCCGAACGCGCATGAGCTGGCGGCCGAGCACGACCGTCATGTCGAGGTCACCTCCACGCAGCGCGAGCAGCAGCGCGCGGCCTCGACGAATCACGACCTGCGGGCATCGGTGAACGGCGGCAAGCCGCGCATCGCCGCCATGTCGAGACCCGGGATGTTCTCCGGCCGGAATGTCGTCGCGGCGCGCGCGGCGGGTGGGCCGGTCCATACCGCGGAGACTCACGGAGCGGAATCTCACGGCAACGCCATGCATGCAAGAACTGACCGCCCGCCGAATGCGACGGGGCAGCACGGCGAGGGTGCGGTGGCACATCGTCCCGAACCCGCCCACAACGAGCCTTCCCGCGCGATGACACGCGCTGACCGGCCACCCGTGCACGCGGGCGCTGGTACGGCGCATGCGCCCGAACACGTAACCCCGCCCAGCCCCGCGCGTGAGGAGCGGACACCGGTCGCGCACGCGCCGATGGCCCGCCAGCCCGCCGAGCGGCCGCCCGCCCCACGTGCCGAGAGTGCTCCGCGGCCACAGAGCCCTCACCCGGCACAGCCCCGTCCGGAGGAGCGTCGCGACGATCGGCCACACCGATAACTGCGGTGCGCGTTCGCGCGCCGGCGGTATGATGCGCGCATGAGCAGGCGCTTTGGCCGATAGTGGTCGGGAGAGAATCCTGTACCACTATCGGCCCGTCGTTTTCGGAGTCGAGACCTTTCCACGCAGCGTGACTCTTCCGCGTCACCGCCACGTGGGCGGTTATGCCACGGTCGTGCTCGCCGGCTCATTCATCGAGGCAAGCTTCGCGGGTCGAGCCCAGGTCTCGGCTGGCGATGTGCTGCTGCACGGCCGCTTCGACTGTCACGCGAACGAGGCCCTCTCCCGCCGCGGACCCCAGATTTTGCGGTTACCGTGGGAAGATGATTTCCTCGAAGGGCACTTTCGCACGCGCGACCCGGATTTGCTGGCGCGAATGGCCGAGCAGGATCCCTTCGAGGCGGCCCGGCACCTGCGCGACTCGATTGAGCCGGTCCGCCGGTGCGAGCCGCATTGGACTGAGATACTGGCCGGCACCTTGGCGGCGGGACCCGACTTGTGCCTGAACGGTTGGGCCGAGCGTGCCGGCATGGCGCCGGCAACCCTTTCGCGCGGCTTTCACCGGCGATTCGGCGTCACCCCCAAAATGTTTCGCCTCGAGTCGCGCGCGCGACGCGCCTGGGCGACATTGATCCGCACTTCGGTCCCGCTCACTTCGATCGCGCACGAGTTCGGTTTCTCGGACCTTGCGCACATGAGCCGTAGCATTGCGGCTCTCACCGGCTGGGCGCCCAGCTGCTGGCGCGCGCATCTCGCTACGGCTCGTGCCGCCATGGGGGCGGAGGATCCTGGTGCACAGGAGCTTCGCTGGCGGAATTTCGATCAAGTACGTTCAAGCTAGAGTGGCTCGCGCTATGGCAAGCTCGGCACAGGACCAGTCACGCCGGGGATGCGCATCATGAGTCAGCTGACACGACGTCAGTTCCTGGAAGCGGCCTTCGCGCTGGGTGCGAGCGCTGCGTTTGCGAGCGCGCAGGGCAGGAAATCCACCACGAAGTGGCACGAGCGGCGGGATCTATATCCCGAGGGCGTGGCCTCGGGCGATCCACAGCATGACAGCGTATTGGTGTGGACCCGCCACCCCTTCCCAACCGGCACGCACGCCGAGCTGACTCTCGAGGTCGCGCAGGATCAGACCTTCGAGCACGTCATAGCCACCAGCCGGGCGCGTGTTCACGCCGCCGCCGACTGGACCTGCAGGGTGCTCGTTGGAGGTCTGAAGCCCTCGCAGGAATACTGGTACCGGTTCACCGATGAGACTGGCGCCGGGAGCCGCATCGGCCGGATGCTGACGGCGCCGGCGCCGGATGACTCCCGGCCCGTGCGCTTCGCCTTCATCAGCTGCCAGAACGTGAACCAGGGTGCGCAGCATGCATACCGGCGGATGATCTACGAGGATGAGCGCACTGCGGCTGCCGAGCGGCTCGGGTTCGTATTGCATCTCGGGGACTTCATCTACGAGATCGTCTGGTACCCGCCGGATCGACCGCAGGGCATGTACGATCGCCGGCTGCGCGATATCGTCCGCTATGCGCACGGGGAGAAAATCGAGGATTTCCACATCCCCACCACGCTCGATGACTACCGGGCGGTGTACCGCGCTTACCTGCACGATCCCGATATCCAGGACGCCCGCGCCCGCTGGCCCTTCGTCAACATGTGGGACAACCACGAGTTCTCCTGGCTCGGGTGGCAAGGACTCCAGGACTTCGAAGGGCAGTCACGCCCGGCGCAAACGCGCAAGGTCGCGGCCAACCAGACCTGGTTCGAATACCAGCCCGCCCGGGTTAGCAAGCCGAGCGGTACCGGGCTCGAGCTTTTCGAGGCGCCGCGCCTCAGCGATGAGCCCATCAGAGCGTTCGACCAGGACGGCTTTGGGCAGGAGCCGAACAACATAGCCGCGGTCCAGAGTCTGACGGGCTACCGCTCCATGCGCTTCGGGCGCAATGTCGAGCTGATCATCACCGATCAACACAGCTATCGCTCCCACGAGCCCACGAGCCGGCCAGAAGCCAGCGCGCTCTCGAGTCCGGACTTCCCGGAGCTCATTCCACAGGAGGCCGTGGAGATCCTGGACGCGGGCCGCGAATACGATGGCGGGCGCCCGCCGGCGAGCATCCGGCTGGGCCAGACGGAAGTTGCCAACTTTCGCCAGCACGAGCCCGTGCAGACCATCCTCGGGCGCCCTCAGAAGGCCTGGTTCCTGGAGCGCCTGCGAAGCTCGAGCGCCACCTGGAAGATCTGGGGTAACACCGAAGGTACGCTCGACTTCCGGGCGGATCCGCAGAATCTGCCTCCCGGGCTCATCCGCCCCTGGCCCGGCGCCGGCTATGCGGGGTTCGGTGGCGGAGATTACGGCAGCGCCTACCGCGAGCGCGCCGAGATCTATGACTTCATCCGCGAGCACGGCATCACCGGATTTGCGACCGTGGCCGGGGACCGGCATAGCTTCTGGGCGGGGCTGGCGGCGAAGGAGCTGCCACCCCACAGGTTCGAGCCCGTCGGTATCGCGTTCGTCACCGGCTCGATTTCGGCTCCTGGAATCGTCGAAGCGCTGGAGCATCGGCTCGCCAAGGATCACCCTCTGCGGGCGCTGTACCTCGGTGACCGCGGGGGCGCCAAGCCGGCACCGACCATCAATATGCTGCTGCTGCATGGGGTCCGGTCCTGCCTCGAGTTTCAACGCACCGGCGATGCCGCGCAGGCACGCCGGCTCTCCAATCCGGACCTCTCGCCACACCTGTCGTTTCTCGACCTAGGCGGCCACGGTTACGCCACCGTGCGTGCCTCAGGCGAGGCCTTCGAGACTGAGTTCGTCTGCATCCCACGGCCCGTCGAGCGAAACGATCGGCCCGACGGCGGCCCCCTGTTGTACCGGGTGGTTCACCGGGCACAATTGTGGGGCAAAGGCGAGCGGCCGCGGCTGGAGCAGAAAGTCCTCGAGGGCGATCCACAGCTCAGCATCTGACGCTGGCCATCAGGATGCGCTCCGCAGCGGCTCTTTTGGGGCGCGGCGGGCTTCCTGGGACGCCCCGCAATCACCGAGGAACGGCTTGCATGCAGTACACGATTCTCTGCTACCACTCCGAAAAGGTCGTTGGGGCATGGACCCCAGAGCAGGACGCCGCGACCATGCAGCGCCTGACGGCGGTTCAGGACAAGCTGCGCCAACAGCACAGGCTCGGCCCCGTCGTGCGCCTGCTGCCCACCAGTGCGGCCATTACGCTCAAGAAAGATCGTGAGCCCCCTGTGGTGATCGATGGCCCCTTCGCGGAAACGAAGGAGCAGCTGCTGGGCTTCTACGTCGTGAACTGCGCATCCCGCGAGGAGGCCCTCGAGATCGCCCAGGAGCTCGGCCGAGCCAACCCGGGCGGCTCGTATGAAATCCGCCCCATTGCCCTGTTCAATCCAGCCGAGGGACCCGCCGCCGCCTGAAGGGCGTCGACCCGGGGCTTGTCGGCGCCGGAACAACGGGATCGCGGGTGCATTGAGTGTGACGGATCCTCGTCATCATGGACGCGCACCCGCTGATGCCCAAGCGCTACCCGGCGAATGCTCGATTTTCCCGCACTCGCCGTTTCTTCCTGCAGGGGGCCGCCTCGGGCGCGGCCACGCTGCCCCTTGCCGCCAGCGCCGCCGCGGCGCTGGCGCAGCCGGCCCGCGCCGACCGGGGGCCGGATACCGGGGCTGTGCGCCCCGCCCCTGCGGGTCCGCGGCCCGGCGAGCCTGAGACCGTGACTCTGCGGATCAACGGACAATCTCACACGCTTTCGATCGATCCCCGCACCACCCTGCTCGATGCACTGCGAGACCACGCAGGCCTCACAGGCACGAAGAAGGGCTGCGGCCACGGCCAATGTGGCGCTTGCACAGTGCATGTGGACGGGCAACGGTTTTTGTCGTGCATGGCGTTCGCCGTGACGCTCGAGGGCCGCAGCGTCACGACGATCGAGGGTTTGGCCGGCCCGGGAGGACAGCTTCATCCGATGCAACAGGCGTTCATCGACCACGATGCCTTTCAGTGTGGGTACTGCACGCCCGGCCAGATCATGTCAGCGATTGCGTGTGTCGAGGAGGGTCACGCCGATACACCCGGGGACATCCGTGAGTACATGAGTGGCAACCTTTGCCGCTGCGCTGCCTATCCCAACATCGTGGCAGCGATCCAGCGGGCGAGGCAAGCCATGAAAGGACGCTGAGCATGGACCGCTTCACATACCTGCGCGCCGGCGACGTATACACCGCGTCTCGGGCAATTCACTCCGCGCAGACAGCCAGGGGTTCCGCGTCCGAAGAGACTGGTTTGGATCGCAGTGGCATCTACCTGGCCGGTGGCACCAATGTGACTGACTACATGACGCTCGGTGTCCTGCGTCCCACCACCGTGGTAGACATCAATCGTCTCAGCGCCGAGCTGTACTCGCGCATCGACAGCGATGCACAGCGGCTGCGGCTCGGTGCGCTGGTGCGGATGAGCCACGCCGAGGGTCATCCCGCCGTTCGGCAGCAATACCCTGTCATCCGCGACACGCTGATGCTGGCGGCCTCGCCCCAGATCCGCAACATGGCCAGCCTGGGAGGCAATGTCCTGCAGCGCACGCGCTGCGAATACTTTCGCGGCACGTCCTGGACATGCAACAAGCGCACTCCGGGTACCGGTTGCGCGGCGCTGGAGGGGCTCAATCGCCAGCACGCGGTGCTCGGAACGAGCGACCGCTGCATCGCCACCTATGCCGGAGACTTCGCGCAGGCGCTGATCGCGCTCGATGCGACCCTCACCACGGTGGGCGCCCGCTCGGGCGGGCGGACGATCCGCTTTGCGGAGCTGCATCGACTGCCTGGCCAGACGCCGCACATCGAGACGACGCTCGAGCCCGGCGAGCTCATCACCTACATCGATGTTCCAGCTGGCCCCTGGACTCGGCGATCCGCCTATGTGAAGGTCCGCGACCGCGAGTCGTATCAATTCGCCCTCTGCAGTGCAGCGGTAGCCTTGCACATGGAAGGCAGCAAGGTGCGCGAAGCACGCATTGCACTCGGTGGTATTGCCACCGTGCCGTGGCGAGCACGCGAGTCGGAAGCAGCTCTGCGGGGAATGGTCCTCGATGAGGCGGCAGCCGCCAAAGCGGCCGATGCCGCTTTCGCGGATGCCCACACTCGTGAGCACAATGCTTTCAAAGTGCCTCTCGGCAAGCAGACGATCGTCCGGGCACTGCTCGCAGCGCAGGCGATGAAGATCTGACATGAGCGTCGAGGCGCCAGAGCCTGCGTCCAATCAAGGCCAGCCGGCCGTGCGTCTCGACGCACGCATCAAGGTAACTGGCGAAGCGCGCTATGCGGCCGACATGCCGCTCGGCAATGTCGCGTACGGCGTGCTGGTCACGAGCGAGATCGCGCGCGGCTCGGTCCAATCCCTGCACCTGGAGGCAGCTCGCAAGGTGCCCGGTGTCTTGGACATCGTGAGCTATGGCGATGTCGCCGATCTGAAGCCACCCGATTTCGGCGGCGGTGCCTATACCTCGCTCGGACCGTTGCACGCTCGTGATATTCACCACGACGGCCAGATCATGGCACTCGTCGTCGCGGAGAGCTTTCAGGCTGCCGAGGAGGCAGCCAGCCGCGTGACGGCGGAATACCTGCAGCAGCAGCCGAGCGCGAACCTCGATTCCGACGGGACGGAAACCGTAGCGGCAGTCGGCAATGTCGCGCGACTGAAGCAGGATCCGTCTCACGGAGACTTTCAGGGCGCCTTCGATGGCGCGGCAGTTCGGCTGGATGCCACCTATTACACGCCGACCCAGACTCACAATCCCATGGAGCTCTACAGCACGACGGCGGTATGGAACGACTCGCGGCTCACGATCTACGAGCCGACGCAGACGATCTATGGACTGCGCGCGGAAGTGGCCCGCCAGTTGAACATGGATGCAGGCGACGTACGGATCATCTGCCCCTACGTCGGAGGAGCGTTCGGTTCGAAAGGTGCTGTGACTCCGCGCACCGCCATCGTGGCGCTGGCAGCCAGACGGTTGAATCGTCCCGTCCGTTGCATCGTCAGCCGCAGCCAGGGATTTACTACTCAACCGTACCGAGCGCCTACACGGCAGCGGGTGCGCCTCGGAGCGAGCCAGGACGGAAGGATCGTGGCATTCAGCCACGAGGGCTGGGAGCTGACCTCACGTATTGACAACTACGTCGTGGCGGGGACGGAGACCACCACACGCATGTACGCCTACGGGTCCGTGGCCAGTCGGGTCAGCATGGTCCGGGCCGACCGACAGACGCCCTCCTACATGCGCTCGCCCCCGGAGCTCCCCTACATGTTCGGGCTGGAAAGCGCACTGGACGAGCTCGCCTACGCGTTACAGCTCGATCCGATCGAGCTGCGGCGGCGCAACGACACGGCAGTCGAGCCCATCGAGGGCAAGAGATTCAGCAGCCGTCACCTGATGCAATGTTACGACCATGCCGCTCGCCAATTCGGCTGGGGCAGTCGCAATCCCCAGCCCGGCTCGATGCGCGAGGGAGACTGGCTGATTGGCATGGGCTGCGCCACGGCGGTCTATCCGACTCATATTGGCGCCGCAGCGGCGCGAGTGCGACTCAGCGCCAACGGCAGGGTGCGCGTGCAGTGCGCCTCCCACGAGATCGGCACGGGCGTGCGCACGGTGGCGGGCCAGATGGCCGCCGAGCAGCTCGGTGTCGATCTGTCCGCCGTCACAGTGGAGATGGGCGATTCCGAGTTGCCGCCCGCGCCGGTTGCGGGCGGCTCGAACAGCACCGCAAGCGTCTGTTCCGCCGTGCTGATGGCCTGCAAGCAGATCCGGACGAGGTTGTTTGAGGGCATCAGCCACTCTGGCAAGGGCCCCCTCGCCGGTAGCGATCCCGCCGGCATGCGTCTCGTCGGCGGCACGGTGATCACGGGCGGTGCTTCGCAGCCCTTGGCGGAAGTCTTCGACGGACTGGGTGCTGCGATGGTCGAGGAGTATGCGGAGTTCATCCCTGAAGGTGCGCCTGCGGATGCGGTCCGCAAGCTTTACGCAGGCCATAGCACGCTGACCGGAGGTCCTGGTGGAACCGAGGTGAAATTCGCCTTCGGTGCGGAGTTCGTCGAGGTGCGTATTCACGCACGCACACACGAGATCCGCGTGCCGCGCATGGTCGGGACCTTCGCCGCGGGTCGCATCATGAATCCGCGTACGGCACGCAGCCAACTGATGGGCGGAATGATCTGGGGCATGGCTGCCGCGCTGCTGGAGTCAACGGAGCTGGATCCGCGCACTGCGCGCACCGTCAATCGCGATCTGCAGGAGTACTACCTCGCCGTCAACGCCGATACACCCGGTGTGCAGATCACGATGCTGCCCGAGGTGGACCCGGCGGTGAATCCGGCGGGCGTCAAGGGCATCGGCGAGCTGGGGGATGTTGGAACGAACGCTGCCGTAGCCAACGCGGTATTCCATGCCACCGGAAAACGCATCCGCACACTGCCGATCCGCCTCGAGGACCTGCTGAGCTGAAGCGCGAGCCCTCGGCCCAGGACAAGCCGAGCCGAGCGCAGCCGCAATCCAACTCAACACGGTGGCACCGGCTGGCGCGAGAGCCCGGCTCAGCGCGAATCGAGCTCGGGATAGTGCCTGAAAATGCCATCCTCGTTGAAGGCGATGCGACGCCCGGAAGCCAGGTAAGCCGCCACCCTCGGGCGCTCCTGCACCGCCCGCGAGAGCTTCAGCACCCGTTTGTAGTGTCGCGCCGCGCTCGCCATGGCCTGAGGAAAGGCGTAATCGAGCCCGGCGACGAGCTGAAACAGAGATAGATCCGCGTAGCTGAGCCGCGCTCCGGCCAGGTAGGGTCCGCGCGCGTTGCGTCCCAGCAGATGCTCGAAATACCCCAGGTACTTGGGCAGCCTCGCCTTGCGGAAATCCTCGGCCCGGCGGCGGGCCTCGGGCTTCTGGTCCTCGTAGTACAGGCCGGCCGCCACGGGGTGATGGGCATCGTGGGCCTCGGCCACGAAATCGGCGATCGTGAGCTGAAGTTGATGGATCCAGAGCCGGCCCGATTCGTTGCGCGGAGCCAGCCCGTGGCGCGCGCCCAGATACAGCAGAATATTGGCGGTCTGCCCGATGATCTGGCGGCCTGCCTGCAGAAACGGCGGTGCGAAGGAAGCGTGTGGCACACGCTTCGCATCCATCAATCCGATCAGTGCCGGGATCCCGAATCCCTTGCCGGGGAGCCGGGCCACGTCAATGTAGTCCGCGGCGGCCTCCTCGAGAGCCAGACGTACGAATTCGCCGCGCCCCTGAATCGAGGGCCAATAGTAGAGCTTGTACTGCATAGGCCGACCTTTGTACGGAGAACTCCCTTCGCGCCTCGGAGTTCCCACGACAGAGCCGATTCGGCGGCAACGACACGCAGCGGCTCACCGCCCGCCGGCACGGACACGCCGCGCCCGACCGCGGCTGGCGGCCAAAAGGTCAGTGGCACCGCGGGCCACTCTCACGCTCAAGTCTGCAGGGCCTGAGCGATCAGCGCGTTCAGTATCTGGGGGTCAACGGGCTTGACCAGGTATCGGTCGAAGCCGGCTTCCTCGGCTCGCCGGCGGTCCTCCTCCTGGCCCCAGCCTGTCAGGGCCACCAGGCACACCGAGATACCCCACGATCGACCGCGCACTTCCCGTGCTGTTGCATAGCCGTCCAGTCGCGGCATGCCGATGTCCAGTAGAACGACCTGCGGTCGAAACGACTCGCCGATCTGGATGGCCTCGAGTCCATCGTGGGCGGTACGGACATCATGACCTTCGATCTCGAGCATGAAGGCAAGGCTCTGGGCGGCATCCCGATTGTCGTCTGCAACCAGGATGCGCGTGCGCAGCATGGGGGGCTTTCGCCCGGGCCCTTCGGGTGCAGCGGTCGCTGCCGCCGGCTTCGCCGTCAGGCTATCGATCAGCCTGACGAGCTGCTGAAGCTGTCGCTCGATCATCGAGCGAGCCGCGGTCGTCACGGCCTGATCCCCCGCGGAGACGCGCATGACCTCCAAGGCGTTGCGGATGGGCGCCAGCGGGTTGCGCAGCTCGTGTGCCAGTACGGCCAGAAAACCCGCGCTGTCGGCCCTGGCCTCCAGGCGCAGAAGTACGCAGGGCGCGGCCCCGGACACAGGGCGGCTCTCCCCTGAGCTGTACCCAGCGCCACCCGCACGAAACTCGAGAGTGGCCCCATTGGGGTGTCGCAGCGTGAGCGAGCCCGCCAAGAGGCGATCGCTGCGTGCGCAGCGCTGCAGGTAATCGGTTACGGCGCTCCAGGAGTCGGTGATGAGAAGCGACAGGGGCGTCCCCAAGAAGTCCTCTGCCGGACGGCCCAGTTGCCGCGCGAATGCCTGGTTGGCGGCGAGAATCCCGCCGTCGGTGCCAACAAGCAACATCGGCTCGGGCAACAGGTCGATTGCGCTGAGGAACTCCCGGCTGACGGGCACGGGCACGTCGGTGATGGCGCAGCCAGGGCTGCCGGTAGCTCCCCACGCTACCAGCTTTGCACAGCGCGGTACACTAGCCCGCTGACCGGCTCACCACGCCGCTGATCGAGATGTCCACCGGGTCGCCACCCACCCAGAACCCGTGAGGCAACGCGAACTCGGACCGCTTCACGCGCGCATGTGCGTCGAACTGACAGGCGTTACCGTTGCGGCAATTGACGAATGTGATGTGCAGGACCACCGGCTGCGTGACCCCGTGCAGCGTAAGCTCGCCGGTCGCTGTGGCCCGCCCCTCATCGAACCGGATGCTCCCGGCGTGGTAGGTCATCCAGGGATAGCGCTGGGCATCCAGCCACTCCGGCGAGCGCAGCCGCTCGTTCCAGCGCGAGTCGTTGCAGTCCACGGAAGCGATCCCCACCTTGACGTCCACGTGACTGGAGCGACCGTGGCGGTCGAGCACGAACTCTCCGGAGATGTCCTGGAAATGAGCCGTCACCCACCGGACGCCGAAGCGCTGCACTTCGAAGGCGACCTGCGTATTGGCGGAATCGAGGCGGTAGCTATCGGCCGCCTGGGCCCGGGCACCGCCCAGCACGGCGAGCACCCAGAGGGCGTACGTCACTGGCCGCGCGGGCTGTCCGGATTGCATTGCTGAGGTTCTGCGACTCCTCCAACGTAAGTGCTACCCGGGTGTCAGCGGGTTCAGCCGCTGGGCACGGATCGATCGGGGCACCGGAATTCTACTTTCTGATTCCTGAGTGCACTGCCGGTGCTGCGCCGGCGTGCCGCGCGAGGCTCGCGGCGGGCAGCGTGCGCAATCGGGCTGTGTCGCCCGTAGGCCGTCGGATCTCAACTTCGTGCCAGACCTTGGTCGGGTGGTACGTCATGGTCAGAATCTGATGGCGCGCTTCCGAGAGCTGAAGTTTGAGCAGCGGCTTCAGCAGCCTGATGGGCTCGACCGTGCGTTTCTCTTCTTCGGTCTCGGCAAGCTCCACGTCGCAGAAGACGCGGAAGTAGTCGGTGTACCGTTCCTGGTAAAGATGCAACGGCTCGGCAAAGGCACTGTCCTTCGTCAGGCGGCGGGCGAAATGGTGGGCGCACCAGTAGCTGGATGCCACACGCAAGTAGCTGCCGTGTTCCGCGATCAGCGAAGAAGTGTAATCCTTGAAGCTGTGGAACAGGCCGATGAGGCGCCGGCGCTGAGCCGCCGTAAGCGGTCGGTCGGTGAGATATTCGAAGATGGCTTTCCGGTGCAATAACGACAGCGCAGTGGAACGCAGCACGATCACTTGCCGATGCAGATAAGTGTGACGTGAAACCTGCCGCATCAGCAGGCCGTGCTCCGACTCCCACCGACGATAGGTTTCCGGATGCGATAGCAACCGGCTGGCGACGAGCACTTGCGCAGGCGTGCCGAACTTGGCCGTTTCGGAGACACAGACCTCCGACTCGTCCATGAGACGCGCGTGCGTGATGCCCTGGATGCGCATGTACTCCCCCGCCCGTGAGAGGACCCCCTCACGATAACAGCGACATAATGCGGTGCCGCTGGAGTGTGCACCTGACTCGGGATAGATGCCAACCCTTGTCGAATCGAGCGTCTCCTGGAGCCGACACTTTAAAGGCGCAGAACCCCGCCGCGGTCGCGAATTGGGCCGCCGGGCCGCCCAGAGCAGCTCAGGGCAGGCCACACCGCTTGATAATCATGGCGGTTGCCGGCTTTACTTAATGCAATGGCACCGTTCGGGCCGTGCGTTTCGGGCTAGCATGACCCCGCTATGCGCGACTTTTCCGCGATGAACCCCTCTCGAGCGTTGCTTGGCGGTGTCGAGCTGGGAGGGACCAAATGCGTGTGCATCCTGGGAAGCGGCCCGGATGACATCCGCGCGCAAGCGCACGTCCCCACGACGGATCCGGAGGCAACCCTTGCGCAGATTCGCACCGTGCTGGATCACTGGCATGCCGCTCATGGCCCCCTGAAGGCTGTAGGCCTGGCCTCGTTCGGACCTCTCGAGCTGCGCCCACACTCGCCGAGGTACGGTGAGATCACCTCGAGTGCCAAACCCGGCTGGGCTGGTACCAACCTCATTGCGCGGCTCATCGGGCAAAGTCCGCTGCCAGTGGGATTCAACACCGACGTCAACGCCGCGGCTCTTGCCGAAGGACGGTGGGGCGCGGCACGGAATATCGGCGACTACGCCTACGTCACTGTGGGGACGGGCATCGGCGTCGGACTCGTGGTCGCCGGCCGCCTCGTGTCTGGTTGCAATCATACTGAGCTGGGTCACGTACGTGTCGTACGCCACCCTGGCGATGACTGGGCCGGCTCTTGTTCTTATCACGGCGATTGCGTCGAAGGACTTGCCTCCGGGCCCGCAATCGCTGCCCGCATGGGCATGCCGGCCCGGGAGGTGCCCTCAGGCAGCCCCATCTGGGAGCTGGTTGCGCACCCCCTCGGCCAGCTGCTGCAAGCCATCCTGCTGGCTACGGCACCGCGGCGAATCCTGATAGGCGGCGGCGTGATGCAACATCGTCCGGAGTTGCTCGCGCTCACGCGGCAACTGCTGGTGCGTAGTATGAACGGCTACCTCGATCTCGAAGAGTTGACAGGTGGCATGGAGCACTATGTGGTCGCCCCCGGGTTGGGCCCGCTGTCCGGTCCGTTGGGCGCTCTCGCCCTCGCAGCCGATGCGGCTGCAGGCCCCGCAGCGGCAGTGCGAGACTGATCCCGAGGCAGCGTCCGTCCCGACGGACCGGAAGGCGGATTGTCCTCGCCCCGCCACGGTTGTTAAGCTCGAGTGCCATTCAAGTCTCGAGGAGGACCGATGCGCCTGGAAGCGATCCCCGTGGGGCGCGATCCGCCGACGGAAGTCAACGTCGTAGTGGAAGTTCCCGTCGGCGGAGAGCCGATCAAATACGAGATGGACAAGGCTTCAGGCGCTTTGATCGTTGACCGTTTCCTGTATACGGCGATGCGCTATCCGGGCAATTACGGGTTCATTCCCCACACGCTCTCCGAGGACGGCGACCCATGCGATGTGCTGGTCGCGAACCAGCGCGGTGTGATCCCGGGAGCCGTGCTCGCCGTGCGGCCAGTAGGGGTCCTGAAGATGCAGGATGAAGCCGGCGGCGATGAGAAGATCATTGCCGTGCCCGTGCCGCGCCTGACACGGCGGTACGAGAACGTGCACAACTACACCGACTTGCCCGAAATCACCCTCCACCAGGTCCAGCACTTCTTCGAGCACTACAAGGATCTGGAACCTTCCAAGTGGGTCAAGGTCACGGGTTGGGGAGACGCGCAGGAAGCCCAGGCCTTTATCCGCGATTCCATCGAGCGCGCGCGCCGCAAGGCGATTCCCTGACCAGGGAGTCCGGCACACGCCCACCCCACGTGGTGCGTACGATATCGCCTCCGGCCCATCCACACGCCCTGCACAAAACGCCCGACCTTTGGGTTTTAGTGGGGGTTCGCCCGCCAGATTGCAATCCCTCCAAATGCGCCGGCGTGGTCCCCCGCAAGGTCTCTATCGCCGCGCTGAAGCAGCCGTAAACTGCGCTCCGCTGACCGACTCGGAGGGTTTCTCATGATCATTCTTGCAATCGAGATCGCCGCGACGGCTGCCCTGCTCATCGGGCATCTGGCGGTCGTCGTGCACAATCGTTTCCTGGCTTCCAGGTAGCGAAAGCGGCCCGCCGGCCTCGCATCGGGGCCGGTGGCCCCTCGTCTTGCCGTGATCGCGGTAAGTCGCCCGTTTCCGGCGCTGAGTCGCCGGCGTGCCGCCCCGGTGATGTTTGGCGGCATGCCCTGCGGATGAGATAATCCCAGAGGCTTCCCCTGCCGTGAGTCGCGCCATGAAGACGTTGCTCGTATTAATCGCCTGGTTGCTGCTTCTAGTGGTGTGCTGGCCGCTGGCACTCCTTGCGCTGATCCTGTGGCCGATCGTTTGGCTGTTGTCACTGCCTTTTCGCCTCCTCGGCCTGACGTTCGAGGCGGCGTTCGCGCTGCTGCGCGCTTTGCTCATGCTGCCGGCCCGCGTGTTTGGCTACCGGGGGCACGCATGAGAGAGTGACACCGGTTGGATGGCTCCCCGCCCCTAGAACCCCGTGTCAATCAGGAACATCGCGCGGATCGTCCATCTGGCGACCAGGTAGATGAGCGCGCCCTGGGCAGCAAAGATCACGTAACTGGCTACCGTCAGACCGATCGCGGCACGCCGGGTCGGGGCTGTGACGATCCTCGTCGTAACCAGCGCATGCGTCAGCCCGCGGACGCCGATGTAAGACAAGCCACCGAGCACCGCGCCGGCGACGAACATACCGATCACAAAAAATACCGGCGTCTGCCACGAGATGACACGCGCTTCCGGCTCGGTGTTGAAAAGCAGTGCGCCGGCCACGATCCAGACGATCGCCGCGAATGTGCCATGACTGGATCTCATTTCTTTTTCGTTACCTGCGCGTCGCAGACTGCTCGAAGCAACCGAGTGTAAGCCGATTTTTGCTCCAATTGGCGGCGCGCTGCCCGCATGGGCCGGCGTTGCAACCGCGACTTCAGCTGCGCTGAGGATCGGTGACAGGCTCGATCAGACCGGGATCATTCGGTGTCTTCACGGCATACAGGCGGCGGTTGACCTGCCAGGCCACCATGAGATCGTCGGGATAGGGCGTGAGCGCACTCTTCGCCTCCGCTGCGCTGCCGTTGAGCCACGCCTCGTGGTCTTCTTCCCGCAGTACGGCCGGCATGCGCTGCTTTTCGTTGTGGACCGAGGCGAGGAGCGCATTCGGGGGAATCGTGATGAGTGTGCAGGAAAGCACCCGGTTGCCCGCCTGATCCTGCGAGCGGTCCCACAGACCCGCCACACCGAAGATCGGTCGGTCCGCGAGATGCACGTAGAACGGCTCCTTTCGCCCCGCCTCATACAGATGCGGCTCGTAGAAACCCGCCATGGAAAACAGGCAGCGCTGCCGCCGCTCCCAGGGTCCCTTCCACGCATACCAGCTCTCGAGCTTCTCGACCGTCGCGTTGATCAGCGGGAATCTCGACTCGCCGCTGAAAGGGACGAGACCCCAGCGCATCATGCGCCCGGTGCGCTGGCCGTTCAGGCTCAGTACGACGGGCACCGGATCGGTCGGCAGCACACGCCAGCTCTGCTCATATCGCCACAGAGGATCGATGAGCTTCCAGTAGCGCTCGGCGGCCGCCTGGGCGGGAGTCTGGAATCGGGCACACATGGGCTTGAGGCCTGCTAGAGCTGCCTGCTCATACGATCCGGCGTGAGACCTCTGTACCCGTTCAAAAAAAGCTTCACTGCATCGTCGGCCCACCGGTCCAGCTCACGGGCAGTCATGGGCGTCCCGAGACCCATTGCGCGACGCTGCGGAACCGCAACGACCATGTGCAGAAACTGATGCGCGGCAAACGCGCGCTGTTGATTGGTAAGAGACGATTGCGGAACCTCCCGCTCGAGCAGATTCCCGATCAACTCGCCTGCTTCCTGAGCCCATCCCTCCTCGTACACGGCGCGCACGACACTGGGGAAGCGGCCCGACTCGGCCATGACCAGTCGATGCAACGCAATCGCACGGGGCATCAAAGCGGCGCGCAGCGCGAAGCCTGCGAGCCGCCGCAGGATCTGATGCAGGCTCGCGCCCTCCAACAGTGGTACCTCGGGCGGCGGCCGGATCTGCTGAATGATGCGATGAACCACGGCGGCGAACAGGGCCGCCTTGTCATCGAAGCGATGGTAGAAGGTGCGCTTGGAGATGCCGGCGCGCGTGGCCACCGCCTCGATGCTGGTCGAGCCGTAACCCTCGTTCAGAAAGAGCTCAGTGGCCGCATCGAGAATGCGGTCGCCGAGTCGCAGCGCATCGGTGCGCGAGGGTCTGCCGCCGAGACGCGCTTTGCGCCTCGACGCTCGGCGATGAGCTTCAGTAACGGCGATAGAACCCACCCGGTGCGGCGCGGCCATGGAAATTGCTGGCCGCAGTGTAGCGCGGGTGGGGCACATAGTAACTGCGGGATGAGCCCGAAAAATAATGCGGGAACGCACCAGGACCATAACCGGGCCCGCGGTAATAGGGCCGCGAGACTGGATAGGAAGAAGCCCGATAGTAAGGCGCCGGATAATTCGGCCGCGCGTAGTACGCGGGCGTCGAGTAATACCCTGACGGCCGCGTGTAGTAAGCGCGAGCGCCGTACCCCGGCGGGCGTGAGTAGTAAGCCGGAGCTGCTGGATAGTACGGCCGGGAATCGTAGGCCCGTGGCGGGTAGTCGTAGCCGGAACTCGGGTAGTAGGGAGCGGGACCGTAGGCAGATTGCGGATAGTAGCCCGGCGCGTCGCCGTAGCCGCCGGCTGCCGCGTACGCCACAGCGGGAGCTGCAGAAATGGCGGCCGACGCGAGCGCCAGCGGCACGCTCGCCAGCCGCGCTGCGGCACCAATGACATGGCGAGTCAGTGCAAGGGGCGCAAACAGCAGGAAGGGATGCGCAGCAGCCGGAGCAATGGGCGCACCGAGGAGCGCTGCAGCGGTAACCGTTTGAATCGCCTTGTTGAGCACTTTCATGGCGCCTCCGGATCGACCGCAGCTATGAGCGATTCCAGGACGGTACTCCCCTGCTTTCAGAAACGCAACGGTACCGTTGCGTTGATGGACCGCTGCAACGAGCACCGCGGGGCTGGCCCGTGGCTGCTCGTTGGTTTATCTGGCAGTGAGAATGTCGTCGAGGCGCGCGGGGGTGCCGCTCTGGCGCTCGAGGTGCGGATAGCGCAGACCCCCGTGATAGTCGAGTCTGGCGACCATGTAGCGATCACCGCTCTGCACGATCAGCTCCATCGGCGCATTACCGGTGTGCGCGGCGGTGATGGCGTCCTTGAGAACCTCCGCCGTGCAGGCGATGCCATTCACCGCGAGAACCTTGGAGCCCTCGGTGATCTTCGCCTTGAAGGCCGGGCTGTTCCACATGACCTCCTGCACATCGCAGTCCGAGTCGTGCGTATCGAGCAGCAGCCCGACCGAATACTGCAGACTGACCTGTTTGCGCTGCATATCCATCGACTTCAGATAATCAGTCGCCGTGTCCGTGTACACCAGCTTGTAGCCGCCGCGCTGCAGGCCATCGAGTGGCGCCGGCCGGCCGGCCGAATCCAGCCGTTCGCGCAGAAACGATGCCCAGTCGTAGGGCTCGATGGCGTTCAGGGCCTTGACGATATCGGCGAAGGTGTAGGTGACGACGATATAGCTGCCATTGTCGATCCCGAAGAACGAGCGGGCGAAGTCATCCAGCGACCGCTTGTCCTGGGAGCGCTCGCGGATCAGCGTATCCACATCCAGCCAGATGAGCTGACCTTCGCTGTAGTAGTCCTCGAAACGTTGAAAGTCGCGCCAGGACTGCGGCCGGCGCGGGTTCATGATCTCATCGTTCGTCGTATCCTGCAGCGGCCGCCACTGGCGGCCCGACTGATTCTGGTAATAAGCGGCGGTCAGCGCCAACGCATCGAGCGCCTGCTGGCGTGTGCGCAGTCCGGATCGGGCCGCCAGCACTTCACCCCAGTACTGCGTCTGCCCCTCGTAGACCCACAGCAGGCTGTCCTGCATCGGAACGTTGTAGTTGGGGGTCCACAGATCCGCCGGCCGGCGGAACTTGCCGTTCCATGAATGCGTAAATTCGTGCGGCAACAGGTCCCTGACGTAGGCGGTCTTATCCCACTCGGTGAAGGAGTCCGGCTCGGTGCCATCCTCGCTCGACTGGTGATGCTCGAGCCCGTTCTCCTGGATCTGATCACTCAGGGAATAGAGGAAATCGTAGTGCGCGTAATGATGCGAGGCAAAGACCTTGTAGGCCTGCTGCACCAGTGCGCGGTAGGCCTGCAGCTGCTCAGGCTTCACCGCCAGATACTCGGGCCGGTCAGCAAACAAGTCCAGGTGCACCGGGGCCTGTCCGCCCGGATCGAGATCGTGGCGGGCCGCATAGCGCCCCGCATACACGGGGCTGTCGATCAGATGCTCGAGATCGACGCGTTTGAAGGCCGTGTGCCCGGCGTTGCTGCTCAGCGGCTCCAGTGCGGTTCCGAACTGCCACGCGCCCGGCAGCGCCAGGCTCACATCGACGGGAATGCGCCGCGCGAAATAACCCGCCGGATACAACACGAGCTCGTTCCATTCGAGCATTAGCAGATCCGGGCTCATCTCCAGCGCACCGACCTTGGAGCTGGTCGGCGAGAGGTAGGTGAAGTCGATGTCGATCGAGTGGATTCCCGGTTTGGCCTGCAGCCGGAAAGCAAACACATCGGCGGGGTCACGGCTCCATGCAACCGGGTTGCCGTTGGAGCTGATGCGCAGCTCGGCGAGCCTGTCGATCGTTCCCTGAGGCGCGTGCGTGCCGGGCAGCCACTTCGGGTACAGCAGCACGGTATTGGAGTCGATGCCACTCAAGGTCTCGTGCACCTGCACGACTCGCCTGCCGAGATCCGTCGCGTCAACGGTGAGCTGGATCGTGCCCGGGAACGGACGATCTCTCGGCGCCTCGATGGGGACTATCGGCGCAGTGGCGACAGGACCCGCACCCTCCGCCAGGGCGACCACGGGCATGGCGGCGGCGCAAATCACGACCCCGATCAAGGCTGACTTCATGATGACCCCTACTGTTTGCATTTTCGCGGCACAATGAAGCGGCTATCTTATCATGCGCACTCTTGCGCATTGTCGCTTCGCGGGTGATCATTTGAATTCTTCAGACTTACCCGACATGTTGGATCGGGATTCGAGGTGTGATCCCATGCAGGATCGTCGCGTCGCTGTATTCTTCTATGGACTTTTCATGGATGCTCAGGCGTTACGGGCGCGTGGGCTGCACCCGCAGGCCGAGCGTCCCGCCCGCGTGGACGGCTTCGCGCTGCGCATCGGCAAGAGGGCGACTCTGGTGCCCGATCCCGCAGGCTGCGCCTACGGGATACTCATGGACCTGACGCACGCGGAAGTCGATAAACTCCATTCAGACCCGAGCGTGAGCGTATATCGTCCGGAGGCGGTGCTGAGCCGGTCGGAGGGCACACGGGATATCGCCGCCTTGTGTTTCAATCTGCCTGCGCCGCCGGATGCTACCGAGCGGAATGCGGAGTATGCGGGCAAGTTGCGCGAGCTTGCGCATCGTCTCGGCTTACCGGCCGAGTATGTCGGGCGGATTGGCGAGTGAGACACGCCTTTGCGTTGGCAAGCATCCTGCTTGCATCGCTGGGCTCCGCCGCAGATGCGCGGTCCTGCCGCGGCGTCGATTTCCCGGAGCACGTGCAGGTCGACGGCAGCGAGCTGGCCCTCAATGGGCTCGGCGTGCGTAAAGCGACTTTTCTCAAAGTCAACGTGTACGTGGCGGCCCTCTATGTCCCGCGAGCATCGACGGATCCGGCCGCGCTGATCCACTCCCAGGGCCCCGAGGAGATCGTTCTGCACTTCGTTAGGGACGTAGGCGTGGGAGCTCTCAGAAAGGGCTGGAGCGAAGGTTTCGAGCGCAGCGCTGCAGGCCGGCTGCCCTCGCTGCAAGCGCGGATCGCGACGCTCAACGGATGGATGTCCGAGGTGCGCGCGGGCCAGCGCCTCACATTCGTCCGCCGGCCGGGGACGGGAATCCAGGTCAGCGTCAACGGCGCGATGAAAGGCAGCATAGAAGGAGACGACTTCGCGCAGGCGTTCATCTCGATCTGGCTGGGTGCCTCACCCCCAAACGGGGAATTGAAGGCGGGTCTCCTGGGAGGTGCGTGCGAATGACTTGAGATGAGCATCCGGTGCAGCGGCGGCGTTTCCTTTCATCGGTGAAAGCCAATCCGCTGTGCCCGAGCGCGCAATCGGGCATATGTCCAGTCGAATCTTCCACGCTACCCTTAAGTCAAACCCCGAAGCGCCCGGGAATGTTGGTTTCCGACAACGCCCGGCCCGCTGTGATAGCGCTCACAGTTTTCCCCACCGCCCATCCCTAATAATCCGTGCACGCGTCACAGATCGACGGCATTCGCCATTGCTGCGGCCGGCCGTGAATGCGCGGCAACAAGACGGACTAGAGGGGATCAGTATGTCACTCAGGCACTCAGGGCGAGCTCACTGGGCAATGGCCCGCGCAGCGGCGGCCTCAGTTTTGATGGGGCTGCTGCTCAGTGCGTGTGGCGGTGGAGGCGGCGGCTCCACAGGCTCATCGGGAGGCAGCCCGCCTCCTCCCACTCAGAGCTTCACAGTCGGCGGGTCCATCACGGGCCTTACCGGTAGCGGCCTGGTCCTGCAGGACAATGGCGGCGACAGTCTTGCCGTCGCCGCAGGAAGTAAGACATTCACGTTCTCGACTTCCGTGGCCACCGGATCCAAGTATGCGGTGACCGTGCTGACTGCTCCGACCAGCCCCGCACAGACCTGTACGGTGGCCAGCGGCTCTGGGAGCGTCAACGGTGCCAACCTCACCAGCGTCGCAATCTCCTGCACCAACAGCACTTATACAGTCGGCGGCACGGTGACCGGTCTCACCGGTGCCGGTCTGGTCCTGCAGGACAACGGCGGTAACAGCCTGACGGTGCCGGCCCCCAGTGGGACCGCGTCGGCGAGCTTTACGTTCAGCACGGCTGTGGCGAGTGGCAGCGCCTATGCGGTGACCGTCTCCACGCAACCCACCGGACCGGCCCAGATCTGCTCGGTCACGGATGGAAGCGGCACGCTCGGCGCGAGCAATGTGACTACAGTGCAGGTCAACTGTGCCAACGTCGGTAGATTCGTCTTCGTAGCCAACAATTCGGACGGAGCGCAAGGCGACGTGGCGGCGTTCACTATCACCTCGAGCACCGGCGCCCTGACGCAGGTCTCGGGCAGCCCATTCCTCGCAGACCAGGGTCCCAACGGGGTCGTAGTGGACCCAACGGGTCAGTTCGTGTACGTGAGTAATGGAGCTACCTCGGATGTAAGCCGACTCCTTCTCGATGCTACCGGCGCGCTTACGCTCCGAGGACAGTTCAATACCACCTCGAGCGTCCCTGAGTCGCTGGCGATTGCCCCGTCCGGCGCGTTTCTGTACACGGCCGGGCACGGCACGAGCGTGACCGGCACGATTTCCGGCTTTACCCGCGACCTGGTCAGTGGCTCGCTCACGGGAATCTCCACCCATCCCTTCGAGCTCAGTCATGCACAGCTCGGTATAGCTATCGACCCGACCAGTCACCTGATCTTCAGCGCCGGCGATCCTCATTTCCTCGCCATCGACAGCATTGCCGCCGACGGGACACTGACCGAGACCCCGGGCTCGGAGACGGCGACTTCGGAGGGTCTCTCCGGGGTGGCCGTGTGGCCCAAGGGAGGCTCAACCGGGTACGTCTACACCACAAACAACATCACCGGTAACGTTTCCGCCTTCTCGTACGACTCGAGCGGTAACGTCACTGCTCTGGCGCCGGGCAACGCAGGCCACGGCACTGTAGGCATCGCCATGGACCCGGCCGGCAAGTTCCTCTACGTAACCAACTTCGACGACGGCACGCTGTCCGGCTTCTCGATCAATGCACAGACCGGTGCACTGACCTCGCTCGGTGCGGACGTCGCGACGGGTAACCTCAATGGGGTAGCCAATCCAGGGCCGATCGATGCGAAGATCGACCCCTCGAGCCAGTTCCTGTACTGCGTGAACAAGCTGGACGGCTCGGTCTCGCTGTTTACCATCAGTGAGCAGGGAGCGCTGCACCGGGTCGCGACCTACCTGGCAGGTCCTGATGCCACGGGAGCCGGCTCGGCGGCAATCGCCGTGTATTGACGCAACCAGGCCCGCGCCGCGGCTCACGATCTCAGCCCGGGTCGGGGGTGCGCTGAGCACGCCCGACCTCCGGCTCACCCCGGGACACGCGGCCGCAGCGCAGTCCGTGACGTTGCTTGTCAGCTTTCCCGGTGATTTGCGCACTCTGGATGTGTTACCTCCTCGCTTGATACACCGCGATACTGCGAGTCCGACTGAAGTCGTGGTGCATCGCAATCCGCCGAGCGCTCAGCCCTGGAGTCTGGAGCGGAAAATTGCGGCGAACGGGCGCCAAGTGGCGTAGGCTCCCTGTCAACCACGCCACGGAATCGCAGGAGCCGGCCATGCTCATACTGACTCGAAGAGTGGGCGAAACCCTGATGGTGGGCAACGACGTCACCGTCACCGTGCTCGGGGTGAAAGGCAGCCAGGTCCGCGTGGGTATCAACGCGCCGAAGTCGGTTGCCGTGCACCGGGAAGAGATCTTCGTCAGAATCCAACGCGAGAACGCGGCCGCCCCGGCACCTTTGCCGGACGCGGCTGCGGGTCAGTCGCCCCGTCCATCCTGAGCCACGCGGGTTTGGGCACCAGGTACGCCGGCGCCGCCAGGGCCGCCGCAGAACTGGCGAGACGGCACCGCAGGAATTGCTAGGCGTCGGAGGACACCGCAGTGGAACGATCGGCAGCGGTGGCGTGCTCGCGGAATTGCGGCAGGCCATCGGTGATCGTGTACCAGGGGGCCTTCGAGCCGACAAAGATGTGACACGTCGGGCGAATACTCGGCTCGTCGGCGAGTGTTCCGAGCGCGACGTGGACGAACTGTCCATCCCTGACCAGCGAGTAAAGCAGCGATCCGCAGAGTCTGCAGTGGGCGTCGTGTCCGCGGGCGTCCCCAAAGATCATGAGATTCTCGGCACCCTCGGTGAGGGTGAGCTGGCCGCTCTCGATACCGGCGAAAGGCTTGAAGGCAGAGCCCGTCGTCCGGCGGCAGTTCGAGCAGTGGCAATTCGCGGCATAGCGGAACGCATCCGCGACGACATATTGAACGCCGCCGCACAGGCAACGGCCCGCCAGAGAGCGTGTCCCCGTTTGTCCTGAAACCATTCACACCTCTGCGCCGCAAGGCCTCTTCACTTTGCCGCACCCACGAGCTCGTGTGAAGGGCCTGCCGCGCGCGCCAGCCTCAAGCTTCACTATTCGGCGGCTGAGGCTTTTCGTGGCGCGTTCCAGTAACGCGGCAGTGCATCCGCAGTGACGGTGACACGCGTGGCCTCGCGGACCCATCGGGACCCACCAGGCGCAGTGTAGCTCTGCCACGCGCAGCGGCTTTGCTGTTTCAGGTGTTGGCGAATGATGGCTCCCATGGATCGGAACACTACGCACTGCCGCCTCGTGCGGCATGTGCCGAAGGTCATGCGTAACGGAAACCGGGCCGATCGCGCTGCGTGCTTCTAGCCCCCGGGCTTGGCAGCACACTTGTAGACCGTCGTGCCCCGGACCGTGGTGGCGACAGCATATTTTCCGAGCTTCGCGCACTCGATTTTTTTCTGCTGGAGCAGCTTGGCCTGCACTCTGTTTTGCGCCGTACTCGGCTTGGGTGACGAAGTCTGCGCCGCAGCCCATCCACCGAAGGCGATCAAAGCGACGAGGCAGAAGCGAAAGCGGCGTCGGCCGGTCCCTCGGCCACAGGGAGGACTGAGCTCGTTCAGGGGGGGTGAGGTTTGCACGCAAGCTCCTCGGACGGTGCGGAACACGGCTCGCACGTTGCCCGCCGACTTTGACACAGAAACGAAACAAAGGATCGCTAGCTTTGCCGGACCAAGTATCCGCCGAAAGCAACCGGATAGGTCAATTCTCTGTGTCATCGAATGAGGCTAACCATGCGAATTGTCTCCCTGAAACCCCTCGCTTCCCGCGTGCTGCTGGCTTCGTGCACTGCCGGTGCGCTGGGCGCGGTCGCCTCTCCTACACGCCAAGCATTGCCTACGGCGGCAACAATGGCCGCTCGCACTTCTAGGCTCGAATGGGCTCTACTACATGGTTGGCAATGCCAACAATGGCAATGCTTCCACGTTCGGACCGAACGGCACCCATCCGGATGGGACCGAGACCACCGGACTCGAAGTGGTCAAACCGATCGATGCCCGATCGGTCAACGTTTTGATTCCATCCGGCAACTCGGCGGAAGTGGACCCGCTGTTGCAATTTCCTCTTGGCAAGAACAGCGCGCTCGACAAGGCGGGCAAGGACGACAACTACCGGGGTGTGACCCAGTTCGGCGGCGCGCTCTACTTCACCAAGGGCAGCGGCAGTAACGGGATGGACACCGTCTACACGGTGAGCTCGCTCCCCCCTCTCACGACCGACCGCTGCAACTCCCATCAGCGTGGTGCCGGGTTTTCCCACGGACTCCGCTCGCTCGACCGGGGGAGAATTCACGCCGTTTGCCGTCTTCTTCGCCAATGCGAACACCCTGTACGTGAGCGATGAGGGAACCGGCGCCAGCATCGATGCGGCCGCAACATGCGGGACTGGAGAAATGGACCAGGACGGGCGGGAGCTGGCAGCTCGACTACGTGCTGACCAAGGGACTGATCGGCACCGTGGACAGCAACCTCTTCGGCAGCGACGGGCAATATCCTCACGTTCCGGCCAGCCCAGCCGGTCGGGTCCGCCGACGCTCACGCACGGTGTGCCGCTCAGGAATGCTGCAGGTATTTATCCACCCATTCGATCCAACGCCGAAAAACGTCGATGGACCGGACAGGGTCGCCCGGAAAATGGCCTGGAACGGGGTACGCGACGAATTGAACGGTCACGCCGTGATCCTTCAGTGCGTGATACATGAGGTAGGACTGTGAGATGGGCACCCGCGCATCCCCCGTGTCCGAGAGGATCAACGTCGGGGTCGTGATCTGCCAGGCATAGGAGATCGGTGACTGATCCCGGTACGCCTGGGCCAGCTTCTGCGACCACGGGGGGCCGCCGAAACTGTAGCGCTGGGTAACGTTGAAGTCGGACAAGGCATAGGCATGCACCAGATCGTTGACGGCTGCACCGGAGACGGCCGCTTTCCAGATGTGGTAATGCCCGATCATCCATGAGGTCATGTAGCCACCGTACGACCAACCCGAAACGGCGATCCGGTTTTCGTCCACGAAGCCCTTGGCTTCGAGCGCCGCCAGCCCCGCCATCACATCTTTGCCCGGGCCCTCCCCGGCATCATTGAAAATCGCGTGCTCATAGGCGTTGCCGAGGTTGTCGCTGCCCCGATAGTTGGGCGAGAAGACCACGTAGCCGTGCGCTGCCAGCAACTGCGCAAGTGCGTTGAAAGATAACGCCGAGGAGGCCTGTGGGCCCCCGTGGATGACCAGGACGAGCGGGTATTTGCGCCCTGCTGCGAACTGCGGCGGGTAAACCACGACGCCGTCTTCCTGCATTGCGCCCGGCCCCTGCCATCGCAGCTCCTCCGAGCGCCCGAGATCGCGTGAGGCGATCTCCTGGTTGAACGCGGTGAGGCGGCGCGGCGAGCCCCCGCTGGCTGCCAGGTAATAGATCTCGTTGGGATGAGTCGGCGTACTGCCCGCGATGGCCAGGCCCCCGTCCTTCGCCAGAGACATATCCGCCCAGAAGCTCCACGTTGGATCGAGGTCCCCGAGATCGAGTCGCCGCGCAGCTCCCTTGCGTGGTTGATACCACAAGCCCACACGCACGCCATCATGCGCGGCCACCAGAAGGGAATCCCCGCGCTGACTCCAGATCGCCCGTACGATGTTGCGATCGAGCTGCCGTGTCAGATCGATACCCTCTGCATGACCCTGCAGCACGAAGAGCTCATTGCCATTGTTCGGATCGCCATCGCGCGGATACCAGTATGCGATCGAGGCGCCGTCCGGCGAGTAGATGGGGTACCCCTCAAATGCCTTGTGCGTGGTCAGCTTGCGGATCTGGCCGCTCGAGACATCCACTGCGGCAATGACGGACTGGTCGGTGTCACCCCAGTTGGGGGTTGCCTGCTGCACGATCAGAATCGACTTGCCGTCCGGCGACCAGGACAACGGCGAGGCCGGAGAGCTCGGCGGCGCGGCCTTGGGGAGGCTCCAGGACCCCGAGGTCAGGCGGCGAGCGGCCCCACCCTCAGCCGGGACCAGCCACAGATGCGAGGGCATTTGCGTCTGCGTCGCCAGGTAGTCGTTGTCCCCGACCTCAAAGGCGTCGTCGTGCCGCGCGATCGCCTGTTTGTTCGGATTGTCGTCCGCAGCCACGTAGGCAATCCGCGTTCCATCGGGACTCCACTCAAGCTGCTCGACGTCCTGCGCGGAATTCGTCACTCGGTGGGCATCCCCGCCGTTCATCGGCATGACGAAGACCTGATACTTGGGCTCCAGCGGAGGGGACTCCTCGCGTGCCGACGCCGATGCAGCCGAGCCGCTCGGGCCGGCCTCCTCGTCCGGCGTGGCCGGATCGAGGAAAGCAATGCGATCACCCGAGGGAGACCAGCGTGGATTGCTCACTCCCTTGCGGTCATAGGTCAGTACGCGCTGGTTGCCTGTTGCGATCTCGACGAGAACCAATGACCGGTCGGCGCGGGCCTGCTTGATGTTTGGGCGCGAGAGGACGAAGACTATCGACTTGCCATCCGGCGAGATCTGCGGATCGGACACCCGCACGATCTTTGCAACATCGTCGAGCTCCAGCGGCTTGCCGATCGCAGCACGGGCCACTAAACAATGAGCGGCCAGCACGAACACCGCGAGGCCACAGAGACTTCTTCTGATTGTTCTCATCTGCCAGGTCTCCACCTTCGCTGCGCGGGCCGATTATGAAACCCTCGCCGAGCACGCGCAACGACGACCTGCTCAGTGTGAGTTCGCGTGTGGCGAGGGATCGGGATCCGCAGGGGCGCCAGGGATCCGGCCCGGCGAATCGGCCTCCTCGAGCGCATCCCGCAGAAGATCCTCTCCGGCCTGAAGGTCCGGATGGATCTCGGACGCCTGGATGTCGTAACGCTGCGTTCGCCAGGTGCGAATCAGCCCTATCAGAAGGACGGTAAAGGCGACTCCGAGGCACACATTCAGAATGATATTTACCGTAGGCGCGCCTGCCTCATGCCAAGGGTCCGAAAAACGATCGAGCGGCGCCGGCTCAAAGTGCCCGCCGCGCATCCGCGAGGGTCTCGAAACCCGTCGCTCGGTTGACGATACATGACCCGATGAGGACTCGCGAGTCGGCGCGGCCCGCAGTTGAATATCCAGGACGGCACCCAGTGGGAGCCGTGCTCGACTGCGCATTATGTGCAGCGGCGCCCGGGCCCTTCACCCGCGGTTGCCTGAGGGTTGTGACGCTAGGGGTGGCTCACGGCAGTCTCTTCTGCCGGCGTCCCCGGCTTCGTGGACGGTAATCTGCGTTTCTCCGGGTCTTTCACCAGGTGCACCACCCGCTTGAACATCTCCTCGCCCGCAGGCGGACGACCCACGTGAATGACTGCACTGCCCTTGAGCTCCCTGGCGAGCGCCGCCCGAATCAGCTTCAGAGTGTCGCCGTCGAGGGAGTCGAGCACCTCATCCATCACGATCCAGGGAGGCGCGTGCAACACCACGCGCGCAAACGCCAGGCTGCTCAACTCCTCGGCACTGACCTGCTGCTGCCAGCTCCTGGTCTTGTCCAGGATCGGGATCAGCCGTTGCAGGCTCAACTCCTCGAGCGCCCCCTTGTAAGCTGCGTCCTTGAAGTCATCGCACGAGCGCGGGTAGGACATCGCTTCGCGCAAGGTCCCCGGCGGCCAGTATGGGGTGCGAGGCATGTACAGAATCTCCTCCCCTTTGGGACGCGTGACCGTCCCGGAGCCCCAGGGCCACAGACCCGCCAGCGCACGAAACAGCAGCGTCTTGCCTGTGCCGGGAGCGCCAGAGATCAGCAGCCGCTCTCCGCCGTCGATCTTGATATGTGCCTCCTTCAGCATGGTGGCGCCCGCCGGTGAGGCGATCTCCAGCTTCTCGATGCCGAACGTGTGCGAGTCTCCCTCCGTGTAGGAGATCTCACTCTCCACCGAGTGCAGCTCGTCCATCGTGACGACCGCGCGACGGTAGCTCGCCACCCTGAGCAAGGTGGCGCGCCAGTCCGCAATCACGCTGAAGTTATCCACAAACCATCGCAGCGAGGTCTGCACCTGCGTGAAGGCGCCGGCTGCCATCATCAGCCCGCCAAAGGAGAGCTCGTTCGAGAAGTACAGCGGCGCAGCAGCCAGAATCGGCGCGACCAGCGTGAACCAGCCGTATCCGGCGGTGACCCAGGTGAGGTTCGTCAGGCCGAGGATCAGGCGTCTCGTGGCGCCCAGCACGGCCGTCACATCCGCTTCGATTCGCCGCGCTTCATGGGCCTCGCCTTTGGCGAGGGAGATGGCATCCACATGCTCGTTGACGCGCACCAGCGAGAATCGCAGGTCTGCCTCGCGAGCGTAGCGTTCGGCATTGCGTGAGACGAGGCTTCTTCCGACCCAATAGGTCAACAGCGAGGCAGACCCCGCGTAGATGACTGCTGCCCACACCATGTACCCGGAGATTGCGTAGGCATGGCCATGGATGTGAAAGGTGAAGGTGGAGGAGATCTGCCACAGAACGCTGACGAACGATGCCACCAGCACGCCCGCCTGCAGCAGCTGAGTACCGAGGTCAGCCGACAGCTCGGTGAGATGGCGCGCATCCTCATGCATCCGCTGATCCGGATTGACTCCGATCGCCCCGGCACTGGCCATCCTGAAGGCACGCATCGGTTGCAACCAGTTCTCGATCAGATCCTTCGCAAGGCCCTCTCGCAGCTTGAGCTTCGACATTTCGACCAGCCAGCGCTGGCCGACGTTGAGGATCAACAACCCGCCGGCGATCATTCCGAAAACGCGCAGCTGATTGAAAAAGCTCCCCAGATCACGGTGTGCCAGCGCATCGTAGAAGGGTTTATTCCAGGCGTTGAGACGGATCTGCCCATAGGCGGTGAGAATGACCACCCCCACCAGGGCTGCGCCGAGCGCAAAGAGCGTATTTCTCACGGGTGATGCGAGCAGCGCACGCAACATCATGGCCATTTGCGGCACCAGCTTCGCTTGTGCGCCGTCGGCCATCTCCTGCGTAGCGGCAGGAGATTTCTTTGCCCGATCCGTCATGGGAACGCCTCTGCTCGATTGCAAGAGCGCAATATTGCCAGAGCAATGACCCGGGCAGCGGTCCCCCGTGGCCGCCGCCTCTAGCGCCGCGGCCTCTGCTGCATCGACGCCGGTGTGCTCAGTACGAGGTCGGAGCGGCTACGACGGGCAAGTCCACGAAACTCGCCTTGCCGGCCGCGTGATAAATGCGCTCGGTGGCCTTCTGATAGTCCCCAGGCTTGGCCAGGAAGATGTTGGGCACGAAGGTCTGCGGATTGCGGTCGTACAGGGGGAACCACGCCGACTGCACCTGCACCATGATCCGATGACCTGGCAGGAAAACGTGATTGGTCGTGGGAAGATCGAACCGGTAGGTGAGTGGGGTGTTCGGCTTCACGGGCTTCGCCGCTGAGAAGCTTTCCCGGTAGCGCCCACGCAGGATATCCATCGCGACCGCAAGCTCGTAGCCACCCAGCTCCGGCTGCCCGGCGACCTCATCCGGATAAACATCGATCAGCTTGACCACCCAATCCACATCGGTACCCGTCGTGGCAGCGACCAGGTTCGCCACGGGCTGGCCGCTGATGGCAACGGGGGCCTCCAGTGGCTCGGTGCTGTAGGTGAGGACGTCGGTGCGTCCGGAAAACTCGCGCTGGTCATCGACCAGCCAACGCGTCCAGGACAGTGGCGGCACATATCCAACGGGCTGGCTGGGCCGCGCGCGAAAGGGCACTGGCTTTGCCGGATCGGACACATACTCATCGTATGCAGCACCGCCGGTTGGCGAGTCGAATGCCAGCTTACCGTCCGCGTGCAGATAGATCGGCTTCGCATGTGGCTGACAGGAGCCGTCGCATGCGGACGGCCAGGACGGAAGGCGCTCCCACGTGTTGGTCCCGGTACGGAAGGCCGTCACCGGCGCAGTGGCTTCAGCGGAAGGCGCATCGTCCTTCAGGTAATGCGCAAGGAACGGGGAGAGAATGTGCCGGCGGAAATACAGGCCCGTATCACTGCCCCACTTGAAGGGGCCGAGAGAGCTGGCATCTTCGATCTGCTGACCATGGAACCACGGTCCGAGCACGAGAAAAAGCTTTCCCTGATTGGCCGGTAAGCCCGACAGAGCTTTGTAGACGGCGATCGCCCCGTAGATATCTTCCTGGTCCCACAGTCCCGCGACCAGCATGGTCGGGACGGTCAAGGGGTTGCGGGCGAGGATCTTGTCCATGGCCTGGTCCTGCCAGAACGAGTCGTAGGCCGGATGCGCGACCAGTTTGTTCCAGAACCCGATCTGCTCCATTCCGTGCTGGTGCGCCAATTCGCCTGCGGAGCCCGCTTTCATGTACTGATCGTAGTCATCGAACGATCCGGACTGCCACAGCTCGTCGTTGGACCGCGTACCGGTCTGCTCATAGATGTAGGGCAGATTCTGCTGGCGAAATGCGCCGTTGTGGAACCAGTCATCGCCGCGCCAGCCATCCACCATCGGATTCATCGGTACCGCCACCTTGAGTGCCGGATGCGGATTGACCAATGGCGTCAGCGCAAGAAACCCGTCATATGAGATGCCGAGCACGCCCACCTTGCCGTTCGACTCCGGAACGTTCTTCACCAGCCAGTCGATCGTGTCGTACGTGTCGGTCGACTCATCGACCGGTGTCGGATTGAGGGGGCCGCGCATCGGGCGATTCATCACATAGTCGCCCTGGCTGCCATACTTGCCGCGGACATCCTGGACGACCCGGATGTAGCCGCCCTCGATGATGGTCTCGACCGCGTTGTCATAGCCCCACAGCCGCGGACCCAGGTGCAGGCTGGGGCTCAGGGAAGTCATGTGCTTGGCCTCGTACGGCGTGCGGGTCAGGAGGATCCCGGCGTGCCTGGCTCCCTTGGGCACGAGAATGATCGTATGCAGCTTGACCCCGTCCCGCATCGGTATCATGACGTCGCGGCTCTCGAAATCCGCGCCATACGTGGGGCGCACGAACTTCTGCGGAGTCTCGCTGGGCAGCCCCGGATACTTGGGCTCGGCGGCCGGCGGTGCCGAAGCGGCTCCCGTCGCACTTTTCTCAGGTGTTTGCGCCGGTGCAGCGGTGGCCATGAACAGCACCGCGACCACGCACATGGATCCCGACCATCGGACAAGTTTCATCGGCTGCACGGCTGGCCCCTGCTTTTTGTTGGCGCGCAAGTCTACCAGAAAGGCCCCGAGCCGGGCCTCGTGCGCTCGCTGAGGAGGATGTGATCCGCAACTGCCGCTACTGAACCGAAACCTGGGGAAGACCCGCGCCAAAGCTGGGGAAGGCTCCCGATTCACTGCATCCGTCCGTGTTGCACGATTCCTCGGTGAACAGCAGCCATGCCACACCGAGGAAACTCATGTTTACTTACCCACGTCCCCTCGCCGCCGTCTTCGCGGCGCTTGCAACCTCCGCCCTCTTCGCCCTGGTGGACTTCCTGTTGCGCTATGCAGCTCAGTGACTCATCGCGGCACCGTGCCGAAGGCAACCGAAACCGCGTCGCGGGATCGCGCTGGCACAGCGCAATCCGCCGCGCCTGTGCCGCTTCGGCCGGAAAGAATGCCGTCCAGTACGCCTCCGTGCAACGCGGCTGGCATTGGAAAACCTGGTGCCATCGCCGTTGAGTACGGCCGAATCGGCGCTCCACGGTCGCAACACAAGCCGAGGGGCAAGGCGAGTGCAAGCGCACGCGCCATCGCGACTGCGCAGTGGGGCCGTGCCGTGACTCCTCAATCAGGCGGAGGATCGCTTGCGCTCGGCGAGCTCAATTCCAAACCTGCGGGCGGCAACCGCGGCATCGCGGCGCGATCCAATGCCGAGCTTCGCCAGGATGGCCCCGGCGTGATGATCCACCGTTTTCGGGGACAGATAGAGCCGGCGTGCGATGGCTGCGTTGGAGAGATCTTGGGTCACCAAAGAGAGAACCTCGAGCTCGCGCGTCGTGAGTCCCGCCGCGTTGGCCCGGGTCGCGCGATTCACTCCACGTTTGAGGCCCCTGATGCCCTCCGCCTTCAACTGTTTGCGCAGCCTCTGGGCCATCGGCCGTGCGCCCAGGCTGTCGAAGATCTCCAGTGCCTGTTTGCGTGGCTCCGAATCGGGACTGTCGGCCAGTGCCAACGCCTGCTCATAGGAGCAGCCGAGCTGCGCCCAGGCCGCCGCGGCTCCCAGGCAGTCTCCGCTGATATGCAGCCGAAATGCACCGGCGACTCCCAGCCGCGGGTCCACGCGAACCCCGGCGCGCCAGGCCCAGAATGCGAGCTCGCCCACACGCCACTGGTTGCGATCGCGCAGTGCATACTCGAGTGCCGCGTGTACTTCATGGACGACCGCCTCAGGGCCGCCGCGCAGCGAAGCATGCTCGCACAGTGCCGCCGCCACAGTGACGATACGCTGCGATTCGCCGGTAGCCATGGCCAGCGCACGGGCCTCCTTCAGTGGTTCGACGCCATCCTCCGCGCCCCGGCGCAGGCGCACCTGCCCCACCACCGTGAGTGCGGGAATGCGCGCAGCAATGGACAGCCCGGGCTGTCGCAGCAGCTCCTCCGCCTCCTCCAGCGCGGCCGTCCATGCACCTCGCTCCAGGTTCATCCGCGCCCGAAAGGTGCGCAGATAGCCCTCCGCCGTATACAACTCATGCTCGGCGCAGAACGCGAGGCCGGCCTCCAGGTGGAGCCCGCCCACCGGGTAGTCGCGATTACCGATCGCAAAGGTCGCAAGGTTCGTATGAGCGCGGGCCACGTGTTCCTGAAACCGGCAGTGCAGCGACAATTGCAGGCTGCGCTCGACTTCGCGCCATCCGGTATCCCCGCTCGTGCCGATGCGCGCCGACCCAACATTGTTGAGTGCGTGCGCGAGAATTTCGTCGTTGCCGAGTTGCCGGGCCAGATCAATCGCCCGCTGGCCCCACTCAATGGCGCGTGTGTCGTCCGAGGCAAGCATCGCGAGCTGCGACATGTTGCTGAATGCCATCGCGAGCTCGTCACTCGGCCCCAGGGGCTCCAGCGTCGCGACCGCCTCGGCCGCATGCCGCTGTGCCTGCTCGCCCTGCCCCCGAAACCAGCACAGTCTCGAGAGCCATCGCAAAGTGTCGCCGGCGCGCATGGCATCGCCCGAGGTGCGCCAGATGGCCAACGCCCTCGTTCGGGCCTCCGCCGCTTGATCGATCTCACCGGTGAGGAAGCACTCGTAGGCGAGGCTATCGAGAAAACAAGCGCGATCCGATATCGGCATTCGATCTTCATGGTTCAGCGCGGTGCGGTAGTAGGCCGTGGCCTCGCGATGGGCACCGACGCCGGCCGATTGCTCGGCCGCAAGCGGCGCGAACTCGAGAACCGCTGCGACATCCCCGGCACGCACCGCGTGGTGGACCAGCCGGGACTCACCGACCTCGCTGCGCTCGTGTGCACTCAAGGCCTGCAGAATCTGAGCGTGGATCGAGCGCGCCTGGGCGGGGGACATCGAATCCTCCACTGCGCGCCTCGCCAACTCGTGTCGAAACGCCAGCGACTCGTCTGGGTTTCGGCCCATGCCGCTCTGCGTGCACTCCTCGATCGCCGCCTCCGAGGCCTGCAGCACCGCACGGATGAGCCATGCCTCGGCATGACCGGGAACAGCTGCGGTGAGCTCAGCGACCCTGCGCGCCTCTGGCGACAGGCGCGCGACTCTGGCGATCACGGCATCACGCACGGAGGTCGGAACTCCTCCGGGCGGCCCCGCGAGCAGCTCCGTGACATAGAACGGATTGCCACCGGTTGCGGCGTACAGGCCTGCCGCCGAACGACCGAGCGTCCGGGCCAACTCTGCGATAGCGGCCTCCGACAGAGCCGTGAGCGGCACCCGTCGCACGGCTTCTCCAGGCAGAAGTCCGATCGCAATCTGCAGCGCGTGACGTGCGTGGAGCTCATCGCTGCGATAAGTGCCGATGAGCATGGCGCGGGTACGCGCGATGCGTCGGCCGAGATACTTGAGCAAATCGAGAGTCGCATCGTCGGCCCAGTGCAGGTCTTCAATCACGAACACCACCGGCTTGCCGGGGCGCTCGAGCTCATCCAGCGCGGCTGCAAAGATCCGCTCGCGACTCATGCCCTGCGTTATCCCTTCCAGCAGCGGGCCGCCCACCTGCCGGCTGACATCGCGCAGCGGCCCGAGTGGTTGTGGGGTGGACAACGGGTCACAAGCCCCCCAAAGCACTCTCACCGAGGCTGCGCGCCGGCGTATGAACTCGCTAACGATTGCGGTCTTGCCGATGCCGGCCTCGCCGGTAACCAGCACGACGCATCCTGCGCCAACCTCAGCGGCCTCGTGCCAACGCATCAGCGAGGCCAGTTGCTCATCCCGTTCCAGAAGCAGCATCGCGTCACTCAACTCCCATCGTGGACCAGTCCTGACCGACAGCACAGATCATGCTGCCAGCGTCTCCCCGCTCCCTCCCATCTCCTTCGGGAGGTCCCTGAACTTGGGTTTGCCGTCCTGGGACGGCAAAACGGTTTCCTGATAGTGCACGTGCACCGCCGGCTCAAAACTCAGTGTTGGCAGCAAAGCGGCATATACGTCCACCAGGCCCAGCGTTGGATGGTCCGTAAAGAGGTGTCCACCACACTTCATGCACCACTTGCGAGTGCTGCCGGGGGTCTTGTTGAAGGCTCCGATGGAGGTCTTGCCGCGCTGCACCGTGAGAGCCTCGGGTTTCCAGAGCGTGAATGAATTTACAGGTCCCGCCGACCAGTGACGGCACGACTCGCAGTGGCAGTACCCCATGGCAACGGGCTCACCGGTCACCTCGAACTGAACTTCACCACAAAAACAACGCCCAACGTGTACCATGTACCTGACTCCTAACTGCAACTGGCAAGGCCCGGATCGGGTTGGCACCATACCCGCAGGGCCCCTCGATGCGAATGACCGCGCTGCCGGTTCTCATGCTCAATCGTCCACGAGGTGCGCGGTGGATCCTTTATCCGATGTTCTGCAAGCCGTTCGCCTGACGGGGGCTTTTTTCTTCGACGTCACGGCGAGCGAGCCCTGGGTGGCGGAGACCCCTCGCGGCAAGGCAATCGTCGAGGCGATGTTCCCAGGGTCCGACCACCTGATCTCCTACCATCTGATTCTCGAGGGGGCGTGTTGGGTTCGCGTGGAGGGGGAACCGGACCTACAACTCACTGCGGGAGACATCGTTGTGTTGCCACACGGCGACACGCACGTACTCTCCAGTACACCCGGTCTGCGTCAGTCACCCGAGATGACCATGTACCGGCGACCCAATGATGGCCGCCTGCCGGTTTCCATTGCCGTCGGAGGTGACGCGGAGCGCGGCGCCCGCTTCGTTTGCGGCTTCGTCGCCTGCGATGCCCGACCCTACAATCCTCTGCTGTCAGCGCTGCCGCGGATGTTTCGGTTGGGCGATCACGTCAGCGGCTCGCTGGGCGCGTACTTCCACGCAGCGCTCACCGAGACCAAGAACTCGCGCCTCGGGGGTGCGGGGATCTTGCATCGCATCAGCGAGCTGATGTTCGTGGATGCCGTGCGCCGTTACCTGGAAAGTCTGCCCGCTGACCACGGCACCTGGCTCTCGGGCCTGCGCGATTCTTATGTGGGGCAGGCACTGGCTGCCCTGCATCGTGAGCCCGGCCGTGCCTGGACCCTTGAATCGCTCGCGCACGATGTGGCGCTGTCCCGATCGGCCCTCGCCGAGCGCTTCAACCAGTTCGTCGGTCAACCGCCGATGCAGTACCTGACAAGCTGGCGAATGCAACTCGCGGCTAACGACCTGCGCGCCGGTGCTGACAGTATTGCTCTCATCGCGCATCGTGTCGGATATGAATCCGAAGCGGCGTTCAGCCGGGCGTTCAAGAAGGCGGTCGGTGTGCCTCCGAGCGCCTGGCGGGCGCAATCGGGACCCGCGCGACGGGTCACCATCGAGAGCCAAGGCAAGCCCCAGCCGCTTGCGCCGGCTCGCGGCTGATGGAACGCGATATCGGTGCTGGGTGAGGGAAGAGCGTGGGGTTCAGTGAGTCGGGCGGTCAGGGCTTGAGCCCGTAGATATCGAGCTCGCCGGGGGTGCTCGAGGAGTTGTCAGCCCCGCCTGTGTTGTTGCCTCGCGTGCCGACGTAGACCCGCCCGTTCGCGACCGTCGGCACAGTGAACTTCACCGCAAGGCCCGCCGCATCGCCGCTCGCCTGGGCGCTGTCCCAGAGCTCGGTGCCGACATTCGTCGCATCATGTGCGTACAGGACCGCCGGACCGCAGCCCTTGGACTGCAGCGTGCAGTATTGACTCGAGTCGATGCTCCAGACGATGCCGTTCGCGATCGGCGAGGAGGCGGAGATCGACGGGGAGGCACCCGGAAAGCCATACACATGCGAGCTTGAGGATGCCAGGGAAAACTGTACCGTCGTCGAATTCAAGTGGTAGGACTGGAGAGCCGCCTTGACGCCTCCCAGGTACAGGCCGTTGTTCCAGAATGCTGAGGTGGCAAAGATGAGGCTGCCGAATGTTATCTTCTGCACGGCGACCTGGTCGCCGAAGCCGCCCAGCAGATCCCGGTTCAGAACATACACACTACCGTTTTTGCCGCCGCAGATCAGCGCGTGGGTGACGCTGTTGCCCGCCGGCAGATCGGCCAGGATGGCGGCGCCTCCCGAGCCGAAATCCTTGTCGTTCTGGGAATCCGTGAGCTGATCCGAGGGCGTGAACCATTGAGTGACGGTCAGGCTGGGAGACAGCTGCAGCAGTGTATCGCCGTAGTCATTGTTCGGCGCACCTGGGCTGTTCGCATCGAAGTTGCCGTTGCCGGTGATCACATAGATATTGCTGCTCGAGTCCGCCGCAGGAGCGCCGCCGCTCATCCAGATACCGGCCTCCTTCGTGTTCGGCGAGACGTTCAGGATCCATCTCTGGCTGAACGCGCTGCCGCTGTACTGATAGGCCATCATCCAGCCATACCAGGGCGCTTTGTCCTCGTGGGCGCCCCAGGCGATGTAGATGAGGTTATTGATCAGGGCAAGCCCGGCGCGCTGGTGCTCCTGCCGGGGATCGAAAGCCACCGAGGCTCCGCCATCTCCCGAGCCTGCGTACGTACCGGCCAGGGTCACGGGGGACCCGGGTTTCTCGTTGCCGGTGGTCAGGTCGATCGCGTGCAGTCTCTGGAAGAAGGTCGTCTGCCCCGAATTCACGGACTTCGTGACCACGTAGAGAATGCTCCTCGCCGGGTCGATCACCGGGGTTCCAGTCACCCCGATCTCCGGCTGGATGTCCCCGGTCGAATCGCCCACCAGACCGTCGGGTATCGTGGTCTCGCCGCTGGTGCCCCCGTGCGCGGCGTCGATCAGACTGACCGACCACAGGCCTTTGCACGGGCCGGCATCGGCATCGAACGCGAACAGTCCATCGTGCTGGGTCGCCACAAACACCACGTTGTGCTTAGCGCCCTGAACCGGGAGATTCGCGACCCAGAGGGGCTGTGTGTAGATCGCTCCATCGACCGTACAGGTGGCCACCTTGCCGAAGTGCGCTGCAGTCACCGTGCTCGGCGTCAACGCATACTCGTGTATGTTAGAGCCATCCCGTGCCAGGTTATTGTGATAGGTATAGACGCCGGCAAGATCCGTCACTGCTGCTGCTGCCGCCGCCTTCTGACCAGAGTTGGCGACGCTGGTCGCGACCACGCTATGCAGGCCCGCGGCCGTACCCGCTGTATAGAGGCCGGTCGAGCTGACCTGCCCGACCGTTGCGCTGCCACCGGTGATGCCATCCACGGTCCAAATCGCCGCTCCGCCTCCTGGCACCGTCGCGGTAAACTGCTGTGTGCGCGTGAGCGTGACGGCCACATTGGCCGGGGCAATACCCATCACGGTGCTCGACACCGAGACGGAAGTGCTGACCGTTGGACTGCTGCCCGAGGGTCCGCTGCAGCTCAGTGAGAAAGTAGCAGCGGCCGCCAGCGCCGCGGTGCTCTGACTGCCACTGGGTGGCAGCGCGCCGCTCCAAGCACCCGAGGCGCTGCAAGCCGTGGAATTGACCGAACTCCATGTGAGCTTGGAGGTCTCTCCCGGAGCCACGACCGTGGGATAGGCACTCAGTGAAGCAGAGGGTGCGGCCGTCACCGTCACGGTGGCCGTCGTCGGTGCGCTCGTGCCTCCGGCACCGGCGCAGGAGAGAGAAAACGACGTGCTCCTGCTCAGTGCTCCGCTGCTCTGGCTGCCGCTGCTGGCCAGGGTGCCGGTCCAACCGCCGGAAGCGGCGCAGGACGTCGCATTTGTCGAACTCCACGTGAGTGTCGAGATGGCATTCTGACCAATCGATGTGGGTGTGGCGGTCAGTGTCGCCGTCGGCATGATGTTGACGGTGACGCTCGCCGGCTGACTCAGTCCGCCAGTGCCGCCGCACGTCAAAGAGAATATTGTCGCGGCCGTCAGGGGCCCGCTGCTCTGGTTGCCGCTGCTGGCGAGCGTCCCGCTCCAGCCCCCCGAGGCCGTGCAGGAACTGGCATTCGTCGCGCTCCAGGTCAGAGTGGTCGCCTCACCACGGCTGACTACACTTCTGGCGACGCTGAGTGAGACGTGCGCAATCGCCGGCTGTGCTGTGGAGGAACCGCCACCACCACCGCATGCCACCAACATCATGGTCGCTGCAGCACCCACCAACGGGGTTGAGAATCGCATACTTCCCCTGAATATTTTTTCTTATCCTACGGCAACTAAATCCACCCCGCTCATGAAACGTCGCGAGTTCGCATATGTACAATCGGTGCGATGTGTCCGTTGACATAACGGAATCAAACCTCGCGATCGACACGCGAAACGGAGCATTGCGTCATTGACAACCCGCTGCGATGACAAGCGCGGCGGGGCTCGGCAGCGCAGATCCAATGGTCACCTGCCCCGTTAGCTTCCGCAGCAGATTCCTGTTCGTCCGACGGCACGTCCGTGCGGACTTACCCAGCGTGATATTCAGGGTGCGACATCACCTGCTTTCTCGGCTATCGGCCGTGCCAGTCGCATGAGAGAGAGAAAGAATTTTCCGGGCTCCTCCGTCATCGGGATGTGCGCCGAATGCTCGAACCAGACAAGGTGTTTCTCGGGCGCCTGTACCGTATCAAACCAGGCGGCGGCCACGTCTGAATTCTCGTTTCGGTCATGGCGGCCCTCCAACAGGATCAACGGGATTGCAAGCTTGTGGATGGAGGACAGATCGAGCGCCACAGTCTCGGGCAACAGGTAAGGTGTGGCGAACTTATTGCCCTCCCAGATGCGCCGGATCGACTGGTCATCGTAGTCCGGGGAAAGCCAGGCGAGGTCACTGTCGGCCTGATTGTCGTGCCGATAAGCCATCGCGCCGCCATAAAATCCAAGCCACTTGCGCTGGACATACAAATCCTTGATCGGAACGAGCTTTCCGGGCGAGGCGTAGGGGGCGATTGACTCGAGCTCGCGCACGGCCTCGGTGTTGCCGGCGTGGCGCGCGGCGTCCATGGCAAACTGCCATCCACGGCGCTCGCTCTCGGGACCATCGATCAACTGGCCCACCCCGATGTAGGCGTAAAACCAATCCGGATGACGCTCCGCGAGCTGCAGCCCCAGGAAGCTTCCCCAGCTGTGGCCGAGGACGAAAATCTTGCGCTTGCCGAACTGCTTGCGGGCCCAGGTCGCCATCTCCTCGGCATCGTCGATCATCCGCTCGCGTGTCAGGGTGGGAGCGACCTTTGCAGGATCAGTGAGCAGGTAAGTCTTTCCCGCGGCACGCTGGTCCCATTGAACGATCGTGAAATATTCCTCCCACCCGCGGCTGAACCACCAGCTCATCGGGATGGAGACGTACCCTGGGCCGCCGTGAATGTACAGCATTACCGGATTACGCCGATCGGTGCCCCGCGCCGAGACCCATTGATCGATGCCCCCGATGCGGATCTTCTCCAGCTTCTCGACTCCGTTGGGCGTCAGGATCCGGCGCGCATTGGCGATGATGGCGGTCGCTTCCGCGCGATTGCTCGGCTTGGCCGGCTCGTCTGCGCGGGTGGGTACACCGGTGAGCGTCGTGAGAAAACTGAGCACAATGGCCCTCAGCATCGTCACTCTTCTCTCTCTGAGTCCAAAAGCCTTGGTCCGGATTCGTGACACGCGTTGTTGCTCCTGCGTACTTCGCGACACAAGAGCCCACGATACCGACCCGGCGGCTGACATCCAATGGCGCCCCGGAAGGGAGGTCACGGCTCAGTGCTGAGCCAGGAGCGAGGCAGCCGGCTGCGACGTCCATGAGCTCGGTGAGCCCTGGGCGCACCGACAGGAAAAGCTCAGTGCGAAGCCAGATCAGGCATCATGGGTGGTCCAGACACCGCGCAGGAGAAGCCATGCAGACGCGCAAACTTGGCAGCAGCCATCTCGAGGTCTCGGCCATCGGGTTGGGTTGCATGGGAATGAGCCATGGGTACGGGCCTCCCGCAGACCGAGGGGAAATGATCTCGCTGCTGCGGTCGGCCGTCGAACGCGGAATCACACTGTTCGACACGGCGGAGGTGTACGGCCCATTTACAAACGAGGATCTCGTGGGCGAGGCGCTCGCAGCGTTCCGTGGTCAAGTAGCCATCGCCACCAAGTTCGGGTTCAAACAGGATCCCAATGGTGGCAAGCAGTGGGTGGGCTTGGATAGTCGACCGGCGCACATCCGGCAGGTGGCGGAAGCGTCTCTCAAGCGGCTGAGGCTCGAGCGCATCGAGCTGTTCTATCAGCACCGCGTGGATCCCGACGTGCCGATCGAGGAAGTGGCCGGGGCGGTGAAGGAGCTGATTCGCGAGGGCAAAGTCAGGCATTTCGGACTGTCCGAGGCGGGCGTACAGACCATCCGTCGCGCCCACGCCGTGCAGCCGATCACTGCGGTTCAGAGCGAATACTCCCTGTGGTGGAGAGCGCCTGAAGCGCAAGTGTTGCCGCTGCTCGAGGAGCTCGGGATAGGGTTCGTCCCCTATAGCCCGCTGGGCAGGGGGTTTCTCACCGGCAAGCTCACCGAAGAGACGACCTTGGACAGCTCGGACTTCCGCAATGCGTTACCTCGCTTTGCGCCGCAGGCTCGGAAGGCCAATCAGGCCCTGGTCGGCCTGCTCGCCAGAGTCGGAGAACGGAAGCGGGCGACACCGGCCCAGATCGCGCTGGCATGGCTATTGGCTCGCAAGCCGTGGATTGTCCCCATCCCGGGCACCCGGAAACTGGAGCGACTGGATGAGAATATCGGCGCGGTGGCCATCTCCCTTGCACCGGCGGAGCTGGGCGAGCTCGATGCCGCCGCCTCGAAGATTGCTGTTCAAGGGGACCGGTACCCGGAACACCTGGAGCGAATGACCGGTCGTTGAGCGTGGTCAGGTCCCGCAGAACGTCCGCAGCACTCGCTCCATGGGCTGGGGGGGTTGAGCATATTCGGCCGCATCTGGCTGCTCGTCATAGGGACGTTGCAGAACTTCGAGCAACTGATGAAAGGGCCCGTAATCGCCGCTGTTCGAAGCCGCCTTGAGCGCAGCCTCCACACGGTGATTGCGCGGAATGAAGGCAGGATTCACGGCACGCATGGCGGTCACTCGTTCTGCAACGGTTTGCGGATCTCGCGCGACGCGTTCCTGCCAGTCCGCGAGCCACTGATCGAGGTCCGCACTCCCGCGAAAGAGCTCGCGCAGCGCCGACCGATTGCCAGGGCTCTGCGCCACCAGCGCAAGCGTGCGAAATGTCAGCGTGAAATCCGAGTGGGAGCTCTGCATGGCCGTGAGCAGGCGCTGAATCAGCTCGGCATCGCCTTCCATGGCCGACGAAAGCCCTACCTTGCGGCGCATTCCCTCCAGGAAGTTTGCGTCAAACTGGACGATGAAGGGCTCCACCACTTCCGTTGCCAGCGACACCGCTTTCTGCGGATCGGCGTCGATCAGCGGCAGCAGCGTCTCCGCCCATCGCGCGAGGTTCCACTGGGCGATGGCGGGTTGGTTGCCATAAGAGTACCGCCCGTGATGATCGATGGAGCTGAAGACCGTAAGCGGATCGTAGGCATCCATGAACGCGCAGGGGCCGTAGTCGATTGTCTCACCCGACAGCGCCATGTTGTCGGTATTCATGACACCGTGGATAAAGCCGACCAGCATCCAGTGCGCAATGAGAGCGGCCTGGCGCCGGGCTACCGCGCTCAACACTGCCAGTGCGGGCACACTGGCGTCACGCGTATCAGGGTAGTGCCGGGCGATTACGTGATCCAACAGTGCACGGACGGCATCCTGATCGCCTCGCGCGCCAAAATACTGAAACGTTCCGACCCGGATATGACTGGCAGCCACGCGGGCCAGAACCGCACCAGGGAGAGGCTCTTCACGAAAGACCCGCTCGCCGGTGCTCACGACGGCGAGGGATCGCGTGGTGGGAATGCCAAGCGCGTGCATCGCCTCGCTGATGAGGTACTCCCGCAGCATCGGCCCGAGGGCCGCCCGGCCATCGCCACCGCGCGAGAACGGCGTGAGGCCTGCTCCCTTGAGCTGGAGGTCGTACAGAACGCCGTCGCGGCCCTTGAGCTCTCCGAGCAGAATGGCGCGCCCATCCCCCAGTCGCGGCACGAAGCTGCCGAACTGGTGGCCCGCGTACACCATCGCGATGGGGTCCGCATCCTCCGGCGGCTGATTACCGCTGAGCAGGGCCGCGGCTTCGCGCTCGATGAGATCCGGCTCCAGACCCAGATCTTCAGCCAACCGCGCGTTGAAAATGGCAACCCGAGGCTCCGCCACCGCGGTGGGTTTGACCCGCGCGTAGAACCGGTCGGGCAGCGTGGAAAACGTGTTTTGGAAACCTAATCGCATCCGATCAAGTGATCGAGCTGACCTGGAAACCACCCATATGGAGCCCGCTGGTCAGTTCTCAAGCTCCACGAGCATTCACTGGCCGGCCCCCGGGCGGCAACCGGATTACGGGTGAGCCCTTCTGCCGCGATCTTGAGGTTGCGCCCTGCGCCCCTCGACGCGACGCCGGCAGGGAAGTCTGACGCATCCGTGGCGGCGATACGAGCCCGGGGGGGCGACTCGGCCGCTACCCGCATCGCAGGTGGGCTCCGATCGCACCTCAGAGCGGCCCTGAAGGAACGCCAGGCTGCCGTTCTCCCGGACGAGAAGTAGAAGTGTTGGGAGGGCACTCACCTAGCTAAGATAAAAGCTCAGGGGCGACCTGCGTTGACATAATCGGTGACGGAACCCGGCAAAGCGAGGATCGAGAGCAGCCCGAGTTCCGCCGGACGGACTGGCGCTCTATTACCTGTCGCTGACGTCACCGACAGGCGTGTACCGCTGGGATCAAAGCATGGGCCAGTCGCAGCAGGTCTCGATCACCGGCGTCCAGAGGATAACTGTGCAGACCGACGGAAACCGCGCGGCCTGGCTCATGAGCCTGCCAACCCGGGAGTTGGGCAGAACGGGCTCGCAGCGCTGGACATCAATTCCAATACCCAGCAGGCCGTCTCCACGGAGATGATGCAGCAGACGCTGTACGCGGTTCCCCTGAACTGACGCCATCATGCTGCGACCGAGGAACCGTCTGGCGTGATTCGCGCGCGAGCCTCGCGCCTGCTCGCTTTCATCCCGTTCGATCAGGCCAGACGGTGTGGCCTGTCAATCGGCGGCGACCGGCGCCAGGGCAACCGGGTGCGCCTCCAAAGCGCTCCCGATAGAGAATTGCGCGCGGCGCATTCGCGGCGCGACAGTTTGTGTCAACCGCTTGACAGAACATCCTCGCGATACCCGCCATCCTTGCACGCGACTGAGGCACAACCTCAATCAAGCCACGAAGGAAAGAGCTGACCACCGACCGCGCGGCCCTCAGGGCGTGGTGCGCTATCGAAGGCTTTCCTCCGACCATTCACAGATCAAGCGAGGAGTTCTGCAGTGATGAATAACGCGAGCGAGAGAGTCTGGAGTCGCGCAAGCGCTCAAAAGATCGCGGGAGGGTTGTTCGCAGTGTTTGCGGCTGTCAACGCGGCCTCGGCACAGGATAAGAAGAATGAGATCAGCTTCGATCTCGTTGCCAACCCGGCCGTCCTGGAGTGTCTGCGTGCCAACTACTACGAGGAGCCGCGCGCCCACGCGACGGTCATCCGAGGCAAAGTCAACGACACGCTGATCCTCGACCTGGACGGCATCAAGCCGGGACTGGGATTCGACCTCTTCACAGTCGAGAAGAGTCCGTTTCGCGCCGATGGCTCCAAGGATCCGGCTTTCACCGGCAGCTTCGGCCTCGCCTGGTATCAGTCCGATATCCAGATCGGCAAGCGCACCGATGGGGGTCACGTGCGGATCAGCACCATCCTGCTCGATCAGATCTTCGGCTTTGATCCGGACGTGACGCTGCCGCCGACGAACACGTTCCACCTGGGCTTCTGGTTCAACAATCCAGAGGACGCCGCCGGCCCAGGCTGCACGTTCAACCCGCTCAAGCCGACCCCGTTCAATGGCGAACACAAGGCCGGCCCATTTGCGATGATCAGCCGTCCTGAGGCTGGGACGGGCTTGGGACCCCTGTGCTCCGACCCGAATCTGTCCACCAGACCCGCAAGCTGCAATCCGTAGCCGTTCGAATGCGAGGGGCGGGCTGGAGGGCCCGCCCCTTTGCCTTGCGGTCGAGCCGATGGCATGGCCTCCTCTTGAAGCCTTTCAGCCCACGGGGCGTGCGCACTCCAACGCTCTAACCAGGCGAACGAGCCGGCTCGACAGCGGACCGCGCCAGAACCTCCACCACTCTCACGGGCTGCCCCCTCCCCTTTACGCTCAGCAGCGCCGACCGGCCGAGCACAAACTGTGGGCCGAGCCGAGTGGCAACCTCGTTCGAAACCAGAATGACGGCCGCGAGCTCCTTGGTCAGCGCTTCGATACGAGAGGCGAGATTGACCGCCTCACCCACGACGCCATACTCAACCCGTTCGTCGGGCCCGATCAGTCCAGCCACGACCTCCCCCGTATGGATCCCGATCCCAATCCGAAGTGACGGCGCTCCTTGACTGCGCAGTACTGCGTTGAGGTCCGCGAGTCGCGCCACCATGCCAAGCGCCGCGCAGACAGCGCGCTCGGCATGATCCGCCTGCGCCTGCGGCGCGCCGAACAGCGCCATGACACCGTCACCGGTGAACTGCTTGACCATGCCACCTTCGGCTTCCACCGCAGCCACCGCCTCGGTGAAGAACTGATTCAGCAGTCCCAGCAGCCGTGCCGGCTCCAGTTGCTCGCTCAAGGCGGTGAAGCCGCGGATGTCCTGAAACAGGATGCTCACCTCGAGCCGCTCTCCGGCCAACGGGATGCGTCCGCTCAGGACTGCTTCAGCCACATCGCGAGACACGAAACGGCCGAACGTCGCCTTGATTCGCTCTCGATCCTCCAGTCCCGCGGCCATCTCGTTGAAGGAGCGGCCCAGGAATCTCAACTCGTCGCTGCCTTCGATGTGCGTGCGATGGTGCAGATTTCCGCGTAACACGTGATGCATCGCGGCGACCAGGCTTCTCACCGGCCCGGTCATGTTTCCCGACAGGACGATGCCGGTCATCAAGGCCAGTAGCAGCCCGACCGCACCGACGGCGGCGATCTGCCGCTGCAGCGCGTGCAGCGGCGCCAGAGCCTTGTCATACGATCCCTGGACCAGCGCATGCAGCGGTAAAGATAAGTGGGCACTCACAGGCAGGACCAGTGAGAGGAAGCGCTCGCCGCGGATTTCAACCAGCTGGGTGCTCTGCTGAGTCGTTCCGGGATCCTCGGACGGCTGTGATAGGGCCGCCAACAGAGGGTCTCTGTCCGCAGTGGACCACGAGGAGGCGTAGACACGCGCCGTCGTCAGGAAAGTGACGTCCGAGTGGGTGTCCTGCTTGAGCAGGGCCGCCACTGAGTCGTCGATGGCCTGACCCAGCATGAGATAACCGATCACGTCCGGACCGAACACCGGGACCGCGACAATCTGGAAGAGCTTGTGGTCCACTTCTACGATCGCCGTCGCGGCGGCTTGACCGTCCAGCGCCTGCCTGAGAGGCGGCAACGCCGCCAGCGACTGGCCGATGCGCGTGCTGGCCGGCGATGCCGCCAGCATAGTACCCGCCTCGTCGGTCATCCAGACAAGTTGCACACCGGCGCGCTGCCGGTAGCTCAGGCCCGCGGAGGCGAGAGTGTCCGAATCATAGCTGTCCGGGTCGAAGTGCGTGGCGAAGACCCGCTTCAACGCAAAATCCCCTGCCAGCAGCGTCGAGTTGGTCTGAAGGCGTGCTGCACGCTCCTTCAGCATAGTCTCGAATACCTGGCCGGTCGTACGCAGGTCGCGGCCCAAGGTACGCACCGCCTGGTGACCGACCACCAGTTGTATCGAGCCGAGCGTGGCCAGTAGAACTGTCAGGATGAGCGCAGAGAAGGCGACGAAGATCCTGCTGCGCAGACTGCTCCGACTCCACCACCTCATGGCTCCGCCCGGGCTCCGTGCATGGCGGGCCGGGGCCGCGCAGCCGACAGGGGTAGGCGGAAGCTGACGGCTGCGGGGTCCTTGCCCACCTGCACCGACTGCGAGGTGTCTTCGGGTTTGACCTTGCTGAGCTCATGCCAGGCGGCCAGCGTGTAAGCGCCGCTGGGCAGGTCTTCCAGAACGAATCGCCCCTCTGCGTCGGTTACCGCGAAGTGCGTCGACGGCAACACCAGGATGATTCCCGACATCCAGTCGTGGATATTGCAGCCGATCTTGACCACGCCCACTTTGTCGAAAAGCACGGCCGGAGCCGCTTCCCCCTTGTAGAGCGGCAGCTCGAACGTCTTCGCCGGCGAAAACGAATAGACGTGGTGGTGAATCTGATCGTGGTTGGGGAAGCGCACCGAGGTGCCCACGACGATCGGCAGGAGTCCAGGCAAAAATGTCTTCTGGACCTGGTCCACCACCTGGCCTGGTCTGTCCCGGCCGGGCGCCGCTGCCGGGGCCTGTACGAAGACCACGGCCCCGGCAATCCCCTTACCATCGATCCCGGTCACGCTTCCGGTGACCGCTGGCACCGCTGCCCGCACTTCGAGCGGCAGGCCGAGAAGCACGAGAAACAGAGTCGGCAAAACGTGGCGGCACATGGGACATCAGTAGCGAAAGCGATAACTCATCTGCCATCCGTCCGGGGTCGGATTCAGCAATCCCGTCGCATCGCGGTAACTGTCCATCCGGATGTACTCGAGCGCCACCTGGTTTCGTAATCCCACTTGCAGCAGACAGGCAGCCGTCACCGAGTGCCCGTGCTCGCTGGTAGAGGGTCCGCCATCCAGGTCGTGAACGCGGAAGGCGTCGTACCGCACGCTCAGACGCTGCCGCCCATAGTGATGCGAAAGCAACACATAGAACGCGGACACGGAGCTGTCGTTCGGTGGGGCATGAACTCTGGCAATGCCCTCCAGGTACTGCGCCAACAGGTCGATACGCGGATACGGGTGCACGACGAGACCCAGGGTGGCGAAACGGGTATGCCACACGCCCTCCCGGCTCTCGTCGCCGCGGTTGTCGACAATGCCCAGTCTCAGCGCAACAACCTCCTGCGGATCGGCAAGCGACAGCCAGGTATACAGCGCGGGCTGATGGTCGCGCTCGTTGAAGATGTCGGTGCGCTGGCTGCGGCCTGGCAAAGCGAGGCTACCGTTGATTCCGCCCATGGCATCACCCAGCGCCCACCCTCGCAGCGCCAGCAGCCGGCCGATCTGGTCGCCTCCGTAGCCGGCGCCGATCAGCGTCCCGAGCCGCAATCCGGAGCCGGTCGCATGCCACCATTCCCCCTCCACGCCCGCGAGACTGATGTCCTCCCACAACCAGCTGTTGAGCGCCGAGGCGGAGATCGTGTATTCCGGCGACCACGCCGGCCCGGTGTGCTCGAGCGAAAACGGCAGTTTCATGACGCCACTCTGAGCGCCCCAGCCGCCGTCGGCATTCCCCCACTCTCGGCGCAGGATTGCCTCTATCAACCACGGGTGATAGCCATCGGCAATGTCAGGCTCGACATTCATCTGCGCTTGGGCCCTCAGCGCCCACGGCAGCGCCGCGCCGATCTGCACAGCTCCCTGGGACAGGACAAAGCGGGTCGCACGTTGGAAACCCGCACCCGTCGCGCTGCCGCCGTAACGCATCTTGCCCGGCCCGCTGTCGGTCCAACTGGGAGCCGGGCCGCCACCGACCAGGCGAACATCGAGCAGGGCTCGCAGCCAGACATCCTTCTCGGATTCGACCTCGTACTGTGCGTGAGCCGGCGAGAAGAGCATGCCGCAGCACAGCAGGAGACACGACGGGTGCCGCGCGAGGGCAAAGGACATGGGGACCGCCGCAACGAGGGTGCCGCGACTATACTCCAATGAGGTTCCTGGTTGCCTCGTTCGAGAAGGTTGGCTCGTGCCTATCACCGCCAAGACAATCATCGAGAGAGATAGCCTTTTCCGTGGCCTGGCGAGGACAACTCACGAGCGCATCGCCTCCCTGGCCGTGCGGCGCACGTTCGAGGACGGCAGTGTCATCTTCATGCACGGGGATCCTGGCGATTCTCTGTGCGCGGTAGTAACGGGTCGGGTGCGAATCAGCGCCAGCCGGCCGGGAGGCAAGCAAGTCTTTCTCAACATCATGGGACCGGGAGACTCTTTCGGGGAGATCGCCCTGCTCGACGGTCAGCCGCGAACCGCGACCGCAACGGCCATGGCGCGCACCGAGCTCATGGTGATCGGGCGCGCCGATTTTCAAGCCCTGTTACAAACGGAATCCCAGCTGGCGACCCATCTGATTCAACTGCTTTGCAAAAGAGTTCGCTGGACGGCGCAATGGATGGAGGATACAGCGCTGCTGAGCGTGCCGGCGAGAGTGGCCAAGCGGCTGCTCAGCCTGGCGCACTTACACGCCCAAGACACGCCTCAGGGAACCAAACTGAGCCTCTCGCAGGAAGAGCTGGCGCAGTTCCTCGGCCTGTCGCGTCAGATCGTCAATCAGCACCTGCAGACCTGGAAGTCCAAGGGCTGGATCAAAGTGGGCCGGGGCAACCTCACGATCTGCAACCGCCGCTCACTCGAGCATCTTGCCCGGGAGTCCCTTTAGGCTGCGCGACCGGCCGCCTCCCTCAGTGGGGCGAGCCTCCGGGCCTTGTATCATCCAAATGACGGAACTTGCGGCTGCTCAGGAGCAGCATGCGCGTCTGCGCTGGGATCCGTCCCGCGCACAGCCGTGGTGTGCAACCGAAAAGGATGGCAATGAAGAGCCTCGAGAAAGTGATTTTGCGGATCAGGTCGTTGGAGGAGAGCCTCGCCGCCCACGACAGTCCCCTTGAAAATTCCCGCACCGCATCCCGACTCGGCGCAAACCGACGAACACTTCGGGGCCCGCGAGGCACAGTCCCTTGTGGAGAGATTGGCTCCCTGGGTCCGGGAGCCGCACCTTATCGTCGAGACCTGCTCCTCTGCGGGAGTGCGGCTGCGCCTACCCGCCAACGCGAGAATCCTTCGCTTGGGTAGCACGGTGGCCGGCCAGGCGCTGATGGCCTGCGCCGACACGGCCATGGCGCTGGCCATCATCGGAACGTACCGCAAGCTCACTAACATCACGACCGTGAGCCCGACGATCGACTTCATGCGCCCAGTGCCCGCGGCGGACGTGATCGTGGACGCCCGTGTAGCCAGGCTCGGGCGGGGGCTCATTTTCGCCGGGGCGAGTTTCACGACGGCGACATCCGAAACGGTGCTGGCGCGTGCCACCTCAGCCTGGATGCGCATTCCGTGAGGATGGCAACGCTGAAATGCCGTATAGCGCACCTCTGACCGGCGCTCGACACGGCTACCTGTATGGGAAAGCCTATAACGGAACCCGATGAGTCGCTGCGATGCAGGATGCCTGATCGTACATGGCCGACATCAGGGTGAGAGCTCGCGCCACCGATTCGAAATCCACCTTGCCGGCGGTCGAACGGGTCATGGAGATCAGCAGCTCACGCCGGAATCGCGCGTACCGATTGGTGATATCGCGACCCAGTGCGGAGACCTGGTAAGTCACGTCCTTCTTGCTGCCGGCGCGCCGGGACTTCTCGATCAGGCCCGCTTTGAGCAGCTTGCGGGTTCCGTACTGCAGGTTCGACACGTCATCACGCTTCAGTAGCCGCGCGAGCTCCGAGATGCTCTTCGGCCTCTCATGCATGCGGATAACATGCAGCAGCGCGGTATCGGTGCCGGAAAACGCCTGCCCGAGACAACATCCCAGACAATCCCCCTGCCAGCGCTCGAATGCCGCAGAGACTCTGAAAATGGAGAATTCGAGCTCGGTCACGCCAACTTCGAACTCATCCGTGGCGAGATGCCAGTGTTTATCGAGGCCTTTGCCGGCTCTTTTCGCACTGCTGGGGAAGTCCGCCGCCATGGTTACCTCCAGGAGGTCTCGAAACGTGTAGTGACTTGGCTCATCGTGACCGACGCCCCGGGCAAAGACCATACGGGCGGGCGATTTTCGGGAACGCAAGGGGCCCGACGGAGGGGGACATTTCTTGACACCTATAGCTCTATCGGTAATATGTGGCTTAAATCACACATAAAATTCAACTCTCTCGATGACGCGAGACGGTCGGGCGCGGGTTTTCGAGACAGACACTGCAGACGGGTTCACCGGCCCAACAGCCGGTTTTGGGGGTAACTGTGGCGCACTCGTACCTTCGGCGCACCTTGGCGTCGACACTCTGTATTGTTACCGGCACCGCAGTGCCGGCCATTCCCCTTCTGGCCGCCCTCGCGGCGGCGACGTTTGCCGTACCCACGTACGCCCAAGGCGTCCTCGAGGAGGTTGTGGTCTCCGCGCAAAAGCGGGAACAGAACATCCAGGATGTCGGCATCGCGATGAGCGCTTTCAGTGGCGATCAGCTCAAGGCTCTGGGCGTGCAGCAGAGCTACGATGTGGCTGCCTTCACTCCCGGCGTCGCCATTTCCGGCAACCTGGCGGGCCAAAATACCCAGTTCACCATTCGCGGTGTCACGCAGAACGATTTCAATGACATCGTCGAGGCGCCCAACGCGGTATACCTCGACGAGGGCTACATCGCGATCGCCCAGGCACAGACTTTTGCCCTCTACGACATCGAGCGGGTCGAGGTGCTGAAGGGCCCTCAAGGCACCCTGTTCGGACGCAACGCCACGGGCGGTCTGGTTCAATACATCTCCCGCAAGCCGGATTTCGACAAGCTCGAGGGCTACACCGACGTGACTTTCGGGGAATTCGACAGTGCCGCGCATGGGCTGTCCGAGCGCGTCGAGGCAGCAGTCTCCGGTCCCTTCACGGACAACATCGCCGGCCGCGTCGCCATGCTGTACAACCACAACGACGGTTATCTGAAAAATCTCTATCCGTACGAAGCACCCGCCGGTCTCGCCGGCTCGCCACCTGGCCCCGGTGCGGGGGCCAATCTGGGGGGTGACGACACTTACGCGTTGCGCGGCACGCTGGACTTCAAGCCTACCGAGGACCTACTGCTGCGACTGTCCCTGAACTACGCGCATTCCAAGGAGCCCACCGGGCCGTATCAGTCCAAATCCACCATCGGCGTCGTCAACCCACAGGGTGAGATCGTCAACGTCATCAACACTTCGCCGAATGAGACACGCCTGACCATTCAGGGCAACGCTGATGGCGGTGCGGATGCGATCCAGGGCGGCGCGCTGACACCCGGTGGCGGAATCGGCCTCACCGGCCGCCCGCGTCCCGGTGGCGATTTCTTCGGGTACCTCGACCCGGATGGCCCAGGCACCGACACCAGCAGCGATTTTGCCTTTGACGACAACGGATTTGTACAGACCTACGGGATCAACGGCCGCATTGAATGGAAGCTGGGTGGCAATACGACGCTCACTTCCATTACGGACTTCAAGGACTACAAGAAGCTGCTGTTCATCGACGTCGACGCCGCGCCGGTCAACCAGCTCGCCAACTATGCAGGCGTGGATGCCACCAGCAGCACCGAGGAGCTGCGTTTGAACGGCGAAGCCGAGCACATCCGCTGGGTCGCAGGACTGTTCTACCTCAACATCAACAACCACTCGGATAACGGCCTCAAGGCGCCCGACGGCAGCATCATCGGCACCTTCGTCAGGCCGGTGGACATCGGCACGGTCGCCAACCTCAAGACGAACTCGTACAGCGTCTTCGGGCAGATGGAATACGACTTCACCAGCCAGCTCACCGGCATTCTCGGCCTGCGCGCCATCCAGGAACAGAAGAACTACAATACGCAGATCGGGGTGTTTCCCTCGAACGGCAATTTCACCGCGAATCAGGGCGCCTTCCTGCCAAGCCCATTCGGAGAAGGCTCGCCGTTCTTCGGCTCCGACACCTCGTCGAACACGCTGTGGGCGGGGAAGGCGCAGCTGGACTATCACCTGACCGACCAGCTCCTCCTCTACGGAGGCGTCAACCGGGGCGTAAAGGCTGGCAGCTTCAACGCGCCGTTGCTCGGTCCTTATCTGGGCTCGGGCGAGAACGCCTCGCTGCCCTACAAGGCGGAAACGCTCTATGCCTATGAAGCCGGCTTCAAGGCCACGTTTCTGGATGATCGTGCGCGACTCAACGGCTCCGCGTTCTACTACGATTACAAGAATTACCAGGCATTCCTGTTCGTTGGCGTCGGTGGCGTGGTCATCAACGCCGACTCCCATAACGTGGGCAGCGAGATGGAGTTGCAGGTCTCGCCGCTTAGAGGGCTGGATGTGATCCTGAACGGCTCATGGATGAACCCGATCGTGTTCAACATTCCGCTGCGCTTCGGATCGCCGCTCCCGCCGCGCGATGTCCGGCCGACCTATGCCCCGCCCGTGCAGTCCTCCCTGATGGTGCGTTACCAGTGGCCCGGTCTGGGCGGCGTGCTGCACGCGCTGGGCAGCGCGCACTACTCCAGCAGCTTCTTCTACAATCTGCGCAATTTCTCGGCCGACCAGTTTGGGGCCTATACGATGGTCAACGCTGGCCTTGGATGGGGATCGACCGATGATCGCTGGGAGCTGAACCTGGACGTCAAGAACCTGACCAATGCCCATGCGGGCATCCAGGGATTTGATCTGGCCACGCTGTGCGGCTGCAACGAAGTGTCGTATCAACCGCCGCGCTGGATAGGCCTCAATGCCAAGTTCAAATTCTGAAGGCCGGCACGCCGGTCGCCGACGATGAGCCGCTCGCGGCGCGAGTTCGTGGCCGCAAGCGCCGCGGGCGGCCTCTGTCTGCTGACTTTCAGTTTGGCGGGTTGCGACACCAAGCTGACGCCGGCTCAGGCGCGTGCTGCAAACCTGCCGCCGCGCACGCTCGATACCCAGAGCCTCACGACGCTCGAATCGCTTGCCGAGATTCTGGTACCCGGCGCTGCCGCGGCGGGCATCGCGCAATATCTGGACCATCAGCTCTCCGGCGCCCCGGCGGATAGCATGCTGATGATCAAATACCTGAATGTGGGCATGCCGTTTGTGCAGTTTTACCGGGGTGGCGTGCAGGCTGCCGAGCTCGCAGCGCGCCGTCAGTTCACCCGGCCCGTCGCTGAGTTGAGCCCTCAGCAAAGCAGCCATCTGCTCAGGCAAATGTCAGCCGGAGAGCTCGAGGGCTGGCAGGGGCCCCCGCAGGGTCTCTTTTACTTCGTACTGCGCAATGACGCGGTTGACGTGCTGTATGGCACTCAGTCGGGTTTCGAGCTGCTGGGCGTTCCCTACATGGCGCACATCGTGCCGCCGAGCAAGTGGGGCTGATTGAGCGACAGGAATCCGGCGTGACCTCCGACCCGCCTCATGAGCCGCTCGATGCGATCATCATCGGCTCCGGCGCCGCCGGCAGCAGCATGGCGGCCCATCTGGCCGAAGGCGGCAAGCGGGTCCTCATTCTCGAGGCGGGCCCCGCGCGCACCGCCGCCGATCTCGTCAGCTCGACTCTGTTCGCACGACGGGTGAAATGGACCGGGCCGCCCGTGCTGGAGGAAGGGCGTAACCCCGTCGGCTTCATGTTCAATGCCGCGTTCGGTACCGGCGGGGCCGCTCTGCATCACTATGCAGTCTGGCCGCGCATGCATCCGGAAGACTTCGAGATGCGCTCGCGCTATGACCGTGGGCTCGACTGGCCGCTCAAATACCCCGAGCTCGCTCCCTACTATGATCAAGTCCAGCGCGAAGCGGGAATTGCCGGCGACGCCGAGCAGGAGGTCTGGCGGCCACCGGGCGCGGCGTATCCGATGCCGGGCGTGCCTCTGTTTCCGCAAGGGGCGGCGATCGCTCGGGGTTTCCGCAAGCTGGGCAAGGCCGTCGCGCCACTGCCGCTTGCCGTCACGACGACCAACTATCAGGGCCGCGCGCAGTGCCTGTGGGACGGCTGGTGCGATTGCGGATGCCCGATCGGTGCGCTGGCCAATCCGCTCACGATCCATTTGCCCCGGGCCCTGGCCGCAGGGGCCCGGCTCCTCAACGACACCGCCGCAGTCAAGTTGCGCACGAATGCGGACGGCACTCGCGCAGTGGCGGTGGAGGTCGCCAAGAAAAACGGATCGCGCGAGACCCTGCGCGCCAACCTCATCGTGCTGGCCGCGTTTTCCGTCGAGAACCCTCGCCTGCTGCTGGCATCGGCAAACGACCGGCACCCTCAGGGCCTGGGTAACTCGGCGGGGTACGTGGGCCGATACCTGATGAGCCATACCGCGGGGCTCGTGTATGGGCTGTTCGACCAGGACACGCGACCTTACATGGGCGCCTTCGGCGGCCAACTCGTCAATCAGGACAGCTATCCCAAGACCACGCACCGCGGCAGCGGCGCCTTCGGCAGCTATCAGTGGATGATCGCCCAGGCGGTGAAGCCGAATGATCTGCTGGGAATTTCCACGACCCGCCCGGATCTCTTCGGCGCCCCCCTGCAGGAGTTCATGCGGCGCGCCACCCGGGGGTTTGCCGGCATGACCGCGATCGTCGAGGACCTTCCGGCCCCGGACAATCGCGTCACGCTGGCCGCTCAGAGGGATGCCCACGGCGTGCCGCTTGCGCGCGTCTTTCATGAGACGCATCCCGAGTCGATCGCCCTGTGGCACGCAGCTCTCACCGAAGGCAAAGCGGTGATGGCCGCCGCCGGGGCGCGTGAGGTCTGGACGGGGCCGCCGGGCGGCATGCACATCATGGGCGGCACGGTCATGGGCTCGAGTGCGGCCAACTCCGTCACCAATCAATACGGGCAAATCCACGATATTCCAAACCTGGTCGTGGCGGGCCCCGGCCTATTTCCCACCAGCGCGGGCGTCAATCCAACCTTCACCGTGCATGCGCTCGCCGCTCGAACGGCCGCACGACTGCTGGCAAACTGGCGCCAGATCGTCGGCTGATGCGTCGCCGGGGAGTGCCCGCTATCCTTCGAGGGGATTGAAGTCTGCCCGTCGAGCGTCGCGCCGCTTTCATCCTGCCGCGTTGTGGGGATTCCCGAGTAAGGGGGAGGTCGCCGCGCGAGCCGATCGCAGGCATCGGCAAGGCGGCGACAGGGGAGCTTGTCAGGGCAAGAACATCAGCCTCCGCGCGGGCTCGGTATGGACCGATCCCTGGGTAGTCACGGCGGATTCCCGATCGACCGCACGGTGACTGGCCTGCACGCTGCAAACAAGTCCCAGCGCGAATCCCGTCGCTGCAATCAGCCAGGAGCGGTATGTGTTGCGGCGGAAGTTCATGGTCTGAGAGCCTACCTGCAGGGCCGCTCTCAGTACACATGCCAAAGGTCATCCGCTTTGTCTGCGCCAGCTGCTGGGCGATTCACCGAACTGGCGCCTGAAGGCCCGGCTAAATGCCGCTTCGGACTCGAAGCCAATCGACGCTCCCACCTGCGCCACGCTGCGGCGCCCCTCGCGCAGCGTCTGGGCAGCCATGTGCATGCGCCACAACGCCAGGTACTGCATGGGTGGCTGTCCAACCACCGAACTGAAGCGCTCTGCAAATACCGAGCGCGACATGCCGACTTCGAGCGCCAGGCACTCAACGGTCCATGCCTCGGTGGGGCGCGTGTGGAGCAACGCCAGTGCTCGGCCAATATGGGGGTCGCGCAAGCCAGCGAGCCACCCGCGACGTTCCGCCGGCAGGCCCGCGACAAATTGACCGACGATTTCAACGAACAACAGCTCGGACAGCTTGGAGATCACCGTCGTCGAGCCGAGCTGTCCGGCGGAAATCTGGCTTGCGGCGAAGCGAAAGGAGCTTTCCATCCACGCTCCCGAGGCGGTTGAGCGTACGTCCAGCTTCATAACTGGCGGTAATGCCGAGAGCAGCGGACTGAACGGCGTTTCGCAACCCAGGTAACCGCACAACAGCTGCGTGCCTGCACCGCCCCCACCGTGACTGATGCGTGATAGGCCACCGCCCTGCGGAGGCTGAACGATCTCCCGCGCCGCCACGGGGCGCGAATTCAGCTCGCTGCCGAAAGAATGGGCGTGGTTCTGCGGCAAAACCACGATCTCTCCCGCCTTCACCTGCATCGCGGGACCGCCCTGCGCTTGCAGCTCCATGCAACCGCAGACGACGAAATGAAACGAGATGACATGACGCGGCGCCTCGAGGAACGGCTTGCAATCCTCAGGAGAGATCTTTCCGCTGATGCACCAGGGTGCTGTGAATTCCGCCTCGAGGAAGACGCCCCCGGTAAGGCGGATAACACGCAGGACATCTGAGAGCGCATCCACCAGTTGCCGCCTTTGCATCCGGGGCCCGGAGCATGAGATCAGGTGCCTCGGTCATTCACGATGCGGAGCGCGACTTATAGAGTAGCGCCCTGTGGAAATCAAGGCACCGCAACGATGAACACTGCAGGTCACAGCTGCACGACACGTCCGGAGATGGGGATCGCTGCGCACGCAATCGCCAACGCTCCGATCGGTCGCGGCGGCCCTATGGATCGGTCATCGCCATTGCGCCTGTGAGACAGGCCTTCTGACATACCTCACCTGACAGGAACTTCCATGAACGCTGCTGTTACCGATGTTGTCGCCGAGTCCACCAATACCGCCCGCTACGCGCGCTGTCTGGCCGCATCGAAAAGGGCCGAATGGCAGATCGATCGGGATCTGCTGAGAGGCCGCGCCTTCGACTTCTCACACAAGTTTTTGCCGGACGGACTATCGCGGATCGATCGGCTGGCGTTTCTCTCGGGAGATGAAGCACGACTGCTCAGCCAGATCCAGGGCCGCACGTACGCCTACATGTTCGGGCTGGTCGAACGTTTCATCAGCGCCAAGATGCTCGAGCAGAGTGGCGCGAAAATCTTCGGCGATCAACTCGCGCTCGAGGGTCTGGTGCGCTTCTCGAATGAGGAGATCAAGCATCAGGAGCTGTTTCGGCGCATGGAGGCCATGATGGCCCCCCATATGCCGGGGGGCTACAGACAGGTCGCGGATCCGAATGATGTGGCGCGGGCCGTGCTCGCCGCGAGCACCTGGTCTGTGCTGGCACTCACCTGCCATATCGAGCTCTTCGTACAATCTCATTATGCGGAAAGCATCGCTCCGCGCGAGGAGCTCTGCCCGCTATTCAAGGATGTGTTCCTGTATCACTGGCGGGACGAGTGCCAGCACGTGATATTGGACGAGTTGGAATGGAAAGCGGAACACCGAAGGCTCTCGGCCGCCGAACGCGAGCAGGCCGTCAACGATTTCATCGCTCTGGTCGCGGCCGTGGATGGCATCCTGAGGACGCAATGCGCCTCTGATACGGACTACTTCCGGCGCAACGCAGGGCGAATTTTCAGCGATCAGCAAATCACGCAGATCGAGCTGTCGGTTCTGGCGGCCTACCGCTGGCAGTACATCATCTCCGGGGCACAGCACCCCCATTTTGTGCGACTGCTCACCAGCATGACCACCCAGGCGCAGAGGTCCCGAATCATGGCGAGTCTGGCGCCGATGATGACTGACTGAAGGTGGAGAGGGCATCAGGGTACGCGCCGCCTCTGAGCTGCGGTAGCCCTGCCTACGAGGGGTGAGCGGAATCTGGCTTTCGGTGGTGCGCGGGGAGTGTCGGAATGATGGTACCGATGTGGATGTTGCTAGGGTTCGCGACGTGGACCGTGCTGCTGCTTTCGGCGACGGTCGGCGTGTATCGGTGGACCAGAATCTTGAGTGGGCGCGCGACAGTCAGCTCATTTCCGTCGGACCAGGTCGCGGGAGAGGACTGGTACCGTCGCTCGATGCGAGCTCACGCGAACTGCATCGAAAACCTGCCGGTCTTTGGCGCCATTGTCCTGACTCTCTACGTTACAGGCCTCAGAGGGCCTGTGATCGATTGTCTAGCGATTGTGGTCCTGGTCTTCCGCGTCCTTCAGTCGCTGGTGCATGTCAGTCGCGTGCAGACCGATGGCGTCGTGGCTCTGCGATTTTCCTTTCTTTGCGCACAGCTGGTGAGCTTCGCCATACTCATCGCCCTGGTGGTCCGTCATGCGATGCTGACGTGAGGCATCAGGAGACCGGCGGCGGTGGCCCTTCAGCGCTCACGCTAACCTCGTGCGTCGCGGCGATTATGAGCGGCACGCGGTGGATACGCATGACGCCGCTCAGCCCCGCGCACCTACGCCCGTCGGGCGGCGATCATCAGACGCCTCCGCTGAGCGAGCGCTGAGCATCCTAGCGGCACAAACCCGGTCAGCATCAGCAGCAGCACGTCCGGTTCCGGCACGGAACGTGGCGGTGCCTGGGCCAGGACCACCCCGTCCACGAAGTCCCCAGAGCTCCCCGGCACCTCGGTCTCCACGGTCCCGATCGTGAACTTGGATAGATCCACGTCCCCGGTGGACTGTGTGTACCCGGTTCCCGTGGGATCGTACAAGTTAATCCCAATGAAGCCGAACAGCCTGGGATTGGGCGAATGATCCGCGATGCTGAAGAGGGTAACCAGCCGCATTTCGTCGGCCATGCCCGCCGGCCCATCAAAGAATTGCAGCTGCAGCGGGGCACGCGGGGCGAATGTGACGGCGCCGATCTGCACGGTGAATCCGGAGAACCCACTGTCGAGCAAGGTGTGGATGGCCACTCCGTACGGGAGACTCTCGATATCGAGCGATGGGTCGTTTACGTTGCTGTGGTCTCTCAGGTTGATGTAGTAGCAACCCGAGATGGTCTGACCCATGAGAAATGGATATCCGAGCGTCGGCCCATCGACTCCTACGACGACGCCTGACAGGCTGAACTCTTCCGCATTGGCGCTGGCCGTTGCGCACAGCATCGCCAGCAAGGCGATGTACGTGACATATTTTGAAAGACGCATGCTCCCTCCGGGCCGATCCTCGGCAAGAGAGACAATGCAATGCGCATGCCGCGAATTTCCGAGCCGAGGTCGCTCAGTCGGTTGCGAGGGGGCGTGTGAAACGCGTCACGGGTCGCTCCTGGCGAATTCGTAAGGTATGTCGACGTGACCCGATTCACGCTCGAGTGCCGAGCGAGGACTCTTCGCTCTCAAAGCGAGGTTCGCGAATCGGGGCCTGCACGTCTGCGCCTACAGCTGGGCCACAGCGTGACGTTCTATCGTCGCAGTCACGTGGGCGACCTACGAGCGGCCGACTCTGCACGCGACAACGCTAACCGTGGCGCAATGCAAGCTGTGAGAGGAGCGGGGGTTTGCTGGGACGCCGCCCCCGCTCCGAGTGCTCACTTAGCTCCGTAGACTCCGGTCCGCCGGTTCAATAGACCGCGACCGCGTTCGAGCCAGCGCCCCGACCGTCCAGTCCAGTCGAGTATGTCTGGAATAGGTGAAGAGCGCCATTGGCGTCGATGGTGAAGACCGACACGGAGCCGTCGTTCTTGTTCACGCAGTAGAGGAACTGACTCGACGGATCGATTTTGGCGTCGATGGGACCCGGATTAGCGGCCCCATTGACGTTTCCGGTCGCAACGTCCGGTCCCAGCGATGTGAGCTCTCCCGTTTGCGCGTCGATCGCATAGGCGGAGAGCGTGCCGTCAGCGAAGTTGGTCACATACAGGAACTTGCCTGCCGGATCCATGGCAATGCCCATCGTGCCGTGACCCGCCGCCGCTGGTGTCAGAGCAGTCACGACGCCCTGCGAGTCGTACGAGAAGACGGAGACGCTGTTGGCGACCTGATCTGTCGTGTAGACGTATCCACCGGCAGCCCCGCCTTTCGGCCACACTGCCACTCCGGTCGCGCCTTCCGCTGTGGAAGCACCTGAGCTTAGCGTCTCAGAGAGAGTGCCATCCGCGGCAATGCTGTTGACGTACAGGAAGTGGGGGTCAGCAGCACTGAACACCAGATGGCTCGTCGGATCGATCGCGACGGCCAGCTGCGGGTTGGTGAATGCGAAGGGCTGAGTGGAGACTCCCGTGAGCGAGCCGCTTGTTGCGTCAACGGCGAATCCGTAGATCGTGCCCGCAGCGGCCGTTCCATGACCCACTGTGTACAGGAAGGCGTCCGAGGGGGTGATCGCCAGCGATGCCGTGGCGCTCGTAGCGGTGCTGAATTGCCCCTGCAGCGTTAGACTTCCCGTCGAATCCAGGAGCATGCGGCTCACATCCTTGCTGGCCCCATTGCTGACGTATACAAATTGTCCCGTCGTATCGACCACGACAGCACTTGGGCCGATGTCGGTAAGGAACGGACTTCCTGAAACCGAGCTCAGTGCGCCCGTGAGAGGATCGATGGTGAAAGCGGATACGTCACCCTGCGTACCATCGGAATTATTGGCTACGAATACGAATCTGCCCACCTTGACACAGGCGATCTGCACATTGGAGACGTTATTGGCGGGTACAGTGCCGCTCCCATTTGCGACCGAGCAGAGCTGGGCCGGCCCGGCCGGCGGGCTCGAGACGGTCACTGCGTAGGAACTGCCCGCCGTGAGGGCGGTAGCGAACGTGAAGGTCGTCGAGGCGCCCCCGCTGGCAGGCGGAACGCTCAGATCGTCGCCGCCATTGTTCTGCAACACCAGGCCGGTGCCAGCAAGACCGGTCACCGTGCCGCCGATCGTGTAGGTAATGCTGGCACAGGTGACGGCGACAGTGGTGACATTGGCGCTCCCCACCCTGCCGCTGCCATTGCTGAGGGTACACGTCTGGCTTGGGTTGCTCGGAGAGGTCAACACGGTCACCGCGTAATTCGACCCAGTGACCAAGGCGGTCGGGAACGTGAAGGTATTCCTACCGGCCGCGACCGTGAGACTGTCACCCCCGTTGTCCTGCAGCACCAGCCCGCTGCCGGACAGGCCACTGATCGAGCCGCCGATCGTGTAGCTACTGGGCGTGATGGTGGTGGTGCTGCAGGCGATGGCGATGGTGGTGACGTTGGCGCTGCCCAGCGTGCCGCTGCCATTGCCGACGGTGCAAGTCTGACTTGGATTGCTCGGCTGGGTCTTCACGGTCACCGCGTATCGCGAAGCGCTGGGTAGCTTCGTCGAGAAGGTGAAGCTCTTGCTGCCTGCGCCCAGGGCGAGATCATCGCCACCGTTATCCTGCAGCACCAGCCCGCTCCCGGACAGGCCACTGATCGAGCCGCCGATCGTGAAGCTACTGGGCGTGATGGTGGTGGTGCTGCAGGCGATGGCGATGGTGGTGACGTTGGCGCTGCCCAGCGTGCCGCTGCCATTGCTCACGGTGCAAGTCTGACTTGGATTGCTCGGCTGCGTCAGGACGGTCACCGCGTACTTTGACCCGCTGTTCAGGGCGGTCGGGAACGTGAAGGTACTGCTGCCTGCTGCGACAGCGAGATTGCCGCCTGCGTTGTTCTGCAGCACCAGTCCACTGCCGGACAGGCCGCTGACGGAGCCGCCAACCGTGAAGCTCTGCGGAGGAGGGGGAGGCGTACCACCGCCCCCGGAAGATTCACCAGAACTTCCGCTTAAGCCGCCGCACGCACTGGTCAGGATGCTGAGAAAGATCGCCGAAGTTGCTGCGCGAACGGATGCGAATGGATATCGGCGTGTTGGCCTGAGTGACATACTGATCCCCTGTGAGCGGTCTTATTGCCGCGTTAAATCGCGGCTTCTTACGGCTTCCGCAAATTGCCGAAGGCCGTTGATGTGTGACGCCTGCACGGATTATTAGGGGTGCGCGAACCGGAATTCTGTGAGCACCGTCACACGGTCTCAGACGCGGTCCGATACCAACATCACGTGCGCGCCTGAGAGTTTAACTTAAGGATCACCCGCGACAGTTAATGCAACATATGCTCGTTCCGCGGCTGCATCTTCGGTCGCCTCACTCATGGCGCGACTGCCGCGCGATCACGGAGCTGATGTCGGTCCTCCTGGCGCAGGAGACGAGCGCCACGAGTGCTTTGCTCGGCGGCATCCGGGAAGGCGACTGGGTATCACGCGCGCCAGTACGATTGTCGAGAGGCCGGCGAGAGCGGCAAGGGCGAGGCGCTTTGGATCGCGAATCCAACAACTGGGAGCGCTTCTGTAACCCCCTGACGATCAGGGCCAGTTCGGATTGGATTTCTTCCCTGCGGGAGCTCGAATGAAGTGGTCCCGATTTTCCGAGGAGAGGATCGTTGCGACCCTGAATCAGCTACGACACTCATGATTGGGCAGGCCGGTGGCGGCGGCTCTCATTATTCTCATTCCTTGCCTCTTGCGTACACTATAGCCCGGGCTGTGGTGATGAGCGTCGTCATCCAGCGCTTCCGACGGAAGCAAGAAGCAGCGCATACAATGCGAATAGTCGCCAAGGCAAAGGATCTACAATGAAAATCATCGCGCTTTTCCCTGTCGCACTCCTGGCCGGGTGCAGCGTTTACTCCCCGGATGCAGGCCATGAAGTCGTGCTGGTGGAGAAACCCTGGATCTTCGGGCATGGCGGCGTGGACCCAAACCCTGTGAAGACTGGCCGCACGTTCGCCGCCGTCACGACTGAGGGCGTGGACGTGTATATGCAGCCGCAGCGCTTCGAAGCCGACCTCCCCGACACGATGACCTCGGACGGTGTGCCGATCAGCTTCCATGCCATTGTGACATTGCAAGTCACCGACTCCGTGGCGCTCATCAAGAATTTCGGGCCGAACTGGTATAAGAACAATATCGAGCAGCCATTCGGACAGTTCGTGCGCCAGACGGTTCGCCAGCATGGAATGAACGAGACGGCCATCAGCAGCACGGCCATCGACGCCATTGACGCTCAGATCCGCGCCGACCTCGATGACTTCATCAAGGCGAAACAGCTTCCGGTCCGACTAGTCACGATGACCGTCGGGCGCGCTAACCCGCCGGATGCCATCAAAAACCAGCGCATCGAGACCGCCACCCAAGAGCAGCGCGTCCAGACGGAGAAGCAGATCAAGCTAGCCGAGGATCAGCGCAAATCGGCCGAGGAAGCCCGTGCGGCCGCCGATAACGCCTATAGGCAGGCAATCGGATTGTCACCCGAGCAGTATGTCCAGTTGAAGCGCATCGAGATGGAGCTCAAAGTCTGCCAGGATGGCAAATGCACCTTTATCGAGAACGCCGGGGCCATGCCAGCTCTCAATGTCGGGCGATGAAATCAATTGCGGGAGCCGACGGCGATCCCTAAAGCCAGCGCCGGCGCCCGCGAACGCGTTATTGACGGGGCGAGCCATGCGTTTCTGGCTTACCGGTGAAACGGGGCACGCGAGGTCCCACGCTATGCGATTCTGGCGCTCGAGCGTCTGGTGAGTATCCGCAGGGAGATTCGCGACGCGCCGGCTAGATCGATCGGGTAAATGACGCGTTCTCCGCATGAGCAGGGTGAGTCCGAGGTCAAATTGGCCGCCTGAGTATCTGGGACTAATCTGAAGTGCGCGGCGTACCCACGATTCAGCCTCCTCGAAGCGTCCAGATCTCAGCTGCAGTTTGGCCGAGCGGGTTGGCAGCCGAGGGACCATCGGTTCGGGTCGACCGGCGATGTCGTCGCGTACTTCCTTCAGGTCTTCGTCCTGAGTCGGTGAATCGCGATCCTCCCTCGCCCTCGGCCACGATGGGGGGAGTACGTTGTCTGCACGGGCAAAAGGGCCCTCAGATCGCGGATCATTCCTCTGCAGCCACTTGCCGTCACACCCAACTCATAGGTGGCCTCAGCTACGGAACAGCCCTGCAGGCGTCGCAGCAGGTCACAGAGCTGATTGTACCGATGGCTCATGGATGACGTCCCTACTTCGGGGGCCTTGCGCAACGGCGCCGGGTCTAGTCTTCCGGCGGCAGATTTTCCTTGATTTCGGCAAGCCAGTCCTTCAGCACGCTCATGTGGGCGCGTATGCGGACTCTCTCTTCCGGAGACATCTTCGCAACCAGTGCCGCGAATTCGGCCGACGTGTGCTGCGTCATCCATTCATGCAACTCGTGAAGCCAGGAGAGCCCGTCGGAATCGGACACAGTTAATCCGCCTTGCGACTCGGCTTACGCAACGTTGCCGTGTGCTTCTTCAGCAGGTCGTCGAGGGCCTCCCGTAGGTGCTCGGCCTGCCTTATCCGGGTGGCCTTGCAGAGGCGTTTGAGCTGCTCAAGGGATTCGGGACTGTAGTAGGACACGACCCTAACTTGCTTCCCGACGAGCTGCGCGGACATCTTGGCACCCTTTGACATCACTTGTGCACAAGGATAGTCTGATATCCGACCCATGGCAAGCGGCCCCCGCCAGCGCTACCAACGCCGACGAGGGCCTGACCACCATAACCTGAACAGGAGGCTTTCATGGGTAAGCCCATTGTATCCCGCCGTCCGGCGGGTTCGTTCCCGCGACTCAGCAAGAAAGCACGCCCTCGGACTCGCAGAGCACCTGACAAAGCTATCGGCCTGGCAAAGGTCTGATGGTATCCACCAAGGCGGCTTTCCCACAGACCGTGGATCAGAAGGTCGTTTGCGCCAAGTCCATCATCCAGGCTGTCGTGGCGGCCCATGATGCCGAAGCGCTGGATGGTGTACGTGTTATTCAACATCGCCAACCATGCCGGACGCTGTTGGAGCGACTCGCTCACTACGTGCTGCCCGGGCTAGGAGCCCTAATGCTGGCTGTTGCCTGGTACTGGTGGCGAAAGTCTCCTTGCCAGGCCGCTCAAGCGTAACCGCCTCAGTCGAGGGGCTTGGACTTGCTGTGGGGCGCAGGCCGTCGGCGGACGTCGGCGGACGCTTACCGGCGAGTGGACGTGGCGCGGTGAAAGGGATCGGCGTGGAAGCGGGACGCGACGCGGGGGCGCGAAGTAGAGTGATGACACCCATGTGAACACCTCGAGTGTGTTTGCCGGGTGAGCCGCTCGGCCGTGCTCAACACACGGTCGTGCGGCGCTCGAGGTGCTCGGGGCCGGGTTCTTTTCGAATGTGGCCACAGAGATGGCCACACACGGTTTCACGAACGCTCGTAAGTATTGGTCGGGGCGCCGAGATTTGAACTCGGGACCCCTTGCACCCCATGCAAGTGCGCTACCAGGCTGCGCCACGCCCCGACCGTGTTTTCAGGACGAAAACCAAACCGACTGGATCCATCTGCACGCGGTGGGGTTCTCCGCGCGGACGCTAATGATACCCCTATTCAGCTTGGCGTTGTGCGGCGTGGGCCGTGCCGCCGCCTGCCCCGATCATCCGCCGCAGCCGCCCTGCTCAGCGCCGCAGCACCTTCAGCAGCTCCTCGAGCTCAAGCCTTACCTGCTTGACGATCTGCTGGCTCTGACTCACGTCCGTGCGAGCTTCCTCGCCCGTGAGCTTCTGACGCGCGCCGCCGATCGTGAAGCCCTGCTCGTACAGCAGGCTGCGGATCTGACGGATGACGATCACGTCCTGACGCTGGTAGTAGCGACGGTTGCCGCGCCGCTTCACTGGCTTGAGCTGCGGAAACTCCTGCTCCCAGTAGCGCAACACGTGCGGCTTCACCCCGCACAGCTCACTGACCTCACCGATGGTGAAGTAGCGCTTACCGGGGATCGCCGGCAGCTGGGCGTTATTCTTTGGCTCCAACATAGGCTTCGACCCGTGCTTTCAGCTTTTGACCGGGACGGAAAGTGACCACCCGACGGGCGCTGATCGGAATTTCCTCGCCCGTCTTCGGGTTGCGACCCGGACGCTGGTTTTTATCTCGCAGATCGAAATTTCCGAAGCCCGACAGTTTGACCTGCTCACCGTTGGATAGTGCCGCACGGACCTCCTCGAAGAAGAGATCCACCAGCTCCCGAGCTTCGCGCTTGTTGAGGCCGAGCTGATTGAACAGCGCTTCCGCCATCTCCGCCTTGGTCAGGGCCATCTCGTTATTCTCGTATTCTTGCGTTCAACGTCACACGTAGATCCGCGACGATGGAAGCGATCAGCCGCTCGACATCCTCATCAGTAAGAGTGCGAGAAATATCCTGAAAAATCAAGCCCAAGGCCACACTTTTTCGACCGGATTCTATACCCGGGCCGCGGTATACATCAAAAACGCGGAAGGTTTGCAACAGGCTTGCCGATACCAAGGTTACACGCTCGGCGAGGGCACTTAAAGGTATCGCTTCATCGAGCACGATCGCGAGGTCGCGCCTGACCTGTGGAAAGCGCGAAATCTCCCGATACTGGGGCCTGCGCACCTGCAGGGAGTCGATCTGCAGCTCGAAAAGCACCGGCGGATGTGTAAAGTCCATCGACTTCACCAGCGAGGGATGCAGCTCGCCGAGCCAGCCAACCAGCCCTCCGTGGCGCCTAATGCGTGCCGAGCGCCCCGGATGCAGGCACGCCAGTCCCTCACCCGCCGCGGGCGCTTCGAAAACGAACGATTCCGGCTCGCCGCTGGCAGCCAGCAAGGCCTCGAGATCACCCTTTATGTCAAAAAAATCGACAGGCACTCGAGCCTCGCGCGCAAGGCCCCACTGCTCAGGTAATCGAGGCCCCAAGGCGACTGCGGCAAGCGAATCGACCTCGCGCGTCGCCTGGCCGTCGGGAATGAAGCGGGCGCCATGCTCGAACAGGCGAATCCGATCCTGCTGGCGACGCTGGTTTTCCAGCGCACCGCGCAGCAGCCCCGGCCACAGCGACACGCGCATGACCGACATGTCACTCGCGATGGGGTTGACCAACATCAGGCCAGCCTGATCGGGAAACAGACTCGCTTGCAGCGCGGGATCGACGAACGCGAAAGTGATGGCTTCCTCATAACCGCGCATGGCGAGCGCTTCCAGCATCACCTGCTCACCCGCGCGCTCCTCTGGCAAGCCGCGGAACCGATGCGGACCACACGCATCGGCTTCGGGAATAGTCTCGAAACCCACGATCCGCGCGACCTCCTCGATGAGGTCAGCTTCGATCGTGATGTCGAAGCGGTGCGCCGGTGGCCTCGCTTCCCATCCTTGCGCGCTCGAGGTGACCTGCATCTTCAGTGCCGTGAGCACGGAAGCGACGCGTGCATCCGGAAGCTTCAGGCCAAGCAGGCGCTCCAATTGTGCACGGCGCAGCATCACCGCCTTGCGCTGCGGCAGGTGTTCGGCGGACTGCACGAGACTGACCGGGCCCGCTGCGCCACCTGCAATGCCGAGCAGCAGGGCCATCGCGCGTTCCATGGCGCGGCGCTGCAGCGAAGGATCCACGCCCCGCTCAAATCGCTGACCCGCATCCGTCACGAGCCCCCAGCGGCGGGCGCGCCCGATGAGAGCCTCCGGCGCAAAGAACGCTGCCTCGAGAAAAACATCCGTCGTGCTGGCACTGACCGCGGTGCGCTCACCGCCCATGATGCCGGCCACACCGATCGGCCCTTCGGCGTCTGTGATCAAAAGAACATCCGGCCCGGGCTCGATCTTCTTGCCATCCAGGAGCGTGATCGCCTCCCCCGCCCTTGCGGTGCGCACATGGATGTCACCGCTGAGTTTGGTCAGGTCGTACGCGTGCATCGGCTGGCCGAGCTCCAGCATGATGTAATTGGTGACGTCAACGACCGGACTGATCGACCGTACACCTGCGCGCCGCAGCCGCTCGCGTAGCCAGATCGGAGTCGGCGCCTGATTGTTGACACCGCGCACGATGCAACCTGCAAAACTTGGACAGGCTGCCGCAGCATCGAGATGCACGGCGTGCGTGTCCTTGCCCGTGACGCCGACCCGGGATCCCGTTGACTGAGCGCCCTGTGCCGTGGCCGGCAGATCCGGTGGCGCACCGAGCGTCTCGCCCACCAGTACGGCCACCTCGCGCGCAATGCCGACGATCGACATCGCATCGCCGCGATTGGGTGTGACCGCGACTTCGAGTACCTCATCGTCGAGGTTCAGGTACTCGCGCAACGGCATCCCCACCGGCGCCTCGGGTGGCAGCTCCAGGATTCCCGCAGAGGTCTCAGCGAGCCCCAACTCCCGGGCGGAAGTCAGCATGCCGCAGGACTGCACGCCCCGCAGCCGGGCCGGCTTGATCTCGACATCCCCTGGCAGCTTCGCCCCGACCACCGCCAGAGCACTCTTGAGTCCCGCGCGCGCATTCGCCGCGCCGCACACGATCTGCACCGGTTCGCCGTTCCCGAAGGCGACGCGGCACACCTGCAACTTGTCCGCCTGCGGATGCCGTTCCGCCGAGAGAATCTCGGCCACGATCACCCCGGAGAAAGGCGGCGCGGCGGGCTCGATCGCCTCGAGCTCGAAGCCCGACATCGTGAGCCGCGAGCCCAGCTCGCGCGCGTTCCACGGCACCTGCACCCAGTCAGTCAGCCAGGAATAGGGGACTCGCATGGCTAGAACGCCCGGAACTGACGCAGGAAGCGCAGATCGTTCTCGAACGCCAGGCGCAGATCGTTGAGACCGTATCGCAACATGGCGAGGCGATCGATGCCCATGCCGAAGGCATATCCCGTGTAGCGCTCCGGGTCCACTCCGCTCGCCTGCAGGACATTCGGATGCACCATGCCGCAGCCTGAGACCTCCAGCCAGCCGGTCTGCTTGCAGACCCTGCAGCCCCTGCCCGCGCAGAACACACACGACATGTCGACTTCGGCCGACGGCTCGGTGAACGGAAAGTACGAGGAGCGCAGGCGCATCGCCAGATCTTGCTCGAAGTAGGCTTGCAGGAACCCATGCAACGCCGCCTTCATGTTGGCGAAGCTGATGCCCTCGCCCACCACCAGCCCCTCGAGCTGATGAAACATGGGTGAGTGGGTCATGTCGTAGTCGCAACGGTACACCCGGCCCGGCGCAATCAGGGCAATCGGCGCGCCGTGTTCGAGCATCGCGCGGATCTGCACTGGCGAGGTATGCGTGCGCAGCAGCCGGCCGTCGGTGAAATAGAACGTATCGTGCATCGCCCGCGCCGGATGGTTGGGCGGAATATTGAGCGCCTCGAAGTTGTGGAAATCGTCCTCGATCTCCGGACCCGAGGCCACCTCGAAGCCCGCGCGTCGGAACAGCTGCTCGATGCGCAAGCGCGCCTTGGTCACCGGATGTAGCCCGCCTCGCTCCTCGCCGCGGCCCGGCAGGGTGATGTCGATGCTCCCGGCCGCAAGCTGGCGATCCACCGCAGCCTGCTCGAGTACGCTGCGCCGCGTCTCCAATGCCGTCTGCACGCTCTGCTTCGCATCGTTGATGCGCTGGCCCACAGCCGGCCGGTCAGCCGCGGACAGCGTCCCCAGAGTCTTGAGTTGCTCCGTGAGGGCGCCCTTCTTGCCGAGCCAGCGAACGCGCACCTCATCGAGCGCCGGCAGATCGCTGCACGCAGCGATCTCGGCCAGCGCCTGCTCGACGAGCGCAGTCAGGTCGCTCACGACTGTGAGCTCAGCTCATGCCCAGGGCCGTCTTCGCCTGCTGTGCGATCGCGCCAAATGCCTCCGCATCGTGCACGGCCAGGTCCGCAAGAACCTTGCGATCGATTTCCAGACCCGCCTTGAGCAGGCCGTTGATGATGCGGCTGTAGGACAGTCCATGCAGGCGCGCGGCAGCGTTGATGCGCGTGATCCACAGCGCACGGAACTCGCGCTTCTTGGCGCGGCGGTCCCGGTATGCGTACTGTCCCGCCTTGATGACTGCCTGTTTAGCAGCCCGATACACCTTGCGGCGCGCGTTGTAATAACCCTTGGCTTTGCCAAGTACCTTCTTGTGACGACGCCCGGCCGTCACACCACGTTTTACTCTTGCCATGGCGATCTCTTACTTGTGATGAGGGAGGAGCTGCGTGACACGCCCGACATCACTTTCGTGGACGAGGCTGGAGCCGCCAGAGCGCGCGTGGCGTTTGACCTTGCGGTCCTTGTGACCGAGGTTGTGGCGACGCTTGGCCGAGTACCGCTTGAAGCTTTTCGCCGTCTTGCGAAAACGCTTGGCCGCGGCCCGGTTGGTTTTCAACTTGGGCACGATCGATCTCCTGTTCTGTAGCCACCGGTCGCAAGGTGCCGAAGCACCCGCTTGCGGGCGAACGACTCAGGAGTCCGCAGCGCGGACCCGCGAGCCGTTACTTCTTTTTTGGTGCAAACACCATGACCATCTGCTTGCCTTCCATGAGCGGGTTCTGCTCGATCACGCCGTGACCGGCGAGATCGGCGGACACGCGATCGAGCAAACGGCGTCCGATGTCCTGGTGCACCATCTCACGGCCGCGGAACCGCAGGGTTACCTTGGCCTTGTCACCCTCGGTCAGGAAGCGGACCAGATTACGCACTTTGATCTGGTAATCGCCCTCTCCCGTACCGGGACGAAACTTCACTTCCTTGACCTGGATCTGCTTCTGCTTGCGCTTGGCGGAGTGGGCCTTCTTGTTGGCCTCGAACAGAAACTTCCCATAATCCATGATGCGCACGACCGGCGGCTCCGCCGTCGGCGACACTTCCACAAGATCCAACTCGGCAGCGTGCGCCATCTGCAGCGCGTCGTACCGCGACATCACACCGGCCTGCGATCCATCGGCCGCAATCACGCGAAGCTGCGGCGCGGTGATGTCCTCGTTGCGCCGAACACGCTTCGTTGCACTAGCGATACTTCAACCCTCCAACGTCTGGCGCCCGCGGCTCTCGAGCTCGATGCGGAGACGTTCGGCAAACGTCTCCCGGGGTAACGAACCCAAGTCCTTACCGCTTCTTGTGCGCACTGAAATGGTGTTTGCGGCCACTTCCTTGTCGCCCGCAACCAGTAGATACGGTACACGCTGCAGCGTGTGTTCGCGGATCTTAAATCCGACCTTCTCATTGCGCAAGTCGAACTCAACGCGAAATCCCTGATTTTTCAGGGTTTCCGTAACCTCCCGGACATAGCCGTCCTGGCGCTCCGTGATGTTCATGATCACGGCCTGGACCGGGGCGAGCCAGGCCGGCAGACGCCCGGCGTGGTGCTCCAGGAGGATCGCGAAGAAGCGCTCCAGCGAGCCGAAGATCGCCCGATGCAGCATCACCGGGGTGCGCTTTCCACTATGTTCATCAATGTAGTAGGCGCCAAGCCTGCCAGGCAGGTTGAGGTCCACCTGCAGCGTGCCGCACTGCCAGTCACGCCCGATGGCATCGCGCAGGACGAACTCGAGTTTCGGCCCGTAGAAGGCCCCCTCCCCCGGGTTGAGGGTGAACTCGATCCCGGCGGCGCGGGAAGCCGCCATCAGGGCCTGCTCGGCGCGATCCCAGATCTCGTCCTCCCCGACCCGCTTGGCCGGCCGGTCGGCGAACTTGATGCGCAGGTCCTCGAAGCCAAAATCGCGATAGGTATCGAGAATCAGGCGTGTGACGGCCACGCATTCCGCGGTGATCTGATCCTCGGTGAGAAAGATATGGGCATCGTCCATCGTGAACGCGCGCACGCGCATGAGGCCATGCAGGGCGCCGGAGGGCTCGTAACGGTGAATCTTGCCGAACTCGGCCAGACGAACCGGCAGCTCGCGGTAGCTGCGCAGGCCCTGCTTGAAAATCTGGATGTGCCCGGGACAGTTCATGGGCTTGATGGCGTAGACCCGCTCATCCGGGGTCTGGGTGAGAAACATGTTCTCGCCGTACTTCTCCAGGTGCCCGGACTGCTTCCACAGACCGGCGTCCATCAGCTCGGGTGCGCTCACCTCTTCGTAACCGGCCGCTCGCTGGCGCTCGCGCATGTAGCCGACCAGTGTCTGGAATACGGTCCAGCCCTTGGCATGCCAGAAGACCGCGCCCGGGGCCTCCTCCTGCAGATGGAACAGGTCGAGCTCGCGCCCGATCCGGCGGTGGTCGCGCTTCTCCGCCTCCTCGAGCCGGTGCAGGTACGCCTCAAGCTGTTTCTTGTCGCCCCACGCCGTGCCGTAGATCCGCTGCAGCATCTCGTTGCGGGAATCGCCTCGCCAGTACGCGCCGGCCACCTTGGTGAGCTTGAACGCCTTCAGCTTGCCGGTCGAGGGGACATGTGGGCCACGGCACAGGTCCACCCAGTCGCCCTGTCCGTACAGGCTGATCTCATCCTTGTCGGGGATGCTCGCGATGATCTCCGCCTTGTAGTGCTCGCCGAGACCCTTGAAGAAATGCACGGCCTCATCCCGGGTCAGGACGCGACGGGTGACCTTCTGATCGGCCTGGGCGAGCTCCTGCATCCGGGCTTCGATGGCGGCCAGATCCTGCGTCGTGAAGGGCCGCTTGTAGGCGAAGTCGTAGTAGAAGCCGTCCTCGATGACGGGCCCGATGGTCACCTGGGCATCGGGAAAGAGCTGCTTGACCGCCTGCGCCAGCAAGTGCGCGGTGGAGTGGCGAATGACCTCGATGCCGGCCGGATCCTTGTCCGTCACGATCGCGACGGAGGCGTCGTGATCGATCTTGTGGCCCGTGTCGACGAGCTTGCCATCGACGCGCCCGGCGAGTGCCGCCTTGCGCAGCCCGGCCCCGATAGCGGCCGCCACTTCGTCCACCGTTACCGGGTGTTCGAAGGTACGCTGACTGCCATCCGGCAATGTGACCACGGGCATCGTGACTGCTCTTCGGTGAGTTGGAACCACCCTGACACCGGAAGCAGGGGCGCTCTGCGAGCGCCCCTGTGTTACCTGGTAGGCGCGAGTGGGATCGAACCACCGACCACCACCATGTCAAGGTGATGCTCTACCACTGAGCTACGCGCCTGGAAATCCGGCAGTGAGGGCCGCGAACGATACAAGAGGGCCCGCAGCGAAGCAAGCTAACCCCAAGGCTTCCAAGCACTTACGAGGAGGTCACTGGGCGCTGCCCGGCCGGGTCGCCAGAGGGCTCCGCGGTAGCCGCTTCGGGGCGAGCGGGCGCGGTCTCGGTGCGAGGGGAGGCACTCTCGAGCCCATCCGAATTCGGGTCGGAACTCGGCGCGGCCCGTTGCTCCAGGCACGCGCCAGGGTGCTCTTTTTCGCGCTCGAGCAACGCGACGCACTGCGAGAGCGTCGTCACGACCTCCTGCGCCCCCGCTGCCAGCAGGCGTTGGCGAGAGCGCTCGAGCCCACCGGTTGCACACCAGAGGCCGACGATCACCGGGATTGAGGGAGCCACGGCGCGCATGCGCTTGGCGACCGCCCGGGCGGCCGGCACGGCTTCCGGAGGCAATGCGGATACGACGATCGCCAGCGTGCCGGCGGGCACCGTCTCATCCAGATCCCGCGCGCTCGTGAGGTATGGATTCATGCCCCGCTCGAGCAGGACCGTCTCGAACACCCGGGCAATGATTTCGTCCGCCCGGTCCGCCGCTGCGATGCACAGGACGGGCCGCGGCCGCTCCGGATTGGCGAACCCGACCAGCCGCGAGCGCATTGAGTCCAGCGAGTCGAGCCGCTCGTCGAGCCACAGACTGATGTGCTCGAAGATCGTCTGCCGCTTGGCGTCCGTGAGCGTGCTGCGCTCATGATCCTCCTCGACCAGCGCGATCGCCGGCACGAGGATCGAGTCGCAAACCTCCAGCATGGATTTCGCCCGCAACGCTCCATGCAGCACCCGATCAGCCTCGTCCGGACTACTCGAGAGCAACCTCTGGTAGAGGCGCTCGTGAGGCTCCATCACCGGCTCATCTCCGAGGAGCACCCAGAGGAACTTGAGCTGCGGAATGTATTTGCCCATCACCGCCGCACACACCGTCATGGGGATGGCGAGCAGCAGTCCGGCGAAGCCCCACAACCAGGTCCAGAAGCCCGCCGCCAGCAGCAGCGCGACCGCAGAGACCCCGGTGTGTGCTCCATACAGCCACGGCTCCAGCACCGCGTAGCTGATCAACTCGAGCACGGCGTACAGCCCGAAGACCTCCAGGGGCCGCATCCAGTCGTCGAACACGGCGAACGACAAAGCCAGCGGCATGGCCGCCGACAGCCACACGCCGATGTAGGGGATGAACCGCAGCACCAGGGTCAGCGCGCCCCACAGCAGAGCGTTGGGCACGCCGAGGTACCACAAGCCGACCGCGACCCACAGCCCGGTCCAGCCGTTGATCAGGATCTGCATGAGCAGGTAGCGGCTGACGCGGCTCGCGGCCTCGTTGAGGGCCTCAGTCGTGACGTGCAGGTTGCGCGAGCCCAATAGTCTCAGCAGCCGCTCCCGCAGGTCCGGAAGGCGCAGCAGCATGAAGGCCACCAGCACGACAACGGCCAGCGTGGTCGCAAGCGGCTTCAGCACCGGCGACACGATATCCCGCACCGTGTGAAGGGCGTTCTCCGGAGGCACGACCACCTGGACCTTCGAGACGCCTCGCTGCCGCGGCTCGGGCGGCGCCACCCGGTCGATCTCCTTCGTGAGCTGATCGACGGCGCGGGTCGTCTTCTCCACATTGATGCGCAGGATGCCACCCAGGTGCGTCAGGTTGACCCGCAGCTGGTGCTGGTAATCGGGCAACTCGTGGGCGAGGTCGGCAAACTGGTTGAAGACCACGTTACCGATGGCGCCGATCAGTGAGAAGGTGAGCGCCATGGAGAAAATGACGGCGAGGCCGCGGTTGATATGCCAGCGCCGTAGCGTCTTCACCATCGGCGCGAGCAGAAATGTCAGGAGAATGGCGAGCGCGAGGGGAACGAACACCTCCTCCGCGACTTTCAGAACAGCCACCACCACCACGATGGTCAGTAATGCCATCCGGGTCGTGTCAGCGCCCTGGACTCGGCCATTCATGCATGAGCCCTCTGCAGGAATCGTTCCCGCACCCCCAACATGAGAGCGGCCTCAGCTGGCTGCCCGGACCGGCAGCCCGAGCTCGATCTGCTTCAACCGCTCGATCTCATCGCGCAGCCGGGCCGCCTGCTCGAACTCCAGATTGCGCGCGCGCTTGTACATTTCCGTCTCGAGTTTCTTGATCTGTCGGACGATGGCTTCCGGCCGCAGGTCCACCGGCGTACTCCCCTCGCCCGCCTTGCCCGCACGCCGGCGGCCGGTCGGCATCGGCGCCAGCGCTCGCGCACCCTCCATGATATCGGCCACCGCCTTGTGGATGCCGCGCGGTGTGATGCCGTGCTCCTGGTTATATTCCATCTGCCGCTGGCGGCGGCGGTTGGTCTCATCGATCGCGCGCCGCATCGAGCCCGTGATCGTGTCCGCATACAGGATCGCACGCCCGTTGATGTGACGAGCGGCGCGTCCGATCGTCTGGATCAGGGAGTTGTCCGACCTGAGGAATCCCTCCTTGTCCGCATCCAGGATAGCCACCAGCGACACCTCGGGCATGTCCAGGCCTTCGCGCAGCAGGTTGATGCCGACGAGCACATCGAACTTGCCCAGCCGCAGGTCCCGGATGATCTCCGTGCGCTCCACCGTCTCGATGTCGGCGTGCAGATAACGCACGCGAGCCCCGTGCTCGTGCAGGTACTCCGTCAGATCCTCCGCCATTCGCTTGGTGAGCGTCGTGATCAGCACGCGCTCATTGCACTCGACCCGTTTATTGATTTCCGAGAGCACATCATCGACCTGGCTGCCGACCGGGCGCACCTCGACTTCCGGGTCCACGAGACCGGTCGGTCTGACGACCTGCTCCACGGTCTGAGCCGCGTGCGCGCCCTCATAACGTCCCGGCGTGGCCGAGACGAAGACCATCTGCGGAGCGAGGGTCTCCCACTCCTCGAACTTCAGGGGCCGGTTATCGAGGGCGGAGGGCAGCCGAAAACCGTACTCGACGAGCACTTCCTTGCGCGAGCGGTCGCCCCGATACATCGCACCGAGCTGCGGAATCGTCTGATGACTCTCATCGATGATCAGCAGCGAGTTGCGTGGCAGATAGTCGAACAGGCACGGCGGCGGGTCTCCCGGCGCACGGCCGGAGAGGTAACGCGAGTAGTTCTCAATGCCTGCGCAGTAGCCCACCTCCTGTAACATCTCCATGTCGAAGCGAGTCCGCTGCTCCAGTCTCTGTGCCTCGAGCAGCTTGCCGGCGTCGCGCAACTCCCGCAGCCGCGTGCGTAAGTCCTCGCGAATCTGATCCACGGCGCCAATCACCCGCTCCCGCGGCGTGACGTAGTGCGTGCCCGGATACACGGTGAACCGCGGCACCTTGCGCGAGATCGCCCCGGTGAGCGGATCGAACAACGTGATCGAATCGATCGTGTCGTCGAAGAGCTCCACGCGCACCGCTTCCCGCTCCGATTCCGCGGGGAATATGTCGATCACATCGCCCCGTACGCGGTAGGTACCCTGGGTGAGGTCCAGCTCATTACGGGTGTACTGCATGTCCGCGAGCCGGCGCAGCAGCTTGCGTTGATCCGTCCGGTCCCCCCGGACCAGGTGCAGGATCATCGACAGGTAGGCCTGCGGATCGCCCAGGCCGTAGATCGAGGAAACCGTGGCCACGATGATCGAGTCCGGCCTCTCCAGCAGGGCCTTCGTGGCCGAGAGCCGCATCTGCTCGATGTGCTCGTTCACGGAGGAGTCCTTCTCTATATACGTGTCCGAGGACGGCACGTACGCTTCGGGCTGGTAGTAGTCGTAGTACGAGACGAAGTACTCGACCGAATTGTGCGGAAAGAACTCGCGGAACTCCCCGTAGAGCTGCGCGGCGAGGGTCTTGTTGTGCGCCAGCACCATCGTGGGGCGCTGGACCCGTTCAATGACCGCCGCGACGGTCATCGTCTTGCCGCTGCCGGTGACGCCCAGCAGCGTCTGGTGCGCCAGACCTTCCTGGAGGCCCTCGACGAGCTTCTCGATCGCCTCGGGCTGATCGCCCGCGGGCTCAAAGCTGGCCTCGAGTTTGAACGGAATCTGTTCCATGGTGCATGCGGGTCGCCGCGAGCGTGGTGAGGCGCGGCGCGATCCCGTAATATAGCCGCGCCGGCCGAATTAAAAGCGATTACAGGAATCTCCGTGAGCCTACCCGTGTCCCGACGCGTCCAGCGCGTCAAGCCTTCGCCTACGCTCGCCGTCACCGCCCGTGCCGCCCGCCTCAAGGCAGAGGGAAAGGATGTGATCGGCCTGGGCGCGGGCGAGCCTGATTTCGACACGCCACCGCACATCGCGCAGGCGGGCGTCGATGCGATCTGCACCGGCTTTACGCGCTACACCAATGTCGATGGCATCAACGAGCTGAAGGATGCGATCAGCGCCAAATTCCTGCGCGACAACGGTCTGAAATACGATCGCTCGCAGATCCTGGTCTCCTCCGGCGCGAAGCAGACGCTCTACAACCTGTGCATGGCCGTGATCGATGCCGGCGACGAGGCGATCATCCCGGCGCCGTACTGGGTGTCATACCCGGACATGGTGATGTTGGCTGACGGGCTGCCGGTGATGCCCTTCGCCGGGCTCGCGCAGGGCTACAAGATCACGCCTCGGCAGCTCGCCGCCGCTATCACCCCGAAGACGCGTCTCGTCCTGCTCAACAGCCCCTGCAACCCGACGGGCGCCGCGTACACCCGGGCGGAGCTGCGCGCACTCGGCGAAGTGATCCTGGAGCACCCGCGCATCATCATCGGCACCGACGACATGTACGAGAAGATCTACTGGGGCCAGGACCCTTTCTGCAGCCTGCTCACCGCGGTGCCGGAGCTTTATCCGCGCACGGTGACCATCAACGGCGTGTCCAAGGCCTATGCAATGACCGGGTGGCGCATCGGCTACTGCGGAGGACCCCGCGAGCTGATCACCGCGATGTGCACGATCCAGGGGCAGTCCACTTCGAACGCTTCGAGCATTTCGCAGAAAGCCGCCACGGCGGCCCTGACGGGAGACCAGTCATGCGTCGCGCGCATGAACGAAGCGTTCAAGGCCCGGCATGATTTCCTGGTCCACGGACTGAACTCGCTGCCCGGCGTGAGCTGTCTGCCTGGAGCGGGCACGTTCTACGCCTTCGCGGACATCTCCCGGGCCATCGCCGGTCTCGGTTGTCGGGACGACAACGAATTTGCCGAGCTCCTGCTTACCGAGGGCGGCGTCGCCGTCGTCCCCGGCTCGGGCTTCGGCGCGCCGGGGCACATCCGACTCTCGTTCGCCTGCAGCATGCAGTCGCTCGAGAAGGCGCTCGAGCGGATCGACCGTGTCCTGATGGCCGGCCGGCCCGTAGCACAGAGCGCTTAGCGACCGAGGCGGCGCGAAACCTCCCCAGACGCCGGCGCGCATCGCTGCGGCCGACGGCTCCCCGTGCTCTGTCGCACTGCAGCAATCGTGCGGCGGGGCAGCCACCTTTCCCGGCAAGCCCCTGAATTTCCCTGAAATTGCTACGTACGCACGGGGCGCGCGCCAGGGGGTTGCGTAAAAACCCCTGACGCACTCAGGGACGCCAATGCGAATGCCGACCCCCTCACGCGGCCTCACGCGGATCTCCGGCGAACCAGACGCCGGTTCGCTCGAGGCACAACTTGCCGCCGAGCGCGCCGAGCGCTGCCGGTTGCAGAACGAGCTCGGGTTGCGGGACAGCGCCCTGAATTCCGCGTCCAGTCACTTCCTGATCCTCGATGTCACGCAATCGCCCTGGAAGATCGTCTTCGCTAACCGCGCCGTTGCGCGGGACCACGGGTATGCGGCCGCCGAGCTGCTCGGCCGCAGCCCCTCGATGTTCTCGGACGAGGAGCAGAATCGGGAAGCCTTCTCGCGTCTGCGCCAGGCGGTCCGCTGCGGCAACAATGCGAGCGAAGAAATGGTCTCGCGCCGGCGCGATGGCTCGACTTTCTGCGTGGGCATGTTTCTGACGCCAGTGTGCCCGGCTGACGGCTCGGACATTAGCCACTATCTCGTCATCGGTGCCGACATCACCGCGCGGCTCGAGCAGGAGCGCGCCCGACAGTTGTTGCAGGAGCAGCTCTACAACGAGATGAAGGAGCGCGAGCGCATGGGCATCGAGCTGCAGCTCGCGCAGAAGCTCGAGTCCGTCGGCCGCCTGGCAGCCGGCATCGCGCACGAGATCAACACTCCCATTCAGTATATCGGCGACAGCGTCTCGTTCCTGCAGGCGACCCAGGCTGAGTTGGCACAACTGCGCACGGCTTATCAGGGTGCCATGCAACAGATGCAGGACAGCGCACATGCCCGGGAAGCCATGGAAAGCGTCCATGCCGCGCAGCAGGCCCTCGATCTGTCCTTCGTGGACACAGAGGTGCCCAAAGCCTTCGCCCGGACCATGGAGGGAGTCCAGCGCGTGGCGGCCATCGTTCGCGCAATGAAGGAATTCGCGCATCCGGACAGCGGCGAGCAGAACCCCGCGGATCTGAACCACGCGATCGAGACGACGCTGCTGGTTGCGCACAACGAGTACAAGTACTCCGCGCAGGTCGAGACAGGGCTGGGCGAGCTGCCCGAGGTGGTCTGCAACATCGGGGAGCTCAACCAGGTTTTCCTGAATCTCATCGTGAACGCCGCTCACGCGATCGCCGAGTCCGGTCAGGATGCGCGGAGCGGCCGGATCACCATCACGACCCGCGTGGCGGGTGAGCAGGCCGAGATCGTGATTGCGGACAACGGTTGCGGCATTTCCGCGGAGAACCTCGAAAGGATCTTTGATCCTTTCTTCACGACGAAGCCGGTCGGCCGTGGCACCGGGCAGGGTCTGGCCATCACGCGCACGATTGTCATCGAGAAGCATGGCGGCCGCGTGGACGTCGAGAGCACACTGGGCAGCGGCACACGGTTCGTGCTGCGCCTGCCGATCTACGGTCGCCAAGCAGTGCGTGCCGCATGAAACGCATCCTGTTCGTGGACGATGAGGAGGCTGCTCTCGACGGACTGCGGTATCGACTGCACCGCATGAGCTCGCAGTGGCAGATCGAGTGCGTGGACAGCGGACCTCGTGCTATCGAGCGCATGGAGGGCGAGCCCTACGATGTCGTGGTCACCGACATGCGCATGCCGGGCATGGACGGCGCGGAGCTGCTCGAGATCGTGAGCAACCGCTGGTCGCAGGCGATCCGGATCGTCCTCTCCGGCTATGCCGATCTGAGGCAGACCATCCGGCTCGTCCCCTTCGCCCATCAGTACCTGAGCAAGCCGTGCGAGCCGAAGCTGCTCGAGGATGTGATCAACCGCTGCCTCACGCTGCAGGATCTGCTGAACGGCTCGGAGCTGCGCGCACTCGTGGGACGGATACGGAAGCTTCCGGCCATTCCGCGGATCTACTCCGCGCTGCAGGCCATGACGCGGGATGAGAACGTGACGGCAGCGCAGATTGCGAGCCTGATCGCTACTGACTCGGCGATTGCTGCCCGGGTGCTGCAGATCGTCAACTCGGCCTTCTTCCGCCTCGCCCGCCGTATCACCAACATCGAGCAGGCCGTCAGCTACCTCGGCTTCACGGCCATCCGCAACGTGGCCACTTCGGTCGAGATCTTCTCTCAGTGGCCGACCAACGCCCGCTCGCACCTTGATCAGGAGGCACTGCAGGCTCACGTCCGTACGGTTGCCGCGGCCGCTAGCGCTCTCACCTCGAAAAGCCAGATCGCGGATGACACGATGCTTGCAGGGCTGCTGCACGATATTGGCTACTGGGTGCTTGCACAGGAATGCTCCGCGGACCTCGGCAAGGCGATCGAGCTATCCGCGTCCGCCGGGATTCCCCTCCATGAGGCGGAAACCCGCCTCATGGGCGCCTCGCACGCGGAGGTCGGCGCTTACCTCCTTGGAATCTGGGGCCTGCCCTACCCCGTCATCGAGGCCGTCGCACACCATCACCAGCCGCAGCGGGTGACCCAGTCGGATTTCGACGTCCTGGCGGCGCTGGCCATCGCACATTCTCTGGCCCAGGTGGATGACTCCAGTGCATTCGATCTGGCGCTGCCGCCGGACCCGAAGGTCGACGAGCGCTATCTGGCATCCCTCAAGGCGCCGTACTCCTGGAACGAGGCCGAGCGGCGCGTCGCTGCAACAGTCGAGCTGGAAGAGGTTTCACCATGAGTAAGCAGGATTTGCCGCGCGTACTGTGCGTAGATGACGAAGCACGGGTCGTCGAGGGCCTGGTGCTGCATCTTCGCAAGGAGTACGAGGTCCACACGGCGCTCGGTGGCGCCGAGGCACTGAAGAAGCTCAAGGAGCTGGGGGGCGCCGCCGTCGTCATCTCCGACATGCGCATGCCCGCCATGGATGGCGCCACATTCCTGCACCACGTCATGAGCTTCTATCCGGATACGACCCGGATTCTCCTGACCGGCGAGCCGGGCCGGGACGCTGCGATCGCCGCGGTGAACAAGGCCAACATCTTCCGCTTCCTCACCAAGCCCTGCCCACCCGAGCAGCTGCGGGCGGCGGTCGAAGCCGGCGTCATGCAGAACCGGCTCATCCGCGCCGAGCGCACGATCCTCAAAGAGACTCTCATCGGTTGTATCCAGGCTCTGGTGCACGTGCTCTCGATCACCAACCCCGTCGCATTCGGTCGCGCCAGCCGCCTGAAGCGACTCGCCATGGAGTTCGCCGGGGCACTCGAGAGTGGCGATTTTTGGCAGCTCGAAGCGGCGGCGATGCTCTCGCAGCTAGGCTATCTGTCCCTGCCATCGGAGCTCGTGGAGAAGCTCTACTACGGCGAGCCGCTCACGGCCACCGAGAAAACCCTGGCCAAAGGGGTGCCAGAGGTCGCGATGAAGCTGCTCGACAACATCCCGCGCCTCGAGCCCGTGATGCAGATACTGGCTGCTTTGAACTCGACGGACGAGCAGGTCACTCGCCTCGGCGATGGAATGATCGGCCTCGGCGCGCGGGTTCTCGGACTCGTGCTCGAGTACGACAGCCTGGTGGCTCAGGGGCACGCTACGGATGTGGCGGTGCAGACCTTGCGCCAGCGCGCGTCTCGATTCGGGTCTGATCTGATCGAGCGTTTCGCCTCACACCTGGGCGCAGGCGGCGGCGCGAGTGAGCTGCGCGATATGGCGCTTCGCTCGGTCATCGCGGGGATGGTCATCATGCAGGACGTGCGCACTCAGATGGGCACGCTCCTCGTGCCCCGCGGCTTCGAAGTCTCCAGCACGTTCCTCGAGCGTATCCGCAACTTCGGCCCCGACCTGCTGAGTGAGACGGTGAAGGTCCTGGTGCCGGCGCCCAAAGCCGCCGTGCTGCCGGGGACGGCAACCGTCGCTGCACGTCCGGCCGCAGCAGCTAGGTGAGCCGGGGACCCTGCTTGCGCCCAGCCCGCGGCCTCGACATCGACCAGCCGCGCCCGGCCGCAAGCCCGCCACGAACCGGCGGCGACCGGCCTCGACTCCGCACGACCCCGGCCGCGGCGACTCGTGCCGCGCGGCGGCTTCCTTGACTATCCGGGGGCCGTTCCGCAAGATTCGCCGCCTTCAGTGCGTCCCGCCCGGTTCCCCGGTAGCTCAGCGGTAGAGCGTCGGACTGTTAATCCGTTGGTCG
>DASXZI010000018.1:0-289874 GCA_036501985.1 Steroidobacteraceae bacterium | reverse complement strand
CGACGACGGACGCCCGGATTGCGATCGTAGCGGGATTGCCCAAGTCAGATGTCAGGGCTCTGCGCGACGCGCTTCGCGCAGGCGCGCCTCACAGCATGCGTGCGACTGTCAGTCTCGATCAGATAACCAGTCTGCTTACTGTTTGGCATACGCACTCGAATTTTTCAGGCGCGTATGGGCTAGCCATGGATATGGACCTGCAGTTCGTGTCTGGCTCACCGCGGCGCACGTTCAGAGAGCTCGTCGAGGAATCCTGTCCTGGCGCGGACTCGGAAGCACTGCTCGATGAACTGGTTGCGGCCAACTCCGTTGAGATCCTTGATGGCAACACTGTTCGATGTTTGTCGAGAGCCTACGTACCTCAAGCCGCGGATGTAACGCGAATTGATCGGATGGGCCGTTTCCTAGGGCTCGTGACATCAAGTTTTGTACACAACCTCCTGCGAAACGATAACGACCCTGACCCCATTTACCTTGAGCGCACTGTCGTATCCGACGAACCGCTGACGGCGGCTGCTCGAGATGAGTTCTTGAATCTCGCTAGTGACAAGGGACAGGAGTTGCTCGTTGAGCTCGATACGGCGTTGACGCATCTAACAGAGACGGCCAGAAATCCTGCCGGAAAGAAGTACGGACTTGGAATCTACGTCTTTGAGGACGCGGCGAACAGCGTCTACGAAAAATTGGTTCCAATTCAGCGAAATCAAAACGCTACTGGAAGCAAGCCTGGACCGGTTGAAGAGATTGACGTTCTTGCAGTCGCACGTCGCAAGGATTGAGCTGAAAGCTGGGGATATTTGATGAACACTAAAGGCGCATTAAGACTCGCAGTGGCCTCGATTATCGCAGCCTCAGTTGGGGTTGCATATTCTGCCACGCCTACTCTGGCTGCCGCCGCTCAAGCTGCGGAAACTAACTCTCTCCTTCTGGTCGGGCCGGTCGAAGCGCTGGTTCCCAAGGAGCAACTCGCGATCGTTCTGGGTCAGAAGATCTCAATCAGATCCGCGGAGGGCCTGGCAGTTGGGGATACCGCGGCCGTTTTCGGTAGGCTTGATAGCAACGGCGCGATCATCGTGTCATTGGTTCGAAACCAGGGATTCTACGTGCCAGGTTCTACGGCGATTGTCGTGACGGGGCTTGTGCAAAAAAGCGATGCGTCGGTAGGGAGACTGACAGTAAATGGATTGACGATTGACCTGACACCGGCCATGTCCGAGCGCTTCGATGAGCCCAGTATCGGTAGCAGAATACAAGTCGTCGGCACGCAGCCCGCTGGCCGCGGAATTGTGTTGGCCAATGGCATCAGTGGCAGTGGCCTGAGTGGGATCAGTGGCAGCGGACTGCACGGGATCAGTGGCAGTGGCCTCAGTGGCATCAGCGGCAGCGGACTGCACGGGATCAGTGGCAGTGGCCTCAGTGGCATCAGCGGCAGCGGACTGCACGGGATCAGCGGTAGCGGCCTCAGTGGCATCAGCGGCAGCGGGCTCCATGGGATCAGCGGTAGCGGCCTCAGTGGCATCAGCGGTAGCGGGCTCCATGGGATCAGCGGTAGCGGCCTCAGTGGCATCAGCGGTAGCGGGCTCAGTGGGATCAGTGGCAGTGGCCTGAGCGGCATCAGCGGTAGCGGCCTCCATGGGATTAGCGGCAGCGGTCTCTTTGGCATCAGCGGAAGTGGGCTGAGCGGCATCAGCGGTAGCGGTCTCTGAGCTCGCGCAGAAGATCTGATTCTACTAGCCAAAGCCAGATCCAATACGTCTGACTAAATCGGGGTCTTGGTGCACCAGTCGTGCCCTGGCCTATGGGTGCCGCGCGAAGTCTGTCTATTTGTAGGCGAACAGCCTAGAAACCCTGACTGCCGATTTGGGTACTCCCTTCCAGAATACCTGCGTCTTGTCGTCCCTTTAAACTCGTGAGCGCAGATCTTAACGCTCGACGCGCGGGGACACTGCGAATCTGCTCAATGACGCACCACTCTCTTGAAGGGAAGGGCGCTGTGAGTATTGCGATTGCAGAGGTAATTGCCTGCGCCGGTCGGAGGGAACGGAGACTGTAATGGAAATGACCCACGACGCCAGGACGACGATCGACTCTAAGCGGGCAGCGTCCCTCCTCTATCCCATAGCGGCGTTTCTCCTTGCTGGTGGCATGACCAAGCGAGAGGCCGTAGCAGCATTTGCTTCCGAGCTTGAGAAAGTGGCGAAGACTGGATCCGGGCGACCCATGGACCATATTGGGCACCCGACTCTATACGCTGATATCGTGGCAACGTGGGCCCGCAGCAAGCGATTCCTTGACCAACGTGGTTGGCCCAGGCCTTTGCGACTAGAAGGCCGTTCGGGCTTCGCCGCACTCGTGCGCAGTGCTAGTCAACAAGCAGACCCAAAGGCGGTTTTGGCGATCCTCATGCGTTACGGAAACGTGAGGCGTTCGAGGAATGGCACCTACAAGCTCACGCGATCATTCTTTTACACAAGCGCTCGCAAGACTATGGCCTACGAGCCCGTAGCATACTTCCTGAGAGACGCTAGCGCAGCGCTCACTCGAATACTCAAGCGTTCGAAGAACTGGCGCGGACCTGATCTCTTTTGGCAGAAGGCTGAGCGGAGTTGGATCTCCGACGCCACCGCAAAGCGCTTTACGGCATATGCCAAGGATCGCTGCTTGGTATTTCTCGACGAGATGGACGATTGGCTCGAGGCGCACAGTTCACCATCGCGCAGCGGGCCGCAGCGAAATCGTAGAGTCGGGCTTGGCATCTTCTCTATCTATTCGGATCGCGAAGCCAACAATTCGCAGTGACCGCCGGGGGAACAAAGGCATTGGGAAGACCTAAGACACGCCAAGTGCCAGATTTCAATGAGACTCTGATAAACGTTTTGACTCCAATTGGCACCCTTATGCTTAAGGGCAACCTTGGAGTCTGGGATTTGATTCGTGCGGCCAAACAGGCCTACCTTAGGGCGGCTATCGCGCAGTTGTTTCCGGCCGGGTCCCGCGTTAACGCCTCACGCCTGTCCGTTGCAACGGGGCTAACCAGGAAAGAGGTCGCAGCACTTGTCAGCCGGTCAGCTGCCGATCTGGCAAGGAACTCGGGCACAACAAAGTATCAGCGCGCTTTTCGTGTGCTCCGCGGCTGGATGGCGGATCCTCGTTTTCGCAGCAACGCTGGAGGCCCAGCTGCGCTACCGTTGCGAGGCGAGCGCCGATCATTTTCCCTTCTTGTCAAACTGTACGGTGGAGATGTCACTCCGAACGCTGTTCTGAGAGAGCTTGAACGTATGAACGCGGTGCGCTTTGCGCGCTCTGGAACCATCTCGCTCCGCAGGGCGCGCCACGTGGAGAAGCCGACGCAACGATTGGCCGAGTTGGCGCGGGTTTTCGGTGATCTGGCTAACACAACCTGCGGGGAAAAGCGCGTGAATGCTACTCCCTTCTTTGGATTCAGGGATTGCATCGTTCGTTCGAGTGACCAAGTAGCGCGATTTCAACGCATTTTCTCGACCCGTGCGGCTGCAGTCCTTGAGGGAGCGGATCAATGGTTTGCAAGTCAGAGGGCACGAGCAACGCCAAGCGATGTATCCGGCAGCGGCCAACGAGTGGGGATTGGCGTTTATCTGATAAAGGAAAGTGGTGAAGAAGACCTATTGCGGGTGGCAAAGAAAAGGCGTCGCTAGGCGGGCTTTTGGCCGGGTCCGTGAATCAGTTCTTCCCTCAGCGACTTCCTCAGGATCTTTCCGACATTGGTCTTGGCCAGCTCAGCCCGGAAATAGACGTGCTTGGGTGTCTTGTAGGCCGCGAGTGACTGGCGGCAGTGATCGATCACCGCGCGCTCCGTGAGCGCTGGGTCCTTGCGGACAACGAACAGCGCCACGACTTCGCCTGAGTGCTCATCGGGCTGAGCGACTGCCGCGACTTCCAGGATGCCGGGGTGGGTCGCGGCCACCGCCTCCACTTCGTTGGGATAGACGTTGAAACCGGACACCAGGATCATGTCCTTCTTGCGGTCCTCGATGAATACGTAGCCTCGCTCGTCGAAGCGGCCGATGTCGCCGGTCCGCAGCCAGCCCTCAGGCAGCATGACCTTTGCGGTCTCCGCGGGGTTGTTCCAGTAACCGGCGGTTACCTGTGGGCCACGCACGCAGATCTCCCCGATCTCGCCGATCCCGAGCTCCTGGCCCGCGTCGTCCCTGATGGAGATCTCCGTCGAGGGGATCGGCAGGCCGATCGAGCCATTGAAGTCGTCGGTCGGTGGGTTGATGCAGGCGGCGGGGGAGGTTTCCGTGAGGCCCCACGCCTGGGTCAGAACTTTGCCCGTCACTTCCTTCCAGCGCTGAGCGACGGCGCCCTGCACGGCCATTCCTCCACCCAGGGTGATCTGCAGGGCGCTGAAGTCAATCGTGTCGAAACCGGGTGTGTGTAACAGCGCGTTGAACAGGGTATTCACGCCGGAGATGTACTTGAACCGGTACTTCTTCAGTTCGGCGATCACGGCCGGAAAGTCCCGCGGATTGATGATGAGGATGTTCCTCCACCCGAGCCGTGCAAACAGCAGGCAGTTTCCGGTCAGAGCGAATATGTGATACAGCGGGATGGGCGTGATGAGAGTCGAGCGCTCATCTTGGAAGTGTAGGCCTACCCAGGCTTCGGCCTGCAGCACGTTCGCACTGATATTCCCATGGGTGAGCATCGCGCCCTTGGCGACCCCCGTGGTGCCTCCCGTGTACTGCAGATAGGCGATGTCTTGCGGCCCGACCTCGACCGGATCGAAGGTCATGCGCGCCCCCTCGCTGAGAGCGGATCTGAAGTTCACAGCAGTGTCGATGTGCCACTCGGGAACCTGCTTACGGCGGTGACGGACCACGTAGTTGACGATCGCCGACTTGGGAAAGCCGAGGAAGTCACCGACAGCGGTCACGAGTACATGCTTCACGCTCGTCTGCGGCAGCACCTTCTGCACTACATGGGCGAAGTTCTCCAGGACCAGGATCGCGGTCGCGCCGGAGTCGGCGAGTTGATGCTGCAGCTCGGTCGCTGTGTAGAGCGGGTTTGTATTGACGACCACAAGGCCCGCGCGTAACGCGCCGAACATCGCGATGGGATACTGCAGGACATTCGGCAGCATGATGGCCAGGCGGTCCCCTTTGCCCACGCCAGCCACCTTCTGCAGCCATGCAGCGAAGTTGCGCGAGAGCTCACCGATCTCGTGGTACGTCAGGGAACGGCCCATCTGCACGAAAGCGACCGACGAAGCGTGCGCCGCACAGCTGTCTTCGATGAGCTGTTTCAGGGAGCGCAGACGGCTCGGGTCGATGTCGGCCGCGACGCCCGGTGGATAGGACTTCAGCCAGATCCTGTTCATCGACCCCTCCGTCAGTGGTTCTTGTGGAGCATGGGCTCGAGCTGCGGCCAGAGTGTCGCGAGGACAGCGGGCTCGCCTTGTGCATTGGGATGCATGCCGTCCTCCTGCATCCGCGCAGGGTCCAAGGCGACCGATTGCAGCAGGAACGGCACGAGTGGCAGGCGATAGCGAGCGGACAAGTCCTGGTACATCTGCGCGAACTGGGCCGTGTAGCGCGGACCGTAGTTCGGCGGAATCCGCATGCCCACCAGCAGCACGCAGGCCCCAGCCTGGCGCGCCAGATCGATCATCCTGGACAGGTTCCCCGTGGAGAGGGTCAGCGGCAGTCCCCGCAGGGCATCGTTCGCCCCCAGCTCCAGTACGACGATGCCCGGCTCATTGACCTGCAATGCGCGCGGCAGGCGCTGCAGCCCACCACTGGTCGTCTCTCCGCTGATGCTGGCATTCACGACCTTGTAACCGTACCCTAGATTCTGGAGCTGCTTGTCCAGCAGTGCTACCCACCCCTGTTCGGGTCGCAGGCCGTATGCGGCGCTGAGACTATCCCCGAACACGAGGATGGTTCGATCGGACGCCGCCGCGTTCTGGAGCGCGATGACCCATAAGCCGATGCCGAGCGCGCAGGCGCCGATGATCCGTGACAGTGTTCTCAAGGCCGAAAACCTCACCAAGCAGGTTAGCAGTCCCGAAGGTTCGCTGACTATTGTGCACGACGTGTCGGTCGACATCGCTCCCGGCGAATCGGTGGCCATTGTGGGGCCCTCCGGCGCCGGCAAATCGACGCTGCTGGCGCTCCTGGCGGGATTGGAGCTTCCCAGCAGTGGCCGGGTCCTGCTGGACGGGCACGATCTCACGAGGCTGGATGAGGATGGTCGGGCGCGTCTGCGAGCGCAGCGAGTCGGATTCGTGTTCCAGTCCTTTCACCTCATTCCCGCGCTCACTGCGCTGGAGAACGTGATGCTGCCCTTGGAGCTGTCGGGGAATACACAGGCGCGTCCGGCCGCCGTGGATGCCCTCCAGCGGGTCGGGCTGGGTTCGCGGACAGGCCATTATCCGCGGCAGCTTTCCGGCGGCGAGCAGCAGCGTGTCGCGCTTGCACGAGCATTCGTGACCCACCCCGCGGTGCTGTTTGCGGATGAGCCCACCGGCAACCTCGATACGGTGACGGGCGGGCGTGTCGGAGAGCTGTTGTTCGAGCTCAACGGCAGCGCCCGCACGACGCTCTTGCTGGTTACTCACGATGCGGAGCTCTCCGCGCGCTGCGCTCGTACCCTTCGCATGGAAGCTGGCCGGATCCTCTAGGGATGCGCGCCCTCTCTCTCGCGATGCGATCTCTGGCGCGGGAATGGCGCTCCGGCGAGCTCGGTGTGCTGTTGCTGGCGCTCACCATTGCGGTGGCCGCGCTGACTGGCGTGGGATTTCTCGTAAGTCGCATCAATACTGCGGTGGCGCTCCAGGCCACTGAGGTACTCGCCGCTGACATCCGCCTGGGCTCACCCCAACGAATCGATGATCAGTATTTCGAGGAAGCCAGCCGCAGAGGCCTGCTGACTGCAAGCAGTACGGCGCTGTTGAGCGTGGTGTTCAACGGAGAGCGCAGCCAGTTGACGAACTTGCGCGCCGTGACGGAGGGATACCCGCTGCGAGGGCGGGTGCTGATCGCGGACGAGCCGTTCGATTCCGGCCGCCAGGCCCACGCAGTTCCCGCAGGCGGCGAAATCTGGCCGGACTCGAGACTCCTGGCGGCCCTTGACGCTCACGTTGGCTCGGAGCTGGCCATCGGTGCGGCCTCCTTTCGCGTCACGCACGTACTCATCTCGCGCCCGGATCAGGGTGGCGCATTCTCCGAGCTGGCCCCGACCCTGCTCATGAATGCCGCGGACTTGCCGGCGACGCAGTTGATTCAGCCCGGCAGTCGAGTCAGCTACCGCGCACTGTTTGCAGGCGATCACGCGCGCGTCGAAGTGTTCAAGGCGTGGCTCACTGCACACAAGAAGCGAGCCGAGCGCGTGCACGACATCAGCGATGCCACCCCGCAGATTCGCAATGCCGTGGAGCGCGCGGGTCGGTTTCTAAGCCTTGCAAGCCTCGTCAGCGTATTGCTGTGCGCAATTGCGGTCGCGATGTCGGCCAGGCGCTATGTTCAGCGCCATCTCGATACCGTCGCACTGCTCAAGACTCTAGGGGCTACTCGGGCCTTTACCTTGAGTGTCAGCACGCTGCAGCTTCTCGCGGTGGCCACCTTGGCCGCTGTGTTCGGCAGCGGCCTCGGGTTCCTCGCGCAAGAGTGGCTCCTTCATACGCTTCGTGGCCTCCTAGCGGTCCAGCTTCCGGCGGCGAGTCTTGAGCCGGTGGCGATGGGCTTCCTGACGGCGATTGCGGTGATGATCGGTTTCGCACTGCCCCCCATGCTGCAGCTGGCGCGTGTGCCGGCATTGCGGGTCTTACGTCGCGACGTTGGGCCTCCGCCTCCCTTGATGGTGCTCTCCTTCGGGCCGGCGGTGGCCATCGTGCTCTTTCTCGTGTACTGGGTGGTGCGCGACTGGAAGATCTTTCTCGGATTCAGCGCAGGGCTCGCTGCATTTCTCCTGACTCTGGCCGTCGCGGGTGCATTGCTCGTATTGCTCGCGGGCCGGCTGCGCGGTCGGGTCGGCGTGGCGTGGCGCTTCGGCGTTGCAAATCTCAGCCGCCGCCGCGTCGATAGCCTGGTGCAGATCGTGGCCTTCGGCGCCGGCATCATGGTGCTGCTGCTGTTGAGCATCGTTCGTGACGATCTGGCGAGTGACTGGCGGCGCGCGCTGCCGGCCAATCTCCCCAACTACTTCTTCGTCAACATCCCGCCCGGCGACCGCGAGGCGTTCGTGCAATTTTTGCAGCAGCACGGCGCCAAGACCGCGCGAGTGTTGCCGATGATCCGCGGCCGCTTGACGAGTATTCAGGGCCGCTCTGTCGATGACATGAAATTTACGGGGCAGGAGGGCGAGAACTTCGCGACTCGCGAGCAGAATCTCACCTGGGCGTCCGAGCCTGGTTCGGACAATCGGATCGTGGCCGGGCGCTGGTGGACGCCGGCCGATGTCGGCAAGCCCCTGGTGTCCCTGGCCACGGAGTTCCAGGAATCCCTCGGGGTCCACGTCGGGGACCAGCTGACGTTCGACATCGCCGGCGAGTCCTTCAAGGTCCGCGTGGCGAGCATCCGCAAGGTCAAATGGGACAGCTTTCAGCCGAATTTCTTTGTCGTCTTCGCCCCCGGGGTCCTCGACCGGGCGGCCGGCACCTATATCACCAGCGCCAACCTCAAACCAGGGGATGCACGCTCGCTGGCCCAACTGGCGCGGCGCTTTCCCAGCGTGTCGATCTTCGACATCGACGATCTGCTGGCGGAGGTGCGTTCCATCCTGGACAAGGCGGTACTTGCGGTCCAGAGCGTGTTCGTCTTCACCCTGTTTGCGGGGCTTACCGTGCTGCTGGCAGCGGTGCAATCGAGCCGGGACGAGCGGCGCTACGAGAGCGCCATGCTGCGGACGCTGGGGGCGAGCCGCAGGATCGTCCTGCAGGGAGTGCTGGCTGAATTCGCTACCCTCGGACTTCTGTCGGGCTGCCTGGCCGCAGGCGGCGCGGCGCTCGGCGCATACTTCATCGAGACGCGCCTGCTGCAGCTTTCCTACCGTTTCGACTGGCGCGTCAGTCTCGTGGGGCTGGCTGCTGGGGCATTGCTCGTGGCAACGACAGGTTGGCTCGCCACCCGCTCGGTCATGAGGCAGCCGCCCCTGAAGACCCTGCGCGCCGATTGAGCTTATTTCTCGATCAGCTTGCGGGCCTGCTCGGCCCAGAAGAGCGCGTCCACGTACGCCGCGCGGATCAGGGAGGCGGGCAAGTTCTTGTAGGCGACATGGTCCCAGGCAGCGCGCTCGTACGCTCGCGTGCACTGAAGGGCCTTGCCGAGATCACCTTCGCCCGCGATCAGAGCGCGCGCGATAGCCGGAGTGAGTGGCAACTCCTCGATGATCTTCTGCGTAGGCAGGCCCACCAGGGCATTGAGCAGTGAGAACAGGCCCGTCATGAAGAACGGGCCGGCATCGTTCGCGCCACCCAGGCGACCGAGCTGCTCACACATGCGGGCGCGCGTCATCGCATTGACGAACAGGCTCGGCGGCCGATCGTCGAAGCCCTGCAGACAAAGCAGCGTACACAGCTGACGCAGGTGCTCGACACCCAGTATCACGATGGCCTGGCGGATCGAGCCGATCTTGCGCGGCAGATTGTAGTAACTCGAGTTGATGCAGCGCAGAACGTGGTATGACATCGATACGTTCTGACTCAGGAGCGTCTCGACCTCGTCCATGGAGTAGTGCTCGTTCTGCAGCGATGCGACCAGGCGCAGGGTGCTCAGCCGGTTGGAGGGGACACGCTTGGCGCGGAAGGTTTGCGGATGCTGGAGAAAGTAGCCCTGGAAGCCGTCGAATCCGAGCGCGATGCAGTGGTCGAACTGCTCCGGCGTCTCGACGTTCTCGGCCACCAGCTCCAGCCCTCGGGCCTTGAGTGTCTGCACCCGCCGCTCGAGCTCGCTTGCTGAGGGCGGCGCAATCTCCAGTTTGACGATGTCCGCGAACTCGAGGAGCCGCTCATCGCTGGTCTGCGGCGAGTAGTCGTCCAACGCGATCCGGTGGCCCCGCGCCCGCAGCTTCAGAATCCCTTCGATGACCGGAGGTTCGGCACGCACGTCCTCCAGGACCTCGATCACCACCTGGTCGGGGGGAAGCGGCAGATCGGGTACGTCGATCAGCAGCTCTCGCGGAAAGTTGATATGCACGGGCAGGCCGCCCGAGAGCCGGTCCAGGCCGATTTCGAGGGCGGCACTGGCGATGACGTCCAGCGTGGCCTGGCGCGCGTCGCAGATCAGCGCCGCCGACGCGGTGGGAGAGGGCCGGTACAGCAGCTCGAATGCTCTGACGGCCATCGTGGCGTCATAGATGGGCTGCCGCGCCACGAACACATCGGCGTGCGCCGGGGAGGCGGATGGTGGCGGGCTGCTCACCATGGGCTCAGCGCTGGATTCCGATCGTGATCCACGAATCAGGCTCGGGGTCGCCGCGCCAGGACAAGCCCTCGATGGTGAGCTGATAGTTACCGGGGCCGAGCGCCGAGCTGTTCAGCGCGATCCGCAGGTGACCGTTGGAGTCCTTCACCAGGTTGTGCAGGATCGCGACTCGTCCCTGGTCGATGCGATCGATGGTGATCTGAAAAGTCTTGTACGCCGAGCGGGACTCGTCGATCTTCAGATCTACGAGCTGCGCTGGGCCGCCACCGATGATCACTGCCGGAGTGTTCGAGGCGCCATCGTGGCTGGGCACCAGGCGCAGGGTACGCGTGCTGGTCGCCGGGTCGAGCGGCTGCTCAGCCGCTTGCTTCTGCAGCTTTGCGAGCCGGCGCGACTTGGCGGCGCTGCTGCTGCCGACGACGGCGAGCGAGATACTGAGCGCCACGACGACCGCGGCGAGTCCCAGCACGAATTGCGGCTTTGTCCAGGTGCTGCGCGTCGTCTCCTGCCAAGGCTCGGGCTTGCCACTGGCCTCGAGCAGCCGCAATCCTGCATTGACCCGTTCGGCGAGCCCCAGCTCGTCGAGGACCTGCGGATTATCACGACAGAAACGCTCGAAATCCGTAGCGCCCTTCAGAGGCAGCCGTCCCGAGAGATAACGCTCGACAATCTGGTTTCTCGCGATGAAATCCCTGTCCATCGCGGGGTTGGCCGCCGAGGACACCGCGACGCTCACACTGGCTGCGCTTGCGGCAGCGACGGTGCTCGCGCTTGGCTGCGGCACGGGAGGCCCACTGAAGGTGGAGCTTGCCGTGGCGGCCTGCACGGGCGGGGTGACCCCGGCGGGAGTGGGCGGTGTCAGCAGGCTCGGCGGTGTAGCTGGCGCCAGAGACGGGACCGCGCCCAGGAGTGAGGGTGCTGTGACCGCCAGTGACGGAGCCGCGACCGGAAGTGCTGGGGGCGCGGCTGGGAGTGATGGGGCCGCGACCGCGACTGATGGGGCCGCGATCGGTGCCGTCGCAGGCGGCGCATCATTCATCAACTCGAGCGGCAGGTCCGCAATCAAAGTGTTGGATGCTATCGAGGACGCATTGGGTTTTGCAGGCGCCGGGCTCTGCTCTTTGACTGTCAGCGTCGAAGGTGCCACAGGCACCCGGGCCGGAATGACCGGAGGCGGCCGGGAGGCAGGGATTGCCGAGGCCGAGGTCTGACTGCCGGGCTTTACGCTGGTGGAGGGCTGTCTCGAAACAGTACGCGGCGCAGGGGAGGTCATCGGCGCGGATGGACGAGTCGACCTGACTTCGGGAGTTGGTCCCCTCACAGCCGTCGGCTTGCCTGGACCCAGGCCACTGATAGCGGGCCGTGTGCCGGGTGACGCCGACGCTGTCGGTGTTAGGGGCGCCACTGGCGACGCGGGGCCCGGAGACAAGGAGCGCACGCGCATCCCGCTGGGCGCCGGCCCAACAGATGGACTTGCGGGGACGCTCTTCTGCGGCATCAGCGTCGGTGCGCCAGCCGCGGGGCCTGAGCCCGTCACAGGGGCCGCGCTGACGGGGGAAGCGGTGCCGGCCGCGAGGGGTGCACTGACCGTGGGGGGTGCATTGGCCGTGGGGAACGTGCTCGCCGGTTGCGGGGCGCTGCCGGTTAACGGGAGTTCCGGATCCATCAGTTCCATGGACGCCAATAATGCAGGAACGAGCGACGAATCTTCCGCCGCAGGGCTGCGACCTGCTGGTGGGCTATCGCGCCCGCCCGAGGCGCCAGGTGCTGACGGCTCCGGGGCAGCAGGTGAAGACATATCCAGCAAGGACCCATGAGCCAGCAACTCTTCAGCCTCGAACGTTTCCAGGCTCGGTGCAAGTGGCCTGCTGTCCACCCTCTCGGCGTGAGTTGGGGCGCAAGGCGGTTCAGTTGCGACCTGGGGGCGCATCTGCGGCGTTTCCACGCCGAGCGGCTCCTCGACGGGCAAATCGGCCAGGGGCTCAAAGGTCGGGCGAGACGCTGCTTCCATAGGTGTCGAGCCGGAATCGATTGCGGAACAATGCCAACAAGCTATCCTGCAATGCCGATGCGGCGGCACCTGCGCGATGGCTCACAGATCAGCGGACCGCCCACCCGTTCGTGACGCAGATCACACTTATGGCCTGGATCGGCAGGCTGGATGCAAGCTCAAAACAGTGACGCCGCGCCGAGTATCCTCCCGTTTGACCCGTTGCGCCCTGGGCCCCGTTTGAGCATGTACACACCCCGGAAACCTGACGAGGCCCACGAATCATGGACTGGACGCGCGCTCTGTCCCGCTCGATCCCCGCACTCACCTTTTCGCTGCTGTGCGCAGCCGGATCCGACCCAGCCGCCGCAGCACCAGAGGATACGGCGATCACTATCTACAGCAGCGAGCAGCCTGGGGCAATCTCGCCCGATCTGTACCGCCCGGTGCCGGGAGCATCCCCGAACAGGATGAACGTTCCGGGCTACGCGCTCGTGCGCCAGGAGCGGGATATCAAGATCGACAGCGGTCGCTCGACGCTGAAATTCACGGATGTCGCTGCCCTGATTGATCCAACGACGGTGACGTTTACCTCACTGTCCGAGCCGCGTACTCGCGTGCTGGAGCAGAACTACCAGTTCGATCTCGTCAGTACCGACAAACTGCTGCAGAAGTACATCGATCGCCCGATTGTTGTCGAGCGTGAGGCCGCAGGACACTCAGAGACGATCAACGGCACACTGCTGTCATCGGTCGACGGTCTCGTTCTGCGCACGAGCGACGGTGCCATCCAGGCACTGCGGAGCTACTCGTCCGTGCGCTTTCCGGAGCTTCCCGGTGGCCTGGATACCCGCCCGACTCTCGTGTGGGATGTGTCCTCGCCGCGCTCCGGCGAGCAGCGCAGCCGGGTGACCTATCAGACCGGCGGAGTCACCTGGTGGGCAGACTACAACCTCATCTTCACTGAAGGGCAGGATGCCAACACGGGCACTCTGGATCTGTCCGCCTGGGTCAGCATCATCAACCAGTCCGGAGCGACCTATCGCGACGCGCGGCTGAAACTGATCGCGGGTGATGTGCACCGCGTGGCACCGGAGATGCGCTCGGTGGCCGCGAAGTATGCCATGCAGAGCGCGCTGGCGGACGCTGCGCCGGCACCGTCGTTCAGCGAGCAGCCGTTCTTCGAGTTCCACCTGTACACGCTGCAGCGACGCACCACCTTACCGGACAATTCGACCAAGCAGATCGAGCTGTTCGATGAGGCTCGTCAGATCCCCGCGAAGAAGGTGCTGATGTATGTGGGCGCCGCGCCGGCCTACTTCTACTCAGGACCCGCCACGGACCGCAACTTCGGCGTGCAGTCGAACCGGAAGGTGGATGTCTATCTGACCTTCCGCAACGAGAAGCAGCACGGCCTCGGCATCCCGCTGCCGGCAGGCCGGGTCAGAGTATCGAAGCTCGATTCCGGCGACGGTGGGCTGGAGTTCATCGGCGAGGATCGTATCGACCATACCCCCCGGGACGAGGAAGTGCGCGTCAAGCTGGGCTCGGCGTTCGACGTAGTGGGCGAGCGGCGCCAGACCGACTTCTCAGTGGACACGCACGCCCGCTCGATGGAGGAGCAGATCGAGATTCGGCTGCGCAACCACAAGGAGCAACCCGTGCGGGTGCTGGTGAAGGAGAATTTGTACCGCTGGAACAACTGGAAGGTCCTGACCAAGACGCACGACTTCCAGAAGGAGGACGCCCACACGATCGTATTTCCGGTGGATGTGCCGAAGGATGGCGAAACAGTGCTCAGCTACCGAGTTCGATATACCTGGTGAGCCGGGAAAGCCGGAGGAAGTCCGGGGAACCGGAGGAATGATGAGGGAGTGGGGAGTCCGGGAGTCGAGGCAGTCCGGGAAGGCAGCTCGTGGAGTAAGTCCGGGCGGGAGCCGGGTCAGCTCTGCGTGCCAGTCAGGAAGTATTCGACCTTGTCGCGATAGGTCCGCGACAGCTTCAGCTCGTGGCCGCCTTCGAGGGTCAGGAAATACTCCCCATTCATGTGGGCCCGCAGACTCTTGACCAGACTCAGGTTCACGATCGTCGAGCGATGCACGCGCTGGAACAGCTTCGGATCGAGCACTTCCTCCAGCTCTTTCATCGTGCCGCGCAGGATGTAGGTGTTCCCTTCAGCGTGAATGCACATGTAATCGCCGGCCGCGTCGATCCACTGGATGGATTCGATCGCCACTCGGACCGTTTCCCGCCCCTGGCGGATGGGCAGGATGCCCGGCCTGCGTGGCTCCGTGGCGCGCGGTCCACGCGCCAGTAGTTCCTCGAGCGCGAGCTCCCCGGAGCCGGTGATCTCTGCAATGATCTGGACGAGGCGGTCGCGTTGCGTCGCGGCGGCACGTGACTGCACCTGGGTGCGAACGCGCTCCAGGGCGGTGACGAACCGCTCGTCGTCAATGGGCTTGAGCAGATAGTCCACTGCATGCGCCTCGAACGCGCGGATTGCATATTGATCGTAGGCCGTCACGAACACGACGACGGGCAGTGACTCCTGCGGGAGATGTGCCAGGACGTCGAATCCGGACATGCCAGGCATCTGGATGTCCAGAAAAAGAACGTCTGGTTTGTGCTGTGTCACCGCCGTGAGCGCCTCACGGCCGTTGGAACACTGCGCCACCACCTGGAAATCCGGCGTAGCCAGCAGGCGTATCTCGATGCCACGTCGGGAGAGCGCCTCATCGTCGACGATCACCGTCGAAATGGTCATACGCCCGCCAGCTGCGAGCCGGCTGATCTCTGTTGCGACTGAACGCTGGGCTCCATTGCCATCTCCAGCGGTAAGGCCATGTCGATACGCAATCCCGGATGGCTGTTGAGCACGGCGAACCTGTGATTCTCGCCGTAAAGCACGGCCAGCCGCTCGCGCGTGTTGCGCAATCCTACGCCTCGCCGCTCGCTCGTGGGAGCGCCGTCGCGCAGACCGGGCCCGTCGTCGATCACGCTGACCTCGAGCATCGCGCCGCGGGCGCGGCCTTCAATGCGGATCGATCCCCCCTGCTCGCGCGAGGACACGGCATACTTGAGCGAGTTCTCGAGCAGGGGCTGCAGCAGCAGGCTCGGCACGAGCGCCTCCAGTGCCGGCCCGTCGATCGCATACTCCAGGCGTAATCGCTCACCGAATCGCAGCCGCTCGGTCCCCAGGTACAGGTCCAGGGCCTCGATCTCCTGACGCAGAGTCACCTTCTTGACCGGGTCCTGATCGAGTGTATAGCGCAGGAATTCCGACAGCCGTGTGACGGCGTTGTTGGCCGTGCGATTCTGGTTATCGAGGATGAGGGTGGAGATCGCGTTGAGGGTATTGAACAGAAAATGAGGATTGAGCTGATAGCGCAGCATCTTGAGTTGCGCTTCCTGCGCCAGGGCGGCGGCTTTCAGGGTTGCCGCCTGCTGCCGTTGCTGCATCTCGTAGTACTTGATGCCGAAATACAGCGCGCTCCAGCACAACAGCAGATAGGTCGTGGACACCGCGCCTCCGAACAGCTCGAACAGAGTCTTGAACTGCCAGTCCGGGTCCACGAACTGCACGTACGCCAGATTGATGACCGTGCGCAGAGCCAGGGCCGTGATGTAACAGGTGCCGAGCACACCCATGAACAGCACGCGCGGCGTGCGGCCCCAGAGCCTTCGGTAAATGAACCTCATGGGCATCGAGAGGATGAAGCCCGCGACGGCGGCGACCAGGATCACCTGCCCGTAGCTGGCCGGCTTCTCGTACAGCAGGGCGCCGAAATACTGGGTCACGGCATAAGCTGCCCAGCCCGCCGTATGCAGGCTCCAGAACAGCACATTTCGGTTCGATCGCAGGTTTTCTAGTGTCATCCAGGCGCGGCTGCAAGGCGGTCCCGAGCGAAGCTTAGGGCATCTTCAGGGGGTCGCGCGCCTCGCGAACGCGTGGGCGCCTCGCCTCGTCGCACCGACGTGGGCGTCGCGCGACTCCCCGACCCCGGGACTGCAACAGGGTGTCCCCGTAAGTCGTTGATTGTATAAATTTGCGGCAGTACACAACGCGGGAGCGCGTGTTCCCCGGGCGGCGCGGCAGGGTCCGGAGGTATGGGCCTTGCGTCCCTATTCGATGACTCGTCTGAAGCAAATTGAAGAGGTAGAGGCATGCGAAAAGTGGTTTTGGGCATCAGCGCGGCCGCCCTGATTGCTGCGGCCGTCCTGGTCGCGGCGCAGGTATAGATCACGCGCAGGGTAGAGCAGGAGGAAGCGCGCCGGAGGCAGCTGCCTCCCCGATGGCAGGATCCGGCGAGCCGTAGCTAAGCTGCGGGCGTCGCGGTCAGTGACTCAAGCGGCTGGGCCAATCCGAGCAGGGGGCCCTGGGCAAAATCGCAACCGATGGCAGTCAGCCATTGCAGCGACGCCTGCGACTCGACTCGCTTGGCGGCGCAGTGAATCCCGAGGACTTTCACCGCCTGCACGGTGGCCACCACCAGGGCCTGAGAGAGCTTGTCCTTCAGGGCAACGGTGGTCAGGCGCGGATCGATCTTCACGAGCCGCAGAGCCTTGGAGCGCAGCAGGCTCACGACCGCGGAGTCCAGTGAGAAATCATCGATGACCACGAAGCAGCCGATCCGGTCGCACAGCGCAATGAATCGCTCCACCTGCGCGCGCCTTTGCAGGCACAGGGGCTCGGCGATCTCGAAGCCGATGTTGTCGGGGGCAATCCCCTGGCTCTTGAGGCTGGAGGCGACGAACTGCGGAAAGCGCTCATCCTCGAGCGTCGCGATGGATAGATTCAACGTGAAGCTCGCCGGCTCCAAGCTCCAGCTCGCACGGTTCGCGGCCAGCCACGCCAGCAATCGTTGCAGCGCGAAGTTGTCGAGCCCGGCTGGCACACGTTGCATGTCACCGTGGGTCGCGCGCGCGGTCACTTCGTAACGCCGCGTTCGTCCGCCCGGACGCAGTTTGGTGAATGGCTGGACATCCAGGTACAGATTCAATCCCTCGGGCAGCACCAGGGTCCGCGAAGTCGTCGTGGCGCTGGAGGGCAACGTTCGGGCAGAAGTCGTCGTGGCGGAGGTGGCCGCCAACTTGGGCAGGATCGTCGAGGAGGCACCGGGCGCGATCGGTGCGGGTGATGCCGCCGGGGGAGTGAGCGTTGGGACAGCAGCGGAAGGCGGCGGGGCCGACCGGGCAGCGGCGAGCGGCGGCTCCTCGGGCGCCAGCTCGAATTCCAGAATGTCGTTCACGTCCTGCGGTGACAGGGCCGGCGCTCCCGGTGTGGTGGGATCCGCCGCGCTCCTCTGCACCACCGTCGCGACTGTCACCGGCGGAGGCTGCAAATCGAGAACTTTCAGGGCCGGGTTGGTTTGCGAGCGCGCCAGCGGCCGCAGCAGAACCGCGAACTTCTGCAGGATGGTCCGCATCGCCGGCGAGATCATCCGGTCGATGACGCCGTCGCCGACCGACTTGATGTCCGCGAGGACCATGCACAGACCCACCAGCGGTCCCTGCGGTGCGCGCACCGCGAGGAAGATCGCCACTCGACCGTCCTCGAGGCCGTTCTCATGAAAGCTCAGCGAAGTGTCGCGGCGCAGGGTCTCGACTGCTTCGATGACCAGCGAGTGCTCGTCCGGACCGAGCGCTCCCTCGCTCAACCACAGCACGTTGGCCTGATCGTCGTAGAGCGAGACCGAGTGCAGCCGCAGTGGCGGCAGTGCCGCACGCAGCTGCCATCCCAAAGATTCAGCGCTCGGAGTTTCGCCCGGCGCAGGGGCAGCTGCGGCGAAAGTGTTGGTCGCGGCCGGCGAGTCGGCGGCGGTGCGCGCGGCAGTGGCGTTCGACGGCGGCAAAAGATTCCCCATCCAGGAGTGCGAGTGCGCAAGCGGAAATCAACGGGCGCTTGGGACTAGGGTGGCAGGACGGCGGATGCGATGGTGTGACTGTTTTCCCGTTTGTCGGCGTGCACCGACAATTTCCTTCGCGCAGCCGTGCGCGGTTTGTCATATCAATTTGACGAAGTGCGGTGTTGGCTCAAAACACGCCCGCATCCGCAGTTGATGCGGGCGTCCGCAAGCTACACGGGTCCGAGAAAGTCGCGCTTGCCCAGCTCCACGCCATTGTGTCGCAGGATGTTATATGCGGTCGTGACATGGAAGAAGACGTTCGGAATGGCCCAGCGCTGCAGGAATGCAAGGCCCTTGAATTCCAGAGTACGCTCTCCGGCGGGGACGCGGATATCACGCTCCTCGGAGCCCTCCACGGCGGCGGCAGGGATGCTCTTCAGGTAATCGATGGTCCGGGCGATGCGTGCCCGCAGCTCCTCCAGGGTCTTCTCGTTGTCCTCGAAACGCGGTGGTTCCTGTGCGGCCAGGCGGGCGGCCGAATTCTTCGCCAGGTCACAGGCGATCTGCACCTGTTTCGAGAGCGGCAACATATCAGGCGCAAGGCGCGCGGCCACGAGCACTCCCGGATCGAACTTGCGGGCGGTCGCATGCGCCGCGCCCTTCTCGAGCAGGGCCGAGAGATTGGTCAGCGCGGAGGTGAACACGTCGATGGACAGGGCGTAAACGGACAGCTTCATTTCTTCTCCTCACGTCCCCAGCGGACGCGCGGCATTTTACATTGGGCCGGCGTGGCCAAGATGCATTCCGGGTGAAACAATAGGGGCGGTCAACGCAGCGATTGAGATGCCTTTGAGCCTGATGTGGACCCCCTCGCAGCTGGCCGTCCTGGCCAAGGTCGTGGATCTGAACGGGTTCTCGGCAGCGGCCCGCGCCCTGGGAGTGCCCAAGGCGGCGGTCAGCCGCGCCATTGCGGACATCGAAAGGTCGCTGGGCGTTCGGCTGCTGGAACGCACGACCCGTCGCGTGTCCCTTACCCATGCGGGACGGCTGCTCTATCCACACGCACGCCGGGTGGCCGATGAAGCCGACGCCGCCCGTCTCGCCATCGCCCGGTTGAGCACGCCGTCCGAGGGGCCGTTGCGCGTCACTGCCGATCCAACTTACGGGCGCGTGCTGCTCACGCCACTCGTGCCGAGATTTCTCGAAAGCTTCCCGGATGTTCCCCTGGAGGTCTCGATGGAGGCGGCCACGGCGACGGCAGGCTGGGATGTGGCCATCCGCACGAAGACTCCCGGTGAGGAGGCGGGCATGAGCTTCCGGCTCCTTGGCTCGCCGCCCGCGTTGCTTTGCGCGACGCCCGGCTATCTCCAGCAACGGGGTATTCCGGCGCGCCCCGAGCACCTGCGCCTGCACGAGCTGTTGACACCCGAGCCTGCGGATCAGCCCGAATTCCGCCTGCGTCTGGAGAAGGGCCTGCAGCGCGCGGAGGTGTCACTCAGCCCTAAGCTTGCGATCAATGATCCGGCCGTCCTGCACGCATCGACCGCAGCGGGACTCGGGATTGGCCTGCTACCGGAGTTCCTGTGCCGACAGGGCCTGGCGACCGGGCGCCTCAAGCGGGTGCTGCCCGAGTGGACGGTGCCCCCGGCTGCCGCCCTGCACGCCATCTATCCTGCCGCGCTCGAGGCAGACCTGAGGGTGCAACGGTTCGTTGATTTTCTGGCGGCGAACATCATTCCGGCCCTCGCCGCCGTTCGGGACCCCGGCGCTGGCTGAGCCTGTCCGGGCGAAGGTTACTCGCGAGTAAACAAAGTATCCGGCGGATCACGTGTTTTGTCGTTACTCCTGGCTGCCCGGGCACCGCGAGTCCGACGCGCTGCTAGACTAGCCTTCAACTGCGTCGCTGGGGACCCAAATGTATCGCGCTCCGCTCAGGGAATTGCGTTTCGTGCTCGAAGAGCTGCTGCAGGCCAGGACGCTGGCCGACTATCCCGCCTTTGCCGATTATTCGGACGAGCTCGCCGCGTCGATTCTGGAGGAGGCCGCCCGGTTCGGCGAAGCGGTGCTCGATCCCTTGAACCGGCCCGGCGATGAGCAGGGGGCGCGGTGGACGCCCGAGGGCGTCGTGACGGCGAACGGCTTTCGCGAGGCCTACCGGCAATTCGTCGCGGGCGGTTGGCCCCAACTCGGCACGGAGCCCGAGTTCGGCGGGCAGTCCGTGCCGCTGGTGCTCGTGACCGCGGTGCAGGAAATCTGGGCCTCCGCCAATCTTGCCTTCAAGCTTTGCCCGATGCTCACTCACGGCGCCGTGCATGCGCTGACGTTATGCGGCTCCGCAGAGCAGAAGCGGCGTTTTCTGCCGCGGATGATCAAGGGCGAATGGACAGGCACCATGAATCTCACCGAGCCCCAGGCTGGCTCCGACCTGGGGCAGATCCGCACGCGAGCCGTACCCGAGGGCGATCATTATCGGCTGTTCGGCCAGAAGATCTTCATCACCTGGGGCGATCACGATTACACCGACAACATCATCCACATGGTGTTGGCTCGTATCGAGGGCGCCGCCCCCGGCGTGCGCGGCATCTCACTCTTCGTGGTCCCCAAGCGCCTGGTGAACGACGACGGCACGCTCGGCGAGCCGAACGAAGTCCGGTGTGTGTCGATCGAGCACAAGCTGGGAATCCACGCGAGCCCCACCTGTGTGTTGGCGTATGGTGACGGCGACGGAGCGATCGCCTATCTCGTCGGTGAGCCCAATCGCGGGCTCGAGTACATGTTCGTCATGATGAACGCCGCCCGTCTCTCGGTGGGCCTGGAAGGTTACGCCGTGGGTGAACGGGCGTACCAACAGGCTTTGGAGTGGGCACGTACGCGCATCCAGGGCAAACCACCGGTCGCACAGAGCGGCGGCCCGGCGGCGATCGTTCATCACCCTGACGTGAAGCGCATGCTGCTGACGATGAAGGCCTCGACCGAGGCGGCGCGGGCGCTGGCACTGTACGCAGCCATGCAGCTGGACGTGGCGACGCACCACCCGGACGCAGATCAAAGAGCCCGGGCGCAAGCCCGCGGTGACCTGTTGATTCCGATCGTCAAGGGCTGGTGCACCGAAACAGGCAATCAGGTCGTGGCCATCGGAGTCCAGGTGCACGGCGGCATGGGGTTCATCGAGGAGACCGGCGCTGCGCAGTACATGCGCGACGCGCGCATCACTACCATCTACGAGGGGACGACCGGTATTCAGTCGAACGATCTCATCGGGCGCAAGATCGGGCGGGATCGGGGCGCTTCGATGGGTGCGCTGCTGAAGGACATGGCGCGCGAGTTACAGGGGCTAGAAACTCCTGACCCGTCAACGGATGCAACACGCCAGGCTGCCATCGAGGCGGTCGATCTGCTGCGCGCGGCCACGGAGTCCCTGCTGCAAGCGCACTCTTCACACCCGGACGCGGCGATGGCGGTCTCCGTCCCGTATCTGATGCTTTGCGGATATGTGATCGGTGGCTGGCTGATGACCCGCGCGGCCGCGGTTTCGGCCGGGGGACTCGAGGGCCCGGACCGGGCCTTCCATGAGGCGAAGATTCATACGGCACGCTTTTATGCCGAGCACATCATTCCCAACGCGCTGGCGCTCGCACGGGTCGTGCGCGGCGGCGCGCAGAGCGTGCTGGAGACGGACGCGGCGCTGATCTGAGGAACAGGGCGCTGGCGATCGGGGGGCGCATGAACCGACGGGAAGTGATGGCAGGAGGACTCAACATGATGGCAGCCGCCATGGCCGGCCGCGCATCGGCCGCAGCTTCAGGTCAGGCTCTGATCACGCGCCGGATTCCCTCGAGCGGGGAGGAGATTCCGGTCATCGGCCTGGGCACGTCCGGGCCATTCGAGGTCGGGGCCTCGCCGGGCGAGCGCGCGCCGCTGAAAGATGTGCTGGGGGCCTTCTTCGAGGCCGGTGCGCGGTTGATCGATACCTCGCCCATGTATTCCACCGCCGAGCAGGTGCTCGGTGATCTCCTCGCCCCGGCGATGCAGGAAAAGGTGTTCCTCGCCACCAAGGTCTGGACGCGGGGAGCCGAGGCCGGTGTCGAGCAGATGTCCCATTCTGCCCGGGTGATGAAGCATCCGCGTCTGGACCTGATCCAGGTGCATAACCTGCTGGATCTGGCTACCCAGCTGAAGACGCTTCGGCAGTGGAAGGAAGAAGGGCGCGTGCGCTACATCGGCGTGACCCATTACACGGTGTCCTCACACGAGGAGCTGGCGCGCGTCATCGCCCGTGAGAAGCTCGACTTCGTGCAATTCAACTATTCGCCACTCACCCGCGATGCGCAGAAGCGGCTGCTGCCGCTCGCAGCAGATCGGGGCGTAGCCGTGCTGGTGAACCGACCATTCGAAGACGGCGCGCTGTTCGATCGCGTGCGCGGCAAGGCGGTGCCCGCCTGGGCGACGGAGTTTGACTGCAGCACTTGGGGGCAGGTATTTCTCAAGTACATCATCGCGGACCCGGCGGTGACCTGCATCATTCCCGCCACCGGGAAGGTGACGCATCTGCAGGACAATCTCAGCGGCGGTCGCGGCAGGCTTCCGGATGCGCGCCAGCGAGAATTGATCGTACAGGCGCTCTCCTGAGCGCGCACACGCCGCGTGGTTGGATGCTACATGAGATCCGGAGGATTGCGCTTCTCGGTGGGATGCGCTTCGGAGTCCTTCTTCGCGCGGTGACCGAGCTCCTTTTCCAGCTTATGGAACGCTGTCAGCACGAGCAGGCCGAGCATGACGCCGATCAGGGCCACCGAAATCTGACCCAGAGCCGCTGCGGCGCTCGCCGCGGCCGTCATCCAGATACCCGCGGCGGTGGTCAGTCCGTGTATCTCGCGCTCCGTTGTCAGCTTCAGAATGGCACCGCCTCCCAGGAACCCGATGCCGGTCGCCAGTCCCTGTACGACGCGCGACACGTCGGCGCTTGACATGCCGGACTCCGCGGCTCCCACGATGAACAGCGCGGTTCCGAGAGCGACCAGCATGTGGGTGCGCAGTCCAGCGGGCTTATGTGTCAGCTCGCGCTGCAGGCCCACCAGAGTGCCAATGAGGAGCGCCGCAAGCACCCGGATGGCAATACGCACGATCTGCGCCAGGTCCGGGACCGTGCGGGTGATTTCCCCGAATGCACTGCTCAAGACAGCTCCTCTCGTACGCTCAGTGCCCAGGCTCACACGAGCTTGTCGTTGTGTAGGCTTTCTATCATAAGCGGCTGCGGTCCGCGCAAGCACGTCTCATCGACCGGTATGCCTGCAGCGCAGCGTCACGCACTACGCGAGTTTGCGGCGCGAGGTATGTCGGCGCGCGCTCTTACGCCCCGGGGGATGTCCGCGCACGCTCTTGCGCCCCGGTACCCGCAGCCGCAGTTGCGGTGGCTCGTTGAGATTTTGGAGAAAATCCCGCCGTTCTCCCGGCTGCAGACCTGCCCAGTCCACTTTGTCCGTATGCATGCGCTGCAACTGTCCGTCGCTGACGGTTGCGCGAGCGAGGCTGTGAGTCTGCCATGTGGATGGCAATCGATTCGTGCGGCCGTATCGCAGAAGGTCGCGGACCGCAGCGGCTACAACAGGGTCCCTGGTGAGCTCGCTGTGCGCGACCCTCGTGTAGTGATTGCAGGCACCGGGCAGAGCCGCGCTCACGGCCGGGACCGTACCATCGCCGTGACGGGTCACGGTGTACACGAACTCATCACCGCGCCGGCTCGCCGCAGTCACCGTCTCCTGACCAACACCGACGACGCAGCAGATTCGCTCATCAGGGGACGCCAGCTTGCTCTGCAGGTCGCGCGCTTTGCGCAGCAGCGCCGTATCGGGTTGCGGTGCCGACCGCGGCCACTGGGCCGGGTCGAGCAGATCCGCACCGCCCGTGCGCGCAGCCACCGGCAGCATCTGGTAGAGGCTCGGAAAGGTGTTGAAGATCCCGCCGGCCAGGGCTTCCGCGGTGCCGTTGCTCACGAGCCGGGCAATCTTGCGGACGACCGCGTAGGTCCCCCGCAGAGCCTGCAGCGGTGCGAACGAGCCAAAGTTCGGCGTGCCCAGCAGCACCACCCGCGCCACTTTGTCCCCGCTCGCTTCGGTCAGCGCGGCGCGAGTGACGAGTCCACCCAGGCTGTGAGCCACGATCATCACGCGGTCGGCGGTTGCTGTATCGATCCGCTGCGCCAGGGCGCGACCCAGCTCGCTGACCTCCAACCGCCAGTCATAGTCGTGGAACACGGGCGCGAAGCCGCCTGCTCGGAGATGCAACTTGAGGCGCAGATAGGAAAAGAGAACGACACCCAGCGGTACGATCGGCGCTCGAGCTGGCAATTGCAGGGCCGTGAGCCGCCCGACGCCGATGTCGATCGGATCGAGCCACAGGACATCGTGGGGCAATGGGCTCGGCCGCCGCAGTCCGAGTTGCGAGCCCATGATCCCCGGCACCACGATCACCAGTGGCGCACCGTCGCGAAGCGGAGTCCGTTCGCACCGCTTTGCCAGCTTCGCCAGGAGTCGGTATTCGGCCGCGCCAAAATAAGCGACCAGCTCACGCTCGTGTTTGCCGGTGGTCAACAGCCGCTCGACGTCGCAGTCATTCCACGCGAAGCGGTCGTACGGAGTCACGTGATCCGACGGAGAATCCGGCCGGCCGGCACTGATGACCCTCATTCGGCGTTCAGCGGGCGGACGGTGGCCGTCAGTTGCACCGTGCTGCCCCCGGCCAGAGCCAGCACGAGCGGCACCTTCTCACCGACCGTGAGCGGTCGCGACAAACCCTGTAACATCACGTGCAGGCCGCCGGGCTCGAGCTTCACAGTCTGACCGGCCGGCACCGTCAGTCGCTCATGAGGACGCATGCGGGACTGCCCGGCCAGTACCGATGTCTCGTGGATCATCGAATGAGATGCCACTGGAGAGTACACGCTCGTGATCGTGATCGGCTTTGCGGTGGAGTTGCGAAGGCTCAGATAGGCAGCGGCCACGTCCGAGCCGGGAGCGGCACGAATCCAGGCATCCTGCACCACGAGGGGCGGGGTCTGGGCCAGGGCCGTCGCGGCGACGAGGGCACACATAGACACGCGCGCAACGAGGGTTGTCAGCTTCACCGTGGACTCTCTTGGATGGCGCGAAGCCGGCCCCGGCTTCAGTGGCGGATTATGCCAGAGGGGCGCCCTCTCGCACGGAATCGCCGTCTACCAAGCCTCAGTGCTGCGCGGCCGGGACGCCTGTTGCCACCCCCCTCTACCTTGCGTGCTCTACGAGGACTTTGCACACGGCACCGATGGCCACTCGCCGGGCACTTGTCCTGCGCCAGATCGCGCCGATGTGCCGGACCGGTGCAGGGCGTGCGAAGGGTCGGATGGCTACACCGCGGGCATTACCGTATGCCCCGCGTCCAGCCAGCTCCGGCAGCAACGTTACGCCCGCTCCCGTGGCGACCATCTGTCGCAACGTCTCCAGGCTGGTGGCGCGAAAGTCCTGTTTCTCGTGCAGGCCAATGCGACTGCAGACCTCCAGCGCCTGGTCGCGCAGACAGTGGCCGTCCTCGAGTAACAGTAATGTCTCGCCTTTGAGATCCTCCACGCGAACGCTGCTGCGCTTCGCCAGGCGATGCCGATCCGGTACGGCGAGTGTGAACGGCTCCGTGTACAACTCCCGGACCTCCAGCCCCTCATCCTCCACGGGCAGCGCCAGAATGCCCACATCCAGCTCGCCCGCCGTCAGCTTCTCGAGCATCTGTGCCGTCTGAAACTCGTAGAGCCGGAGCTCGATCCTCGGCAGGGCTTTGCGGATTGGCTGCGCGATGCGAGGCAGCAGGTACGGGCCGATCGTGGGCAGAAGCGCAACGCGCAACCGTCCCGCAAGCGGATCACGGTGCGCTCTGGCGAGGGCCACGACTTCCTCGCTCGCCTCGAGAATGCGGCGCGCCCGCGTGACGATCTGTTCGCCCGCCTCGGTGAGCGACACATTGCCCGGCTGGCGCTCGATGAGCTGCACGCCCAGGTAGTCCTCGAGCTTCTTCAGCTGAGCAGACAGCGTGGGCTGGCTCACGAAGCAGCGGCGCGCCGCACGCCCGAAGTGGCGGCTGTCGGCGACCGCGACGAGGTAACGCAGATCCTTCAGCTTGATGTCGGCCATGGAATGCCCATATACATTGGCTATCGATACTATAAGATCAATCGATTGGAACTATCATGCGCGGACACCCATGATGTGTCCATACCGCAGCAAGTCAACCATTCGAGGAGTCCGCACATGCAGGGTATTGGACAGAAATTTCCCGCTTTCGCTCTCACCGGCGTCGTCTCGAGCGATGCGCAGAGTGCTTTTCAGCCCTTCACCCAGGAGAGTTTTTCCGGGAAGTGGCAGGTGATCTTCTTCTGGCCGAAGGACTTCACGTTCGTCTGCCCCACGGAGATCGCCGCATTCGGCAAGCTCGACAAGGAATTCAAGGCGCGCGATGCGCAGCTGCTCGGTGTGAGCATCGACAGCGAGTACGTACACCTCGCCTGGCGCAAGGAGAAGGAGGAGCTGCGCAAGCTGCCCTTCCCGATGCTCTCGGACATCAAGCGCGAGCTCTCGAGCCGTCTGGGGATCCTCGATCCGCAAGCCGGCGTGGCGCAGCGTGCCACGTACATCGTGGACCCGCAGGGCGTCATCCGCTTCGTCTACGTGACGGACCTCAGTGTCGGACGTAATCCGGACGAGGTGCTGCGCGTGCTGGATGCACTGCAGACGGACGAGCTGTGCCCGTGCAACTGGAAGCAGGGCGAGCAGACACTGCAGGCCGCCTGAGACAGGCGCCGTCAGGCCATCATTGAGCGGGGCGCGATGCGCCCCGCGGAGATCCCGTATGACGACACTCGACACCCTCCGTGAGGCGATCCCCGACTACGCTCGCGATCTGAAACTCAACCTCGCAAGCGTGCTTGCCCCGGCCGGTGCGCCCGGACTGAGCGAAAGGCAAGTCTGGTCCGTCGCCCTTGCATCCGCCATCGCCTCGCGCAACGAGTCGTTCACTCGCGACGTGCAGACTCTGGCCGGGGCATACCTGGATGCGGCCCATCTCCAGGCGGCCCATGCGGCCGCGGCCATCATGGGCATGAACAACATCTACTACCGCTTCCTGCATCTGGTGGAGGATCCGGAATATGCGCAGATGCCCGCCCGGCTCCGCATGAACGTCATCGGAAACCCGGGCATCGACAAGCAGGATTTCGAGTTGCTCTCACTCGCGGTGTCGGCGATCAACGGCTGCGGCACGTGTGTGGCCTCTCATGAGAGAACCCTGCGCAAGCACGATTGGAGCCGCGAGGCCATCCAGAGCGCGATTCGGATTGCAGCGACGGTCCATGCCGTAGCCGGCGTTCTGCAGGATGCCCACGCGCACAGCGGTGCGGTGGAAGCCCAGGTGGCCTGAGCCGCGCTGCGTCAATGTCAGGATGCCTGAGGGACGGACGGCGCCGAGGAGTCTCCCGGGCGGCACAGTAGTGTACGGGTACGACACAGTGCGGCCACGGCGGTGTGCGTCTTCACCCCTTGGCAGGGTGGCGGTGCACACCGTGTCGTTGCAAAATCGACGGCCAGGGAACGAGAGGGGGCGTGCATGTCGGCCCGTCTGTCCGCAGGAGTCGTCGTCGTCAGACACGCACGGGATGCGTGGCTGTTTCTGATGCTGCGCGCCTACCGCAACTGGGACTTCCCCAAGGGCCTGGTGGAAGCGGGGGAGGAGCCGCTGGCTGCCGCCCGCCGCGAGGTCCGGGAGGAGACTCTGCTCGAGGAGCTGCAGTTCACCTGGGGGGAGATCTTCAGGGAAACGGCTCCTTACAGTCATAAGAAAGTCGCGCGCTACTACATCGCGCAGACCACTACCGAAGCCGTGACCTTGCCCATCAATCCGCAACTCGGGCGGCCAGAGCACAACGAGTGGCGCTGGGTGAGCTTCGAGCAGGGACTGGCGCTGTGCTCCCCACGGCTGGACCCGATCATGCGCTGGGCCGGGGATACCCTCGGCTGCACTGGACCTGCACCTGTGCCACGGTGACAATCGCCCTCCGACCGTAGAGGAGTGCCGCCATGAGCTCGACGACCGACACGCAGGGTGCGAACGACCGGGTTCTCACCGTCCTGAATCGCATCCTGGAGCTCGAGCTGGCCGGCTTGGTCCGCTATCTGCACTACAGCTTCATGATTTTCGGGCATAACCGCATTCCGATCGTGGCGTGGCTGCGCGCGCAGGCGGATGAAGCCCAGGCACACGCCGTGAAGGCAGGCGAGCACATCACGAATCTCAGCGGACACCCCTCGCTGCGGATCGGGGCATTGCTCGAGACGCATAAACACAACGTCGATGAGATCCTGAGTGAGGCGCACACTCACGAGGATGAAGGCCTGGCCGAGTACCGCTCCCTGCTGCAGCTCGTGGCGGGCAAGAACATCATGCTGGAAGAATATGCGCGCCAGCAGGTCGCGACCGAAGAGGAGCACCTCGCGGAGATCAGCAAGATGATGCGCAAGCCCGGCTCCATCAAGTGAGTTCTTTCCCGTCCGCCTCGAGGCGGGCGTTGCTTGCCGGTGTGGCTTGTATATGGGCGGTACGGGCGGTTTGTGCCGCGGCCGCCCCCGTCACGGTTACCGATGACACCGGCCATGCTCTTTCGCTGCCGGGTCCTCCGAAGCGGATCGTCAGCCTGGCGCCCGGGGCCACGGAGATGCTGTTCGCGGCCGGTGCCGGCGCGCACCTGATCGCCACCGTGGAGTATTCGCAGGAGCCGCCGGCTGCGCGGCACGTCCCGCGGATCGGCGATGTCGTGGCGATCGACCTGGAACGTCTCGTGGCGCTGCGGCCGGATGTGGCGGTCGTGTGGCCGGGTGGTGGGAACCCGGCTCAGATCGAGGAGATCGCCAGGATGGGAATCCCCGAGTACAACCAGCAGGTCAACACCCTGGCCGATCTGCCTGGCTCGCTGCGCCGGTTGGGCACGCTCGCCGGGACGAGCGCTTCGGCAGAGGCCACCGCGCGGGAACTCGCAGCGCGTCTGGCGCGGCTGCGGCGCACATATGGATCGGGACGGCATCCGACCGTGCTACTGCAAATCTGGAATCACCCGATCTACACGGTGGGCGGGTCCCAGCTGATGAGCGATGCACTCAAGCTCTGCGGGGCCCGCAACGTGTTCGGCGAGCTTCGCGACATGGCGCCGGCGATCGACGTTGAGGCGGTGATCGCGCGTGATCCCGATGTCATCGTTGCCGCCGCCCCTCCGGGAACCGCTGCGCAGTGGCTGGCGGACTGGAAGCGCTTCGCCACGTTGCGCGCGGTGCGCACCGGAAATCTGATCGCCTTCGAGGACGAGCGGCTGACGAGACTGGGGCCGAGCGTGGTCGATGCCACGGAAGGGCTTTGCAAGGCGCTTGCCGCGACCCACTAGCGCGCAAGCCACGAGCCGCGGCCGTGTGGGTGCCGCGCTCAATCCCGAAAATTGTTGAATTGCAGCGGCACGCCGAGCTTGGAGCCGCGCAGGAACTGAATGGCCTGCTGCAGCTCATCGCGCTGCTTGCCCGTGATGCGCACCTTCTCGCCCTGCAGGGCGGCCTGCACCTTGAGCTTCGAATCCTTCACCATCCGCGCGATCTTCTTGCCCGTCTCCTGGTCGATGCCGTGCTTGAGCACCACTTCCTGCTGGGCGGTGGCCAGGGTGGTCTGCGGATCCTTCACTTCCAGGCAGGCCAGGTCGATGCCGCGCTTGGTGAGGCGCAGCTTCAGGATCTCCAGCATCTGCTTGAGCTGGAAGTCCACCTGCGCACGCAGCGTCACGGTGAATTCCTTCAGCTCGAAGCTGGCGCCGGTATCCTTGAAATCGAAACGCTGCGCGAGCTCGCGGTTCGCCTGGTCCAGCGCGTTGGTCAGCTCGTGGGCGTCGAGCTCGGAGACGACATCGAATGAGGGCATGGTGAGATCCTCAGCCGGCAGGTTTCTTCAGCTCGGCTTCGAGCTTGCGGCGGTACCGGCGCGCGAGCTCCATGAAACGGGGTGTCGGGCCGACGTCTTCGTAGACCGGATCCCCCTGCTCGTCGGTGGAGATGACCTTGTGCCCGGCGACGTAAGGCATCGCCGCGGCGATCTCCTGCAGCGCCGTGCCGAGCAGGTCCGTGATCAGTTGCTCGGGCGAGCGACCGGGGAACATCTCCGACAGAGCCTGCAGGCGGGCCGCATCATCCACCGGTAATCGGACCGCATACTCGGCGGCCGTACGCGAGGCCGATGCGGTTTCCCGCCAGGTTTCGAGCAGCTTTTTGAAACTCACGGGTGGCTCCGCGCGGATACGTTACGGGGCGCCGATTTTAATGCAGTTTGCGGCTTGACGTTCAAGGCGCGCCCCGGCGATACTCGCCCGCAAATGTCACAGCAGCCGCACGCACTCTGCATCAACGTATGGTGGTGGCGCACTTCCTGACGGAGTGTGGGCCCCGGTCGCTGCTAGTTTCCCGACAGTCCAGAGTTTCCCAGGCACCAGAACCCATCTCCGGTCAAACGGGGATGGGTTTTTTCTTTTGGAGTTGTGTTGAAGCCGCCTTTCGACATATCCGGTGATCTTGATACGCCGGTGTCGGCTTTCATGAAGCTGGCCGCGTTCGCACCCCGATTTCTACTCGAGAGCGTCGAGGGAGGCGAACGCCTCGGAAGGTATTCGTTCATCGGTTTCGGCGACGGCCTGGAGGTGAAGCTGGATCATGAGGGCTTCATGATCGGCGGCGAGCGTCGCGCCGTTCCGGCCGATCGTGCCACCGTGCTTGCAGGCTTGCGGGAGGCTCTGCGGCTGGCGCCTCAGCCACGCCCGGATATCGCGGGCGTACCGCTTGCGGGCGGCCTGGTCGGCTATTCGGCGTACGATGTAGTGCGTTATTTCGAGCCGCTCCCGCGCCGGAAAGCCAGCGCAGTCCCCGTGCTGCACTACATGGCGCCCCGCTCCCTGCTGGTGTTCGACCATCTGACGCGCGGCATCGCGCTCGCCCATGCGGGCACGGATGAGGAGCGACGCTCTTTGCGCGCGGAAGTCATCGCCGCGTTGCGAGGCGCACTACCGGGAGGGACCCGCGCAGGACGCTACTCTCCACCGACCGCGAATCAGGCGCGTGCCGACTACCTGGCGGGCGTTCGACGGATCCAGCAGCACATAGCGGCGGGAGATGTCTATCAGCTCGTGTTGTCGGCGCGCTTCGAAGGCCGGCACGAGATCGAGCCCTTCCAGGCCTATCGCGCGCTCCGGCTCATCAACCCATCCCCCTACATGTACTACTGCGTTTTGGGGGACGTGACGGTTGCGGGCTCTTCTCCCGAAGCGCTCGTCAAACTCAAGGACGGCCGGGCCCAGCTGCGGCCCATCGCCGGTACGCGGCCTCGCTCGGATGACGTGGCGACCGACCGGGCCCGGGAGGCCGAGCTGCGTGCGGATCCGAAGGAGAACGCCGAGCACGTCATGCTGGTGGATCTGGCGCGCAACGACCTGGGAAGGGTCGCGCGGCCTGGCAGCGTTCACGTCGAGCCCTATCAGGCCATCGAGCGCTACAGCCACGTCATGCACATCGTGAGCGGCGTTCACGGACAACTTGCGGAGGGCTGTGATGCCTTCGATCTGTTTGCCGCGGCATTCCCGGCAGGCACCCTGGTGGGCGCGCCGAAAGTGCGCGCCATGCAGATCATCGACGAGCTGGAGCCAACCAACCGCGACCTGTATGGCGGCACCGTCGGCTATTTCGGCGCGCGCGGCGACATGGATCAGGCGATCACCATTCGAACGCTCGTGTTCAACGGGGATCAGTACAGCTTTCAGGCCGGTGCCGGTATCGTGGCCGACAGCGTCCCGGAAAGCGAGTACGAGGAAGTGCTCGCAAAAAGTGGTGCCATGGTGCGCGCGCTCGAGATGACGGGCGATGGCATGCCCGGTACGGGGGACGCGTGAAACCTCGCCTGCTGTTGATCGATAACTACGACTCCTTCACATACAACCTCGTGCAGGCGTTCCTCGTGCTGGGCGCCGATGTGCAGGTGTACCGCAACGATGCCATCACGCCGCAGGAGGCACGCCAACTGTCGCCGTCCCACCTGTGTATCTCGCCTGGCCCCGGCACCCCAGCCGATGCGGGTGTCTCGATGAGCATGATCCGTACCTTTGCCGGCCGCATTCCGATTCTCGGCGTGTGTCTTGGACATCAGTCGATGGTGGAAGTCTTTGGCGGGAAAGTGGTCCGGGCCGGACGGCTGATGCACGGCAAGACTTCCAACGTGCACCATGATGGCCGCACGGTCTTCGCCGGCCTGCCGCAACCGTGCGAAGTGGGCCGCTATCATTCCCTGATCGCCGAGCCCGGATCTCTGCCGGCTCAGCTGCAAGTCAGTGCACGCACCACGGAGGGAGAGATCATGGGAGTGCGGCACACGGAACTGCTGGTCGAGGGCGTACAGTTCCACCCGGAGAGTATCCTCACACCGGAAGGCCCGCGTCTGCTGGAGAACTTTCTGCGGCTGACGGATGGCGTGCGTGTCACTTCTGTGGGAGCGGCTCATGCAGCCCATGCGTGAGATGCTGGACACCCTGCTGAATCGGCGCGACCTCGCGGAGTCGCAGGCCGAAGAGCTGTTGACGTATCTGACCAGTGAGCAATGCCCGCCGGCCATGGCGGGCGCGGTCCTGGCGGCACTGCGCACCAAGGGCGTGGTCGCGGATGAGGTTCGCGGCTTTGCGCGGGCGATGCGGCGTCTCGCGCGACGACCTCAGGTTCCTGCGGGCTTGCGCGCGATCGATGTGGTCGGGACGGGAGGCGATTCTTCGGGCAGCCTCAACATCTCCACCGGCACCGCCTTGCTGACGGCGGCCTGCGGTTTGCCGGTCCTGAAGCATGGCAATCGCTCGGTATCGAGTCGCGCGGGCAGCGCGGACGTGCTCGAAGCGCTGGGGCTGGAGGTTCCTCTGGACGAACAGGCCGCGGGCCGGTGTCTGGCGGCATGCAACTTCACCTTCCTGTTCGCACCTCACTATCATCCGGCGATGAAGGCGGTCGCGCCGGTCCGCGCTGCGCTCGGCGTACGGACGATTTTCAACATCCTCGGTCCCCTGACGAACCCCGCAGAGCCTCCCTTCCATCTGATCGGCGCCTACAGTCGGGAAGTTGCCGAGCTCATTGCGCAGACGCTGGCGGGAATGGAGGTGGAACGCAGCTTCGTCGTCCATGGTGCGGGAGGCTGGGATGAGCCCACACCCATGGGGCCCTTCGTGTTGTTCGACGTGCGTCCCGGCCGAGTCGAGGTCGAGGTTCGCGAGCCGCGCGATTACCGTCTGTCAACATGCAGTCCGGATGGCCTCGCCGGGGGGGACGCTCAACACAATGCCCGCGCGCTCAAAGCTGTGCTCACGGGGGAGGACCGAGGTCCGCACAGAGATTGCCTCCTGCTCGGTGCGGCGCTGGCCCTGGAGGTTGCCGGACGCGCTCGTGGCGCACACGAAGCGGTCGAGCATGCCTCACAAGCCATCGACAACGGCGCAGCGGCCCATGTGGTGGAGTGCCTTGCAGGGTTCTCGGCTGGGCGAGCCTCGCCGGCAGCCGAAGGAGCCACGCCACCGTGAGCACCGGCTCGGATTTTCTGCAGCAGATGGCGGCAGGCAGCCGTGAGCGGGCAGACAACGCCCGGGCTCGCGTCGGCGAAGCGGTGCTGTTGGAGCGCGCACTGGCATCCCTCCTACCTCCGAGGCTGCGTGCAAGTCCGGAGCGATTCGACCTGATCGCGGAGTTGAAATTGCGCTCGCCCGCTGCGGGCGTGCTCAAGTCATCGGACGAAGGTGTTGCGCAGCGCGTCCAGGCGTATGCAAAGGCCGGTGCGGCGGCCGTCTCGGTGTTGACTGAGCCAAGCCGGTTCGACGGCTCCATGGAGCATCTGGAGCGGGCTGCCCGGGCTCTGTATCCCCTGCGCGTGCCGACGATGCGCAAGGACTTCATTGTCGATCCCTATCAGGTGATCGAAGCGCGGCTGGCAGGCGCCGGCGGAGTCCTGGTGATCCTGCGAATGCTGCCGCCCGGGCAGATAGCGGCGTTGATGGACTGTGCGCGCCAGCTTGGGTTGTTCGTACTGCTGGAGGCTTTCGATGAGCACGACATCGAGCTCATGCACGCCACACTCGCCTCGCACGGTCCGGGAAGCGCCGCGGATGACTCGCGGCCGTCGTTGCTCGCGGGCTTGAACTGCCGGGATCTGTCCACTCTTCAGATCGTTCCCAGCCGTCTTCTGGAGCTTGCACCACTGCTTCCGATGACCGTGCCACGTGTTGCCGAAAGCGGTGTGCTCTGTGCCGAGGATGCGGCACGCGTTGCGGCGGCGGGTTATCGCTACATGTTGGTCGGAAGCGCCCTGATGCAGGATGGCGATCCGCTCGCGCTCGCTGCGGCCATGCTGCGAGCCGGCAGGGCGGCGGCGAGATAGCGCATGACCTGGATAAAGATCTGTGGCATGACCACTTCGGAAGCAGTCGCTGCGGCGCTCGCTGCCGGGGTGAATGCGATCGGGTTCGTCTTTGCCGAGTCGCCGCGGCAATTGAGTCCGGCGAGTGCCGTGCGCCTGGCGGCTCCCGCTCGCGGCCGCGTGGCTTGTGCCGCCGTGATGCGCCACCCCTCTCAAGAGCACCTCGATGAGGTCCTGAGGCTGTTCCTGCCAGATCTCCTGCAGACGGACGCCGAGGATCTGCGCACCTTGCAGATTCCAACGCGGCTCGCAGTTCTGCCCGTCATACGGCATTGGCAGCATGACAGCGGCACCTTGCCGTCCCGAGTGTTGTTCGAAGGTCCACACAGCGGTGTGGGCATGCGATCGGACTGGAGCAGCGCGAGTCGGCTGGCGCGCCAGGCCGAGCTCATACTGGCCGGCGGCCTGAATCCCGATAACATCGCCGCCGCGATGCTGAGCGTCCAGCCGTTCGGAGTGGATGTATCCAGCGGCGTTGAGCAGCGTCGTGGCATCAAGGACCCGGCCGAGATCGCACGTTTCGTCGCCGCAGTACGTGCCCGGGATGCCGCGCATGCCCAGCCCGCGGAAGAGTCGACCCCTGGCGCGCCACGCGCGCCGCGTGAACAGGAGAAATGACCGTGACAGCCCCAGCAATCGACGGCGAGCGCCTGCTAGCGGACTGCGTAGCGGGCCGGTTTCCGGATGCGCACGGCCGCTACGGCCCGTTCGGGGGCCGGTACGTGCCCGAGACTCTCATCCCTGCGTTGGAGCGCCTCGAGACCGGTATCCGCGAGCAGCTTCACTCGCGCCTTTTCCAGGCCGATTTCCAGCATCAGCTCAGGAGCTGGGTCGGCCGACCGACCGCCCTGACCTTTGCAACCCGCCTCTCCGAGCGCTGGGGAGCGGGCATCTGGCTGAAGCGTGAAGACCTTGCGCACACGGGCGCTCACAAGATCAACAACGCGATCGGCCAGGCGCTGTTGGCCAAGCGGCTGGGCGCGAAGCGGATCGTGGCAGAGACCGGCGCCGGGCAGCATGGGGTCGCGAGCGCGGCCGCCTGTGCGCGACTGGGTCTGCCCTGCACGGTCTACATGGGCTCGGTGGACATGGAGAGACAGGCGCCCAATGTGGGCAGAATGCGTTTGTTGGGGGCGACCGTCGTGCCGGTCACCACCGGGGATCGCACGCTGCGCGCGGCAATCGATGAAGCCCTGCGCGACTGGGTGGCTGACCCGCTCGACACTTATTATCTGATCGGCTCGGCCGTCGGTCCGCATCCCTATCCCTACCTCGTGCGCGAGCTGCAGGCCATCATCGGGCGCGAGGCGCGGGCCCAGATGATGGAGGAAAGCGGAAGCCTTCCGGATGTGGTCATTGCCTGCGTGGGGGGCGGCTCCAACTCGATTGGCGCCTTCCACGCATTCGTACCGGACCGGTCCGTGGCCATCGTCGGGGTGGAGGCGGGCGGACGCGGCCGGAGCCTCGGCAGCAATGCCGCCACCCTCTCATACGGCAGCCCTGGCGTGTTGCAGGGCAGCTTCTCGATGCTGTTGCAGGACCCGGACGGCCAGATCCAGGAGACCCACTCGGTCTCGGCGGGCCTCGATTATCCCGGTGTGGGACCCGAGCATGCGTTGCTGCTGGCAACGGGTCGTGCCCGCTACGAGACCGCCTCGGACGAGGAGGCTCTCGAAGCGGTTCGAGTCTGCAGCGAGTGCGAGGGCATTCTGCCCGCCCTCGAAAGCGCCCATGCGCTGATCGGCGCCAGGCGCTGGGCGCAAGCCAATCCGGGACAGAAGATTCTGGTGTGCCTGTCGGGGCGCGGTGACAAGGACATGCCCACCCTGCAGACGACCCTGCTGGCGGAGCGCGGCAAATGAAAGCGCGCGATCTCATCAGCGAGGCGATTCGTTCCGCCAACACGGCGGGTGAGCCCGCCCTGGTGGCTTTCATGACTGCGGGATACCCCAGTCGCGAAGCATTCCGCGAGCATCTGCACGCCGTGGCGGACGGGGCGGACGTCGTGGAGATCGGTGTGCCGTTCACCGATCCCATGGCGGACGGTGTCACGATTCAGCGCTCGAGCCAGGCTGCGCTCGCCCAGGGGGTGAGCTTGCGCTGGATCCTGCAGGAGCTCGAAGCGATGCCGGCGGTGCGGGCTCCTTTGCTCCTCATGAGCTATCTGAATCCTCTGCTCGCTTTCGGGCTCGACCGCCTGGCGGAGGTGGCGGGGCGGGCGCGGGTGTCCGGCTTCATCGTGCCGGACCTGCCCTACGACGAGGGCAGCGAGCTGCGCCGGGCGCTCGATACGTGCGGCATAGCCATGGTGCAGATGGTCACGCCCGTTACGCGTCCCGAGCGGATGAAGCAGCTTTGTGAGAGCAGCCAGGGATTCGTGTACGCCGTCACGATGACCGGGACGACGGGGAAGACTGTCGCCGTGCCGGCCGAGGTCATGAGCTATCTCGATCGCGTCCGGGAACTCGCAGCAGTTCCGGTCTGCGCGGGGTTTGGCATCCGTAGCCGCGAGCAGGTGCAGAGGCTGCGCGGCCACGTTGATGGAGTAGTGGTCGGCTCGGCTCTGGTCGAGGTTCTGGAGCGCGGAGAGAACCCAGCGAGTTGGTTGCGGGCGTTGCGCGTCTGCGCTCCGGCGACACGGGAGACGGGGTGACGGCAGAGCACAGGTCCGGTCCGCAGTGGAAACTCGCGGCCCTGCTGGCGGTCTTGTCGATGGTGAGTCCGTTCTCGATTGATACCTTCTTCCCCTCGTTCCATACCATCGCGGCGCACTTCCAACTCAGCCCCTGGGCCGTGCAGCAGACGCTCACGGTGTACATGCTGCCGCTCGCCATCATGTCCCTGGTGCAAGGACCTCTGTCGGATGCGATGGGGCGCCGCCCCGTCATTCTCGCGGGCCTGTCCATCTATACCGTGGCTTCGATCGGCTGCACGCTCGCTCCCGGCTTCGGCTCGCTGCTGGTGTTCCGCGCACTGCAGGGGACGAGTGCGGGCGTGGGCGTGATCGTCGGACGAGCGGTCATCCGCGACCTGTTCGAAGGCCCCCAGGCGCAAAAGCTGCTGAGCCTGGTCACCATGATCTTCGCGTTCGCGCCGGCCGTGGCGCCCATCATCGGCGGTTGGATCCAGGTCCTGCTGGGCTGGCGCGGGGTGTTCGGTTTCATGGTGGCTATCGGCGCGGCGCTCGGCATCGCCGCTTACGTGTTGTTACCGGAGACCCATCCCAAGGAACTGCGCCCGCGCCTGCACGTAGGGGAGCTGGGGGCCACGGCGTGGAGCATCGTCAGGCATGGCGAGTTCCTGTTGCTGGCCATGGCGATGGGGGCCAACTTCGCCGCCATGATGAGCTTCATCGGGGCCGCCCCCGCCGTGGTTGTCGACCACTGGCACCTGCACGAGACGCAGTTCGCGCACCTCTTCATGCCCGTCATCGGCGGCCTCCTCGCCGGAGGCTGGGTCTCGGGGCGTCTGGCCGGGCGCGTGACTTACGCGGCGCAGTCTCGGCTGGGCTTCATCCTTGCCCTGTGCGGCACCGGGCTCATGACCATCCTGCAGGCACTGCTGAACGAGCCGCCGATTCCGCTCCAGCAGATGGCACTGTGCACCGTGGCACTGGGTGTTCAGATTGCCTCGCCGACTCTGAGCCTGCGGATGCTGGATCTGTTTCCGAGGGCGCGCGGCTCGGCGGCCTCGGTGCAGTCGTGCGTCTCGATCGCGATCGGTGCGCTGGTGTTCGGGTTTCTGTCTCCGTTGTTGAGCGGCTCGATGCTCACCTTGTCCGAAGGAGCATTCTGCGCAGCGCTCACCGCGTTTGCACTCTGGAGTCTGTCTCAGTACCGGCTGGCCAGGATGCGAGTGGCATGAGATCGTGGCTTCACAAGGAGGGGCCATGAAGACTGTGCGTGTCAGCCGCCGTTTTTGCGGGCCGGCTACTTCGGCCAATGGTGGCTATTTCGCCGGCCTCGTCGCAGGGCTCGTGACTCACACGCTCTCCGTGCGTCTGCGGGTGCCGCCGCCGCTCGAGACGGACCTGGATGTGCATGAGAAGGAGGGTGGCATGGTCGAGGTGCGTCGCGGGGATGAACTGATCGGCGAAGGGCGGCCGGCGCAGATGACCCTGCAACCCCCGGCCACCACGGGCTACCTGGTGGCACTGGGCGCCTCGCGCCACTATCGTGGCTTCGAGTACCACAGATTTCCAACTTGCTTCGTATGCGGCACGCAGCGCGAGCGGGGCGACGGTCTGCGGATCTTTGCAGGGGCGGTGCCGGGACGTGAGCTCGTGGCTGCCCCGTGGGTCCCCGACAGCTCCCTTGATCGCGGCGATGGCAAGGTTCGTCCGGAGTTCATGTCTGCGGCGCTCGACTGTCCGGGATATTACGCGGCCACTCCAGATGATCGTTCGATGCTGCTCGCACAGTTCACCACGCATCTCGATCGCCTCGTGCACGTCGGCGAATCCTGCACCGTGATCGGCTGGCGCATCGGTGTCGAGGGCCGCAAGCACGAGGCCGGTACGGCCCTGTTCGATGGCGATGGCGAGCTCTGCGGACGGGCGCACGCGTTGTGGATCGAGCCGCGTGTCAGCTCAGCGGACACCGGAGCGGAAGATCGGGCGTAACGGCCCTTGCCTCAGCCAGGCCTCGTGCTCACTGGCTGGACGGATCTGAAGAAATCGAGCGGCGCAGGGCCGCCCTGCGCTGGCCACGGCGCAGCGCCAGATCGATCAGGCGGCTGACCAGCTCCGTGGGTCCGATTCCCGACAGGGCCCAGAGCTTCGGATACATCGAGATCGCTGTGAAGCCTGGAATGGTATTGATCTCGTTGATGAGCAGCCGGCCATCGGTGGCCAGGAACATGTCCACGCGGGCCATCCCCTCGCACTCGAGCACCTCGAAAGTCTGCAGCGCGAGCGCCTGAGCCTGCGCGAGTTGCGCGGGCGAGAGGCGGGCGGGCAGCTCGAGTCGCGCGCCGTGCTCGTCGATGTACTTGGCATCGTAGGAGTAGAAGCCATCCGGATGCTCGACGACGATCTCGCCCGCAACCGAGACCGCGGGCGGCGTGTCGCCCAGCACCGAGAGCTCGATCTCCCGACCACTGATCGCCGCCTCGGCCAGTATCTTGGAGTCGAACTCGAAGGCATGGCGGATCGCCGCCGGCAGCGCCGCCGCGGTCTGCACTTTGCGCACTCCAACCGAGGAGCCGGCGTTGGCGGGCTTGGTGAAGAGCGGAAAGCCCAGCGCGGACAGCTCGTTGCAGACCGCGGGCGGGTCCGCGTCGAATCGCGGCCGACGCACGGTCCGGAAATCGGCGACGGGAATACCGGCATCCCGGAGCAGCCGCTTCGCGACGTCTTTGTCCATGCCGACGGCCGAGCCGAGTATGCCTGCTCCGACGTAGGGGATGCCGGCGACCTCCAGCAGTCCCTGGATGGCGCCGTCCTCCCCCAGAGTCCCGTGCAGTACCGGAAAGACGACTTCGATCGGTCTCTGCGAGGCGGCTGCACTGGCGCCGGAGCCGGCAAATGGTGAGCTCATCGGCGCCGGAGCGCCGTCGTGAACCTTCACCTGCCGCGGGTCGTGGGCACTGGACAGAAGCCTCTGCGTGTCCTGGGTCAGCCATCGGCCACTCTTGTCGATGCCGATGAGCACGGGCTCGAATCGCGACCGGTCGAGAGCGGCGAGCACGTGGCGGGCGGACAGGATGGAGATCTCATGCTCGGCGGATTGGCCGCCGAACAGTATGGCCACACGAATCGGCCCTGGTTCGCTCACTTCCCGCTCCTTCGAATCTGATGCGAGCGTACTCCATCCCGCGCGGACCATTCCGCGCCTCAGGTCTCACCGGTTGCGCGAAGCTGTTCCGTTGGCTGCGGCTGTGCGGGACCGGGCGGCCGCTCCATGGTGGCCGAGCGCCAGCCGCCGTACTTGTAGTAGAGAACGGCGAGGATCGCCGCGAGCGCCGAGGAGATCGGGAAGCTCCACCAGATGGCGTCCGCATGCAGTCGGCTCAGCAGCAGATCCGCGAGCGGCACCCGGACCAGAAGCAGTGACACGGTCAGACAGACCAGCGGAGCCATGACCGCGCCCGTAGCGCGCACCACCCCGAACAGCACCATCGAAATGCCGAAGAAGAGGAACGAAGGCGTGGCAATCCGGTTGAGATGGTTCGCGGCCTGCATGGCCTGCGAGGTGTCCGCCAGAAACAGCGAGAAGGCGCGGGTATTGAGCAGTTCGAGCACGAGGATGACCGAGCCAGTGAGTAACACGCTGTACAGCACGCCCACCCGCGCCACCGCGTTGACACGGCCCCACTTCCCCGCCCCGACATTCTGCGCGGCCATCGCCGAGACACCCATGCCGACGGCGAAAGCCGGCATCTGGATGTAGTTCCACAGTTGCAGGGCCGCGCCAAAGGCAGCCGTGGTGTCCACGCCGAAGCGGTTGACGAGCGTGATCATCAGTACGCCGCTCAGGGAAAGCACCAGCATCTGCGCGCTCATCGGGATGCCCTTTCTGACCAGGGCGCTGATGATTGCCCAGTTCACGCGCAACAATCTCAGCTCTTCCCGGTGCAGGACCAGCAGGTGGCGCCGCCTGTACAGGTGCACGATGAGCGCCGTCAGGCTGACTGCCTGCGCCACGAACGTCGCCAGCGCGGAGCCAGCGATTCCGAGCCGCGGTGCCGGGCCCAGTCCGAATATGAATACGGGGTTCAGCGCGATGTCGATGGCCACCGACAGCAGCATGAAGTAGAACGGCGTTCGGGAGTCCCCCGCGCCCCGCAGCACGGACATGACGAAGGCGTACATGTACAGGAACGGCAGCGCGAGAAAGATGACCCGCATGTAGTCCACGGCAAGCTCGAGGGAATCCCCGGGCGTCTTCATCGCGACCAACAGAGGCCGGCACAGCACCAGGCCCGCGATGGCCATCGCTATGGAGATCCCTGCGAAGAACGTGGCGCTGGTGCCCACGACCCGCTTCGCGTGAGCGATGTCGTTGGCGCCGATGGTCTGCCCTATGAGGATCGTGGCCGCCAGTGCGATGCCAAAAGCCGCGCCGATCAGCAGGAACATGACGGTGTTTGCGTTCGAGGTCGCCGTCAGCGCTGCCTCGCCCAGGAAGCGCCCGACCCAGATCGAATTGACCGAGCCGTTCAGCGACTGCAGGACGTTCGCGTACAGGATCGGCAGCGAGAACTGGAGCAGTCCGCGACTGATCGAGCCTTCGGTCAGAGAGCGTGATCGTTGCATGAGAGGTTAGGAGAGTCGCGGCAGGCGATTTTTCCAATCGACTACGGCAATCGGGAGGCTATCAGCAGCCACAGGGTCCCGGCCAGCGTCAGGACCCAGCCGGGCCAGTGGCCGCCGCGGCTCAGCGCCAGCCAGAGCAACCCACCGAGCAGGAGGGCTGCGCCGATGGTGATCGCATCGCGCCGGCGGCCGGTGCTGCGAATCTGGCTCTTGAGCGATTCCAGCGCGCTCGACTCCACTTCCATGCGCAGCACTCCGCCCTGCGCCCGGTGAACGACTGCCTTGACGAGAGACGGAAACACTCGAGCCGTTTCCATGATCTCCGGCAATTGCGTGCGCAGGCTGTTCAGAAGCTGGCCCACACTGAGGCGCTCGCGCATCCACTGGCGCAGGATCGGACTGGCCGTCTTCCAGATATCGAGCTGCGGATACAGGTCGCGGCCGAGCCCTTCCACGTTGAGCAGGGTTTTCTGCAGGAGAATCAGCTGCGGCTGCACCTGCATGTTGAAGCGGCGGGAGATCTCGAACAGCCGCAACAGGATCTGCCCGAAGGAGATGTCCTGCAGCGGGCGATCGAAAATGGGCTCGCACACCGTGCGGACGGCGGACTCCATCTCATCGAGGCGGGTATCGGGTGGCACCCAGCCTGATTCCAGGTGCAGCCGCGCCACCCGCTGATAGTCACGGTCGAACACCGCCAGGAAATTCTCCGCCAGGTAATGCTGGTCGCGCGGGTCGAGCGTGCCGACGATGCCGAAATCCACAGCGGCGTAGCGGGGCCGGCTCGGATCCTCGACGATCACGAAGATGTTGCCCGGATGCATGTCGGCGTGGAAGAAGTTGTGCCGGAAGACCTGGGTGAAAAATATCCTCACGCCGTTTTCCGCCAGCTGCGCAATGTCGGTGCCGACCGCCGCGAGCTTTTGCCGATCACTGATCTGGATGCCGCGAATGCGCTCCATGACCATCACGTTGACACGGCAGTAATCCCAGTGCACCTCGGGCACGTACAGCAGATCCGAGCCCTGAAAATTGCGCTTGAGCTGCGAAGCGTTGGCCGCCTCGCGCATCAGGTCCAGCTCGTCAAGGATGGTCTTTTCGTATTCCGAGACGACCTCAACGGGTCGAAGCCTGCGACTGTGCGCCCAGTAGCGCTCCGCCAGGGCCGCCAGCGCATAGAGCACCTCGAGGTCCCGCTCGATCATCTCCCGCATCCCTGGGCGCAGCACCTTGACGACCACCTCGGAGCCGTCCGCGAGCGTGGCCGCATGCACCTGGGCAATGGAGGCTGCGGCGAGCGGCTCCGCATCGAACGCGGAGAACGTCTCGGTCACCGGTCTGCCGTGCGCCCGCTCGATCAGCTCTTGGGCCACGGCCCCCGGAAACGGCGGCACCCGGTCCTGCAGCCGGACGAGCTCATCGGCGATATCCGTCGGCAACAGATCCCGTCGAGTGGAGACGGCTTGCCCGAACTTGACGAAGATCGGCCCGAGCTCCTGCAGGGCGAGTCGAACTCGCTCGCCTCGATTGGCCGTGCGTGAGCGCTCGAACCAGATACCCGGAGACAGATAGAAGAGAAAGCGCAGCGGGCGATACAGATGCGTGGCCCGCACCAGATCGTCCAGGCCATGCTTCAGCAGGACCCGATGGATCTGGATCAGGCGGGCGATCACCCGCAGCCGCATGCGCGGCACTCTCAAACCCTCCGCGAGCCGGACGGCAGTCACGTGTCGCGCTGTTCCGCGGAGCGCACGTGGCTGCGCTGCATCAGCAGATCGATGCGCACCGCGAGACGGTCCACGTCCTCGCGCAGCGTATCGACACCGCGCAGAAACTGATTCGCCTCGCCGCGGGAGACCAGGTCCTGCTTCTCGTGAGCGAGGTATTCGGCAAGGTTGGTTGCCGTGGTGGCCCCTGCCCTGCGGGTCCAGTCCAGAGCGGCGCGCGCAGCACGGCCGATGCGGTGCGCAGGGACGTCTCCCACCAGCAACGACAGCTCCTCTTCCAGATCGGGCCGCAGCAGCTTGCCCAGCTCGCGGAATCTCTGGGCGATCTCGGCGTCTCCCTCGATCTGAACCTCTCCACGTTGCAGGACGGCCTCGGGCGCATCGCCCGCCAGCGCGAGCAGTCCCAGCGGGCCACCCGTGATGCGCGCATCGGCGGGTCCTGCGGGTCGGGTTACCTTGAGCGTGCCGCCGGCAGATTCGATCCGCACCCCGGTAATGGCGCGGATCTCGATCGCAAGGCTATGGCCAGCCAGCTCGGCGCACAGTTGCTGGGCTCTGGGCGAGCGCGGCAGACCCCGATTCAGCAGGTTTTCGAGCATCGCGGTCAGCACCGATCGGCCCTCAGGACTTGTAACCGCGATGCACGGCCACGATGCCTCCGGACAGATTGTGGTAGCGGCATCCCTCGAGCCCCGCGTCCTGCATCATTTTCAACAACTGCTCCTGGTGCGGGTGCATGCGGATCGACTCCGCCAGATAGCGATAGCTCGCCTCGTCGCCGGCGACCAGTTTCCCGAGCAGCGGCAGGACGCGGAACGAGTAGGTGTCGTACAGAGGCTTCACGCCGGGCGCCACCGGATGCGAGAACTCCAGCACGAGGAGTTGCCCGCCCGGTTTCAACACGCGATGCATGGAGGCCAGCGCGGCGGCCTTGTCGGTCACGTTGCGCAGTCCGAATCCGATGGTTACGCAGTCGAAGCTGGAGGGGGCGAAGGGCAGCTGTTGCGCGTTCGCCTGCACGTAGTGCAGGTTTCCCGCCAGTCCGGCGTCGATGAGCCGATCCCGGCCCTGGCCGAGCATGCTCGCATTGATGTCCGTCAGTACGACTTGACCACGGCGGCCCACCTGCTTTGCAAGTCCCGCGGCAAGATCACCGGTGCCACCAGCGACATCCAGCGCGCTCTGTCCCTCCCGTAGATTGGCGAGCGACAGAGTAAACCTCTTCCACAGCCGGTGGATCCCCCCGGACATGAGGTCATTCATCAGGTCGTAGCGCGTCGCAACGGAATCGAAGACGCCGCGGACGCGCCGCGCCTTGTCCCGCCACGGGACGCGCTCGAAGCCAAAATCGGTGGAGTGATCTGCCATGGGTCGAGGCGGATGACCGGGAGAGGCATTCTAAGCGGGGTCAGCGCGAACGCCCCACGAAATTGTGTGTTTCACATCCCGGCAGGGGTCGCGGGTGCGGCAGCCCGGGCATCGAGGTGAGAATCGGCGGGCGAAGTGCCGGCCCGCACAAGCCATTACCCTGGTCGGAGCGGCCTGAGCTAGAATGAGCTCTTCAAGGGGTCTTGAAACCGATCTGAGCCGGGTGCTGCGGTACCCGGCTTTTTTATGGCGCGCTTCTCGAGGTATCGATCCCAGAGAGCGGCCCGATCCCGGCCGAGCTCGTGGAGGTACTTCCAGGTGTACAGCCCGGTGTCGTGGCCGTCGTCGAATACGAGCTTCACGGCGTACTGGCCGACCGGCTCCACCGCACGAATGCCGACGTTTTCCTTGCCCAGGACGAGCGTCTCCTGGCCGGGCCCGTGGCCTTTGACTTCCGCGGACGGAGAGTGAACGCGCAGGAACTCGAATGGCAGCTCGAAGCGGCTGCCGTCCTGGAAGCTCACTTCGAGCACCCGCGAGCGGCTGCGAAGCCGGATTTCAGTGGCGATCGGGTCGGCCATGGCTGGGATGAAGTATACCGGTGAACGGCAAGCGGCCGGGTGCGGCGCCGCATGCCGAGCTGCCGCTCGAGTCTCATGCAGAAGCGCAACCTTATGTCAAGGGCGGCTCGCAGGGGCCAAATGGCCAATCCCACGGTGACATTCCGCAGCACGCATCTATACTCCAATCCCTCTTCCCGATTGGAGGCTCCGCGCCGGCTGCGGCATTGAATGGAACCGACCGATACCTCGCATCCCGACTACTATCATCGTGTCGTGGATTGCCAGTGGGCCTGTCCGGCCCACACCGATGTCCCTGAATACATCCGCCTGATCGCTCAGGGCCGATTCACCGACGCCTACATGGTGAATCGCCACTCCAATGTCTTTCCCGGAATCCTGGGACGAGTCTGCGATCGCCCCTGCGAGCCCGCCTGTCGCCGGGGCCGCGTGGAGAGCAAGCCGGTAGCGATCTGCCGCCTCAAGCGCGTCGCCGCCGACCTGCGCGATGATGTCGCCGGGCTCCTGCCGAAGATTCCCAGAGCCAAGAACGGCCGGCGAATCGCCTGTATCGGTGCCGGTTGCGCCTCGCTGACCGTGGCGAACGACCTGATGCCGCTGGGCTATCAGGTCACGATCTTCGAGCAGTACGCCGAGCCGGGCGGCCTCATGCGAACCAACATTCCCTCGTTCCGGCTGCCACACAGCGTGCTCAACGAGGAAATCGAGATGATCACGCAGATGGGCGTGGATCTGAAGCTCAACCACCCCATCCCGAGCCTGCGCGCCCTGCTGGCCACCGGTGGCTTCGATGCGGTGTTCGTCGGCTCCGGCGCCCCGAAGGGCAAGGAGCTGACGCTGCCCGGACGCGAGGCAGGCGCCGCTAACATCCACATCGGTATCGCATGGCTGGAGTCGGTCGCGTTCCAGCATATCGACAAGATCGGCGAGCGCGTGTTGATCATCGGCGTCGGCAACACTGCGATGGACTGCTGCCGCACGAGCCTCAGACTCGGTGCGAAGAGCGTGAAAGTCATGGCCCGCAAGCCGCGCGGGTTCTTCAAGGCCTCGGCCTGGGAGCTCGATGACGCGGAAGAGGAGAGTGTCGAGATCATCATCAACCATTCTCCGAAGGCCTTCGTGGTGCACAACGGCAGGCTGACCGGCATGACCTTCGAGCGGATGGAGTACGAGGTCGATGCGAGCGGGCGCATCACGGCGGAGCGCATTCTCGGCGAGGAGTTCTTTGCCGCCGATGACGTCATTCTCGCCATCGGCCAGGAGAATGCCTTTCCGTGGATCGAGCGGGACCTTGGAATCGATTTCGACAAGTGGGACGTGCCACGGGTCGATCCCGTCACGTTCCAGTCCACCCGCGCGGGCGTGTTCTTCGGTGGCGATGCCGCCTTCGGCCCCAAGAACATCATCTGGGCCGTCGAGCATGGCCACCAGGCGGCGATCTCCATCCACCGCCACTGCCAGGGCGAATCGGTCCTCGAGCGCCTGCCCGCCGGGGTGAACCTGCAGAGCCGCAAGATGGGCATGCACGAGTGGTCGTACTCGAACGACTACACGCCGGTCGAGCGGCGACTGATGCCGCACGTCTCGCTCAAGGAGCGCTTCAAGAAGCTCAACATCGAGGTGGAGCTCGGATTTACGGCGGAACAGACCGCGCAGGAAGTGCAGCGCTGTCTGAACTGCGACGTGCAGACGGTGTTCACCGCGCCGCTGTGCATCGAATGCGATGCTTGCATAGACATCTGTCCGGTCGATTGCCTGACCATCACGCACAATGGCGAGGAAGCCGATCTGCGCTCGCGCCTGAAGGCGCCGGCCCGGAATCTGACTCAGCCGCTGCTGGTTTCCGCGGGCCTGCCGCAGACCGGGCGCGTGATGGTCAAGGATGAGGATCTGTGCGTTCACTGCGGCTTGTGTGCCGAGCGGTGCCCGACGGCCGCGTGGGACATGCAGAAATCCTACGTGACCTGGCCGCAGGCGCAGGATGAGGCCCGCGTCCTGCACGCCAAGGAACCGAAGATCGCCTGATTGCCGAAATTGCCAGGTAAAGCATGTCCGCACCTACTACCGCCCGCGTCAACGACTTCGTCATCAAGATAGCCACGGTGAACGGCACCGGCTCAGCCAGTGCCAACACGCTCCTCATGAAGTCCATCTTCAGGAGCGGCATCCCCGTGATGGGCAAGAACTACTTCCCCTCCAACATCCAGGGTCTGCCCACCTGGTACGAGATCCGAGTGACGCAGGACGGCCACGTCGCCCGCTCGGGTCGCGTGGACATCATGGTCGCGATGAATGCCGAGACGTACTCGCGCGATGTCAGGGAAGTGGCCCCGGGCGGCTACCTGATCTATGACTCGACATGGCCGCGGCCGGCGCTGCTCAAGCGCGACGACATCACGGTCATCGGCGTGCCGCTCGCCCGGCTGTGCAACGAGAACTTCAACGGGGTGCGCACGCGCATCCTGATGAAGAACATCTGCTACGCGGGCGCGCTGGCCGCGCTGCTCGATCTGGATCTGGGGCGCATTCGCGAGCTGCTGGCGCAGACGTACGCCAAAAAGCCGCAGCTCGTGGACAGCAACATGAAGGCCATTCAGCTTGGCTACGACTACGCCAAGGCGAACTTCACCTGCCCACTGCCGCTGCACGTGCAGGAGCTGGAGCAGACTGCCGGCTACATCATGATCGATGGCAACACGGCGGCCGCCCTCGGCTGCGTGTACGCCGGCGCTACGGTGGCCGCCTGGTATCCGATCACGCCGTCCACTTCGCTGATGGACGCTTACAAAGCCTTCTGCGACCGGACGCGGGTCGACGAGAACGGCCGTCGCAACTATGCGTTCATCCAGGCAGAGGACGAGCTTGCCGCCATCGGCATGGTGATCGGTGCCGCGTGGAACGGCACCCGTGCCTTTACCGCGACCTCCGGCCCGGGCATCTCGCTGATGAACGAGTTTCTGGGCCTGGCCTACTACGCCGAAGTGCCCTCGGTGATCTTCGACATCCAGCGCGTGGGGCCATCCACCGGGATGCCGACACGGACGCAACAGTGCGACATCATGGCATGCGCTTATGCCTCGCACGGCGACACGCGCCACGTGTGCCTGTATCCGGCCAATCCCGAAGAGTGCTTCTACATGGCAGTGCAGGCGTTCGACCTGACCGAGCGGCTGCAAACTCCCGTGCTCGTTCTGTCCGATCTCGACATCGGCATGAACGATTGGATGTGCCGCGATCTGAAGTGGGACGACAGTTACCAGCCCGACCGCGGCAAGATGCTGGGCAAGGACGACGTCGTGAAGCTCGAGAAGTTCTACCGCTTCCTCGACAAGGACGGCGACGGTATCGGCTATCGCACGCTGCCGGGAGTCCATCCGAAGGCAGCCTACTTCACGCGCGGATCGGGACATACGCAATACGGCGTCTATACCGAGGATTCCGTCGATTACCAGATCGTGCTGGACCGGTTGATGAAGAAGTGGGACACGGCCAAGAAGCTGGTGCCGCGCGCGGTGATCGATGCCATGGCGGGCAGTGACATCGGGATCGTCTCACTGGGAAGTTGTGACGGTGCCATTCGCGAAGCGATGGCCGTGCTGAAAGCGGAGGGTGTCGGCGTAGACTACATGCGAGTGCGGGCGTTCCCGTTCACCGAGGACGTGGAGCGCTTCCTGGCAGCCCACACGATGTTGTTCGTCGTCGAGCAGAATCGTGACGCGCAGTTCAAATCCCTGCTGATTCTGGAGACCGCGGTCGAGAAGGCTAAGCTGCACTCGCTGTTGCACTACAACGGGCTGCCGGTCTCCTCGACCTTCATCGTCGAGGGCGTGCTGGCGCAGGTCAGGCCCCGACCCCGGCTGCAAACCGAGGCGGGTGGGCAGCCGCCGCGCCGTGACGCCGCACACGGCTGAGGATCGAGATTCATGACATTCATCGCAAAGCCGAAGGTCGCCCACCCATCGCTTCCCAGGAACACGCTCGGCCTCACGCGGCGTGATTACGAGGGTGCGCTGTCGACCCTGTGCGCAGGATGCGGACACGACTCGATCACGGCGGCGATCACCGAGGCCTGCTGGGACCTCTCCATCGAGCCCCAGAATCTCGTCAAGCTGTCGGGCATCGGGTGCTCGTCAAAGACCACCGCCTATTTCGTCGGCGGCGGCCACGGCTTCAATTCAGTCCATGGCCGCATGCCTTCGATCGCGATGGGCGCGAACGCCGCGAACCGGCGCCTGCATTTCATCGGCGTCTCCGGTGACGGCGATACCCTCTCGATCGGGCTCGGGCAGTTCTGCCATGCCATCCGGCGCAATCTGAACATGCTCTACATCATCGAGAACAACGGCGTGTATGGCCTCACCAAGGGGCAGTTCTCGGCCTCGGCGGATGTCGGCACGAAGGCCAAGAAGGGCGAGACCAACTTTCAGCCGCCGATCGACCCGGTGCTGCTGGCCATGACGCTCGGCGCCTCGTTCGTGGCCCGCAGCTTCTCCGGCGACAAGCGACAGCTCGTGCCTCTCATTCAGGCGGGGCTGAGACACAATGGCTTCGCGTTGATCGACGTGCTATCGCCCTGCGTGACCTTCAACGACCACGAGGGCTCGACCAAGAGCTACGCCTATACGCGCGAGCACTATGAGCCTGCCGTGCATGCCGACTTCATACCGCTGGAGAGGGAAATCACCGCCGAGTACGGCGAAGGCGAGGCACTTCCCGTGGTGATGCACGACGGCAGCCGTATCGTGCTGCGCAAATGCGAGGCCGGCTATGATCCGACCAACCGCAGCGCCGCACAGGTATACATTCAGGAACGAATGAGAGCAGGCGAATATCTGACCGGAATGCTGTTCGTGGAGCCCTCGCAGAGCGAGTTCCACGACGTCAACGGCACGCCCGATGCGCCGCTCAACAGCATCCCCTACGAGAAGCTGTCGCCGGGATCGAAAGGCCTGGAGAAGATCCTGGCACGCTATCGCTGAGCGGGGCGCCAGGCAGCGCCCGCAAGAGCGGAATGCTAGACTTCGCGCCGTTACAACCAGGCGGAGTCATGTTCATGGGCAAGGGCGACAGCAGAAGCCGGCGCGGCAAGATCTACCAAGGCTCATTCGGCAAGTCGCGACCGAAGGACCCGGCGAAGAAGAAGAGGCGCGTCGCCGCGAAGAAGTGAGCCCCTAACCGGGCTCGGCGTGGGTCACGTGCGTCTTGGCCGCCATGAGCTCGCGCACGATACTCAACGCGGAGCGCTGGTTCGGCGGCAGGGTTACGGCACTCGTGCCGCGGGGTGCGGTTCGCGCACCCCATCGAAGCAGATGCGCACAGTAACTGAGGCCGCCGCCAAACCCCGGCATCAGCAGTAGTGCGCCCGGTTTGACGCGACCCTCTTCGATAGCTTCGCACAGAGCGACCGGTACGGTCGCAGCCGACATGTTTCCATAACGCTCGATATTGAGGTACACCCGATCCATCGGGATGTGCGTGCGCTTGGCGACTGCCTCGATGATCCGCAGATTCGCCTGATGGGGAATGACCAGATCGACCTGGTCCGGCGTCAGTCCCAGCCTTGCCAGGGCCGCTTCGCTGGCGCTCCCCATGCCGTGGACCGCGCGCCTGAAGATCTCCTGCCCCTCGAACTGCCAGCGCACCGCGCCATACAGGATCCCGCGGTTGGCATAACGTCCGCCCATCCCATGCACGCGCAAGCTCTCCCGGGCCTGCGCATGGCAACCCAGTTTCTCCGCAAGCAATCCTTCCTCTTCCCCGCTCGCCTCGAGCACGACAGCGGCGGCTCCGTCGCCGAAAAGCACCGCAACATTGCGGTCCGTCCAGTCCATGAAAGGGGAGATCAGCTCCGCGCCGATGACGAGCGCGTTGCTGACCACACCCGTCCGGATCAGCGCCGTCGCGGTGGACAGACCGTAAAGGAAGCTCGTACACGCCGTATTGATGTCCATTGCCGCGGCTGAGCCGGCGCCAATTCGCAGCTGCACGCCGGAAGCCATGTTCGGCACTTGATCATCATGGCTGCAGGTCCCGAAGACGATGAGCTGCACATCGCTGCCGTCGAGGCCGGCGGCAGCCAGCGCTCGGGCTGCGGCGACGTATCCCAGCTCTCCGAGGGACACGTGCGAGATGCGGCGCTCGCGGATGCCTGTCCGGCTCACGACCCAGTCATCACTCGTCTCGAGGAAGCTGGCCAGATCGGAGTTCGTCAGCACCGCGGGCGGCAGGCACTTGCCCCAGCCTGTGATGGCAGCGTACGTCACGTGGCTTTCCGTTGCAGGGGGTGAGAGAGGATAGCAGCCCGAAGGACCCCGAGGCGGGAGCTCGGGCTTGCCCTGGACCTTGTCCGGATGGAACGGCGCGGGAGCGGCACATGGAACGGGTCTTGCGACGGAACGTTGTGTCGACCCCGGTGGCCCAGGTTGCCGGCCGACCCGATCAACAGAGAGGTGATCCTATGAAACGCAGTGTCCTGTTGTTGTGCTTGAGCGCACTGGCCATCGTTGCCTGCTCGAAGCAGCAGTCAACCTCGCCCAGCACGCCGAGCACGGATTCGTCCGCGACCGCACCGGCGACGCCCCCGAGTGACTCATCCAGCACGGCTCCGCCCGCGCCTTCGGATCAGGCCAGCCCGTCCAGCACGCCGCCAGCCGATCAGTCGAGCGGCTCAGCGACGCCGCCGGCCACGCCGCCGCCGGATCAGAATACGCCTCCACCGAAGTAGGCATTTCCGGAACAGCCTTTTGCTCAGATCATAGGCTGCGCTCACGGATCTCCGGTGCTCCGCACCGCGCTCAGGCGCGGTGCGGGTGCCGGGGTGTTGCCGATTTTCACGGTGCCGGTCCGGTCGGCCGGTTTTCCGCCCGTTGCAGTGCAGGACCATCAGGAGTGATGACATGACGAAGTATGTGCTTCCCGACCTCCAGTACGATTACGGCGCGCTCGAGCCCCATATCTCTGCGCGCATCATGCAGCTGCACCACGACAAGCATCACAAGGGCTATGTCGATGGCGCGAATCAGGTGCTCGAGCAGCTTGGGGAGGCGCGCACCAAGGGCGATTTCAGCCGCATTGCCCCCCTCGAGGAGGCGCTCGCCTTCCACCTGTCGGGGCACGTGCTGCACAGCATCTTCTGGCGCAACCTCTCGCCGGATGGCGGCGGGAAGCCTTCCGGAGAGCTGGCCGCGGCCATCGACCGCGATTTCGGCAGCTTTGATCTCTTCAAGCAGCAGCTCACCAAGGCTGCGGCCACCTGCATGGGATCGGGCTGGGGCGCGCTATGCTGGGACAGCCTGTCCGATCGACTGCTCACCGTGCAGATCCACGATCATCAGTCGCACACGATTCAGGGAGGGCTTCCCCTGATGGTGCTCGACGCCTGGGAGCACGCCTATTACCTGCAGTACCAGAACGAGAAAGCCAAGTTCTTCGATGCCGTATGGAATATCTGGAGCTGGAAGGACGTGGCGGAGCGTTTCGAGCGGGCACGCGCATTCGAGCTGCTCACCGAGCTGGGTACCGGGGAGGCCGGGCAGCGGACCGGCAAGCGACCGCAGCCCCAGGCTCCGGCAGGCCGGGCGTGAGGTCACCCGCGGGCGGGGAGGGAGACGGACACGAAGCCCAAATCCCCTCGCCGCCGCCAGCCGACCCGTTCGCGCACCCTTGATAGCGCCGGGGAGCTCCCTCCCCGGCACGCCCGTCCGCGGCGCTTCGTGGGTGTGGGGCGCCGTGCGCAACCCTATCCCCCCATCGCGGACTATGCGCTGATTGGCGACTGCCATTCGGCCGCTCTGGTCTCGCGCGCCGGATCGATCGACTGGTGCTGCCTGCCGCGATTCGACTCCGATAGCTGCTTCGGCCGTCTCCTGGACTGGCAGCACGGCGGGTACTTTGCCATCACTCCGCCCCCCGGCGCGCAGGCGCGGCGGGAATACCTGACTGACACCCTCGTTTTGACGACGATGTACCGCCACGGTCGCAATGAGGCCCGGATCATCGATTTCTTCTCCATGCGCATCGGTGGACGACAGAAGCCCCGTCGCGAGCTCGTCCGTATCATTGAGGGTGTTCGGGGGCACATGCAGTTTGATATTTCGATCGTCCCGCGGCTGGACTACGGCGACGTCAAGCCCTGGGTTTTCCCATCGGGTGATCACGCCTTCTTCGCGGTTGGCAGCAACGCGGGCTTGAGGATCTTCGGCGATGTGCCGCTGCAGCCCGGGGCCGATCACTGCCTGCAAGCAGTTGTACGCGTGCGGCCGAAGCAGAGATTGCACATCGGGTTGCAGTTCTGGCGTCCGGAGAAAGCACATACCTTTCCCCAGCGTCGCACAGCGCGCGCCGAGCTTGATGCGCATTTCCGTGAGACCGTGCGTTGGTGGCGCAAATGGGCGCAGCGCATCGTGTACGCCGACGCCCCGCCGGGCCCCGGTATCCTGCGCTCGGCCGTCACGCTCAAAGCGCTCACCTTCGCGCCTACCGGCGCCATCATCGCTGCGCCGACGACTTCGTTGCCCGAGCACGCCGGAGGTGAGCGCAACTGGGACTATCGGTATTGCTGGATTCGCGACTCAATCTTTACCTGCTGGGCACTGACCAACTCAGGCGCCGCAGCCGAAGCGGAGGGTGTCCGGCACTTCATCCAGCGCACAGCCGCGGGCAACGCGGACGAGCTGCAGGTGCTGTATGCCGTGGATGGCAAGCGACGGCTCCCGGAAGTCATCCTCTCCAACCTGGCAGGCTGGCGCGGCTCCCGGCCGGTGCGTATCGGCAATGCAGCCGAGCGGCAGTTCCAGGCGGACATGTACGGCCTCGTGCTGGAGCTCAGTTGGCGTGGAAGCGCGCAGGGACACGAACCCAAGGCGGTCTACTGGAGTTTCCTCTGCCAGATCATCGAGGCGGCGATCAGCCGATGGTCCTGTGCGGATCGGGGGATCTGGGAGATTCGCTCCCGGCCGCTGCACTTCGTGCATTCCAAGGTGATGTGCTGGGCTGCGGTCAATCGGGGCATTGGGCTCGCGCAGAAGTACCAACTCGAGGCGCCGCTGGTGCGCTGGCGGGAAGTGCGCGATGCCATGCGCAGCGAGATCGAACGTCGCGGCATGGACCACAGGCGCGGCATCTTCGTCCGCAACTATGGCAGTCGCGATGTGGATGCCGCACTGTTGCTCCTGCCGCTGACCGACTTCGTCGCCTACGACGACGAGCGCATGGTGCGCACGACTGACGTGATTCGTAAGAACCTGACTCGCGACGGTCTGCTGTTGCGGTATCGCAGTGAGGACGGCCTGAGGGGCCACGAAGGCGCCTTTCTGGCCTGCACTTTCTGGCTCGTCGAGTGTCTGGCCCGACAGGGCAGACGGCACGAGGCACGTCGCGTCTTCCGCCGCGCCTGCGCCTGCGCCAACGACGTAGGTCTGTTCGCGGAGCAGTTCTCGCGCAGCGCCCGCCACATGCTGGGAAATTTTCCGCAGGGGCTTACCCATCTGGCACACATCAATGCCGCGCTCGCGTTGTGCGATGCGCCCATGCCCCAGCCGCCCCCGGGCCATCCGCTTTAACTCGTTGTAGGCGTTAGGGTCCGCGCGTGAGCCACGGCTCAGCTTCATCTGCACCCCCCGACAGCGATGCGCGGGCATGAAGCTTGCGCGAGCGTGGTCATGACAGTTCATCACGCACGCGACCCTCTCGAGCCCGGTGCTCGCAACGTGATTGAGCGCTTGCGCGACGGAGCGCGGGCCGGGCGCGATCTGTTACGCATTGGCTCGTACAACATTCACGGTTGTGTGGGAGCGGATTCCCGGTACGACGTGGAGCGGGTGGCCCAGGTTATCTGTGAGCTGGGCTGCGACACGGTTGGGCTGCAGGAAGTGGACTGCCGTCCCGGGGTGATGACCGATTCGATGCAACTGGAGTTTCTGGCGAGCTCCACGGGCATGACGGCCGTTGGGAGCCTGATGCGCCTCGGCACCGGCCAGCAGTATGGCAACGCACTGCTGACGCTCCGGGAAGTCCTCGCGGTGCGCCATTACGACGTGACCTGCAAGGGATGTGAGCCGCGCAGCGTGCTCGATGTGGCCCTGAGAGTCTGCGACGGGGTGGTGCGCGTGATCGTGACACAACTGGGTTTGCGGGCCGCCGAACGGCGGTTTCAGGTCAGGAAGATTCTGACTCTGTTGCGTACACTACCGCCCGGACAACCCGCGGTGGTTCTGGGCGACATGAATGAGTGGCTGCCGCTGGGCAGGCCGCTGCGCTGGCTGCACCAGGCGCTCGGCCGGGCGCCCGCACAGCGATCGTTCCCGGTCTGGGCTCCCCTGCTGGCGCTCGATCGCCTCTGGACGAGCTTGCCGGCGAAGGTGCTGGCTTTCGAGGCGCACCGGACAGCCCGCTCGCGCCAGGCTTCGGATCATTTTCCGGTCAAGGCGGTCGTCGCGCCCAACATCGTCGTCCGGCGCTCGCCCTTGCGGTGCCTGGATGCTCCCTGAGGGGACCGTCCGTGCCCATGTTGAATTGGAGCCGGCACGGACAGGCGACACAGCTGAGACTGCTCTGGCTCGTGCTGCGCGACGCTGCCGATGGCTGGCTCGATCACCAGGCATCGCGCACCGGCGCTGCGCTTGCCTTCTACACCGTGTTCTCGCTCGCCCCGGTCCTCACCCTGTCGATAGCCATCGCAGGCTTCTTCTTCGGAGAGAGCGCCGCGCGCGGTGAGGTGGTGGGTCAGATCGCCGGTCTGATCGGTCACGACGGGGCCAGCGCGATACAGACTGCCCTGCAGAACGCGGGCCGGCCAGGCGCGGGTGTGCTGGCCACGCTCATCAGCGTCGTCACGCTGATCGTCGGCGCCACCACGGCGCTTGCCGAGCTCAAATCAGGGCTCGATCAGACCTGGAACGTGCCGCTCGAACGCCGACAGGGCATCTGGTATGTCATCCGGACCCGGTTGCTGTCCGTCGGCCTGATCCTCGCGCTCGGATTTCTCATGCTCGTCTCACTGGTCATCAGCGCGGCGCTGGCCGCTCTGGCAGGTCTCTGGCACGGTGAGCGGCTACTGGATGTGCTGCTGGGTTGGATCAACTTTCTGTTCGCGTTCGCACTCGTCGCCGCGCTATTCGCGACGATCTACAAGGTATTGCCGAGCGTGCGCATCGCCTGGCGCGATGTGGCGATCGGCTCGCTGGTCACGGCCTTCCTGTTCACCGCCGGCAAGTACGCGATCGGGGTGTACATCGGCAACAGCGGCGTGGCCTCGGCCTACGGGGCCGCAGGCTCGGTGATCCTGGTGCTGCTGTGGGTGTACTACTCGGCGCAGATCCTGCTGTACGGCGCGGAGTTCACGCGCGCTTACGCGCATCGCTTCGGATCGTTCGCTCACAGAATGTAGCGGCTCAGATCCTCGTCCTTCACGAGATTGCCGAGGTGATCGTCGACGTACTTCGCATCGATGCTCACGGTCCGGCCGTTCTGGTTCACCGCCTCGTAGGAGACGTTCTCCAGCAGCCTTTCCATCACAGTGTGCAGGCGCCTCGCTCCGATGTTCTCGGTGCGCTCGTTGACGTGGAAGGCGATCTCGGCGATGCGCCGGACGCCCTCCGGAGCGAACTCCACGCTCACCCCTTCCGTGCTCATGAGGGCGCGGTACTGCGTGGTCAGGGAGGCATCCGGCTCGGTCAGGATGCGAACGAAATCCCCCACCTTGAGCGACTCGAGTTCCACCCGTATCGGTAGCCGCCCCTGCAGCTCGGGGATCAGATCCGAGGGCTTGGACAGGCTGAAGGCGCCCGAGGCAATGAACAGCATGTGATCGGTCTTGACCGGTCCATACTTGGTCGTGACCGTGGAGCCTTCGACCAGGGGCAGCAGATCGCGTTGCACGCCCTCGCGCGAGACATCCGCGCCCGCCGTCTCCTGGCGCCGCGTCACCTTGTCGATCTCGTCGATGAAGACAATGCCGTTCTGTTCGGCATTGGCGAGCGCCTGGATTTTCAGCTCGTCCTCGTTGATGAGCTTGGAGGCCTCATCGTCGGTGAGCAGCTTGAGCGCCTCGCGGACCTTCACCTTCCGGGCTCGTGTACGGTTGCCGCCGAGGTTCTGGAACATGGACTGCAGCTGCTGCTGCATCTCCTCCATCCCCGGAGGCGCCATGATCTCCACGCCCGTCGGTACCGCCCGCAGCTCGATCTCGATCTCGCGCTCATCGAGCTCGTGCTCGCGCAGCATCTTGCGAAACTTCTGGCGTGTCTCCGCATCGCGCGGCGTGCTGGGCTCGTCCGTGGAGAATCCCATCATGCGCGGCTTGGGCAGCAGCACATCGAGGACACGCTCTTCGGCGGCATCGGCCGCTCGCAGGCGGACTTTGTCCACTTCCTGCTCCCGAGTCATCTTGACGGCAACGTCAACCAGCTCCTTGACGATCGAGTCCACGTCGCGGCCCACATAGCCGACCTCCGTGAATTTGGTCGCCTCGACCTTCACGAACGGTGCGTTCGCCAGCTTGGCGAGCCGACGCGCAATCTCCGTCTTGCCTACGCCCGTGGGGCCGATCATCAGGATGTTCTTCGGCGTGATCTCCTGGCGCAGAGGCTCATCTACCTGCATGCGCCGCCAGCGGTTGCGCAGGGCAATGGCCACGGCACGCTTGGCCGCAGCCTGGCCGATGATGTGCTTGTCGAGCTCCTGGACGATTTCCGGGGGTGTGAGGGAGGACATCAGGCGCTCGCCTGCTTCAACTCGTCGATGACGAGGTTGCGATTCGTGTAGATGCAGATGTCTGCGGCGATGCCGAGGGAGCGTTCGACGATGCTGCGTGCATCGAGGTCCGAGCCCTCGAGCAGCGCCCGTGCCGCCGCCAGCGCGTACTGCCCGCCCGAGCCGATGGCTGCCACCTCATGCTCGGGCTCGATCACATCGCCGTTGCCGGAGATCACCAGGATCTTGTGTGGATCAGCGACCACGAGCAGCGCCTCCAGCCTGCGCAGGAAGCGGTCCGAGCGCCAATCCTTGGCCAGCTCGATCGCCGCGCGAGTGAGATTGCCGTACTTCTCGAGCTTGCCCTCGAAGCGCTCGAACAGCGTGAACGCATCCGCGGTCCCACCGGCAAATCCAGCGAGAACGCTATCGTTATAGAGGCGGCGTACCTTGCGGGCATTGCCCTTCATGACGGTATTGCCGAGGGTGACCTGTCCGTCGCCACCCATGGCCACGCTGTCGCCGCGACGAACGGCGAGGATGGTCGTGCCGTGGGGATTGAACTCGGGATGGGCGCTCATGGCGCCCCACAGTGGCCTGGCATCGGGCTCTCAACCTCTGGGCGTCGATTTTCCCTTCCGCCGTGCGCGCGGATGAGCTGCGTCGTAGATGCGGGCAAGGTGCTGGAAGTCAAGGTGCGTGTAGATCTGGGTCGTGGCGATGTCCGCATGTCCCAACAGCTCCTGAACGCCACGCAGATCTCCTCCGGACTCGAGCAGATGCGTGGCGAAGGAGTGGCGGAACAGATGAGGATACACCCGGGTATTGAGCCCCTGGCGCCGAGCCCTGTACGCAACCCTGACCTGGACGGCCCTGCGCCCCAGGCGCGACCCCGAGCGCCCGACGAACAGCGCCCTCTCATCGGGTCGCGCCAGCGTGGCGCGCTCCTTCAGCCACTGCGTGAGCGCGGCCGCTGCGTGTCGTCCAACCGGCACGATTCGAGTCTTGTCGCCCTTACCGAGGACCGTGACGGTACGGTCCGGGAGGTCGAGCCCGCTCACGTTCAGGCCGACGAGCTCGGCCAGGCGCAAGCCCGAGGAGTACAGGAGCTCCATGATCGCGCGATCGCGCGTGACGAAACGATCCTCCGCAGGCATTTCGAGGAGCCGCGCCATCTGGTCGGCGTCCAGCGTGTCCGGCAGACGGCGCTGTGCCTTGGGCGCGCGCACCTCGAGCACTGGATTCACTTTGACCGGCTTGCCCGCGGATCGCGGCGCGTCCGGCGCCTGGCGCCTGGAGACCGTGCTCTCGCGTACGAGGAAGGCATAGAATCCCCGTACGGCCGAAAGGCGCCTCTGGATGCTGCGGGGAGCGAGCCCGCGCGCGTGCGATTGGGCTGCGAACGTGCGGATGTGCTGACTATCGAGTGCTGACCACTCCTGCAGGCCATGGCCGTCGCAGAAACGCACCAGCGCGGCGAGGTCCCGTGCGTAGTTGGAATCGGTGTGGGTGGAGAGGCGTCGCTCTGTGAGCATGTAGCGCCGATACCGGTCCACCCACTCCAGAGCGGCAGGTGTCACCGGCAGCGCCCGCCGCCGCGGGAGCGGCTCATCTGCCTGCCAGCGCTTCCGTGATCAGGTCCGCCATGCGCGCCAGGAACTCCGTGCTCATGCCCGGATGAAAACGGTCGCGATCGGTGCTGCCCAGGGCCAGCAGTCCCACGCTCCCCTTGTCCCCGAGGGGTACCAGCGCCACGGAGCCGATGTCGTTGGCGTCCGCGCCGAACAGGAATTCACGCTGCGAGTCGCGGGCCTGGCCGCAGCGCGGCTTGCCGTTCGTGAACAGCGTCTCGAAGGACTTGAGATTGGCATCGTCGGCCCGCACCGAGCGCACGAATCTCTGCGGGACCAGATCCGGCTGCGCGCCGACGAGCACGAGCACCGAGTGAATCGCGTCGAAGTCCACTCGCAGGCTCGACTCCATCGTCTCGATCACCGCCTGGCGTGAGCCTGCGCGCAACAGGCGCTTCGTGAACTGGTGCAGCTTGTCGGCCAAAGCATCGTTCGCCCGGGCCACGCGCACGAACTCCGCGAGCTTGCCCTCCACTGCGGCGTGCTTCTCGCGCAGCACCTCGATCTGGCGCTCCACGAGCGAGATCGTCGACCCTCCGCGGGCGTGCGGCAGCCGCAGACGGGCGAGCACCGCATGGTGCCGCTCGAAGAAATCAGGATTGTGCTGCAGGTATGTGGCGATGGCTTCCTCTTCCGTTTCCACCGCGACCACGCCCCGGGCTTCTCGTGTTGTCATAGGGTTCAGACCTCGACGTGACCCTCGAAGGATACCTCGGCGGGGCCCGTTAGCCATATACGGCTCCCCGCACCGTCCCAGTTTACGCGCAACTCGCCACCACGCATGCTCACATTCACTTGCGGGTCGAGTTGGCCGCGGCGCCGCCCCACGGCAACAGCCGCGCAGGCGCCCGTACCACACGCCAAAGTTTCCCCTGCTCCACGCTCGTGTACGCGCAGCCGGATGTGCGAGCGGTCCACGATCTGGGCGAATCCCGCATTGACCCGGTTGGGAAATCGTCGGTGCGTCTCGATTGCTGGCCCAAGCGTTTCCACGTCCGCAGTGTCGGCAGAGGCCACGGTCACCACGGCGTGGGGGTTACCGAGCGATACCGCGCCGATCTCGACAGAGCGGCCCCCCGCATCCAGCCGATACAGGTCCGCTTCCGCAGGAGCCTCGAAAGGCAAACTCTTTGGGTTGAAGTTCGGGATGCCCATGTCCACGGAGACCAGCCCGCCGTGCTCGACTCGTGCGTGAATCACCCCGCCGGCACTCCCCATCCTCACTTCTCCGGCTCGTGTTCGCCCACGCCGATGCAGAAGCGCTGCAATGCACCGGGCACCGTTTCCGCACTGCTCGACCTCGGCGCCATCGGAATTGAAAATCCGGTAGTACACTGACGTGTCGCCACCCCGGGGCTCCTCCAGGACGAGCGCCTGATCGAAGCCGATGCCGGTGTGCCGGTCGGCGAGCCTTCTGAGTTGCTCTGCGGGAACTGAGGTACCGCCCGAAGGCGAATCGAACACGATGAAGTCGTTTCCTGATCCGTGCATCTTCGTGAAGTTGATGCGCATGCGGGGAGAATAACCGAAGCGCCCGTTCCGTGCGCAAACGCCTCAGGCCGCTGCACCCAATGCGGCTCGATCCCTGTAGAGGCACCGATCCATCACCGTGAGGATCCCCGCTCGACGGGCCCTCTCGGCGGCCGCCTCGTCGATCACTCCGTCCTGCAGCCACAGCGCTGGGAAGCGCAGCCGGATGCAGTCCGCGACGATTCCGGAGACGTGTTCCGGCTGGCGGAAGACATCGACGATGTCGACCCGCTCGCCTGCCTCGAGGACCGACTGGATCTGATCGAGGCCGGGCACAGCCGGCTCGCCCAGAATGCGGCCGCCGGTCGGATTCACCGGAATGACCCGGTAGCCGAAACCCTGCAGGGCAAGCGCCACGCGATGACTGGGCCTGGCAGGACTGGCGGACAGTCCGACCATGGCGATGACGCGTGCCCGGCGCAGCAGGTCGGCGATATCCTCGGTGGAAGGGTTCGTGAACATGTCGGTGAGCTTGGCGTCGCGCGGCGCATGCGTCTACGCTGCCGACAGTTTAACGTTTCGGCAGGGGACCCGCCTTGACCACTTCCGAGCGCACGGTTCGCATCGAGCCTCATGCGCGCACGATCCGCACGCGCCCGGAACAGTCCGTACTCGAAGCCGCGCTGGATGCCGGTCTCAATCTGCCCCATAGCTGCAAATCCGGCCACTGCAGCTCCTGCCGCGCGTTGCTGCGCACGGGCGAGATAGCCTATGCGCGAGGCCGCCCCCCCGGAATCACCGCCGCCGAAGAGCAGGCGGGCTACATCCTGCTGTGTCAGGCACGGGCCCTGACCGACCTCGTGGTCGAGGCTCGATTCATTGCCAGCGTCGGGGAAGTGGAGATCAAGACACTGCCCTGCCGCATAGAGAGGCTTGCACGGCTGGCTCCCGATGTCCTGCAGGTGTTTCTGCGCCTGCCGGCGGTCGAGACACTGAGATTCCAGCCCGGTCAGTATCTCGATGTCCTCCTGGAGGGAGGCCGGCGCCGCAGCTTCTCCATCGCGAGTCCGCCTCATGACAGTGCTCTGCTGGAGTTGCATGTGAGACGGGTCGCCGGCGGCGGCTTCACGGAACGTTTGTTCGCCGAGACCGCGAGCGGCGCTCTGTGGAGGATCGAAGGACCGATCGGCCAGTTCGTCTACCGGCCCGGTGGGGCGCCCCTTCTGATGATCGCCGGCGGGACGGGGTTCGCACCGCTCAAATCCATGTTGCGCCATATCCTCGAGGGCGGCATCGAACGGCCGATCCACTTGTACTGGGGAGCGCGCCGCCCGCAGGATCTGTACGAGGAGCCCGTGCTGCTCGAGTGGGTTCGTCGTTACCCGCGTCTCGATTTCACCGCGGTCCTGTCGGAGGCGACCGAAACACACGCCGCACATCATCAGCTCGGGTGGGTTCACGAGCGTGTGCTCGAGGATCACCCGGACCTGCGGCCCTACGAGATCTACGCCGCGGGACCTCCCGCCATGGTGGAGGCCATCCGCTCGAGCTTCCCCGTCCGTGGCGCGCGGCCCACCCACCTTTACTTCGATTCGTTCGACTATGCGCCTCGCTAGTCAACAGGAAAAACCGGCCGGCGCGGCGCCAGCGGATCAGATGCGGAAGCGCTCGCGCAGCTCGCTCGCCATGCGCCGGCTGACTTGCAGAGGCGCTTCACATCCCTGCAACCTCACGTAGTACTGGCCGTCGGCATTGCGGTCGATTCGTTCCAGATGGCGCACGCTGACCAGCGCGTTCCGGTGAACACGCACGAACGAGGAGCCCAACTCTTCCTCGAGCGCGCGCAGCGAATCCTCTATCAGATCCTCACCCTTGAGATGCCGGACGGTCGTGTATTTCTGCTCGGCGAGGAAATACAGGATGTCTTCGATGGGAATGAGTCGCAGGCCCTCCCGGTGCCTGGCGGCGATGTGGGTGCGCCGCTGGGGCGTGTTGGCCGAGAGCTTCTGGAGTTGAGGTCGCGTCAGTCGGCCTGCCTGGGCCAGCGCGGCAGCGAGCTTCTCCTTGCGGATGGGCTTGAGGAGATAACCGACCGCCTGTGCCTCGAAGGCAGTGACCGCGTACTCATCGAAAGCCGTGGTGAAAATCACGGCGGGCGGCTCGTTCAGCACATTCATGTGGCGCGCAGCTTCCAGGCCGTCCATCCCGGGCATGCGCACGTCCAGCAGGACCACGTCGGGCATCAGCTCGATCGTCTGTTGCAGCGCCTGCTCACCGGTCATGGCCTCGCCGGCGATCTCGATTCCTTCGAGCTCGCCGAGCAGGCTGGCCAGGCGCTCGCGGGCGAGCGCCTCGTCGTCAACAATGAGCACCCGCAGGCTCAAGTCGCAAGCCCCACGCGGCTCTCGATGTGCGGAAATCTGAGGGTCACGATGTATTCGGAGCCGAATCGTCCGGACTTCACCAGGCCCTGCTCGCCGTACATCAGCCCGAGCCTCTCGCGGATGTTGGCCAGCGCCAGGCGGTTACCCTCGCGCTCGTTCTGCCCCTCGCCGACGGGATTGCGCACCACGATGGTGATGAGGCCGGCGGCGAGCTCGCCGGTGACCGTGACGGTACCGCCTTCGGGCTGCGGCTCGATGCCGTGGTAGATGGCATTCTCCAGGAGCGGCTGCAGCATCAGGCCGGGCACGACTGCATTGCGCGGCAGGGCGTCGATCTTCCACTCGATGCTCAGTCGGGATCCCAGGCGAAGCTGCTCGATGCGCTGGTAGATCCGGGCGACCTCGCACTCTTCTTCGAGGGTGATGGTATTGCGCTTTTCACTGAGGTTCGCGCGGAACAGATCCGCGAGATCCTGCACGGCTTGCTCGGCGATCTCGGGGTGAGTGCGCGTCAGCGAGGCGATGGTATTCATGCTGTTGAACAGAAAGTGCGGCCGGATGCGGGCCTGCAGCGCGTGGACGCGCGCCGTGGCCTGCATTTCGATGTTGCGCCGCCATTCGTGTGTGACATAGAAGTAGCGCAGGGCGAGCGCCGTCACCACGACTCCGATGATCACGTTGCGTAACAGGAAAGTGCCCGGCTCGGGCGGAAACAACACACTCAGGCCCGGGTTTCCAACCAAGGTCGAGCGGCCGAGAATGAACGTGCCGACCGAGACGACCGTGATCAGACCGGTGATCAGCGCCAGCACCGCCGCCGAGCCCTGTGCGACGCGCAGCCGCTTAAGAGGCTCACCCATCCAGCACAGCAGTCCCGCACCAGCGAGCCCGATCCACAGCAGAAAGAATGACGTCCGGGCAAGGTCGGTCCAGAAGCCGATGAGCGGGTTATCGCGGGCGAGCGTCAGCACCAGCGCCGTCAGCTCGACTATCAGCACGATGGCCAGTGCGGCGCGCGACGTGCAGAAATTCGGAAGGTAGAAGGGTTGGTCGGAGCCAGCGGCCGGTGCCGTCTTCATGCGTCTTTGGGGGCAGCGCCGGGTTTCGCCGGGCGCTCGAACAGCTCCTCCTTGAGGCGGAAGGTCGCGGAGATATCCTCATCCCCATAGCCGCGGGAGACGAGCTCCGCGTATTCGCCCAACATGCGCTCCACGACCGGGAGCGCGACGCCGAAGCGCGCGGCCATGTCGCGGCAGATTCCCAGATCCTTTGCGTGCAGCCGCACGCGGAACCCCGCCGGATAGCTGCCCCTGACCATGTTCGGAGCGCGATGCACGAAGTACCAGCTCGACCCGGCTCCCTTGCCGAGGGTCTCGATGAGCTTCTCCAGGGGCAAGCCTTGCGCATGGGCGAAGGCCATCGCCTCGGAGACCGCCTCGATGATGCCGGCGCACATGATCTGGTTCGTGGCCTTGGCCGCCTGGCCGCTGCCGGTGGGCCCGAACAGAGTGATCGTTTTACCGAGGGCGGCCAATATCGGCTGCGCTCGCGCGAACGCCTCCGGTGAGCCGCCCGCCATGATGGCCAGCGTGGCGTTCTGAGCGCCCTCGACGCCCCCGCTCACCGGGCAATCGAGAAACTGCACGCTTCCCGGCTGCAACACGCCGGCAGCCATCCGGGCCGTTTCGGCACCGACCGTCGAGCAGTCAATCACCAGAGCGCCGTTGCGCATACCGGGGGCAAGTGCGCGCACAACATCCAGGACATCGCTGTCCGCTGAGACGCAGAGGACCACTGCGTCCACCGACGCGGCCAGTGCCGCCAGTGTCTGAGGTGCCTGACAATTCAGCTCGCCCGCCAGGGCACGCGCCTTCTCAGCGGTCCTGTTCCAGACCGCACTCAGGAGACCCGCGCGGTGGAGATTGCGCGCCATGTGCGCTCCCATGGCGCCAAGGCCTGCGAAGCCGACCCGCATGTGGAGGCATCCGTAGTGGGCGGCCGAGCGAGCCGCAACTGCAACTATAGAGCGTCCCCTGATGCGGGGACAGCGAGGTTATTCGCTGGCCGCCTGTTTCCCGCAGGCCTGCTCCATCTGGGCGCGGACCTGGATGCGATAGGCCTCGGCTTCCTCGTCCGACAGGTACTCGCGATCGGGAGTCCGGTCCTCATCCTTCTCGCCCGGCTTGGTCGGTTTGTAGAAGCGTTTTGCGGTCAGCGCCTTCTCGTAACGGTCCTTCGCATCCTTGCATTGCTGCTCGCGCAGCTTGGCCTCGTCCGCCTTCACGGCCTGCGCTGCATTCTGCTGACTGATGAGCTGTGAGGCATGCTCGGCACCGGCCTGTGGTCCCGAAGCCCGATCTGCGGAGTCCGCATCGGAGCTGGGACGCGGCTTGCTCGATTTGATGACCTGCGCACCCGGCACCCACTGGTCGGTGTAATGAGGCACGCCTTGCTCGTCCACCCAGCGGTAGACATCGGCATAGGCGGTCGCCGCCATGCCTGCGAGGATCAGAGTTCCGACAGCGATGCTTCGCAACATAAGAGAGGGCCTCCCCAGCGGGGGCAGTATCGCCGGTCGGCAGGGCGGCGACCATAGAACTCCGTCACACACGGGCCAGCCGCGAGGGCTATCGGCGCACAGGACCCCTGATCGGAGCCATCCAGGCGCGCTCTTGCGCCCCGGGGCCGCTCGTTTTCGGGCGGCTTCGCCTGGGTCACATGTCGTACGCGCGCTCGCCGTGCGAAGTGATGTCCAGTCCCTCCCGCTCCTCTTCTTCCGTGACCCGAAGCCCCATCACCCTCTTGACCACCGTAAACCCGATCACGGCCACGATGGCCGTCCAGAGGACCACGAGCGTGACCGCCTCGATCTGTATCCGCAGCTGCGGCCAGATCCCGGGGTACCCGATCGTGCCCGTCACCCAGTCCTGGGTTGATCCCGGGCCGCCCAGGGCGGGAGCATTGAAGATGCCGGTCATCAGCGCACCGAAAATGCCCCCGAGCGCGTGGATTCCAAAGACATCCAGGGCATCGTCGGCGCGGATCACCCTCTTCAGGCCAGTCACCCCCCACAGGCACACCAGTCCTGCGCCGATGCCGATCGCGAACGCGCCGGGAATGCCGACGTTGCCCGCCGCCGGAGTGATTGCTACCAGGCCCGCCACTGCGCCGGAGGCCGCTCCGAGCATCGACGGCCGACCCTTGAGCGTCCACTCACAGAACATCCAGGACAGTACCGCGCAGGAGGTGGCGAGATAGGTGTTCAGGAAGGCCAGGGCCGCCGAGCCATTCGCCTCGAGAGCAGACCCGGCGTTGAATCCAAACCATCCGAACCATAGCAGCGAGGCTCCGATCATCGTCATCGTCAGGCTGTGCGGCGGCATGGGTTCCCGACCGAAGCCCGTGCGCTTGCCCAGCAACACTGAGCCCACCAGGCCGGCCACACCGGCGTTGATGTGAACTACGGTGCCGCCGGCGAAATCGAGCGCTCCCCACTGCCAGAGGAGGCCGCCCGTCGCGTTGAGCGCACCGGCCCGGGCGGCCGAGGTGAAAGCGTCCGGCCCCGGCCAGTACCACACCATGTGGGCCACGGGGCAGTAGCTGAAGGTGAACCAGATCACCAGGAAGAGCAGCACCGCCGGAAATCGGATGCGCTCGACGATGGACCCCAGGATGAGGCAGCAGGTGATGGCGGCGAAGGTGGCCTGGAACGCCACGTAGACGAGCTCATACAGCGGAGTGTGTTTGCTGTAGGTGCCGACGAGCGAGAATCTCTGCGTGAGGGGATCGAACGTGCCTGCGAGGAACACGCGGCTGAATCCGCCGAAGAACGCGTTGCCGGAGGTGAACGCGAGCGAGTAGCCGTAGACACACCACAGCACGGTGATGAGCGAGAAGCCTACGAACACCTGCATCAGCACTGACAGCATGTTCTTGGTGCGCACCAGGCCGCCGTAGAAGAGGGCCAGCGCGGGGACGGACATCAGCAGCACGAGTGCGGTCGACGTCAGCATCCATGCCGTGTCGCCCTTGTCAGGCAGCGCCTGGGCATCGGTTGCGCAGGCGATGGTCGGCCCGAGCAGGACAAGCGCGAAGGGCCCGAGCCGGCGCAGTGTCCGGGAAGTGCCGCGAACGGTGCTGGAAGTCTTCGGAGCGAGGCGCATCTTCTCTCCAGTGGTGAGCGGGCCGTCCGGAGGCATTGGGCTTGCGGGGGGGCGCCTTCAGAGTGCAGATTCCATGCCACGGCGGATCTCATCGGATTGCACGGCTTGCGTGCGCCGGGACGCCGCGGCTGCACCGTTTTAGCGCCGCGACAGCTGTCTCTGCGTCGAATCGGGGCAACGCGTGGGCCCGCACACCGCCGTGGGGCGCATGACGGTCCGGTGGCATCCGGTTCACTCAGCCAGAGGTAGGTTCCATGGACACGTTTCGGATAGATGAGATCGCCCGCCGACTGCTCGAGAGCCTGCCCCCCGGGCTGCGCACGCTGCGCGAGGATGCAGAGAGCAATTTTCGCGCGGTCCTGCGCTCGAGCCTGAGCAAGCTGGATCTGGTCGCGCGCGACGAGTTCGAAGCGCAGACGCGCGTGCTGGAGCGAACGCGCGCGCGACTCGAGGAGCTGGAGAAGAAGGTGGCCGGGATGGAGGGTGGAACCCGCGGCTAGTCCTGCGCGCACGGTGCTGTGCGACTGAGGAGATCCGACGACACTGCGCGACCTGACGCATATCGCGCGGTTCGACGCACAAACTCCTCCTGCATGCGCGCCGTGTCTTGTGCCTAGACTGGCGAGAGTCCGTGCCGCAGAAGGCCTTCGCGCGGCTCCAGGGAAGCACATGACCATCGCCACAGTCGCTTGTCGAGCACAACTGGGACTGTATGCACCGCTCGTACAGGTCGAGATCAGTCTCGATGTGGGCTTGCCGGTTTTCAGCATGGTGGGATTGCCCGCGACCGTGGTGAAGGAGAGCAAGGAACGCGTCCGCGCGGCTCTGCTCAACTCGGGCTTCGAGTTTCCAGCAGGCCGCATCACCGTGAACCTCTCGCCCGCAGACCTGCCAAAGCGCGGCGGCCGCTTCGATCTGCCGATCGCGCTCGGGATACTGCTGGCCTCCCGCCAGCTTCGCGGTGATCCAGGCACGACCGAGTTCTATGGCGAGTTGGGCTTGAGCGGAGAGCTGAAGTCCGTATCGGGACTTCTGCTGGCCGCAGCGCATGCTGCCCGTGACGGACACGAGGTCGTCATCCCGAAGGGGAATGCCGAGGAAGTGAGCGTGCTTCCCGGCGGACACGCCACGCCAATGGTTCGTGTAGCCGATCACCTCAGGGCGGTGTGCGATCAGCTCCTCGACAAGAGGCGATTGCCTCCTCTCACGTCGATGCCGATGTGCAGTGCGAGCGTTGCCGCGGGCGCCATGCCCGATCTGGGTGACGTACGGGGGCAACTTCAGGCCAAGCGAGCCCTGACAGTCGCGGCGGCCGGTGCGCACTCGCTTCTCATGATCGGACCCCCGGGGTCCGGGAAGAGCATGCTCGCAAGACGCCTGCCCGCGCTGCTTCCGCCGATGACGGAGGCCGAGTCCCTGGAGGTTGCAGCGATCGCTTCCATCAGCGACGCCGGATTCAGCAGGAACCGTTTCGGTCGGCGGCCCGTGCGAACACCGCATCACACCGCTTCCGCCGTGGCACTCGTGGGCGGCGGCTCGCGTGCGCGACCCGGGGAGATCAGTCTGGCGCACCACGGCGTTCTGTTTTTGGACGAGCTGCTGGAGTATGACCGGCATGCTCTGGAGGCTCTGCGCGAGCCTCTGGAGTCCGGGGTCGTCAGCGTGTCACGGGCCGCCGTTCAGGCTCAGTACCCGGCAGAATTTCAGCTCGTGGCCGCCATGAATCCGTGTCCATGCGGACGGCTGGGAGACCCTTGCGGTTCGTGTATCTGTACTCCAGCAGAGGTTGCTCGGTACCGAGCGCGTATCTCGGCCCCCTTGCTGGATCGGCTGGATATACACATCGAGGTTCCGCGAGTTGACTTGAACGCTTTCGAGGGGGAGGTTCAGTCGGACGACACGGCGGTCGTGAGAGCACGGGTGGCTCGTGCGCGAGGAATTCAACTGATGCGGCAGGGTGTCTGCAATGCACGGCTTTCGGATGCGCAGATGGACCGCGTGTGCGCGGTGGACGAGTCAGCTCGCCTCATACTGAGGCGCGCGATGGAGCAATTCGGCCTGTCGGCGCGAGCTCGCCAAAGGATTCTCAAGCTGGCGCGGACGATCGCCGATTTGAGCGAGGATGCAGTGATCTCGAGCGTCCATGTTGGCGAAGCGGTGATGTACCGGGCGCTGGATCGCCGCGCGCTCGAGGTCGTGCGGCGGTGACAGGTCAGGCTCCTGCTCGAACTTCTACTTCGCCATGTCGACCATGTGGTCGACGGCCTGTTTGATCAGATCGTCCGGCAAATCGGCCCGGCCACCCTTGGGAGGCATGACCCCGGAGCTGCCCTGAAAGCCGTGCAGTGCATGCTCGTACAACGTGGCTTTACCTTTGGCGATGCGGGGATCCCAGGCTGCCTTGTCGCCGGCTTTGGGCGCACCGGCGATACCGGCCCCGTGACAGGCGCTGCAAACCTGCTGGAAGACTTCGGCTCCCGATTTCGGCAGCGGTCCGGCACTGGCGCTGCCGGCCTGCGCCGCGCCAGCGTCGGGCTTGATTGCGAGCGCCGTATTGTCCTGTCCCGCCACGGCTTCGTGCCCGACAGGCTGCATCCGCGCCTCGACGTTCTTCAGATATTGCGTCTCGCTAATGACCTGTTTGTCCTGCGTCCGGCTGGCAACGACGCGCGCCAGGACGAAAAGGCAGATCGCGATGGCGACCAGCAGTCCGATGACGACACTGAAGACATTGAAGAAATGGGTATCCTGCTTGCTCACGATGAGACCCGCGTCGCCTGCAAATTGGCGCCGCAGTATAGACCACCCCGCCTCCGGGAGCATCCGGCCGGCGGCAGGCGAATCGCCCCGACCGAGGGCTCTCCTGTAGAATCGAGACCTCGCGCCCGTAGCTCAGCTGGATAGAGTACTGCCCTCCGAAGGCAGGGGTCGTGGGTTCGAATCCCGCCGGGCGCGCTCCAGATTTCAATGTCTGTGCCGGTCACGCACCGGAGAGAGGCCCGACTCGGGGCATGAGCGGCTCCCCAGGGCATGGCATCCATCGCCTCGTAAAGCCGATCAAGGTCGAGCGGCAGGCGATATCCGGCATTGCGCGGCTCTGCGATCCCTCGATCGGCGGCTGCCCGGGTGCTGATTAAGTAAACGTCGCCGGCGCGATCGGGTTGGGCGTGAGGCCCGATAGTGTGCCCGACGTTCGCCCATAACCACCCCCGCAGTGACACACGCACGTTATGGGCCTGTGGTGCATGTTGGGATGTTGGAATTGGCTGAAATCCCGCCGTGTTGGATCATTTGTGTGAAGCATGCACCGGTGAGTAACTGTGACTCAGGCACGAGGTTTGTGCGGGGACTACCGATCCCGGCGCCGAGGTGATCAGTTAGGGTATCTCCCGACAGCTAACACGTCTGGAGATGCGCTTGAGCCTCCTGTCCGTCCACCGAACCTGCCTGCTGCTGATGCTGTGGCTGCTTGCGCCCGCCGCCGCGCAGGCGGTCGACTGCAACCGGGCGATGCGCTCTGCCGTGGAGCTCATCGAGCTGCCAGGCGAGCCATTTGCCGCCGTGCCGAGCGCTGACGGCTGCACGATATTCGCCTCGCTGAGCTCCGCGGCCCCCGGGTCCTCTGCCGGTGTGGCCGTTCTGAGCAGGCGCGATGGCAGGGTGTCCCTGCAGCGGATCGTGCCGCTCGCCGGTTCGCCGGGCGGCCTGGCGCTCACTCATGACGGCAAGGTCCTGGTTGTCGCGAACGGAGCCAATGTTGCTTTTCTGGACGTGCAGCGGCTCGGCGGTGGGAAAAAGAACCCCGTACTCGGCTACTGGAGCGAGCCGCACGGGGCGTCGATGCAGATCTACGCGGTGGTGACTTCGGATGACCACTATGTGTTCGTGAGCAACGAGGCGGCGGGCCGTATCGGCGTCCTCGACCTCGCAGCCATGCGCCGGACGCGGTTCCGGAAGTTGACCGCCGTTGCCACCATCGCGGTCGGTGCCTCGCCTGTCGGGTTGGCGCTGTCGGCGGACGAACGCCACCTGTTCGCCACCAGTCAGTCCGTGCAGTCGCGGGGCTGGCCGAAGCGCTGCCGGCGCGAGGGCAGCCCGCAAGCGCCCCCGGATCACACGGAGGGCGCGATTGCCGTCATCGACGTGGCCCGCGCAGTGACGGGCTCCGAGAACGCCGTGGTCAAGTGGGTCGGCGCCGGATGCAACCCGGTGCGGGTCGCGATCTCGCCGGAAGGCGAGCGGGTGTACGTGACGGCGCGTGGCAGCGACACACTGCTGACATTTCCTTCCATGGGCCTGATGGCTCCGGGAGTCCAGCCTGAGCCGGTGAAGGTCCCGGTTGGCAACGCTCCGGTGGGTCTCGCGGTGATCGACGGTGGCCGCCAGATCGTGGTCACCAATTCCAACCGTTTCGGCGGACAGTCCCCAGTCGGCGCGTCACTGTATGTGATCGATGCCGGCAGGCCCGCCGGAGATTCCACGGCCTTGCTCGGAGTGCTGCCCGCGAAAGGATTTCCCAGGGAGATTCACAGTACTGCGGACGGCCAAACGCTGCTCGTCACCAACTTCACCGGACGGACCCTCGAGATTCTCGACCTGCGGCGCAAGCCCTGGGCGTTCGCGCCGAGCGGCGCCGAGCCACGCGATGCGTGGCTCATCCCGGATGCGACCCATGCCTTCGCCGCCGAGCGCTGGAGCGAGCAGGGCCGCCAGTGCTGCCCAGTCACCCTTACCGCGAGCCGGGAAATCCCCGGAATCTGACGACAGGCTTCGGCGCGGCATCCAGGCGCGTGCCTGGCCGCCGCCGGGCCAGAAGTCGTGCCGAAATTCTCCGTGGGCATTTGTCGATCCGCGGGGGCTCCGTGCGTCATCATGGTAAGGCGGCCCGCAGCGCCGCCGAACCTTCAACGGAGCCAGACCATGCGATTCATGATGCTCATGATCCCCAAGGGCTACGAGAGCGCCAAGCCCGGCACCATGCCCGACCCGAAGGCCGTCGAGGCCATGATGAAGTACAACCAGGAACTGCAGCGCGCCGGTGTACTCGTTGCGCTGGACGGCCTGCACCCGCCCTCCACCGGTGCGCGGGTCTCCTTCTCTCAAGGCAAGCCAATGGTGACCGACGGTCCATTTGCCGAGGCGAAGGAAGTGATCGGAGGCTACTGGATCATCCGAGTCAACTCGCGTGCCGAAGCCATCGACTGGGCGCGCCGATGTCCGGGCTCGGATAACGAAGTCATCGAGATCCGCCAGGTCCACGAGATGGAAGACTTCCCGGCTGACGTCCAGAAAGCGGCCCAAGGGTTCCCCGAGCTGCAGGCGAGCCAGTCGCACAAATCGTGAGCGACCGGCTCGCCCTCACAGCCAGCCGCGCCGCTTGAAGTACAGGTACGGCAGCGTCGCGGAGACGATCATCAGGGCGAGGCCCGCCCAGGGGCCCCAGGTCTCGTGCAGCCACGGGATGTGCTCGAAGTTGGTGCCAAAGAAGCCCGTGATGACCGACGGCGGCAGCATGAAGACGGCCACGACCGAGAAGATCTTCAGGATGTTGTTCTGATCGATGCTGACCATGCCCAGGGTGGCATCGAGGACGAACTGCACCTTGTCGCCGAGAAAGGACGAGTGGTCGCTCATGGCGAGGACATCGCGGGAAAGGGTTCGCAGCCGCACACGGGCTTCCTGCGGCAGCTCGGGACCGGTGCTCTGCTGAGCGAACCCGAGCAGACGGGTCAGGCTGACGAGACTCTCGCTGGCCTTGGAGACGAGCTCACCGCTCTGGCCGATCAGTTCGAGGGCGCTGCGGAAATCGCGTGGCGCCGGGCGCTGGTCGCGCGATCGGGAGAAGACCTCGGAGGAGATCAAATCCACATCGTTGCCCACCTTTTCCAACACATCGGCGATACGGTTGACGATCGACTCGAGCAGGCCCGCGAGCACTGTCGCGCCACAGGGCGCCGGTACCGGGTGAGTGGCGGCGTAGCTGATGAAACGACGGAACGGCAACGGATCGGTATAGCGGTTGGTGACGAGCTTCGAGCCAGTCAGGATGAACGTGACCTGTGTCCGCACCGGCAGGTCGGTATCGAGCTTGGTCACGAGAGTCGCGGTCATGTACAGCGCGCCGTTCTCTTCATAGAAGCGATTCGATGCCTCGATCTCCTGCATCTCCTCGCGTGTGGGCACGTTGATGCCGAGCGCGGCCTCCACCTGCTGCTCTTCTTCGCGTGTCGGATCCCGCAGATCGATCCAGATTGCATCGGCAGGCAGCGAGGCGCCCGCGGGCCCTTCGCTCATGACCAGCCCGGTCGCACGCGGGACGAACGTGCTCAACACCTGGAGTCATTCCGGAGCAGCCGCTTCACTCGGTCATCTCCGTGTCGCCCCGTCAGGGGAGCTCAGTGGCGATGCTCAGCGGCCGCCAGATCGTCAATCAGCGCAATCAGCTCGCTCGGTCCGCCGGCTTTGCCCACATCCGTGGTGTACTTTCCGTCGATCACGACCAGCGGAACCCCTTCGACGTGATACCGCTGGGTGAGCTGCTCGGCACGCTGCAGGTTCGAGTTGACGGTGAAGGAGTTGTAAGCATTGGCGTACTGATCCGCGCTGATGCCGAACCCCTTGGCGAAAGCTTCCTGCTCTTTCAGCGTGTCCTCATCGTTCTCTGCGACGAGCATCTCGTGCTTCTGCTGGATCGTGTCGAAGGCCTGCTGCACGAGATCCGGCCGGTTGAGGGCCATGAGTGTATAGAAGAGCCGCGCGTGCGCACGGTGGACCGGACCCCACATGACGGGCACCCGCACGAATTGTGTGTAGTCCGGCTTGTTCTTCAGCCAGTTCTGGATGTAAGGCTCGAGGGCATAGCAGTGCGGACAACCGAGCCAGAACACCTCGACCACCTCCACCTTACCGGGCCCGACGTTGGTGGGTTGCGCCGGCACGAGCGGATCGTAGTTGACTCCGGGCTTCCACTTGCCGCCGGGAAGCTGTTGATCGGCGGGAAGTTGCGCAAGACGCTCGAGGCCCGCATCACTGCGCGCCTGGCCACGATCCTCTTCGGGCTCATCCCCTTTTTCCTGGGCAGCAGCGGCCTGCTGTGTCTCGCTCTGCGCCGCGGCGGGATCCGGCTGTGTGGAGGTCTGCGGCTGCGCAGCCGCCGCGGGCGGCGTGGGCGGAGCTGCCGTGACAGGCTGTTGTGGTGTCTGGCTGCGCGCGCACGAGCACAGGAGCAGCAGAACAGCGGACAGAGCGATCGATCGGATCATCGGTGGCCTCAATGGTGGTGCGGGCGCAGCCCGCGCGTAGCCTCGTCAGCGAAGCCCCTGAACGTAGGATGCGACGTTGCGGATGTCCTCAGCGGACAAACGCTTCGCGATGGTCAACATCATCACGCCATTGCGGCTCGCCGTGGCCGGGTTCTTGGCGCCGGCGTAGCGGGCACCGCTGGCGTAATCATGAAGCTGCTTCATGACATAGACAGACTGCTGCGTGCGAAGTGCCGGGTAGCCCGCTGCCAGATTGCCGCGGCCGTCCGGGCCGTGGCAGGCCATGCACGCGGGAATATTGCGCGAGCTGTCGCCGTGCCGGTACAGGCTCTCGCCAGCCTTCCAGTAGGAAGGGTCGGCCTCCAGTCCCTGTGGCGTCTGTGCCTCGTAATACACCGCGATGTCGTCGATGTCCTGGTCACTCAGGCTGGAGGCCATCGGCATCATGACCGGGTTGTTGCGCTCCGTGCCCTTGAAGAGTCTCAACTGCTCGGCGATGTAGACGGCGCTCTGTCCGGCCAGCCTGGGCCACTGCGGGTTGGTGCTGTTGCCGTTCGGTCCGTGACAGGAGGAGCACACGGCGGTCTTGGTCGTGCCCGCCTGAACCGTTCCGTCGGAGAAGGGCACGTGGCTCGCGGGGGCCGCGGCCGTCTGCGCAAAGCTGACCGTCGTCGCCAGCACGGCGATGCCCGCCCAGCCGGCTCTCATCGTCTTCGCCATTGTTTTCTATCCGGTTTCGTCCTGTTGCAGGGGCGCAGAATTGTACACTAGGCGCGCTGTGGGCCGTTTCTCACAAGGTCGATTCCTGATCAGCGCGGCTGCGCCCGCGCAATTTCCCCCGGATTTTGGCGCCGAGGTGGCCTTCGTCGGCCGTTCCAATGCAGGCAAGTCGAGCGCTATCAATACGCTGACCGAGCGCAAGGGGCTGGCCCGAACGAGCAAGACACCCGGTCGCACGCGGCTGCTCAATTTTTTCGAGCTCGCTCCGCTGCAGCGTCTCGTGGACCTGCCCGGATACGGCTATGCGAGCGGTCCGGCGGCCGAGCGCCAGATGTGGCGACCGCTCATCGAAGCACTGCGCACGCGACAGTCGCTGCGCGGACTCTTCATGATCGTTGACGCCAGACGCGGAGTGATGGAGGGCGATGAAGCACTGCTGAGCTGGGTCGGACCGACCCTCCCCTTGCACGTGCTGCTCTCCAAGGTGGATAAGCTCAATCGAACCGAAGGCGCGCAAGCGCTTCGATCGGCACGGGCCGCGCTGGGCGACCGCGCGAGCGTCCAGCTTTTTTCCGCCGTGGACAGGACGGGACTCGATGAGGCTCAGGGGACATTGTCAGCCTGGCTCACGGCGTAGCTGAGCAAACTGAGGCCCCAAATAAAAGACCCCGATGACCTTGAACAGGTCACCGGGGCAGACTAACCCGGTACAGGTCTCGTGAACCGGGTTGACCCGCTCAGGGAGGGAAGCGGGGAGTGACTAGCACTCACCCGGTTAGACGGGCGGCCCGGCGGGAAGTTCCGGCAGGCAATTCGAAAAAAACTATCCAGATCAGTGGCTTGACTATAGGTCTGTGGCCTTTACGCTACAGAAAGCCCAGGCGGCCTGCTGCCGTGGGGTCTCCAACCGTTCGCCTTGAGCACGCCGTCGATGGCAAAAAAGCCACGGATTAGCGCGGCCGTGCAATTACCCGCGAGCCATACAACTGTGCCATCCCGGTGAGCCATGACGGCCATGACGGCCATGACGGCCTTTCAGTGGGCCTCGTCCCAGTTGGCGCCCGTACCGATATCGACTCGCAGCGGCACGCGCAGCTCGCCGGCGCCGGTCATGCAGCCGCGTACGGCTTCCGCCACCGGCTCCACCAGGTCCGATCCCACCTCGAGCACGAGCTCGTCGTGCACCTGCATGATCAGGCGGGCGCGGCTGCCCTCGCGTTGACACCAGGCATCCACCGCGATCATGGCGCGCTTGATGAGGTCAGCCGCGGTTCCCTGCATCGGTGCATTGATCGCGCTTCGCTCGGCGTATTGACGCAGCTGACTGTTGCCCGAGCGGATATCCGGCAGATACAGGCGCCGGCCGAACACGGTCTCGACATATCCGAGCTCGCGCGCCTTCATCCGAGTCTCGTCCATGAAGCGTTTGACCCCCGGGTAGCGGGCGAAGTACCGCTCGACGTACTTTTGCGCGGAGCCGCGGTCGATGCCGAGCTGTCGTGCCAGGCCGAAGGGCGACATCCCGTAAATGAGCCCGAAGTTGATTGTCTTTGCGAGCCTGCGTTGATCAGCCGACACGCTCTCGAGCGGCACGCTGAAGACTTCGGACGCCGTAGCCTGATGCACGTCGCGGTCTTCCGCGAAGGCCGCCAGCAGTCCCTCATCTCCGGACAGATGAGCCATGATCCGCAGCTCGATCTGCGAATAGTCCGCGGCCATGAGCAGCTGTCCGGGCGGCGCGATGAAAGCCTGGCGAATACGGCGGCCTTCCGAGCGCCGGATCGGGATGTTCTGCAGATTGGGATCGGCGGAAGAGAGCCTGCCCGTGGCCGCGACCGCCTGATGGTAGGAAGTGTGAATGCGCCCGGTGCGCGGATCCACCAGCTCCGGCAGCTTGTCGGTGTAGGTCGATTTGAGCTTGGCCAGCATCCGGTAATCGAGCACGATCCGCGGGAGCGCGTAGGAGGAGGCGAGCTCCTCGAGGACATCCTCGGCCGTGGAAGGCTGGCCGGTGGGCGTGCGTCGCGTCACAGGGAGCCGCAGCTTGTCGAATAGAATCTGCTGCAGTTGCTTCGGCGAGTCGATGTTGAACTCGGTGCCCGCCTCGCGCCTGCCCTGCTCGATGAGCTCCTGCAGCTGATGGTTGATCTCGCGAGTCTGCGCGCGCAGCAGCTCGCGGTCGACCAGCACACCCCGGCGCTCCATGCGCAACAGCACCGGCATCAACGGCTGCTCGACTTCCTCGTACAGGCGCTTGAGCTGTGGTATCGCTTCGAGCTGCGGCCACAGCGTATGGTGCAGACACAAGGCGATGTCCGCATCTTCGGACGCATACCGAAAAGCTGAGTCCACCGGCACCTGGTTGAATGGCAGCTGCTTGGCGCCTTTGCCCGCCACGTCCTCGTAGGTGATTGTTCTCATGCCCAGGTAACACAGCGCGGTGGAGTCCATGTCGTGCCGGGTCGCGACACTGTTGAGGACGTAGGACTCGAGCATGGTGTCGTAGCGCATTCCGGCCAACTCGATGCCGTGATTGCCCAGCACGTGCGCGTCGTATTTGAGGTGGTGGCCGATCTTCGTCCGGGTGGGATCCTCCAGGATGGGCTTCAGGGCCGCGAGCACACGCTCGCGGTCGAGTTGCTCGGGGGCGCCGGCATAGTCGTGGCGGAGGGGCACGTACGCCGCCACGCCGCGCTGCAGTGCGAAGGAGACACCGACGATCTCGGCCTTCATGTACTCGAGGCTGCTCGTCTCGGTATCGAACGCAAAGACCTGCGCGTCAGCCAACTGGCCAATCCAGCGCTCCAGATCCGGCCATGCCGAGATGCATTCGTAATGTCGCTCGACCTGCGACAGCGGGGAAGACTCGCCCTGCGCAAGCCGGGCGAGCGCGCCAGAGTCCGATGAGCCCGGCAGCGTCTTGGCAGGGGCCCCCGCAGCCGAGTCGGAGGAGGCTCCATCAAGTTGCTTGAGAAAAGACCGCAACTCATAGCGCGTGTACAGCTCGCGCAGCTGCGAGGTATCCGGGGGGGCTGGCGTCATCTGCTCGTGTGACAGTGGCAGCTCGAGGTCGGTGTGGATGGTCGCGAGGCGGCGCGACAGCTCGAGTGTGTCCAGGCCCGCACGAATGTTCTCACCTACTTTGCCGCCGATGTTGGCGGCGTTGGCGATCACCTGGTCGAGCGCCTGATACTGATCCAGAAGTTTGGCCGCGGTCTTCGGTCCCACCTTGTCGATCCCGGGAATGTTGTCGGAGCTGTCCCCGATCAACGCGAGGTAATCGATGATCTGTTCCGGATAAACGTCGAACTTCGCCTTGACTCCCTCGCGATTCAGCACCGTATTGCTCATCGTGTTGATCAGCGTGATGGAGCCATCGACCAGTTGAGCCATGTCCTTGTCGCTGGTCGAGATCAGTACGCTGAGCCCGGCCCGGGCCGCGCGGCAGGCAAGCGTTCCAATGACATCGTCCGCTTCCACACCCTCGATCCGCAGGATGGGCAGGCCCTGGGCCCGCAGGATGGTGAGCAGCGGCTCGATCTGCGAGCGCAGATCGTTCGGCATCGGTGTGCGGTGCGCCTTGTACTCGGCAAACAGCTCGTCGCGGAAAGTCCGCCCGGAGGCGTCAAAGACCACCGCGATGCGCCGCGGCTGATAGTCCTTGAGGAACTTCAGCAGCATGTTGAGCACGCCGTACACGGCGCCAGTCGGCTCGCCCCGCGAGTTGGTCAGGGGCGGCAGGGCATGGAATGCCCGGTAGACATAAGAGGATCCGTCGACGAGGACCAGATCGGGCGATTGAGTCATGCAAGCGGCCGGCGCGGGGGGATCCCCAGTATATCGGACTGCCTGCCGTATTCGGTCAGCCGCCGGTCAACCCGCTTCGGGCTGGTGCGCTATGGCGGTAGCACATCTTCAGGAGGTCTGCCGTTGCTGCAAGCTGCACCCGATACCCTGTCGGCCATCGCGGCCAACCGGTTTGGGCTGGGTGCCCGGCCCGGAGAGCTGGCGCGGATCGGCGGCATGCCCCGGGAGTGGCTACGTGCGCAGCTCACAGGTGCGCCACCTGTCCTGGTTGACGCGGACCTGCACAGCTCGGCCGAGACGCTGTCGCAGGCACTGAAAGCCCGGCGGGAGCTGCGCGAGGCGAAGCGCAGCGTCGCGGCTGAGCGCAGCGTCGCGACTGAGCGCAGCGCCGAGGGCGAGGCCACCGCTTCAGGTAATGCCACCACCCAGGCGAACGCGGTGGCTGCCGTACTCAAGATTGGCCAGATCTATCGGCCGGTGTACATGGCTGAAGCCACCGCTCGCTTTCGGGAAGGCGTCGGCACCGAGAGGCCCTTCGTCGAGCGGCTCACGTACTTCTGGACGAATCATTTCGCCGTATCGGTGGACAAGCACATTGTTCTTGGACTGGCCGGCAGCCTGGAGCGGGAAGCGATACGGCCCAACGTGCTCGGGCATTTCTCAGACCTGCTGCTTGCAGTCGAGCAGCACCCGGCGATGTTGCTTTACCTGGACAACCAGGCCTCCGTCGGACCTGACTCCCAGGCGGCTCGTGTGGTAGAGCGGCGCAATCCCGCACGCCAGGTTGGCATCAACGAGAACCTCGCTCGCGAGATCATGGAGCTGCATACCCTCGGCGTGGGTGGCGGCTACACGCAAAAGGACGTCACGAGCTTTGCTGAAGTTCTCACGGGTTGGTCGATCGGTGCAGAGGGTGGCGGCCGATTCGCACGTAGCGAGGCCGGCAAGTTCATGTTCCGGCCCCAGCTGCACGAGCCCGGCACGAAAGTGGTGCTCGGCAAACACTATCGAGACGACGGCCATGGCCAGGGGGTTGCCGTCCTGCGCGATTTTGCCGCCCACCCCGCAACGGCTCACTTCATTGCGGCCAAGCTGGCGCGTCACTTCATTGCGGATGATGCGCCCGCCCCGGCGGTGGATCGCATCGCGCAGGCGTTCATCCGCAGCGACGGTCATCTGCCGACGCTCTACCGCGCACTCATCGATTCGCCCGAGGCGTGGGCCCAGCCGAGCGCGAAGTACAAGTCGCCCAACGACTACATTGTCTCGACTTTTCGCGGCCTCGACCTGCCGGTCGACGCGGGGCGCGCGCCGCTGGCGCCGTTCGAAGTGATGGGTCAACGTACCTACAGTCCTGGCTCACCGGCCGGCTGGCCCGATCGGAGTGCCGACTGGGATGGAGCTTCCGCGCTCATCAAGCGACTCGAATGGGCCGATGCCATCGGGCAGCGGGTCGGCAGCCGGCGCGATGCGGCGGCACTCGCGCGCGAGCTCCTCGCCGGCACTCTCGAGAAGGCGACGCGGACGGCCATAGCCCACGCGGCCAGTGCTGCACAGGCCGTCACCCTGCTGCTTGCCGCGCCTGAGTTCATGCGACGTTGAGTGTGGTCATGCGCCATGCGAGGAGATTCTCGTGCCAACCCTGAGACGACGTGAATTCCTGACGGCGGGTGTACTGGCGCTCGGCGGGACATTGATGACCTCGCGCGTGGCTTTCGCGACGACTGGCAGTGGGGAGGCGCGCGTTGTTTTCGTCATCATGCGCGGTGCGCTGGACGGACTCGCGGTGGTGCCTCCGTACGGCGACTCCGGATATGCAACCCTGCGCAGGGAGCTTGCCCTGGCGGCTCCGGACGCTGCCGGCGGCGCTTTACCTCTCAACGGATTCTTCGGACTGCATCCGAGCCTGAGCTTTCTAAAGGATCGGTATGTCGCCGGCGACCTGATCGTGTTTCACGCGGTGGCCAGTCCTTACCGTGAGCGTTCACATTTCGATGGTCAGGACGTGTTGGAAAACGGTTCCGTTCATCCTCACGCGCTGCAGACAGGCTGGCTCAATCGGGCGCTGGCTTCACTGCAGGCGACCCGTCCTTCCCCGAAGGAGCTGGGCGTGGCTCTGGGACAGAACGTGCCTCTGCTGATGCGGGGGCCGGCGTCCGTGACCTCGTGGTCTGCCTCCAGGCTTGCAGCCCTCGACGATGACACGCTGGAGCGTGTCACTGATCTGTATGCCGCGGATCCGCTGCTTTCGAAGCGACTCGCCGATGCGCTCGCCGCGGATGCCATCGCGGGAGAATCGGAACCGATGATGGGAGCTGGCCCCGGCCCACTCGCCCCCGGGCTCGCTGCCACGGGCAAGGCCAGGCCCGCGCGCTATACCGAAATCGTCCGCGCGGCCGCCGGGTTCCTGCGGCGCGAGGATGGGCCTCGAGTTGCGGTCTTCGACACGACCGGGTGGGACACGCACGCGAACGAAGGAGGCGCAGAAGGTCAACTGGCGGGAAGGCTCGCTGCGCTGGACGAGGGATTGCGCTCACTCAGGGAGGAACTCGGACCGGTCTGGAGCAACACCGCGGTCGTGCTCGCCACCGAGTTTGGCCGAACGGTGGCGACCAACGGCACGCGTGGAACGGATCATGGCACCGCCACCGCCTGTTTTGTGCTCGGCGGCGCGATTCACGGCGGCCGCGTAGTGACGGACTGGCCAGGACTCTCAGCGCGCGAGTTGTATCAGGGCCGAGATCTGAGGCCGACTCTCGATCTGCGCTCGGTGCTCAAAGGTGTTCTCGCAGAGCATCTGCAGGTGTCCAGCGGTGCTCTGGAGGACTGGGTATTTCCCGACAGTGCCGCTGCCAAACCCATCAAAGGATTGGTGCGAGCCTAGCTCAGGCGCTAAGGGTGCGGGTGCGCCTGGCTGTCGGCCTCGTCCTTGCGATCATCGGGCTTCTGCGATGAGGGGTCTGTTGGCGGCTGGTTGGGTTGGGCCTGATCCGCTGGAGTGGGCGAGCTGGATTGCGGAGGTGTTGTCGTCTGCTGGCCTTGCGCGGGGGCCGTGCCGGGCGCCGCGGAGCCTGCAGGCCGAGTGATGACGGTGCCCCGATCAGGTAGATACAGGGGCCCTTTCTGACCACACGCCGCCAGCAGCGTCAGGCTGCCCAACGCCGTGGCAGCAGCCAGCAGGCTCGAGCCAACACTCCTCACACTCCCACCGGACGACGCTCACGCAAAGCGAGCCAACCGCGCGCAATCCGGTAGATGACCCAGATCCCCAGGGCGACTCGACCGACATAGAACGTCACAATTCCAACCAGGATGAGCATCAGCGGCAAGGACACGGCCCAGATCACTATCAGCCACAGCAGTGCGAACCAGAACGTGCGGATCTGCCATCGGAAGTGAGTGTCGAGGAACGAGCCGCGCGCGTCCGCCTGGCGCGCGTAATTCATGATGACGGCGACGATCGACGGCAGGCCAAAAATGAAGCTGCCCGCGATCGACCAGAAGGTGGCAAGCCCCATCAGTACGGAGGCTGTATGCAGGGCGTAGATGACGTGCGTGTAGGTCAGCAGCGAGCCGTCCGCCGTCCCACCCGTAGCCGTCGTGCTGGCGTTCAAGTTCTCGGCCATATCGATACTATGGCATGTCCTTGGGGCGATCCACCACGGCCATCGTCAGACGCGAAACGCACACCAGACGGTCCAGCTCGTCCCGGATCTCGATGTGCCAGACGTGGCTGCGATTGCCGATGTGATACGGGCGTGCCGTCGCGGTGACGATGCCCGAGCTGACCGGCCGGATGTGGTTCGCGTTGATCTCCTGACCCAGGCATATATGCACCTTGGGGTCGACACACAGACTGGCCGCGAGACTTCCGACCGTCTCCGCCAGCGCCACGGAGGCGCCGCCGTGGAGGACTCCCATAGGTTGATGCGTGTGCGAGTTGACAGGCATGGTGGCGCGAACGTAGTCCGGCCCGATCTCGGTGACGCGTATGCCGATGTGCTCGACCAGCGTGTTACGTGAGTACTGCTGAAGTTGCTCGATGGAAGCGGGCGTGCGCCAAGTGTGCATGACGGGTAGTCTACCCGCATTCGCGCCACCGCCGGAGCCGCCCGTGACCGAATTCGCCTTCGCGCCTCCCACCCCGTCCAGCGTTGAGATCTCTGGAAGCCGTCAGCGCTTTCCCGTGCATCGCATTTACTGTATCGGACGCAACTACGCCGATCATGCCCTCGAGATGGGTGCCGTCCCGGCAAAGGGCACGCCGTTTTTTTTCAGCAAGCCCGCCAGTGCGATCGTGGCTAGCGGCGCGATGGTGCCGTACCCCCCGCGAACCGAAGATCTGCACCACGAGATCGAGCTGGTCGTCGCGATTGGCCGGGCGGGGCGAGATATCCCGGGCAGTGAGAGCCTCAAGCACGTGTTCGGTTACGCGGTGGGCAATGATCTGACGCGACGAGACCTGCAGGCGCAGGCGAAAAAGAAAGGACTGCCCTGGGATACCGGCAAGGGTTTCGATGGCTCGGCGCCGCTGGGAGCAATACGGCCCGTCGCGGCGGGACATGTGGAGCGCGGCTGGATCTGGCTGAGCGTCAACGGTGAGATGCGTCAGCAGTCGGACGTGAGTGAGATGATCTGGAGCGTGCCGGAGATTCTCACCGAGCTGTCGAGTCTGTTCGAGCTGCAGCCCGGCGATCTGGTCTTCACGGGCACGCCGGCCGGCGTCGGTGCGGTGAAGCCGGGGGATCGACTCGAAGGGGGGATCGAGGGCCTGGAGATTCTGCGCAACACGATCGGTGGACGATGAAACTCTATAGCTACTTCCGCAGCTCTGCGGCCTTCCGAACCCGCATCGCCCTGAACCTGAAGGGCATCGAGTACGAGACGACCGCGATCAATTTGCGCGCACCCGCGAGCGAACAGCACTCGCCCGCCTTCCGCGCTCTCAACGCGCAGGGACTGGTGCCGGCCCTGGAGGCGGGAGGCCGCCTCATCACGCAGTCGCTTGCCATCATCGAATACTTGGACGAGATGCATCCGCAGCCGCCGCTCCTGCCCCGGGCTCCGATCGATCGTGCCCGTGTTCGGGCCATGGCCCTCACCATCGCTTGCGACATCCATCCCCTCAACAACCTGCGCGTGTTGAATTACTTGCGCGCACCGCTGGGGCACACTGACGATGCCGTAAACACCTGGTACTGTCACTGGATTGCGGAGGGCTTTCGCGCACTCGAGCAGGAAGTACGCAGCACTGGTGGCGACGGGCATCACATGTTCGGATCCACCGTGACGATCGCGGACGTCTGCATCGTTCCGCAGATGTACAACGCACGGCGCCTCAAGTGTGACGTGCAACCTTATCCCACCCTTACCGCCATCTGCGCGCACCTGGAGAGCCTGCCGGCCTTCGCCAAGGCCGCTCCGGAGACCCAAGCGGACGCGGGCTAGCCGTCCACGGCAGTTCACGCTCAACGACTCAGCATCGAGGCGCCGAGAGCGAGGAGCAGCTAGTTTCTGCCTCCTCTGAGCTTCGCCGCCACGCGCCGGTAGGCCTCGCGGAACGGCATGCCTTCCTCGACCACCAGGCGATTCGCTTCCTCGGCGGCATGAATCCCGGGGTCGAGTGCGATGCGATCCTTGCGAAAAGCCATCGCCTCGATGGCTGAGGGCAGGACCTCGAGTGTCAGCAGAGCCAGGTCGATGCTGCGAAACAACGGGAATTTGAGGAGCTGCAGGTCGCGCTGATAGCCGGAGGGCAGCTTGGCGCAGATGCCGAGAGCCTCGATGAGGCATCCCATAGCAGTCATCGAGCGTCCCCGGATCAGCTCGAACACGTCAGCATTGCGCTTCTGGGGCATGATGGAGGAGCCGGTCGTGAAAGCCTCCGGCAGCTCGAGGAAGCCGAATTCCGAGGTATAGAACAGCAGCACGTCGGCGGCGAAGCGTCCCAGGTCCTGCATCAGCATGACGATCTCGAAGAGGACCTGTGCCTCGGCCTTGCCGCGCGAGAGTTGTACGGCGGAGACCGGCTCCTGCGTGAGCCGGAAGTTCAACTTCGCGCGCGTGGCTTCCCGGTCGATGGGCAGGCCCGGGGTGCCGTAGCCGGCGGCTGAGCCCAGCGGATTCTTGTCGACGCGCCGTTGCGACAGGAGCAGCCCTTCGGCGTCATCCCGGATCTCCGCGGCGAAGCCACCTGCCCACAGTCGTACCGAGCTCGGCATCGCCTGCTGCATGTGGGTGTAGCCAGGCAACGGTGTGCTGCTTTCCCGATCCGCCAGCCGATCGAGTGCCTCGGCCACGTGAAGGGCTCCCTGGCTCAACCCTTTCGTGGCCTCGCGCAGGTAGAGGCGGACCGCCGCGAGCACCTGATCGTTGCGCGATCGCCCGAGGTGAATCCGGCCGCCGGCGGCTCCGATCCGTTCCGTCAAGCGACGCTCGAGCGCCGTCTGTCCATCTTCGTCCGCCAGCTCCACGTGCCAAAGGCCGCGGGCATGCTCGTCCGCCAGGGCCGCAAGCCCTGACCGAATGCTGTGCAGATCCTCGGCCGAGAGCAGCTTCTGCGCATGCAACATCTCGATGTGCGCAATCGAGGCCTGCACGTCGTAGCAGACCAGGCGCTCGTCGAGCGCGTAGTCCTCGCCGGCGGTATAGCGCAAGATGCGATCGCTCAGCTCGGTGCCCTTGTCCCAGAGGCGCCTCATCGGTTGTCAGCCCGAACCTTGCGCCGGGTGCTGCTCGGCCAGTGTCAACGCGTTCACATCGGCAACGATCAGTGTTCCGGTGCCTTCGTTGGTAAAGACTTCGCCGAGGATTCCTTCGGGAGACTTGTAGGAGACGACGTGCACGCGGCGGACGCCGCCGCGGATGGCATCCTCGATGGCCTTGGCCTTCGGGAGCATGCCATCGAGGAGATGGCCCTCTTCCTTGAGCCGCTTGAGTCCGCGCAGATCGGTATAGGAGACGAGGGAGCCCGGATCCTCCACGCGCTCGAGAATTCCAGGCGCTCCGGTGCACAGAACGAGCTTCTCGGCTCCCAGCGCGGCACCTATGGCGGCCGCCACGGTATCCGCATTGATGTTGAGAAGGGTACCGGTCTGGTCCGCCGACAGCGGGCTGATGACCGGCATCAGGCCGTTATCGAGCAGCTTGCGAATGACCGCTGGATCCACTTCATCGATGTCACCGACGAATCCGTAGTCAACGGTCTCGCCGGTGCTGCCGATCCGGACCGGAGCGCGCTTGTGGGCACGCACCAGCCCCGCATCGACGCCACTGATGCCGACCGCATCGATGTTGAGATCGCGGCAGATTCCAAGGATGCGCGTGTTGATCAGCCCGTTGAGCACCATGGCGGTGACATCGATGGACTTCTGGTCGGTCACACGCCGCCCTTCCACCATGCGCGTCGGAATTCCGAGCGCCTCGGAGAGATCCGTGAGCTGCGGTCCGCCCCCATGCACGATGACGACCCGAACACCGAAGTAGTGCAGGATCGCGACCTGCTCGATGAGGATGCGCGTCGCCAGGATGTCACCGAAGAGGCCGCCGCCGGCCTTCACGATGAAGGTCTTGCCCTTGTACATGCGGATGTAAGGCGCGGCGCTCTTGAGCGCGCGGATGGCGAGTGCCTGCTCGCCGCGATGCATGATCATTGAGCGTCATCCTCCCTTGAGCATTCGATACAGAACGGCCATCTGTGCAACGAGGCGGTTGAATGCCTGGCGTTGCACGATGCTTCGCGGACCATCCAGCACTTCGTCCGCGACAGCGGTATTGCGCCTGACGGGCAGGCAATGCATGAGGCGGCAGTCGGCTGCCGCCGGCGTGAACCAGTCATCGCGAACGCACCAGTCGGTGAGCTCGGCGCGCAGCTTTGCATCAGCCTGGGTATCGCCATAACAGCTGGTCGCGGCCCATTCCTTCGCATAGACGATACTCGCTCCTGTCAGAGCATCCCGCCGGTCCGAAGTCTCGCGCACCGAGCCGCCCGCCAGCGCCGCCGCCCGGCGCGCTTTGCTCATGATCTGCGCAGGCAGGGCGAAGCCTTCGGGCCGCAGCACGACAACTTCCATGCCGCGCATCGCGGCCATATGCACGGTAGCGGCCGGGACGGCCAGCGGCAGCGCGCGCGGATGATAGGCCCACGAGAGGACAAAACGACCCCGGGCGCAGACCCCCAGGTCGTCCAGTGTCTTCCAGTCAGCCAGCGCCTGGCACGGATGGCTCGCGGCTGACTCGAGATTGATGAGCGGCTTGCTCACCAGATCGGCCATCGCCGTGAAGCTCGTGTCCGCCAGATCCGCGGCCAGATCACGACCCTCTGCAAATGCCCGGATACCCAGCGCGTCGCAGTACGAGGCGAGCACGGGAATGCCCTCGCGCACGTGCTCGGCGGCCGCACCATTCATCACAACACCGACTCGCGTCTCGAGCTGCCACGTACCCTGGCCAGGCGTGATGACGAACGAGCTGCCGCCCAGGCGCGCCATGCCGGACTGGAACGAAGCGAGTGTTCGAAGTGAAGGATTGAAGAACACGAGACCCAGCACCTTGCCCGCAAGGGCCTGGGGCTCGGGCTGGCACTCGAGTCGGCGCGCAAGCTCGAGCAGCGACCCCACGTCGGTCCGCTCGAGGTCAGCCAGGTCGAGGAACCGCTTCATGCAGGCAGGGCCGCCAGCGCATCCCGGAGCATGTCCACGTGCTCCTCCTCGAGAATGAACGGGGGCAACAGCCGCAGGATATTCGGATCAGTCGCCGTGCCCGTCAGAATCCCGCCCTCGAGGAGTTCGGCCTGAATCGCCTTGGCCGGTCGGCTCGTTCGCAGGCCCACGAGAAGACCCGCACCCTGATGGGCGGTCACGGGCCCGACCAGGCAGCTCGCGCGAATATGCGCGCCGACGCGTCGCACCCGCTCGAGCAGATTCTGCGACTCGATGGCATCGATGACGCTCTCCATCACCGCGCAGGCCATCGGGCCCCCGCCGAAAGTGGTGCCGAGGAGCTCCAGTCTCAGGGCGGCCGACACCTTGGCGGTGGTCAACAGCGCCGCACAGGGAAAACCGTTGCCGAGTGCTTTGGCCGTCGTCAGCATGTCCGGCACCAACCCGTACAGATGGGCGGCGAAGGGTTGTCCGACCCGTCCCATTCCACACTGGACCTCGTCGAAAATCAGCAGCGCGCCCACCTCATCGCAACGCTGCCGGAGCGCGGCGAGGAACTCCGCGCCCATTTCGACTGCGCCGGCCAGTCCTTGCACAGGCTCAACGATCACTGCCGCGGTGGACGCCGTGACGTGTTGTGAGATGGCCGCGAGGTCCCGACGCGGGATGAAGCTTACATCGAAGGGTGTGCGCGGAAAGCTGTACCACTTCTGCTGCGCACCCCAGGTAACCGCACCTGCTGCAGCGGTTCGGCCGTGAAATGCGCCCTCGATCGCCACGATCTGAGAGCGCGATGTCAGGCGAAAAGCCAGCTTCAATGCGTTCTCGTTGGCCTCGGCGCCGCTGTTGACGAAAAAGACGCTCGTGAAAGGCAACGCGGAGAAACGCACGAGACGCTCAGCGGCGCGCACCCGCACCTGCATCGCAACGGCGTTTGTCTGGAAGCTACAGGACTGCGCCTGCTCGGCGAGCGCGCGAGTGAAGCCTGGGTGAGCATAGCCGAGTGCAGCAACCGCGTGGCCACCGTACAGGTCGAGGACGCGCTCGCCCCGGCTGTTGCGGAGCCAGACACCCTCGGCCGACCGCACTTCAAGAGGATATTGTGCGAAGACGGGCGCGAGGAAGTCGGGGATCGACGCTGCTGAGCGCGCAGCAGAGGTTAATGTGCTCATGTTTCGTCAGGTCCATCCGGGGGCGGGCGCGGTCAGGCCGGCCGTCTCGGCCACGCCGAACATCCGGTTCATCCATTGCACGGCGCCGCCCGCGGCTCCTTTGTTGAGATTGTCGATCGCACACATGACCGCCACAGAGCGACCGTTCGTCGCCGCGGATAGATGGGCGTAGTTGCTCGTTGCGACGTCTTTGATCCGCGCTGCCTGGTCGCTGACGCGAACGAACGGAGCCTCAGCGTAAAATTCGCGTAGGCCGGCCAGGATGTCGCGAGCGTAAGCACTGGCCTTCAGGGGTGCCTGCACCGTCACGTGGATTCCCCGCGCGAATGGACCCGAATGCGGTACGAAGGCGAACTCCGCTTCAATACCCGTAGCCGCCCGCGCGCAGGCCGTGATCTCGGGCGTATGACGATGCGCGAGCGCATTGTATGAGTACAGGTCGCTGTGCCTCAGCGGATGATGTGTGCCCTCGATTGGCTTGCGTCCGGCTCCGGTGCTGCCCGTGACGCCCGCTACAAACAATGTCGGTGCAATGAGGTCAAGGGTGAGCAGCGGGACGCTCGCAAGAAGGACTGCGGTTGCGAAGCATCCCGGATGGGCCACGTGAGGGGTCTCGAGATGGGCGAGGTGCTCCGGGACGGCGCAGGTGAATTCGGGGATGCGATCGGGCGCCCCGTGCGCATGCCTGTAGACAGTCTCGTAGGCTTGCGCGGAGGCGTAGCGAAAGTCCGCCGAGATATCTACCACTCGAGGCTGCTTTCCCACCTTCGCTGCGGCCTTCAGCAACCGGCCGATCAGAGGAGCCGAGACGCCGTGAGGTGCCGCCGAGAAGACCGCTGCCCGGGGCAGCTCGCGCACGAGGCCCTCGACGTCCGACTCGGCTTTGAAACAGGTGTCCGGATAGATGCAGGCGAGCTGCGGAAAGGCCTTCGCGAGACTTGCTCCGGGCTGGCTGTCCGACATCACGGCCGCCAGCGCGAAGTGCGGATGACCCGCAAGCAGGCGCAGCAACTCTCCCGCCACGTAACCGGTGCCGCCGAGAACGATCGCCGGAATCCGATCGCTCATGGCGCCGACCGCAGGCCGATCGCCTCCGCTACCCGGTCGCCCAGCGCGGCGCCGTGAGTCATCGCGTTGAATGCCGGTACGCCGAGCTGCTTCGTGATGATCTCGACGCCGACCTGGTTGTCCGTGGAGGGTCCGGTGACCACGCAGGGCTCGATCTCGAAGCGCTCCCGAAGCAGCTTGACACCACCCCAGGCGGCCACCGGATCGTTCGCGGACAGGATGAGGCCAGTCAGGGCTGCCCGGATGTCGGGGCACTCGAGGATGGCATCCACACCGTAAGTGCCCAGGATTCCGTCGCCCAGCTCGAACACGATGGCATCGGGCTTGCCGGCGGCGAGCTCGGTGAGCATCGTGCGCGTGAGCGCGGGACCGGTGCTTTTGGTGGTGGATACCACGCCGAGATCGGTGAAGATCATGGAGTGTCGGGCGCCCGCGTCTTCCATTGCGAGGATGTCGCGTCGAAGGGAGACGCCCGTGGCCTTGAAGGCGTCAATCACGAAGCCACGATGACGCAGGCGGCCGATTACCGCGCAGGCAGCGGCCGTCTTGCCTGCCTCCATGCACGTGCCAGCGAGCGCTACGACGGGTACGCCACCGGTATCCAACCTTGCCTGGAAATCGAGGCGCTGGTGTCCCACCCGCGCGGGGATCCCGATGCGCTCACCGAGATAAGGAAAGTGCAGCACGCTGCCGATGACCCGGCAGTCAAAGGGCTTGCCCTTGTCGGGATTAACGGAGTCGCACACACCCAGCACGCCGCCGATGTTCAGCATCTGGATGACGTCGCCCGCCTGCACGGACTCGGGGACGTGGCCGGAATAGCCGAACAGCGCCTTGCGATGGCCGAGCGCCCCGACGACGACATCGCCTTTGCCGACCTTGGCCATGCGCCCGCTCGTGAGCTCGAGTGTGTTGTAGGTGGACTTGTTGGTCAGCACCTCCACGGCGACGACCACTCCTTCCTCCGCGGGGATCTCTGCAGAGACCCGCACTTCGTGCGACAGGCCGCACGCCTGCGTCACGGAGGCGATCTTGTCCACGACGATGCTCCGCATCCCGTTCATCTGCTCACCCTTGCCCGGCGCGTTCGCCCGCGCGATGGGCGAAGACACCCGCCAGCGCGACGATCTTGGAGAATCCCAGAGCATCCGTCGGCGTCCATTCGCCGACCGCTTCGCCATACACGCCCTTCGAGGCGGTCATCAGGGAATAGCGAGACTCCACTCCTTCTATGAACAGATGGCCGGGCCGGAAAAGCAGGTGCACATCGCCGGTGACGCGCTCCTGCGAGGACAGCAGCAGCGCTTCGATGTCGCGGCAGACGGGATCCAGAAGCTGACCTTCGTGAACCAGGTCCCCGTAGGGCTGCGCGACGAGCTCCTTGACCCGCTGCTGGCGTCCTGTCAGCACGAGCTTCTCCAGCTCGCGATGTGCCGTGAGGAGCGCTTCGGCCGCGGGGGCCTCGAACGCGACTCGTCCTTTGGTGCCGATGATCGTATCGCCCAAATGGATACCACGGCCGATCCCGAACAGACCGGCCATCGACTCCAGCAACTCGATGATGCGGACCGGAGAAAGGGCCTTGCCATCGAGCGCTGACGGGCGGCCTCGTTCGAACGAGACAACGTGCTGCTCCGGCTGCCGCGCAGTCGAGAACGCGTCCCGCGATAGGACCCAGGCCCCTTCGGGGATACTGCCGCTCGAGGTCAGGGTCTCCTGGCCACCGATGGTCACTCCCCAGAGCCCGCGATTGACGGAGTAGGCGGCGCCAAAGGGGGGCACCGGCAGGCCACGCCGCTGCAGATAGTCGAGCTCCTCCTGACGTTTGAAGCCGCGGTCGCGGACCGGCGCCAGAATCTCGAGATCCGGAGCGAGCGTCCGCAAAGCGACCTCGAAACGCACCTGATCGTTGCCTGCCGCTGTACAGCCATGCGCAATGACAGTGGTACCGAGTTTGCGTGCCATGCGGGCAATGGTTTGCGCCTGCATCACACGCTCTGCGCCGACGCACAGCGGGTAGAGCTGGCCGCGTCTGATGTTGCCCATGATGAGGAAGCGCAGCACCTGTTCGAAATAATCCGCGCGCGCATCCACCTGGTGATGATCCATGGCCCCGAGCGCCCGCGCGCGTTCTGCGAGCGTTCGTGCAGTGGCTTCATCTATCCCACCCGTGTCGACGGTCACAGTGATGACCGGTCTGCGCGTGTTCTCTGCTATCCACGGCACGAGGAAAGAGGTGTCGAGACCACCCGAGTAAGCGAGGACGATGGGCGTAGCGCCCGGGCGAGGGGTCGTGTCGGCCATGACTTCTAGATCCTGAAAAGAGACTGCAGCCGCTCGACCAGCTCGTCCTGCGCACGCGCAGTGCCCGTAGCGATGAATATGGTGTCATCCCCCGAGAGGGTGCCGGCGACTTCCGGCCACTCGGCCTTGTCGATCGCCACCGCGACGCTCTGGGCGGCGCCGATGGTTGTTCTGAGGACGGTGATCGAGTTACCCGCGCGGCGCATGCCCCGCACGAATTGGGCCAGCATCTCGAAGTCGCCGTTGGCCCGCGTCACCTCATCGGGCGGCACGATGTAGCGCCCGGTTGCCTTGAGCACGCCCAGGTCGCGCAGATCGCGGCTCACGGAGGACTGTGTGACGTCGTGGCCCTCTTTCTTCAGCAGGCGCACCAAGTCCTCCTGCTTGCGGATCAGGCCGGATCGAATCAGGCGGAGGATCGCACCGCGCCGGTCGAGCTGAGAGGTATCGGTCTGCACGCTGATGGCACTCTGCATAAACTTGCGCGTATTCTGCATAATCATGCAAAGCCAGTCAAGTGGAGTCACTGGGGTACCATGGTTGAGGCGAAATCCGAACGGGGGAGCCGCCATGAGTCGCTGTGATGTGCTGACGGCCTGTCGAGCTGCCGGTACGGTGTGCGTGGCGCTGATGCTCGCGCTGCCGTTGCTCGCGGACGGCGCCTCGCTGGATGCGGTGACTCCCAAGGAGGCGAGCAGCGGTCTGCGCGCAGCACTCTCCCAGGGCGTCGACAAGGCGATCAGCCGGCTCGGCGCGCCTAATGGATTTCTCGAGAATCCGAAGTACACGATTTCACTGCCTCCTGCACTGCAGAAGGCGGATCGGGCGCTGCGGATGATCGGGATGTCGGGCGACACCGAGAAGCTCAAGACGGCCATGAATCACGCGGCGGAGGTCGCGGTCGCCGATGCGCGGCCCATCTTCAAGCAGGCGGTGCTGCACATGTCACTGAAGGATGCGAAGGGCATCCTGACGGGGGGCGAGACGGCCGGGACGGATTACTTCCGCAAGGCAACCAGCACTCAGCTCTCCCAGAAATTCAAGCCCATCGTGGCGCAGGCCACCGCGAAGATGAAGGCCCGCCAGCTCTACGACGAGTACGCCGGCAAAGCCGAGCAGGTCGGATTCATCCGCTCCGAGGATGCCAATCTCAACGACTACGTCACCGCGAAGGCGATGGATGCCCTGTTCGCGGAGATCGGTGCCGAGGAGAAGGCGATCCGCAAGGACCCGCTCGGTCAGAGCAGTGCTCTGGTCAAGAAAGTGTTTGGTTCGCTCTAGCGGCCGGTGGGGTGAGGGCTTTTCGAGCCCCGAATGTGACTCTCACGGCACTGGAGGGCGTGGTGTATCGGGCAGGCTGCGTAATTGTCATTTCGATCGTGGCGTTCTTCTCTGGAGCAGCTGCCATGGGTACCCCAGACGGGGGCGCAAGTGTCTTTGCTCCGAACGTGATCTCAGGGCCTGACAGTGATATCGCGCCAGCCTTCGCACCCTCAGGGAGCACCGTCTTCTTCACACGCAACACCGCTGGTCGGTTCACGATCATGGTATCCGAACGACAGAAGCAGACCTGGTCGCCGCCGCGTGTTGCGGACTTCTCGGGCCACTGGAATGACCTCGAGGCTGCTCTTGCGCCCAACGGCCGCTACATCATTTTCGCCTCCGACCGCCCTGCCACCAGTGAGCATTCCGCCCTAACCGCGCGGTATTACAACAAGGAGCAGATTGGCGGCCGGCTTTGGCGCGTCGATTTGTTTCGCGGACATTCTGGCGTGCCTTGCCTTCTACCGGCCGCGATCAATTCGAGTGCGTCCGTGTGGACTCCGTCGGTGGCTTCGAACAACGATCTCTATTTCATGCACACCGATCCGCAGACAGGCCGCTTCCGCTTGATGGTGGCGCGAGCCAGCGGTGAGCGAACGTATTCGGCGGCGAGACCGCTGGCTTTCAGCACCGGGTCGTTCAACGACGTCGATCCCGCAGTCGATCCGCAGCAGCGGTTTCTGATATTCAGCTCCGACCGCGGCTCACCCGGCAAGGCAAGTGCTCCAGGTCCCGAGCGGCTGTACATTGCTTTCGCGCCGGCCTCTTCCCATCCGATCGTCTGGCCGGTGCAGATTCCCGGATGGTCGGATCCGACGGAATCCCAAGTGGAGGCACGGCTGAGTCCGGACGGGCGCTGGCTTTATTTCGCGAGCCCACACCCGGGACATACGTCCGGCGAACCGAAGGCGGGTGATTGGGACAACGGAAAGGCCAACATCTGGGTCATTGCACTACGCGCATCACTATGGCACTCGCGGCAATCCCACCTCGACCCGCAGCGCGCTCCGCCGTAAGAAGCATGCGCGCGTGCTTTGCCCGGCAAGGTACCGCTGCAGCTTCAGGCCGAATGAGGCTCTGATCCTTCTGGGATCGGCATCTCTTGCAGCCGGCTGAGCCTGCGACTCACCGCCGCTCGCCGCCACGGGGCTCCTCGAGCGACTTCATCTCCATGGCGAGCAGGTTCACCCCATGCATGCGGGCCTTTTCGAGAGCCAGTCCCTCTCCCGAGATCGCCGCACCAAGCAACTCACCCCAGATCCGAGTGTGTGCGGGCCAACGTGGTCGCAGCCACGCTGCCTGCCTCTCGGCCAGCTCCGTTATCTGGCGCAAGGTGCAGGCACGAAGGAGCGCGGCGCAAGGAGCGGACATGCCCAAAAACAGCGGCACGCCGAGGGGCTGGGTCCGAACCATGTACCACGCGTTACTGAACACCTGATGCGCGAGCCCCGTGACCGCCGGCATGCTGAAGAAGGAGGGCACGGCGGGCTCGCGATCTTCGACCCGATTGCCGGCGACCCAGCGCCACCGAAACAGGTCGGTAAATCCGGCGTCCAGCAACAGAAACGGGCAGCCAGCGGCGCGCCGGCGGCTGTCCTGATCGAGGCGGCTCCACAACTCGCCCAGGTCCCTTAACATCGGCGCGGCGGGAACGGACCGCTGCAGAGCCTGCGCAGTCAGCAACTCCAGGCATTGCTCGTTCAACTCGATGAGTGAGCGCAGTATCTCCCCGCACGGCCACGGATTGTCCCAGCGAGCGCGCTCGCGTTCCGTGTGGTGTTCTTTTTCGCACTGCAACCACATGACGCCTCCCTTCGTACCGTATGTTTACGCAGATTGTCAGGCATTGCACGCGAGAATTTGGTCAAATATGACCAATTTTGAAAATATTGAGTTTTGGGAATTTCCCCCCAAAACTACGGACCCTGCGCCCCTCCGCTACAAGGAAGTGCCATGCGCATCTCCGACGATCGCTACAGCCGCGAGCGGCTGTGTCTGGATCTCGCACTGCGCTTTCTGCGCCACGAGGCCCGCACGCAGACGATACGCGCGTGGACCGGACTCACGGACGACCGGATCCGCAATCTCTATCGTTCCTACTTGAGTCACGCGGCGCGCTTCGTTCCGCGCCATCGCGGCAAGTCGCCGCACCAGGTCGCTTACTTCACCCGCTCCCTGCGCCTTCAATGGGAGACGGCGCAGCTCGCCAGCCTCTTCAGCCTGCTGCACGTGGTGCCGACACATTGCGGCGCGGAGGTGGCCGGCTCCCTGCCGGGCGTCGTACGGGGCGAGCGGCTTTGTTATGCATTCGAGATCTATCGCGCGATCATTCCCTCGGCGCAGATCTCGTTCGAGCATGCCGTCTTTCTCGCCACGGCCCTGACGCGGGGCGACCAGCTCAGACTGGGAAAATGTGTGGCGTGCGGCGGCCTCATGGTGATGGAACGCTTTCCGATACGCGATAGAAGTTGCCAGGACTGTGCGAGCTCGGGCGCGCGCGTGTGACCGCCGCCTGTGGACGGCCGCTCGAGGGCCTGTCGGCGGTCTTTCAAAGGGCGTGATTCAGCTCAGGGCGACGGTCTGTCGCGCGTAGCGAGGCGGTGATGATTTGAGCGAATCGTGGCCTCCCACATCCGAACGTGCGGGAGGTCACGTATTCTTCAACGCGAAGCGCTCCTAACTTCTCTCAGGGAGTGACGACAATAGTGGTGATGAGCTGCTTCACCGCCCCAGTTATGGGGTCGCTCAAGGTGAAGACGGGTCCGCAGCCTAACGGGAACGTCATCCTTGCGCACGCCGTCGGAACGGCATTTTTCTGCAGCCTGAAGGGAACGGATTTTTCCGAAGTGGGCGGCGTCGGGTTGCTCACGATCCGATTGCCATGGACTTCGAGTTTGTTTGTTGAATGCAAGCGTCGTGGGACCATTCCCTCGGCGCAGATCTCGTTCGAGCATGCTGTGTCGGGGCTCCATGGCACTGTACGGGGCAATTCGCTCGGAGCCAGCGTGTCACCGGTACGCCTGCGCCGGTCTTTTGCATGCAGACTGGTAGAATGGCTGCCGTTTGTCGGGACAGCGGCGCTCATGGAAACGGGTCGACCCAATTTTTTTGCAGGCCCTTATGCGGACAGGCGCGCCGACGTGCGCGAGGAAGCCGACTGGCCGGCCTCCGCCCGGTCAGATCCCGACACGCTTTATATCGTTGCGCGGGATACGACACACCTGATGTATCTCGCTCCGCAGCCGCGCATTGCATTCGTCACGGGAGAGAGCCCCGCCGTGCGCGGCGCGGATCCGCAACAGCTGGTTCTGCTGGGGTGGTTCAAGGGCGCCCGCTGCGTACTGCTGGAACTGCGACCCGATCAGCCGTTCGAAGCGCCCGTCGGAGCGAGTTTCGAGGAGTTGCGGCCTCTTTCGCCGCTGCTGTCAGCGGAGTCGGCCGGGCTGCTGGCTTACGCACGGGCTCTGACGATCTGGCGCCAGCGACAACAGTTCTGTGGAGTGTGCGGATATCGCGCCGTCGCCGAGCGCGCCGGCCACGTCATTCGCTGTACGAACCCCGCCACGGCGCACGAATTCTTCCCGCGCATCGATCCAGCGATCATCGTGCTGGTGACCGACGGGGAGCGTGCGCTGCTTGGACGCCAGGCGAGCTGGCCACCGGGCCGCTACTCCACCATCGCCGGGTTCGTCGAGCCCGGAGAGAGCCTGGAGGATGCCGTGTCGCGCGAAGTCCTCGAGGAAACGGGCGTTACGGTGGAACGGCCGCGGTACGACTCTTCGCAGCCGTGGCCCTTCCCTTCCTCGCTGATGATTGGCTTTCAGGCGCAGGCCGCTGCAAACAGCCAGATCCGCACGGGCAACGAGTTGGAGGATGCCCGCTGGTTCACGCGGGAGGAGATCCGCTCAGTGGGCATCCCCCATGTGCCGCCTTCGCACTCCATTTCCTATCGACTCATCTTCACCTGGCTCGAATCCGGGCGGTAGATTCACCCGATGTGCCTGCTCGTCCTCGCCTGGGAGGCTCATCCGCGCTACCGGCTAATCGTCGCCGCGAACCGGGACGAATATCACGAGAGGCCGGCTGCAGCACTGAGTAAATGGGCGGCCCCGGATGAGATCCTGGCCGGGCGCGACCTGCGAGCCGGGGGCACGTGGCTGGGCCTGGATCGCCGGCGCCGCTTCGGCGTGGTCACGAATTTTCGCGAACTGCAGCGGCCGATTGCGGATGCACCGTCGCGCGGCCGTCTGATCCCGGAGTACCTGCGCGGCGGCTCGAACGCGAGAGACTATCTGGCAGGGCTGCAGACCACCGCGGCGGCCTATTCGGGCTTCAATCTGCTGTTGGCCGACGAGAGCTCGCTCTGGTATGCCTCCAACCGCGCCGGGGAGTTTGCGCGAAAGCTGAGCCCCGGCGTGTACGGGTTGTCGAACGAATTCCTCGATACCCCGTGGCCCAAGCTCCAGCGCGTTTGCCGCCGGTTTGATGCCTGGCTGACCGGAACCGGCCCGGCCGGTGCGACTGCACGTGACGGTCTAGACCCCGCAGCCACTGAGCTGTTCGAGATCCTGGCCGATCCCACCCAGGCCGGTCCCGCCGAGGAGCTGCCCCGCACCGGCTTATCGAAGGAGTGGGAGCAGGTGCTGTCGTCTCCCTTTGTCAGGCATCCGGAATACGGCACCCGCTGCTCGAGCGTCCTGCTGCTGGAGGGCTCGGGGTCGTTCGACCTCGCCGAGCGTCGGTTCGACTCCCGCGGGGCTGTCAACGGCAACACCGAATTGCACGTTGAGCGGGGAAGTTGGCCCTGAGCAGGCCTTCGGGCAGCCTCAGCGGATAGCCTCGTCGCAGGCGGCCTTGGAGGGGCACCTGCTTCGAGCCGGAAGGACTGGGCCCTGTGGCGCGCTCTGGCGAGTGGCGAAACTGCTCGGGGCCGCTGCAGACTCTGGCAAGGGGCGAAACGGCTCGGGCCGCTGCGCGCTCTGGCAAGGGCGAAAGGGCTCGGGCCCTTCGCGGCAATAAAATAGAATTCCACGCACTTCGGTGACGTCGCACGTTATAGATGGCGCAGCGAAATTCCTTTCTGCCGGCTCGGCCGTACGCTCGGGCCGCTTCGATCCTGCTGTGCCTGATCGCCTGCCCGCTCGCGTGGGCCACGGGCACCGTCGAGATCCGTGGCGTGAATGACGCAATCAAGGCCAATGTACTCGTCTATCTGAGTTTCGAGCGTTACAAGAAGACGACAGATCTGAGCAGCGACACACTGGAGCGCCTGCATGAGCGGGTCGAGCGCGAGGTGCAGGCGGCGCTGCGCCCATTCGGCTACTACGAGCCGAAAGTGCACTCCGACCTGAACGACCTTGGACACGGCGACTGGCGTGTGACGGTTGACATCGATCCCGGGCCACCCGTTCTCATCGACCATGTGGATGTGCAGCTGCACGGGCCCGGAGCGACCGATCCGCTGTTCACCCGGATCACGGACAAGCTGCCGGTGCATCCCGGCGATCGGCTCGACCATGCTCGATATGACAACCTCAAGGATGAGCTGCAGCGCACGGCGGCAACCTATGGCTACTTCGATGCGAAGCTCACGCGCAGCGAGCTTCTCGTGGACCCTCCGAATCACAAAGCCAGCGTTGCGCTGGAAATGCAGACGGGCGAGCGCTACCGCTTCGGTGCCACACTGATCGAGCAGTCCGCCGTCAACGATGCGCTCGTGCGCCGCTATCTGCGCTACCACCAGAACGAGCCGTTCGATTTCAGCGAGCTGCTGCGAACGCAGTTCGCTCTGGATGACGCACAGTACTTCGCCAACCTCGAGGTGCTGCCCGGCGAGCCCGACCACGAGTCGCACACGGTGCCCGTGAACATCCGGGCGGACACCAGCCGGCGCAACTGGTACTCGATAGGGGGCGGTTACGCAACCGATACGGGTGCTCGCGGCACACTGAGCTGGGAGAATCGCCGGATCAACTCGCGCGGCCACCGCTTCAGCGTCATCGTGCAGGCCGCGCAGGTCACCAAGTATCAGGTCCAGAGCAACTACATCATCCCGATCGGGGATCCGGCGGTGGAGAAGCTGACGCTCGGCGGAGTCGTCGAGCAACGGCAGCTCGCCGACGTGAATACCCACAGTGAATACTTTCAGCCCAGCATCACCAAGGTCGGTGGGAACTGGCAGTACATCTATTTCGTGCAGGCCATGCGCACGACGGGTGAATCGGCTGCCGAGACACGTACGGACCGCCTTCTCATACCCGGCATCGACATTGCCTCGATTCCGAAGGGCTATCTGGGCGAGCCCATCTTCCAGCATGGGCTGTACGTGGAGATGAAAGGATCGGATGGGGTCCTCGGCTCCAATACCCGCTTCGCTCAACTGCACCTGCAGGCGGTGCGTGTCTTCAATATCCATCCGTTATGGCATCTGCTGTTGCGGGACGAGCTCGGGGCCACGGCCGTCTCGCGCTTCGGGGATCTGCCTGTGATCGAGCGGTTTTTCGCTGGCGGTGATAACAGCGTTCGCGGCTTCGCCTTCAACGATCTGTCGCCCACCGAGCCGGTCTGCCTGAAAAACGCCCAGGGCAACAACATCCTGAGGCCTCAGGGGACCTGCAGCACCGTCACCGGTGCCGTCAAGGTCGGAGGCAAGGATGTCCTCACGGGCACCGTCGAGGTGGTCCGGGATCTGCCGCGCAACCTGGGCATTGCCGCCTTCTTCGACTACGGTAACGCCTTCAACAGTATCAGCGCGCCGGCACTGGAGTACTCTGTGGGGGTGGGCGTTCGGGTTCGGTTGCCCGTGGTGACACTCGGGGTGGACATCGCGCAACCGATCTCCCGGGCGGGCGCGGGACCGCGCCTCCACATCAACTTCTCACCGAAGCTGTGACAGGCCGTGCGCCGCCTTCTGCTCATCGTTGCCGGATCCCTGATCTTTCTCGCCGTGGCGGTGCCGACCGCTTGCCTTTACTACCTCACGTTTACGCAGAGCGGGTTCCGGTTCCTGATCCGGCGGATCCCCCACAAGGTGGGCGGAGTGGAGCTCGAGGTCGCGGATCCCGAGGGCACCATCGCACACGGGGTTCGCCTCGGGCGCCTCGAGATCGATCATCATCTGGTGCATCTGCGGTTCGACGGTATCCAGGGCCGGGTGCAGCTCCTGCCCTTGCTTCTGCAGACCATCAAGACAAAGGATGCCTCGATCGATCGGGTCAGCATCACGGTAAAGCGCCGCACCAAGCCGCCCACTCATGCGGCACCCATTTTCCTGCCGCGCTGGCTCGTGGTCAGTGCCGATCGTGCGCATGTCGGAAGCGCGGTGCTGACCGTACCCAACGGGACTCGCCTGGAGGCAACCAACCTCCGCGCATCCGGCATCGCCCGGCATCGCACGATTCGTTTTTTTGAGGCCGGACTGCAGACTGGCGAGACGCGCATCGAGGGGACAGGCGAGCTGCGTGCGGCGGACCCGTTGCAGATCGAAGCTGAGGCACGAATCACCTGGGTCCCGGTGAATCAACCGGCCTGGTCCGTGGACGCCACCGCGAAGGGCGACCTGAATTTGCTGGGTCTCACCGCGCACACCATCACTCCGTTCCGGTCCGATTTCACCGGCGAGGCTCTCGAGCTGACCGGTCACTGGCAGTGGCTCGGCCACGCCATCGTCCACGACTTCGACGTGACTGCCTGGGGGGCTAGTGGTGCGCTCGGTCTGCTCTCCGGTCAACTTGCCCTGACAGGTGACCAGAACGGCTTCAGCGCGCGCGGACCCGTGCTGTCCTCGGGATTGAACGCAGGCGTCTTCGACACACAGTTCGAAGGAGCTTATGCGCAGCGTGTGCTGAGGGCGAAGCGCATCGACATCGTGAACAGAAGCTCCCATACGCACGTCACGGGCAGTGGCAGCATTGCCGTGGTAAAGAACGGTCCGGCACTGGATCTGCAGGGGAGCTGGCAGGATTTCCGATGGCCGCTGACCGGCAAGGACGTGCCGTTCCGCAGCGCCTCCGGTCAGTTCGCCCTGCGGGGCGTCTGGCCTTATACGGTGCACCTGGCCGGCGTCGCGACGGCGCAGAATCTGCCGCCGATGCCGGCCAAGGTGGACGGCAGCCTCGCCCGAGACCGGTTCACATTCAACACGGCGGAGATCGATGTCTTCGACGGACATGCCAGCCTCAGCGGCGCCGTCGTCTGGTCGCCCGAGCAGACCTGGTCGCTGTCCGGCCGCGCGAGCGAAATCAATCCGGCGCGCTTTCGCGCCGATCTGCCGGGCAAGTTGAATTTCGGCGTGATCGCCCAGGGCCGCGGCTTCGGCAGCCGCACCGATTTCTCCGTCGAGGTGCATGACCTCAGCGGCCACCTTCGGGGCGTCGCCGCCAGCGGCGGCGGCAGACTGACCCGCACGGGCTCCGCCTGGCAGTTCGACAAGGTGAGAGTGGGCCTGGGCCGGACCAATCTCGCGCTCGATGGAAGCTTGAGCAAGGTGTTCGATCTGCGGTTCGGTGTCACCGCCCAGGATCTGAGCCTGGTCTCTCCGCAGAGCCGTGGCCAGCTCGAGGCGAGCGGTACGCTGAAGGGCACGCTCAAGGCCCCCACGATCCTGGTGACTGCTCACGGCAAGGGCATCCACCACGATGGCATGGCGTTGGATGATTTCGACCTCCAGGTCGATTTCGACCCCAGCCCCGAGCATCAATCGAAGATCGACGCCCGTTTGCACAATCTCACTTATCAGGACCGCAAACTCGACAGCGTGGCCTTGCGACTCGACGGAAAGGCATCGAACTACCTCGTGCGGCTCGATGCGAAAGCACTGGGGCTGTCGGCGAGCGGCCGCGCCAGCGGACCGCTGATCAATGACGCCTGGCAGGGTCAGCTGGAGGCACTGACCGTGACCGGTACCGAGTCGCTGAACCTGCAACTCGAGCGTCCGGTGGAGGTCTTCGTGTCCGGAGAGGGTGCTCGCGCGGACTGGATGTGCTTGGTCGGACAGCCCGCAAGCCTGTGCGCGGACGCCGCGTGGTCGCCGACTGAGTGGAACGCGACGTTCAGTGCCAATGAGCTGCCTCTGGCAACCATGACGGCCGGGCTTACGCAGGCGGTGGAGTATGGCGGCCGCATCAATGTCCATGCGCGCCTGTCCGGCGCGGGAGAGGAACCGCCACAGGGCGCCGTTCGCCTGGATCTCATCGACGCCCAACTCACCCACCGTCTCTCCAGCGGCCGCGTGGATCACACGAAGATCGGGTCCGGGGTGATCGACATCAACGCTACTCGCACCGCAATCAACGCGGATGTGGGGCTCGAGTCCGGCCAGGTGGGGACGATCAAGGGCCGTCTCGACATCCAGCGCATTGCCGAGGACTGGCGCAAGTTGCCGGTGCGGGGCGATCTGCATGCGCACACCGACCAGCTCGACCTCGTGACGCTATACGTGCCCGATATCGATCGCGCCTCGGGCCAGCTCGATGCGGACATGCAGATCGCGGGCACGCTCGGGACGCCGTTCATCAACGGAAGTCTGAAGATCTCGGATGGAGAAATCGACTACTACCAGGTGAATCTCGGCATGCGCCAGGTGGCATTCGACGCGCGCCTGACCGACAACGGCGTGGACTTCAGCGGCTCGACCCGCATTGGCTCGGGGGTCGCCAAGGCAAAAGGCCGCCTCGAGTGGCGCGACTCACTGCCCTACGGCAAAGTACAGCTCCAAGGCGCCAATCTGCGCGTCGTCGATGTGCCCGAGGCACAGATCGATGCCGCCCCGACGCTCGAATTCAACATCAACGGTCGCAAGATCGACGTGGCTGGCCAGGTCAAGGTCCCGTACGCCAAGATCGTACCGAAGGATCTATCGGGCGCCGTGCGATCTTCCTCGGACGAGGTCATCGTCGGCGAGAAGCAAACCGACCCGTCGAAGCGCTTCGAAGTCACCAGCACCGTCACCCTGGGGCTGGGTGATCGTGTCAGCATCGACACGACGGGCCTCACTGGACGGCTGACCGGCAACATCACTGTCCGCAGCGGCTACGATGCGGTGACGAGTGCCACAGGCGAGCTGTCCATTGAGCAGGGCAAGTACACCGCCTACGCGCGTAAGCTCGACATCCAGCGCGGGCGCCTGATTTTCACGGGTGGTCCGATCGGCAATCCCGGTATCGATATCCGCGCTATCAAGGAGTTTCCTGACGTCACTGCGGGCGTCAACGTGCGCGGCACGCTGCTGCAGCCGCGGATGAGTTTCTTCTCGGATCCCTCTCTGACGCAGTCGCAGATCGTCTCCCTCATCCTCGCCGGCGGCTCGCTCGAGACGGCTCAGAGCCACCAGGCCGGTGCCGGCAGCGAGCTGCTGGCGCAGGGCGGTGCCATCCTGGCGCAGCAACTCGGCTCGCGCGTCGGTATCGAGGATGTCAGCCTCGAATCCGATCTGACGAACGAGACCTCTTTGGTGCTGGGCCGATACCTGTCACCCCGCCTCTACGTCAGCTACGGTATCGCGCTCACCGAGCAGCTCAACGTGCTCAAACTGCGCTACAGCCTCGGCAACCGCTGGACGGTGAAGACGGAGGTCGGACAGGCGAGGGGAGCCGATCTCGTGTACACGATCGAGCGCTAGGCACGGAGCGCCGACAATGAGGCGCCGCCGCGGCCGCAGATGAGCGACCGGCCAGGCACCCAGACGCGCTGAGGCCCCCACCCGCACCAGCGCGGCTGGTGCGTTGCGCGGTCGCGATCTGCAACGGTGGAGAGGGTGCCCAGCCCTCGCCATTGCGCGTCATTTCGCGAGCTGGAACAGCGGCGAGGGTACCCAGCCCTCGTTGCCGAGCTCGTCGCTGACCTTCCACCAGATCTTGTCTTTCTCGCCGGTGGGGTAGAGCGTCGTGCCGGCATCGAGGTCGCGAACCACCTTCGATTTCACCGTGGCCTGCTCGTACAACTTGCCCGGCTTGGCCATGGTCACCGATTGCTGGACGTTGTCCGCTTTGGCATCGGGGGTAATGGACTTGATGTCGTTCACGAGCTTGGTGAAGGAGTCCAGGTAGGCGATAGCGACGACCTGGCCGATCTCCGTGTTCGCGTAGCTGCTGGCGCCGGCCGCTGCAAAGCCGCCGAAGAATCCGCCGGCTCCGCCTCCCCAGCCGATGTCGGTCTTCTTGTAATGGCCCTGCTCGAGTGCGACCTGCTCCGTGGAGCGAACATCGGTCAGCGTCAGCACGACGTCCGCGGTCTTGCTGTTCATGCTGACACCCCCGACGACGGCTCCGGCCACCCCGCCGAGCATGCCGCCCAGCAAACCACCGATCTTCTTGCCGCCCGCGTTGTTGTTTTTCATGGCAACGTCGGGCACCAGCAAGTAGTCGGCGGCCTTCATCTGACCCTTGCCGACGTTGGATCCGACGCGCATCTCGCCGGACCCGGCGAGCGCACGCTCCTGCTGGGCCGCGGCAAGCCCCTTGCCCCGGTCCACCAGCGTGAAACATTTCGACTTGGAGACGTACACCTTGATCAGCGCTTCGGGCGACTCCAGGTTGTACTGCAGCCACCACTTGTTCTCGGGCTCGGTCACCGCGAGTGTGCCGATCTTCTTGTCGCAGGTTGGAATCTCCGGCGGCGGGGCATCCGCCCGTGCAGCCGGCGGGACCTCGAGCACGATCATCATGAGCGCCGCGGGTGCGGCACGGCGTACCAGTTGGCGTAACACTTGAGAACCCTCCCGTCGATCAGTTTGTTGTTGGCAGGCAGCGGATGCCTGTCTGGGATCAGTTTAAGCCCGGCCCTGGGCGGGGCGATATGAGAATACTCCAGCGGCTCTCCGCAGGACTGTCCGTTTTTGTACGGTCTTCGTCCAAACAGGCTGTGGCGGAAGCCCCGATCGTAGATCATGATATGGCCAAATTCGCCCCCGGAGTACCCATGAAAACCGCGCTGATCGTGATCGACGTGCAGGAGTCCTTCCGCCACCGCCCGTACTGGCGGTCCGAGGAGCTGCCTGCCTTTCTCGCCAACATGCAGTCACTGGCCGATCGTTGCCGCCAGCGGGGAGTGCCGGTACTGCAGGTCTTTCACCGGGAGTCGCCGGATCATCCGGACAACCCGTTTTCGGCCTCCTCGGGACTCGTGCGCCCCCTGACCGACCTGACAGTGACCGCCCAGGCCATCTTCTACAAGGAAGTGCACTCGGCAATGTTCGCCCGGACGGCGGATGGCATCACGCTGGAAGGCTGGCTCCGGCACCATGGAGTGGAGGAAGTGCTCATCACCGGCATCCGCACCGAGCAATGCTGCGAGACCACCGCCCGGCACGCCTCTGATCTCGGCTTCAGGGTCCGGTACGTGACCGATGCGACACTCACCTTTCCCATGGAGGCCCGTTCCGGTCGAACCTACTCCTCTGCGGAGATCCGCGAGCGCACCGAGCTCGTGCTCGATGGGCGTTTTGCCCGGATCGTCTCGGCGGCAGAGGCGCTTGCATGAGCTTACTCGTGCGGGACGCTGAGTTGCGCGACGTGTTCTTCGTGGTGCTTCCGAATCTCGTTCTGCTGGACCTGGCCGGTCCGGCGGAGGCCTTTCGGCTGGCGACGCGCGCCGTGCCCGACAGTTACCGCCTGCACTTCATCGGTCCTACGCGCAATGCTCGCGCGGCAATCGGCCTGGATCTCGCCTCGCTCGAGCCGCTGCCGGCAAGGCTGCCGCCGCAGGCGATCGTGGTCATCAGCGGGCTCACGGGCGAGTCCATCGATTTCGGCGATCCGGACATTCAACGCGTGACCGCCTGGCTGAGCGCCGGGGTGACCTCGGATGCGATGCTCCTGTGTGTCTGCGCGGGCAGTGTGATTGCCGGCCGAGCCGGCCTGCTGACCGGTCGGGAGTGCACGACTCACCATGCCCACATCGAGGAGCTGCGCGCAGCCGCTCCGGGATCCCGTGTTCTGGACAACCGAGTGTTTGTCGAGGATGGATCGGTGTTCACCAGCGCCGGCGTGACGGCCGGCCTGGATCTCGCGCTGTATCTGATCAGCCGGCAGCTCGGGCCCCGCATCGGCGCCGAGGTCGCGCGCGAGCTGGTGGTTTATCTGCGCCGGGCCGGCACCGATCCTGCACTCTCGCCCTGGGTACTGCACCGCAATCACCTGCATCCGGCTGTGCACCGGGTCCAGGACGCCGTGGCGCGCCTACCGGCCGCCTCGTGGACAGCCGAGGAGCTGTCGGCGGTGGCCTGCACCAGTGCCCGGAATCTTGCCCGGCTCTTTGCCGAGCACGCGCGCTGCTCGCCGCTCGACTATGTGCAGCTCATCCGGGTGGCATTCGCCCGGGAGCTGATGACACAGACCACGCTCGACCTGGAGCGCGTCGCAGCGCGGGCCGGCTTTCGGTCGGCGCAACAACTGAGGCGCGTATGGGCGCGGTGGGAGAGGCACACGCCGAGCGGCTTCAGGGCGGCACACTCACCGGGGCCGGCTCGGGCCCGGCCGGCTCAATCGTTATAGATCGCCACCGCACGCAGGCCCTGGGAGTTGCGCGCACCACGGAACATCCCCTCCGTGCTGAACTCCATGACCGTGCGGCCCGTCTTGTCCACGGCGATCACGCCGCCGTCGCCGCCCATGCCGCGCAGAATCTTGTGCAGCAACTCACGGGCCGCCTCCTCGAGTGGCAGCCCGCGGTACTCGACGGCGCAAGCGATATGGTGAGCGGCCACCGTTCGGATGAAATATTCGCCGTGGCCGGTGGCGGATACCGCGCACACGCCATTCTTCGCAAAAGTGCCCGCTCCGATGATGGGGGAATCGCCGACGCGCCCAGCTCGTTTGTTGGTCATTCCGCCCGTGGAGGTGGCGGCCGCCAGGTTGCCCTGCTGATCGAACGCCACTGCACCAACGGTGCCCTGGGTAGTAGGGATCAAATCCGAGACAGCGTGGCCGCGCTGCTCGGATTCGAGCTGCCGCTGGCGCTCGGCGGTGCGGAAGTAGAGGTTCGGAACGAGGGACAGACCTTCCTCCAGCGCGAATTCTTCGGCGCCCGTACCGACGAGCAGAACGTGTCGCGACTTCTCCATCACGCGCCTGGCCAGCTCGACCGGATTCCTGACGTGGCGAACCGAGGCCACCGCACCAGCGCGCTGGCGCAGGCCCTCCATCACTGCCGCGTCCAGCTCTGCGGCGCCCTCGCGTGTGAGCGCGCCGCCGCGGCCTGCGTTGAAGAGCGGATCGTCTTCCAGCATGCGCACCGCGGTCGTGACCGCGTCAAGACTGCTGTCGCCACGCTCCAGAACGGCATAGCCCGCATCGAGGGCCGTCTCCAGACTGGCGAGATACTGCTTCTCACGCTCCGTCGACAGACTGGCGCGCGGCATGGCCCCCGCGCCGCCGTGAATCGCGATGGAATACATCGGTGGCGACACGCGTTCCCTCCATTCGATATAGTCTGAGCAGTCCGTCGCAGCCTGACACCGCAACCCGCGCATCTTAGAGGCAAACCGCTCATGCCGCAGCGGATCCGCAGCATTCTGGTCGCCAACCGGGGCGAGATCGCCATCCGTGTGATGCGTGCGGCGAGTGAGCTGGGCATCCGGACCGTGGCCATTCATTCACAGGAAGATCGCTTCTCGCTGCATCGGACCAAGTCCGACGAGGCCTACCTGGTCGGGCGCGACAAGGCGCCGATCGAAGCCTACCTCGACATCCAGGACATCCTGCGCATCGCTCGCGAAGCGGCCGTGGATGCCATCCATCCCGGGTATGGATTCCTGTCCGAGAATCCCAGCTTTGCACAGGCGTGTGCGGAGGCCGGAATCGTGTTCATCGGCCCGACCCCCGAGACCATGAGCGCGCTGGGCAACAAGGTGTCCGCGCGCAACCTCGCGGTATCGGCGGGCGTACCCGTCATGCCGGCCACGCCCGCGCTGCCTGATGATCTGCAGGCGGCCGCCCGGCTCGCCGAGGACATCGGTTACCCCGTGATGCTCAAGGCAAGCTGGGGCGGGGGCGGGCGCGGCATGCGCGTCGTAGAGAACGCCGCCCAGCTGGCCGAGATGCTCCCCGTGGCGCGCCGCGAGGCGCGCGCCGCTTTCGGCAACGACGAGGTGTACCTCGAAAAACTGGTGCGGCGTGCGCGACACGTCGAAGTGCAGATTCTGGGCGACCGTCACGGCACCCTCGTTCACCTCTTCGAGCGCGACTGTACGGTGCAGCGGCGCAACCAGAAGGTCGTTGAGCGAGCACCGGCGGTGTTTCTAACGGACGCGCAACGGTCTGCGCTGTGTGAGGCTGCCCTCACGATCGGGCGCGCGGCTCACTATGTCAACGCGGGCACCGTGGAGTTTCTCCAGGACGCCGACAGCGGCGAGTTCTATTTCATCGAGGTCAACCCCCGGATCCAGGTGGAGCACACGGTGACCGAGTGTGCGACCGGCATCGATCTGGTGAAGGCCCAGATCCGCATTGCCGCGGGCGCCCGCATCGGCACGCCCGAGAGCGGCGTGCCGCCGCAGGATCAGATCCGCATCGGCGCGCACGCTCTGCAATGCCGCATCACGACCGAGGATCCGGAGAACAACTTCATTCCCGACTACGGAAAGATTGCCGCCTACCGCAGCCCCGCGGGATTCGGCATCCGCCTGGATGCCGGCACCGCCTACACTGGCGCCATCATCACGCGCTCCTACGATTCTCTGCTCGTCAAGGTCACCTCCTGGTCACCGACGGCGGAGGAAACTATCGCGCGCATGCACCGCGCGCTGTGGGAGTTTCGCGTGCGCGGCGTGGTGACCAACCTGCGCTTCCTGGATCAGCTCATCACTCACCCCCGTTTCGCCCGAGGCGAATACACGACGCGCTTCATCGACAGCACTCCGGAGCTGTTCCACTGGCCGCGCAAGCGCGATCGCGCCACCCGCATCCTCACGTACGTCGGCGAGACGATCGTCAACGGGAACGCCGAGACACGCAGCCGTCCCCGTCCCCCCCAGTTCAGCATGCCGCGCCTGCCTGCCGGGGCGCTCGAGCCCGCAACACCCGGGACGAAGCAGATGCTGGATGAGCTGGGACCGGAGCGGTTCTCGGCGTGGATGCTGCAACAGTCACGAGTCCTCATCACCGACACGACGATGCGGGATGCGCATCAATCGCTTCTCGCCACGCGGATGCGGACCACGGACATGGCGGCCATTGCGCCGTATTACTCGAGCCTGCTGCCGGGCCTGTTCTCGGTGGAGTGCTGGGGCGGGGCGACCTTCGATGTGGCGATGCGATTCCTGCGTGAGGATCCCTGGCAACGGCTCGAGCTGTTGCGCGAGCGCATGCCGAACCTGCTGCTGCAGATGCTGTTCCGCTCCGCCAACGCCGTCGGCTATTCCAACTATCCCGACAATGTGGTCCGATTCTTCGTCGCACACGCCGCGCGCCGTGGCATCGACCTCTTCCGGATCTTCGACTCGCTCAATTGGGTCGAGAACATGCGCGTCTCGATCGATGCGGTGCTCGAATCGGGCAAGCTGTGCGAGGCAGCGATCTGCTACACGGGCAATCTGAGCGATCCGCGCGAGAAGAAATACACCCTCGACTATTACCTGAAGCTCGCTCGCGAGCTCAAGGCTGCCGGCACTCATGTGCTGGGCATAAAGGACATGGGTGGCCTGTGCCGTCCGCACTCCGCAAAAGTGCTCGTGCAGGCGCTGAAGCAGGAGATCGGACTGCCGGTTCATTTCCACACGCACGACACGAGCGGAATTGCCGCTGCGAGCGTCCTCGCCGCGATCGATGCGGGAGCGGATGCTGTCGATTGCGCCATTGATTCCATGAGTGGGCTCACCTCGCAGCCGAACATGGGATCGATCGTGGAAGCCTTGAGGCACGGGCCGCGAGACCCGGGAATCGATACGACCGGCCTGCGCCGGCTGTCCGCTTACTGGGAGCAGACCCGCAAGCTCTACAGCGCTTTCGAGAGTGATATCCGTTCGGGCGCCTCCGAGGTCTACGTGCATGGCATGCCCGGCGGCCAGTACACCAATCTGCGCGAGCAGGCCCGATCGCTCGGCATCGACGATGCGCGCTGGCCCGAAGTGGCCCAGACTTACGCGGACGTCAATGACCTGTTCGGTGACATCGTCAAGGTGACACCGACCTCGAAGGTCGTGGGAGACATGACCCTGCTCATGATCACGAGCGGCCTGAGGCGCGAGCAGGTGTTGGATCCCGACACGAATGTGGCATTCCCCCAATCCGTCGTGCAGTTATTCCGCGGCGAGCTCGGCCAGCCACTCGGCGGGTTTCCGGCGCAGCTGCAGCGCAAGATCCTCAAAGGACAGCCGCCGCTCGGGCAGCGTGCCGGAGCTCTGTTGCCGCCGGCGGATCTCACCGCCGAGCGGGCCCGCATCCAGGAGAAGCTTCCCCGACCGGTCACCGACGATGATCTGGCCTCCTATCTGATGTACCCGCGCGTGTGGTCCGATTACGCACGCGACCGCCTCCAGTACGGGGACGTGGGCACTCTGCCGACGCCCGTATTCTTCTACGGGATGGAGCCGGGTCAGGAGATGAGTGTTGACATCGAACGGGGCAAGACGCTCATCGTCCGGCATCTGGCCACGAGTGAGGCCCACCAGGACGGCACGCGCACCGTGTTCTTCGAGTTGAATGGCCAGCCACGCTCGGTGCGCGTGCAGGATCGAAGTCAGGTCGCGAAGCGTCCGCCGCAGCGCAAGATCGAGCCGGGCAATCCGAAGCACGTCGGCGCGCCCATGCCGGGGACCATCGCCACCGTGACAGCCACCCCGGGGCGCAAGGTCGCCCGCGGAGACGTTCTGATGATGCTCGAAGCCATGAAAATGGAAACGGCCGTCCGCGCGGAAGCGGACGGCGAAGTGGCAGAGGTGCTCGCGCGTCCCGGTCAGCAGGTGGATGCGAAGGATTTGCTGCTCGTGCTTGCTTAGACCGTGTCCTTCAGCAGGACACCCGGGTCGGCGAGCTTGTCAGGATTGGGGCGCGCTCGCGCGGCGATCAGCTTGCGTGCGGCCATCTGATCCCGGGGGCTGTTCACGCTGTCCACGGCGATCAGCTCGCCGTTACGCAGATAACAGGCACTGAAGCTGCGCGCCGCCGGCGACCCGCGCATGATGACCGTGTCGTGGCCCTGACAGATCCCGACGATGATCAGCTTCAGGTCGAACTGGTCGGACCAGAACCAGGGCACCTTGTCATGAACCGTCGGGATCCCAAGCAGATTCAGTGCGGCGCTGCCCGCCTGCTCGTACGCGTTGTCCACCGACTCGAGACGCAGCCGCCGGCCGTAATGAGGGTTGGGATGGTTGGCACAATCCCCGGCTGCGAGGATGGCCGGATCGGAGCTCACGCAGAACTCGTTAACCACGATGCCGTTGGAGCATTCAAGCCCCGCCTCGACCGCCAGATCGTCGGCGGCCACTACCCCCACCCCCACGATCACCACATCCGCGGGGTGCTCCGCGCCGTCCTCGGTCAGAACGGCCTTGACCCGGCCGGTCCCGGCATCGCCCGCCAGGGCCCGTACCCTCGCGTTGTTGAGGATGCGAACACCATGGCGCGCATGCTCGGTCGCGTAGAAGCTGGAGACCTCGCTGCACGTGACCCGATGCATGACGCGGTCGGCCATCTCGAGAACCGTGACATCCAGTCCCAGCTCGCGCGCGGTCGCGGCGACCTCCAGGCCGATGTAGCCGCCCCCGACGATCACGAGGCGCCCACCCTCGGCCATATCAGCGCGGATCCGATCGACATCGGCGATCGTGCGCAGCGTATGCACGCCCGCGAGCTCAGCGCCCGGTACGCTCAACGCCCGCGGCTTGCTCCCGGTCGCCAGCAGCAGCGCGTCGTAGGGAAGAATGGAGTCATCGTCCAGCCGGATCCGGCGCGCGTTCCGGTCGATCTGCTGAACCCGCTTGCCGAGCCGAGTCTCGACGGCGTGCTCCGCATAGAACTGTCCGGGCCGGAAGGCGAGCCGCTCACGCTGGAGCACGCCGGCGAGAAATTTCTTGGAGAGGGGCGGCCGCTGGTAGGGCAGCCAGGGCTCGTCACCAATGACCGTCAGCTTTCCGGTGTAACCCTTGCGGCGCAGCGTGTGGACGGCCTGATCGGCCGCCTGCCCGGCGCCTGCGATGACAATCTGGCCAAACACGCCGGAAAGCATAGCCGATACCCTGGCGGGAATGCTGCTCCGCGGCCGGGCAGCCTGCGCGCCGCTGCGCCAGGATGGTGCAGCGGGCGGATTCGAGGTCGCGGGGAGGCGCGCGGGCTGCGCGCGTGATTTACACTCCCGCCACCCCATCCACCGGGCCGACGAGCAACACCTATGAAACTGGTCACCGCGATTATCAAGCCGTTCAAGCTCGACGATGTGCGCGCTGCGCTGTCCGATATCGGCGTATCCGGCATGACGGTCACCGAAGTGAAAGGCTTCGGGCGCCAGCGCGGCCACACCGAGCTGTATCGGGGCGCTGAATATGTCGTCGACTTCGTTCCCAAGACCCGGATCGAGGTGGCGGTGCGCGGAGATCTGGTGGACCAGGTCATCGAAGCCATCCTCAAGTCCGCCAAGACGGGCAAGGTGGGCGACGGGAAGATCTTCATCACCGACATCGGGCGTGTGATTCGCATCCGCACGGGCGAGACGGACGATGCGGCGCTTTGAAGCGGTGGGGAGAGGATTGGGGTAGGAGCTTGCGCGCCGGCTCGTCTGGTTGCAGGTAATATTGTCCGATGGTCCAAGTTGTCCGTTTTCACCAGCTCGGTGGACCCGAGGTGCTGCGCCTGGATGAGGTGGAGGTCGGCGCGCCCGCGCCGGAGGAAGCCCAGCTCAGGCAGACAGCGGTCGGGCTCAACTTCATCGACGTCTACGATCGCACTGGCCTGTATCCAACTCCATTGCCCAGCGGCATCGGACGTGAGGCGGCGGGCATCGTCACCGCCGTCGGACGTAAAGTCCGGGGGCTGCGGATCGGGGACCGTGTCGCATACGTATTGCCGAAGCCGGGGGCCTATGCCCAGGTGCGCAACGTCCCTGCCGACAGACTGGTCAAGGTCCCCAAAGGGGTCTCGGACGAGCAGGCAGCGGCGATCATGCTCAAGGGGCTCACGGCACACTACCTGATCAGGCGAACCTACCGCGTGGCCCGTGGAGAGTTCATCCTGGTCCATGCGGCCGCCGGGGGAGTCGGCTTGCTGCTGTGTCAGTGGGCCAAGGCTCTGGGGGCCAAGGTCATAGGGGTCGTGGGCAGCGAGGCCAAGGCGGAGCTGGCACGCCGCAACGGCTGCCGGCACGTGGTGCTCTCAGGCCAGGAAGATCTGGTTGCGCGTGTCAGGGAGCTCACCCGCGAAGGCGGCGTGGCCGCCGTGTACGATTCCGTTGGCAAGGACACTTTCTTTCAGTCACTGGACTGTCTGCGTCCGTTGGGAATGATGGTCACGTTCGGCAATGCCTCGGGGCCGGTCCCGGCGATCGCTCCGCTGGAGCTGAGCAAGCGGGGCTCCCTGTTCCTCACGCGGCCGACTCTCTTCAATTACATTGCGACTCGCACCGACCTGGAGGCCGCCGCCCGGGAGTTGTTTGCGGCAGTCAAGAGCAAAGCGGTGCGAGTACGAGTCGGTCAGACCTACCCGCTGTCGCAGGCCGCCAGGGCGCAAAGCGATCTGGAAGCACGCCGGACCACGGGCTCAACCGTCCTGCTGCCCTGAGGCCTCCGCGCGCTGCACCCCGCGCCCGCTGAGGCTGCAGATGACGATCGCCAACTCTTCCGGCTCGAGCGGCTTGGCGACGTGATTCTGATAGCCCGCTTGCAGCGCCCGCAGGCGATCGGACGGGGAGGCATAGCCGGTGACGGCCACGGCCGGGGTTTGACCGCCGAACTCCGGCTCGAGCGCGCGCACCTGCTCGATCAGCGCATACCCGTCCATCCCCGGCATGCCGAGATCGGCGATCAGCACATGCGGACGCACCTCGAACAGCTTGGTAAGAGCGGTTTGGCCGCTCTCGGCCATCCACACCTCCGCTCCATAGCCGCGCAGCACGCTGCAGATGAGATCGCGCGCGCTCGCTTCATCGTCCACCACCAGCAGCCGCAAGCCGGCCAGCATCGAGGAAGAAGCAGGGCTCGCAGAGATCTCCTGTACGCCGTCGGACGGGGCAACTTGTCCGCGCGCCGGGATCCTGACGGTGAACCGGGATCCCTTGCCCTCTCCATCACTGTGCGCCTGAACGGAGCCGCCGTGCAGCTCGACCAGGTGCCGCACGATGGCCAGGCCGAGGCCGAGACCTCCATGGCGGCGGCTGATGGAGCCGTCTTCCTGCCGGAAGCGTTCGAAGACCAGTGCCAGGAATTCCGGCTTGATGCCCTGGCCACTGTCGCTGACGGTGATCTGCGCCGAGTCCTCATGCCGCCTCAGCGCGACATCGATCTGGCCGCCCGGGGGCGTGAACTTGATGGCGTTGGATAACAGGTTGCACACGATCTGCTGGAGGCGGGCAAAATCCCCGCGCACCGTTCCGACCGAGTCCCCCAGCACGGGCACGATCCGGATGTCCTTGGCTTGCGCCGCCGGCTGCATCGTGTCCAGGGCGCCACGGATCGCGCGGCGTGGATCGAACGTCGCGAGCTCCAGGGTCACCTTCCCGGTGACGATACGCGACACATCGAGCAGGTCCTCGATGAGACGCTTCTGGGTGCGGGCATTGCGCTCGATAGTCTCGAGGGCGCGCTCCTGTGTCGGCGGGTCGAGCCGTCGCGTGCGCAGCAGTGTCACCCATCCGAAAATGGCGTTCAGCGGGGTTCGCAGCTCGTGCGACATCGTCGCCAGGAACTCATCCTTCAGACGGCTGAGCTGCTCGAGCTCCGCCGTGCGCTCCTTGACGCGCGATTCGAGCTCCCGGTTCGAGTGCGCGAGCGCTTCGTGAGCTGCGTAGAGATCGACGAACACCTGGACCTTGGTGCGCAGCACCGGGGCGACGACGGGCGAGAGGATGTAGTCCACGGCTCCCAGCTCATATCCCCGTGCGGTCTGCACCTCGTCCGCATAGCTCGTGATGAAAATGATCGGAGTATGCCGCCCGTTGCGGTGACTGCGGATCAGTGTTGCTGTTTCCAATCCGTCGATGTCCGGCATGTTGACATCGAGGAGGATGACCGCGAATACGCCTTCCAGCACCTGCCTCAGGGCTTCGGTGCCCGAGCCGGCCGTGACGATCTCCGCGTCGATGTCCTCGAGGAGGCTGCCGTAGACGAGCAGCTTCTCCGGCAGATCGTCCACGATGAGTATGCGTGCACGGCTCACTTGCTGCTCGCGGGTATTGGCCACCTCAGCGAACGACTCGCAGCGGTCGTGCATTGCGCCCCATCCCCAGAGCGCCGCTGCGGACCACCTCGACGAGGGCAGCATGATGGCCGAGATGCGCGATGAACTCGTTGATCTCCGCCTCGCTCGCCGTCAGCTCGGCGATGAAGCCGTCGGCGGCCGGGTCGAGCACGCGTCCTCCGGTGCGCACTATGTAGCCGCGGACGGAGTCGATCCGCTCCGGTTGAACGCGCAGCTTCAGCAGAACCAGCTCACGCTCCAGATGCTCCCCCTGAGTCATATCCTCGATGCTCACCACGTCCACCAGCTTGTTGAGCTGATTGGCGATCTGCTGCATGACGGCCTCCGATCCCTTGGTGATGAGCGTCAGGCGCGACACTGTCGGGTCATCGGTTGGCGCCACGGAGAGTGACTCGATGTTGTAGCCGCGGGTGGAGAACAAGCCCGCGACGCGAGTCAGCGCCCCGGCTTCGTTCTGCAGAAGGATGGCAATGATGTGACGCATCGGCTCGGGGGACTGGCTGGGGCATTGCAGAATAAAGGATTCCCCGCGCCTTGACCCCTGTGTCATGCATTTGGCGCAGCGCGGAGCCCGGGGAAGCGTGGCAAACAGCCACTGTTGCGTCGCCACGGCAAGCTGCTAGGCTCATCCGGACCATGAGCGACACAGTGATTCAGCCGCGACCCCGGGCGCATCCACTCGCCGGACAAACCCTGTCCGGCGCGCGAATGATCATGCAGGTGCTCGCGGACGAGGGTGTGACGGCCATCTTCGGCTATAGCGGCGGGGCGATCCTGCCCACCTACGATGCGGTGTTTCTGTACAACGAGGAGCGCAGCCGCGCCGGGGACTCGCAGATTCCGCTGATCGTGCCCGCCAACGAGCAGGGCGCCGCTTTCATGGCGGCAGGGTACGCACGTGCGACGGGTCGCGTGGGCGTGTGCATAGTTACTTCGGGGCCGGGCGCGACGAACACTGTCACGCCGGTGCGTGACTCGATGGCCGACTCGGTGCCCATCGTGGTCATCTGTGGCCAGGTGGCGCGGGCCGCCATCGGCACGGATGCCTTCCAGGAAGCACCGGTGGCCTCGATCATGGGCGCCATCGCCAAGCACATCTTCCTCGTGACGGAACCCGAGCGCCTGGAAGCCACCTTGCGCACGGCGTTCGAGATTGCTCGAACCGGGCGGCCGGGGCCCGTGGTCGTGGACGTGCCCAAGGATGTCCAGAACTGGGAGGGTGTCTTTCAGGGCGGCGGCATGTTGCCGATCCCAGGCTACCGGCGCCGCATGCGGGAGCTTTCCGAGCGAGTGCTCGATGAGCGCGACAGCGAGATGTTCTTCGCCATGCTGGCGGAGTCGCGGCGTCCCCTCATTTACGCCGGTGGCGGGGTGATCAACGCCAACGCGGCGGGCGTGCTCGCGTCCTTTGCCGATGCGTTCGCCATTCCGGTGGTGACCACCCTGATGGGTATCGGCGCCGTGGACACCACTCAGCCTCTGTCGATGCGCATGTTGGGCATGCATGGAACCGCGTTCGCCAACTATGCCGTCGAGGATTGCGATTTCCTGATCGCGCTGGGTGCCCGATTCGATGATCGGGTGGCCGGCGTGCCGGCGAAGTTTGCCCGCAATGCGAAACGCATCGCGCACCTGGACATCGATCGGGCCGAGGTCAACAAGGTCAAGCGGGCTCACTGGAGTCATGTTGGTGTGCTGGCGGAGGCGTTGGAGCGCCTGACGGCCGAGGGGCGCCGCCGGGATTTCCGCCCCGATTACGGCCCGTGGCACGCGGAGCTTGCCGAGCTGAAGCGCATCTACGCGATGAACTACGACCGTGCCAGTGCGCTCATCCAGCCCTACTACGTCATCGAGGAGATCAACCGCCACGCCGGCGGCGAAGCGATCATCTGCACCGGCGTAGGTCAGCATCAGATGTGGGCGGCGCAGTACTGTGATTTTCGCCATCCGCGCCTGTGGCTGACCTCGGGCAGCATGGGCACGATGGGCTTCGGGCTGCCGGCGGCAATCGGCGCTCAGATCGCCAACCCACGCCGCCTGGTGATCGACATCGACGGCGATTCCAGCATCCGCATGAACATCGGCGAGCTGGAGACGGTCACGACTTACGACCTGCCGGTCAAGATCGTCGTGCTCAACAACTTTGGCGACGGCATGGTGAAGCAGTGGCAGAAGCTGTTTCACAAGGGGCGGCTGTCCGCCAGCGATCGCTCACTGCACAAGAAGGATTTCGTGAAGGCGGCCCAGGCGGATGGCTTCCGGTATGCCGTGCGACTGGATCGCAAGGCCGATGTGCCGCGGGTCATCGACGAGTTCATTCACTTCAGCGGCGCCGCCTTCCTCGAAGTCATGATCGATCCGGATGCCGGCGTGTATCCGATGGTGGGACCGGGGCAGAGCTACGATGAGATGATCACCGGGGAGTTCATCCCCTCCCGGTACAAGGTCCGGATCAAGACTCCCGGCGCCTCCGAGATGTTCTAAGGCACGAGGCTGCTATGAAGTACCTGCACACGATGGTTCGCGTCACCGATATGGAGGCCTCGCTGCGTTTCTACTGCCAGGCCCTGGGATTGAAGGAGCTGTCCCGCAAGGAAGTGCCGCAGGGACGCTACACGCTGGTCTTCCTGGCGGCCCCCGGGGACGAGAGCGCCCAGATCGAGCTCACCTACAACTGGGATCCGCAGTCCTATCCCGGGGGACGAAACTTCGGGCACCTCGCTTACGCCGTGGACGATATCTATGCCACCTGCCGGCGGCTGGCCGAGCTGGGCGTGACCATCAACCGACCCCCGCGCGACGGCTGGATGGCCTTTGTGCGCTCGCCCGATGGCATCTCGGTCGAGCTGCTGCAAAAGGGGGCCGCGCTCGCCCCCGCGGAGCCCTGGAAATCCATGCCCAACGTCGGGGTGTGGTAGAGCGGCCCTGCGCGGCACGCCAGACCGATCGGCGCGCGCGGCGGTCGCAAGCCGGCGCGACCGGCTGAGACGGCACATGCAGGATCCGGCGGGCGGCCGGCCGCTCAAAGCCATCGCGACGATGATTACCGCCGTGAGCGTGTTCTGCGGCCTGGATACGCTGCTCAAGCTGATCTCCCAGCATTACCCGCCGCTCGAGGTCGCGACGATCCGTGGTGCGACCTCCCTGCCAGTCATGCTGGCGCCGATCCTCGTCACCCGACGCTATGGCGACCTGAAGCCGAAGCGCCTGGGCATGCACCTGCTCCGGGCCGTGCTCATGCTGATCACCCTGGGCGGCTTCATCTATGCGGTGCGCGCCCTCTCGCTCGCCAATGCTTACGCCATCTTCCTGGCGGCGCCCTTGATCGTGACGGCGCTGTCAGTGCCGCTTCTGAAGGAGTACGTGGGCTGGCGTCGCTGGGTCGCGGTCTCCGTCGGGCTGGCCGGCGTCATCATCATGCTGCACCCCTCGGCATCGAGCTTCGTCTCCTTCGGTGCCGTGGCAGCACTCGTTTCGGCAACCGCGTACGCCTTCAGTGCCATTGCGCTGCGGATCCTTACCCGCAGCGATACGACGGCCAGCGTCGTCTTCTGGATGATCGCCCTGATGACCGTGTTCGCGGGGCTGATCGCCGCGCCCGACTGGGTGCCCATCCGGCACGAGGACTGGCCGCTGCTCGCGGGCATCGGCATCTTTGCCGCGATTGGTCAGCACCTACTCACCGAAGCCTTTCGCCAGGCACCCCCGGCCGTGGTAGCGCCTTTCGAATACACCGCCTTACTGTGGGGGATCCTGATCGACTGGACGGTTTGGGGAGTGTTCCCCAGCATCCGCGTCTACATCGGCGGGAGTATCGTCATCGGCAGCGGGCTGTATCTGATTTGGCGGGAGCATTCGGTGCCTGGGACGCCTGTTGCCGCGGAGACCGCCGCACGCACGACGTTGCCTTGAGCGGAGGAAGCGAGTGTCCGACGAGAGTGTGCAGATGGGGGGCGGGGCGAGCCTTGCACGCGGCCAGCCTCCGCTCAAGCATCGGCCGATGGCAGAGGAAGAGATACTGCATCGGATCGAGGAATATCTGCGGGCGAACATTCCGCTCACGGCAGCCATGGGCGTGTCCGTCCGAGCGGCCACAGCGGAGCACGTCCTGCTGTGCGCCCCGCTACGACCCAACATCAATCATCATGAGACGGTATTCGGCGGGAGCGCCGCCGTGCTGGCCACTCTCGCCGCCTGGACTTTGCTGCACCTGCGCCTCGAGCAGGCGCAGGTGCCGGCGCAACTGGTCATTCAGCGCAGCTCCATGGAGTACGAGAAGCCGATTCTGGGCGACTTCGAGGCCGAGTGCGCGTTCACGGATGGGGCTGCGTGGCAGCGCTTCCGGGGGACCCTCGAGCGGCGCGGCCGTGCTCGCCTGACCCTCACGGCTTGGCTGCTGCACGAGAGGCAGAAAATGGCTTCCTTCAGCGGAGATTTCGTGGCCCTGCGCAGCCAGTGATCCCGATCACCCGGTTTGCAGCGACATGCCCGCCTTCGCGCTGATCGCCGTGCTGCTCGCTGCGGCGGCTCACGCAACGTGGAACCTGGCCGCGAAAAAGGCGGCCGCCTCCCGCCACTTCGTCTGGCTGTATTCGGCTGCCTCGATCGTGGTCTTCGGCCCCATCGTGGCCTGGATCTGCCTGAGGCATCCGCTGCGCCTGAGCTGGCTGCCCATCGTGGCGCTGGTGGCGACGAGCGTTCTGCACTGCGGCTATTCACTCAGTCTGCAAGCAGGCTATCGCACCTCGGATCTGTCTTTGGTTTATCCGGTGGCCCGAGGTTTCGGGCCCCTGCTGTCCTTCGCCGGCGCGGTGGTCCTGCTCGGGGAGCGGATGACTGTGCTGTCCGTCCTGGGATTGGCGTTGATCGTGGCGGGGATCCTACTGGTCGCTGGCCTGACTCGCGAGCCACACCGTGCGCCACGCAAGGGCATCCTGCTCGGACTGCTCACGGGCGCGTTCATAGCAGCCTATACGGTGAACGATGGGTGGGCCGTGAAAGTTCTGCTGATCTCGCCATTCATCGTGGACTTCACCAGCAATTGTCTGCGCACCCTGGTGCTTACTCCGTTTGCCTGGCGGGATCGCCCGCGGCTGCGACAGGAGATCCGCCTCTACGGCGTTTCGGCCGCTCTTGTCGGAATGCTGGGCCCGCTTGGCTACATCCTTGTGCTGTTCGCGATGCGGGTGGCGCCGGTTAGCCACGTCGCCCCGGCCCGGGAGCTCGCCACCCTGGCGGGCACCTACTTCGGGTCACGGCTGCTGAGCGAGAAATCGGCCCCTCAGCGGCTGGTGGGCGCGGGATGCATCGTCGTGGGAGTGCTCAGCCTGGCCTTCGCCCGCTAGGCGGCTGTTGAAAAACAGTCGGCTGGAGCGCCGGACTCAGGCTTTGAGGTCGTGCCAGGCGCTCAGCACTTGCTGCTCGCGCTGTGCGGCAATTCCGGCCTTGAGAGCATCCTGCTCGGTCTTCGGCCGCTTCAGGTGCCAGGCGAGCGTATCGTTGACCGTCTGCTGGATCGGGCGAATGGAGAGCCCGGCGTGCATGGCCCGGGCCGCGCTGGTGTGCTCGGCGCCGCCCTCATCGCCCTTCTCGGGTATCCAGACGGGCATGTCGCTCCAGGCCTCGACCTTCTGCTTCTCCAGAAAGTCCGCGGTCACCCAGACGGCGTGCGGGGGCGGGCTCGGCTTCACCTGCTCGTTGGCGGCGGCGATGCTCGCATCGACGAGCTCGCCCATGGTGAATTTGCCGGGCGGCGATATCACATTGAAGGTCCCCACGATGCGGTTCTCCACTGAACGCAGGGCGAACGCCGCCAGGTCACGCGCGTCGATGTATTGAATAGGATCACGGGGCGTCCCCGGCGCCAGCAGCTCGCCGCCCCGGGCGGCACGGGCCGGCCAGTAGGTGAAGCGGTCCGTGTTGTCGTCAGGCCCCACGATCAGCCCCGGGCGCAAAACGGTCGCGCGCCCGGGCATCGCCGCGAGCGCCGCCTGCTCGCACAGCGCCTTGAGCGGCCCGTAGGTCTCGTTGCTGACCTTCTCGACCGTCTCATCGGGGATCTTGCCGACCGGCGAATCTTCGGTGACCGGCCGAGCCAGGCTCGCATAGACCGAGATCGTCGAGACGAACAGATACTGGCTCACGTTGGGGGCCAGCAGCTCGGCGCTCAGGCGCACGTGACGCGGCACATACCCCGAGTCGTCGATGACGGCATCCCACTTGTGGCCGCGCAGCGAATCGAGCTGCCCGTCGCGATCGCCGTGCAGATGCTCGACCTGCGGGAACAGCTCCGCATGGGTCTTGCCCCGATTGAAAAGGGTGACCGTGTGGCCCCTGTCGAGGGCGAGTTGGGTGATGTGGACGCCGAGGAAACGCGTACCGCCGAGGACCAGTATCCGCAGCGGTTTTGCCGCACGCGATGCAGGGTGCTCGGGCGTTGCGGCGACTACCCGCGCGGCTGCAGTGCTCGCCGCTACCGCCGCAACTGCGGACATGAACTCGCGCCTGTGCATATCGATGCCTTTCCGTTCTGCCTGCGATTATTGTCCTCTCCGCCGCCGGAAATGTCTCAGCTGCCACGGGCAGATCAACGGGCAGATCGCACGTGTAGGCGCATCTCTCGTGGCAGTGATCGTGATAGCAGTGCAGAATGTCGCGCGGATCGTCGGTGGATGATGCAGCTCGCAAACAAGGGGAAAACTCGCTATGAGCAACGCTGATATTCGGGGACGGTTCATCTGGCACGAGTTGATGACAACCGATCCGGACGCGGCCAGCGCCTTTTACACAAACGTCATTCCCTGGAAGGCCCAGCCCTCGGGGATGCCGTCCTATACGCTGTGGATGTCCGGCAAGATCCGGGCGGGCGGCCTGATGGCCCTGCCCGATGGAGAACCGGCCGGTACGCCCCCGCATTGGATCATCTATGTGGGCACACCCAACGTCGATTCGACGGCCGAGGCAGCCCGAAAACTCGGCGGCAAAGTGCTGAAGGCCCCGGCGGACATCCCGAACGTCGGCCGCTTCGCCGTCCTGGCGGATCCGCAGGGCGCCGCGTTTGCGATATTCACCCCCAGTCCCACATCGGGCGATGGTGTCTTCGCCGGTGGTGCCGTGGGCGAATTCACCTGGCACGAGTTGGCGACGACCGACCTCGATGCAGCGCTGCGCTTCTATAGCGAGCTGTTCGGGTGGTCGAAGGGCGCCGGGCACGACATGGGCCCCATGGGCATCTATCAGCTGATCTCCCACGGCGGACAGGATGTCGGAGGAATCTACAAGGCGCGGGATGCGTCATCGCCGCCGACGTGGCTCAGTTACACGCGAGTTGCGGATGCCGGCAAAGCCGCCTCCGCGGTCAAGGCCGGTGGCGGCAGAATCCTGAATGGGCCGATGGAAGTCCCGGGCGGATCGTGGATCGTCATGGCGCTCGATCCACAGGGCGGGGCCTTCGCGGTCGTCGAGGCACCGCGAACCGCGAAGGCAGAAGGGGCCGCCACCGCGAAACAGCCGCCGGCCGCTCCAGCCAAGCCGACTCCGTCACCTCCGGCTGCGGCCAAAGCCACTGCGGCCGTGCCGACCGGTAAGCCGGCCGCTGCCACCAAGCCCGCTGCTGCCCCGGCTGCGCCTGCCAAAACGGCCGCCGCGGGCGCGGCGCGCAAGTCCGCGGGCCGGAAGCCTGTCAGGAAGGCCGCCAGGAAAGCGGCCAAGAAGAAGGTCGCGAAGAAGGCAGTCGGAAAAAAGGTCGCAGCCACGAAGAAGGCTGTCGCGAAGAGCAGCAGGCCGAAGAAGAGATCGAAGATGCGTCCGGCAGCCACTCAGAGTCCCAGTACCCGCAAGGGATCGCCGAAGGGGAAGTCCGGCGGCAAGCGAGCGGCCGCCCGCACTGCTCGCGGGCGGAAGCACCGCTAGCAGGCGTTGAAAAGCGACGGACGCCGCGCGCTGCGACCTGGAGCGGCGCGCGGCGTTACTTTGAATCCGCCTCAGCCGATTGACGGCGCTGGGCGGCCTGCTGGTAAGCGGCGTCGAGCTGTTGCTGGACGCGCGCTTCCTGCTGCTTCGCCTGCCGCGCCTGCTCGACTTCCGAAGCGCCTCCCGCAGCGGCGGCAGCACCGGTTTCGGCGATACCGCACGCGCTCAAAGACAGCGCCAGGTATAGCAGTGACATCAGTCTGATCATGCAGCACCTCCCGTGCGGCGCCCGTCGTACGATGTAGAGGCTTGACTGCCCCGGGGATACCCCAGCTTTCACTCCCCCAGCCGCTGGATGCAAGGCGGGGATGCGGCTTTCGTGACCGACTGCATACGGTCTTGCGGGAAATGGCAGTATTTGGCGCTGCGCGGTTCGTCGGGAGCTCTTATGGCCAAAGGTACAGTTCCTCACCCTCGGGTCGATTCCGAGCCGCGCGTTCGCCGAGGATATTTCGAGTGCCGGTACGGGCAGCTCCACGTGCACAACGCCATTCCACCAGGCGGGGGCTTCGAGGAGGGGACACCACTGCTGTGCGTGCATTCGGCGGCGGGCACCGGGCGCGTCTTTCAGGGACTGCTGCTGCCGGCGGGTCGCGACCGCTCGGTGTATGCACCGGATCTGCCCGGATTCGGTGAGTCCGACCCGCCGCCGGCGCACCCAGCGATCAGCGACTACGCCGCGGCACTCGCAGACTTTCTCGATGCGATGCGAATCCGCCAGATCGATCTGCTGGGCCATCAGGTGGGAAGCCTGGTCGTCGCTGAGCTGGCCATCAGCCGACCCCAGCAGGTGCGCCGTGTCGCATTCGCATCCATCCCACTGCTGAATGACACCGAGCGAGAGGGGCTCAGGCGGCTTGCCTGGCCGGCTCCGACGCAGGATGGCGGTCATCTGACGGCAGAATGGCGCCGGACACTGGATGCGCATGGGCCAGGCACGCCACTGGATGTGCGTGCACGCGCATTCGTCGAGAGACTCAAGAGTGGCGCTCAGGGAGCCTCGATGCTTGCGGCGGCGCAGCTCTACGAAGCTCGAAAGCGGCTCGCACTCATTGCCCAGCCTGCCCTCGTGCTTCGCCTCAAGGACGAGTTCTGGGAGGCTACGCAACGGGTCCGCGAGTTGCTGCCCAAGGCGCGCTTGGTGGAGGTTCCGGGTCAGGGCGATGCCGTTCTGGAGATTTCCCCCGAGGCGGTTCTGGGAATGCTCAGGGATTTCCTGAGGGGTTGAGGAAGCGGGGCGGCCGTTGGCCGCATCTTTATGTCATATCTGCACGACAGCTCTCACACATTTGATTTTGAATAGCGGTCCCCGGTCCTCGGCGGCGCTACACTTTCGGTCACAAGGAAACATCAAAGGGGACCGCGCGAATCGGACTACGGTGAGCGCGAGGAGACTTGCCATGAGCCTTCAACGCCATTCGTCACCACCCGACGAGGCGGATCTCGAAGTAACAGCCGAGCTGCCGGTGCTCGATGTGATGGCCTATGAGGCCGGACTCACTTCGAGCGTCCACGCATCAACGGCCTCTGCCGCTTCCCACGCCGCGGCTGGTGGCGCACAGCGCGACCACGGGTCGACGGATACCTGGCTGGTTCCGACTCAGACGCTGCGTGCGGCGCCGGCTCCTGCTGCCGAGTCGAGCAATGCCGCGATCGACGAGAATCGCGCGCGCCTGGAGATCAATCTTCAAGCGCTCTCCACCACGCTGCGCGATGTCGAAGAGCGCCTGACGCGCAAGGGCGAACGCCTTGCAGAGATTGAGCGGGCGTTGGAGACGGCGGTTACCGAGCACGGCGCCAGCGAACAGCGCGCTCGTGCACTCTCCAACGAGCTTGCGCAGGCTCGCAGCACCACGTCGTCGGCACAGACCAGGATGGCCGAGCTGCAGAAAACCCTGCAGGAACGCGAGGCGGCAGACGAAGCACGCCGTATCCGCGAGGAGGAAGCCCGGGCGCAATTGGCACAGCGCACCTCGGAGTTCCAGGCGCAGCTCACGGCCGTCCAGCAGGATTTCGAGGTGAAGCTCGAGGCTCGGGCGAACGCATTCTCGTTGATCCAGCAGGAGCTCGTGGGCGCCCGAGCGCGTGCGACCGATTATCTGGAGGCATTGCAGTCGAACGAGGGCCGCCGCTCCGTCTTCGAGGAGCTGATCTCGAGCCTCGATGCAGACGTGCAACAGCGGGACACGCGCCTCGGAAGCCTCGAAGCCGATCTGGCTGGCCAGATCGGGCGTGTTGCACAGCTCGAATCCGAGCTGCGCGACCGGGTCGCGCGCATCGCGACGCTGGAGAAGCAGGTCAGCGCTCTGTCCGCCGCGCTTGCGCAGCGGGGTGAGCAGCAGACCGACACCGAGCGCTCTCGGGACAGCTTGCAGCAGACGGTTCACGCGTTGAATGCGGCGCTTTCGCAGCGCAATGACCGGATCCGCTCGCTGGAGGAAGGACTCGCGCAGCAGACGGCGACGGCCGGGCAACAGCACGTGGAGCTGGAGCGGCTCGGCGCAGAGCGCGCACAGCTGCTGGCCAGTGCCGCCGCTCTCGAGGCCTCGCTGAAGTCGGCCGACTTGCGCGGTGCCGAGCACGAAACGGCCGCACGCCAGTCGCAGGGTCGAAGCGAGGAGATGCAAGGAGAGCTGACTACGCAGCGGCGGCGCGCAGAGCAGCTCGAAGCCGAGGTGGCGAGCGTCCGCTCGGAGCTGCAATCCTCCAGTTCCGCGCTGCATTCAGCGGGTTCGGAGCGCAACGAGCACATGGCGCGCATCGCCGTCGCCGAGGCGCGTATCCACGAGCTGGAGGGTCGCGTTGCCGAGCAACAGGAGGCGGTGCGCGCGCTGCAGGCGGAAGCCAATGCGAGCGTCGCGCGCGTCAAGGAGCTCGAGGGCGACCTGCAGGCTGCGGAGGACACCATCCACCGCCTGGAGGCCGAGTCACGCGGCAAGGCAACCAGAGTCGATGAGCTGGAGAAGGTCAACCACGAGTGGCGCGCGACGGTCGAAGAGGCGCGGCACGCGATCACCGAGCGTGACAACCTGATTCACCGCCTGGAGCAGGAGACAGCCAACAGCGCCGTGCTGGTGGGACATATTCAGCGCAGTATCACACGCCTCGATCATGGCACGGAGCACATTCACGAGCCGGCGCCGGATGGGGCAACGCGTCTGCTGATCCGCACGGACGGCGACAGCGAGGTCGTTCACGTCCTCGGTCGCAAGACGAGCATCGGCCGCACGCCCGACAACGATCTGCAGATCGACGCCAAGTTCATCAGCCGGCACCATGCCGTGATACTGGCGGGGCCTGCGCACGCGATCATTGAGGATCTCAACAGTACCAATGGCGTGCTGGTCAATAACCGGCGGATCACGCGACAGCCCCTCAAGGATGGCGACAACGTGATGATCGGTAAGACCCAGTTCCGCTTCGCAGTGCGCGCGGCCAAAGGCTGAAGCGCGCCCCCGCGCGCCGCGGCAGAAACTACTTCGAGTCCTGGATAGCATCTGTCCAGAGCATGATGTCTTTGTGCGTCATCATGCTCGCCTCGGTACGACGGACATCGGCGAATCCCCACTCCTGGATGTCCACCAGGTACTGCTCGCGCGAGAGCAGTGTCCCCTGACACAGCCGCTGCAGTGGGGTTCCGGGTCGCATCTCGCTCTCGAGGAGCTCCAGGCAGCGGCTCATCACCCACTCGGGGATCCGGCTGCGCTCGCCGGGATAGACGAATCCGAACAGACACAGGTGCGAAAACAACACGCGCCAATGGTCTGCGAAACGGCTGAGCAGCCGTGACCAGTCGAGCCGCGTCGCACATGTGAGCAGCAGGTGCATGATGTCGGCGCAGTCGTAGCGTTCGCGCTCCATGACGAATGCCTTGGACCAGATCATCTCCTCCACCGGGCACATCCTGGCGGCCATGCCGAATACCTGCCCGGAGGTGGCGTTCTGGAACCACGCGTCATCCACTGTCGTGACGCCGTTGCCGGAGCTGAAGATCACATCGACGTAGCCATGCCGGCAGCTCGCCTTGCCCAGCCAGTGCGGAAAGGTGAGCTCGGTGCGGTAGCCGGCCGTCCCGAGCGCGCGCATGATGGGTGCATAGTCGGCGCGGCGCACGAAGATGTCGAAATCCTTGGTCTGCCTCCCGATGGCGGTGTAGTGCTCGAGCGCGTGGCCGCCGCCCACCAGATAGGGGAGACCCGCTTCATTGAGAATCGACATTGTGCGCACATAGAAACCGTGGGCGCCCGGAGCCGGGCCGCAACACTTCAGGGCGCGAGGGCGCTTGTCAGATTTCCTGGTGGGCATGCAATTTGCTCTCAGTCCTCTCCGAGGGCACCCTGACTGGACAGTAAGCAAGCAACGCGCCTGGCGGCTGTTGGCGACCTGCATGTGAAGAAGACTTCGCAGGGAACCCTGCAGCGCGCCTTCTCTGCGCTCAATGAGCAGGCGGATGTGCTGTTGCTGTGTGGCGACCTGACCGACTACGGCTTGCCGGAGGAAGCGGAAGTCCTGGCGCGCGAGTTGACTGCCGCGGTGAGCATTCCGATCGCCGCCGTGCTCGGCAATCACGATTACGAGTCCGGGCAGGAGAGGCAGGTGTGCCGCATTCTCGCGGAGGCCGGCGTGCGGATTCTCGATGGCGAAGCGTACGAGGTGGACGGTACCGGCATCGCGGGCGCCAAGGGCTTTTCCGGCGGATTCGGGCGAGCGACACTCGGCGCCTGGGGCGAGCAGCTCACGAAGCGTTTCGTGCAGGAGGCGATCGATGAGGCGCTCCGGTTCGAGGGCGCACTCGCGCGGCTGCGCACCGAGCGGCGCGTTGCCCTGCTGCACTACTCGCCGATCCGCGCCACTTGCGAGGGCGAGCCCCTGGAGATCTTCGCTTTCCTCGGCACGAGCCGCCTCGAGGAGCCGCTCAACCGGCACCCGGTCAACATGGTGTTTCACGGCCACGCCCACCACGGCGCGCTCGAGGGGCGCACGGCCAACGGCACACCGGTCTACAACGTCGCGATGCCTCTCCTGCTGCGTACGTTTCCCGATCGTCCTCCGTTTCGCGTGGTACGGCTTCCGCAGAACTCGCCCGGCGCCGCCGAAAATGGTTAAGCTTCCCGCTTCTGTCGCGAACGAGACTCCTCGTGGCGAGCCCCTACATCGAGAGAATCCTCAAGGCCCGGGTATACGACGTCGCCATCGAGTCGCCTCTCGATGACGCACCGCGTCTGTCGCGACGGCTGGATAACCGCGTGCTGCTCAAGAGAGAGGATCTCCAGCCCGTGTTCTCTTTCAAGCTGCGGGGCGCCTACAACCGCATCGCGCATCTTTCCGAGGCGATAGCGCAGCGAGGGGTCGTGTGCGCCTCCGCGGGCAACCACGCCCAGGGCGTCGCCCTCGCCGCCAGGCGCCGCGCAATTCCAGCGATGATCGTGATGCCGCAGACCTCCGCGCAGATCAAAGTCCAGGCCGTGAGCAATCTCGGCGCGGAGGTCGAGCTGTGGGGCGATGACTACGATGCGGCCTTCGACCGGGCGCTCGTGCTGGCCCGTGAGCGCAACCTGGTCTTCGTTCATCCCTTTGACGACCCGGACGTCATCGCCGGGCAGGGTACGATCGGCGTCGAGATCCTGCGCCAGACCGGCGGTCACCTCGACGCGATCTTCGTGCCGATCGGCGGCGGAGGCCTGATGGCGGGCATCGCGGTCTACGTGAAGTATCTCTACCCGCAAGTACGGCTCATCGGCGTCGAGCCCGAAGACGCGGCCGGCATGTACGAGTCGCTCCGGGCAGGCAAGCGCGTCGCGCTCGAGCGCGTCGGCATATTTGCCGATGGAGTGGCAGTGAAGCGCGTGGGTGAGGAGGCGTTCGGTCTGTGCCGCGCGCATGTCGATGAGATCCTCCTGCTGGATACCGACGAGATCTGCGCCGCGATCCAGGACATATTCGAGGACACACGCTCGATCGTCGAGCCGGCCGGAGCGCTGGCGGTCGCGGGCATCAAGAAATATGTCGCGCGCGAGGGCTGCAAGGGCAAACGGCTCGTGGCGATCAACAGTGGCGCCAACATGAACTTCGACCGGCTGCGCCACGTAGCGGAGCGCGCGGACCTCGGTGCCCAGCGTGAGGCATTGCTATCGGTCCTGATCCCGGAGGAGCCCGGCAGCTTCCTGCGCTTTTGCGAGACGCTCGGACAGCGCAGCGTGACCGAGTTCAACTACCGCTATGAGGCAGGGCATGCCGCGCAGATCTTCGTTGGCTTCGGTACCTCGGAAGGGCAGGGTGGCGAGCGCGACGCAGTGGTGCGCAGCCTGCGCGATGCGGGCTATCAGGTCACCGACATGACCGACAACGAGATGGCCAAGCTGCACGTTCGCTACATGGTTGGCGGCCACGCGCGCGGTATTCAGAACGAGGCGCTGTACCGTTTCGAGTTTCCGGAGCGGCCCGGCGCATTGCTGCGGTTTCTGCAGGCCATCGGTACACGCTGGAACATCAGTCTGTTTCACTACCGCAACCATGGGTCCGACTATGGCCGGGTGCTGGCGGGCATCCAGCTGCCGCCGGGGGAGCGAGCGGATTTCGTGCTGCACGTGAATGAGCTGCACTATGCGTATGTCGAGGAGACGGCCAATCCGGCGTACCGGCTCTTCCTCGGCGCGTGAGACTATTTGACGAAGCGCACCGATAGAGGGTAGCGGTAGCGCACACCCTCACCGGCTTTGACGGCCGCCAGGATGGTTGCTGCGATCCAGAACACCAGCAGAGCGATGCCCAGCAGAAATCCGACCAACAGCAGCGTGAGCAGCCCGCAGACCGCAAAGCCGATCACCACGCAGATGTTGAAATTCAGCGCTTCCTTCGCCTGCTCGGCCACGAAGGCCGATTGCTCGCGGCGCAGGTGCCAGATCAGCAGCGGCCCCAGCACGCCGCCCGCAAAGGGCAGCACGAGGCCCGCGAACGCGGACAGATGTGCGAGCATTCCCCAGCCGCGCTCTTCCTGGCCCGGCAACGGGCCGAGCATATCGGCTGCCGCCGCCGGGCCGGCCTTCGACTCGCTCATCTGCCTGCCTCCCGCGGCCGGAGCGTATTCCAACCGCATTATGGCGGGGCGGGGTCGGGGGGTCCAATGAGCTACCAGCCGCGGCGCATCCCCCGCCACGAGTTTCTGATGCTGCGAGGGGTCAAACACCGCTTGACGTGGTGGGGCGAGGCCAGCGAGTCGCCGGTGATCCTGTTGCACGGCTTCATGGACTGCGGGGACACATGGCAATTCCTGGTGGATTGCCTGCCTGTCGACTGGTCGCTCGTCGCGCCCGACTGGCGCGGTTTCGGCGGCAGCGAGTGGCCCGCGGGCGGCTACTGGTTCCCGGATTACCTGGCCGATCTGGAGGGGCTGCTGGACCTACTGACTCCCGGCGCGAGCGCTCGAGTCATTGGGCACAGCATGGGAGCAAACGTCGCCGCGCTGTACTGCGGAGTTCGCCCGCAGCGCCTGCGCTGGCTGGTGAACCTCGAGGGGCTCGGACTTCCCCGGACTCAACCCGACATGGCGCCGGAGCGCTACGCAAGGTGGCTGGATGAGCTCGGTCAGCCGGCACGGGCAAGCCGCTACCGTTGCGTTGAGCAGCTCGCCACCGTACTGCAACAGCGCAACCCGCGCTTGACTGCCGATCGCGCGCTGTTCGTCGCACGGTCCTGGAGCCGGCCGCTCGAGGGGGGCGCCGCCGGCGAGGTGGCTCTCGCCTTCGATCCCCGCCACCGCTGCGTGAATCCGGTGTTATATCGGCGGGAGGAGGCCGAGGCCTGTTGGGCCCGCGTCACCGCCCCGATGCTGCTGATCGGCGGAGCCGAGTCCGGGCACCGCCAGAGGCGAGTGGAGGAACTGACGGACGAGCGCTTTGCACGTCTGTTTCACGACCTGCGCACCGTCACGCTGCCGGGTGTCGGGCACATGATGCATCACGAGGATCCGCAAGCGGTCGCCCGGGCCATAGTCGAGTTCGAGCGGGCTCACGCATGAGATCGCTGCTGATCGGAGGCGTGCGGTCCGGGAAAAGCTCACTCGCCGCGCGCTGGGCCCTGCAGCGATCGGCCGATGTCTGCGTACTCGTGACGGGGATAGCGCAAGACGCGGAGATGACGGCACGCATCGAGGCACATCGGCGTGCCCGGCCCCCGCATTGGACCGTGCGCGAGGAACCCATCCGCCTCGGCCACGCATTGCGCCAGGCAACCCTGCAGCCTCAGTTGGTTCTGGTGGATTGCCTGACGCTGTGGATCTCCAACTGCCTGTGGCCCGCTGCGACATTGCCTGAGGCCGATCACGCGCTCTGGGGCACCGAGCGGCAGCAATTCCTCGCTGCGCTGCGCTCGAGCAAGGACGTGATCGTGGTCAGCAACGAGGTGGGCGCGGGGATCGTTCCGGAGAATGCGGTGGCGCGGCTGTTCCGTGATGAGCAGGGTTGGCTCAATCAGGCTGTGGCGGAGATCTGCGATGAGGTGTTTCTGGTGACCGCGGCTCTGCCGCTACGCCTCAAGGGTTGAGCTGCCGGTCAGGGAACGAGTCATGCATTGCTGATGATTCAGCCGCCGGACTTCAAGGCCGCCGCGGCATCTGCCAGGCCGAATCCATATCCTGGATCCCAGGCGGCCGAACCGAGGGGCACTGCGGTGCTTCGCAGGGCCTTCAGCACGCGAGCCCGGTTGAACCCGGCGCTCTCGAGCAGCGCGGCGGCCCCGGCAATGGCCGGAACGGCGGCGGAGGTGCCGCAGAACGTGTCGGTGTTGAGTGAGGTTCCGTTGCTGAAGGGCACCGTTACGCAGTCGGGCGCCACCAGATCCGGCTTGTTGATCCGGGTCGGAGTGGCGAGCCGCGCGTAGTCGTATCCGTCGGGCGCTGCCGGATCGGGCGAGGCCTGGAAGTCGATCCGGAATGGACCGTGATTCGTCCAGGCCTCGAGCTGGTGAGGCGATATTGCGTTGGTGGCACCAATCACCAGCGCGTCCGGGAAATCCCCGATGGTGCCGCCGGCCAGCCCCGCGCTGGTGTGTGTCAGCGGCTGACACTCGATGTTGCATGTGGGGCTGCCCTCGGTGAGCTGCACCGAAAGACCGCCCGGCGTACCGCCGTCGAGTGACACTGTCAACCGTACTGTCTGCGTGGCGACGCTGGCGTTGGTGTAGTCGAGGCGCACGGTTGGATCCGACTGCCCGCTGACGTGAGCGAGCTCGTGCGACATGTGATCGAGGAGGTGAGCCGTCAGAGCGTGGTTGGCCGCACCATGCGGTGGGTCGTTCCAGTTCAGGATGAGGATCAGATGCGCGCCGGCCGGTACGCTGATCGTGTTGAATGGATCGCTGGCGCCCCCGCTGGCGAGTCCGAAGTCGAGCACCGTTTCGGTCGCCCCACCCAGCGCCGCCTGGGTGGCGATGAAGGGCCCCTGCCAGTAGCCGCCCTGCTGCTCGTTTCCGGCCAGATGGATGAACAGCAGCCGGTCGTTCGCGGCCTCGAGCTCCGTCACGATGTCGGCGGTGGCGTCCGGATAGAACTGCCCGGAGAAGAGGATGTCATCGACGATGATGTCGGCGTGGAAGTTGTTGGCGAGGTCCTTGATGCAACCGGCGAAATCCAGATCCAGGCCGTCGCAGAAACCCAGCACTGCGTCCGGCGCATGCTGGTGTACCAGCTCCAGCATCCAGCTCCCCTCATCGAGCATCCCCGCCGTTTTCTGGCTGACATACACGGAGTCGGGCAACGTGCCGGCCGACTGGTAGGAAGCGAGATTCACCACGCCGGTGCTGACTACCCCGACCCGTACGCCGGCGCCGGTGTAGCCGGAAGCGCGCACCGCGTCCATGTGCAGGACCGAGTCAGCCTCGCTCGTCACCGCGGGGCCGCTGGAGGCCTGCGCGCCCGATGGCCCACCGCCGCAGGCGGCCACGCCAATCAGGGCCGCTGCGGCCGCGAGCGTCGTGGCGATGCCTTTGGCCTTTCCGCGCATGAGACCGGAACTCCCTCGAGAACGGATGGTACCCCACAGATCGAGACATACCAGCCTCGCGTGGCGGCCCGGTTGATCAAGGAACGCAGGCTTCGGCCCAGCTCAGGCGCCCAGCTTCCAGAGCGGCCCGAGCGCCCCGAGCAGGAGAGGTCCGGCGCCGGCCAGGGCCAGGGCGATCAGCAGAAGCACCTCTACAATCTCAACTCCGGCGCCCAGGCAATCCCCGGTGACCCCGCCCACGCGCCGATGCAGCCACCATCCCCAAGCGGCGATCCCCAACGGGGCGATGGCAAGTACCGGCGCCAGGAGGACACTGGCCACCAGCAGAATCACGGTCCAGCAGGCGATCCAGCCGCCATGCAGATGCCACGCAAAGCGCTCCCCCTGTCCGGACTTCAGCGGCCTGAGCCAGCGGCTCCAGGCGAGCGGCCCGAGGCGCGCCCAGGCTGGCACCAAAGCCAGCGCTAGGAGCGTCTGGCCCGAGAGCTGCGTCAGGCCAACCATCTTCAGGATCAGGGCGAGGACGATGCTGACCACACCGAACACGCCCGCGTGTGGATCGGCCAGCACCGCGAGGAAGCGCTGCGGATCCCGATGGGCCGCTGCGAGCGCATCGGTGAGGTCCGCCAGTCCATCCAGATGCAGTGCACCAGTGACCCAGACCCAGGTCAGCAGCGCGAGAGCGGCCGCGATGGTTACATTCCAATGACCGCCGACGACCAGAACCGCGCTCACACACAGGCCGATTCCGAGCCCGATCACGGGAAACCACGCCGCCGAGCGTGACAGCTCATCGGCCGTGAAGTGCTCCACCGCTGGCACGGGAAAGCGCGTGAGGAACTGAGTGGCGAGACGCAAGCGCCGCAGGCTCATGCGCTCCCACCGCCCGTCGGTGGCGGTGAGGCGACGGAGTCAGGATCCACCGCCTCGGCCACGCCCGCCTCGCTAAAGGTGGCCATGTTCCGATGCAGCGCCAGCGCCGCACGCACGATCGGCAGGGTCAGGGCTGCGCCTGAGCCTTCACCCAGGCGCATTCCCAGGTCGATCAGCGGCTCGAGTCCCAACGCCTCCAGTGCTACGAGGTGGCCTGGCTCGGCGGAGCGGTGCGAGGCGAGCATCCATCCCAGGGTCGCGGGCTCGAGGGACGCGGCCACGAGGGCCGCCGCAGTAGAGATATATCCGTCGAGGAGCGCAATGACACCGGCTCGCGCGGCCTCAATGTAGAAGCCGGCCATGGCCGCTATTTCCAATCCGCCCACCTGCGCCAGGAGCGGCCACGCCAGCGGCGCCGCCTCGCCGCGCTCGGCCAGCCGGACAAAATCTGCCGCCGTCGTGCCAACCGCCGCCATCACCCTGGCCAGGGCTGTGGCAACCACCTCTGTTTTGCGCGCCAATCCCGGATCGTCGAGGCCGGTTCCTCGCCCCACCACGATCTCGGGCTGCGCGCCGGTCAGTGCGCAGATCAGACAGGCGGCTGCGGTCGTATTGGCAATACCCATGTCGCCGGCAATCAACAGTCGAGCGCCCCGCTCCACGGACTCGCGTGCGCACCGCTCGCCGACTTCCATGGCCCGCTCCAGCTCCTGTTCAGACATCGCAGCTTCAATGGTCAGGTCGGCCGTTCCGTCGCGAACCCGCTCGTTGCGGATGCCGGGAGGCAGCGCGCCCTGGCCCGCGACGCCGACGTCCACGACTTCGATGCGGCAATCCTCGAGCGAGGCGAGCACGTTGATGGCAGCGCCGCCGGAGGCGAAGTTGCCCAGCATCTGCGCCGTCACCGACTGAGGAAAAGCCGACACACCGCGGGCCGCCACGCCGTGATCGGCGGCGAATACAAAGATCTCGCTGCGGGGCATGACCGGCATCGGGCTGCGGAGCCGGGCCGCCAGCCAGCAGGCGAGATCCTCCAGTCGTCCCAGGGAGCCGGGCGGCTTGGTGAGCTGTTGCTGCCGTGAGCGAGCGGCCGCGCCTGCCTCGACGTCCGGCGCTCTCACCTCGCGCGAGCGCCAGCGGTCTCTCATGGACGTCCCGCGCGATATTGCGGCCGTCCGTCCGTGACCCGATCCCAGGCCACGGCATCCCCCATCCAGATGTGGTCGGCTGGAGTGATCGCACCAGGGCTGTCGAGCGTGGCGAGAGTCACGTCAATCGTCTCGGGAGAGCTCTCGTTCCAGTACGTTACCGGCGAGCCACAGCGACCACAGAACTGCCGCACCACTGGTGGTGAGGACGCAAATTGGCTCGCTGTCCCGCTGGTGAGCTGGAATGATGACCGGGGCACGGTCATCCAGGCCACCACATGGGCACCCGCCGCGCGGCGGCATGACTCGCAGTGACAGAACGCCGCCTGTGACACGGGTGGCGCGCACGTATAGCGCAGTGCTCCGCACAGGCATCGGCCACTAAGCTGTTGGGTTGGCATGGTCATCACCCGATGGGCAGGTTGAGCATCAACTCCCGCACGTAGCGCACAGGGGGAGAGCCATAGGCGAGAACCGCATCGTGGTAACGCTTGAGCGCGAATCCCTTCCCCCACGCCTTGCGTACCTCTTCGCGCAATGCCAGGTGCTCCTGCACGCCGACGAAATACGCAGGCAGCTGCGCGGCGGTGAGCTGCACGCGCACCCATTTCGCGGCCGCTTCGCGCTCTTCCTGGAAGGTATCGTGCGTCATCAGACTTATCGCCTGCTCGCGGGACATCCCCCCCACGTGTACGGCCTGGTCGAGGATGGCGTTGGCGACGCTGCGCAGGTACCACTTGAGCTGGATCAGGCGCATCAGCGGATCGTTGCCGTGGAAACCCTGCTCCACCATCATCCGCTCGGCATATACGGCCCAGCCCTCGATGAACGTCGGGGAGGCGAGCACCGCGCGCAGCGGGGAGTCGTAGCGGTTGGCGTGCGAGAGTTGCAGATAGTGCCCGGGCATTGCCTCGTGGATGGTGAGGTCATAGATCGAGCGTGTGTTGTATTCGCGCAGATACGAGTTGACCTGGTCCTGAGTCCAGCCGGCGGGGATGGGCGAGACGGCAAAGAAGGTCTTCTGGCCCTGGTCCAGGGGCCCCGGGGAGTCGCAGAAGGCGAGCGCCACGCCACGCTGGAATTCGGGCATGGGAATGATCTGCAGCGGATCGTCATGCACCGTGACGAGATCGGAGGAGACGACGAAGCTCTTCGCCTCCTCGAAGGCGGCACGGGCCGTGTCGAGGATCTGATCCCGCTGTGGCCGCTGCGAGTAGGCGAGCTCCAGGGCGGCGACGATCGCGGCCTGCTGCTCGTCAGGCCCGGGGACCGCGGGCAGGGGAGGTGCATCGGGGTGCCCGGCGAGCGCGCTCCTCGCGATGGCATACATCTCGGTGCGAGTGCGAATCAACTCGGCCTCGGCGCGCGTGCGGATTTCCTGCCGGGATAGCGTGGAATTAAGCGTGAAGCGCAACTTGGCGTCGTACAGCTGTGCTCCGAGTCGGAAATCTCCCTGCGCCGCGGGCAACAGCTTCTTCTCCAGCCAGATCTGTTGCTGCGCGAGGGCCGTGCGGGCGCTTGTGATGGCGCTTCTGAGAATGACTTGTTCGGACTCCGGCAGTGTAGCGAGCTGCGGCAGCACGACGTGGTCGATCAGCTGCAGGATTCCGCTGTTCTGCCTGACCGCGGTTTCGGCGTGAATGCGCGGCACGCGCGCCGGGTCCAGGGATTGACGCACCTGTTCCAGGAAATGCGGCAGCTCCGACAGGCGGGCGCCGACGCTGTGCAGTCTCTGTTGCAGCGGCGCGAAGTCGCGCGCCATCAGCAGGTAGAGGCTGTTGCCGGCCAGGTCAGTGTAGATGAGCGGATTCCAGCGCCATTCGGCCAGTTGCTCGACACTCCAGATCTGGTATTCGAGCTCGTTACGCAACAAGCGGGCGTCGACCTGATGTGCGCGTGAGAGTTGATTCAGATCGAGTGGCTGAAGCTGCGACAGCAGATCGCGTGCGAGCGCCTCCCGTCTGGCGAATCCCGCCGCGCTCACATCGTCGAGCATCGAATCGTAACGATGTTCGCCGAGCGCCGTGGCACTCACCGGCGTGAGCGCGAGCATCTCCCGCAGATAGCGGTCGGCGATGTTGTTCAAACGCACGTCGGCGTCCGTCGGTTGCGCGGGCGTAGGCGCGGGTGGTGTGCTGACGCAACCGGCAAAGCCCACGATTGCCGCCGCCCACAGTGCCGACAGGGCACGGCGATTGCTTCCTGATATATCCATCGGGCCCCCCCAATCCAGGGGCGAATGATGACCAAGACCGAGTGGCATGGGAAGCGAAGCACAGCGTCTCGAGCACCCGGGACCTACAGCACTGAAGAATACGGCGGAAGGGTCTGAGTCAAGCGGTTTCCGCTTGCTTGCCGACGGCCTGTCTTACCCGGTGTGGCTGTGCTCAGCCACCGGCGCGCTGACCTACATGAACCGATGCGGGTTGGCCTATTTTGGCGCTGCGCTGCGCGGGACGTCGCCGCCTTTTCCATCCGGTTCTCTAACACACCCTGATGACCAGGAGGCTGCCTGCAAGAGCTGGGATCAGGCACTCGGCGCCGGAGGAGCGTTCGACTTGCGGGTGCGTTTGCGCCGCCTGGACGGGGTATTCCACTGGCACAGTCTGCACGCAGAGCCGTTGCGGGATGTCGCCGGGCATGTACAGGGCTGGCTCGGCAGCGCCAGTAGCGTGCTGGATGCGAGCGGGGGCGCGGATGCGAGCGCCTTTCTCCTGGAGCTATCGACCGACCTCACGCGCATGGACAGTCCGCACGAGCTGGTCTGCACGGTCATGCTGCGTCTGCGCGAGCGTCTGGGGGTCGCGCAGGTTGCGCTGGCCGAAGTGGACGAGGCGCGCAACGAAGCGATCGTGCTGCGTCAGGCCCCCGGTGACGGGTCGGCGCTCCAGGTCGCGAGCGTGCCGCTCGACCTGCTCGGAGAGTCCCGTCGCGACTCGCGCGATGGACAGATGGTCGTGATCTGCGAAGCGTTCGCCCAGCCTGTAACGGCCTCCTGGTACGCGCGGTGTTGCGGCCTGGAGGCGGTCGAGTCAATCGTGTCCGCACCGCTGCGACGCTCGGGGGAGCTGGTTGCGCTGCTCATCGTCGGGGAGCGCTCACTGCGCCCCTGGAGTCCATCCGAAGTCGAGCTGATTCGTCGGGTCGCCGAGATTGTCTGGCCCGCACTCGAGAAGGCGCGGGCCGACCGGGCGCTCGCCGTCAGTGAGCAGCGGCTGCGGCTCGCTCAGGCGGTTGCGCAGATCGGGGCGTGGGAGTTCGAGCCGCAGACCCGCTCTGTGAGCTTCTCGCCCGAGAGCTGCGAGCTGTTTGGTCTGGGAGAGGGCGAGCCGGAGCTGTATCAACTGTGGATGAGCCGCATCGACGCGCGTGATCGCGGCGCGCTCGATGAGCTGATGCGTGAATGCGAGTCCACGGGCGCCGCCGAAGCAGAATACCGCTACCAGCACCCGCAGCGTGGCGAGCGTTGGATCTACTGCAGAGCAGGGCGGACAGAGGAGGCGGCACGCGCAAGTATCGTAGGCGTCAGTCTCGATGTGACCGGGCGACGTCAGGCCGAGGAAGCCTTGAAGGGCGTCAACCAGCGCAAGGACCAGTTTCTGGCCATGCTGGGGCATGAATTGCGCAATCCCCTCGCGCCGATCCGCAACGCGGTGCAGATCCTGAGTAACTGCCCGGACAGCCCACCGCAGGTTCAATGGGCCAGCAGGGTCATCGAGCGACAGACGCGGCATCTGGCGCGACTGGTGGATGACCTTCTCGATGTAGCGCGCACAGTCCGCGGTCAGATCACCCTGCAAACCGCTCCTGTGCAGCTCTCAGAGTGGATTCAGCTCGCTGTCGAGACCACGCGGCCCCTGATCGGTGAGCGGCGCCATCAACTGCACGTGAACGTGCCGCGGCAGCCGGTACAGATGCTCGGCGATCTGACACGCCTCGGGCAGGCGCTCGCCAATCTGCTGAACAATGCCGCCAGATACACCCCCGAGGGCGGTGAGATCTGGCTGGATGCCCGCCTCGAGGCGGCCGAGGTGGAAGTTCGGGTCAGCGACACGGGGCCGGGCCTTGGCGCAGATCTACTGCCACGCGTGTTCGATCTGTTCAGCCAGGCCGATCGGCCACTGGATCGCTCGCAGGGGGGCCTCGGCATCGGGCTCACCCTCGTCAAAACGCTCGTGGAGATGCACGGCGGAACCGTCGAGGCCCGCAACTCGGACCGACATCCGGGAGCGGAGTTCGTCCTCAGGTTGCCCTCCGAGCAGTCCGCCGAACCCAACGCGCCAGCGCGCGCTGATTCGGCACCCCGATCCCATTTCGATGCGCCGCTGGAGCCCGAGAGGCCAATGAGAGTTCTGATTGTGGATGACAACGTGGACGCCGCCGAGAGCGTTGCACTACTACTCAGGTTGGACGGATTTCAGACGCGCAGTGTGAACAGCGCGGCGGCGACGTTCGACATCCTCGACTCCTTCGAGCCCGAGGTGGTTCTGCTCGACATCGGCCTGCCCGTCATGAACGGGTATGAGCTGGCGCGGCGTCTCAAGGCGCGATTCCCGGATGGCCGGATGCGGATCGTGGCCCTGAGCGGCTACGGGCAGCCTGCCGATCGGGAGCGCGCCGCCCGGGCGGGGTTCGACGACTATCTCGTGAAGCCTGTGGAGCCCGAGCGGCTCGGTGCTTTGCTGCGTTCGCTGCAGCGGGCGTGATTGTTGTCCCCTGAGCGTCCGCTGCGCGGCTTTACCCGGTAACTGTATAATTGTACAGTACCTGCATGAGCGAGGAATCCGGCAGCCGGAGACCCCTCAAGGGTCGGGGAGCGCTCTCGAACCCGGCGGGGCGTTTCGAATCCGCGGCCGTGGAGGCCGTGGATGACGGCTGGTACATGGAGGAGCAGCCGGACAGTATCGCCACGAGCCTGCAGCCGGATCGGGCACGCGGCATCATCAGCACCAATGACTCGCCGGACATCCCGTTCGACCAGTCCATCAACCCGTACCGGGGATGTGAACACGGATGTGTCTATTGCTACGCGCGCCCGAGCCATGCCTACATGGGATTGTCCGCGGGCCTCGATTTTGAAACTCAGCTCTTCTACAAGGCCGATGCGGCCCACGTGTTGCGCAGCGAGCTCGCGCGGCCCGGCTATGTCTGCAAACCGATCATGCTCGGGGCCAACACGGATCCGTATCAGCCCGTCGAGCGTCGGATGAGGGTGACACGCTCGATTCTCGAAGTACTCACCACGAGCCGCCATCCGGTGTCAGTCATCACCAAGAGCGCCTCGGTGCTGCGCGACCTGGATTTGCTGACCGACCTGGCCCGCAACAATCTCACGAGCGTCTCGATCAGCATCACTTCGCTGCAGACACAGACGAAGCGGACACTGGAGCCCCGAGCCGCTTCGCCGCAGGCGCGGCTCACCGCGATCCGTAAACTGGCCGAGGCCGGCGTGCCCGTCGGAGTGATGGTCGCACCCGTCATCCCCGCGCTCACCGATCACGAGCTGGAGGACATTCTCGAGGCGGCGGCCGCGGCGCGCGCCTGCTGGGCAGGGTATGTCATGCTCCGCCTGCCCTACGAGGTCAAGGATCTGTTCCGGGAATGGCTGGCCGAGCATCATCCGCAGCGGGCGGCGCATGTGATGTCTCTGATCCACGACATGCGCGGCGGACGAGACAACGATGCGCGATTCGGAACGCGCATGCGCGGCACCGGGCCGGTGGCGGATCTGATCCGCAGCCGATTCACTGGCGCCTGCCGGCGGCTCGGCCTCGAATCACGACGGCGAATGCCCTTGGATACCACCCTCTTTCGGCCACCCGCGGGGGCAGGGTCCCAGATGACACTGGAATTCTGAATCCCACCGGATGCGGAACCCCGCGGGTTCCGCCTCATCCAATCACACGCGCGGTGGCATACTTAAGGTCAAGCGACCGCAGTTCGCCGTAACCGAAGCGGGCAGGCGTTCCACCGGCGCTCGGCCGGCACCGACCCAGCACCGACCCAGCTCCGGCCGGCTGAAATAGGCACGAAGCATGCGTATCCGACTCTGTCTGGCTCTGATTGGTCCTACGGCGGGGGCCCTCGGGGCCTGTGTCAGTGCCCCCCAGCCGTCGCTGCAGCCTTTGCCGGTCGCGGCGGCACCAGCGCAAGAGTCCAGGCCTGCCCCGGTGGCGCGGGTGGACGGCCCGGCAGGCGCCATGGCGGCTGCAGCACCCGCAACGCCCTTGCCGGTCACGATGCCGTCGGCTGTGGCGCCAGCGCAAGCGCTGCCAGCGGTGACCCTGTCAGCCCAGCCAGTAGCGGCGGGCGCGCCGCGGTTCACAGCGCGGACAACGGGCCGCAGCGCCGGTGGCGTCGAGGCCGGCAACGGCGCAGCGGCACACGAGGTTCCGGACGGCAGCGACGATGACATCATTGCACGGCGCCTGCGCAGAGCCGCCGAGAGCGAGACGGATCCAGGACTGAAGGGAAAACTTTGGAAGGAGTACGTGGACTATCGCGACCACACGCAAAGGTAGATCTGCTGTAAGCGAGTGTGAGGGTCCGAACGTTACTCATTGCATGGGAAGGCAGGTGCCGGGGAGACACGCTTGCGTTATGTAACAAATGCAGCATGCACTGCGGTATGGATATCCGCCCCGCATGCTCGCCAGTCTCCCCGAGGTGGAGTTCGTGCCTGCCTCAATATCAGGCAAAATGACCGACCCCGGAGCAGTACTTGCTCCTCAGGTTACGGTCAAGAGTTGCAGGCTGGTGTGAAGACATGACCGAAGCGGTGGCTTCGATTCAGGGACGCAAACTTGCGGCACGCTACACCCTGCTTGAAAAGCTGGGTGCCGGTGGCCAAGGAGAGGTCTGGCGCGCGCACGACGGAACGCGCGGAGTCGATATCGCGCTGAAGGTGCTCAATCCTGCACAGGTGCGGGACGAAGACGCGTGGCAGGCGCTCGAGCACGAGTACGCGATCGCAAGTCTTCTCGATCATCCCGCCATCCTCAAGGTTTATCCCCCGGATCGCTCGGGCGATGTGATCGTGCTGCCGATGGAGCTCGCCTCCGGGGGTGATCTGCGGCGGCTGCGCGGAGCCGGGTTCCTCGAGATCATTCCCGTCTTGCTCGAGATTGCTCAGGCCCTCGAGCATGCCCACGACCGTGGCGTCGTCCACCGTGACCTGAAGCCGGGTAATGTTCTGTTTGATGCGCGCGGACGCGCACGGCTGGCCGATTTCGGAGTGGCCGAGGCGGCCGTGATGAGCCGAACAGCGGAGGATGCGATCGCGCCGGGCGCGACGCGCGATACCAACAGGCAAGGGCTTTCCCCGTTCACGGCCAGCCCGGCCCAATTGCGCGGTGAGCCGCCGAAACCGGCAGACGACATCTACGGCCTCGGGGCTCTGGCTTACGAGCTGCTTTCCGGCTATCCGCCGTACTATCCTCACTTCGACCGCAAGCGTGCAATCGAAGAGCCGGTGCCCGAGTTGGTGCCGACCCGGCAGATCCCGCCGCTGCTCGGTGCGCTGGTCACGCGCATGCTGGCCAAGAACCCCGCCGAGCGACCCGCCTCCATGCGCGAGGTCATCGATGAGTTGGACGCGGCTCTCAATTCCACGCTGACTTACGATTTTGACAGCATCGCCGAGTCGCTGCGTGCAGTGGCGGCACAGCCGGACTCGCCTTCCGAGACCTCGGGGCCCGGCCGCGACGGCCCGGGAGGGCTGGATCTGTCCGTGCTGTTGCGCTCAGCCGGACCGGCGGCCAACATGCCGGAGGGTCCTCCCAGGGTTCCGGATTGGTCGCCCGATTCGGGAGCCGACCGGCGCGCCGCGCCGGATCGGCGTGCGGCGCGGCGGACCTCCTTTCTGCCGGCGCCGGAGGTGCGCACACCGCCAGCAGGCGCACAGCAGCCGGCTGCGAGTCGTTCCGCTGCGAGTCATTCCAATGAGCGACGAGCGGCAGGGCATGTGGTGGGTGAGGGTTCGCCCGCAAGGCAAGCGGCGCGTGACGGTTCGCCTGCAAGGCAGGCGGCGCGTGAGGCTCCTCCTGCCAGACACGTGCCGGCATCATCGCGCAACAGGCCGGCGGCTGATGCCGGACGAGAGGCGCCAGTCAACCTCAAGGCGGGACCGCAGCGCCAAACTGCACCGCCACCGCCCCGCACGACTGAGTCATCGGGCGCGATCGAGCCATACCGCACGGCCGAGCCACCGCGCGCGGCCGAGCCAGTCCGCAAGATGGAGCCGCCTCGCGCAACGCCGCAGCCATGGCGGGCGATTCCGCTGGATGGCCTGCCGCGCCTGCCGCGCCTCGAGCCCATCCGACAGCGCCGCTGGCCGTGGGTGTTGCTCGGTCTGATCGCTGGCGGCGCGGCGGCAGTCTATTTCTGGTTGCCTCAGGTTGATCCGCAGGCCATGCCCCCGGATGTCTCGGCACTGATCGCGCCGCTGCAGGCTGTGATCTCGCCGGCCAGCTCACGGGCAAAGCCCGCAGCAAGAGATGATTCCGCTCAGGCCGCCGCGCCATCACCTGCGACCGCGGCCGCCGCGAACGCCCCTGTGGACTCGTCCAACACCGCGTCTCCAGGTGGCTCGCTGGCCGCGGCTCCCGCCGCAGCGTCCAACACGAGTGGCGGCTCGGAGTCGCGATTCCGTGCGTTGCGGCAGAATTTCGAGAGCCGGCTCGAGATGCTCCAAAGCCGAGGCGCAGGAGTGTGGGGTGGCCGTGATTTTTCGCTGGCGAAGACGCGCGCCGCGGAAGCGGTTGAGGTACACGATGCCGGCAACCTGCGGGCCGCGCATGAGAAGATGATGAGCGCCTCGCAACTACTCGACAGTGTCGAGACCAAGGCTCCTCAGGCGCTGATCGCACAGATCGCTGCAGGCGAGAAGGCGCTGGGGACCGGACAGCAGGAAGTCGCCGGCCAGGCTTTCGACCTCGCGCGCCGCATTGACCCGAACGATCGCCGCGCTTCCGACGGTCAGCGCCGCGCGCAGAGTCTGGGCGGTGTCCTTCCGCTGCTTGCGGATGCGCAGAACGCCGAATCCGCCCACGACTATGCCCGCGCGGCTCAGGATTACAGCCAGGCGCTCTCCCTCGATCCAGGCAACGCCACCGCGAAGGCCGGGCAGGCACGCTCCAACGCCGCGTTCGGCGATGACAATTACGCCAAGGCAGTGGGATCGGGATTTGCGGCCCTGGGCGCCGGCCGTCTGGATGAGTCACATGATGATTTCGTCAAGGCGCGCGCCTTGAAGCCGAACGGTTCCGAGGCGGCAGAGGGGCTGCGAAGGGTCAGTGCTGCTCTGACCGCGCGTGGTTTTGGGTCAATGCGTCAGCGTGCCGCCGGCCTCGAAGCTCAGGAGCGCTGGCAGGAGGCGGAGCAGGCCTACACGGATATCCTGAAGGCTGACCCCTCCCTGGCTTTCGCGCAGGAGGGCAGGGCAAGAGCCTCTTCCCGCGCGGAGTTGTCTGACCGGCTGCAGCAGTTCATCGACAACCCCGACCGCCTTGCCTCGCCGGCGGCGCGGGAGGAAGCGCGGTCACTCGTGCAGACCGCGGATGCGCAGTCGCCGTCCGGTCCGGTTCTGCGCTCGCAGGTGGCGAGGCTGCAAATTCTGATGCCCGGCGATGACAAGCCCGTGCGCCTGTCACTGCTGTCCGATAACTCTACCCAGGTTGCCATCTCCAGTATTGGCTCGTTCGGCACCTTCGCGCGTCGCGAGATCCAGCTGAGGCCGGGTCGATACACCGTGGTCGGGACGCGCACGGGCTTCCGGGAAGTGCGGCGCGAGATCACCGTCTCGCCAGGACAGGATACCCAGACCATCAGAGTCAGCTGCTCGGAACCGATCTGAGTCCGCGGGTGCGCGTTCTCACAACCTGACAACGTGTGACGAGCTCTGCAGTGATGCACGCCGGCAGCCATGCACAGGTGCGCGTTCGCGAGCCTGCAGGCGAGCGCATCCTGGGTGAGACTCCGACGATCGGTGGCCCGGGCGCAGACGTCGTCGTTCCTGGTGCGGGCGCAGGTACTTCCGTCCAGATAGAACGTCGCAACGGCGTATGGATCGCCCACGCCGTCGGGGACATCCCCGTCAGGGTCGATGGATCCCCACTCGATGCGCCCCGTGACCTGCAGCGCCACGATGTGCTGGCCGTGGGCGATGCGCAGATCATCGTTACTGACGTATCGCGTACCCTGCTGCGCATAGATGTGTGTCACCTCGTAGGTAATGCGACAGTGCCACCCTCGGGGATCGTGGCGTCTCTCGTTCTTGCCGGCGATGGCGACGAAGAGGTGCAAATCCCTGCGCGAGCGGCGCTGCCACTGCTCTCCGGGACGCCGCCTGCAGAACGCGTCCCGCCGTCAGCCGGGTCCCGCAAACTGCGCGCTCGGATTTCCGTGGCACTCATTGCCTGTCTTGCGCTCGGGGGTTTGGCCTCGCGACTCGTCCCGGTGGCGCTCGATGTCGAGCCGGGTGATGCGCAGGTACGAGTCCCCGGCACCCTGTTCGCCCCTCATTTGCAGGAGCAGCTGCTCCTTTTTCCCGGGACTCATGTCGTGAAGGCCGAGCGCAAGGGCTACATATCGGCTCAAACGGCGGTCACGGTCAGTCGCCGTGAACCGATCAGCGTCCGGCTGCACCTGATCAAGCTGCCAGGCACGCTCCAGATTGACACCGGCGGCGTGGCCGCCACAGTCAGCATCGATGGAGTGGAGTCCGGTCGGGCACCGGGTGCGATCGTCGCCCCGGCGGGGGAGCACACGATCGCCATCCGGTCGCCACGCTACGTCGATTACATTGCGGCGGTCCGGATTGAGGGAGCTCTGATCCACCAGGATCTGAAGGTGGTGTTGCAGCCGTCCTGGGGGACATTACAGATTTCGGCCATTCCCGCCGGAGCACAGATCAGCGTCGACGGCACGCAGGCAGGCAAAGCTCCCACCGTCGTCGATGCGCCCTCGGGCGTGAGACGGGTGCGCATTGCAGCGCCCGGCCTGAAGAGCTGGGAGAGCAGCGTGGTGCTCAAGGCCGGCGAGGCACTCAACATAGGCCCGATCACGCTCGGACAGCCGGATGCCCATCTCGTTCTGCGCTCCGACCCGGGCGGTGCCGAGGTCATGATCGGCGGCGTATTCCGCGGCCGTACTCCCCTCGAGGCGGATCTGCCAGCCGGAATTCAACATGAGGTGGCCATCACTCGGCCCGGGTATGCTCCCTGGGTGAGACCTGTGTTCGCCGAACCCGGCCGAAACCTCAGCCTCGAGGCGCATCTGAGCATCGTTGGCAGCCGGGTGAGCCTCGAGGGTGACCCGGACGGCGCGCAAATTCTGGTCGACGGCGTCGATCGCGGCCGGACGCCTCAGACGTTGCTCCTCTCCGCCGTAGCGCATCACATAGAAGTGCGCAAGGACGGACGGGTCGAGTTTTCGACGACGGTCACTCCTGCACCTGGCCTCGATCGCACGCTTCGCTATCGACTCGCATATGCCGAGCATTCTCTTGCTCCAGGCGAAGTGGGTACGACGTTGTATTCTCAGACCGGCTATCTGTTGCGCCTGGTACCGGTCGCCATGGGCGGGTCGCGAACGGGCACGCTCGAGCGGCCTTTCTATGTCGGCGTCGCCGAGATCAGCAACGAGCTGTTCCGCCGATTCCATCCCGATCACCCGGCGGCAGCGACTGCCCACGCGCCGGGGGCGGATGGTCGCCCGGTGACCCAGGTGAGCTGGAATGAAGCGGCTGCGTTCTGCAACTGGCTCTCGGAGCAAGATAGCCTTCCCCCGGCCTACACGAAGAGCCAGGGCAGCTACGCGCTGCGGCAGCCTGTCACGATCGGCTACCGTCTGCTCACGGAGTCCGAGTGGGCGTCCGTCGCACGCAACGCCTCTTCGCTGGCGCTGCACGATCTGCCCGGAAATCTGTCTTATCCCGGAAGTCCGGCGCTCGGGTTCCGGGTCGTCCGCTACGAGGAATGAGTTCGAGTGCCGCTCGGGGGAAAGTACTCATGAAGAAAATCTGGCAGCCGATCTGGATCATGGGTTTGACGTCACTGCTGTTTCTGGGTGCAGCGCTGCTGACGCTGCGAGCCGCTGCGCAGGCGGCCGCGCCCGTCATGCCCGCCTCGGCGCCACCCTCAGCGCCCGCCATGCCCGCTTCGCCGCCACCTCCTTCGGCTCCAGAGGAGTCGGCGACGATCACGGACGATCCAACTATCGCTCCCGATGCGGCGCAGTCCGCCGATCACAACGTGAGCTTCCCCACGGATATCTGATGGCATCGCAGCGATCCCCGGACCGCAGATGAACACACTCGCTCTGGAGCTCGATGATCGCGCGCTGTCCGTGGCCCGATCCGGCACCGTCCTGTCGACGCTCCCGAGCGCAGTGTTTGTCGGGGGAGATGCCCGATCCGGCTCACCCGCGTGGCGCTTCGTGCGCTCTCAGCCAATGACCACCTCCACGCAGCATCTTGGCGCGGTACTGAGCGGCCGCGGTGCGGCAGCTCGCGATGTAGCCCTGGCAGGCGATGAGGTGGCTCGTCTGCTCGCCGGGCATTTCACCGCGGCGATTGATGCAGTCTGGGTCGCAGCTCCGGCGTGCGCAGACGTGCGGGGGCTATCGACCATACTGGCGGTAGCGCAGGATCGCGCCCTGCGGATCGGCGGTTTCGTGGACGCCGCTACGGCGTGCGTTGGCGCCTTGGGGCTGCAGCAGCCAGCGATCGTGCTCGAGCTCGGCCTGCATCACGCCGCCGCTACGGCGGTCGACGTCGAGTCCGGCTACGCGCGCCGGCGTCGCGCGGCGCTGACGGAAAGCAGCGGCTTGATGGAGCTCTACGATGCGTGGCTCGAGCTCATCCGCACCACCATGGTGAAACGCACCCGCTTTGATCCTTTGCACGATGCGAGGATCGAGCAGGCACTCTTCGATGTGTTGCCGGAGCTTGCGCATGAGGCTGTCGTGCAGGGTGGCACCATCGCGCGGGTGTCCAAGGGTGCCGAGCGATTCCAGGTTGAATTGACGCAGGACCAGTTCGTGGCGGCCGCGCAGCCGGTTGCCCGGCGGGTGGCGGCGCTTGTGCATGGATTGCGGCCCGCGGGAGCCTCACGCGCCATAGTGGTTCCACGGGCCGTCGCGGAGCTGCCCGGCTTGCGGGGCGAGCTCGATCAGTTCACCGGCTGCGAGCTGGTGCAGCTGTCCGATGGCTTTGCGGCAGCGGCCGTTTCCGATCTGGCGCTGCCTGTTCGCGCGCCCGATCGGGACAGCGCGCCACTGATCCGCAGGCTGCCGCTGGATTCTCAGGCCGAGCTGGCACCAATGACCTCGCGCGAGATCCTTGGTGAACGGCGCTCCAGAGAGCCGGGACCGTCACATGTGCTGTTCGAAGGCCGCGCATATTCACTCGATGTCCTGCCGCTGATTGTCGGCCGGGCCGCCCCAGGTTCGGGTCGCAGCGCTGGCACCGATCCGACAGTCTCGATTGCGCTGCCAGAAGGGCTCGCAGGGGTGTCGCGTCGGCATTGCACGCTTGCCGGCGACCGTGACCGGATCATGCTGCTCGATCACAGCACGTTCGGCACATTCGTCAATGGCGAGCGTGTGGCGGAACGCGTTCCGTTGCGAACCGGCGACCGGGTCCGGCTGGGTGATCCGGGGATCGAGCTCGAGCTGATCGCGCTCGGCGATGCTACTCACTGACGCTCACTCCCATGGCTGGCCGGCGCCGCACCGTTGAGGTCTTCACGCTGTCGTTTCTCGACTGTATCTGCTGTGGGTTCGGCGCGGTCATCCTTTTCTATACGATCATCAGCGCGCAGGCCGGCATGCAGAATTTTCGGACCGCCGACGATCTGCACGCGGAGGTGAATCGTCTCGAGGAAGAAGTGAGCAGCGGAACCCGTGGCCTCGCGGCGCTGCGCAACGAGGTCGTCCAGACTGACACTCGGAGGGCGAACGATGAGGCGCGAACCCGCACCATCGCCTCGATGATCGAGACCCGGCGCGAGCAGATCTCCACGGCGGCGGCGAGCACGGTCGCACAGCGCCAGCACATCGAGATGCTCAAGGCGGATATACGTTCCCTGGAGGACGGCAGGAAGCGCTTGGAGGCCGGCAGCCTCGACCGCACGCCGCCCGGGCAACAGGTCAACAGCTTTCGGGATGTCGGCGGCGACCGCCACTACATCACCGGGATCCGGATGCGTGGCAAGCGCATTCTGATCCTCGTGGACGCCTCGGCCAGCATGTTGCACGGGGATCTGGTCAGCATCCTGCGCCTGCGCAACGCGGACGATGCACAGAAGCGGGCCGCCGCGAAGTGGCGCCGCGCAGTGGACACCGTGAGCTGGCTGGCGACGCAGGTACCCCCCACGAGCGAGTTTCAGATCTACGCGTTCAATACCCGGGCCCAGGCCGTTGCGCCGGATTCCACGGGAAAATGGATTTCCGCGGGCGATGTAGCCGAGCTGGCCCACGCACTGACCAGTCTGCGGGCCCTGGTGCCCGCCGATGGCACGAGTCTCTACAATGCCTTCGCCGCGGCGCGCACGCTCAGTCCACTCCCCGACCAGATCGTCCTCATCACTGACGGCCTGCCTACGCAGGGCAGGACGGCCGGCAGCCATCGGTACGTGGACTCGGCCGCCCGGATGCGGCTCTTCGACGAGGCGCTCGCTCAGGTGCCGGGCGGAGTTCCGGTGGATACCATCCTGTTGCCGATGCAGGGCGACCTGCAGGCGCCGCATCGGTTCTGGAATCTGGCGCGCCAGTCCGGCGGCACATTGCTCATGCCTTCGAAGGACTGGCCCTGAGCATGCCCGGCCGCCGCCGCAACGTCGAAGTGTTCAGCCTGTCGTTCCTCGACTGCATCTGCTGTGGCTTCGGCGCCATCATCCTGCTGCTGGTGATGACCCAATTTGCGCGGCCCGCCCGGCTGGAGGACAGCCATCGCGACCTGCAGGCTCAGGTTCGTGACCTGCAGCAGCAGCTGCACGTCATCCGGGGCGAGTCCGTTGACCTGCAGCGCCAGCTCAGAGGCCGCATCGACCTGCGAGAGCGCGAGCGCCAGAAGCTCGCGCATCTGTCCGGAGACCTGAGCAGTGTGCAGGGGCAGTACGCCGCGAGCCAGGAGAGGGCCGCGGTCGTCAATCATGTGGAGCGCGAGCTGGTTGGCGCACATCAGAAACTGAGCGCCGAGATGCTGCGCCTGCTGCAGGGGCAGGTGCGCCCTGCCACGGCAGCGATCGGGGGGATTCCGATCGACAGCGAGTACCTGATCTTCGTGGTGGATACGTCCTCGAGCATGACCGCAGGCCACTGGGACGCGAATCTCGCCATCATCGACGAGATCCTCGGCATGTATCCGCATGTGCGCGGAATGCAGGTGATGAACGACCAGGGTATTTATCTGTTTGCCGATACGAAAGGCCGCTGGCTGCAGGACACGCCCGCCGAGCGCGCGCAGATTCGCTCGCGGGCCCGCCATTGGAATGCCTTCAGTCGGTCGAATCCCGTGCCGGGAATGGAAGAGGCGATCCGCACCTACTGGGCATCGGACCGGCGGGTCGGCCTGTTCGTGCTCGGCGATGAGTTCACGGGCGACTCTATCCAGGCGGCACTCGATACCATCTCCCGTCTCAACAAGCCCGATGCCAGCGGTCGCCGCGCGATGCGCATCCACGCAATCGGCTTTCCCGAGGCGCCGGGGATGTCTGCGTACACGAGCATCCGCTTCTCGGCGCTCATGCGCCTGGTGTGTGAGCAGAACAACGGCACCTTCGTCGGCTTGATCCAGTAGAGGCTGGCGAACCACCGGGAGCCCGGTTAAGCTTTCCGCACAAAACCAACATCGGAGCCCGGATTCACGCAATGGTTGAAGGCGAATCAAGAGTGGTGATGCTCGCGGGAGCCACCGGCTTCGTCGGCAGTTGCGCGCTCGATGCGCTGCTGGACGCTCCGGATGTCGCGCGCGTGTTCGCCGTGACCCGTCGTCCCCTCGGTCGGGAGCATCCGCGCCTTGCGAACCGTATCGTCCAATTCGAACGGATCGAGACGCAGCTGCAGGGGCTGGCCTGTCAAGCCGCGCTCTGCTGCCTCGGAACGACCATCCGGCAGGCCGGCTCCGAGGAGGCTTTCCGCCTGGTGGATGTGGATGCGGTGCTGGCCTTCGCGCGCACGGCGATAGCCGCTCGGGCGCAGCGCTTCGTGGTGGTGTCTTCCGTCGGTGCCGATCCGCGTTCGCGCAATTTTTATCTGCGCACCAAAGGCGAGATGGAGCAGGTCCTGGCGGGGCTCGGCTTTGCCTCGCTCGACATCCTGCAGCCGGGAGTCCTGCTCGGATGGAGGCGTGAGATGCGGCCGCTCGAGCTGGCCGCGCGCCTCGCGATGCCGCTGGCGAATCCCTTTCTCGTCGGCGCGCGCGAAGCCTTTCGGGGCATCCCGGCACGCACGGTGGGCCAGGCGATGACCGGTGTGCTGCGCTCGGTCAGGCGCGGAGTACAGCGCTATACGTATCCGGGGATACAGGCTCTGGCACGCATGAAGCCCATGCGTGTGCTCCCCAAGGGTGGCCCGGCCCAGGAAAGGTGACCGGGTTCACAAACCCGATTGCAGCGCGTGCCCCTGGTGCGGCGGCCGGAGCACAATTTTCCAATAATTGACGTAATCGCCTTCCGGCTCCGTGCCCCCGTGGATACATTCGGGCGTGGAAGCCACCGGCGCGGGCAGATACTGAAATGGATCAGACCGCGATCACCACCCGCATGGGCCGGCGCATCGCAGCCGTCATGGCCCTGTGTGCCGGCGTGCCGCTTGTCCTGTTTGCCATTGCGGCCGCGCGTCAGGCGGACACCGCCGGCACCGCCGTGGTGGCGAGCCGACTCGCACGCGAGAGCGCGCTGTACGCGGATCTGATCAGATCGCGCCTCGGTGTCGCGGAGACCATCGTCGAGACCGTCACGGCCAATGAAGCCGGCGACAACAGCTCCTCGCTCAAAAGACAGGTCGGCAACTCGCGTGTATTCAAGTCGATCGTCGTCGCCAGTGAAGACGGGTTGCTCGCTGGCGGCGAGACGGCACTGCGTCCGACCCCGGCTCAGCTGCTCGCCCTGGAGACCGGCCAGACCGTCCTGATGCCCGTGACGCTCGACGGTCAACTCACGGGCGTCTTCCTGGCACACCACGTGAGTGTCCCCGGCGCCAACCGTCTCGCGTATTTCGAGCTGGCGCCGGATTGGCTGTGGAAGGAAATGGACGACCTGTCCGGTGCCACCCTGGTAGTGATCGACGCAGATGGCCGGGTGCTGCACGGGAGCTCGTCCCTGGCCCAGGATACGAGCCGCATGTTTGCTGAGCACATCACGGTGGCCGGCGAGCAGGCTGCCTCACTCGATGCGCTGAGCTGGCAGGACGGCGGCAAAGCGTGGCGCGGCGCGCTCAAACACGTTGCGCTGGCGACCGAACGGATCACGAGCGTCCCCTGGGGTGTCGTGGTGTATACCGGCGAAGGGTCGTTCTGGGTGCGCTCCGCGCAGATCTGGAGGATGCTGCCACTAGCGCTGGTAGCGCTTGGCCTGTGCGTGCTGCTGGCGGCCTGGTACATCTCTCGGCGCCATGTCCCCGCCTGGGCGGCCCTGCGGCGCGGTTTGCCTGCCTTGCAGGGTCGGCGCTTCGAGTCCCTAGCGCTGCTCGGGAGCGACGAGCCGCGCGAGCTGCTCGAGGCGTTCAACCAATGCGCCGCAAGCCTGCACGACCAGTTCCGGGCGCTCGAGACGCTCGGTGAGATCGACAAGCTGCTACTGGGCTCGGCCGAGCTCGAGCAGGTCCTCGAGGGCATCCTCTCGCGCGTTCAGACGGTCACTCGCTGCCACTGCGTTGGGATCACGTTACGGGATGCTGACGCGCCGGGGCGCGGCCGCGTCTACCTTGCCGCCATCGGACTCAGTGGTCTGCCCGTGACGCGGGTCGAGCTTGACGATGACATGTTGACCACCCTGACTGCCGAGAGCCGGGGATTGACCGTTGCGCGCTGCGAGGACACGCGGCACAGCTTTCTGCGGCCGCTGAAGGACACCGGCGCGGAGTTCTTCTGGGTCTGGCCGGTGAATGTCGCGGAGCGCGTCGAGGCGATTCTCGCCGTCGGCTATCGGGATCCACCTGCGGTAGACCCGCTCCTGGCCAGCAGCGGCAGTCAATTTGCCGAGCGGCTTGCCGTTGCGCTGTCGAAGAGCGCACACGATGAGCGCCTGTATCGCCAGGCGCACTTCGACCCGTTGACCTCTCTGCCGAATCGCATCCTGTTTCGCGACCGCCTGTCGCAGGAGATCTCGAATGCCACGGCGGGACTCAGCCGCGGCGCGCTGCTGTACATCGATCTGGATCACTTCAAGCGCGTGAACGACTCCGTCGGTCACGGGGCCGGCGACCAGCTGCTGAGCATCGTGGCGCAACGCTTGCGCTCCTGTGTCAAGGAAGGAGACACGGTTGCCCGGCTCGGCGGCGATGAATTCACGGTCATCCTGCGCAACATCGCTGATCCGGACGCCGCCAAGACCATTGGCGAGCGCGTCATCGAGTCGCTGCAGCTTCCCGTGAACATCGGAGGCCGGGATCACTTCGTGTGCGCAAGCATCGGCATCACGCTGTTCCCGGACGACGGTTCGAGTATCGACGACGTGATGCGCAACGCGGATATGGCCATGTATCGCGCCAAGGATCTGGGGCGGGGCTGCGTGATGTTCTTCGACCCCCGGATGAACAGCCGGGCGGGCGTTCCGACCGAGACCGGATTGCAGCGGGCCCTGCGCCGCCGTGAGTTCTCGCTGTTCTACCAGCCTCAGTTCACCATCGCGGACGGGGCGCTGGCCGGTGTCGAGGCGCTGTTGCGCTGGCAGACTGCCCGTGAAGGCATGCGACACCCCGCGGAGTTCGTGCCCGCAGCCGAAGAAAGCGGCCTGATCGTCGATATCGGCGGCTGGGTGCTCGAGGCTGCCTGCTCACAGCTGGCCAGCTGGCGCGATCAGAACATCGCGCCGCCCAGACTCGCGCTCAATGTGTCCGTGCAGCAGTTGAAGCACGAGGAGTTCCCCAGATTGGTGCGCCGAGCGCTCGACAAGTACGGCCTGCCTGCGGCATGGCTCGAGCTGGAGTTGACAGAAAGCGTGTTTGCCGACGAGGCGGCCGGAGCTGCGCTGGAGAGCCTCGCTCAGCTCGGAGTGCATCTCGCGCTGGATGATTTCGGAACCGGCTACTCCTCATTGTCCTATCTGCGACAGCACCCTATCGGCACGGTGAAGATAGATCGAACCTTTCTCGAGGAGGTGCCGCAGAATCCGGCCTCCGCCACGCTCGTGGAGACAATCGTGGTCATGGCGCACGCACTCGGCAAGCGAGTCGTCGCCGAAGGGGTCGAAGTCGCGGAGCAGCTCGATTTCCTGCGCGAGCGCGGCTGTGATATCGCGCAGGGGTTCTATCTCTCGCGACCGCTCTCGGCGGAAGTCGTTACGGAACTATTACAGACGCGCGCGCACCCGGGCAGCAAGAGCGGTGAGATTCGCGAAGCAGGCTGATCGGCTTGCGCCCAGCTTTCGTCAAAGCCCGAAAAAAGTGAGACGCCGTTCCGAATCGCGTCGCCGTGTTGAGACATATTGCGGCCAGTGTGAATATGTGCCGCGACGATGAGAGCCTGAACACAATATAAGGTCTTGACTGTCAAGCGCGACACTTCGACACTTGCACCTCGTGATAAGGGCAAACCCGTCGAAAGACGGGGACGCAAAGCTACCGGTCTAAAGGACGGATTCCTATGACGGCGGAGCTGCCACGTTCGCGCACGGGGTGCGAACGATTGCACTCCCTTCCCCACCGTCGAGAGTCGGTCCCTTAAGAGCCGCGCAGCGTGCGCTACGCATTGGTCCGGGGAAGGTCTCTATGACACCAACACCGAAACTGACATCTGGCGCTACCGTCCGCGCCGATGCCACGGGGCAGCATGTGGCGGCGGCGCAGGCCGGCCCGTTCGTGCTGAATCTGTGTTCGTCCACCACGCCCATGGCGCTTCCCAAGGCCGAGCAGCCGGAACTCCGGCGTTTTAGCTTTTTCGTCAGCCGGCGATTCGAAGAGGGACGTGAGCGGTTCCGCCTGCACATGGGATATTTCGCGACACTCGCGGAGGCCGAGGAGTGGCTGGGCGCGGTGCGCGACATCTATCCGGGTGCATGGGCGGGCGAGGCGCCTGGCAAGAAGCTGCGTGAGCGCGCCGTTGCAGCCGCTGCAGCCCAGGCGGCGCAGGCGGCGGGGCCGCCGCCGCAGCCTGCCGCAGCGCCGGTCGTGGCGCACAACCCGACTTTCGCTCCCGACCCTGCCGCGATCCCGGTTGCAAGGCCGGCGTCGGGCCCCTCCGTTCCGGAAATCAACGTGCCGACACTGCGTGCGGCAGCACCGTCCACGGCGCGCCCCGCGCCAACCGCGCCTGTCACCAAGCCCGCCGCTGCAGTCGTCTCAGCAACTAAGTCCTCCGCGCCGGCAGCCGTAAGCAAACCTGCCGCCGCAACCCCGGTTGCCAAGAGCGGCGGCTCGTCTGCGGCTGCCAAGCGCGCCGAGGTCCTGCCTGCCGCGCAAGCGAAGGCACCTGCGGCGACGGTCGCGGGGAAATCGGCTGCGCGTGCTGCACCCAGCACGGCACCGAGACCTGCGGCGGCGGATGTTCCCGGCGCTGCCGCTGAAGCGTCGCGCTCTGCTGCGATCACGAAGGCGCCCGCGAAGGGCGCACCGGCTGCGACGCCGGCTGCTCGGGTATCCACGGCACCCGTGGCTCAATCAATCCGGAACCCGGAGCTGACGGCAGGTCCGCACGCCCGCAGCAGCCAGCCTCCGAGCGCCCCGGCACGCAGTGCGAGCCCGGCGCCGATCAAGCCCGTGTCCATCAAGCCGGTTCTGGAGCCCGCGCACAGTGCGCCCCCGAATTCACGTCCCGCCCAGCCCGTGGCTGCGACGCGATCGGCGGGCGCCAGGCCGACGAACAAACCCGCGCTGCCGAATTCAAACGTGCGCGAGGTTCTGGCGGCACTTAGCGAATCGCCCGAGGCGTCCACCACCGGCGAAACGCGCCTGATGCCCGCGCCCGTTATGCCCAGCGTCGAGCCGGCGGATGACGCGGTCTTCACCGACACGCAGGTGCTGAAGTTTCTCGAGACGCGGCGGGCGGACGGCAACCAGAACGGCAGCATCGAGGCCGAAACCGGTGCGATCTCTCTGTTGAAGCCGGACGACACCGGTACACGGCGCGCCCTGAAACAGGCTGTCGTGGATAATTCGGCGGTCTCGTTCGCTGTGCAGTTGCAGTGGTCCGTACAGCCCATCGAGCTGGTCAAGGTACCGCCTCTGGCCATCTTCAGCGCCTACACGCTTTATACGGTCGAGGGCAGCCGCGACGGGCGCAGGTGGTACGGGTTGCGTCTCGGCTTCTTCACCGACGCGATCTCAGCGAAACAAGTCGCCTACTACGTGCGGTCGGAATTCACTTCCGTGGCCGTCGTTCCCGTCAGCCCTCAGGAGCGGACGCGTGCCTCCGATGCGGACAAGAAGGCGGCGGAGCAGCTCTCCTCGCCGAGGAAACAACGCTCCGGACTGGTGGAAGAATTCAAGCTGATCGATTCGGATCAAGTGCCAGCCAGCACAGCGGCAGCCTCTCAGGGCGGCACCGCGCCGGCTGGCGCACGGGGGGCTGCCAGAAACTCCTCCGCCAAGGGTGCAGCGAAAGGTCCGCGAGTGCGAGCACGTGAGCGTCGCGGGCCTCAGACTCTGGAAGAGACGCTGGAGATTCTGGGTGCGAGCGAGCTCGAGATCGACACGGGCAACGGCGAGACCCTGAACGAAAGCGGTGTGCGCCACCTGCGGGTCGAAGTGCAAAAGAACACACCGTTCTCGCGACTGCTCGAGCGGCTGAGCGAGCGAGTACGGAAGTCCTGAGCGGGCGCATCAGACTTCAATTCGCCTTTTGCCGGGCCACGCATCACCGCTTGCCGAACAGCTTCTCCAGCTCGGTGCGCGCCTTGTTGACTTCCGCCGTGTTGGGTGGCGTGTACGCTCCCGGGCGTGGTTTGAAGTGGTCGCAGAAGTTGGCGCGGGTCTTGTCGTTGACTTCCTCTGCAGTGGGCTCGCGGCAATGCTTGGCGACCCGCGTGTCATAGTCCACGCACATCCTGCAAACGTGCAGCTCGGACCGGCACTTGGGACATTCATCCAGGCGGCGCAGCGGCAGGGTGAGATCCGCCAGCGAGGCGCCGCATTTCCAGCAGACGAGGTTGTGGCTCACGAGGCGCAGTTTACGCTTTGCGACGGGTGCTGACGTCGGCTCCGCTGCGCTCGCGCAGAAATTCATCCAGTACGCGTCCCGTGTGCGATTCCTTTCGCTTTCGCGCTACCTGCGCGGGAGTACCCTGGGCGACGAGCTGGCCGCCCCCATCGCCTGCTTCCGGCCCCAGGTCGAGGATCCAGTCAGCCTCAGCCATGACGTCGAGGTTGTGCTCGACCACCACCGCGGTGTTGCCGGCATCGACCAGGCGGTGCAGCACGAGGATCAGTTTTTCCACGTCCGCCATGTGCAGGCCAACGGTCGGCTCGTCCAGCACATACAGGGTGTGCCGCGGGTGCAATTGGCGGGGACCGGCCCGTATCTCCCCGCGAACCTTGGAGAGCTCCGCGACGAGCTTGATGCGCTGAGCCTCCCCGCCAGAGAGCGTGGGACTTTGCTGCCCGAGCGTCAGATATCCGAGCCCAACATCCTGCAGCAGCTTGAGCGCGTGATGGACGCGGGGATGAGCACGGAAGAACTCTACGGCGTCATCGACGCTCATCGACAGAACATCGCCGATACTCTTTTCCCGCCAGAGCACGGCCAACGTCTCCGAGTTGAAGCGCCGGCCGCCACAGACGTCGCACAGTACCTTGACGTCAGGCAGGAAACTCATCTCGATTGTTTTGACGCCCTGGCCTTCGCAGGCTTCGCATCGCCCGCCGGCCGTGTTGAATGAGAAGCGGCTGGCGGTGTATCCCCTGATGCGGGCCTCCGTGGTTCCCTCGTAGATCCGCCGGATATCGTCCCAGAAGCCTATATAGGTGGCCGGGCAGGAGCGCGGAGTCTTGCCGATCGGCGTCTGGTCCACTTCCAGCACCCGGTCGAGATGCTCGAGACCGCGAATCGCCCCGCAGCCGATGAGCTTCGTCTCCTTTGCGCCTCCGGCAGCGCGCCGAGCAGGTCCATTGCTGGCATTGCGCGCGCCATTGCCTCGTCCGCGCGAGCCATTGCCGGCCTCGGCGAGCCTCTTTCTGAGGTTGGCATACAGCACGTCGCGGGCAATGGTCGACTTGCCGGAGCCCGAGACACCGGTCACCACGATCAACCGTCCCAGCGGAATGCGCACGTCCATTCCTTTGACGTTGTGGAGATCCACCCGCTCCAGCTTCAGGCGTGCGGTTCGGTCGTTGACCGCACGCAGGGGTTGGGCCGGGTGTTGCAGCGGCTCGCGGAGGAAGCGCCCGGTGATCGAGCGCGGATTGGCGATCAGGTCTTGGACCGAGCCGCTGCCGACGACCTCTCCTCCGCGCACACCCGCTGCGGGGCCCAGGTCGAGCAGATGGTCCGCTCGTCGGATGGTCTCCTCATCGTGCTCGACGACCACCAGGGTATTGCGATGACCCGACAGCTCCGTGAGCGCTCCGAGGAGGATCTGGTTGTCGCGAGGATGCAGGCCGATCGTCGGCTCATCCAGCACGTAGCAGACTCCCTGCAGATTGGACCCGAGCTGCGCAGCCAGCCGGATCCGCTGCGCCTCACCGCCGGAGAGCGTGGGCGCGGCGCGGTCGAGCTGCAGATAGCCCAGTCCCACTCGCTGCAGGAATCGCAGTCGGGCACGGATCTCCTCGAGCAGATCCCGCGCAATCTGCGTCTCCCGCGCGTTGAGTTTGAGCCGGGCAAAGAACTCGGACGCCGCGGTCACAGGCTCCGCTGCCAGTGCTCCGATCGACCGATCCCGGAAGCGCACGTTGAGGGCGATCGGATTGAGGCGCCGGCCTTCGCAGGCCTCGCACGCCTGCGCTTCCCGCCCTTCGAGCTCGCCCCAGCCCAGATCCTGCTCGACCTGCTCCTCGTCCAGACCGGTCGTGTCGAGCCCGGTACCGAAACAGCTCTCGCACCAGCCGTGCCGGGAATTGAATGAGAACAGACGTGGGTCCAGCTCTGCGAAGCTCGTGCCGCACGAGGGACAGGCACGCCGAGTCGAGAACACCATCACCTTGTCCGATTTCGGGCCGAGCACATGTACCAGTCCCTTCCCGAAATCGAGCGCACGCGACAGCGCCTGGTGTAACGCCGTATCCGACCGGGCGTCCACGTCGAGCTCGGCGACCGGCAGCTCGATCGTGTGCTCCTTGAACCGCGACAGCCGCGGCCACCGGGCGGTCGAAGTGCTGGCGCCATCCACGCGTAGCCACTTGAACCCCTTCTTGGCGGCCCATTTGGCCAGATCCGTGTAGTAGCCCTTGCGGGCCAGCACGAGCGGCGCAAGCAGCGCGATCCGCTTGCCCTTGAAATCACGCAGCAGGCGCGCTGCGATGGACGCTGCAACCTGAGGCTCGATGGCGACGTCGCAATCCGGGCAGAACTGGGTTCCCAGCTTGACGTACAGCAGTCTCAGGAAGTGATAGATCTCCGTGAGCGTTGCGACGGTGCTTTTGCGGCCGCCGCGGCTGGTGCGTTGCTCGATGGCGACCGTCGGAGGAATTCCGAAGATGGCATCCACATCGGGCCGTGCTGCCGGTTGCACGAACTGACGCGCGTAAGCGTTGAGCGATTCGAGGTAGCGGCGCTGGCCTTCGTTGAAAAGGATGTCGAATGCGAGCGTCGATTTGCCCGAGCCGGACACGCCCGTGATCACAGTGAACCTGTCGCGTGGTATCTCGACGTCGACGTTCTTGAGATTGTGCTCGCGTGCGTTGTGAATGACGATCGAGTTGCCGGCACGTCCGGCCTCTGCGTGCCTGTAGGCCAGCGTTCGCTCTGCGATCGCGGCCGGCGCGTCAGCACTGATTCCCGGCTGCTCTGCGGGCGAGCCGCCGGCTGATAAAGCCTTTTCGTAAGCCGCCAAAGCGTGGCCGGTGAAGGACCCGGGATGCTCGGAGACTTCCGCGGGGCTGCCGACGCAGATGACCTGTCCGCCGCGGTCGCCGCCTTCCGGGCCGAGATCGATGATCCAGTCGGAGGCACGAATCACGTCCAGGTTGTGCTCGATGACCAGCAGCGAATGTCCGGCCGCGAGCAGCTTGCGGAAAGCCCGCAGCAGCTTGCCGACATCCTCGAAATGCAGCCCCGTCGTGGGCTCGTCGAACAGGAACAGCTTGCCGCGATGGGTGGTGCTGGAGAGCACTGAGCCCGCTTCCGCCAGATGGCCGGCCAGCTTCAGCCGCTGAGCCTCGCCGCCCGACAGCGTCGGCACGGGTTGACCGAGCTTGACGTATTCCAGTCCGACGTCCGCGAGGGGGGCGAGCCGCAGCCCCACTTCACGCGAGTCGGAAAAAAAAGCGAGTGCCTCGTTTACGGTCATCTCCAGGACGTCCGCGATGCTGGCGCGGCGCCCGTCGGCCCCCTCCCGCTTGATGTCGAGAATCTCCTCACGATAGCGTCTGCCGTTGCAGTCAGGGCAGCGCAGATAAACGTCCGAAAGAAACTGCATCTCGACGTGCTCGAATCCGTTGCCGCTGCATGCGGGACAGCGGCCGTTGCCGGAGTTGAAGCTGAACGTACCAGCGGTGTACTTACGCTCCTGCGCCGCCGGCTCCGTGGCGAACAAGGCTCGGATCGCATCGAAGGCCCCCACGTAGCTCGCCGGATTCGAGCGGGTCGTGCGGCCGATGGCGTTCTGATCGACCATGACGACGTCATCGATCAGCTCAGCCCCTCGCAAGCCGATGAATTCGCCCGGCGCCTCGGTCGGTCGTCCTCGATACTTGAGGAGCGCCGGGTACAGGACGTCCTCGACGAGCGTCGACTTCCCTGATCCGGACACTCCCGTCACGCAAACGAGGCGCTTCAGCGGGATGCGCACGTCTATGCACTTCAGATTGTGCTCACTCGCTCCCTCGAGATCCAACCACCTGTTGGAGCGTGCTTCCGCAACCACCTCACCCGCGGGCAGGCCGGCGGTGTCGCATCCGGATTTGCCGCCGCCGGCATGCCGGGCCAGCTCCGCCGGGGTGGCCCTGCCGCCGACGGCTTTGCGGCCGCTCAGGTACTCCCCGGTCAGGGAGCGTGAGCTGCGGCGGATCTCGGCGGGACTGCCGAAGAATACGATGTCACCGCCACGCTCACCTGCGCCCGGACCCATGTCGAGTATCCGGTCTGCCTCCAGCATGATCTGCGGGTCATGCTCGACCACGACCAGGGAGTTGCCGGCATTGCGCAGCTTCTTCATCACGCCGATGACGCGCTGCATGTCGCGCGGATGCAACCCGATGGAAGGCTCGTCGAGGACGAACAGAGTGTTGACCAGCGAGGTCCCGAGCGCCGTAGTCAGGTTGATCCGCTGCACTTCGCCGCCCGAGAGGGTGCGCGACTGGCGGTCGAGAGTCAGATATCCGAGCCCGACATCGACCAGATAGCCGATGCGCCCACGAATCTCCCCCAGGAGCAGGTCGGTGGCCTCATCCAGGGGCTGCGGCAGCCGCAGCCCGGCAAAAAAATCGCGCACCCGCTCGAGCGGCAGCCGCATCAAGTCATGTATGGAGAGTCCGGGCAGCGCCTGCTGTACCTCCTCTTTCCACCGCACGCCCTGCGCACGGAATCTGCGGGCTCCGTCCAGGGCGGCATCGGCGAGGGCGTGGCTGCCGACCCGCCACAAAAGCGCCTCGGTCTTCAAACGAGCCCCATCGCAAGCTGCGCACGGCGTATACGCGCGATACCGCGACAGCAACACGCGCACGTGCATCTTGTACGCCTTCGTCTCGAGCCAGGCGAAGAAGCGCTTCGCGCCGTACCAGACGCCTTTGCTCCAATCGCCCTCGCCTTCGATCACCCACTTGCGCCGCTCCTCTCCGAGCTCCCGCCAGGGCGTGTCCAGAGGAACGCCGCGTTTCTTCGCGAACTTCACCAGGTCGTCCTGGCACTCCGCATAGGATTTGGTCTGCCAGGGCTTGATGGCCCCGCCGCGCAGCGACTTGCTCTCATCCGGAACCACCAGTCCGTAATCGATGCCGATGGTGCGGCCGAAGCCGCGGCAGCGCTCGCAGGCTCCGACGGGCGAATTGAAGGAGAACAGGCTGGGCGTCGGCTCGCGATAGGACAGATCGCAATCCGCGCAGTGCAGCTGGCTCGAATAGCGCCAGGTGTGCAGCGCCTGCGGCGGATCGTCTTCGTCCACCACCTGGATGTTGACTCGCCCCTGTCCCACGCGCAGCGCCGCTTCGAGCGACTCCAGGATCCGGCCTCGCTCGGCAGCGCCGGCCCGAAACCGGTCCTGCACGACCTCGAGTATCCGAGCCGGCCCGGCGGCGCGCTTGCGTTGCCGCTTTCTCGCCGGCGAAGGGGTGGGCGCGGGGCCGGGAGCCGAGCCGAAAAACCGCGTGTAGCCCTGCTTCTCCAGCAGAGAGCGGACCTCTTCCTCGGTGAAATTGCGCGGCACGGGCACCGGAAAACTCATCAGCAGCCGTGGGTCGCCGGCAGCGCGGGCCCGTGCTGCGAGATCTGCATGGATGCTCTCGGCAGAATCGCGGCGCACGGACTTGCCGCAACTCTGACAGTAGAGCGCGGCGGCTCGTGCAAACAGCAGCTTGAGGTGATCGTTGAGCTCGGTCATCGTCCCGACAGTCGAGCGGGAGGTCCGGACCGGATTGGTCTGATCGATGGCAATCGCCGGCGGGATGCCGAAAATCGCATCGACCTGCGGCTTGTCCATGCGGTCCAGGAACTGCCGTGCATACGGGGAGAACGTTTCGACGTATCGGCGCTGGCCTTCCGCGTACAGAGTGTCGAATACCAGGGAGGATTTGCCCGAGCCCGACACACCGGTGACGACGACGAGCTCCTTCAGAGGAATGTCGATGTCGAGGTTCTTGAGGTTGTTCTGGCGCGCGCCGCGCACCACGATCGCCTCCCGTGCAGCGCGGATTCCGGCACCTCCCTCGGCCGGCCTGTCGGCTCGTGCAGGCCCTTCACTCATGTCGGCCTCGAATTCGCGGAATCATCGTCATTCCATCACCTGGTACGTAGAGCGGCTCCCGCCCCCACCGATGCCCGCTGCGGCGCATGTGAGTCCCCTGGCGCGAACCGCACATTGTAGAGGATTTTCCCCGATCGTCCGGGAGCCGCCGGGAGGCGGGCTTCACGCAGCATGGGGCCCGCCGGCCAGCCTGTACGGCGGGGCCCGGGGACCGGGAACACCCCGGGAAGTTGGGCCGATTGGTGCATCCGCAAGCCGGGCCGGTACGTATTGGCAGCGTTGACCGAAGATCGTCGCTGGTTTGCGTCGTCCTGCCGCGACAAACTCTGTGGCGGCCGCGCGCGTCGGGGTAGAATGCGGCCCGCAGAGCCTTGAGGTCGTCAGGCCGATGGAAGAGCAGGCGTGAGGGGGCCGTCGGAGGCGCGCGGGCGCCAGGCGGTACGGTCGAGCGGCCGATCGGCTCGATTCAGGTCAACGTGCGCAACCTATCGTCAACGTCCAGGAGAACCTCGAATGAACAAGATATCCAGCATCGCCTTGGCTGCCGCCGCCGCGGTGATGTTCTCGACGGCCATTGTGGCGACCGCCGGTGCGGCCGATGCAAAGGTGAAGTGTGAAGGCGTCAACTCCTGCAAGGGTCAGTCAGCCTGCAAGGGCGCGAACAACTCCTGCAAGGGTCAGAACTCCTGCAAAGGTCAGGGCTTCCTCGAGATGAGCAAGGCGAAGTGTGACGCGGCCAAGGCCAAGGCCGACAAGTAAGCGTCCCTAGCGTACTTCTGCGGCCGGGCGTTGCCTTCGGGCGGCGCCCGGCCCGCAGTGCCTCGCATGGCTCTTCTGCGTCCCTCCCTCGGTTTTGGGCTCGGCCTGCGGGTGGACCACTACGAGGCGGTTCTCGCCGACCGTCCGCCGGTGGACTGGTTCGAGGTCCTCACCGAAAACTATCTGGTGCCGGGTGGCAAACCACTCGATTACCTGATGCGCGTTCGCGAGCGCTACCCGGTCGCCATGCACGGGGTGTCGCTGTCGATCGGCAGCAGCGCGCCGCTCGATCGGGACTACCTCGCGAAGATCAAGGCGCTGGCAGCGCGGCTCGAGCCAGAGTGGATCTCCGATCATTTGTGCTGGACCGGGGTGGCGGGCCAAAACATGCACGATTTGCTGCCCCTGCCGTACACCGAGGAGGCTCTCAGCAATGTCGTGCAGCGCGTGAGGACCGTACAGGACATCCTCGGAAGGCGCATTCTCCTGGAGAACGTCTCCAGCTATGTCACTTACCGCGACTCGCAGCTCACGGAGTGGGAATTTCTGCGCGAGATCGCTGAACGCGCCGATTGCCTGATCCTGCTCGATGTCAATAACATCTACGTGAGCAGCGTGAATCATGAATTCGCGCCGCTCGACTACGTGAACGCCATTCCGGTGGAGCGCGTGCAGCAGTTCCATCTCGCCGGACACGAGAATCACGGCGACTATCTGGTCGACACTCACGATCATCCGGTTGCGGACCCGGTGTGGGAACTCTACGGCGCCGCTGTGAGGCGCTTTGGCAATGTATCCACCATGATCGAGCGAGACGCGAACATTCCGCCACTGCACGAGCTGTGCGCGGAGCTGGGCGCGGCGCGCACTCTGGCGGAGCGGACTCTGGCTCGCGCCGCGTGAGCCGTGTGACAGCGCCGCTCACCGCGGGCACCGCGTGACAAGACTTGCGCACATCCAGGATGCATTTCAACGCTTCCTGATCCAGGGCGATCCCGCTATTGAGGCTCATATCGTCGGCACCCAGCGCGTGCCTGTCGCGACACGGCTGGGAATTTACGGGGACGGTTACCGCTCACGCCTCATCGAGGCGTTGCAGGCCACGTATCCGGTACTGGCGGAGCTGCTCGGCGAGGAGGATTTCCAGAGGCTGGCGGACGCATACGTACGCACCCACATCTCCACATTTGCTTCCATCCGCTTCTACGGGGATGAGCTGGCGGAGTTTCTCGCCGCTGATGCAGACTATTCACAGGCGCCGGTGCTTGCCGAGCTCGCCCGGTGGGAATGGGCGCTGGCCGGCGCGTTCGATGCACTGGATGCCGCGCCCCTGGGAGTCGGGGCTTTTGCACAGCTGCCGCCCGAGGAGTGGGCCCAGTTGCGCTTGAACTGGAGCCCGACCGTGCACGTGCTGCAGCTCGAGTGGAACGTGGCCGAGCTGTGGAAAGCGGTGACGGATGAGCAGGAGCGCCCGGAGCCGGCTCTGGCCGCCCAGCCCGGGAGCTGGCTCCTGTGGCGTCACGAGCTGCAGATCTATTTCCGATCGCTGGAGGCGGACGAAGCTGCGACCATTGCGGCTGCGCGCGCCGGCGAATGCTTCGGAGACCTGTGCGTGCTGCTGTGCGCTCAGCATGAGGAGAATGAGGCTTCGCTGCGCGCGGCGTCATTGTTGCGCGGCTGGGTACATTCCGGCCTGATTGTCGGAATGTCGCGGTCGCCGTAGGAGTTGCGCATGTCACAGCCAGTGTGCGGCAACGTGTTGGAGATGATCGGTCACACGCCGCTCATGGCGGTGCGCCATCTGGACACGGGGCCCTGCGAGCTGTTCCTGAAGCTGGAGAACCAGAATCCGGGTGGCTCGATCAAGGACCGCGTCGGCCTGTATCTCATCGAGGCGGCCGAGCGGGATGGACAGATCCGCCCGGGTGGTCTGCTCATCGAGGCCACCGCCGGCAACACCGGCCTGGGCCTGGCGCTGGTGGCGGCCCAGAAAGGCTACCGGTTGCTGCTGGTGATTCCGGACAAGATGAGCCAGGAGAAGATCTTCCACCTCAAGGCCATGGGAGCCGAGGTGATGCTGACACGCTCCGATGTCAGCAAGGGTCATCCGGAATACTACCGTGATCTGGCGGAGCGGCTCGCGCGCGAGACCCCTAACTCCTTCTACGTGAATCAGTTCGGCAATCCCGCTAACCCTCGGGCACACGAGCAGACCACGGCGCCCGAGATCTGGGAGCAGATGGGCGGCAAGCTCGACGCCATCGTCTGTGGGGTGGGGACCGGTGGCACCCTCACCGGGCTATCGCACTTCTTCGCGCGCCAGGCACCCAGCGTCGAGATCGTGCTCGCCGATCCGGCAGGCTCCATCCTCGCCAGCTTCGCCCGTACGGGTCAGGTGCCGGCTGCAGGTGGTGGCTGGCTGGTGGAAGGGATCGGCGGTGACTCGATTCCGCCCGTGGCCGAGCTGTCACGCGTCGGTTCCACGTACACCATCACGGATGCCGAGGCGTTTCGCACCTGTCGCGAGCTTCTCAGGCGGGAGGGCATCATCGCCGGTACTTCGACCGGCACTCTGCTGGCGGCCGCGCTGCGTTACTGCCGCGAGCAGAAATCGGCGAAGCGTGTCGTCAGCTTCGTCTGCGACAGCGGCAACAAATATCTCTCCAAGGTCTACAACGACTACTGGATGCTCGACCAGGGATTCATCGAGCGCGAGCACTTCGGCGACCTGCGTGACCTCATCGCGCGCCGGCACTGGGAGCGCGCGGCAGTCACGGTGAATTCCACAGAGCCGGTGCTCACGGCGCTGCGGCGCATGAAGCTCTACGATGTCTCCCAGCTTCCGGTAATGAAGGACGGACGAATTGTCGGCATCGTGGATGAGGAGGATATCCTGCTCGAGGTGTTTGCCAATCCAGATCACTTCAACGAGCCCGTCACCAAAGCCATGGCGAGCGGCTTGGTGACCGTCGCAGTCGACGCACCACTGGCCCAGCTCATGGAGATCTTCAAGCGCGGCATGGTGGCGATCGTCGTGAAGGACGGCGAGTTCCTCGGCCTGGTCACCCGCATCGACCTGCTCAACTGGCTGCGCCGCCGAGCCTGAGTCCTGTATGAAGCACGATTCCCGCGAACAGCACTTTGCCACGCGCGTCATCCACGGCGGTCAGCGACCGGACCCTCTCACCGGGGCCGTGATGCCGCCGATCTACGCCACCTCCACGTACGTGCAGTCGAGCCCCGGAGTCCACAAGGGGTACGAGTATTCGCGCACGGCCAACCCGACGCGCGACGCCCTGCAGGCGGCCCTTGCGAACCTGGAGGGCGGCGTGGCCGCGTTTGCATTCGCTTCCGGCCTGGCAGCGAGCGCCACGGTTCTCGAGCTGCTCGACAGCGGCTCGCACGTCATAGCGATGCATGACCTGTACGGCGGGAGCTATCGATTGCTGGAGAACGTGCGCAAGCGCTCGGCCGGACACGAGGTCTCCTTCGTGGACCTCACCAACCCGGCGGCGCTCGAGGCCGCACTGCGACCCAACACCAGGATGGTCTGGGTCGAGACGCCCACGAACCCGCTGCTCAAGCTCGTGGATCTCGGTGCGGTCGCCAATATTGCGCGCCGTCATGGAATTCTCAGCGTGTGCGACAATACTTTCGCGACACCCTTTCTGCAGCGGCCGTTGCAACACGGGTTCGACATCGTGGTGCACTCCACCACGAAATTCCTCAATGGCCATTCAGATGCCATAGGGGGTGCGGCGGTGGTCCGGGACGACGATTCGCTGCGCGAGCGTCTCGCCTATCTGCAAAATGCCGTGGGCGGGGTTTCGGGGCCGTTCGATTCCTTCCTGACCCTGCGAGGCATCAAGACCCTTGCCTTGCGCATGCAGCAGCACTGCGCGAACGCCGAGGCGATCACCGCCTTTTTGCTCGCACATCCCAGGGTCGAGACGGTGTATTACCCGGGATTGCCGACTCATCCGCAGCACGATCTGGCGAGAAGGCAGATGCACGGCCGGTATGGAGGCATCGTGACCGCCGTCCTGCGCGGCAGCATCGATGAGACGCGTCGGGTGCTCGAGCGGTGCAGTCTCTTTTCCCTTGCCGAAAGCCTCGGCGGCGTCGAAAGTCTGATCGAGCATCCGGGTCTCATGACGCATGCCTCGTTGCCGGCACCGATGCGCGCGGCACTCGGGATCAGTGACGGCCTGATCCGGCTCTCGGTCGGAATCGAGCACGCGGATGATCTGATCGAGGACCTGCGTCAGGCGCTGCAGTAACGTGTGCCGCTCAGGCCGGTCACGGTATGCCGGCGCGGCTCGTCAGGTAGAGCGCAAACGTGCCCAGCCAATGGCCACCTTCATAGTGCTCTCCGGTCACCGCCGGCAACGATTGTGAGCGGTGCCCCGCTGCGGCGGCGAGCAGCGCCCGCCGCCGCGGGTCCGAGCCGCTCAGGCCCTTCGCGATTCCCTCGAGCATCCACGCGCGGCTGAGATTCAGACCGTCGATATGTGCGAGCTTGGGATCGGCGCGATCCGTCACCACACCCGGAGTCAGCCAGGCGCCCCCACCGGTGGAGGGGATCTGCGGCAGGAAGTCCCTCAGCCAGGGGCTGAAAGCGGATTGGTCGAGTACCCGGCGCATGAAATCCGCCTCCGCCAGACACGGCGAGAGGAAATCCTCACCCGAGGGCTCGTAACTGAGGGGACAGTGACGGTCACGGCCATAGAAGCGTTGCGCGGCATCCTTCAGCACGGCCTCCATCCGGTGGTCACCGGCGATGCGGGCCCAGTCCCACATCAGGCCGAAGGCGAACGCAGTCTGGTCATGCTCACCAATCCGGATCGGATAATGCAGCTTGGGAATCCAGCTCTCGAGCCGGCTGGCCGCCTCGGCCTCGAGGGGTGCCACCGCGGCGGCCCATTGCCTCGCCTCAGGGTCATCCCAGCTGCGCAGCTCGGCAGCGAGCTTCAAGAGCCACGACAGACCGTAGGGCCGCTCGAAGGAGGCGCGATCTTTTCCCTTGATATAGGCCACCTCGCCGGCAATGTTTCGTGGAGTCAGGCTCAGGGCGAGCGCCGCACGCGCATCTGCTGCGAATGGAGCGCGCGGAAACAATCGCAACAGGCGCACGAGCAGCCAATGACCGTGCACGTCGGAGTGCCAGTCGAAACAGCCATAGAACGCCGGAGTCAGCTCGTGAGGCGGACGCGCGTCCGAGTTGCTTTCCATCACGTGCGCGATCTTGTTGGGGTACTCCTGATGCAGACACTTCAGGGCCAGTCCCGCGAAGCGGGAGGCGGCTGCCAGGTCCAGCCCGGTGTCCGGGACATCAGTTATCACGCCCGGGGCGATGGCCTGAATGGACGGTGGCGCAGCAAATACAGCTGGCGGGGCGAGCACCGCCAGGATCGTCATGAGCAGCGACATGCTGATTCGCGTTTGCACGGACTCTCCCTCGAGGCTCCGATAGGGGGCGCCCGCTAGGACGCCGCCCTGAATGTTAACGCGGCACCGGGTGCCAGCGGTTGTGGCGCGCATGGGTTTTGGGAGCGATCCTTGCTTTGGCGTCAGCGCATAACGGAGGTCGGGCAATGGATATCGGATTCATCGGGCTGGGAAAGATGGGACAGGCGATTGCCACGCGGCTGGTTGCAGCGGGCCATCGGGTGAGGGTTTGGAATCGTTCGCAAGGGCCGGTCCGGGAGCTCGCCGACCTGGGCGCCGAAGTCGCCGCGCAGCCTGCGGACACCGTGCGCGCAGAGGTGCTCATGAGCATGCTCGCAGACGATACGGCGATGCGCTCCGTGATCCTGGACCAAGGCGTGCTGGAGGCCGCGAAACCCGGACTGGTGCACCTCAACCTGGCCACCATCTCGGTGGCGCTCGCACGCGAGCTCGCCGAGCTTCACCGGCGGCGCGACGTCGAATACGTGGCGGCGCCCGTCTTCGGCCGGCCCGAGGTCGCCGCCGAGGGCAAGCTCAACATCGTCGTGGCGGGAAGCAGTGCGGCCATCGCCCGGGCTCGGCCGGCACTGGAGGCCGTCGGGCAGAAGGTGTGGCCGGTCGGAGAGCGCCCGGAGGCCGCCAGCGCCGTGAAGGCCGCCGGCAACTTCATGATTGCCAGCGCGATCGAGGCGATGGGCGAGGCATCGGCCCTGGCCCGCGCTCATGGTGTCGTTGCCAGGGAGTTTCTCGAGATCATGACGAGTACCCTGTTTGCCGCGCCCGTGTACAAGGGCTATGGCGCCATGATCTCCGCGGAGCGCTACCAGCCCGCGGGATTCGCGGTCACCCTGGCTCTCAAGGATATCCGCCTCGCGCTCTCTGCTGGCGATGCCTCGCACGTCCCGATGCCCTTCGCGGGGGTGCTGCGGGATAGCCTGCTCGAGCTGATCGCCACCGGCAGCGCCGACCAGGACTGGGCCTCGCTCGCCCGTCTCGCCGCGCAGCGCGCGGGACTCGAGCGGGCGCGCTAAGCCGCGCACGACTCTCGCGGCCGCGGCGATTTCGCTACACTCACCGCTCCACCGCGTCGGGAGTTTGATTGGCCACCGCGCAACCGGGCGGCACACTCGCCGCCGCGCCCGTCTCGTTCGCCGCCCTGCGTCATCCGGGTTTCCGGATGTATTTTCTGGGCACGGCGACGGCGATGCTGGCGGACAACATCGAGCACGTCATCAGCTACTGGGCCATCTTCCAGAAGTTCCACTCACCCTACCTCGGCGGCGTCGCCGTGATCTCTCACTGGGCGCCATTCCTCGCACTGTCGATCTACTCCGGCGGGCTCGCCGACCGCTTCGATCCGCGACGGATCATCCAGCTCGGCATGCTGCTGTTCATGAGCGTATCGGTCGCCTGGGGCGTGCTCTTCCTGACAGGTTGGCTGCGTGAATGGCATGCGTGGCTCCTGCTCACCGTGCATGGCGTGGCTGGGGTGCTGTGGATGCCGGCCGGCCAGCTTCTCCTGCACGAGATCGTGGGTCCGGACGAGCTGCCCAGCGCCGTGCGCCTGGGTGCGACGGCGCGTTATCTGGGAATGCTCACCGGCCCAGCGGTCGGCGGTGGGTTGCTGCTGGCGCTGGGGCCGGCGCGCGGCATCCTCGTCAACGCGCTGATCTACCTGCCGATGGTGCTGTGGCTGTGGAAAGCACCTTACGGGCCGAAATTCCGCATCGGGGGGGCTCCGCGCGCGCGCGAGGTCCGCGGCTTTGGTGATCTGTTCGCCGCGCTGCGCAGTATTCGCGACAACCCGACCGTCCTGTCGATGATCTTTCTGGCCGCCCTCGCGGCGCTTTTCATCGGCAACGCCTACCAGGCGCAGATGCCAGGCTTCGCCGTCGATCTGGGCCATGGGAACCCCGGCCTGGCGTACAGCATGCTGCTGGCGGCCGACGCGGCGGGCGCTCTGGTGGCTGGGTTCGTGCTCGAGAGTCGTGGGCTGCTCCATCCGTCGCCGCGTACTGCGCTCTTGCTGGGCATGATGTGGTGCACCTCGCTGGGGATCTTCGCGCTCGTGAACGCGTACGCCGTGGCGTGTGCACTGCTGTTCGCCGCGGGATTTCTTGAGCTGTCATTCAACTCGATGGCACAGGCGCTGGTACAGCTCAATGCACCTGCAGCGGTGCGCGGCCGTGTGATCGGAGCCTATTCCATGGCCTCGAGCGGCATGCGGATGTTCAGCGGAGTCACCGTGGGCCTCGTGGGAGGTCTGATCGGCATCCACGCCTCTCTGGCACTGAGCGCAGCGGCGCTCTTCGTCGCCATCGCAACCCTGTTTTCCCTTACATCGAGGCAATAACCCAGCGATCACACGGCTCCAGCCGGCGCAGCGGACGCAACCGGCGGCGCGGGGCGGCGCGGCGGCGCGGGATGGGCTCCTCGCGGAAGCAGCGGCTGGCAATAGTCAGGTCCCCGTGAAGCGCCGCTTCTGCCGGCCGCCCGCCAGAGGCAGCTGGCTCTCATCGATGATCTGTCCATCCTTCATGACGAACACGATGGACTGGGTGTTGTCGATGTCGACCGTGGGATCCCGGCTGAGCAGCACGAGGTCGGCCAGCTTCCCGGTGTCCACCGAGCCGAGTTGATCCGCCTTGCCGAGAAAGACCGCGCTGTTGTACGTCGCGATCCGGATGACCTCCAGAGGCGCAATGCCGGACGCCACCAACAGCTGCAGCTCCCGCTGCGTGGCCGCCCCGCTGCTCTGGTCAGTGCCGCACGCCACGACGCCTCCGGCCGCATCGATCTTGCGGACGTTTTCCTCGGCAACGGGTGTCATGACCTTCATCCACCCGGTCCAGGCGCGTGTCTTCCACTGCTCACGCGTCAGCGTTCTCAGCTTCTCGCGCTCCGCGGCACTGAGGCAGGCCGCGTACAGCGGCTGGTCGAGGTATTCGGGATGATCCACCAGACGGTTGTAGTTGTCGCCGATCGTCAGTGTGCTGGCGAACGGGGTCTTCTTGGCCGCCATCAGCTTGACGAACGAATCGCTGACGGGCCCCTGTATCACCGGATGCGCGAGGGTATCGCTGCCTGCATAGATCGCCTGGAGCGCACGCAGCTCGCTCGAGACGTGAACTGTGGTCCGGATGCCGTGCTCGTTGTAATAGCGGATGATCTTGTGCAGCAGGTCCACCGGCATCAGGGGAATCATCGGTCGCGATCCCCAGCCTTCCTCCTCGAGTGTCAGTTTGAGCATGTCCGGCTGCTGTTCGGCAAGGTGCCTGTCGAGCAGCGCCTTGTCCTTCTCGAAGTCGCTGATGCGAACCGCGATGCGGTCGCCATGGCTGCCGGGATAGGTGATGAGATTGCCGGTTGCGAAGATGCGCGGTGACAGGATCCGTCCCGCGCGCTCGTCCGCCCGCAGCGGCAGAATGTGCTCGGCGCGGTTGCCAGCATCGTAGACCGTCGTTACGCCGGCATACAGAAAGCTCGCCAGGGCGGCAATGCCCGCTTCGCGATCGGGAGGACCCTCCGCGTTGCCCGAGTCATCGAAACCGCCCTTCAGGTGAATGTGCACGTCCATCAGGCCTGGGATGAGATACCTGCCGCGGCCATCGATATGCCGGCCGGCGAGCCCGTGCACCAGGACGCTGGGCGCCACCCGGGAGATGCGGTTGCCCTCGACCGCAACGGTCATATCCGACTGCGGCGCATGCGTGCCGTCGATCAGCGTTACATGCTCGATGCTGAGGGTGGCAGCTCGAGCCGAAGTTGCAGAAACGAGCAGGGCGAGGGCGCCCAGTACGAGATGGCGTCTGAGCTTCACTTCAAACCTCCGGGTGTTACGGAGTGGCTTCGGGAGTTACCACGGTGGTCGGGAAATGGACGGCCCGCCAACCTTCGATCCCGTCCGGGAACCAGTACACGTTGCGGTAACCATAACTGATGGCCCGCTTCGCGCCGTTCCAGCTCAGCCAGCAACGCGTGTGACAGTAGACGATGACGGTGCGGTTCGGATCGTTACCCGTGGCGGCGGCGAGGCGTTGCCGATAGAAGCTGTCGATCTGCGCCGGAGCGTCGCCGAGGCCGGCGCCCGGGATCCAGATCGCGCCGGGGATGGCGTGATGGGGCAGCGGCAGCCAGTGGCTGGAAGTCGGAAGATTTTCCGGTCGCCGCGGCGCGCTCGAGACGTCCACGATCACTGCGTGCTGGTGCTCATCCTTGAGCAGCGCGGCCAATCTTCGGGCGTGAATGACCTTGCCGCCGGTGAGACTCGAGGGAACCGGGCTGTGGGTGGGTCCCGTCCAGTAGCCGGGCGGTTCGGGGGTCGCCGCCACCGCGAGCCCGATCGCCAGGATTGCTGCCGTGAGACCAAGCCACCGCATCCCGCTTCGTTCCGCCAGGCTCAGACGCCCGGCACGTCGAAGCTGTGGTTGAACGTCGTGTTGCTGCTGTCCTGCGCGACGACCTTCATCTGCCCTTTTTCATGCGGCACGAATCCGAACGTGATGACCGGGTCCGTGCTCAGAGAGATGTCGGCATCCATGTGGAAAATCTGGCCGCCGTTGTACGTCGCGTCGATGCTGCGGATGAAGCGCGCCGGAGTGTAGTAGCGCGTGATCTGATTCATCTGCATGCCGTTGAAGTTCGGATGGCGAATCATGAGCTGCGCCTGGACCGGCTTGCCCGCGTTGAAGGTGCTCAGCAGGCGCAGTTTCATCCGCCCGATATCCTGCAGCGCGGCGGCATCATCGGACCCCGCAGGCGCCGAGCAACCGCCCGCGGCCTTCACGAATTTCGTGGACGCATACAGCTGGCCGTCGGCTGTCTCGGCAATCGCGTGGATGTTGGTGTACTGATTCACCCGCACTCGCAGCTTCAGGTCGTGCGGATCGGCCTTGGGCCCAAAAACGAAATGCGCAGCCAGCGGGGCCGGATTGTCGTCAATGATCAGGTAAATGGCCTTGACGGACTTGTTGCCGGAGATCTGCAGCTCGACCGGCACCAGGGCGGCATCCAGGGCACGGGGCGGCGCGTCCACCGAAATGATCCCGCCGCCATCCTGGATCTGCCGATGGGGGAAGATGGATTCCTGCAGCTGCTTCCAGCGCGCGCCGCGATCCGCATCCTCCTCGTCAGCATGGGTGATCACCGGGAGGGTGACCATCGCGAGGCAGGCGAGAGCGACTGCCCGCGCGGGCGTGCGCATCAGTCCCATTCGAGCTCCTTGTAAGCCCTGGTGACATTGTGGCCGTTGTAGTCGTCGAAAAGTTTCCATCGATCTCTCTCGGACAGTGCCACCGTGCGCACGGCCTGGTTGATGTCCTGCCCCCTGTCGATGGCCTGGCGGGTTTCCCGCTGCAGGATCTCCAGGTAGCGCTGCAGCGGCTGGGCTGCAGAGGGCCAGTCTACGCTCGCGGGCCCGTGACCGGGTACCGCCCGGCGGAACTTCAGGGCCATGAGCCCTGCCAGCTCGTGGAGCCACCCCTTGAGGCTGCCGTCCAGGGATGGAACGCGCTGCACGAACAGCAGATCCGAGGCCAGCAGAGTGCCGCTCTGGGGGTCCACGGCGCTCAGATCGCAGTCCGAGTGGGCAATACCGTGAGCGGTCAGCTCCAGCGTGCGTCCACCCAGATCGAGCTGCATCCGGTCACGCACTAACAGAGTCGGGGGCACCAGGGGACCCGCGCGGCCCTTGCCGAGCACCTGCTCCAGGTGGGTGCGATAGTAGTCGCCGCGCAACGTGAGGGCGTTGGGCAGGCGCGCGTGGCCGACGAATTGCGGCTTGTCCTGGCTGAAAGCGCCGGCGCCGAAGATGTGATCGGGGTGCACGTGCGACAGAATCACGTAGCGGATCGGCAGGTTCGTGACTTTGCGAATGGCTGTCCGCAGACGCGTCCCATCCGCCAGGCTGCCTCCGGGATCCATCACGACCACCGCATCGCGGCCGATGACGAATCCGATGTTGGCGATCGCATCATCGTTGTCCGCGGTCGCATCCTCATCCACGCCGCGGCGAACGTGAATCCCCGCGGCAACTTCCGTGGTGGTGAACGGGTGGCCGGCGGTCACCGCGCCGCGAGCCAGTCTGGACAGGTACAAGGCTCCCCCGCCGAGCAGGAGCTGCCTGCGGGACCAACTCGATATCACGCCTCCGTCTCCATGCTGGCTTGCACCTCGCGAGCCGCGCGCAGGCCGCTCCGGATCGCACTGGGCACCGTCGCAGCCTCTTCCTCGGTCGCCTCGCCTGCAAAGAAGAGCGTCCGCTCGAGAGGGGCCGCCAGGGAACGCCGGGCATCGCTACCCCCCACCAACACATAACTGTAGGCACCGCGCGCAAGCGGATCACGCTGCCAGTTGTGCAGATAGGTGGCCTCCAGCTCGCAGCCGCGTGGCCCGCCAAAAAGGGCCGCGAGACTGGCCAGTGCCTCGCGCACCATCTCGTCGGTTGAGCAGCCGGAAAGGCGCGCTGCGCGCGGTCCGCCGACCCAGGCCGTCAACACAGGGGCGCGTAACGGTAGTGTCGTCCAGAAAGTCGGGAAGACAGTAGTGGGCGAGTGAAAGAACCCGGCGTCCCGGTAGCGCCCGCCGTCGAGCTCTTCCCAAAAGGAGTTGCGGAACCGCAGGCTGAGCTTCAGAACCGGGCCCGAGGCCAATCCCGTGAGCGCCTCGCGCTTGGAAGCCAGCGGTGGAATGAACCGGACCGAGTCCTCCGACTGCAGCACGCCCAGGGGCAGCGTCACGATGGCGCGGGGCGCCCTGACAACGAGGGACTCACCGTGTGCGAGCGCATCGATCTCGACGGCGCCGCGCTTCCATCGAATCTCCCGTACGTGAGTCTGGAGCTGCACTCGGATGCGGTCGCGCCCCAACTCCCCTGCCAGAGCCGCTACTACTGAGCTATAGCCATCCGTGGGGCGGAACTGGGAATCGTCCAGCATGCCGCCCGCCCCCCATTCACGCGCGACGAAATGAGTGCTCACTGTGGCCGGGTCGGCCGCATCGAACCCTTCCACGAAGGTCCGGGCCAGGTTGCGCGCCTCAGCCGAGAGACCCTGTTGGACACTTCGGTCCAGGAAGGTCTCGAACGAGACATCGGGTTCCTGCAGTGCATGCGAGCGTACCAGTGCGGTACGGATCTGCTCGAACACATCCCCCGCGCGCTGCTCGACCCGACCGTCCCGCAGGGTCCACCTGGTGCCCGCAGTCGCCAGCGCGGCCTTGCCCGCCGCCTGCAACAGGCCGAGTGTTTCCGGCACGCGCCCGTGGATGAATTCGGCGCCCAGCTCGATCGGGGCCGCGAGATCCGGCTCGTGCCGGGTCCACACCCGCCCGCCGATGCGATCGCGTGCCTCGAGAATCAGGACCGAGCGGCCCTCCCGGCGCAATTCGCCGGCGGCGGACAGGCCGGCCATGCCCGCCCCGACGATCAGTACGTCCCATGAGTCGCCCGCCATGTTTCCCTCTGCCGCCGGTGCCGTCTCCCGGATTGAATAGAATGGGCCATGGCCGCCCCCCTTGCACAGCAGATCCTTCTCAGCGCTCACCCCTCGACGCCGAGCGAGGCAATTGGCGCACTGGAGGTGCGGGTGCAAGCTCACACAAACAATACTCTCTCGCTCGCCTACCGCCTCCGGGCCGACATGGCGCGCATCCGCTTGCCCGGACCGAGTGCCTCGGCCACTCAAGCGAGGGGCAGGGCTGATGAGCTGTGGAAACATACGTGCTTCGAGGCGTTCATCACGCAGCCCGGTGCGAGCGACTATGACGAGCTCAATTTCTCCCCGGACGGGCAGTGGGCGGCCTATCACTTCAGCGGTTACCGGGAGGGAATGAGTCCGCTCGAGCTTGCGGTTCCACCTGGGATCTCGGTGCGCCGCTCGCCCGATCGGGTCGAGCTGGATGCACGGGTGCAACTATCCCGGCCCCTCGCGGGCGGTCTCCTCAAGCTCGCCCTATGCGCCGTCATCGAGGAGCACAGTGGTACGCTGCGCTACTGGGCGGCCCGACATCCTCCGGGCCAGCCTGACTTTCACCATCGGGACGGATACGTCGTCGAATTGACAGGCGGGCCATGAAGTTTGGAATCGATCGATTGCTGGATGAGCCCGAGCTGCGGCGGCCGCTGGCTGGCCGGCGTGTCGGTTTGCTGGCGCATCCGGCTTCCGTGACTCGCAACCTGGTCCATTCTCTGGATGCGCTGTGCGCCCTCGGCGATCTGCGCGTCACCGCGGCCTTCGGCCCCCAGCACGGGCTGCGCGGGGACAAGCAGGACAACATGGTGGAGTCCGGGGACTTCCAGGATCCCGTGCACGGCATACCCGTGTTCAGCCTGTACGGGACCGTTCGGCGGCCCACGGCTGAGATGATGGATACCTTCGATGTGCTGCTCGTTGATCTGCAGGATCTGGGCTGCCGGGTATATACATTTGTCACGACACTTCGCTGCGTGCTCGAGGAGGCCGCCAAACGGCGCAAATCGTTGTGGGTGCTCGATCGGCCGAATCCCGTTGGGCGTCCGGCGGAGGGGCTCACCCTGCGACCTGGCGGCGAGAGCTTCGTCGGCGCGGGCGCCATGCCCATGCGGCATGGCCTCACGATGGGCGAGCTTGCGCTGTGGTTCGTCACTCGGTTTCGACTCGACGTGGACTGTCAGATCATTCCGATGGACGGATGGGAGCCTGCGGCTGAGCCTGGCTACGGGTGGCCCACGGGGCGGCGGACGTGGGTGAACCCAAGCCCGAATGCACCCGGCCTCGGGATGGCGCGCTGCTATCCCGGTTCGGTGATGCTGGAAGGCACCACCCTGTCGGAAGGGCGCGGGACGACACGTCCGCTGGAAGGACTCGGCGCACCGGACCTGGACACGCGCGCACTGCTGGCCGAAATGCGCGCAATCGCTCCTGCCTGGATGCGCGGTTGCCGGCTGAGACCCTGTTGGTTCGAGCCGACCTTCCACAAGCACGCGGCAAAGCTGTGCGCGGGATTCCAGGTCCATGTGGAGGATTCGGCATACTACGATCACGAGGCATTCCGGCCGTGGCGGCTGTTTGCCCTGGCCCTGAAGGCGCTGCGGCGGCTGCGCCCGGATTATCCGATCTGGCGCAACTTTCCATACGAGTACGAGACGACACGTCTGGCCATCGATGTGATCAACGGCAGCGACCTGCTGCGGCGGTGGGTGGATGACCCGGCGGCGGCTCCCGCCGACCTCGATGCGCTGGCGGAACCAGACGAGGCCGCCTGGATTCGCGAGCGCTCGGGGGTGCTTCTTTACTGAGCCAGTCGCTCGCACCGGCGCGGCGCGGGCTGCGCCCTGGACGATCCGGCTGCTCGCCGCCCTGGCCTTGCTGGGGATGAACGGAGGTATCGCCATGGCCACCGCTCCGGCGGCTGCCCAGTTGATTCCGCGCGCCGCGTTATTCGGCAATCCGGTGCGCGTCCAGGCCATGCTGAGCCCGGATGGCCGCTTCATTTCCTTTCTCGCCCCCCGCGATGGTGTGCTGAATGTATGGCTGGCCCCCGTGGGCCGACTCGACCAGGCCAAGCCCATCACCAACGACCGCAGGCGGGGAATTCGCCAGCACTACTGGGGCGCGGACAGTCGCCATGTGCTGTTCCTGCAGGATGAAGCCGGCGATGAGAACTGGCGTATCTCCAGTGTGGATGTGGAGACGGGGCGGCAGATCGATCTCACGCCGGCGCAGAAGGTGCGGGCGGAGCTGGTCGGCCTCTCACACGAGCGACCGGATGTGGCGCTCGTCGCGCTCAACGAGCGCACGAGCGAGTACCACGATCTGTATGAGATCAACATCGCGAACGGTGAGCGCAAGCTGGTCGAGCAGAACGATCAGGAGTTTGCCGGATACCTCGAGGACCTGCAGCTTCACCCGCGGCTGGCAGTGAAGACCCTTGCCGATGGCGGTGGGGAGATCTACCGCCGGACGGAAAAAGGCTGGCAGAGCCTGCTGAGGTACGGCCGCGATGACAGCCTCACGACCCGGCCGGTCGTGGTGGAAGCGGCAGGCAGCGCACTGCTGTTGAGCTCCATCGGGCGCGACAAGGCGGCTCTGGTGCGCGTGGATCTCGCCAGCGGCCGGCAAAGTGTCCTCGCGCAGAGCGAGCAGGCGGATGTCTCGAATGTTTGGCTGGATCCGCGGACCCGAGCCCCCCAGGCCTACGATGTCGAGTACCTGACGGCGCGAATCGAGCCTCTGGTACCGGCCATCGGGCAGGATATCCAACGACTCACCGCGGCGCTCGGGCCGCAGTTCGATGTCGCGAGCCGCACGTTGGATGACTCGAAGTGGATCGTGGAAGTGGACGACCCGCAACGCTCCAAGTCGAGTTATCTGTACGAGCGTGGCAGCGGCCACCTGACCAAGCTGTTTGACTCCCGCCCGGCCCTGACGGATTTGCCGCTGCAGCCGATGCGGCCGGTGACGCTTCATGCCCGGGACGGTCTGACCCTCGTTGCGTACCTGACACTGCCGGCCGGTTCCGGCAGCGGCTCGACTACGCGGCGCACCGAGCCATTGCCGATGGTGCTCGATGTTCACGGCGGACCCTGGGCGCGGGACAGTTACGGCTTCAACCCGGAACACCAGTGGCTGGCGAATCGCGGCTACGCGGTGTTGTCGGTCAACTATCGCGGCTCAACCGGGTTCGGCAAGGGATTCATCAACGCGGGCGACCACGAGTGGGGTCGCAGAATGCAGGATGACCTGATCGACGCGGTCGATTGGGCGATCCGCGAGCAGATTGCGAGGCCCGATAAGGTAGCCATCATGGGGGGCTCCTACGGAGGTTACGCAACACTCGCCGCACTCACCCAGACACCGGATCGTTTCGCGTGCGGTGTGGACATCGTGGGCCCTTCCAACCTGGAGACGCTGCTCGGCTCCATCCCGCCATACTGGAAAGCGTTCTTCGAGGACATGGCCCGGCGAATCGGCGACCCGCGCACCCCCGAAGGGCGCCAGTTGCTGAAGGAACGCTCCCCGCTCACCCATGCAGACGCCATCGCCCGCCCCTTGCTCATTGCGCAGGGGGCCAACGATCCGCGCGTCAAGCAACCCGAATCCGACCAGATCGTGCAGGCGATGCTCGAACGGCATCTGCCGGTGACCTATGTCCTCTACCCCGACGAGGGCCACGGCTTTGCGCGCCCCCAGAACCGCCTGTCGTTCTACGCGGTCGCGGAAGGCTTCCTGGCGAGCTGCCTGGGCGGCCGCACCGAGGCGATCGGGGCGGACTTTGACGGCGCCAGCCTGCGCGTGAAGGCAGGCGCCGGGGATATTCCAGGCTTGCAAGAGGCACTCGGCCGTCTGGAAGCCACGCCGGCGGCGCGGCAGCACCCCGAATCCGTCGAAGGCGACGAGCGGCACTAGTCGATCCGCCCCCGGGCGGGGGCGACGGCGCCCGTGAGGCGATCGCCTGACCGGGGGGTGATCGAGGCTGGCCCGTGGGGGTGATCGCCGCTGACCCTTGGGCGGCCGACGCTGGCCCGCCGTGCTGCTGTGCCGCCGTACTGCCAGGGCGACGAGCGACCCGGGTGCAGTTCTGGTGTAATCCGGGCGCCATCATGCACGCCGCACCCGACATTGCAGGTTATCGAAAATACTGGGCCGAGCGCTTCGGCACGGCCCCGTTTCTGCCCATGTCGCGGGCAGAGATGGAAACTCTGCGCTGGGACAGCTGTGACGTGATCATCGTCACCGGCGACGCTTACGTCGATCACCCGAGCTTCGGCATGGCCATCGTCGGCCGAGTGCTCGAGGCTCAGGGATTTCGCGTGGGCATCCTCGCGCAACCCGACTGGCGCAGCCCGGAGGCATTCTCGAGCCTTGGCCGGCCGAACCTGTTCTTCGGCATCACGGCCGGCAACATGGATTCCATGGTGAATCGTTATACGTCCGACCGCCGCCTCAGGAGCGACGATGCGTACACGCCGGGCGGAGAAGGCGGCAGGCGGCCGGATCGTTCAGTCATCGTGTATGCGCAGCGCGCCCGCGAGGCATTCAGGGATGTGCCCATCATCATCGGCGGCATCGAGGCTTCCCTCAGGCGCATTGCGCATTTTGACTACTGGTCGGAGAAGGTCCGGCGCTCGGTGCTGCTCGACTCGAAGGCCGATCTGCTGGTCTATGGAAGCGGAGAGCGTCAGATCTGCGAGATCGCGCATCGCCTCGCCGGAGGTGCCCGCATCGATTCCATCACGGACGTGCGTGGCACCGGCTTCGTGCGCCGAGGCGCACCGGACGGCTGGATCGAGATCGACTCGACCCATCTGGACGCGCCGGGTCCGCTGAGTCCGCCCAAGGATCCGTACGCCATGGAAGCCGAGGCGCAGTCTCCGGAACCCGCCACGGCGTGCGCGCACGCACAGAAGGACGGATCACGGGGCGGCGAGAAGGTCGTGCGCTTCATCCGCCGGGTCCGCAATTCCGACCGGGATCGCAGCGTCATCCGCATGCCTTCCCACGAGCAGGTCGACGCAGATCCCGTGTTGTATGCGCATGCTTCGCGCATCCTGCACCTGGAATCCAACCCGGGTAACGCCCGGGCACTCGTCCAGCGACATGGCGATGTGGATGTCTGGCTCAATCCTCCGCCGCTGCCTCTGAGCACCGCGGAGCTGGATTGGGTGTACGAGCGGCCGTACAGCCGGCGGCCGCATCCGGCGTACGGCAGCGCAACCATCCCGGCGTACAAGATGATCCGTTTCTCGATCGCGATCCAGCGAGGCTGCTTCGGGGGATGCACGTTCTGCTCGATCACCGAGCACGAGGGCCGCATCATCCAGAGCCGCTCGGAGGATTCGGTGCTGCGTGAGATCGAGCAGGTGCGCGACCGCGTGCCGGGCTTCACCGGCGTGATCTCCGATCTGGGCGGCCCGACGGCCAACATGTACCGGCTGGCCTGCCGCAGCCGCGAGATCGAGAGTGCCTGTCGCAGGCCCTCGTGTGTCTATCCCGGTATCTGTCCCAACCTCAACACCGACCACACTCCGCTGATCGGCCTGTACCGGCGCGCGCGGGCGTTGCCGGGCATCCGCAAGGTGCTGATTGCATCGGGTGTACGCTACGACCTCGCGATCGAGTCGCCGCAATACGTGCAGGAGCTCGCGCAGCATCACGTGGGCGGCTACCTGAAGATTGCCCCCGAAGCCATTGCGGAAGGGCCACTCTCCAAGATGATGAAGCCCGGAGTAGGGGCGTATTACCGGTTCCGTGAGCTGTTCGACCGCTATTCGCGTGAGGCTGGCAAGGAACAGTACCTGATTCCGTATTTCATCGCGGCCCACCCCGGTACGCGCGATGAGGACATGCTGGAGCTGGCCCTGTGGCTGAAGAAAAACGGCTATCGCGCCGATCAGGTGCAGGCATTCCTGCCCTCGCCGATGGCGACGGCTACCGCGATGTATCACTCCGGGCGGAATCCTCTGCGACGTCTCACCCGGGCAGGCGAGGAGGTGCGGGTTCCGAAGGGCTTGAGGATTCGTCGTCTGCACAAGGCATTCCTGCGCTATCACGATGCCAACAACTGGCCGGTGCTGCGCGAAGCGTTGCGCCGCATGGGACGTGCTGACCTTATCGGCAGTGGGCGCCACCAGCTCGTGCCGGCTTTCCAGCCCCGCGATGGCGCGGACGCAGCGCCGGCCCGCCAAATCAAGAGGCCCGCCGGACGGCGTCTCGTTCGCACTCAACACACCGGCTTGCCGAAGACCCCGCGAGGTCCCCGATGAGTCGGCGGTCGGCATCGTGTTGGCTCGGGTGCGCACTGGCCCTGGCCGGCACCTTGCCAGCCGCGCACGGAACCACAGATGAAGCAGCAGTCGCGACCCCCACCGGCGGAGCGGCGGTCGCGGCGCCCACAGGCGCAGCGGTTGCCACGGTTCTGGAGATTACCGGCGCGATCGGTCCGGCCACCGCGCGATATGTCGTGCACGGGATCCAGGCCGCAGGAGCTCACGGCAGCCGCCTCGTGATACTGCAAATTGATACTCCCGGCGGACTCGACACGTCGATGCGCGACATCATCCGCTCGATCCTGGCATCCCCGATCCCCGTTGTCGGGTACGTCGCACCACCGGGCGCGCGTGCCGCCAGCGCGGGCACCTACATTCTGTATGCCAGCCATGTTGCGGCCATGGCGCCCGCTACCAACCTGGGTGCGGCGACGCCTGTCTCGATCGGCGGAGAGTCGGCACCAGCTCCCGAGCCGGAACGCCAGCCCGAGGCAAACGATCAAGACCCGGGCGCGAGCGCGAGCCACCAGCCCGAGGGCAGCGCGGCGCCGAAGCCCGACCATGCCCCGGTGGATACCAACAAAGGCTCGAGGTCGGATAACAGCAAAGCGTCGAAGTTGCAGAACAGTGGAGCGCCGAAGCCGGCTAACGACTCAGCTGCGAAGCCGCAGAGTCCGGCGCAGCCTGTACCCACCTCGGCCATGGAGCGCAAGGTCATCAACGACGCGGTGGCCTATATCCGCGCACTGGCCGAGCTGCGCGGCCGAAACGCCGACTGGGCCGAGCAGGCCGTGCGTGGCGCGGCGAGCCTGTCGGCCTCTGCGGCCCTGCAACAGAAGGTCGTGGACATCATCGCGCGCGACGTGCCCGACCTGCTCAATCAGCTCGATGGTCGGCAGGTCCATCTGGGGGCCACGGTGCAGAAGCTGCAGACCCGCTCGCTTGCGGTGGCCTACGTCAAGCCTGACTGGAGAATCCGGCTGCTGGCGGTGATCACCCATCCCACGATCGCTTACGGGCTGCTCCTGATCGGCATCTACGGGCTCCTGTTCGAGGGGTACAATCCCGGCGCCGTGTTTCCCGGAGTCGTGGGGGCGATCTCACTGCTGATCGCGCTGTTCGCATTCCAGCTTCTGTCGGTGAACATCGCCGGATTGGCGCTCGTGGCGCTTGGAGTGGGCATGATCATCGCGGAATTCTTCTTTCCGGCCTTCGGCTCACTCGGGCTGGGAGGGCTCGTGGCATTCGTAGTGGGCTCGCTGATTCTGTTTGACACGGACACGCCCGGCATGAATATCGGCCTGCCGCTCATCGCAGCCGTCGCAACCGTGGGAGGCCTGGTCATTCTCGCCATGGCGTGGATTGCGGGTCGCTCGCTACGCCGTCCCGTCGTGACGGGCGTGCAGGCGATGGTGGGCGAGACGGCCGAGGTGTACGAGGATTTCGCCGGCAAGGGGCGCGTGCGCTATGGCGGCGAGCTGTGGAATGCGAGCAGTGGCCTCGCCGCCGTGCGAGCGGGGCAGAGGGTACGTATCGTGAAGGTGGATGGCTTGACGCTGTTGGTCGAGCCCGTCTGATACGACGCCCCGAGGCGTCGAAGCGGAGATCGTCATGCCCTATGGAATCGTCGTCGTCGTCCTGTTCCTCCTGTTCCTGTTCACTACCATCCGGGTGCTGAACGAGTACGAGCGCGGAGTGATGTTCACGCTCGGCCGATTCACGGGCATCAAGGGGCCCGGTGTCGTGCTGGTATTTCCGCTGCTGCAGCAGATGCGCAAGGTGGACCTGCGCGTCATCGTGCTCAACGTGCCGAAGCAGGACGTCATCACGCGGGACAACGTCTCGGTCAAAGTCAACGCCGTCGTGTACTTCCGGGTCGTGGACCCCGGCAAGGCGATCATCCAGGTGGCCAACCCGTTCGAGGCGACCAGCCAGGTGGCGCAGACCACGCTGCGCTCCGTGCTGGGACAGCACGAGATGGACGACCTGCTCTCACAGCGCGACAAGCTGAATGCGGACGTGCAGCGCATTCTCGATCAGAACACCGAAGCGTGGGGCATCAAGGTCTCCAACGTCGAGATCAAGGACGTGGACCTCGATGAAAGCATGATCCGCGCGATGGCCAAGCAGGCCGAGGCAGAGCGTACGCGGCGCGCGAAGATCATTCACGCGGAAGGCGAGAGCCAGGCTGCGCAGATGCTGGTGCAGGCGGCCGAGTCGCTCGCGCGTCAACCGAGCGCGATGCAGTTACGCTACCTGCAGACGCTCGCGGACATCTCACACGAGAAGACACAGATCATTGTCTTCCCTCTGCCGCTGGATCTCATCAAACCCCTGTTGAATCCGCGCGCCTGATGCCGCTCGACATCCGAGCTCTGGATGGACGCCGGGTGCTCATCGCCGCTGGCCTCCTGCTCGCTGCGGCGACTGCTCTGGGGGCGCTGGGCGCGCACGCTTTGAAGTCGCAGCTACCGCCCGAACGGCTCGCGGTCTACGACACTGCCGTGCGGTACCACTTCCTGCATGCGCTCGGGCTTCTGGTTGTAGGGGTGTTGATGCGGACAGTCGATTCGGGGCTACTGCGGTGCTCGGCCATCGCGCTCCTTGCCGGCATCGTGCTGTTCTCAGGCAGCCTCTATCTGTTGAGCTTCGGGCTCACGCTGGGAATGCCGCGCCTGGTGGGTATCGCGACGCCTCTCGGAGGAGTGGCTCTGATCGCAGGCTGGATTCTGTTCGTGATGACGATGCTACGGCATTGATTCAGGAAAGGCTGAACATGTATCGAAGTTTGCCCGCAGTCTTCTCCCTCGTGCTGGCTCTGGCAGCGTGCACGCATGCGCCGCCCGGACCGCCACCGGCATCCGCACAGAGCGCGCCCGCTGCGCCGACGCCAACTGGGGAAGGTACTGCGCAAGGTCATGCCCAGATCGGCGCGTGGGGTCTTGACCTGAGTGCGCACGATTCCGCGGTCAAGCCCGGAGATGACTTCTATCGTTATGCCAACGGCCACTGGCTGGATACCACGCAGATCCCGCCGGATCGCACGAATTGGAATGCATTCTCGCAACTGGCGGACAAAGCCCAGCACGATCTGCGGACCATTGCCGAGTCGCTGCCGCCGGATGCACCCGCGGGCAGCACGGAACGCAAGGTCGGCGACTACTACCGGGCGTACCTCGATACGGATGCGATCGAGCGCGCCGGGCTTGGGCCGGCGCAGCCGGCCCTGGACGCCATTGCCGCCGCGCGCAGCTACGAGGATCTGGCGCGGTTGATGGGGCGGCGCGACCTGTCGCTGCGCGCGCCTCTGCGTCTGGCGATCACGACCGATCAGAAAAATCCGGATCGCTACATCGTCACGATCCTGCAGAGCGGACTGAGCCTGCCCGATCGTGACTACTATCTCAAGAACGAGCCCGTGTTCACCGATCTACGCGCGAGGTATGTTGCTCACATCACGCACATGCTCACGCTTGCCGGCGCCAGGCACGCCGCGCAGGATGCTCAGTCCATTCTCGATATCGAGACGCGCATCGCCCAGATCCACTGGCCAGCGGCCAAGCGCCGCGACCGCGACCTGACTTACAACCTGCGTACGCGCGCCCAACTGGAGCAGCAGACGCCGGGGATCCCCTGGCAGGAGCTGCTTGCCGCGCAGGGACTGCAGTCCCGCAAGGCGTTCGTGCTGCGCGAGCTCGATGCGATCGAAGGGCTCGCCAGGCTGTTCCGGCAGATTCCCGTCACGCGCTGGCGCGCCTACTTCGAATATCACTATCTGGCCGATCTGGCTGATGTACTGCCGAAGGCTTTCGACGCGGAGCATTTCGCCTTCTACGGGCATGCCCTCAGCGGTCAGCCGCAGCAGCAGGAGCGCTGGAAGCGCGCCGTCGATGCGCTCGATGAGGATCTCGGGGAAGCCATCGGACAGCTTTACGTGCAGCGGTATTTTCCGCCCGCCGCCAAGGCGCAGATGCTGGCCCTGGTGGAGAACCTGCGCGCAGCTTACTCGGTACGGATCCAGGGCCTGACGTGGATGAGTCCTGCCACCAAGAAGGTCGCGCTCGAGAAGCTGGCCGCTTTTCATCCGAAGATCGGCTATCCGGAGCACTGGCGTGACTATTCCGCTCTGCAGATCCGCACAGCGGACGCCTTCGGTAATCGGGTGCGCGCTCGCGTGTTCGACTGGCAGCGCGAGCTCAACCGGATCGACCAGCCCACGGATCGGGGCGAGTGGGGCATGACTCCTCAGACGATCAACGCCTACTACAATCCGACATTCAACGAGGTCGTCTTCCCGGCCGCCATACTCCAGCCGCCGTTCTTCGACCCAAACGCCGACGCAGCCGTCAATTACGGCGGCGCGGGCGGCGCGATCGGTCACGAGATGGGCCATGGTTTCGACGACCAGGGCGCGAAGTCGGATGCGCGCGGTGTACTGCGCACCTGGTGGCAACCCGAGGACGAGCAGGCCTTTCACGCCCTCGTGGAGAAGCTCGCGGGGCAGTACGACGGCTACGTTGCGCTGCCCGGACTCCACGTCAACGGTCACCTCACCCTGGGCGAGAATATCGGCGACCTGGGTGGACTGAGTGTCGCGCTGGAGGCCTACCATATTTCTCTGCACGGAAAGCCGGCTCCGGTACTCGATGGACTCAGCGGCGATCAGCGCTTTTTCCTGTCGTGGGCCCAGGTGTGGCGCTCACTGGATCGCGACGAGGAGCTGCGCAAGCAGGTCATGAGCAATCCCCACAGCCCCTCGAGATTCCGGGTCGATGGACCGGTGCGCAACATCGATGCCTGGTATGCCGCTTTCGGCGTGAAATCGGGCGATCAGCTCTACCTGGCGCCCGAGGACCGTGTGCATATCTGGTAGGAGTCGGTGACATCCGGACTGCCCATTGATGCAGTACTGCCCGCGCTGACCGCTGCTCTGGCCTCGCAGCGGTCAGCCGTGCTGCAAGCGCCCCCCGGCGCCGGCAAGAGCACCGTCGTACCACTCGTCCTGCTCGAGCAATCCTGGTGTGCCGGCCGGCGGATCATCATGCTCGAGCCGCGGCGACTGGCCGCTCGGGCGGTCGCTCAGAGGATGGCCCACTCATTGCGGCAGAGTGTTGGCCGCACGGTCGGGTACCGCATGCGGCTGGACACGCGGGTCTCGAGCGACACGCGGATCGAGGTTGTCACGGAAGGCGTTCTGACCCGGCTGCTGCAGGCGGACCCCGCGCTGGAGGGTGTGGCCGCCGTTGTGTTCGATGAGTTCCACGAGCGCCACCTGCAGGCGGATCTCGGTCTCGCGCTGGTGCTGGATGCCCGCGCCAATCTGTCGCCGGACCTCAAGGTACTGGTGATGTCCGCCACGCTTGACGGCGCAGCCGTGGCTCGGCTGCTCGACGATGCGCCCATCGTGAGCGCCGAGGGCCGGATGTTTGCGGTGGAATCCCGATTCGTCGGCCGCAGCGCGCCACCGTTGCCCTCGGCGCAGTCCCCCTCCGGAAAACAGCACGAGTCCGAGCAACTGGTCGCACAGACGGTGGTGCGCGCTCTGCGTGAGGAGCCCGGTGACGTGCTCGTATTCCTGCCAGGCGCGCGGGAAATTCACCGCGTCCAGGGGCTGCTCGAAGCCTCCGGCATGGCCCCGGAAGTGCGAGTGCTGCCGCTGTTCGGTGATCTGTCCGCCGACGAGCAGGAAGCCGCGCTGACGCCGGCGGCGCAGGGAGTGCGCAAGGTCGTTCTGGCTACCAATATCGCCGAGACCAGCCTGACGATCGAAGGAGTTCGCATCGTCGTCGATTCGGGCCTGGCGCGCCGCTCCCTGTTTGATCCCGTCACCGGCATGAGCAGACTCGAGACGCAGCGAATCTCGCGCGCCTCGGCCGATCAGCGTCAGGGCCGCGCGGGGCGACTCGCGCCGGGTGTCTGCTATCGCCTCTGGAGTGAGGCCGCGCAACGCAGTCTGGCTCCCTATACCCGAGCGGAGATTCTCGAGGCCGATCTTTTGCCGCTGGCGCTCGAGCTGGCGCGCTGGGGCGTGCGCAACCCGAGTGAAGTGCGCTGGCTCGATGAGCCGCCGGCCGCCACTCTCGCGAGTGCCCGGGATCTGCTGATGCACCTGGGCGCGATCGATTCGACTAGCCGGATCACCGAGCATGGGCGCCGGATGGCACGGCTCAGCGTGCACCCACGCCTTGCGCACATGTTGTTGCGAGCCGCCGATTTGCATTCACTGCCGATGGCAGCCGATCTGGCGGCATTGCTTTCGGAGCGCGACCTGTTGAGAGGGGGCAGAGGCGATGCCGACATCCGCACCCGCCTCGAGGCCTTCCGTGCGGCGGAGCCGGCCAGGGGGCTGGATCGATCGGCCTGGCGGCGCGCCCGCCAGGCGGCCGGGGACTTATGCCGGCAGGTGCTGGAGACGCGCGGCCGCACGTCTGACCCACAGTCTGACTCGGCTGCGTCGACCCGCTCTGCCCGGGCCATCGATGTGGGAGCCATCCTGGCGTTTGCCTATCCAGATCGCATCGGGCGTCGAAGGTCGGGCGCGGAGGGCCGGTATACGCTTGCGAACGGGCGGGGCGCCCATTTCGCGGACACTCAGAGTCTTGCGCGGCAGGAGCTCATCGTGGCGCTCGATCTGGATGATCGCGACCGCGACGCGAGGATTCTGCTCGCTGCTGCGCTTCGGCGTGCCGACATCGATGCCTACATGCCGGACAACCTCGAACGGAGCCAGTCGGTGGAGTGGAACACGCGCGAGCAGGCGGTCCATTCGCGTCGGTCCGTGCGGCTAGGTGCAATCCTGCTCGAGGATCAGCCTCTGCCGGAAGTGCCCGCCGACGCCGCGCGGGAGGCCATGCTTGTGGGGGTCGGCCAGCTCGGTATCGATGCATTGCCCTGGACGCGCGAGGCACGCGAGCTGCAGGCCAGAATGGAATTCGTCCGTCGGTGGCAGGGCCAACCGGCCTGGCCCGACGTGACGGATGCTCATCTTGCACAGTCCGTGCGCACCTGGTTGTTGCCCTGGCTCGACGGCGTCACCCGGCGTGAGCACCTCTCTCGCCTGCGGTTGCCCGATATTCTCGGCGGCATGCTCTCCTGGGATCAGAAGCGCCACCTCGAGGAGCTGGCTCCCAGCCATCTGACCGTCCCCTCTGGCTCGCGTATCCAAATTGACTATCTCGATGAGAGCGCTCCGGCGGTGTCGGTGCGGCTGCAGGAGATATTCGGGCTTGAATCGACTCCACTCATAGGACGGGGCCGCGTGCCCATCACCTTCAAGCTGCTGTCGCCGGCGCGCCGCCCGGTGCAGGTGACGCGCGATCTGGCCAGTTTCTGGCGCGGAGCCTACCTGCAGGTGCGCAAGGATCTGCGGGGCCGCTATCCCCGTCACTACTGGCCCGAGAATCCTCTCGAGGCCGAGCCGGTGCGCGGAGTCCGACGACGCACCTGAGTGCGTTTGCCACGAACCGGACTGTGCTCAGTGGAGTGCGTAAGCCGCTCCGCGGCAGCGGCCAGGGAGCCAGCGCTTTTGCCGTATTCCCTCCAGGGGCGTCCGCGGCGCAGAAGTCCCGGGGCCGTGCGAATCGTGAAACGCATGGGGTCCAAGCCCGAACGGACCTGCTGCCAGCTCAGTGGCATGGAGACGGGAGCGCCAGCACGGGCGCGCGGCGAGAGAGGTCCGACCGCGGTGGAAAGGCGATCGTTGCGCAGGTAGTCGAGGAATATGCGTCCGTGTCGGTCACTCTTGGACATGCTGAGCAGATAGCGATCAGGCGCGCGCTCGGCCATCTGACGGCACAGCTCATGGGCGAACGCCTTTGCGACGGGCCAGCTCAGCGCGCTGTTACGCGCCTTCTCCAGAGGGGTCACGACATGCAGTCCCTTGCCGCCCGTCGTCTTGCAGAAGCTTTCCAACCCCACGGCGGCCAGTCTGTGGCGCAGCTCCAGGGCACCCTCGATCACGGCGCTGAATTCGACGTCCGGTGCCGGATCCAGGTCGAAGACCAGTCTCCCCGGGACTTCGGGCTGACCAGGGACACAGCCGCCGGGATGCAATTCCAGGCCCGCTGTCTGCGCGATGGCGACCAGGGCTTCGACCCGGCCGATCTGCACATACGCCTCGCGGTCGCCCGGGACCCGGATCAGCTCGAGCAGGCTCGACATGCCCGGCATCGCGTGGCGCTGAAAGAATCTCTGGCCATCGATACCATCGGGCGCGCGAATGATCGAACACGGGCGTCCCTCGAGGTGAGGCAGCATCCATTCGCCGACGGATTCGAAGTAACGGGCCAGACCGAGCTTCGTGACCGGCTTGCCATCGCCACCGTCCGGCCACAACACTTTGTCGGGCCGGGAGATGCTCACGCCCATCACGACGCTGCTGGAGGTCGGCTGTTTGCGCTTTGAGCGGTTCATGGGAGCGGTCGCCTCCGCTGCTAGCAAGGTGTGGCCGAGCGGGACCGCTCGGGTGTGGCTGCTCTTTCCGCGAGTCTTCACCTCAGCCGGCAAGAGAGTCGCCTTCTCAGCGCGGACTTCCCGGGCTGGCTTGTCTTCACGCAGTCCCTTGAACGCCGCCTGGCGGACGTTGCCGCCGTCCGTCCAGCCGGCGAACTCGATTTCCGCAACCAGCCTGGGCTTCACCCAGTGGATCGTTCGCCCATCGGCCAACGATACCGCGCCCTGAAACGGGCTGCGTGCGGCGGTCAGGGGCTTGAGGCGTTTCATCAGCGGCGCGAGCTTCTCGCGGCCGAATCCCGTACCCACTCGGCCAACGGGTATCAGATGCCCATCCCGATAGACGCCGACGAGGAGAGAGCGCAAGGCTCCCCCGTCCGAGGACCATCCGCCAATGACGACCTCGTGTCCGGCACGGCATTTGGACTTGACCCAACTGCCGCTGCGATCGGACCGGTAGGGCGCGTCGAGTCTCTTGGAGACGATCCCTTCGAGCTCCATGCGGCAGGCCGAGCGCAGGACGGCATCGCCGGCAGTCTCGAAGTGCTCGAGATAGCGGATCCGCTCGTGGAGTCTCTTCGGTTGCGACTCCAGGAGTGTGCGCAGCCGCTCTTTGCGCTCGCTGAGCGGCTCGTGCCGCAGATCTTCGTGCCCGCTGAACAGGAGGTCGAAGGCGAAGAACACGAGTTTGTCGGCGGCGTCGCTGGCCAGCGCTGCCTGCAGGGCTGCGAAGTCGGGAATGCCTTGTGCGTTCAGTGCCACTACTTCGCCATCTATGAGGCAGTCGGGGAGAGCTTGCGCAGTGTTCCTCAGGGCGGAGAATTTTTGTGTCCAGTCCAGGCCCTTGCGCGTCTTGAGCGTGGCGCTCCCGTTCTGCACGCGCAGCTGCAGTCGGTAGCCATCGAGTTTGATCTCGTGCCCCCAGCCCTCCCCACCGGGTGGCCGCTCGAGGAGCTTGCAAAGCTGCGGGCCCACAAACGGCGGCAGGCGGCTGGCGCGACCGGTCCGCTCGGCGCGCCCATCCATGACCTTGGCTACACGGCCAGCGGTGGACGCCGGTTTCTTCGCGTTCGAATGCCACACTGCCGCCGCGCGTGTCCCCCGCCCTGACTTGCCGCGCATGAATGGCTTCGGTGCGCGACCCTTGCCCGCGGTGATTGCGGTCATGGGCCGTCCCGAAGCCACGGATCGGTCCTCCGCAAGAATGGAATCGTCATCTGCAGATCGGGCGTATTCGTCCCGATGTTTGATCAGGAGCCAGTTGGTACGTTTGCCGCTTCCATAGCGGTCGCCCTTCATGCGCACGAGGACCCAGCTTCCGTGCAACCGCTCGCCGTCCAGCATGAATTTCAGACTGCCCGATCTCAGTGCTGCGCTGGCGGACTCGTCTCCCTCCGGTTGCCAGTAGCCGCGATCCCAGAGCTGTACGGTGCCCCCGCCGTACTCTCCCTTGGGAATCGTGCCCTCGAAGTCCCCGTACTCGAGCGGGTGATCCTCGACCTCGACCGCCAGGCGCTTGTCGGCAGGGTCGAGTGAAGGTCCGCGGGTGACCGCCCATGACCTGAAGACCCCGTCAAGCTCGAGCCTGAGATCGTAGTGCAGCCGCCGAGCAGCATGCTTCTGGATGACAAAGCGCAGCTCGCCCGCCCGCGGCACGGCAGCCGCCACACCTTGCGGTTCGGTGGTCCTGCCAAAGTCGCGCTTCGAGCGGTATTGGGTGAGCTTGCGGCTGGCCATGGGGTCTCGGGAATGCACGCTGAGACCGGCGCTTTCCGCAAGACTCGCGCCCGCGCTCCGCGGGCTGTCCTCCCAGCCGAGCCGGGTGCCGGCCGTTACTTCTTGATCAAACCCTCTGATCTCATCGCCTCAATGACGTGAGGACGTTCTCCGACACGATCCATAAAGCTCTTGAGCGCCGGGTATTGCCCGATGTCCACATGCACGGGTGCTCCCCAGCGCAGGACCGTAAAGAGATAGGCGTCCGCGACGGTGAACTGGTCTCCCATGAGAAATTGCCGCGAACCCATCGCCCCGTTCAGCCAGGTCAGGCGCTTCTGCAGCAGATTGCGCGCGTACTGTTTGGTGTCCTCGGCAGCTGCGGAATTGAACAAGGGACTGAAGCTCTTGTGGATCTCGGAGTTGATGAAGGACAACCATTCCTGCAGTCGGTAACGCTCCATCGTGCCAGCGGGGGGTGCAAGCTTCGCCGCTGGCTGGCGATCGGCGATGTACTGCAGGACCGCGACGTTCTCAGTCAGCACCTGGCCGTCATCCAGACGCAACGCTGGGACATAACCTTTGGGGTTGATCTGGGTGTAGTCCCCGCCTTCGGCCTTCTTCGAGAGCCGGTCTACTTTGACCAGCTCGAAGGGGATGCCCGCCTCGTGGAGCGAGATGGCCGACGCGAGCGAGCAGGCGCCTGGCAGGACATAGAGCTTCATTGGGTTCTCCTTTTCGAAGGTCAGGCCATGCTAACGTTGCCAGGTCGGATGGCAAGTTCAGCCCCGCCAGCGTTCCGCGCGGACCGCCGGCCGGGTCCGGCGCGGATCCCGGGCATCGCTTTCGGGCCCCGTTCTGGCGCAGATTGAACTCGCGCAGGGGACGTTGGTCCCAAGCTGGGCAGGTAGGTCAGCCCCAGTTGAGGGACCGGCCCGTGTCCGCAGGGTTGGCTCGACCCGAGGCAACCCGGTCCGACGCTGAGCAGGCAACCGCCTGCGTGGGAGGTGCCCATGAGAGCTCTGTGCGTCGTCGCAATCGCCTGTCTCGCGCTGGTCGCGACCGAGGGGTGCCGGCGGCCCAAGCGCGAGCCCGTGCCGGGGCCACAAGCCGGAATTCTGGGCATCCGTAACGCCACGTTTGGCATAACGTCGCACAAATGGGAGGGCAACTCCCAACACGGGGCCCGGCCGGGCACGGATGTGAACTCCGCCATGAGGCACGGCGCAGTCGGGATAACCTGGTTCCAGGGTACCGTAGACGAGGCCTTTTCCAGAGCGGGCGGCCGTCGCAATGGCGACCCCGATCCGCACGCCGTGCCGATGTGCCCGGGCAGCATGCCGGCCCCCGAGCACCTGCGCCGGGGCTCCTCGCAGGACGACGACGCCTGACCGAGAGAGTCGCGCCGGCGACCCTTCCATCGCTTCAGCCCGGCGCTGTCCGGTCAGAGCCATCCCGCGCAGCCCGCCTTGCTACAATCCGCACCCGGTTGGGCCTGTAGCACAGCGGTTAGTGCAGGGGACTCATCTGAGAAAAGGTGCCTTCGCGTGGAAACGCGCGAAGTGGACGGGATGAATTCAGGGAAACCTTCGAGCCGACGCGGCAGTCCGCGGGGCTCATGGCAATCCTGAGCCGAGCCGCCGGTACACCGGCGGAAGGTGCAGAGACTACCTGGGGGCTCGAGTGCCCTTGATAACAGGCTGGAGCATCCCGCACCCACACGTATGACCCATGCGGATCCCGCATGAGTACATGCACGGGTGAAGAGATAGTCCACTCCCGGTGGAAACACCGGGGACGAGTGAATCCCTTGGTCGTAGGTTCGAATCCTACCGGGCCCATACCTACCGCTGCGCTGACTTCCGCCGCGATCCGGCGTGCGCCGACCCAGGTCTGCAAGGTCGCAGGGCATATCTATTTGCGCCGCGGTTCCTGTTGTGCCTCGGAAAGCACCCAGCGTCGAAAGGCGCGCAGATCGGGTTCCTCCGCACGCGATTTTGCGCACGTGATGTAGTAGGCGAAATCGGTCACCAAAGACAATTCAAACGGGCGGATGAGGCGCCCGGCGGCCAGGTGCTCCGAAGCCAGCGGCTTGCTTCCGAGAGCCACACCTTGCCCACTGACAGCCGCCTGGATGACCAGCGCGCCATCAGAGAATCGCAGCCCTTTGCCGACATTGACCACGGTGGTGACGCCGGCAGCGCGCAACCAGTCGGACCAGCCAGGCCAGTGGCCCGTCTCCGGAGTCCACTGCGTGTGAATCAATGGGAGGCCTTTCAGATCACCGGGCTGCTTCAGCGGGCGTCGCCCTTTGAGCATGCGCGGGCTGTATACCGGAAATATCTCGTCATAGAACAATCGCTCCGAAACCAGCCCCGGATATCTGCCTGATCCGTATCGAATCCCGAGGTCGACCCGCGAGTGCTCCAGGTCAACCAACTCTTCGGAAGGGTGCAACAGGACATCTATGTCGGGGTGCTGTTCCCGGAACCGATACAGGCGCGGTACCAGCCATTCGGCGCAGAGTGATGGCACGGCGCTCACGGTCAGCATGCGGTGTCCGCCGCAGCTCATAGCCTCGACCGCAGAGGAGAGTTGGTCGAAGGCATTGCGCAGGTGCTCAAGTCCGGCCACCCCGTCTGGAGTCAGGCTGTAACCCCTGCTGTGCCGCCGCAGCAGTTTGCGACCTAGGTGGTCCTCCAGCGCCTTGATCTGCTGGATCACCGCGGCCGCCGTCACGTGCAGCTCTTCGGCCGCTGCGCGGAAGGTCTCGTGCCGAGTCACAACCTCGAAAGCTCGCAGTGAATTGAGCGGTGGTAACCGTCGGTGCATCGGTGGGGTGAAGAAAAGATTTTCTTAGGTCAGAGCGAAGAAAGCATGACTCACGGGTTTCTCAGTGACGAGTCTACCATTCATCCACGCTGCGTCCAGAAGGGCTAATTCCGCCCAACGGCGCGCGTGAATGACTGAATTCGTTCGACACGCAGCAACCGGCGCGAGAAGCAGATGTCACATGACTTGATTGGTGCGCGAGCATCGCCGTACAGATTACTGGCCGCAGTACTCATGTTGATTACCCTGATGCTCGCTTCGGCGGCGTTGGCTATTGCCGCGACCCACACCAACGATCAGAGAAATCAGGCAAGCGACGCCGAGCTCATGGAAAACTTACTCGCTCATGAGGCGAAATTTGACGAGCTCGTGCAGATGCTCCACTCGGACTGCCGAAGTGTTCCCACCAAAGCGGGAGACTCCATCGACCTTGCGGGATTGTCCGCGGTTGTGACCAGCGCCGCTCGCAAGGACACATACAAGCGTCTCCTGCGGCAGATTTCCGTCACCGACTTGCGCTACTTCCCGAGCTCTGGAAAGCTCATTCTGCTGCCGGCTGCCGCGCAAACAAATATCGAGGGATCCTCGAAATCATACGCGTATATGGTGGGCGGTCAGCCACAACCAGGCGTCGCGCAGCATGCTTACAATCGGCGAGGCCCCGGAGCGTACCTTCTGACGGGAGACCGTTGGGTCAAGGGATCTTGGTTCTTACATTACGACACGATGATCAAGATTGCATATTTCTCGCCATATTGACCTCAACGTCTCGGGGCGTCCGGGTCCTGGTGGGATTTCACCCTCCGTCAAGAGGCCCCGTCGGCGGCAGGTGATGCCTGATACTTTTCAATCTGGGGCTCGATCAACTGACGACGGGCGAGACTCTCTCGCGGCCAAAATGATTCACGATCGTAGTACTCCGTGACCGATGGGATGCCCGGCGGAAGTTGAACCCAGGGCTGCTTGGATGAGGTAAAAATGTGGATGTCGGGCGGCAGATGATCCGGCGTGTCAAGCGTGCCGACCCGGACGAACCGGATGATCGGGCCTGCAGCTGGATAGTTACTCCATACCGCCACTTTGCATTTTGGACAGCGTGAGATCTTCTGCCCCTTACCGCTGCTCGAAGGTGTATCGATGATCTCCGGCTCCGCGCCCAAACGAATCACGTAATCCGCCTCGATCAGGGCATTCAGGGCAAACGATGCGCCGCTCTCGCGCTGGCACCAACGACAATGACAGCAGTGTACGAACAGCGGCCGATTGACCATCCGATAGCGTACCAGGCGACAATCGCAGCCGCCGTCGAGCGGAAAGATATCGTTCGCGATCATTTTTGTGATGTGGCGTTGAGTGAATTCAGATCCGCGCAGTCCACGTCGAGCTCTGTTTCGCCGTCGTGGGCCAACTCATGGCACCAACCTGATGTCGATCCTTCGCTGAGGCGTTTTTATCACGAGCCAGAAGCCGGTGACCAGGGAATTTATCGCGCTGGGTAAAAGCGCGGAGAGAGAAGATATGAGATGAAGCTGTGAGCTAGCGTGCCAACACCGCGAGTTTCGAGCGTACCGGCCGAGGTAACGATTTGGAAGAGGCCAGTCCGTTACCAGGACTGCCAGAATCACCCAACCGGAAAGTCGCTAGACGGGGAGGGATTTGGCCATCCATCCGGAAGCAGAAAAGTGCGGCGCGCTGTGCCGCTAGCCAGCCTCTCAGGACGGTACCAGCGGCAGAGTGCGGATTTGTCCGTGAGATCGACATTGGCGCGCGTGAACGCTTCGAAATCAGCGTATGCATTCTCGTCCATCCGCTCCGCAATCAGAGAGAGAAAAGCGATAGTGATCGTCTGGTGGAAAGCCTGCGGCTGTGCGGCTCTGCCAAGCATCGAACGCAAGCCTTGCGAGTAATGGAAGGCGGCTGCCGCGAAGTCATACCGCCGCAGTATCTCGAAGCCCATGCGGACGTGCTCTCGATGCGGGAATTCGGCCGGATCCCACTCGCCCCTGATGAATCGCTCCAGGTCGGAGCACGGCTCAACCATCGTCGCGACCCTCGCGCAGTCTGTGGGAATCCGCCGCGGTCAGGTCCAGCCCATAGATTCCCCTCAGCGCGCGGATCTTCTTCAAAGTCGCCGCGGAGAATGGCGCTTTTCCCTCGAAAGCATGCAACACAATGCCTTCGATGAGGTCGCCGAGCGACAGGTCCAGCTCGGTGGCGAGCCCCTTGAGCACCTTGAGCAGGCGGCTTTCCAGCCGCACACCGGTCTGGGTACGGGTGACTTCTTTCATGCGTTCATGGTACCAAGGTACATCGGTAGCATCAAGGCCCGAGCTGAGCACCATCAGCGCGTGCGGGCGCCAGCTCCGATGGCGTCCCCTGGCTGATGCTCCCAGGGCGGCGGGTCGCCGAGACGATTGGCGAGAAAGTCGACGAAGGCGCGGACGCGCGGTGGGGTCAGGCGCCGCTGGGGCATGACGGCATATATACCCGTGTCGGCGATGGGGTAGGCCGGGAGCACCCTCTGCAAGCGCCCCGACCGCAGGTCGTTGCAAACATGCCATGTGGATTGTATGGAGATGCCCAGTCCCGCCACGGCCGCATCGCGCAGCAACTCACCCTGATTGCTTTCGATCGGCCCCTGGATGCGTACGGTGACCCGATTACCTCTGCGGTCCCTGAGGTGCCAGCTGTCGTGCCTGCCATCCCGGCCCACCAGCACCAGGCACTGGTGCCGGGCCAGATCGGCTGGGCCGGTCGGTGTCCCGTATCGGCGCAGGTACTTGGGCGAGGCGCACAGCACGCGGCGATTGGTTGCCAGCTTGCGCGCCACCAGGCTGGAGTCCGCGAGCGCGCCGATGCGGATGGCCAGATCGAGCCCGGATCCCACGAGATCCTGAACGGCGTCGTTGAGATCCAAGCTGAGCTTCACTTGTGGATGCCGCCGCAGGAACTCCGGTACCAGGGGCCATATGTACTGGCGGCCGAAGGTCGCGGCGGTCGTCACCCGCAGAGTCCCTGCAACGCTGCTGCCCGCACGGCGCAACTCGGCTGTCAGGGCTTCGATTTCGTCCATCAGCTCCCGGCCATGCTCGGCCAGCGCCACGCCCTCGGGCGTGGGGCTGAGACGACGTGTCGTTCTCTGTAGCACGCGCACACCGAGATCGCGCTCAAGGCGTTTCAGCCGCTGACTGGCGACCGCGACCGACAGGTTGAGTGCTCGTGCCGCAGCAGTGATCGAGCCGAGATCGAGCACCTTGAGAAACAGGCTCAGGTCCGCGATGCGCTCCATGATTATCAATATTCAATTGAAACTGATGCGGCATATTGCTCGATTCCGGACAGGGCCGAAAGCCATAAGATGTCGCGAGGCTCGATGACGGAGAGAGCGGATGGACTATCGTTTCCTGGGCAGATCGGGATTGCGTGTGCCTGTGCTCGGCCTTGGCGCTGGCACCTTCGGCGGGAAAGGTCCGCTGTTCAGCGCATGGGGCAACAGCGGCGAGCGAGAGGCGCAACGGCTGGTCGACATCTGTCTCGAGGCGGGAGTGAATTTTTTCGATAGCGCTGACGTGTACTCGGCCGGTGCTTCCGAGTCGATTCTCGGCGCTGCAATCCAAGGGCGTCGCGATCGTGTCATCCTGTCAACGAAGCTGACGCTGCGCGTCGGGCCGGGTCCGAACGACGTGGGTGCCTCCAGACACCACTTGATCGAGGCGACCGAGAAGGCGTTGAGGCGACTGGGCACCGACTACATCGACCTGTTACAACTGCACCACTTCGATGCGATGACACCGGTCGAGAGCGTGATGTCGAGCCTGGATGATCTGGTGCGGGCCGGCAAGGTCCGCCAGATTGGTGCCTCCAACTTCTCGGGCTGGCAGCTCATGAAGTCTCAGTCCGTCGCGGACCGCTATGGCTATGCCCGTTACGTGGCCAATCAGACCTACTACTCGTTGATTGGTCGCGATTACGAATGGGAGTTGATGCCGTTGGGCCTGGACCAGGGCATCGGCGCGGTGGTCTGGTCTCCGCTCGGGTGGGGCCGCCTGACCGGGAGCATCCGCCGCGGCAAACCGCTGCCGAAGTCGAGCCGCCTGCATGAGACGGCGGCCTTCGCTCCGCCCGTCGATGAGGAGCGCCTTTACCGGGTGGTGGATGCCCTGGATGAGGTGGCGAGGCAGACCAACAGAACCATCCCGCAGATTGCGCTCAACTGGCTGCTGCAGCGACCCACTGTGGCCACTGTGCTGATCGGCGCGCGGGACGAAGCACAGTTGCGCGAGAATCTCGGCGCCCTCGGCTGGAATCTCACCCCGCAGCAGGTCAGCCGCCTCGACGAGGCAAGCCGTACCACGCCGCCCTATCCCTACTATCCGTACTGGAACGGCCAATTCACCGAGCGGAATCCGCCGCCGGTCTGAGAAGCGCTCCGGGGCGCGAGCGAATATCATGCGCGGATGCGGCAGGAGACCGGCATGTCAAACTCATTTCGCGCCTCGCGCGATATCATCATCCGTACCGAGAGGTTCACCGAGGCTATCTGCTTCTATTCGACGGTTATCGGACTTGCCGTCGTGCACCAGGGCGATACGCTGGTCGGATACGATGCCGGTGCATTCGTGCTGTATGTCGAGAAAGGGCCAGCGCACGGACCGGTGTTTGATTTCTACGTATCCGATCTGCAGGACGCGAAGCGTGACCTCACAGCCGCTGGATGCTCGATCGTGGAGGAAGACCCGTCGGTACCGCGCTGCTATGTGAAGGACCCGTACGGCCTGGTATTCAATATCGAGCAGCGCGCGCTCCCAGCGGCCGGGGCGTGAATCCAAACGGAATCGTGAATCCATGCGGAATCGTTGGAAAGTGGCAGGGGAAGCGGCGCAGGCGGTCCGGGACGACCGGATGATTGTCCACGAGAAGGCGCATGTTATGATCGCGCTTGCCGGCCAGCATCATGGTCACGGAGCATCCAATGCGCGCAAGCCTTACTCTTCTGGCGTTCCTCTGCCTTCTCTCCAGTGGTCTGAGCGCGGCACCAGCGCCCGATTCGGCGCTTGCGCACGCGGTTGCCGATCCCGGGCGCTCCGAGAAGTTTGTAGCCCGTGACAAGTTCCGCCACCCAGCGGAGGAACTGACGTTCTTCGGGCTGAAGCCGACCATGACGGTGGTCGAAGTCTGGCCGGGGAGCGGATACTGGACCGAAATACTCGGGCCCTATCTCAAGAGCTCAGGCCACTATTACGCGGCGGTGACGGTACCGAAGGAGAGTCAGGAGGAGGACCGTACCACCGAGGCCTGGAAGGCCCGGGTGACGGCGGACAAGGCCCGCTACGGTGACATCACCAGCACCCGGCTCGGCAAGGGCCACTACGATGTGGCGCCACCTGACTCGGCAGATCTCATCGTGACTTTCCGCAACCTGCACAACTGGATGGAAGGCGGGTACGTCGATGAGGCGCTGAAGGGCTTCTACGGTGCGCTCAAGCCGGGTGGCATCCTGGGCATCGAGGACCACCGCGGAAGCAAGAACCAACCGCAGGACCCCACGGCCAAGTCCGGCTATGTGCGGCAGGATTACGTTATCGAGCACGCGCGCAAGGCAGGCTTCGAGCTCGTGGAGTCCTCGGAGATGCTGGCCAATCCCAAGGACACCAAGAACTGGCCCGAAGGGGTCTGGACGCTGCCGCCGACGCTGGCACTCGGAGAGAAGGACCGTGCGAAGTACATGGCGATTGGCGAGGCGGACAATTTCGTTCTGAAATTTCGCAAGCCGGCACATTGACCTGCACCTCGCCGAGCAACCGGGCTCGTTGAGCGTCCAGGCGGATACGCAACGCATTCAGATGTTGTGGCTGCGAATGCTGAGGTTGCCGGTCAGCGAAGCGTAGCGGCCGAGCGAATCCGCTCGGCCGCCGAGATCACGCTGTAGAACGCCTCCACGAGCGGAAGTGAGAGCTCCAGAGTGGATGCTTTCTCGAGGGCGTAACCCAGTGTCTCGTGCAGCTCCAGAGGCCGGCCTGCTTCGAGATCCTGCAGGGACGACATCCGGTGCTCGGGGGCGTTCAAGGCGAATGCCTCGCCTGCCTTCATGACAGTGTTTACCGCATCCTGCTCGGTCCCCTGGCAAAGAGTGGCAACCGGCAGGATGGCCTGGTCGGACAGGATGATCCCCAGGCGGCTCGCCAGCAATCCGATTTCCCGAACCAGCCGGACGAGCACGAGCGCCGCACCTCGATCCGTCAGGTAGCGCCAGGTCACCGTACGCGTCGTGATCGAGAGCGCGAAGAGTCCGACCCAGGCCGCAAACTTGGACCATTCCAGGCTGCCGATGTTGGTCACCGCCAAGGCACGCACGCCGGCCTCATCGAGTGTCTGCGCAATGCGCCGGGGCCGGTCGCCGGCCTCGCCCGAGAGTTCCCCCAGCAGCACGTTGACATTTCGCGTGAAGGCGACCTCCCCACTCGATTGCACCTCACCGCTCGTATCTGCGAGACAGCCGAGCACCCGTGAGGCGCCGAACGCGCCGACGAGAAGCTCGTTCTTCAATGGGCCATTCTGAATGGAGAAGGCCACATCCGTTGCAACGTGTTGCAGGCGGCCGAGTGCTTCCGCCGTGCCGGGCGTCTTCATCGCCACGATCAGAGCGCCCGCCGTGTGCAGTTGAGCCGGATCTCCAAGTACGTGCACCGGTACGCGGAAGTTGCTCAGCCCGGTGATACGCAGGCCTTCCGCCCCGATCTGCTGCGCGCGATGCCCCCGGGCCAGCATGGCCACCGAGTGTCCGGCGCGGGCAAGGTGAGCCCCGAGGATCGTGCCGATCGCCCCGGCCCCGAGCACGGCGAAGTCGTACTGGTTCGTCCCGCTGCGCAAGCTTCGGCCCTCTTCGATCCCTTGTGACGAAGAGCCAGGAAAGCACGCCCGATTCCTGGCCCGTGTCGCGAAATGGTAGCTCGTCAGGAGACAGATGGCGCGCTAGGCGGCGGTGCCTGCGCCGGTCGACAGAGGCCGGAGCAGCGGCTGTGGCGATTGACGTGGCCGGAGCAGTGACTGCGGCGGCGGGCAGCCCACGACGGCATGTTGGTCGGCGCATGGAAGCTTGCCGCCGTATCCGGGCGCAAGTCGTTCAGCCTCTGATCAGCTTGTCTGCGCGATGCTCTCACCACGGGCGATATCCGGGCACCCAGGATCGCCTCACCGCGCGCTCCACATTGGAGCGCACCGGATGTCCGGCAGGTGAGAGATCCGGGTGACTGACTCGCGCCGGCATGCGACTGGCTCCCGACGGGCACGCTTGAAGCTTGCGGATTCGGGTCGGCGCATGCCGGTGCGAGTCCACTGTTGCAGCGAGGCCACGCACCTGGCCGCCGATCCGGCACGAGCCTCCGACGCCGTGCGCTCAGCCAGCCGGTGCGGTCAGCAACCCGGGGCGGTCAGCAACCCGGGGCGGTCAGCAACCCGGTGCGGTCCGCGAATGTACGGCGGGTCCCCTGTCGCGCGGCCGCAGTGCGATTGACGCGTCACCGCGGAAAGGCTTGAGGGCAGCAGTATTAACGCCGCGCTCAGGGCGAGGTACGCGCTCGTGTCCGGGCTCGAAATGCGGGCAGCCCAGCGGGGACTGCTGTAAGCTCCCCGCCGGCTCGTGATCTTTCGGCTTGTCTGTCTTCGGCCCCCGGTGCCCCCGCGGCGCTCCTTCCGGCCAAAGTCTGTCACCCTCAGAAAGCTTGGCGAACCAGGAGGCAGGTCTTCCCTGCCGAGTCTCTTCTTCTCTGTGAGTATTTCAGCAGTGACCAAATTATACGTTGGAAATCTTCCTTTCTCGGCGACCGAAGATGCGGTGCGGACGTTGTTCGCAGCACACGGTACGGTCGAGAAGGTATCTCTCATCACGGATCGTGATACCGGCCGGCCACGCGGCTTCGGCTTCGTCGAGATGTCGAATGCGGACGCCTCGCGGGCGATGCAGGCTCTGAACGGCAAGGACTTCGACGGCCGGCCGCTGAAGGTCAACGAAGCCCAGGATCGTGAGCGTTCCGGCGGCGGGGGAAATCGCGGCGGCGCACGCCGCTACTGAAGCGCGATTTCGATCTCAATGGTCCCGGCGCGCCGCAAGGCTCGCCGGGACACTTGTTTGTGGGCTCGGGCCTCGGCCGGATTGCGTGGTCAGCGGGCTCGTTCGGGAAGCGCCACGGACAGCTCGAGGATGTCCTGGCCATGTTCCCGCTCCACGTTGACCTGGACCGCGCCCGGATCGACGTTGACGTACTTGCGAATCACCTCCAGCAGCTCACGGCGCAACAGCGGCATGTAGTCAGGCCCCCCGCGCGCGCTGCGCTCCTGCGCGACAATGATGCGCAGCCGCTCCTTGGCGACGTTCGCGGAGGGAGGGGTGCGGCGGAAGAGAGCGAGCAACCCCACGTCAGCCCCCAAACATGCGGGCGAAGAACCCTTTCTTCGGCTCTTCGACGAACCGCAACGGCACGATCTCTCCCAGCAGGCGTGCGACCGCGTCTTCATACGCCTGCGACACGTCGCTTTCGCCGTTGAGGATAACCGGGATACCTGCGTTGGACGCCGACAGCACGTCGGTGGACTCCGGCACCACGCCGACAACGTCGAGCCCCAGTATTTCCTTCACGTCCGCTATGCTCATCATCTCTCCGGTCGCGACCCGCCTCGGGCTGTAGCGCGTGAGCAGCAGATGCTCGCGTACCCCACCGTTACCTTGCTCGGCGCGCAGCGTCTTGCTGGCAAGCAGGCCGAGAATCCGATCCGAGTCGCGAACCGACGACACCTCCGGGTTGACCACCACCACCGCCCGATCGGCGAAGTACATCGCCAGATGCGCTCCCTTTTCGATTCCGGCCGGCGAGTCACAGATGATGAAATCGAAGCCGTCCGTGATCAGCTCGTCGAAGACACGCCGGACGCCTTCCGCCGACAGCGCTTCCTTGTCGCGGGTCTGCGAAGCGGCGAGCACGAACAGCGTCTCGAGGCGTTTGTCCTTGATGAGCGCCTGCCGCAGGGTGCACTCCCCGTTGATCACGTTCACGAAGTCGTAAACGACGCGCCGCTCGCATCCCATGATGAGGTCGAGGTTGCGCAGGCCGATGTCGAAGTCGATCACGGCGACTCGCTTGCCGCGGCGCGCGAGCCCGCAGGCGATGCTGGCAGAGGTGGTCGTCTTGCCGACGCCCCCCTTGCCCGAGGTGACAACGATGATCTCGGTCAATGTTGGATCTCCTTGGATCGGGTCGGCGCCCCCGGGGCGCGCGGTCTCGAAGCCATCCTGTGGAAGCGGTGAGGTCATCCAGTGGAAGTCTGAGGGGCGCCCGCGCCGATACGCGCGCAATGCAGCTCCTCGCCCGCCAGCCAGGCCTGTACCGGTGCGCCTTCGAGCTCGCGAGGGATCGTCTCGAAGACGCGAAAGATACCGGCAATCGAGACCAGCTCCGAATGGAATTCCTGGCAGAACACGCGCGCGGTCGTTTCCCCGTGAACCCCCGCCATGACGCGGCCGCGCAGTGAGCCGTACACGTGCACGCAGCCGTCGGCCATCACCTCCGCGCCTGCGGCGACGTTCGTCGTGACGATCAGGTCGCGGTTGCGGGCGTAAACGCGCTGCCCCGAGCGCACGGGCTGGTGCTGCACCTGCGCCGGTTGCAGGTTGATTTCCGGGGACGGCGCCGCCTGCACGACCGGTACCGGCCGATTCGGAAGACGGATGTGCGTGAACACCGGCACATCAAGCTCGCGCGCGAGCGCTTCGGCGGTGGCCGATCCCTGGGCGAGACCCACCGACAGCAGTCCGGCGCGACGGATAACATCCATGACCGCCCTCACTTCACGCGCGTCGGGCGGGCGGGGCAGCACCGACAGGTCCAGGCAGACCGCAGTGCGCTCGAAAAAGTGAGGCGCCGTCGCCGTGCGACCCGTGAGCTCGTCCAGGATGGCACCGGGATCCACCGTGTGCAGCCGCAACTGCACCAGCCCCACCTGGCCGAAACGGATCTCAATGGCTTGGGTGCGCGTTGCGTCGGCTGGTGTATTCATCGAAGGGCTCAAGTCTAAGTTGCCTGCGCCAACGGGTCTATCACGAAATGGCCTGCAGCGCCTGACCGAGCTTTTGAGCCCAGCGTTGCTGCGAGCCCGCATCGCTTATGACGTCGGCCCGCAACTCCAGCAGAACCGAGCGCAAGCCGCGCGCGGCACAATGTCTATCGAGCGTGTGATAGACCCCATCGGTCGGCGCGTACGGCTCATTGTCACCGACGCTCAGATCGGGCTCGGCACGCAGCAGCTCCAGCAGCGGCTGCGCCATTCTGCGATCCCGATTGGACAGCACGCCGGCGTGCCAGGGCCGGCGGTGTCCGCGATAGATCGGCGTGAAGCTGTGGACGGACACGAGCTGCAAGTCAGGATCTCGCGCCGCCAGCGTGTCGATGGTCTGCTCGAGGCAGCGGTGGTAGGGCTCGTAGATGTCGCGCACGCGCCTCGCGCGCTCCTGCGGCGGGAGATCCACGTTTCCAGGGATCGGGGTGTCCTCACTGACAGGGACGATGGAGCCCGCGTGGCCCGGGTCGCGATTCACATCCAGCACGAGCCGGGAGACCGTGGCATGAACCAGCGGCGCATCGACAAGACGGGCCAGATTCTGTGCCACGGCGAGAGCACCGGGATCCCAGGCGATGTGCCGTTCGAGCTCATGCGGCGGCAGACCGAGGCTCTGCAGCGTCGGCGGCACCCAGTTGGATGCGTGATCGCACACGATCATCAGCCGGCCCCGGCCCTGTGGGTTCTCGAGCGCGACCGGGTCGCGCCCGAGCCAGGAAGCTTGCTTCGACACGGCGCGGATTCTAGCCCATGAGAAAAACTCGCCGGGGGCGCTTTTCAAGTGAGGCGGGCGCGGTGGGCCGGGCCCGGCTCGGCTCGGCTCGGAGGGCCCGGCTCGGCTCGGAGGGCGTGCTCGCCGGCCTCCCAGCCGCGCCGCCCGGGACATGAACCTTTCAGCCCGCTCGCGAATTGATGGAGAGCCTGCGCCGCCGCCGATTCCCCGGAGCCTGCCGATGATTCGCCCGAGCCTTCTGTGCCTGATTGTTGCGGTCTCCGCGCTGCTACCTGGGTGCAAGGGGGGTAACCAGATGGGGAGCGGGACCCCGAGTGCGCCGCAGCGCGGCACGTTGCTGACCAAGCCGCCCGCCATGCTGGCCTCCTACTCCACCGCCAGTCTGCTCGCCAGCCTCGCTGGCAACGACCTGGGCAAGGAACTGCTGACTCTGGCGTATACGCCCAAGTGCGCGGTCAACGTCTACCAGCTGAAATATCAGACGGTAGGTGCGCAGGGCGAGGCGGCTACCGCCTCCGGTGCGCTCATGATTCCAACCGGCTCGGATCCATCGTGCCGGGGGCCGCGGCCCATAGTGCTCTACGCTCACGGAACCACGGCGGACAAGACCTTCAACATCGCTGCGCTCGGCAACGCCAACGATGCCGAGGGCCTGCTTCTGGCGGCCGTTTTTGCGGCCAGCGGCTACATCGTGGTGGCGCCGAACTACGCCGGATACGACACCTCGGACCTCGGCTATCACCCGTACTTGAACGCAGATCAGCAGTCCAAGGAGATGATCGACGTGATGGCCGCTGCGCGCAGCGCACTGCCGGTCGCCTCGGCGCCGGGCGTGGCCGACAACCACAAGCTGTTCGTGACCGGCTACTCGCAGGGAGGCTTCGTCGCCATGGCGACCCAAAGGGCGATGGAGGCCGCGGGCATGGCGGTTACCGCGGCCGCACCCATGTCAGGGCCCTATGCGCTTGCCGCTTTCGCTGACGCAGTGTTCATGGGCGAGGTAAACCTGAGCGCGACACTCAACGTGACTCTGCTCGCCTCGAGTTATCAACACGCTTATGGCAACCTGTACAAGCAGCCGACGGATATCTTCACGGCAGCCTATGCCGAGGGCATCGAGTCACTGCTGCCCAGCGCAACACCCATCAGCGAGTTGTATTCCGAAAACAAGCTGCCCGAGAGCGCATTGTTCAGCAACGTGCCGCCCGCCCCGGAGTTCGCTCCCCTGACTCCCGCGATGACACCGGCCGCCCTGGCTCCGGTCTTCGCGCAAGGCTTCGGCCCCTCCCCGCTGGTCACCAACGACTATCGTCTGGCGTATCTTCGGGACGAGCAGGCCAATCCGGATGGCGGATTTCCCACTCCCGGCACCGCAATGCCGGCCTCCGCCGCGGCCAACACCTTCCGCCAGGACCTGAAGATGAACGACCTGCGCGACTGGAGGCCGATGGCTCCCGTCCTGCTCTGCGCCGCAGATGAGGACCCCACGGTGTTTTACCTGAACACCAGTTTGATGCAGCACGACTGGATGATGAACGCTCCCGGCTCGACCGTGACCGTGCTGGATGTTGACGGTCCGGTATCGAGCGGCGATCCTTACGCGACGCTGAAGAAAGCATTCGCCGCAGCCAGAGCTCTGGTGGCGGCCAACGCGGTGCTCGGCGGAGCGAAAGACGGCGGCGCGAGCGCCGTCCTGCAGGCGTATCATGCCGGCCTCGTGCCGCCGGTTTGCCTGAGTGCGGTAAAATCATTCTTCGACGGATTTCAGAACTAGAGGGTGACATGGCAACGAAGCTTGACAAACAACTGAAGCGCGAGATCGACATCGACGGCAAGCCATACATGGTCACTCTTTCGCCCGAGGGAGTGAAGTTGACGGAGAAAGGCAAGCGCAAAGGCCAGGAGCTCTCCTGGAAGGGACTCGTGAACGGTCAGTCCGCCACGGCTGTATCCCTCGCCGGCTCGCCATCCGAAACCGGAGCCACAGGAAGCGATATGGGCTGAGAACGCAGCCGCCGGCGCCGGGCGGTAGCTTCAGGTACTTGCCGCTGTCGATGACAGGCAGCCCGTGATGGGCGCGCGCGACTTGATCGTCTTCAGGCAGACCGTGGTCTCGATCCGCTGCACGCCGGGCATGCGCGCCAGCTCGCGTCGCAACAGCCCATCGAGCTCGGAAATTCCCGCCACCAGAACGTGCACCAGGTAGTCCGCCTGACCCGCGGTGGTGAAGCATTGCAGGATCGCCGGATGATGCTGCACGGCGGCCTCGAAATCGTCGTGGCGCGCGGAGCTGATCGTGACATGTACGAAGGCGTGCACGTGCAGGCCGAGCCGCGCAGCGTCGATCTCCGCGCGGTAGCCCTGGATGAGCCCGGCGCGCTCGAGCTCCCGTACCCGGTGCCAGCACGGGGTCTTGGACAGACCGACCTGCTGGCCGAGATCGGCGAAGGACTGCCGCGCTTCGGCCTCGAGGAGCGTCATGATCCGGTAGTCGATCTTATCCACGTTTGTTCTGTTCTTCGGCAGTTATACAGGTCAACGTTCTACACGGACTGAATCATCCAGTCCAGCGTCCGTGCGTGCGGCGGCCGAGGCCACTGGAAGGCCGCGCCCTGCAATGCGGCGCGGCTGACAGACAGATGGAAACCTGCTTTATTTGCCGCCGGAGGCCAAAACCCACTACAGAACGCCTCCGGGGAGAGCTCATGGCCACACCTGCTCAGTACGCTCAGAACCAACAGGCATCCGGAATCGATCGTGGGCATCGCAACGTAATATTCGCTTCGTCGCTGGGCACGATCTTCGAGTGGTACGACTTCTATCTGTACGGATCGCTGTCGGCGGTCATCTCCAAGCAATTCTTTTCCGGCGTCAACGAGACCACCGGCTTCATCTTCGCGCTGCTGGCGTTTGCCGCCGGATTTTTCGTGCGGCCGTTCGGCGCTCTGGTGTTTGGTCGGGTCGGGGATCTCGTCGGCCGCAAGTACACCTTTCTGATCACGATCGTGATCATGGGCTCCTCCACCGCGCTGGTGGGACTCCTGCCCAGCTACGCCTCCATCGGAGTCGCAGCTCCCGTGATACTCATTTCGCTGCGACTGCTGCAGGGCCTGGCTCTCGGCGGCGAGTACGGTGGCGCTGCCACGTATGTTGCCGAGCACGCCCCCCCAGGGCGTCGCGGCCTGTACACCAGTTGGATCCAGACGACGGCCACGCTGGGGCTGTTCCTGTCATTGCTGGTCATCCTGGTGTGTCGGATCTTCATGGGCGCGCAGTTCGATGTCTGGGGCTGGCGCATTCCATTCCTGCTCTCCATCCTGCTGCTGATCGTCTCGGTGTATATCCGGCTGCAGTTGCGCGAGTCGCCGGCGTTCCTCGAGATCAAGAGCCAGGGCAAGCTGTCCAAGGCACCGTTGACCGAGGCCTTCGGTCGGTGGAGCAACCTGAAGATCGTGTTGCTGGCGCTGCTGGGCGCCACTGCCGGGCAGGCCGTGGTGTGGTATGGCGGACAGTTCTATGTGCTGTTCTTCCTCGAGAAGATCCTGCAGGTTGATTCCAAGGCAGCCAGCCTGATCATCGCCGCGGCGCTGCTCATCGGCACGCCGTTCTTCATCGTGTTCGGCTCGCTGTCGGACCGGATGGGACGCAAGGCGATCGTGATGGCCGGTTGTGTACTGGCGGCATTCACCTATTTCCCCGTGTTCAAGGGGCTGACGCATTATGCGAACCCCGCGCTCGAGGCGGCGGTCGCTTCGAGCCCGGTCACGGTCGTCGCCGATCCGGCCGATTGCTCCTTCCAGTTCGATCCGGTGGGCAAGAAGGCCTTCACGCGCTCCTGCGACGTCGCCAAGGGAGCACTGGCGAAGGCGGGTGTGCCGTACTCGAACGAGACGGCGCCTGCCGGGGCCGTCGCGCGCTTGCGTATCGGCGCCGGTGCCCAGGCCGTGTACGTGGATTCCTTCGCCGGCAACACGCTGACCAAGGCCGAATTCAAACCGGCGAGTGAAGGCTTCGCGAAGCAACTCAAGGGCGCGCTCACGCAGGCGGGCTATCCGCCCAAGGCCGACATGTCGCGGCTCGACTACCCGATGGTCATCCTGCTGTGCGCATACCTCGTCGTGCTGGTCACGATGGTGTACGGGCCGATCGCAGCGTGGCTGGTGGAACTGTTTCCGACCCGGATCCGTTACTCGTCGATGTCATTGCCTTACCACATCGGTAACGGCTGGTTCGGCGGCTTCCTGCCGGTCACCTCGTTTGCGATCGTGGCCGCCACGGGCGGCATCTACAACGGCCTGTGGTATCCGGTGATCGTTGCCGCGGGAACCGCCATCATCGGCACTCTGTTCCTGCGGGAAACACGCGGGACGAGCCTCACGTCCTGAAGGGATCGACCATGAGTGATGAGACGTTGCGCGAGCTGCTCGCGAAAGTTCACGAGCGGCTCCGCACGTCCGGCGCGCTCGACGCCGATGCGCGCGAGCTGCTGTTGACGGTCATGCGGGACATCGACGCCACGCTGGGCGAACGCAAGGCTGCTTCAGCGGGCGCTGACCGCACCCGGGCATCGCCCGTGCCGCGCCTGGAGGCGTTGGCAGTACGCTTCGAGGCCGGACACCCCGGACTCGCGCAGGTCCTGCGTCAGATTGCGGCTGTGCTCGGGCAGGGCGGATTGTAGCGGCTGGGCTCGGGCAGAGCGGGTTGTAGCGCTCAGTCGTCCATCAGGAAGCTGCGCAGCTGCTCGCTGCGGCTCGGATGCCGCAGCTTGCGCAGCGCCTTCGCCTCGATCTGGCGAATACGCTCGCGCGTGACATCGAACTGCTTGCCGACTTCCTCGAGCGTGTGGTCGGTGTTCATGTCGATGCCGAAACGCATGCGCAGCACTTTCGCTTCCCGCGGCGTCAGCTGGGCGAGCACTGAATGGGTGGTCTCGCGCAGCGACTCCATCGTCGCCTGGTCGATCGGCGAGGCCACCGAAGTGTCCTCGATGAAGTCGCCGAGGTGCGAATCCTCGTCATCGCCGATGGGCGTCTCCATCGAGATCGGCTCCTTGGCGATCTTCAGCACCTTGCGCACCTTGTCCTCGGGCATCTCCATGCGCACCGCCAGCTCCTCGGGCGTGGGCTCGCGGCCCATCTCCTGCAGCATCTGCCGGGAGATGCGATTGAGCTTGTTGATCGTCTCGATCATGTGCACGGGAATGCGGATCGTGCGCGCCTGGTCGGCGATCGAGCGCGTGATCGCCTGGCGGATCCACCAGGTCGCATAGGTGCTGAATTTGTAGCCGCGGCGGTACTCGAACTTGTCCACCGCCTTCATCAGGCCGATGTTGCCCTCCTGGATGAGGTCGAGGAACTGCAGGCCGCGGTTGGTATACTTCTTGGCGATCGAGATCACTAGACGCAGGTTCGCCTCGACCATCTCCTTCTTGGCGCGGCGCGCCTTGGCCTCGCCAATGGAGACATCGCGATTGACTTCCTTGATGTCGTTGATGCTCAGGTGATACTGCGTCTCGAGCTGCTCGAGCTTCTTCTGCCGCCGCTCGATCTCGTCCTTGAACTTCCCGAGCGGCGCGGAGTATTTCTTGCCGCTCTTGATGTGCTTGGCGAGCCAGCGCGAGCTGGTCTCGTTCTTCGGGAAGGTGGTGATGAAATCCTTGCGCGGCATGCCCGCATCGCGCACGGCGATGATCATGATCTCCTTCTCGAGCTGGCGAACCTCGGCCACGTGCGTGCGCAGGTTGAGGATGAGAGCATCGAACATGCGCGGCGAGAGCTTGAGCTCCATGAACTCGTCGGCGAGCTTCTTGCGGACCTTGAGCGTCTTCGGATCGCGCGCGCCGCCCTTCTCGATCGCGCTCAGCACGTGAATGTAAGCCTTGCCGATCGAGGCGAAACGCGACGCCGCTTCCTGCGGATCCGGGCCCGTGTCGACCGCTTCTTCCTCGGTATCACTGCCGTCCTCGGTCTCCTCCTCGTCGTCGGATTTCTCATCAGCCTCGACCAGCTCCATCTTGGTCGGGTTCTGCGGCTGCGCGATGACGTCGGGTGCGTTGGGGTCGATGAAGCCGACGATCACGTCCACGAGACGTGCCTGCCCCGCTTTCACCGGCTCATACGCCTTGAGGAGGAAATCGAACGTCGCCGGGTACAGCGCCAGTGCGCTGCGCACGGCATCGAGTCCTTCCTCGATGCGCTTCGCGATGCGAATTTCGCCCTCGCGAGTGAGCAGCTCCACCGTGCCCATCTCGCGCATGTACATGCGAACCGGATCGGTGGTCCGACCGAGCTCTGCGTCGAGCGCGGCGAGGGCGGCGGCGGCCTCCTCGATCGCTTCCTCGTCCGCCGGCTGCGACGGCTCGGTGGCGAGCAGCGACTCGGTGTCCGGTGCCTTCTCGTACACCGGGATACCCATATCGTTGATGGTGTTGACGATGTCCTCGATCTGCTCCGGATCCACGATCTCGGAGGGGAGGTGATCGTTCACCTGCGCATACGTGAGGTAGCCCTGCTCCTTGCCGCGGGCAATCAGCAGCTTGAGCTGGGACTGGCGATCTTCGGGCATGACCGGAACACGACGCTCGATACCGAGAGGTTTCTTCTCGGCAGCACTCTTGGGGCCCCCTCCTTTTGCCTCGGCCGCGCGGGCAACCTCAGGGTGATGCGGAGCGGATCCCTCGACTGCGACCTTGCGGGCAGCAGTCTTGGAGCGATCCTTCTCACGAACCGTGGACACGGCGGCGACGGACTTTTCAGCGGCAGCGGCCTTGAGGGGCCGGCGAGCCTCGGACGAGGGACGCTTCTTGGCGGGAACGGAAGGTTTGTGCTTGCGTGTCATGGCTTGCGGAAGGCAGCAGAAGACGTTCCCCTATGTGCTGGCCTTACGGCAGCAACTCAAGGGGCGCCAAAGCAAAGCGTGCGATTGTATTTGACAAGTCTCCAAACACCAAATTCCACCGTGACCTTCACCGCAGTTCCAGCCTAACCCTCGCGGCGGCTAACCGAGGCTCTGAGCATCGTAAGTCTCAGATATTCCTGCTTTTCCTGTTCGTCCAGTCCCGTTGCCGCATCCTTGGCCTCGAGCGCTTCCAGTCTGCGGACCGCCACCAGATCTCCCAGCTTGCGCAGCGCAGCGCGCAGCTCGTCCGTTGCCGCTACTGCATCGGCCACGACCTGCTCGCGCTGAAGCAGTTTTTCGAGAATTTCGTGCTCCGGCCTGCCCGACCAGCGCTCGATCACCTGTGCAGGACTGCGGGCCGGGCGGGATTGCAGCTCCTCCAGTAGCTGACGCAACAACTCCACTCCCGGCTCGTCGCAATCGGCAAGGCCCGCGCGCTCTGCGTCACTGACTTCGGCTGCGGTGGGCGGAAATGTCAGCAGCAGCAGGATCGCCTGCCGGACGAGGCTGCCGCGTCCGGCACTGATGCGTGCGCGTCCGGGTGTCGTTTGTGGCGCGGCTGCTCCGCCGGCCGGATCGGCCGCACGCGCTGTGTTGGTGGCACGCCATTCCTCCTCGAGGCGGGCGCGGGACACACCCACCACCCGCGCGATCTGCTCCACGAGCAGATCGCGGTAGACACTGTCAGGGATCTTGTCCATCAACGGCCCGGCATTCTGCGAGAACCGCGCCCGCCCGCCGGTGTCCAGCACCCCGGCCTGCTCGGTGAGCTCCCGCATCAGGTAGTCCGCCAGCGGCAAGGTGCCCTCGAGCCGTTTCTCGAACGCGGCGGCCCCCTCCTCGCCGACGAGCGTGTCCGGATCGTGACCCTCGGGCAGAAACAGAAAGCGGATCTCGCGCCCCTGGCGGATCTCGGGCAACGTATTCTGCAGCGCGCGCCACGCCGCGGCGCGGCCCGCGCGGTCGCCGTCGAAGGCGAAGACGATCTCGTTGACGATACGGAAGAGTCTCTTCAGATGCTCCGGGGTCGTGGCGGTGCCGAGCGTGGCCACGGCATAGCTGATTCCCACCTGATGCAGGCGCACGGCATCCATGTACCCTTCGACGATCAGCAGCCGCCTCAGGTTTGAGCGACTGCGGCGCGCTTCGTACAGCCCGTAGAGCTCGCGGCCCTTGTGGAACAGCAGGGTCTCGGGGGAATTGAGGTACTTCGGCTCCCCCTGGTCGAGAATGCGACCGCCGAAGGCGATGATCCGGCCCCGCCCGTCGCGAATCGGAAACATGATGCGATCACGGAAGCGGTCGTAGTAGCGCTCGGTCTGGCGGGCTTGCGCCCGGTCCCGCTCGATGATCAGTCCGAGGTCCAGCAAGGTGCGGCGCGCCTCTTCGGTGGCTCCGAATCTGCGCAGCACCTCGTTCCAGGAGTTGGGCGCGTAGCCGATCCCGAAGCTCTCCAGGGTCTGCGCGTCCAGGCCACGCCGCGCGACGTACGCCTGCGCACGCTCGTCTTTCGCAAGCGCTTCCGCGTACAACCGCGCGACGCGCCCCATGATCTCGTACAGCGGCTCATCGACTCGTCGCGGGGCCGAGGAGGGCGTGCCTTCCTGTGGAACCTCCAGGCCGAGGCGTCCCGCGAGCTCCTCGACGGCCTCCGGAAAAGTCAGATGATCGTGCTCCATGAGGAAGCGGATCACTGTCCCATGCACGCCGCAGCCAAAGCAGTGATAGAACTGTTTGTCCGGGCTCACCCAGAAGGACGCCGTCTTCTCGTTGTGGAACGGACAGCAGGCCTTGTACTCGCGGCCCGCCTTCTTGAGCTGCACCCGCAACCCAATGACCTCGATGATGTCCGCGCGGGCGATCAGCTCGTCGATGAAGGTCTGCGGGATCACGATGGCAAGCGTAACGCAGTGGCGAAGACCGTGACTCAGCGGCGGAGAATCAGCGTCGCGACCAGGATCGCCAGCATGAGCGCCATCAGGCCACCCGACAGTGCCAGGCGCAGGCGCTTGCGCTTGAAGGGGGGAAGTGAGCCGGCACGCAGGTAGCAACGCCCCTGCTCAACGGTGAGGACTCCAGCGGACTGCAGGGAGCGGGCACAGTGCCGATCCTCCGCGGGGAACTCCTTCAGCGGCAGCCCGGTCGCGGGGCTCATGGCTCCGAGGGCGCGCAATCTGCGCAGCAGTCGCCGTTCACGCTCGAGCTTGCGAACCACCGACAGGCAGCTCAGAGCGATCAGTACGAGGCAGGTGGCGGTCAGCAGGCCACGTCCGGGCATAGTCCCCCACTGGTCAACGCCGGCAAGGCGCGTGTCGCAGGGATCAGCTCAACTTCTGCTTGATGCGGGCGCTGAGTGCGCCCATGTCGGCACGCCCCTGCGCTTTGGATTTCACCACGCCCATGACTTTGCCCATGTCTTTCACCGAGGCGGCCCCGGTGGAGGCAATGGCTGCCGCGATCAGGGTATCGATCTCCGCCTCGGACATCTGGGCCGGGAGATAGCCCTGCAGGACGGCAACCTCCGCCGTCTCCTTCGCGACGAGGTCCGCCCTTCCGCCAGCCTGGAACTGGGCGATCGCCTCCCGCCGCTGCTTGATCATCTTGTCTAGTGCCGCGAGCACCTGGACGTCATCCAGTGTGATGCGCTCGTCGACTTCCCGCTGCTTGACGGCCGCCAGGATCATGCGAATCGTGGACAGACGCTCCTTGTCGCCGGAGCGCATCGCGGTCTTCATATCCTCGGTGATGCGTTCCTTCAGCGGCATGGCGGATGGCAGCTTGTTGGAATCCCGGGACGCAGCCCCTGGCGAGGCAGGCGTCTCTTACCGGGCCGCGCGCATGCCGTCACGCGAGATGCGCTTCATATGGCGCTTGATCGCGGCGGCCTTCTTGCGTTTACGCTCCTGAGTGGGCTTCTCGTAGAATTCACGCCGGCGCAGCTCGGTGAGAATGCCGGCCTTCTCGCAGGCACGCTTGAAGCGCCGCAGGGCGGCATCGAAATACTCATTCTCGCGAACACGGACGCTCGGCATCGAAACCTCGATCATGGCGGGCTGGCGATATCCGGGAGGGCCCCAGGGAAGCCGGCTCGCCCCTGAAAAGTTCCCGCAGGGGCAAAAGGGCGGGGGATTCTAATTGAGCCATCCGGCAAAGGCAAAAGACGTGCGTATTCTCGCCATCGAGTCTTCCTGCGATGAAAGTGCGGCAGCGGTACTCGACTCCGCGCGGGGGCTGCTTGCGCATGAGCTGTTCAGCCAGGTGGCCCTGCATCGGGCGTACGGCGGGGTCGTTCCGGAGCTCGCCTCCCGCGACCACGTCCGCCAGCTCCTGCCCCTGGTCCGGGCGGCCCTGGCGAAGTCCGGCAGCGGCCCGAAGGACCTCGGCGGGGTTGCCTACACCGCCGGTCCGGGCCTGATCGGCGCCCTGCTGACGGGCGCCGCGCTAGCGCGCAGCCTCGCCTACGCGTGGCAGATTCCCGCGATCGGCGTGCACCACCTGGAAGGCCATCTGCTCGCGCCGCTGCTGGAAGCAGCGCCACCCCCATTCCCGCACCTGGCGCTACTGGTCTCCGGCGGCCACACGATGCTGATCGAGGTCCGTGCGATCGGGCAGTACGAGCTGCTCGGCCAGACCCGCGACGATGCTGCCGGCGAGGCGTTCGACAAGACCGCGAAGTTGCTTGGCATCCCGTATCCGGGTGGCGCGGAGCTGGCACGCCTCGCGGAGCGGGGCCGGCCGGGGGCGTATACCTTTCCCCGGCCGATGCTCGATCGGCCGGGGCTGGAGTTCAGCTTCTCAGGGCTGAAGACCGCCGTGGCGAATGCGATCCGGGCGAATCCGCCGGATGAGGCGGCCAGATCGGATGTGGCGTATGCGGTCCAGGAGGCGATTGTCGAGACGCTGGTCACTAAAGCACTGCGGGCGCTCGATCAGACAGGGCTCGACGTGCTCGTGGTCTCAGGCGGTGTGAGTGCCAATGGCAGGCTGAGGATGCGCCTGACCGAGAGCGTGGGGCGGCGGGGCGGCCGCGTGTACTATCCACGCATCGAGTTCTGTACGGACAATGCGGCAATGATCGCGGTGGCCGGGCTCGCACGCCTCGCCGCGGGTCAGCGCGACACGCTGGCCATCCAGGCGCGCGCCCAGTGGCCGCTCCAGTCTCTTCAACCGATCTGAGTGCTCATGAGCTATTCGGGAGATGTCATCTTTCTGCGCGGCCTGGCCGTCGAGTGCGTCATTGGCTTCATCGATTGGGAGCGGCGCGTCAAGCAGACCGTCCTCATCGACCTGGAGATGCCGGCGGATTGTCGGCACGCAGCCGGGCACGATGATGTCGAGCACACTCTCGATTACAAGAGGGTGGCCAAGCGTGTCAGCGCGTTCGTCGAGGCCTCGGAATTCAAGCTGGTGGAAACGCTGGCGAACCGGCTGGCATTGCTGCTGCTCGCGGAGTTCAAGCTCGAATGGCTGCGCGTCTCGGTGAACAAGCCGGGCGCGATCCGCGGCTCGCGTGACGTTGGCGTCCGGATCGAGCGCACGCAGGCGGATCTGCCGCCGCCGGCATCGGGCTGAGGCTCACGGCCGATGCCGCATGTCTACGTCGCCGCCGGCAGCAACGTCGATCCGGTCCGAAACCTGACTCAGGCGAGCAGCGAGCTCAGGCGGCTGTTTCCCGACGTACGCTTCTCTTCCTGGTATCGCAACCGGGCGGTGGGGTTCGAGGGTGAGGATTTCATCAACTTCGTTGCCGGCTTCGCGAGCGCGCTGCCGGTGCACGCGCTCGTTGAGCAACTGCAGGCCGTCGAAACGCTGTGTGGCCGGCCGCGGGATGCACCACGATGGGCGCCGCGCACCATGGACCTCGACGTGCTGCTCTACGGCCAACTCGTGTGCGATGAGCCGAAACTGAAGCTTCCCAGGCCCGATCTGCTTAAGCGGGCCTACATGTTGGGACCGCTCGCGGAACTCGCGCCGCAGGCCGTTCACCCCACCGAGCACCGCACGATCGGAGAGCTCTGGCAGCAGTTCGATCGCGCCGCACATCCTCTGCATCGGCTGCCGGAGCCTGCGGCCAGTGTGCCGGCGCCGGATCGCCCCGCTTGATCGAGCTCCTACCAGCCGATACTGCGTCCGCCATCCACCGCCAGTACCTGGCCGGTGACATACGGAGCCTCGGTGGCGAAGAAGAGCACTGCCCGGGCGACGTCCTGAGCCGAGCCGGGGCGCTTCAGCGCCGTGTCGTCCACGATCTTGCGCTGCAGCTCTCGATCCATTCCGTCTTCCGGCCACATGACGGGGCCGGGAGCTACGGCGTTGACCCGTATGGCGGGGCCGAGCTCGCGCGCGAGGGAGCGAGTCAGCATGATGACGCCAGCCTTGGCAACGCTGTACACCGGGTGGCGGCGCAACGGGCGTATGCCGTGAATGTCCGCGATGTTGGTGATCAGGCCGCCGCTGATGCGCAGGGCGCCTGCGGCCGCCTGCGAAAGGAACAGCGGCGCCTTGAGGTTGGTCCCGATGAGATCGGTCCAGTCGATCTCGGTGATGTCATCCATCGGGGTGGGATAGAAGGTGGAGGCGTTGTTGATCAGGATGTCGAGCGTCCCGAAGCGGCTCACGGCGGCGGCCGGCAGTCCCTGCAGCTGCGTCAGATCGAGCAGGTCGGCCTCGATGATGACCGCGGAATCGGGCCTCGCTGCATTCAGCTCGCGCGCGAGTGCCTCAGCGGCCTCCGAGGAGCTCCGGTAATGAACCACCACGCTCGCGCCTGCAGCATGCAGAGCCCGGGCAATCGTGGCTCCCACTCGGCGGGCGCCGCCTGTGATGAGCGCAGTCTTGCCGGCGAGTGGTGTGGACGCATCGGTGGACGGATTCGTTGACATCGGGCGCGATTATGACCGCATCCGCCGCGTACTCAATCCTGCCACCCCTGTCCGATGAGGAACGGCAGCACTCGGCCGCCGCCGCGGCGCTGATCCGGGAACGCCTCGAGGAGGCCGGGGGGTGGCTGTCCTTCGAGCGCTTCATGGAGCTGGCGCTGTACGCGCCAGGCGTCGGCTACTACAGCGCGGGCAGCGTAAAGCTCGGCGCAGGCGGGGACTTCGTCACGGCTCCGGAGCTCTCGGACTTGTTTGGTCGCTGCATCGGCCGCCAGTGCGCGCAGGTGTTGCGGCAGAGCGGCGGAGAGATACTGGAAATCGGTGCCGGTACCGGCCGGATGGCGGCCGTCGTCCTGCAATCGCTCGCCGAGCAAGGTGTGTTACCGAGCCGTTATGCGATCCTGGAAGTGAGCGCTGATCTCGCCGAGCGCCAGCGCAGCCGGATCGAGCGATTGCCGCAGGAGCTGCGCGAGCGGGTCACCTGGCTGGACCGTCTGCCTTCGGCGCCGATTGTGGGATGCCTGCTGGCAAACGAAGTGCTCGATGCCTTGCCGACCCGGCGCTTCGTGATCCGCGCTGGAGAGCTTCGTGAGCTGGGGGTTGGGCTCAGGGACGGTGCCTTCGCTTGGGCCGAATCTCCGGGCGCCCCCCTTGATGCCGGATTTGCCGCCCTGGGCACCGAACTGATGCGTACGCTTCCGGGCGTGCTGCCCGAGGGATACACCTCGGAAGTCTGTCCTCACCTGGAGCCGTGGATCGGAGGTGTCGGGGCATGCCTCGAGCGCGGCATGCTGCTGCTTTTCGATTACGGCCTGCCGCGCCGGCATTACTACCATCCGCAGAGGCTGGACGGCACGTTGCGCTGCTATTTCAAACAGCGGGCGCACGATGATCCCTTCATCAACATCGCCGTGCAGGACATCACCGCCTGGGTGGATTTCACCCGCGTGGCGGAAGCGGCCCATGCCGCGGGTCTCGAGGTCAGCGGTTTCGCAACGCAGGCCGCGTTTCTGCTCGGAACCGGCATCGAGGCGCTGACGGCGGCCGCAGCCGATGAAGTGGGTCGTGCGCGCCTCGCCGGCGAGGCGCGCCGACTGCTGCTGCCCGGCGAGATGGGTGAAGCCGTGAAGGCAATGGCACTCACCCGTCACCTGCCGATCTCCCTGGATGGATTCGTCCATCAGGATCTGAGGGCCTCATTGTGAGACGGTATCGGCTGCTGCCCGTGAGGTGACGGGTCGGCAACGTACTGTGAGGCGCTGCCAGCAGCGGGTGAACCGAGGCGGTACCATATCGCGCGCCCGCACCAGGAAGGAGCATCGTGTCCGATACCCTGAATACCCTCGTCCTCGGTGTCATCGAAGGCATCTTCGAGTTTCTGCCCGTCTCGAGCACCGGGCATCTGCTCGTGGCCGAGCAGTGGCTCGGCCACCGTTCGGAGCTGTTCAACGTCGCGATCCAGGCCGGCGCGATCCTGGCGATAGTGCTCATCTACTGGCGTCGGTTGCTGGCGCTGCTGACGCGCTTCGATGATCCGCAGAATCGCGACTATCTGTTCAAGCTCAGCGCCGCTTTCCTCATCACCGCCGTCGGCGGACTGATCGCCACTCGGCTCGGCTTCAAGCTGCCGGAAACCATCGTGCCGATCGCCATCGCCTTTCTCGTGGGCGGCCTCGCCATACTGGTCATCGAGCGCTACATCGCGGGCAAGCCGCAGCTCGTGGAAGTCACGTGGAATGTCGCCATCTGGGTGGGCGCCTGCCAGATCCTGGCCGGAGTTTTTCCCGGCACCTCGCGCTCGGCGGCGACGATCTTCGCCGGCATGCTGGCCGGCCTGACCTCCCGGCCGGCGGCGACGGAGTTCGCCTTTCTCGTCGGAATCCCCACGATGTTTGCCGCAACCGGCTACGAGCTCATGAAGGCTCGCCATCCGGGCACCGGCGCGGAGGACTGGAATGCGCTCGCCATCGGCTTCGTGGTCTCCGGCATAGTCGCCTTCATCGTGGTGCAGTGGCTGCTGCGCTATGTGCAGTCGCACCGGTTCACGCTGTTCGCGTGGTATCGGATCGTGCTGGGTATCGTGCTGCTCGGACTTGCGTGGCAGGGCCTGGTGAGCTGAGCACCGGGCGTATGGTGGGTCGGGAGCCGCCCGCCCTTGCTCAGGCTGACAGATCCGCCGCCGCTTTGACCTGCGCCACCGCCGCCAGGCGCTTGCTGCGCAACTTGAGGCGGATCTCCTGCCCCTGCAGACCGGCGCGATCTTCTTCCGGAAGGGCGACACTCGCTGCGGCCTGCAGCGCTCGCGAAAGATAGGCCGCCTGTGGGTACGGACGGTCCTCCAGCCCTGTCCGTCCACGCGCATCCGACTCGCACACTTGCAGCAGATCCGCGAAGCGCTCCGGCCGCCGGAATGCGTCGGTGGCTTCGAGCAGCTTGAGAATCGTGTCGGATTTCAGCTCGGCCGCGCGATGGATCACCGCGTGGTGCCGGGCGCCCAGCACCGCCAGATCCCGATAGCCGTTCGGAACCTTCAGGCGCTGCGCAAGCGCTTTCACCAGAGGTACTCCAGCCTCCTCATGGCCGTGATGGCTCGGCCAGCGTTCGGGCGGGGTTCGTGCCTTGCCCAGGTCATGCATCAACACTGCAAACCGGATCGGATTGGACGCACCGAGCCGCGCCGCGTAGCGCAGCGCGAGCATGACGTGCACACCCGTATCGATCTCGGGATGCCAGCGTGGCGGTTGCGGCACGCCATACAGCGCGGCCAGCTCCGGGAAGATGGGTTGGAGCGCGCCGCACGCGCGCAGCGTATCGAAGAACACATCGGGGCGCGGCTCGCCCAATGCCCGGTCGGTTTCCTGCCAGACCCGCTCCGGTACCAGGGCATCGACCTCTCCGGACCCGACCATTGTCTTCATGAGCTCCTGCGTATCGGGCGCCACGGTGAACCCCAGCTCGGCAAAGCGAGCGGCGAATCGTGCCACTCGCAGTATCCGCACCGGATCCTCGATGAAAGCCTCCGAGACATGTCGCAGCACACGCGCCTGCAGGTCGCGCTGACCACCGTATGGATCGATGATCTCCCCCGTAGAGGTCTGGGCGATGGCATTGATTGTGAGATCACGCCGCTTGAGGTCTTCCTCCAGCGTGACATCCGGCGAGAACTGCGTCGTGAAACCACGGTATCCCGGTGCGACCTTGCGCTCGAGGCGCGCCAGCGCGTGCTCCTCGTGTGTCTCGGGATGCAGGAAGACGGGGAACTCCTTGCCTACCGACACGTAGCCGGCGCCCTCCAGCTCCTGCGGCTGTGCCCCGACGACTACCCAGTCGCGCTCGCGCACCGGCAGGCCCAGGAGTCGATCCCGCACCGCGCCGCCGACCAAGTAGACTTCCATGCATAGATGTTAACCGAGAGCGTTCCTGCGCTGCGCGCCCTGCTGATCGGCGTTCTCCTGGCCGGCCTTCAGGGTTGCGGCACGTTGTATCTAGCTCAGGCCGCGAGGGGTCAGTGGCATTTGCTGCGGGAGCGGCGGCCGATCAGCACGGTCCTCGCGGATCCTCACACTCCAGACTCGCTTCGCGAGCGCCTCACGAGCGTCGAAGAGGCGCGCGACTTTGCTGTCCGGGCGCTGCATCTTCCCGATAACCGCAGCTACCGGACCTACGCGGACATCAAGCGGCCGTACGTGGTGTGGAATGTGGTGGCTGCTCCGGAGTTCTCCGTGGAACCCAAGCGCTGGTGTTTTCCGATCGCCGGCTGCGTTGCCTACCGGGGCTACTTCAACGAGAAGCGCGCACGCGAATTCGCCGCCAGGCTTGCCACCGACGGCTATGACGTCACGGTGGGCGGCGTGCCTGCGTACTCCACGTTGGGCAAGCTCGCGGATCCCATTCTCAGCACGATGATGCGTTACGGGGACAGCGAGCTGGCCGCGATCATCTTCCATGAGCTCGCGCATCAGCTCCTGTACGTCGAGGATGACTCGGAGTTCAACGAGGCCTTCGCCACCACGGTCGAGGATGTCGGACTGGAACGCTGGCTGACTTTGCGCGATCAGCCGGACCGGCTCCGGGAGTTCCGCAAAGAGGATGCCGACGAGCGGGCGTTCGTCGGGTTGTTCGTGCAGGGTCGTGTGCGGCTTGCGCAGTTGTATGCCAGTGGCATCGATCGTGTGCAGATGCGCGAGCAGAAGGCGAGGGTAATGGGGGAGCTTGCCGCACAGGTACGCGCGTTACAGCATGAGCAGGGTGATCGGGACTACGAGCCCTGGCTCGAGGAGGGGCTCAACAACGCTCAGCTCGCCTCGATCGCAACGTACTACGAATGCGTGCCGGGATTCGAGAGGCTGCTTGCCGAGAACGATGGTGACCTGCTGCGCTTCTATGCCGCGGCGCGGGCCCTCGCGCACGAGTCTCGCCGGGACCGCCACGCAAGCTTGTGCGCAGCCGATGCGCTACACAGTACCCCGACATGGTGATGTGCCGGGCCGTCCCCGGGGTCGTCTAACCGGGTCGTCCGGGCGGATCCTCTGGCCGGGCGAGGATCCCCGGGTCCCGCTTCAGCGCAGGGGGATGAGAACGATCGTATTGCCTCGCCGCACCTCGAGGACCAGCACGCCGGCGCTCTTGGCACGGTCCCGCAATTGCTGAATGCTGGCGACTCGGCCGCGGTTGGCACCGACGATCACATCGTTGCTGCGCAGGCCCACCTGGGCGGCGGCGCTTCCGGGCTCGACATTCCGTATGAGGGCGCCTCCGGAATCGGGCGCATCGACCAGCGTCGCGCCTTCGAAATCCCGATGGATGGCCTCCGGCGCGGTGTTCTGCGTGGTTGTTGTCGTATCGGCGATGACCGCCGTCACGTGTAGCGGCTTGCCTTCGCGGAGCAGGCCGATCTCGACTTTGTCACCGACCCGCATGAGTCCGATGGCGTTGCGCAGCTCGCCGTTGGATTTCACTGCCTGGCCGTTCACGGAGGTGATGACATCGCCCGTATGAATGCCGGCTTTCTCGGCCGGTGAGCCCTCGACCACCTGGGAAACGAGCGCGCCCTGTGCGTTGGCCAGGCCGAGGGACTGCGCGATATCGGGAGTGACGGTGTACATGCTGACGCCCAGGAGGCCGCGCTTCACCGAGCCATACTTGATGAGCTGGTCCATGACGCTGTGGGCCATGTTCACGGGAATCGCAAAACCGATGCCGATATTGCCGCCACTGCGGGAGAGGATCGCGGTGTTGATGCCGATCAGCTCGCCCCGCAGATTGACGAGGGCACCGCCGGAATTTCCCGGGTTGATGGAGGCGTCGGTCTGGATGAAGTCTTCGTATCCGTCGGGGTTGATACCCGAGCGGGACAGGCCGCTGATGATCCCCGAGGTGACGGTGTGCTGCAGGCCGAATGGATTGCCGATGGCGACCACGAAGTCGCCCACTTCAACCTTGCCCGAGTCACCCAGCGGAATCTGTACCAGGTTGTCGCTTTTCACTTTCAGCACGGCCACGTCCGAAGGCTCATCGCTGCCGATGACCTCCGCCTTGATGTCCCGCCCATCCTGGAGGGTCACCGTGATCTCGCTGGCATTCTCGACAACGTGCGCGTTCGTGACGATGTACCCGTTCCTGGCGTCGAAGATGACGCCGGAGCCGGCGCTCTGGAAGGGGCGATCGCGTGGACCCGAGTCGGGCGGCACGTCGAAGAATCGCTTGAAGAAGGGGTCATCCAGCAGCGGGTTCTGCGGACCCTTCTCGTGAATGGTTCCGCGGGTCGCGATGTTCACGATGGCCGGTGAGACCTTCTTGATCATCGGGGACAGAGAAGGCACAGGCGTCTCTCCCACCGCGACAGGCACCGCCGCCGGGGCGAGCAGGGGCGTCGCCCAAAGCAGGAGGGAAGCCACGCAAGCCGGTGCGATGAATTTCATGGTGGGAGCCGGACAGCCGGGGACATTGAGAGTCTCACGCGGATTCTAGCCTTTATCCGCCTCCCGATCCGGGCCACTACAGCCGCGGTCATAATCCGGTCCTGCGGCGCCGCAACGCGTGGGCTCTCCACGAAATCCCGCATCTATGACCGGGCAGCGAGCGCCGCCGGACAAGACGCGTGACTTCGCGGGAACCCCGCGGGGCGCCACCGCAGGGCGGCCGGGCTAGGCGTTGACGTCGATCGCGATGCGGCGGGGCTGTACCTGTGGCTGTTTCGGGATGGTCACTTCGAGTACGCCATTGGTCTGCTTCGCCGTGATGGACTCCGTGTTCGCGCTCTCGGGCAGCGTGAAACGTCGCAGGAAGTTACCCGCGACCCGCTCGACGCGCTCATAGCCGTTCTCGGTGTCCCTCTTTTCAAAGCGGCGCTCGCCGCGAACCGTCAGCACACCTTTCTCGGCCGTGATGTCGATGTCCTTCGGATCGACGCCGGGCACATCCGCCAGAACCACGAATCGATCCTTCTCTTCATGGATGTCCACGCGTGGCACCCAGGTGAGGCTGGGTGAGCTGGATGCTTCGGACGAGCTCAGGGTGTCGTCGAAGATCTGATCGAGCGACCGGTGCAGGCGATTCACGAGCGACCAGGGCTGACCGTAACTAACAAGTGTCATGTGTATTTCCTCCTCGAACTCAAGTAGTGAAGTGCGTTGGAGGCGATCTGTGGCCGCAGCCGGGCGCTTTCAAGGGCCCGCGCAAGGGTAAGCCGAAGCGTCGCGTGGGGACATGTTGTGCACAAGCTGTGAGTTGCCTGCGCACACAATATCTTGGGGTAGGGGTACGCCCCGGGGAGCGGCGCGCGAGGCGCAAAAAGGATCGGTCTGCGCCGCAATGAATCTCATAATCTATTGATTATAATACATAAAAACGACATGCCAGAATCCGTTCGCAAGTCTTGACGGCTACGGGAGCGCTCATTAGTCTTTCGACCCCGACACAAGATCTTGTGTTCACGCAATGTGAGCCAAGGATCGAGGAATCGGGAGGTCAGGGGGTCCGGTTCTTCCGGGCGAGGGCACACCCGCGGCGAATCCGCCGACGCATGGCCGCCGCTGCCGGAAGGCTCCGTGCCCTCTGTGATCCGTCGGACAGGCGTACAACACTCGGAGCGCCACGGATTCATGAACACCGTCGTGAAGATCGAACCCACAGGCATCGATGTCATTCCCTTCCAGGAAGCATCGCTCGACATCTGGGACAAGAAGTACCGGCTGACCGCGAAGGACGGCTCGCCCATCGACAGGACGATGGACGAGACCTACAAGCGCGTGGCCCGCGCGCTCGCGGACGTCGAGCTGCCGGAGGTGCGTGAGCATTGGTACGAGCAGTTCCTTTGGGCCTTGCGCCGCGGTGCTATTCCCGCCGGCCGAGTCACTTCCAATGCCGGAGCGCTCGAGCACAAGCCTGCCACCTCCACGATCAATTGCACGGTGTCGGGCACGATCCGCGATTCGATGGACGACATTCTCCGCAAGGTCCACGAGGCGGGGCTGACTCTCAAGAGCGGTTGCGGAATCGGCTACGAGTTCTCGACCTTGCGGCCCCGCGGGGCGTACGTGTCGGGGGCCGGCGCTTACACCTCCGGGCCGCTGTCGTTCATGGATATCTACGACAAGATGTGCTTCACGGTGTCCTCCGCCGGTGGCCGGCGCGGCGCTCAGATGGGCACCTTCGATGTGGGACATCCCGATGCGATGGAATTCATCCGCTCGAAGCGCGAGAACGGTCGCCTGCGGCAGTTCAACCTGTCGCTGCTGGTTACCGATGACTTCGTCGAGGCGGTGCGGGCCGATCGCGAGTGGAAGCTCGCCTTCCCGCTGTCGCGCCGGGAGTACGAGGCGGACCGGCCGGACCTGACGGACGCCTCGAAATACCTCTGGCGGGAGTGGCCCGTCCACGAGAACTACGTCGTCAACGACGAAGGGCTGGTGGCGTGCAAGGTCTACAAGACGCTTCCCGCACGACGCATGTGGGACGTGATCATGTCCTCGACGTACGATTTCGCCGAGCCGGGCTTCATCCTCATCGATCGCGTCAACGAGATGAACAACAACTGGTGGTGCGAGAACATCCGCGCCACCAATCCATGCGTCACTGCCGATACGCGCCTCGCCACTCAGTTCGGCATGGTACGTATCGGTGATCTGCATGAGGCGCGCGTGGACATTCAGGCCACGGTGGACCGGCGCGCACTCGGGGAGTCGGAGCAGGGGGTGAAGGTTCGTCCGGCGGTGCCCGCGTTCATGACGCACCCGTCTGCCGACATCTTCCGGGTAGTGACCCAGGACGGCTACGAGATCAAGGCTACCGAGTGGCACGACTTCTACACCAGGCGCGGCAAGGTCAAGTTGAAGGATCTGAAGCCCGGCGATGAGTTGCTGATCCAGTCGGGCAAGGGGCAGTTCGGCGGCAGCGGCAGTGCGGAGCTCGGCACCCTGCTGGGACTGCTGACCGGGGACGGTTATCTGACCAACCGGGGCAAGGGACAGCGCGCCGCGGTCGTCGTCAACCTGTGGGGCCAGGATCGGAGCTACGCCGATAGCGTGATCGCGCACATCAACGAGCTGCTCGTGCGCTTCTCACCGGCTCCCCGGCGCTATCGCCTCAGCGCGGTGGCCGTTCCGGAGCGCAACCTGGTGATGATCCGCTCCGTGATTCTCGCGCGGGTGCTGGAGTTTTACGGCTTTACAGCCAAAAACAAGTCGCACGTGCCGGAGATCATCTGGCGCGGCAGCGAGGCGTGCGTCAAGGGTTACCTGCGCGCGCTGTTCCAGTGCGATGGAACCGTGAGCGTGTCCGGGAAAGACGGGACCAGCTGCTCGGTGAGGCTCGCATCCAGTGTTCCGTCCTTATTGAAAGATGTGCAGGTGCTGCTCGCCAACTTCGGGATCTTCTGCAGGGTTCTGAGGCGCCGCGCCGCCGATTTACGCCTGATGCCGGACGGCAGGGGCGGAAAACGCGAGTACGCGTGCCAGGCAGACTACGAGTTGATCATCGACGGGGAATCGCGCGAGTTCTTCATGGGAGAGATCGGATTTCTGACCGCGAGCAAGAACGAGAGATACAACAGCTGGGCGCAGGGCAAAGCATTGCGCCAGCGCCAGCGTTTCACCAGCCGGATTGCCGACATCGCCTATGTTGGAAAGGAGGCTGTGTTTGATACGACGCAGCCCGATTGCAACACCGTCGTCTTCAACGGCTTGGTTACAGGTCAGTGTGGCGAACAGCCGTTACCGCCGTACGGCTCGTGCCTGCTCGGCTCCATCAATCTGACGCGCTTCATCCGCCATCCGTTCACGGAATTCGCCGAATTCGACTGGGCCGAGTACCGGGCAGTCGTCAAGGCTTTCACGCGCATGCTTGACAACGTCGTCGAGGTCAACGGTCTGCCTCTGGAGAAACAGCGCGAGGAGATCCTGCGCAAGCGCCGCCACGGCATGGGTTTCCTCGGCCTGGGCAGCGCAATCACTCTGCTCGGCATGAAATACGGCTCGCCCGACTCCGTGAAGTTCACCGAGGACGTCTCGCGCGAGATGGCGGTGGCGGGCTGGGAAGCGGCTCTGGAGCTGGCGCGCGAGAAGGGTCCGGCGCCGATCATGAACGAGGAGTTCGCCGTCACGAAGGAAATGCTGCGCAAGCGCCCGGAAATGGCGCGTGATGGCTGGAAACCCGGTGCCCGGATCGCCGGCCGGCTGCTGCACGCCCGGTACAGCCGCTATATGCAGCGTATCGCGGAAGTCGCGCCGCAGCTGGTACATGAGCTTGCCGAGGTCGGCGCGCGTTTCACGCACCATACCTCGATCGCGCCGACCGGCACCATTTCACTGTCGCTGGCCAATAACGCATCGAACGGGATCGAGCCGAGCTTTGCCCACCACTACTTCCGCAACGTCATCCGCCAGGGGAGGAAGACCAAGGAGAAGATCGACGTGTTCTCCTTCGAGCTGCTCGCCTACCGGCAGATCGTGAACGCGAAGGCGATGCCCGCGGCCGGTTCGGCGGCCGAGAAGCTGCCGGACTATTTCACGGCCGCCGACGAGGTGGCTCCACGCCAGCATGTGGAGATCCAGGCCGCGGCCCAGCGCTGGGTCGACTCCTCGATCTCCAAGACGGCCAACGTCCCGACCGACTACAAATACGAGAACTTCAAGGACATCTATCTCTATGCCCATGAGAAAGGACTGAAGGGCTGCACCACCTTCCGCTTCAATCCAGAGGCGTTCCAGGGTGTGCTCGTGAAGGAAGAGGACCTCAAGAACACCACGTACGTGTTCACGCTCGAGGATGGCACCGAGATCGAGGCCAAGGGGGATGAGGAGATCGAATACGACGGCGAGACGCATACCGCAGCGAATCTCTTCGATGCGATCAAGGAAGGCTATTACGGCAAGCTGTAGCCCCTGCAGGAGAGCGAGTCCCATGAAGATCGACAAGCGAATCGTGAAGTACCGGGTCCGTAAGCCCGAGGACAAGGCGGAGCCGCGACCGGCCGCGCCGGTCAATGACCCGGATGTCTTCCGAGACAAGAACGGGCGCACCGCCAAGGTCATCCGGATGCACGAGAAGCTCGAGCGTCCGGAAGTGCTGATCGGATCGACCTACAAGATCAAGACCCCCGTGTCCGACCATGCGATGTACGTGACGATCAACGACATCGTGCTCAACGAGGGCACGGACTACGAGCAGCGCCGGCCCTTCGAGGTCTTCATCAACTCGAAGAATCTCGATCACTTCCAGTGGATCGTGGCCCTGACGCGGATCATCTCGGCCGTGTTCCGCAAGGGAGGCGATGTCACCTTCCTGGTGGAGGAGCTCAAGGCGGTTTTCGATCCGCGCGGCGGCTACTGGCAGCCCGGCGGAAAGTTCATGCCCTCGATCATCGCCGAGCTCGGCCACGTCATCGAGAAGCACCTGCAGAGCATCGGCCTGATGCGCAAGCCCAAGCTGGATGAGCACCAGCAGAAGCTGGTGGACGAGAAACGGGCCGAGTTCGAGGCGCGCTCGAAGCAGGCCGACGCCTTCTCGAAATCGCACTTCCCGGAGGGCGCCCAGCTGTGCACGAAATGCTCGACCGCCGCCGTCGTCATGATGGACGGTTGCATGACCTGCCTGAATTGTGGCGATTCGAAGTGTGGCTGAGCGGGCCGGAGCGCTCGCGGGAGCAGAAGACAGTTCACGGACACAGACCTCTTCTCGCGTGACAATGCGCACCATAGGCCGGAGTCCCGGCCGGCCCGCTCGAGCGGGCGGGATGGTGGCGCCTTAAGAGGCAGCCCGCGCGGCTGCCTCGCTTTTCTTCAGCCCGCGCAGCGGACCTGTTGCTTGTAAGGGTGGTCCCCTGGTGCCGAGCCCTCCTCCAGGGGGCAGCTCCACACGCAAAAGGTCGGTTGTGGGGCAGGCAAAAAAAACCCCGCTTACGCGGGGTCGATCGGTCGCTTGCTTGTGTGGAGGAGTGTCTTCTCGTTGTTATCCGGTGGCTGGGTATCCGACGGGGTGGTGCCCCAATCGGATCCGCGCTTTCTTCGAATCCCTAGCGTCTGTCCTTCCGGGCGCATGGCCCGAAGCCGTATCTGGGTATACATGAAGCAACGCGCGTGCCAGCGGCGGCATCGGGACATTCCACATGACATGTTGTATCTGGGACGTGGTTCAAGTGTGACGCAGTGCCCGTTATGCCACCGTTTCACCCCGTCATGGCATGAGTCGGCCGGTGTGCTGATGGCCATGCGAGCCGTCGTCCGGCCGAGCGTTGTCAAGATCGTCGACGCATTTGCGGCCGCCACCCGCGCCCGCTCTCGTCGCACGACGTACAAACCGTTGAAAGCACAGTCGAATCTTGAATTCTCCGGGGTGTAAATGAACTCGACAAGGGGGAACGCAGTGCCGGGGGCAGCGCTAGCGCGGCGGCTGCTCATCGGCGTCGTGGCACTGCTGGCGGCCGCCCGCCTGTTCGCGGCCGAGGATCCGATGCTGCGGCCGCCGGAGCTCGAGCGGGATGTGCAGTTCTGGATCCGCGTGTACACGGAAGTCGACACCAACGGCGGGTTCCTCCACGACGAGCACGATCTGGCGGTCGTCTACGACACGCTGCACTTTGCCCCGAACACCTCGCCACACGAGCGCGAGAAGCTCGTCGAGCAGGGACGGGATCATTACGCGGCGGCGCTGCGTCGCATCGCCGCCGCCAATGGCGGCCCCTTATCGCCCGAGGACCAGCACATCCTGGACATGTGGGGTTCCGAGGGCACCCCGGCGAGACTGCTCGAAGCCACGGATGAGATCCGTTTCCAGCTCGGCCAGGCCGATCGCTTTCGCGCCGGGCTGATTCGCTCGGGCGCCTGGGAAACGCACATCGCGGAGACACTCGCCAACCTCGGCCTGCCCGCCGAGCTCGCCGTGCTGCCCCATGTGGAGTCTTCCTTCAATCCGGCGGCGCGCTCGAAGGTGGGCGCCGCGGGGTTGTGGCAGTTCATGCGCTCCACGGGCAGGCGCTACATGCGAATCGACGGAGCGGTGGACGACCGCATGGACCCATTCCGCTCGACCGAAGCGGCCGCTCAGCTCCTCGCGTACAACTACCGCCTGCTGGGCACCTGGCCGCTGGCATTGACGGCGTACAACCATGGCGCCGAGGGTGTGCGTCGCGCGAAGGAGGCACTGGGAACGGACGACATCGTGACGATCGTGCGCAAGTACAAGAGCCGCACCTTCGGCTTTGCGTCGCGCAACTTCTACGTTTCCTTTCTTGCAGCGCTCGACATCGACCACAATCCCGAGAAGTACTTCGGTTCCATGGAGCGCACCAGCGAGGCCAGATTCCAGGAGGTGGTCGTACCTGCTTACGTGCCCATCGCCTCACTCGAGCGGGTGCTGCACATGGCTCCGCAGCAGCTTCGTGACCTGAATCCCGCGTTGCTGCGCCCGGTGTGGGACGGCCAGCGCCACGTCCCGAAGGCATATCACCTGCGACTGCCTCTGGACGGCGAGAAATGGACCAGTGATCTGCTCGCGGAGCATCTGCGCCCGGGCGAACTGTACGCAGGGCAGCCGACCCCTCGCCGCTATCGCATCCGTACCGGCGACACGATCGAGAGTGTTGCCGAGCAGAATGGCTTCTCGCCGGAGACCCTGGCCCGGCTGAACCGATTGCGCACAAGCGCGAAGCTGCACGTGGGCCGTTCTCTCACGCTGCCGGAGGTAAGCGCCGCAACGCTCGTGGCGGCGGCCTCGCAGCCGCCAGCCGCTTTCGCTTCGAGCGCGGCTGCTCGTGCGAGCTCTGCGCCAATTCCGGGCACCGCTGTGGCGCCTGAGTCGGCCGCGCCGGCGCAGACTCCGCGTGCCGCGGCTCCCTCCGGCGAGCGCGAGAGCACCGCCGGTACCGGCGCGAAGCCATCTGCCAGCGCGCCGGGGACTCCTGCGGCTCCGGGCAGGAAGACGCCTGCCAGCGTCCCCAGTGCACCGGCCGCTCCCGCTGGGGCGGCAGCTGCCGGCGTCTACGTCGTTCAGCGTGGCGAATCGTTGTCCGACATCGCCTCCAAATTTGGCATGACGGAGGCGCAACTACTGCAGATCAACGGAATCCGGAATCGCGATTTCATCTTCGAGGGTCAACAGCTCACGGTTAACCCGGCCTCACCCGCGCTGGCGTCGGCGGTTACCGCGGTTCCATCCGCAGCGAACACGGCCAGGTCGTCGACTGCGCCGACAGCAAGTACCGCGGTGCCGAGCGTCAACACGCCGAGCCACGAACAGCTCACCGGTGCTTTGCCTCTGACAGAGCCAGCCGTACCCGTGGTTGCAGGCGGCGCCGTATCGGCGTCGGTGGCAGAACGCGAGAGCGCTGAGGAATCGGCTGCAGTCGCCACGACGCGAGAGCCGACCGAGAATGCCCAGCCTGTGTCGGCTGAGCAGGCGGAAGCACTCAGTCCCGCGCTGGGGCCCTCGGCCGACACCCAGCAGAACGCCGATCCGATCGATTATTCAGTCGGCAAGGACGGCACGATTGCCGTGGCGGCCGCCGAGACATTGGGACACTACGCCGATTGGCTCGGGACCTCGGCGGCGCGATTGCGGCAGGTCAACCGGATGAAATTCGGGCGGCCCGTACTGATCGGGCACCGAATCAAGCTGCAGTTCAACCGGGTCTCGCGTGAGGACTTCGAGGCACGCCGGCGGCAATATCACGAGGAGCTGCAGGCGGCCTATTTCGCCGCGCATCGCATCATCGGCACCGAAGTCTACATAGTCCGCCGTGGCGATTCGCTGTGGACGGTGACGCAGCGATTCGTGCAGCTCCCCATCTGGCTGCTGCAGCAGTACAACCCGGACGTGGACCTGGCTGACCTGCATCCGGGGACACAGATCACCATGCCGCGAGTGGAGATCGTCGTTCCGGGACCGAGCTGAGAGTCGCAGCACGGAGCCAGTCGGTCGACGGGAGTCGGTCGGCGGGAGTCGGCAGCCCGAAGTCGGTCGGCCGGAGCTGCCGCTCCGGCCAGGCTCGGCAGGTCGAGCTCAGTAACGGCGCGTGAATTCGTCGAGCGAGGCGAGATTCTTGCGATCGGCGGTGAAGCGTTGTGCGTCTCCGCCCGGCGCACGAGCCTCGACCGAAATACCCTCGGCCCCGGCCAGACACTTCAGCCCCTCGGGTGGCAATCTGAAGTACCACTGCGAGCTCCACGGCACCGGTGCATCGTAGGGGGGGTGCGAGAGATTGAGCTGCGTGAGCTGCCCCTTGATCGCTTCGGGATCCGGTTTGACGTATCCGGTGGCGGCAGGCGAGGGGCCCGCCGGGGACTGCGCCGAATCGAGGGGCTGCAGGCTGAGCGGCTCACCGTTGCAGAGCACCTGAGGTTGCGTCAGCAGTCCCGCGTCCTGCGGCGCCGAGACCCACAGGTATAACGCTCGCTTACCCATCCTGTCGGTCTCGAACGGCGCGAGATAAGCGAATGGATCGGTCCTGGAGCCGTGAGTGCTCTGAGAGAGCAGCTCCACCGGCCGATTCAGGACCACCACCGTGGTCGCAGTGTTGGGATCGAGTCGCTCGCTGACGGGCTCGCCGGGTGAGGTGGTGGCACAACTGCCAAGCATCACGGGCAGCACTGCGGCAACGGCGATGTCGAACGAGCCGCGAGCGTTGCCCTGCCGCCGCCCGCTCCTCGCTGTCACGCCGATTGCCGTTTCGCTGCTCGCGGCAGCGGGCTCACCTGCGGCGCTTGTTGAATGCGACCGACCGTGGTCGGTGTTCCCCTTCGAGCGGACCTGTCTGGATGTTCTCATTATGTCTGGCCCCTTGATCGTCCCGGGCGCGGCTGTCGGCGCCGCAGCTTCTCGGGACCTATAGAACGCAAAGTGTGATCTGCAGTCAAACTCCCGGCCGCCACGGTGGTTCCCGTCACGACAGGCTGTGACGAATGTACATCGCCGCACACCAGATGAGAGCTTATAATGCCGGTTAAGTGTGCAAGTCATTGTTTGACCGCAAAATGCCCTTCTTCCCCGGAAAGCTTCTGATCACCGCGGCGCTGCTGGGAGTCGCCTTCGTGGCCCAGGCGGACGGCCTGCCGGAGCCGCAGCGCGTGATGATGCGCACGACCGAGACACTGCCTGTCGTGGATCAGATCGTCGTCAAGAAGGCCGAGCGGAAGATGTTCCTGATGCATGGGGAGCAGGTCGTGCGCACCTACAAGGTCGCGCTGGGACTCAATCCCGTCGGTACCAAGGAGCGCGCCGGGGACTTCCGCACTCCGGAGGGCGCCTACCGCCTGATTCGCCGTAACCCACGGAGCGATTTCTTCCTGTCGATGCAGGTGTCGTACCCGAGCGAGGCGGATCTCAGGCACGCCCGGCGCAATCACTGGGACAGCGGCGGCTCCATCATGATTCACGGCCTGCCCAATCAGCTCAAGCACGATCCGAGCTACTACGACAAGACTGACTGGACGGACGGCTGCATCGCCGTGTCCAATGCCGACATGCTGGAGATCTGGCTGCTGACACCGGACAACACGCCGATCGACATTCTTCCGTAACCCGATATCGCCAGAGCGGCCCGGCGCGAGTGGATAGCAGCATCACCGTTTCCGATTTCGTCGACGCCCGCGTCGGCCCTCGCGGCAGCCTCGAGAATCTGTCGCAGGATGAGATCGGCAAGCTCCTCGACTCCGGCCAGGGCGGCCTGTATCCGCTGTTCCGCAAATGCGCGCTGGCGGTTCTGAACAGCGGCGCGGGAGCCGATTCGGACAACGCCAAGGAGATCTTCGACCGCTACCGTGACTTCGACGTCGAGATCCTTCGCCAGGCCTGGGGCGTCAAGCTCGAGATGCGCAATGCCCCGGCGGCCGCCTTCGTCGATGGCGAGATGATCCGCGGCATCAAGGAGCACCTGTTTGCGGTGCTGCGCGACGTGGTCTTCATTTCGAACGAGATCATCGCGAGCGGCCGCTTCGATCTCACCGACTCGGCAGCCATCACCAACGCCGTTTTCCACGTGCTGCGCAATGCGCGGGTGCTCGATACCAAGCTGCGTCCCAACCTTGTGGTGTGCTGGGGCGGACACTCCATCGGCTCGGATGAGTATCAGTACACGAAGAAGGTCGGCTACGAGATGGGTCTGCGCGGCCTCGATGTCTGCACAGGCTGCGGCCCCGGAGCCATGAAAGGGCCGATGAAGGGGGCCACGATCGGGCATGCCAAGCAGCGCATCGAGCATGGCCGGTACATCGGCGTCACCGAGCCGGGCATCATCGCCGCCGAGCCCCCGAATCCGATCGTCAACCAGCTCGTCATCCTGCCGGACATCGAGAAGCGGCTCGAGGCCTTCGTCCGCCTGGCCCACGGAATCGTCGTCTTTCCGGGTGGGGCGGGTACGGCCGAGGAGATCCTGTACCTGGCCGGATTGCTGCTCGATCCGATGAATCAGGGGCAGCCCTTTCCGGTGGTGTTCACCGGCCCGAGGGAAAGCGCGGCGTACTTCGAGCACATCCTGCGCTTCATCGGTGCCACCCTCGGGACCGAGGCGGCAGCCCGCTTCACGGTGATCGTGGATGATCCGGCGGAGGTGGCGCGCCACATGGTGCGTGGCATGAGCCACGTGCGCGAGTTCCGCCGCCACCACAACGACTCCTACAACTTCAACTGGCTGCTGTCCGTGCAGGCCGATTTCCAGCGCCCCTTCGAGGTGACTCACGAATCGATGCGCGCCCTGCAGCTCGATGGGCGCCAGCCGGTGCACCGGCTCGCGGCCAACCTGCGGCGCGCTTTCTCGGGGATCGTGACCGGCAACGTGAAGGACTACGGCATCCAGGCCATCGAGCGCCACGGCCCGTACGAGCTCGCAGGCGAGCCGTCGATCATGCAGCCGCTCGATGAGCTGCTCGCAGCGTTCGTCGCGCAAAGACGGATGAAACTGCCGGGCAGCACGTACCGGCCCGTCTATCGCCTGGTCGCCTGAAGCGACACTTTGCGTGACATAACGTTACGCGCACTTCGCACTCGCTCGGGTCAGCGCGAGAGCTGTGTCCCAGCCTCTTCCGCAGGCGAAGTGCCTGTGAACCAGTTCCTGCGCGCTTTCCGCCTAAACCGTACTCTGGCGGCAAGCATCAGGAGCGCCAATGAGTTCATCAGACAGGGGGAGAGGTGACATGCCGGGTGCGCGGCCGGACCTCATTCCCGCTGCGAAGACTCCGGGTTCCTCGGATCCGGCAGACCCCTACGCCAACTGGCTGGATCGCATGCAGCGCGCTCGCGCGCGTCACGCGGCCATCACGAAAAATCTCTACACCTGGTCCAACTACAAGAACTGGGCGGATCGTGTGCGGGATTCCTTCGACGACGCGCCGGGCACCGGCGGGTCGGCTCCCAAGCCTCAGCCGCCCAAGCGATAAACCGCAGCAGCCGGGTGTCGCGCGGCAGGTTGCCCCGCGAGACTCCAGCCACGTCGGGCTCGGGCAGGGCACCTTCGGTTAGCGACCCTTACGCGGCGTGCAACAGCCGCCTTCAGCGGCCTGCCACACCAGCCCCTGCAACACGGTTCAGGCACCCACTACGACGGGCGCAGACGGGTCCTGCGCCGGTTCCGGGGCATCACCTGAATTCTCCAGCCATGCGACGAGCGGCCGCCACTGCTCGACATCCTCCCGCGCAAGATAGCTTTTCATCTCGTGCACGCCCACCCCCTGCTCGGCGGCGCGGACGTAGTTCATCGAATCGCGGATCGTCGCCACGATCGGGATTCCGAGGCTCTGCAGGAAGCGGATCAGCGCCTGGTAGGTCAGGGTATTGCGCTTGATCCGGTTGGCAATGACGCCAATGCGGTCATCCTCGCGGCGGATCTTGGCCACCAGCAGCAGGTCACGGATGGTGCGCGAGCAGGTATGGATATCGATGTCCGAAGGCAGCACGGGGACGAGGATCTTATGGGCATCCCGGGTAACCTCCGGCAGCTGACGCGCGTCCACCGCGGCCGGTGTGTCCACGATCACGTGTGTGCAGTTGTCGGGCAGGCGCAGCTGGAACGCGCGGGTCGTGCGCGTATCGCGCTCGAACGCGGCAATGACCTGGATGGGCGGCTGGGTAGGCTGACGCTTGCGTACCCAGCGCAGGGAGGAGCCCTGCGGATCGAAATCCATCAGGACTGGTTTTTGCTGTCGGGAGGCAAAGTAGCTTGCCAGATTGATCGCGATAGTCGTCTTGCCCGAGCCCCCCTTGGGATTCAGGACGACGATGCGCGGGATGGTGCCGTTGGTTGTCAGTTTCGCCCTTACGAACGGGCGACGGGTGCGGCTTATGCGCCGTTCCCTGTCGTCCGCACGCAGCAAAGCGCCACAAGCGCCCTTCTGCAGTAGATGATCGTCATCGCAAGCGTACGCACGCAGGTTATGTCGTGCAAGCCGCTGCTGCCGTGCGCAAAGTAGCGGTTCTAACGGTGCAGTGCTCCGCGTCTGCACCAATCGCCTGTGTCAGGGGACACCGGCGACACCGGTCCACGCCAAGCGCCACGAGGCGCGGCGCACAGAGGTGACTTTCGCTCACCGGGGCCTGTAATGACTGTGAGTTCCCGCACACCAACTGCCACAATCGACCCGTAGTCTGCACTCCATGGAATTTCTGCTGCTGTGGTGGGACGAGCTCGACGATCTGACCCACGCGTGTCGCCACCTCGCGACGTCCGTCCTCACCGAAGTTGCCTTCCACTCCGCGCCGCTCGTCAACGGCGCTCTGGCGATGGGTGCCTGGATGCTGCTGCACCTGCTCAGCCTCAGCCCCTTGAATTTTTCATAGATCTTCCCAAGATCGCCCTTGCGAAACGACGCGCGCCCAGGCTGGCGCGCAGCCCTAGGGTATTCTCGCCGCGGCGCCTACCGCAGGCGGATGGGAAGGACGATGTCACAGGCCGACCAGCACACAGGCGGTGAGCCGCCCGCCGATCACAGCACCGCTGCAGGCTCCTCCGGGCAGCAGCCCGCCGGGTCCGCGGGCAGCGGCAGGCAGACTCTCGGGTTCCAGGCCGAAGTTCGCGACCTGCTGAAGCTCATGATTCATTCCCTGTACAGTCACAGGGAAATCTTTCTGCGCGAGCTGATCTCGAACGCATCCGATGCGAACGACCGGCTGCGCTTTGCCGCAATCGCCACTCCCGCACTGCTGTCGGAAGCACCCGAGCTCGAGATTCGCGTGGACGCGGACCCGGCCAAGGGCACCCTGACCATCCGTGACAACGGAATCGGCATGACGCGCGAGGAGGCGGTGGCGAATCTCGGCACGATCGCCCGCTCCGGAACCGCAGAGTTCTTTCGCGCCCTTTCGGGGGATCAGCAGAAAGACTCGGCTCTGATCGGTCAATTCGGTGTCGGTTTCTATTCCGCCTTCATCGTCGCCGATCGGGTCGAAGTGCTATCCCGCAAAGCTGGAGCCCCAAGCGAGCAGGGCGTCCGCTGGGAGTCCAGCGCCGACGGCGACTTCACGGTCGAGACCGTAGAGCACCCGGAGCGCGGCACATCCGTCACGCTGCACCTGAAAGAGGATGGCCGCGAGTTCGCCGATCCCTTCCGGCTGCGTTCGCTCATCCGACGGTACTCGGATCACATCGGCTTTCCTGTGCGCATGCGTAAGGACGAGCCGAGCGAGCCGGCTGGCGCCGAAGGGCCTCCACAGGAGGATGCGAGCGAGGGCGAGACCTCTGTCGAGTACGAGGTCGTCAACCAGGCCAGGGCTCTGTGGACACTCCCACGCACCGAGATCACAGACGAGGAGTACCGGCAGTTCTACCAGCATCTCGCCCACGACTCGACCGATCCGCTGGCGTGGAGCCACAACAAAGTCGAGGGCAAGCGTGAGTACACCAGCCTTCTATACCTGCCCGGTCGGGCGCCTTTCGACCTGTGGCAGCGCGAGGGCGCGCGCGGCCTGAAGTTGTATGTGCGGCGTGTCTTCATCATGGATGACGCGGAGCAGTTCCTGCCGCAGTACCTGCGCTTCGTGAAAGGTATCGTCGATTCCAGCGATCTGCCGCTGAACGTGTCGCGTGAGCTGCTGCAGCAGGATCCTGAAGTGGATGCCATTCGCGGGGGTCTCACCAAGCGTGTACTGGACATGCTGGCCCGGCTGGCCAAGGAAGAGGCACAGCGATTCGCGACCTTCTGGAAGGAGTTCGGCGCCGTCCTGAAGGAGGGTCTGGCGCAAGACTTCGCCAACCGCGAGCGCATCCTGCCGCTGCTGCGGTTTGCGAGCACTCATGACCCGGGCAATGAGCCCACGACCAGCCTTGCGCAGTACGTCGAGCGGATGAAGGCGGGCCAGGAGCGCATCTACTATCTCATCGCCGAGACGGTGGAGGCCGCCCGTTCCAGCCCCTACATCGAGCAGCTTCGCGAGCGGGGCCTCGAGGTGCTGCTGCTCTCGGAGCGGATCGACGAATGGGTGATGGGCCAGCTGGATGCCTTCGAAGGCAAGCGTTTCAAGGACGCCACGCGCGGCGACCTGGAGCTGGGAAGCCTGGAGAACGAGGCCGATCGCAAGCGCAGGGACGAGACGCTGAAGGAGAGCAAAGGTCTGCTGAAGCGCGTCAAGGACGCACTCGGTTCGCGGGTGGAGGAAGTCCGGGCCAGCGTGCGTCTGAAGGAGTCCCCCGCCTGCCTGGTGCTGGGCGAGCACGACCTGGGCTCAAGCATGCGCCGCATTCTGAGCGCGGCGGGTCAGAAAGTGCCGGAGTCCAGGCCCATACTGGAGCTCAACGCGAGCCATCCCATCGTGCAGTATCTCGACGGCATCGCCGATGGCGGACAGTTCAATGAGCTGGCGCAGCTCCTGTACGACCAGGCCGCGCTTGCCGAGGGTGGTCAGATCGCCAACCCCGCCGAATACCTGCTCCGGCTGAACCGTCTGCTCGTGCGGCTCGCGGGCCTCCAGGGCACCGCCGCGTAGCAAGATGGCGCACCAACCTCCCCGCGCCGAGCGCATCAGCATCGCTGGACCAGCAGGGGATATTCAGACCCTGATCGAGACGCCGGAGCCTCAGGATCCGAGTCATTTTGCGGTCGTCTGCCATCCGCATCCGCTGTTTGGCGGGACGCTCGACAACAAGGTCGTGTACACGGTGGCGCGCGCGTGCGAGGAGCTGGGCGCTGCGGCGATCCGCTTCAATTTTCGCGGCGTGGGCTCGAGCGCCGGGACTTACGGCGAGGGCCTCGGAGAGACCGAGGATGCGCTCGCCGTGATCGCCTACGGACGCTCTCGCTGGCCCGGAGCTGCCTTGTGGCTGGCAGGATTCTCGTTCGGCGGTGCCGTCGCGATCCGCGCGGCCTCCCGAGCGCAACCCGAGAGATTGATCGCCGTCGCCCCCGGTGTCATGCGTCTGGATGGCCCGGATGTCGGCGCGATCCGTTCGCGCACGGCTCCGTGGCTCGTTGTACAGGGGGACGCCGACGAGGTGATCGACCCCGAGACCGTACTAGGCTGGGCGAGAGCGCTCTCTCCGCCGCCTCAGATCAGCGTGCTCGCCGGCGCCAGCCACTTCTTTCACGGCAGATTGCACGAGCTGCGCACGGTACTGCTCGAGTTCCTGAGCGCGCCCGCGCCCGGCTGAGCGTCCGCCCAAAACAAACCCGGCGGGGAGCGCAGCTCCCCGCCGGGTCGATTGCCACCAATCGCGGCGGGAAAATTCTACGAATTGACCATGGCCTTGAGGCTCTTCAGGGGCAGCACACGAACTTTCTTGCTCGCGGGCTTGGCCTTGAAGGTCATCTTCTCGCCGGTGAAGGGATTGATGCCCTCACGCGCCTTCGTGGCCGGCTTCTTCACGACCTTCAATTTCAACAGGCCGGGCAGGGTGAACAGGCCGTTGCCCCGCAGGCTCTTCTTGATCACACCGCTCAGTGAATCGAAGACGGCTCCGACCTGCTTGCGGGATAGGCTGGTGTCCTTGGCAATCTGCGTCAGGACCTCCGACTTGGTCGGTGCGCCACCTTTTTTCGCCATTTTGCGCTTCTCCTCGAATGTAGTGACTGTGAGCGCGGTGCCGCCGCGCAGTGAGAATCGGCGCGAAAAATAGCACATGCACACGCATTGGCAAGCATTTTTTTGTTCTCAGGTGGTGCGCAAATGCCTTTTTTTTCAGGGTTTGCGCGTTCAGGGTCAGGAAGGCGGCGACTCGTGGGCCTCTCCAGCGCAACTGGTGCGGCGCGAGAAAGGCCCGCGCGTGCTTCGATTTTCCGTTCGGAGTGTTCCCTAAGAGCGTGTTTCGCAACAACACGGTAGCCCGGTTTTGCGCGGAAATACAGGCATTTGGTGGCCGCGTGCCGGAGTGTGGCGCGGCGGCGTCGCTCCGGTCGATGACTTGCACACCGCGCCGCGTGCTGCTGCGATCGAAACCAGTACAAGGGATGCGCGCACGCGTTGACGGCATCATTTGCGCGCGAGCGCCGCGAGAGTTCACCGCCCGCGCGAGTCCGCGGGCCCGTCAGCGCACCAGCAACAGAATGGCTTGAATCGCGATCACTGCCCACAGCGGGGACAGGTCGATGCCCGCAATCGGCGGAATCACGCGCCGGAATGGGCGCAGAACGGGCTCGCAGAGCGTCGCGAGAACTGACTGCAGCGGAGAGTAACCGCCTGGGGCGATGAGGCTCAGCAGGGCGTACGCCAGAATCGCGTAGAAATACGTGAGCAGCACGGTCCGCAGGAGCTCGATGGCGATCTCGCGCACCCACAGGAGTGGCCCGGGCGATACACCGCTCAGGGTGAAGAGAACGCCGACCTTGACGGTCGCGACGATCAGCACCGCCACGACCGATGCCGTGTCCACCTTGCCCACGGGCGGCAGCACACGCCGCATCGGCAGGATAAAGGGATTGGTAATGCGCACGACCGCCTGGCACAGAGGATTGCGGAAGTCAGCGCGTGCCCACTGCAGCAGCAGTCGCGCTAAAACGACGAACAGAGCAAGCGAGAGCAGCGTGTCGATGATGAAGATCAGCGCACTCATGGATTCCTCATCAGCGATCGATACCGAACTGCTCCGCGATCTCGCGGCTGCGACCAGCCGCAGCTCGCATGGCCGCCCTGAGGATCCCACCGAGATCGGCAGCCTCGAGCACCCGCACCGCCGCCTCCGTAGTCCCACCCTTGGAGGTGACTTCCGCTCGCAGTCGCCGCAGGTCCCCGTCGCTTCCGCCGGCAAGTTGTCCGGAGCCCTGCAGCGTTGCCAGCGCAAGCTCCCGCGCAACCGAGGCGTCCAGCCCCATCTCCATTCCACCCTGCATCAGCAACTCGGCGAGCAGAAAGAAGTAGGCCGGGCCGCTGCCCGACAGCGCGGTCACCACGTCGAGCTGGTCCTCGTCCGAGACCCAGACAGCCTGACCCACCGCCCGCATGACGCGCTCCGCGCGTTCACGGTGCACTGCAGCGACGCTGGCGGGTGCAAACAGACCCGTGGCGCCCGCACCCACGAGGGCGGGCCGGTTCGGCATCGAGCGCACGATGGGTACACTCGCACCGCACCAACTCTCCAGCGCGCTCACACGAATCCCTGCCGCCACGGACACGATGAGCGGGCGGTTCCGCTGCAGGAGCGCACTCAGCGGCGCCAGAATCGAATGGGTGTCCTGCGGTTTCACCGCGACGACAATCATGGAAGCCGCCGCCACGGCCGAGTGGCTGTCTTCGCTTGCTCGGATGCCGAAGTCACGGGACAGGGCCTCGCGTGCCGACTCCAGGCGCTCCGCCACGAAGATGTGCTCCGGCCGGGTGTCCCCGCGCAACAATCCGCCGATGAGGGCGCGTCCCATGTTGCCGCCGCCCAGAATGGCCAGGTGCTCTGTGCTCATGTGGAGCGATTGTACCTGCAGCGCGGTCAGGCACCGCCCGATGTGGTGCGCTGGCGCGGTCCGAACAGCGCGGTGCCGACCCGAACGATGGTCGCGCCTTCGAGCACGGCGGCTTCGAAGTCTCCGCTCATGCCCATGGACAGGGTATCGAGCTGCGCGCCTGCCGCATTGAGGGACTCCAGCTCGCGCCGCAAGCCTCCAAACCAGTGCCGCTGACGCGCCGGATCGTCCTCGTCCGGCGGTATGCACATCAGGCCCCGCAGCTTCAGGCGGGGCAGTTTCGCCACGGCGGCGGCCAGGGCCGGCAACTCATGAGTGCTCACTCCGCCCTTGGTGGCTTCTGCGGCCAGGTTCACCTGGAGGCAGACGTTCAACGGCGGCGCCTCCGCGGGACGCTGTTGGGAGAGGCGTTCCGCTATTTTCAGCCGGTCCACGCCGTGGACCCATGCGAAGCCGCTCGCCACGGGACGCGTCTTGTTCGTCTGCAGCCGGCCGATGAAGTGCCAGACCAGCGGCAGGTCGCGCAACGCCTCCGTCTTCTGCAGGGCCTCCTGCAGGTAGCTCTCACCGAAGTGGCTGAGGCCCGCCTGCGCCGCTGCGCGCACGCGCCCGGCCGGCTGGTCCTTGCTGGCCGCCAGCAGTGTGATGGAGTCGACGTTCCGGCCGGCTGCCCGCGCCGCTGAAGCGATGCGCTCGCGAATACTTTGCACGTGCTCCGGCAAATTCTGCGGACCCATTAACATATTGGATACGGAACCCCTCCGTTATACTCCCGCTGCGCTCATGTGCAGGTTTCCCGCTTGCAACAGGTCCCCTAGGAGCATCCATGGCTGTCGATATCGCGCAACTCTTGGCGTTCGCCGTCAAGAACAATGCGTCCGATCTGCATCTGTCTGCCGGCGTCCCGCCGATGATCCGCGTGGACGGCGACATGAAGCGCATCAACATGCCAGCGCTGGCGCACAAGGAGGTGCACAGCATGGTCTACGACATCATGAACGACAAGCAGCGCAAGGCGTACGAAGAGTACTTCGAGACGGACTTTTCGTTCGAGATCCCCAAGCTGGCGCGCTTCCGTGTCAACGCCTTCAATCAGAACCGCGGCGCCGGCGCCGTGTTCCGCAACATTCCTTCGGTCATCCTCTCGCTGGATGACCTGCAGGCCCCGAAGATTTTCCGCGACCTGTGCATGCTGCCCCGCGGCCTGGTGCTGGTCACCGGCCCGACCGGCTCGGGCAAGTCCACGACACTGGCGGGCATGGTCAACCACTGCAACGACAACCGTCCCGACCACATCATCACCATCGAGGATCCGATCGAGTTCGTCCACGAGTCCAAGCGCTGTCTGGTCAACCAGCGTGAGGTCCACCGCGACACGCTCGGTTTCACCGAGGCCCTGCGCTCGGCGTTGCGCGAGGATCCGGACGTGGTGCTGGTCGGCGAGATGCGTGACCTGGAGACCATCCGCCTGGCCCTGACGGCGGCGGAAACCGGCCATCTGGTGTTCGGCACGCTGCACACGAGCTCGGCGGCCAAGACCATCGACCGCATCGTGGACGTGTTTCCGGCAGCGGAGAAGGACATGGTCCGCTCCATGCTGTCGGAATCGCTGCGCGCGGTCATCTCCCAGACACTGCTGAAGCGGCTGGGCGGCGGCCGGGTAGCCGCGCACGAGATCATGATCGGCACGCCCGCGATCCGGAACCTGATCCGCGAGGGCAAGATTGCCCAGATGTACTCGGCCATCCAGACCGGCCAGGCCCAGGGCATGCAGACTCTGGATCAGTGTCTCACCGAGCTGATCGCCAAGAACCAGGTCTCCAAGGAAGAGGCGCGCTTCAAGGCTCAGAACAAAGACGCTCTGTAATGCGCGCCGCGCAAATTCTTCACGAGGTGCGCCGAAGCGGCGAGCCCCGTCCATATAACGGCGCGCAGCGCGCCGGGCAGCAAGGCTGTAGGCCGTTGTAGGGTGGAACCATGGATCGCGATCAAGCCATCAAGCTGATGCAGGACCTCCTGCGGCGCGTGACCGACAAGAAGGCCTCCGATCTGTTCATCACGGCGGGCTTCCCGCCAGCCATCAAGATCGACGGCGAGATCCGCCCGCAGAGTGAGCGCGCGCTCACCACGGAGCAGTCCGGCACGCTGGTACGCGCGATCATGAACGACCGGCAGACGAAGGAATTCGACGCCACCAAGGAATGCAACTTCGCGATCGCCCCGCCCGGCATCGGACGTTTCCGCGTCAGCGCGTTCGTGCAGCAGGGCGCGGTCGGCTGCGTCATCCGCCTCATCAACGCCAAGATCCCGAGCTTCGAGGAGCTCGACCTGCCGCCCATTCTCAAGGAGGTCGTGCTCTCCAAGCGCGGCCTGACCATCATCGTGGGCGGCACCGGCTCGGGCAAGTCCACCTCGCTCGCGGCGATGGTCGGATACCGCAACGAAAAGACCCGCGGGCACATCGTCACGATCGAGGATCCGGTCGAATATGTTCACCAGCACAAGGGCTGCGTCATCACGCACCGCGAAGTGGGCGTGGACACGGACTCGTGGCACAACGCGTTGAAGAACACGTTGCGCCAGGCCCCCGATGTGATTCTGATCGGCGAGATCCGCGACCGCGAAACGATGGAGTACGGCATCCAGTTCGCCGAGACCGGTCACCTGGTGCTCGCGACCCTGCATGCCAACAGCGCCAACCAGGCGCTCGATCGCATCATCAATTTCTTTCCCGACGAGCGGCGCGAACAGCTGCTGATGGACCTGTCGCTGAACATCCGCGCCCTGGTCTCGCAACGGCTGATTCCGCGCGAATCCGGCTCGGGCCGCATCGCGGCGATGGAGATCATGCTCAACTCGCCGCTGATCCAGGACCTGATCTTCAAGGGCGAGGTCGCCAAGATCAAGGAAGTCATGTCCCGCTCCACTCGCCTGGGCATGAAGACTTTCGACCAGTCGCTGTTCGAGCTGTACGAGACCGGCTTCATCTCCTACGAGGACGCTCTGCGCAACGCCGACTCGAAGAACGAGCTGCGCTTGCGCATCAAGCTCGAGAGCAAGCGCGAGACGAAGGCTGTCGATGACGGCGGCGGCCTGCAGATCGTCGAGGAAGAGCACGGCCGGTCGATGTAAGGGCGAAGGGGACGATGGCAGCCAACACAACTTCGGCGAAGGAGCCCGTGGATCCGAAGAGCGCCTCCACGGATCCGCATGCCTCGATCGCCACGACGGGCTCGTACGCCGTGCCGGGCAATGGTGGCGGCCACCCGACCCTCAATACCAAGCCGCTCTTCAAGCTGATGGTGGAGAAGAAGGCCTCGGACCTGTTCTTCACCTCCAACGCCCCCATCAAGATCAAGATCGAAGGTCAGATCCTGCCCGTGAACAAGCAGGTGCTGACTCCCGAGACGGTGCGGCAGACCGCCTTCGCGCTGCTGAGTGCGGAGCAGCGCGAGCACTTCGTACGAGAGTTCGAGCTCGACTTCGCCATCTCCGAGCCGGGTCTCGGGCGGTTCCGGGTCAACGTCTTCATGCAGCGCGGCTTTCCGGCGATGGTGCTGCGCTACATCACCGCCGACATGCCGCGCCTGGAGAGCCTGGGCCTGCCCGATGTCATGACGGACCTGGTGCTGCTCAAGCGCGGCCTGATCCTGATGGTGGGCGCGACGGGCTCGGGCAAATCGACCTCGCTTGCGGCGATGATCAACTATCGCAACGAGAACGCCTCGGACCACATCGTCACGATCGAGGATCCGATCGAATTCCTGCACACCAACAAGCGCTCGATCGTGAACCAGCGCGAGGTGGGAATCGATACCAAGACCTACGCCCGCGCGTTGCGTGGCGTCGTGCGCGCCGCGCCGGATGTGATCCTGATCGGAGAGATCCGCGACCGCGAGAGCATGGAGGCCGCGATCCACCTGGCGGGCACCGGACACCTGGTGCTGGCCACCCTGCACGCCAACAACTGCGCGGAATCGCTCGATCGCATCATCAACATGTTTCCGCGCGAGCAGCACAACCAGATATTCCTGGACATGTCCCAGTACCTGCGCGCGATCCTGGCGCAGCGCCTGGTGATGGGCCGGGACGGCAAGCGCGTCGCGGCCGTCGAGGTCATGATCAATACGCCGCACATCTCCGAGCTGGTCAAGAAAGGCGACGTGATCGCGATCAAGGAGGCGATCACGACGAGCGGCGAGCGGGGGATTCAGAGCTTCGACGTCTCGCTGCGCGAGCTGTACAAGCAGGGCCGCATCGACCTCGAGCAGGCGCTGGCGAGCGCCGACTCGCGCGCGAATCTCGAGGCGAAGATCAACTTCGGCTGAGTGTCAGCTCCACGCGGCAGGCACGTGCGAGCGCTGGACGGGCGCCGGCGGTGGAAGCTCCGGGATTGCACCAGCCGGCTCATCCGCAGCCTCTCGCCGGCGAGCCCCGCTCGCGCGCAGCTCCCGGCAAATGGACAGCAGCTCGTGCGCGCGGTGTGCGCACGTGTGCCGGCTGGTGACCGCCTGATATCCATTGGCGGCCACGAACCGTGCGAATTCCGGATCGCTGCGCAGCGCAGCCAGGTGCCGACCGATCTCCGGGCCGTCGCGACCGACCAGCAGGTCCACACCCGAGGTGAACAGCTCGGCGCATTCGTCCCACGGAGCCGTCGCCACGGGTACGCCGCAGGCGAGGGCCTGGAGAACCGGCATCACGGGCGTGTGAGCGGGAAGGCCCTCGGCGTGCAGGCGCAGGGGCACGTGGACCGTAAAACGCCCGGTGCCCAGAGCCGCCGGGATGCAGAAGTCAGGTATCCATCCACCGTAGTCGATACCGACGGCCCGCAGCGCACGCACCGCTTGTTGCGGGTAGCGTGCTCCGTAGAAGCGCGCGCGCAATCCGAGCGCGCGAATGGGCTCGATCAGGAATTCGTCGAGCTCGCTCAGACGCTCGCCACCCCCCCAGCTGCCGATCCAGATCAGATCGCTCGAACGAACGGGATCGGATGCCCAGGGTCTGAATACCCGCGTATCCACTGCGTCCCGCCACGTCCAGGCGGCGGGCGCCCAGTCCTGCGCGCCATACAGCCTTCGCAGCGGCTCACTGGCGGCCAATATTCCGTCGAAATCGTTCAGGATCCGGGCACGCTCCTGCAGTGACATCCGGAGCGTCCGATGCGGCGAGTCATGAAAGAGGAGCTTGTAGGTTCGCGATCGCGCACGGTGATCGCCGAGCTGGCAAAGCAAGCCCGGCTCGTTCCATTCGTGGGCGATGACGATATCCGTATCGGCGAGCGCTTCATCCAGCTCGAGCGAGTGCGGATCGTAGAAAGTGCTGCGCAGGGCGGGATAAGTCGAATGGAATGCCTTCACGACGCCGTCGCCGCCCTGCTCGCGCAGGTTATGGAGACTCCAGCCATCGGACGGCTCGAAGATCCGCACCGAGTGGCCGCCGGCAAGTAGCTCGGAGGCGACGCCGCGCAGCATGTGCGCGCTTGGATGGTTCCAGTCCGAAATGAGGGAGTGGTAGAAGAGGACGAACCGCATGGGCTGCTCTCCATGGCGAGTGGCCATCGGCCGAGCGTAGCAACCTGCATACCCGAGGCGGCGTGTGGCTCGCACACTTACGTGCAAGAACCTGTTCACCGCCGATTTTATGGCGAATCAGCCGGCGAATACCGCCGTCGCATCGAAGACGGGACCGTCCACGCAGACCCGTTTCATGGCGGGACCGGCTTCAGTCTGCACCGCGACCGTGCAGCCGGCGCAGCCACCGACCCCACAGGCCATGAATTCCTCCAGCGAGACCTGGCAGCTCACCTCATAGCGTCGAGCGAGCCTTGCCGTCGCCTCCAGCATCGCGGTGGGCCCGCACGCAAAGATCTCGACCTCGCGCAACACCTCCGTATCGAGGCTCGCAAGCCACTGGTCGGCAAGCTCGGTCACGAAGCCCGGAAAGCAGCCTGGAAAATCGGCGCGGCTGGCGAGCCGGCTAGCCACGCCCCACTCCTCGAGCAGAGGCATGGAGGCAATGCTTCCCTCTGGTACGCCCGCGACGACGATGCGCGAGGGCCTGGGCCGGAAGGGAAATGGAATCTCGGATCCCATCAGCACCAGGGGTTTCCAGGGTGCATCCGTTCGCGCGCGCAGCCGCTCGGCCAGAAAGACCATCGGTGGAATGCCCACGCCTCCGCCCACCAGCAGCGCGCGCGGACGCTTCGGATGTGGCTCGAAGGGCCGCCCAATGGGGCCCAGCGTGCTGAGCACCTCGCCGGCCTTGCGGCCCGAGAGTGCCTGCAGGCCGGGACCGACGACTTTGCAGAGCAGCTCGAGCCAGCCGGCCTGGGCATCCGCTCGCATGATGGACAGCGGACGCCGCATTGGAATGGACGGGTCGCAGGTGAGGTGAACGAAGCTCCCTGGCTGAGCACGGGCCGCACATTCCGGCGCTTTGAGACGAATGACAAATTGCCCGCCTTCATAGGGCGTGTTCTGGAGGACGCGCGCCTCTTCCAGGAATAGGGTCCCGCGATGGCTGCGCGTGCCGCTCGAGGCTCCCTGGGGGTGGCTGCCGCTCGAGGAACGGTGGCTGCGAGCGCTGCTCAAGAGGCGTTGACCCGAGAGCCGATGACGTCCGCGAGCACGGCCATGCGAACCGCGACCCCATTGCGCACCTGATCCCGGATCACCGACTGGCGCCCGTCCGCGACGTCGGAGGCGATCTCGATGCCACGATTCATCGGCTGCGGATGCATGACGATCGCATCGGGGCGCGCCAGCGCCAGGCGCTCCGGTGTGAGTCCATACTGACTGAAATAGCGATCCGCATCGGGCAGATCGGCCTGTCCCATGCGCTCCTTCTGGATGCGCAGCATCATGATGACATCTGCGTCCACGAGGCCGGTGTCGAGTGTCGTGTGTCGCGAGCAGCCCGGGAACTCATCGCTCTCGGGCATGAGCACGGACGGGGCGACGATCCGAAGGTCCGTGACTCCGAGGGTCTGAAAGGCGTGGAAGGCGGAGCGGGCCACGCGTGAGTGCCGGATGTCGCCGACAACGGCGATGCTCAAGCCTTCGAAACGTTTCTTGTGCTGCCGCACCGTCAGTGCATCCAGTAGCCCCTGCGTGGGATGCGAAACATGAGCCTCGCCCGCCGAGAGCACGCTGACGTGGGGGGCGACGTTGGCAGCAACCAGGGCTGGCACGCCGGGCTCGGCGTCGCGAATCACCATCACATCCACGTGCACTGACTGAAGGGTGAACACGGTATCCAGCATGCTTTCACCTTTGACGCGAGAGGAGAGCTGGACTTCGAGATTCACGACGGCGGCGCCGAGTCGCTTGGCCGCGAGCTCGAAGGACACCCTTGTGCGCGTGGAAGGCTCCGTGAACAGATTGGCCACGGTGACACCGGAGAGCGCCTGGCTCGTAGGCGGGCGCGTACCCAGCGGCCGCACGAAGCTCTCCGCTTTGTTGAGGAGCCGCTCGATCTCACGACGCGGCAGGTTCTCGAGGGTCAGCAGGTGCCGCAGGCTTCCGTCCGCCCGGCGCTGGTCGATCTGCGGTTCGCTCATCTGGGAAATCCCTCGCCTGCCAGCCAGCGCTCCAGGATCACGGCAGCCGCGGCACTATCGATGTCCTCGCGCTGGACGCGCCGGCGGCGCACGCCGCTCGCGCGCCGTGCCTTGAGGGCCGCGGCCGCTTCGAGCGAGGACCAGCGTTCGTCAACCATGTTGATGGGAAGCCCGAAGCGCGATCCCAGCTCGGCTGCGAAGACGCGCGCAGCTTCGGTGAGTGCTCCAGGACTTCCATCGACATTATACGGTGCGCCCACGACGAGAACGCGGGGATGCCACGTGCGCACTTCCCGCTCTATCGAGATCCAGTCGGGTTGGCCCTGGCTCACCGCAATCGCCGGACGTGGCGCCGCAGTCGCGGTCAGCGTGTCGCCGGCGGCGAGGCCAATGCGCTTGAGTCCATAGTCGAAAGCCAGAACGGTCTCGGGCTGCTTCATGCCCCAGCGGCGCGTGCCGCCCTTCGCCCCTGCAAGCTAGGCATGGCCCGCGACCAGGCTGAGCCGATCGACGTCGATCCCCATGAGACGCCAAGCGCCCAGCCAGCGCTCCTCGAACGGCAGCTCGAACACCACCCGCGCATCCACCGGCATCGACAGCCAGGCGTTCTCGCGCATCTCGCGCTCGAGCTGCCCGGATTCCCAGCCGGCGTAGCCGAGCGCAATGAACGCATCCAGCGGCCCCTCGCCTCGTGCCATGGCAGCCAATATGTCACGCGAGGTGGTGACCTGGATGTTGTCCGAGACCTTGATCGTGTGGTCCCACTGCCCACCCGGCCGGTGCAGCACGAAGCCTCGGTCGCTCTGGACAGGTCCGCCCCGCAACACCGCCTGCGCGGCAATCGCCTCCGTCGAGGGCTCGAGCTTCATCTGTGTGAGAACGTCCGACAGCCGCATCGGCAGCGGCTTGTTGAGCACGATGCCGAGGGCGCCTTTGTCGGTGTGCTCGCATATGAGCGCCACCGTCTGCGAGAAATTCGGGTCCAGCAGCGATGGCATGGCGATCAGGAGCTGATTGGTGAGGCTCGAGACGGGCCCCTCGGAGCGGTCCTCGGACTCGGGGAGCGGCGTGCCGCCCAGAACCGCCGTGCTTTCGTTGCCAGCCATGGGTGCAGTATGAGGACGGCGGGCGGTCGGCTCAAGGAACCGTCGAGACGGCGCCGCCCTGGAGGCGTCCTCCGGAGAACTGGTACTCATAGACGAATCGCAGGACGCGATGCTCGCGCGCCAGGTCGGGCGGAAAGGCATCGAAGGGACTCGCGAGCTTGAGGATCTGCAGCGCCGCCTCATCGAGCTCCGGGTCCCCACTCGAGCGCCGGATGAGCATTCTCTCGAGCTTCCCGTCCGAGGAAATGCCCACCTCGACCACGGGATTTCGGTGCAGCGGGGAACTGCGGGCCGCGCTCGGGTAATTGATCGTGCCGACACGCTCCACCTTGCGGCGCCAGCTGTCCAGGTAAGGGGCCACGATGGACGCTCGCGTGTCTGGAGTCACCCACAGCTCATCGCGCTGCGGTCCGCTCAGCGTGGCCGGTCCGGTCTCATCCTCCGGACCGGGCTGGCTCGCGCTCTGCTCCTGCAGCAGCAGAGGCTGATCGGGGGCCGTGCCCGCGTTGCCCTCCTCCGCCTGGTAATGCACGTCGGTCTTCCACGCCGAGGTCGTGAGCACGCTCTCGTCGGGGTTCCCCGCCATGTCGCCACGGCGGTTGAGTGAGTCGCCCTCCGGCACACCCTCCTGCCGTGGAATGGGCAGGGCGGAAGCCGGATTCCGCGGCGTGACCGACTCGCGAGTGTTGCCGGAGCCGAGCTGTGTGCGTTGCGCGAGATAAGTGGCGGAATCATTGCGCTCCGCCTCGGGGACCTCGTCGGAGACGAGCAGGACTTTGAGTCCCGGAGCGGAGTTTGTGGCGCCCGCCGAAGCGTTGAAGGTCACGCCGAGGATCACCACCCCGTGAAGCAGTGCGGCCAAAAAGAGCATGGTCAGGAGGCGATCGCGGACGGGCGCTTTGCCTTCCCGCAGGGATAGTGCTCGCCGCGCCATGGCCGATCAGCCCCGCGCGCCCGCAGCGCCCGCACGGGTGTTGAGACGCCGCTCGATCGCCTGGATGAGCTGGTCCCCGATGTCGATCCCGAACTGCCGGTCCAGCTCCCGGATACCCGTGGGACTGGTCACGTTGATCTCGGTGACGTACCCGCCGATAACATCCAGTCCGACAAAGAGCATTCCCCGGGCGGCCAGTGCCGGCCCGATCTGGCCCGCGAGCCAGCGGTCGCGGTCATTGAGTGGCCTGCCGACTCCGCGCGCACCCGCCGCAAGGTTGCCGCGGTTATCACTCGCGAGGGGAATACGGGCGAGCGCATAGGGCACCGGCTCGCCATCGATCAGCAACACGCGCGAATCACCTGTCTCGACGATGTCCGGTATGTAGCGTTGCGCGATTGCGAAGCGGTTGCCGTAGTCGGTGAGCGTTTCGAACACGACGTTCATGTTCTTGTCCTCGCGCTCGAGGACGAAGATCGAGCGCCCACCCATCCCATCGAGCGGCTTGCAGACGACCTTGCCGTGCTCGTGCAGAAACCTCTCCATGTCCTTCATCTCGCGCGTGATGAGGGTGGGTGCGCAGCATTGGGGGAACCAGGCCGTGTAGACCTTCTCGTTCATGTCCCGCAGCCCCTGCGGACGGTTGACGACCAGGCTGCCCTGTTCCTCGGCCCGCTCCAGTATGTAGCTGCTGTAGATGTACTCGGTATCGAAAGGAGGGTCCTTGCGCATCAGGATCGTGTCCAGATCGCCCAGAGGCTCGAGTCGCGGCTCTGCGAGCGCGAACCAGTCCTGTGCGTCGGCTCGCACCGTGAGCGGCCGCACGCGTCCGAACGCCACGCCGTCGCGAAGCGACAGATCGCTCTGTTCCAGATAGGCGAGCTCGAAACCGCGCGCCTGCGCGGCAAGCAGCATCGCGAGTGTGGAGTCCTTCGCGTACTTGATCGCCTCGATGGGATCCATCACGACCCCGAGTCTCTTCATGGGTTGCGCCCAACCTCCAGCGGGCCGATGGTACGGCCGGTAGAGTAGCCTGAGGAGTCGCTATCTTATGTCAGCGGCGGCTCCCGCGCCCCGCGCACCCGGGCTTCGCACGGGCGGAACATGACGAGCTTCGAAAAACGTGACGCGCATGGCATAGCCGGGGGTGTGCCGATATGTTAAAACCCGCGCTGCGCGAGAGCCGCGAGGTCCCGGGAAATCGAGCGTCTTGATAACCTGCGCGACTGGCTCGCCGCGGCAGGACCGGATTTGCCGGGACGCTCGATCGGGGGGCCCGCAAATCGAGCGGCCTGACAACCTGTGTGACCGGCTCGTCATGGCAAGATCGAATTTCCGGGGTGGCGGAGCAGCGGCTCGCACCCCGGCTGATCCGAAAGACGGAGGACGCCCGCGGATGCGGCGGGATTGCTTGAACCCATTTGCCCCGGGTGGCGGCGCTTGCGCGCCGCCGGCGGCGCAAAGCTGCGCAAACCGCGTGAAGGAGTTGCCCTCACCGTGACCGGCAACAACACCAAGCTCCAGGGCCTCAAGGTTCTGGTGATCGACGACAGCAAGACGATCCGCCGCACCGCCGAGACGCTGCTGGCGAAGGAAGGCTGCGAGGTCTTTACGGCCATCGACGGCTTCGATGCGCTCGCCAAGATCGCCGACCATCAGCCTGACATCGTCTTCGTCGACATCATGATGCCCCGGCTGGACGGCTATCAGACCTGCTCGCTGATCAAGCACAACAAGGTTTTCCGCTCCATTCCGGTCATCATGCTGTCCTCGAAGGATGGCCTGTTCGACCGGGCGCGCGGCCGCATCGTCGGCTCGGAGCACTATCTCACCAAGCCGTTCACCAAGGACGAGCTCCTGAGCGCAATCGAGACGCACATCGGGAGATGATGGCATGCCCCTCATACTCATCGTGGATGACTCTCCGACCGAGCTGCACGTGATGCAGAAGGCTCTCGAGAAGCACGGCTATCGCACGGCAGCCGCGGCCGACGGCGCCGAAGGCGTGCGGCTGGCCCGCGAAATGAGCCCCGACCTGATCTTCATGGACATCGTGATGCCCGGAATGAACGGCTACCAGGCCACGCGTGCCCTCGCAAACGACCCGCGAACCCGTACGATTCCGATCATCATGGTCACCTCGAAGGGCCAGGAGACCGATCGCATCTGGGGGCTGCGCCAGGGCGCGATTGACTACATGGTGAAGCCCGTCTCACCGGATCAGTTGGTTGCCAAGGCCCAGGCGACGCTGTCAGCATGACCGATGCACCCCATGCTGCCGAACAGGTTGCCTCGGAAGACAAATGACTGAAGAGCTTCCCCTCAAGTCCCTGCGCGACCGTCCCTACGAGCTTCTGGCGGAGCTCGAGCGGCGCGGCCGGGCTGTCTCGGCGCAGGTCAGCCAGGAAGGATCGGCGGGCCGGGAGTGGGTCGGCGTCGCACTGCGAATGGCCGGCGACCTCTACCTCGTCGCCCGCGAGGAGACGCGCGAGGTGTTGGGAGTGCCCGCGAGCCTGACACGCGTGCCCGGTGCCAAAGCGTGGATCAAAGGCCTCGCGAACGTCCGCGGCCAGCTGCTGCCCATCATCGATCTGCGCCAGTTTCTGGGCAGCGGCGTGACCCCGCTGACGCGCAATACCCGCATCCTGATCGTGAATCATCGCGAGATCCCCGCGGGGCTTCTGGTTGATGAGGTGCTGGGATTCCGGCGCTTCGCCGAGGGGGAGTTCTCTGCCGATGCGCCTCCGACGGTGGCCCGCTGCGAGCGCTATCTGGCCGGGGCGTTCCGTCGCGCCACCGAGCAGTGGCCGGTTCTCAACCTGCGATCCGTGCTCGAGAGCACTGCTTTCGCTGAGGCTGCCGCGTGACGGCACCAGCGGCAGCTCCACGACTCGCCGCGGGGCAGACCATCCTGCTGGCGGCCATCGCGGTGCTCCTCGCCGCGAGCGCCGCCTCCTTCCTGATGGTGAGTCAACCGAAGGCCGCCGGAAGTGCGGCTTCACCCACCGCTGCTCTCTATGCAATTGCAATCGATGCGCAGAATGCGGCCACGGGAGACAAAATTGCACTGACGGACTTCCAGACGCAGCTGCAACATCTCAAGGAGGACGCGGCTCGCAAGCCGCCTTCGGCCTATACGAAGGATCCCCGTTTTGCCCGACTCCTCGGTAACGCCTCTGCGGTTCTGCAGGCGCAGGGCGCCCTGACGGACGCCAACACTGCTGCCCGGGAGACCCGCGAGCTGGTGCCGCGCCTGCTGTCTGAGGTGGCGACGGCCGCAAGCGGCCTGTCCGGGCCGAACCTCGAGAGTGCAGCTCGCGCGCTGGAACGCTTCGAGCTGCGGGCTCAACGCCTGCAACTGGATGTATCGGCGCTCGCCTCCGGAGCGGCGAACCCGGGTCAGGCGGCTCAGCGCCTGGCAGAGAGCTCCGACTATCTGGGGCAGGTGATTCAGGGCCTGATGGGAACGAGTGCCTCGCTCGGACTGCCCCGACTCACGGGCGCGGAGGGCGAGAAGCGCCTGAAAATACTGGATTCGCTGTACACCGATCTGAACGGCGCCGTGCACCAGGCCGTCACCGCCGCACCCGCGTTGCCTGCCGCGCAGGCCGCCGCCGCCGCGGTGAGAACGGACGCCCGCGCCCTCGCGTCAGACTCGGCGTTGCCGACAAGCGCGGAGCCCACAGCGGGTGTGCCGTCATGGATACCCGTGCTCACCGCAACGGCCGCGCTCGTGCTCGCTCTCCTGGGGCTGGCCGGGGCGTGGCGGCTGCGGCGGGCACTCGAACAGCAGCGTTTGGCCGTGGAGACTCAGCGCAAGGAGAATGATCGCAATCAGCAGGCGATCCTGCGGCTCCTGGATGAGCTGTCGAGCCTTGCGGACGGTGACCTCACGGTCCAGGCGACCGTGACCGAAGACATCACGGGGGCGATCGCCGACTCCATCAACTACGCGGTCGATGCCCTCCGCGGCCTTGTCACGACTATTAATCAGTCCGCGATCCAGCTCGACAGTGCGACGCGACAGACGCAGGCTCTCTCCGGGCACCTGGCGAAGGCGAGCGGTGCGCAGTCGAAGCAGATCGCCTCGGCGACGGAATCGGCTGGCGGCATGGCCACATCGGCGGAAGAGGTTTCAGGAAATGCAGAGCGCGCTGCGGACGTGGCGCGACACTCGGTCGAGGTCGCGCATAAAGGCGGGGATGCGGTGCGACGCACGATCGACGGCATGAACACGATCCGCGAGACCATCCAGGAGACCTCCAAGCGCATCAAGCGCCTCGGCGAGAGCTCGCAGGAGATCGGCAACATCGTGGAGCTCATCAACGACATTGCCGAGCAGACGAACATTCTCGCGCTCAATGCCTCGATCCAGGCGTCGATGGCCGGCGATGCCGGCCGGGGTTTCGCCGTGGTGGCCGATGAGGTGCAGCGGCTCGCGGAGCGCGCGGCGAACGCGACCAAGCAGATCGAGGTCCTGGTGCGCACGATCCAGACAGACACGAACGAGGCGGTGGTCTCGATGGAGCGCAGCACGACCGATGTCGTGGGCGGTGCACTGCTGGCGGAGAACGCCGGGGCCGCTCTCGAGGAGATCGAGCAGGTCTCCAACCAGATCGCAAGCCTGGTGCAGAACATCTCCGCCAGCTCCCGGCAGCAGACGGGCGCCGCCCAGAACATTGCGCGCAACATGCAGATCCTGAAGGAAATCAGCGCTCAGACTGCGGAGTCCACCCATGCGACCTCCGCCGCCATCGCCAAGCTGGCTGAGCTCTCCGCCGGCCTGCGCAAGGCGGCCGCGGGCTTCCGCCTGCCCGGCGCAACCGCCGAGCCGGTCGGCAGTACGAGCACGTTCAAGCGCCAGGACGAGAGCAAGTCCACCACCAGCGTGCGCCAGGTCTCGGCGCTCGGCGGCTCCTGATCACCTGCGAGTGCTGAATGCCGGAAGTCGCTTCCCAGACGTTGGATTTCGTCGCACGCGAGCTGAATGTCACGCTCGCGGAGGCACGCAACGCTCTGGAGAATTACGTCGAGCAGCCGGATAACGTCAATCTGCTCGAGCGTTGCGCCCAGGAGCTTCACCAGGTCCAGGGCGTTCTGCGGGTACTCGAGATATACGGTGCGGCGCTGCTCGCCGAGGAGATGGAGCAGGTCGCCAGCTACCTGCTGGCGACCGTGGCGGAGCGCAAGAGCCAGGCGGAGAGCCTGGATGCGCTCATGCGGGCGATGGTGCAGCTGCCCAGCTATCTGGAGCGCGTGCTGGCGGGCGGACGCGACCTCGCACTCGTTCTGCTGCCTCTGCTGAATGACCTGCGCGCGGTACGCGGCAGTGCGCTGCTTTCGGAAGGCACGCTGCTGCTGCTCAACCTCAAGTCCGACAAGCAGGCGCAGCCTGCGGCGGCAGTGCCTGGTGAGCCGCCGCTGACCGTGGAGCAATGGGGGCGTCGGCTGCGGGCGCGGTTTCAGGTCGGACTGATTGGCTGGATCCGCGGCGAGCGCATCGAGCAGAATCTCGACATCCTGGCCGCGGTAGCCCAGAAGCTCGAGCAGATCGCCACCCGTCAGCCGGTTTTCCAGCTGTGGTGGGTGACGGGCGCGGTCATCGAGGCACTGCAGGAAAATGGCCTCGAGAGCGGTGTCTCGATCAAGCGGCTGCTCGGGCTGGGGGATCGCGAGATTCGCAGGCTGTACGAGCAGAGTGAAGCGCGCTACGCGCAGTCGCCCCCCGTCGAGTTGCTGAACAATCTTCTCTACTACGTGGGACGCGCGGAGTCCGCGGGCCCGCGTGTCAGCGCGGTGCGCGCTTCGTTCCGCCTGGCGGAGCTGTTGCCCGTTGACGAGACGATCGAGCAGGAGCGCGAGAACCTGTCGGCGCCGAGCGTGAAGCTCATGCAGACCGTGGCGGCCGCGATCCGCGAGGATCTCTCCAAGGTCAAGGACGTGCTGGACATCTTCGTCCGCCGGGGCGCCGGACAGCCCAAGGAGCTGTCCTCGCAGGTGGAGATGCTGCGCAAGATCGGCGACACGCTGGGCGTGCTCGGGCTCGGGGAGCTGCGGGGCAACGTCCAGGAGCAGACCGAGCGACTGGACAAGCTCGTCCAGGGAGTCATCAAGGCGGACGAGGCGAGCCTGGTCGAGATCGCCGCGGCCCTGATCGCGGTGGAGGACCGGCTCGACAGTCAGCTCGTCGGGCTGATCCGGCCGAAGAGCGCGACGGAGCCCGAGGAAGGCGAGGACAGTGAGTTCCAGCAGGTGCAATCGGCCGTTCTGCGCGAATGCATCCTCAACCTTGCGCGGATCAAGGAGGCGATCACCCAGAACGTCGGAGGCACGCTCGATGCCGCCGGCCTCGATAGCTGGCAGGAGTTGATGCGCGGCCTGAAGGCCGGGCTGCTCATGCTGGGTAAGGCGCGTGCGGTCGAGATCATCGAGGGCATCACGGGCCAGCTCAAGCGGGTGATGCAGCCGGGCGGGCAGGGTTTGCCCCCGGGGTTTCTGGATCGGCTCGCCGATTCGATCGTCAGTGTCGAGTACTACATGGAAACACTGCAGGCGGGCCGCAGTGACCCCTGGTACATGCTCGACAACGCGCAGGCGTGCGTGCACGCGCTGGAGAGTCAGGAGGCTCCCGCTGTCCCAACCGTGGCTCCGCTGGAGCTGTCAGCTTTCGCGCGCACAGTCCAGATCCCGCCGCCCACGTTCGGACCGGAGGCGGTGCCTGCTGCGTCCGTGCCGGGAAGCGCGGCGCCGACGCTGACACAGACTCGTGCGCCCGCATCGAATGTGCTGGAGACCGCCGACCCGGAGCTGCTGAAGCTCTTCATCGAGGAGGCTCACGAGGAGCTCGTGAGGGTCAAGCGGTTCTTCCCGGCCTGGGATCAGAATCCGCTCGAGCGTGACTCGCTCATCACGGTGCGACGCTCCTTCCACACGCTGAAGGGCAGTGGACGCATGGTCGGCGCGCGCGATCTCGGTGAGTTCGCCTGGTCGATCGAGAATCTGCTCAATCGCATCCTGGACAACACGCTGAGTCGCTCTCCGACCATCGTCGAGGTGCTGCGCGAGGCGATAGCGGCGCTGCCTGAGCTCATCGAGCAGCTTGAGACGGGCCGGGCCCCGCGCGTGGATGCTTCATCGATTGCGACTCGCGCTCATGCGCTCGCGGCCGGGCGACCGCCTTCGAGTCGCGCTGTCAGCTTCCCGGAATCGATGCCGCCGGAGTCCGCCGAGGTCCGAGCGCCCGTGCAGCCGCAAAAGGCGCCGCACGCCCCTGCGGTGGCCGCTCAGCCGGACACGCCATCCGAGGAAGGCGTTGGCCACATTGAAGCCGTTCCAACCCCCGATGTTGCGAGCGCTCATGGCCGGCAGATCCAGGGCACCTCGGGCCCGGCGAGCGCTGAGATGGAGAGTGCTTCGGGTGCCCCGGAGACGAAGGCACCCCGCGAGGGATGGATTGCCTGGGATGGCGAGGCAGCACCCGGCAGCGATGCGCTCCGGCTTGAAATCTCCTCTTCGCCAGAGGAATCGGGCCATGCGTCCGAGGGAGATGGCGGCGACGGCGGCCTGGGCCTCCCCGACGAAAAGCCGGCGGTCGGGCCGGATGAGTCTGTCGTGCTGACGGAAGCGCCGGAGGCCGGCGCGCCGATGTGGACCTCGACGGAGCAGGACAATCTTCGATCCGGCACGAAGGCACAGCGTGCGGCCGCGGATGACCCGCTGGCGTCGCTCGAGGAACCCGCTTCCGTTCTGCCGGAGAGCTTCACGTCGGCGACTGACCGGTTCGCCCAACTGGATGAGGCGGCGGCAAATGTCGAGCTGCCCGCGGCGCAGCAGACACAGGATGACGTGCTGCGCGACATCTATGCTCGCGAGACGGGCGCGCACGTCGCAACCGTCCGGGCGTATCTCCAACGGGAAGCAGGGCTCCCCGCGCCGCATGCCATTCCCGAGGAAGTCTATCGGGCCTGCCACACGCTCTCGGGCAGCTCGAAGATGGCCCAGGCTCGACATGGCATTCGCCTGGCGGAGCCGCTCGACCACTGGCTGCGGCGCGTATTCAGCAGCGGGCTGGGGCTTCAGAGCGAGGACATGGCCCTGCTGGCCGACTGCATGTCTGCGATGGAGATGGTGGTCTCGCACCTTGATGAGGCCACGGGTTACTTCCAGACCCATTGGGGGCTGCAGGAGCGGATTGCGCAGGCGGAGAGGGCTCTCGATCAGCGCATCGCCGCGGCTGCCCAGGCTCAGACCGAGGCGCCACCGGCGCCAACCCTGGCCGCCGAGGAGGAGCCGGCGGAGGCGATGGGCGACTTCGATCCGGAAGTGGCGGCGATCTTCACCGAGGAGGCGACGGAGCTCATCGAGCTCTCAGAAGGCGCCCTCAGCGACTGGCGGGCTGATCCGGCGAGCGCCGATTACCGTTCGGCGCTCAAGCGACCCCTGCACACGCTCAAGGGCGGTGCCCGCATGGCGGGCATCACCGCGATGGGCGATCTGAGTCATGAGCTGGAAACGCTCGTCATGCAGGTCGACAACGGCTCGGTCGCGGCGGATGAGCCCGTGTTTGATGTTATCCAGGCAAGTCTCGACGAGCTCGCAAGGATGCGGGAAGCGGTAGCGAATGGCGGCCGCGTCGCTCCGGCGCGCGCGATGATCGCGCGCATCCAGGCTCTGTCGAGGCCCGGTGCGGCTGCGTCGGCGCAAGCTGTGGAAGCGCCGGCGACGCAGAGCACGCACGTGGCCTCGACGACGCAGGCGCCCGTGCCGGCCACGCCCGAGGCCGCCGCCGCGACTGAGGCGGCTGCGACTGAGGCGCCGGAGGTGCACGCGCCTGAGACCTGGGGCAGCGAAATCTCGGTCCCGAGCGCTGAACCGGCGTGGACGAGCGAGATTACCGCGCCGCCAGCGGCTTCCGTGCCCCCCTGGAGCAGCGAGATCGAGATTGCAGGCTCCGCGCCGGCAACGGATGCAGGCGATGTTGCCGAGAGCCCTGAGGCGCAGCCCACCGAGGCAGCCGGCTCACCACAGGGGCTCTCGCCCGGAGAGCTTCCCGACACGGTGGTCGCGCCGGTAACCATAGATGAGTTTGCGGAAGCCGAACTGACATCCGGCAACGTAGCCGCCGAGATCCTGGCGGAGACGGCACCGGCGCACGAGGAGCTCGGGGAAACGCCGGAGTGGGATCCGAGCTCGCCGGCGCAGGCGAGCGAATCCGCCTCGAGCACGATTTCGGTGTCCGTACCCCTCGGCCGCATCTCCGACGAGGCTCTGATGCCTCCCCAGGCGGTGCCGCCCGGACGTGAGCCGGTCGGACCGCCCGAGCGCCAGGAAATGGCGCGCGTGGACGCGGAGCTGCTCGATCAGCTGCTGAACATCTCCGGCGAGGCGAGCATCGCCCGCTCCCGCCTGGAGCAGCAGCTCGGCTCGATCGACTTCAACCTGGGCGAGCTCTCGCGCACGGTCACGCGCCTGAAGGAACAGCTGCGCAGCCTCGAGATCGAGACCGAGGCGCAGATCCTGCATCGCCACGAGGACGAGTCGGGCCATCGTGGCGACTTCGATCCACTCGAGCTCGATCGCTACTCCTCGATTCAGCAGTTCTCGCGGGCTCTCGCCGAGACCGCCAACGACGTCGCCAGCATTCAGCAACTGCTCGAGAATCTGGCCAAGGACACGCAGAACCTATTGCAGCAACAGGCACGCACCATCACCGAGCTGCAGAACGGTCTGATGCGTACGCGCATGGTGCCTTTCCAGCGCCATGTGCAGCGCCTGGCACGCATCGTCAGGCAGGCCGCGACCGACACGGGTAAACGTGTCGAGCTGACCGTCGAGGGCGCTTCCGGGGAGCTCGATCGTCAGGTGCTCGAGCGCATGCTGCCGCCCTTCGAGCACATGCTGCGCAACGCTGTCGTGCACGGAATCGAAAAGCCGAGCGAGCGCCTGGCCGCCAACAAACCTGAGACTGGGAAGATCGTGCTCGAGCTGCACCGTGAAGGAGCGGAGGTCATGGTGCGCCTCTCGGATGACGGCGGTGGCATGAATCTGCAGGCGATTCGCGAGAAAGGCGCCGCGCTGGGCCTGATTCCGCCGGGCAGGACGCTGAGCGATGAGGATGCAATGCAACTCATCCTCGAGCCGGGCTTCTCCACCGCCGGCACGATTACCCAGCAGGCCGGCCGCGGTGTCGGCATGGACGTCGTAGCGACCGAGATCAAACGTCTTGGCGGCGCGCTTCACATGGAGACGAAGCCCGGCGAGGGGACCACCTTTACGATTCGCCTGCCTTTCACACTGGCAATCAGTCACGCGCTGGTGGTGCGCACGGGCGAGGAGTTCTACGCGCTACCGCTCCCCACCGTCGAGGGCGTGTTGCGTCTCTCCAAGACGGAGGTGAGCGCACATCTGGGACGTGATGCGGCGGCGTTCGACTACAACGAGCAGAAGTATCGCTTCCAGTACCTGGCGACGTTCGTTGGCCTGGAGCCCTCGCCGCTGCCGGAACAGGACGTGACGATCCCTGTGGTGCTGGTGCGGGCGGGAGAGCATTCGACCGGCCTCATCGCCGACGAGCTCGTGGGAAGCCGTGAGATCGTCGTCAAGTCCGTGGGGCCCCAGATCTCGAGTATTCGTGGCATCTCGGGCGCGACGATCCTTGGCGACGGCCGCATCGTGATCATCCTGGACATCGGCGCATTGGTGCGCGCCGAGTGGCGCGGACGTGCTCCAGCCCTGCCGCTGCCGCAGAAGGACAGAGCAGACAAGAGAACGTTCGCGATGGTGGTGGACGACTCGATCACGGTGCGACGCGTGACGCAGCGATTGCTGGAGCGAAACGGCATGCGCGTGGTCACGGCACGCGACGGAATGGATGCGGTGACGCTCCTTCAGGACAACGTCCCGGACATCATCCTGCTCGACATCGAAATGCCGCGTATGGATGGTTATGAGGTGGCGGCCCACGTCCGCAACGACCCGCGGCTCAAGGATGTGCCCATCATCATGATCACTTCGCGCGTCGGCGAAAAGCATCGCGCGCGGGCGATCGAGCTGGGGGTGGACGATTATCTGGGCAAGCCCTACCAGGAGGCGCAACTGCTGGATGCGATCGAGCCTCTGGTGGAGCGCCGTCGCGCCGCACAGGGCAGTGGCACTTTCGCCCGGGTCGGCGAGGCCAGGGTCTGAGCGATGGCCGAGCGCGTTACCGAAATCTACAGTCTCCTCGTGCCGCTGACCGACGGCCGGCTGATCGTTCCGCGCGCCTGCGTCGCCGAAGTCGTGGGATTTCATGTTCCATCCGAGATGACCGGCGCACCCCCCTGGTACATCGGCACGATCCCCTGGAACGGCAAGGCGGTTCCCCTCGTGTCGTTCGAAGGGGCCTGCGGACAGATGATTCCGCCCGCCTCGGGCAGGACTCGCGTCGTGATTCTCCACGCGCTGGGGACACGCGTGGACGGCGGTTATTTCGGAATCGTCTCCCAGGGCTTTCCGCAGCTCGTGCGCGTCAGCTCCGATGTCGTCCGTCCGGACAACTCGCGCGTGTTTGCGGACCGGGCGCCGATCATCTGCCAGGTGCGCATGGTCAACGAAACGCCACTGGTACCTGACCTGGAGCGCCTCGAGGAAATGATCGCCGAGGAGACCAGCGTCGGCTAGAGGCGGTCAGTGCTTGGGTCCCGTGCTCCCGTACACCGACGCAATGCCCTTGGGACCCTCGCCCGGCCCCGCTCCATCCCGATGTGAAGTCTGAGGCGGACGGAACCCGATCGGGATCGTCGAGCCGTCCTCGTACTTGGCGAACGGCAGCCCGTTGACCGAGGCCATCGTGCCCTCGCATAGCTCGATTTTCGGCAGTTTCGACCAGGTCACCTGGGGCTTGGGTACCTCCACGTCCACTTGCGTATAGGGAACGGCGAGCGCGGAGGCCAGATGCTCGACCAGGCGTCGCAGCTCGTCGGCGAAGTCTCCCTGCAGCGACGGATCCCGTGCCAGAAAGTAGGTTGTCAGGTACCGGGCGATCGGCGTCGCCTTGCCGATCTCGTGGTTGACCAGCTCCTGCTCGTTCGCGAACGTGAAGATGGAGGTTGTCGAGAGATAGTCCATGAAGTCGGTGGGCACGGCCGGCTCATCCGGATGGATGGCCGCGGTGCTCACCTGGATCACACTGCCGTGGCGCTCGACTTTCACATCACTCAGCTCGAGCTGGTACGACAATCTGGCGGGCCATGCGATGAAGATCTGGGGCGTCTTGCCGAAGACGCTCGGACAGGCGCGATACCAGATCGCGAGCTGGCGCTCGTGCTGGATCACGGCGTGCGTCTTGAGCTGCGTGACGATGACGTGAACGGGATCGGCTGGCACGGGCTTCTCAGCCCAGATCGCGCGACCGATCAGGCCGCCGAGGATGAGCGCCAGTACCGTGATGAGGAGATATCTCACAGGTCACCGAAGCGTTGCTGCAGAACCGCCAGGGCGGTCACGGCGGCAGTCTCCGTGCGCAGCACCCGTGGCCCCAGTCGCACCGGGAGGAAGCCGGCGGCTTGCGCCGCGTTCCGCTCCTCCGAGCCGAGCCCTCCCTCGGGCCCGATCAACACCGTCAGGGACTGACCCGGCGAGGCTAGCTCGCCCAAACCTCGCTCTGCTCCTGGCCAGAGGAGCAGCCGGCTTCCCTGATCGGCAGAGCGCAGAAACGAGCCCAGGGACAGGGGTTCCACAATCTCGGGCACCCGAGTGCGGCCGCTCTGCTCGCAGGCGGCGATAGCGATGGCTCGCCAGTGCTGCAGTTTCTTCTGCGCCTGGCGCGCATCGAGCTGCACCACGCTGCGCTCCGTGAGCAATGGCACGATACGGAACACCCCCAACTCCGTCGCCTTCTGCACGACCCAGTCCATCCGCTCGCCGCGCGAGATGCCCTGCGCGAGGATGAGTTGCACCGGCGATTCGCGCTCCAGAGGGTGATGCTCGCGCACGTCTATGGATACAAAGTCTCGGCCGATCTCCTGGATGGCACCCGCGTACTCGCCACCCCGCCCATCAAATAGCGTGAGCCTGTCGCCGGCTGCCAGTCGCAATACACGCGCTATGTGGTTTGCGGCGCTGCCCTCGACCTGCTGGCGGCGACCGGCACTCAGGGGTGAGCCCACATAAACGCGTGTCACTCGCATGTCGCGAGCTCGATTCCTTCCCGGGCAACTCCCACCATCCAGTCGATCTCCTCCGGTGTGATGACGTATGGCGGCATGAAGTAGACCACGTTGGAGATGGGACGCAGCAGCAGCCCGTTGTCGAGCGCGTGACGGTAGATTCGCAACCCGCGCCTTTCCTGCCACGGGTAGGGCTCGCGCCGCGACTTGTCGCGCGCAAGCTCGATCGCCACGATCATTCCGCACTGCCTCACCTCCGCCACGTGCGGATGACTCTCGAGCTCGCGCGCCCGCTCCCCCATGCGCTTAGCCAGCGTCCGGTTGCGCTCGAGGACGTTGTCTTCGCTGAAGATCTTCAGGCTGGCCAGCGCGGCGGCGCAGGCCAGCGCATTACCCGTGAAGCTGTGCGAATGAAGGAAGGCATTGAGCTTGGCGTATTCGTCATAGAACGCCGCATAGATCTCCTCGGTCGTGACGACCGTCGATAGGGGGAGGTAGCCACCGGTCAGCCCCTTGGACAGGCAGACCATGTCCGGCCGGATACGCGCCTGCTCACACGCAAACAGGGTGCCCGTCCGGCCAAACCCCACGGCGATCTCGTCCGCGATGAGGTGAACGCCGTGGCGATCGCACGCCTCGCGCAGCAACTCCAGATAAACGGGATGGTACATCCGCATCCCCGCGGCGCACTGCACGAGCGGCTCGAGAATGACCGCCGCGCTCTCATGCGCGTGACGCTCGAGCGCGGCCTCCATGAATGCGAACTTGCGACGCGAGTGATCTGCCCAGCTCTCGCCCGGCTCGCGTTCGAAGCAATCGGGGGAGGGGACCGTGATCACATCCATCAGCAGCGGGCGGTAGATCTCCTTGAACAGCTCCACATTGCCGACCGCGAGGGCGCCGAGAGTCTCGCCGTGGTAACTGTTGGAGAGCGTGATGAAGCGCTTCTTGTCGGGCCGGCCGACGTTGCGCCAGTAATGAAAGCTCATCTTGACGGCCACCTCGATCGCGGAGGAGCCGTTGTCCGCATAGAAGCAGCGAGTCAGGCCCGCAGGCAGCACCTTGACCAGCGCTTCGGAGAGCGCGATGACCGGCTCGTGCGTGAAGCCAGCCAGGATCACATGCTCGAGGCTCTCGAGCTGATCGCGCACGGCGGCGTTGATTCGCGGATTCGCGTGCCCGAAGAGATTGACCCACCACGAGCTCACGGCATCGAGGTAGCGGCGGCCCTCGAAGTCCTCCAGCCACACCCCGCGGCCGCTGCGTACCGGAATCAGGGGCAGGTGCTCGTGGTCCTTCATCTGCGTGCACGGGTGCCAGACGTGGGCGAGGTCCCTGCGGACATAGGGTGCGTTGGCGTTGGTACTGCTCATGGCGGGGATTGTAGCCTGGGCGCGGGAGCCGTTTCTGGCTCGTAAGTCTTTGATTGGACTAAGGTATCACATCATGGCATGATCACGGGGTGATGCCGCCGCCCATGCAGATCGATACCGCGACCGGCCTCCTGGTCGGTGCGCGCCAGGTGCTGTCTCCTCACTTTGATGCCCGTCCGGCGGGTACCCTGCCCGAGCTTGTCGTGATCCACGGCATCAGCCTGCCTCCTGGGGAGTTCGGCGGCCCGTGGATCGATCTGCTGTTCACCGGCAGATTGCCGCCGGACCAGCACCCGTACTTTCGTGAGATCGCTTCCGCCCGGGTATCAGCTCATACGGTCATCCGGCGCGACGGCGCGATCACGCAGTACGTTCCGTTTGGACAGCGTGCGTGGCACGCGGGCCAGTCCCATTATCGCGGGCGGACGGCTTGCAACGATTTCTCCATTGGTATCGAGCTCGAGGGCGCCGACGGCGTGGCCTATACCGATGAGCAGTACGAGCAGCTCGCGGCTCTGGTCGAAGCCCTGTTGGCCGCCTACCCATCCCTTTCGGCGGACCATCTCGTGGGGCACAGCGAGATTGCTCCGGGGCGTAAGACCGATCCGTGGGCTTCCTTCGACTGGGAGCGCTGGAAGGGAATACTCCGCGCGCATGGGCGCCTGGAGAGGCGGCGACGCTGACGGGGAGGCGGATCGATGCGGCGGATTGCCGCCGCGGCACTCACCCGCCGGCGAGCTCGCCCGGCTAGGGGCTGGAGGGTGCGTTGGCGCCTTCGAGCTTCTGCAACCGCGCTGCCAATGCCGTGTGCCCACGCTCGCGTGCCATCTCCGATGGCAATCCGCCGCTCTCGGTTCTTACCCCGGGCCGGGCGCCCCAAAGCAGGAGGAGACCGGCCGCAGCGGCGTTGCCGTTCGCGGCAGCGACGTGCAGCGGCCGGAAAAGCTGCTGCTGCGGTAAATCCGGATCGGCTCCGTGAGCCAGCAGCAGCTCGAGCGTGGATAAGTCGTTCCGGCTGACCGCGGCGTGGATCGGGCCCACCTGCTGGGCATTGAGTGCACAGACATTCACCTGAGCACCCTGTTGCAGCAGCATTCGGGTGACGTTCTGGTGCCCGAAGTACACGGCAAGTCCCAGAGGCGTGAATCCGTCGGGAGCGTAGCCATTCACGTCCTGGCCGTTTTCCAGCTCGGCGCGGACGGTGGACTCGTCCCCCAGCAAGCACGCCTCGAAAAAATCGGGCTTGCCTCGATAGGGCCGGATCAATTCGACCAGGGCGGAACGCGACAGATACGTCGCCAGAGTCAGCGCAGACAAGCCAGCGGGGGAGCGCGTGGTGGCCGCCTCGGGATGCGCCTTGAGTATGCGGACGACATCATCCGGACGGTCGGCCTGTATGGCATCCAAGAGCGCTTGCATGCTCTGAATGTTAGACAGGCGCGCGCGCCGCGTCTTTATCGCTGCTTGCGAATTTCATTGCGGAACTCGGCCGGCGGCACCCCGACGACCTGCCGGAACCGCGCCGTGAACGAGGGCAGGCTCTCGTAGCCGACGGCATCGCAGACCTCTGCGACGGTGCTGTCGGTCTCGGCAAGGAGCCGCCGGGCCGTGTCGATTCGACGTCCGCTCACGTAACCGTACGGGGTCGCCCCGAACGCAGACCGAAAGGTGCGATGGAAATGATGAGGTGCCAGGCAGGCCGCGGCGGCCGACTGCTCCAGATCGAACGTCCCGCAAAGCATTTCATCCAGATGAGCCTTGCCGCGCAGAACCCGGCGGTACAGCTCCCGGCGCGTGGCGGGGCGCGAAGCACGAATGCGCTCGCGCTCATCGCGTGCGCGAGCAGTCAAATCGGAACAGGCGTCGAGGCAGATTCGCAGCTCCGCGTCGAGCATCCCCTGCGTCGCAGCGGTCGAGGATCGGGCGGCCTCGCGCAGGCAGGCCAGCGCGCGCTGGAATTCACTCACGCCGCTCCACAGGCGTTGAGTGATCAGGAGCTCGTGCGCCGCGCGCCCGCCAGGGTCATCGAGCAGCTGCTCGATCGGCGCGAGCCGGGTCGTCGCGACATCAGCCAGCAGTGCATCCGCGAAGAACACGATGAATGTTTCCACTGGCTCGGCAGAGCGGATCTCCAGGTCGTAGGCAGACATGCGATCCACCACCAGCCAGCTCGTGGAGTCCACGACGAAACGCTGCCCGCCCACGCGCCACATGGCTTCTCCAATCGAGACACCCTTGATGGAGAACGGACCCGGAAATCCCCGCACCGAATATTCCCGCGCCCGGGCGTTGAAGACGACATTGGCCTCGAAGAGCCGGTCGAATTGCGGGCCAAGGACGGTCGGAACCATGGCCCGGCCTCAGGCGGGTTTGCCCCGATCGTGCCGCCAGAGAACTTCCGTGCCCTGCTCCTGGCGGGCCAGGACGCGAGCCAGCACGAACAGCAGGTCGGAAAGACGATTCAGATACTTCAGCACTTCGGGGCTGACCGCCTCGCGGCCGGCCAGTGTCAGCACGCGTCGCTCGGCACGACGTGCGATCGTGCGCGCAACGTGACAGGCGGCGGCGGCCGGGCCGCCCCCCGGGAGAACGAATTCCTTCAGCGGAGGGAGCGGATCATTGAAGCGGTCCAGGGTCTCCTCCAGGCGCGACACGTGTCCGGCAGTGATGACATGGTGTCCCGGAATGCACAGCTCGCCACCCATGTCGAAGAGCTCGTGTTGGATCACGATGAGGCATGCGGATACATCCGTGGGCAGGCCGGGCACTGCCAGCAGCACTCCGATCGTGCTGTTGAGCTCGTCGACGGTTCCGTACGCCTCGACCCGCGCCCCGTTCTTCGGCACTCGGCTGCCGTCGCCGAGTCCGGTCGTGCCGTCATCGCCCGTGCGTGTATAGATCTTGCTCAGCCGGTTGCCCATTGATATGCCTTCGCGCGCCCTGGGACTCTTGCGCCAATCTAGCAAACGCATGCGTTGACAGGCCATCGGGGCTCGGCGAGGCTGCATCGCCCCTCCGGACACAGAGCCCAGCATGGCTTCCAGAGAGCTTCAGGCGGCCCGCGAGGCCGCGGAAGCGGCCGCCCGCCTCATCCGCCCGCTGTATCGCGCCCATCCTCAGGTCCGGACCAAAGCGGACCTCTCGCCGGTGACGGAAGCCGACATCCGGGCGGAAGAGGCGATCCGGACGATCCTGACCGAACGATTTCCCGGCTACGGCTTCTTCGGCGAGGAGACCGGCCAGCAGGATCTGGACGCACCCAACGTGTGGCTCGTCGATCCGCTCGATGGCACGAAGTCGTTCGTGCGCGAGTGCCCGTTCTTCTCGACCCAGATCGCGCTGCTGCGCGAGGGACGCCTGGTGCTCGGGGTCTCCAGCGCCCCGCTCTACGATGAGGTGGCGTGGGCCGAGCAAGGTGCCGGCGCTTTTCTCAACGGAAAGCCGGTCCGGGTCAGCGCCATCTCGGACCTGGGGGGCAGCATCCTTTCCAGTGGCAATCTACAGACCCTGGCACGCTCGGCCTCGTGGCCACGATTCGGCGAGCTGATCGGACGGGTGAGTCGTATTCGCGGCTACGGCGACTTCCTCCACTACCATCTGCTGGCGCGCGGCGCGCTCGAGGTCGTGATCGAGTCGGACGTGAATATCCTGGACATAGCTGCGCTCACGGTGATCGTGCGCGAGGCGGGCGGCACGTTCACTGACCTGCGCGGGGCGCCCGTTGGGCTGCAGACGACCTCGGTGCTGGCCACCAATGGTCGGTTGCACGCCGCCGTCCTGGAGGCGCTGGCGTAAGCTGCTGCGCTACAGCCAATGATCGCGAGCCGGATCTGCGCCAGCGCGGAACTACCGCCGGAAGCCGCCGTTGATGCTCCACGCGGAACGAAGCAGGGTCGAGCCATGATAAACGATCAAGTCACAGCCAGAGAGCTGGCAGGAAAGGAGCTCCGCGAGGTGCTCGCTGCCACGGAAGCCCTTCTGGCGGCTCTGGGGGACGACAGCGGCCCAGGCGTCGAGGAACTGCGGAACCGACTCGCCGTCACGATTGCCGACGTGCGCCGGCAGTTGAGCGGCTCGCTTCTATCGAATGCCCGCGACACCCTGACCAAGGCCCGGGATACAGCCCTCTCGCTTGACCGCTTCGTGAATGAGCGGCCCTGGACGTCGGCCGTCCTCGGCTGCGGCATCGGCTTGGTTCTCGGGCTACTGCTGAAGAGCGACTGACTCGGACGGAGTGACGATCCACGGTAGCAGCACCGTGGACCGATCGGCGGCTTCCCCGGGCGATTACCGACGCCGTGCGGCTGTCTCCGGCCGAGGTATCGCTATTCTCACTCGCTGACGAATATTCGTCGGCCGGCCTTGTCGATTTCGAGCATCGGCGTGAGGTAGAGCTCGCTGAGCGTGCTCTGCGTGAGCGCCTCGCTGGCCGGGCCTTCACTCCAACGGCCATCGCCGTGAAGCAACAGCGCCCGATCGGCAAACCGCGCGGCCAGGGTTGGATCATGCAGGGTCGCGATCACCGTTCGCCCCGCGTGCGCCAGATCCCGAAACAACCCGAGTACGGCCAGTTGATGGTGCGGATCGAGGTGGTTCGTTGGCTCATCCAGCAGAAACAGCGCCGGGTCCTGAGCGAGCAGTGCGGCGATCGCGACCCGGCGCTGCTCGCCGCCTGAGAGGGTGTCGGTGCGGCGCGTCGCGAACTCCGCGAGATCCACGGCAGCCAGCGCGTTGCGGGCGAGCCGCTCATCCTCTGAAGTCTCCCATTGCCAGAATTTCAGATACGGGTGACGGCCGATCAGCACAGTCTCGATCGCCGTCGTCACGAAGCCTTCCTCCAGGTCCTGCGCGAGCAAACCGAGGCGGCGCGCGGTGGCTCGACTGTCCTGCTCCTGCATCGAGCGCCCGTCGATCAGTACCGCTCCCTCGGCCGGCGCGCGTAACCCCGCTAGAGTGTGCAGAGTCAGAGTTTTGCCGCAGCCGTTGCGGCCGAGCACGGCCACGAATGTCCCCGGCGCGAACTCGACCGACAAATCCTTCACCAGCTCGCGGGTCCCGACGCGGACCGACAGGTTCCGGGTCGCCAGCGGCACGGCGGGCGGACTCAGCGATGCGTCCATCGAATCTCCGCGGCCGTTGCCGGGCCCACCACCACATCGCGAAGGGTCCGCGGCATCTCGGACTGCCCTGCGGAGAGAGCGCGCTGGCCTGCCATGATCTCCGCCATGGGTTGTGGATACAGTGGATGGCGTTCCGGATCCGCAAACCCGGCCGGGTACACAGGGGCTCCCGTCTGTGGATCATACTTGTCAGTCGCTCCGAGGGTATGCAGGAGCTCGTGTGCGATCACGATGCTGTTACTTCCCGCCATGGATCGGAGTGCGAATGCATGCACGACCCCGATGAGGCCTTTCTGCAGGCCGTGGGAGTCAGGAATCGTCCTGAGAGTTGCCGGGTCGTGATAGAGCACGAAGAGGCGGATCCGCGGCGGTGCCCGGCCGGCCGTGTCGGCAGCACGAAACGCATACCCGCGCAGCTTCAAACTCCACCAGGCGGTTGCCAAGTGACCCGCGCCGCGTGCAAGTGACGGTGGAACCTGCCTGGATTGCGGATATAGAACGACGTTCACGGGCTGCGTCAGGTTATGGCCGTAGCGTTGCGCTTCGCGGCTGAAGAAGCTTCCGATATCGGCGTATTCCTCCGGCGTCAGGCCATCTATGTATTGTTGTGCTGTGGCGCTCCCGTCGGCGTTCACGGGAAAGATGCCGACCCACAGCGGGTCTTTCCAGCGTGTACTGCCGACCCTGTCGAGCCATGTATGTCCGGCGGCCCAGATCAGCACCAGCAGGAGGATCGCCGTGCGGATGATCCGCCACACGGCGCGTCAGGGCTGCAGGCGGGTGCTGCTCCAGGGCCCCGCGTCGAAGTAGCCATCGACACGCTTCGTGAGCGTCCGGGTCCACCGGGCCCGGTCGTGGATCCGCGCTTCGCCCTCCACCCAAAGCTCGACTGCGTCCGGCCAGACCTGAAAGCCGCCCCAGTGAGGCGGGCGCGGAATCAAATAATCTGTCCGGGTGCGAGGCTCGTCGGTGCTGCCGAGGGGAACGGGGGTCCCGAAACGTCTGGCCGCCGCGGCGAGCGCGGCCTGCAGATCCTGCCGGCTGGCGACCGGCCGACTCTGTGCGCTGGCCCAGGCACCCAACCGGCTTTGCCACGGGCGGGAAGCGAAGTAGGCATCGCTGTCCTCGGCCGGAGCGGGCACCACCGGTCCTTCGATTCTGACCTGACGGTGCAGGGCATCCCAGTGCATCACGGCGGCTGCCCGGGGGTTTTGGGTGAGATCCAGGCCCTTGCGCGACAGATAATTCGTATAGAACACGAGGTATCCAGGTTGCGGAACGATCTCCTTGCACAGAACGACGCGCGCGGAAGGCTTGCCCTCCGGGTCCACTGTGGCGAGGACCATCGAATTGGGATTGGGCTGCTGTTTAAGTTTCCAGCCCTCTGTCAGCCAGTGGTTGACGACCCGCAGGGGCTCCTCCGGCAGGGGATCGGGCAGCAGTTCGGTGTGTCGAGTCATTGCGTAATCGTAAACCAGCCGATAAAAGGGATCTCCACTTCCTCGGCGCCAGCGGCAACGGTTACGCGCTGCGCCAGTTGCTTGCGGTTCCGGCGCAGGCAATCTCCGCCAGTTGATGAGGAGCCGACGCTGCCATGACGCAGGACGATGTGACGCTGGATACGCTCCGCGAGCGCCTGACCGCCATCGATCGCCACATGATCTCGCTCGTGGCCGAGCGTAAGAGCCTCAGCGCGCAGGTTGCGCGTGTGAAGCGCGCAACCGGATTCCCGACTCGCGACTACGAGCGCGAGCGCGAGGTCATTCTCGGAGTGAGAAAAGCAGCCGAGGAGCTGGGAGTCTCACCCGTCCTGGCCGAGGATCTTCTACGGCTGCTGATCCGCTCCTCGCTCACGACCCAGGAGCAGGCCAGCGTGGTGGCACGCGGGACCGGTTCGGGCAAACGGGTGCTGGTGATCGGCGGTGCGGGCAAGATGGGACGCTGGTTCGTCGAGTTCCTCGGCTCCCAGGGCTTCCAGATCGAGATCGCCGATCCGGGCAGTGCACCGGCCGGGGTGACCCGGGTCGAGGACTGGCGCCGGACAGACCTCCGGCATGACTACCTCATCCTGGCGACCCCGCTTGGCGTGACCGACGCCATTTTGCGTGAGCTGGCGCTGCGCCGCCCACCCGGTGTCATTTTCGACATCGGCTCCCTCAAGTCACCACTGCGTGCCGGCCTGATGGCGCTCAAGTCGCATGGCTGCAAGGTGACCTCGCTGCACCCGATGTTCGGCCCCGACACGGAGCTGCTGTCCGGCCGTCACGTCGTATTCGTCGACCTGGGCTGCGCCGAGGCACTGTCCAGCGCGCGCGAGTTGTTTGCGCCGACGATGGCCGAGCAAGTGGTCATGAGCCTGGACGACCATGACCGGTTGATCGCCTACGTTCTCGGGCTCTCTCATGCGCTCAACATCGCGTTTTTCACGGCGCTGGCCGGCAGCGGCGAGGCCGCACCGAAGCTTGCGCGCATGTCGAGCACGACCTTCGATGCCCAGCTCGATGTCGCGAGCCGCGTGGCACAGGAGAGTGCGGAGTTGTATTACGAGATCCAGAGCCTGAACGACTACGGGGCCGAATCGCTCGAAGCGCTTTCCCAGGCCGTGGAGCGCCTCCGCACGGCGGTCGTCACACAGGATCACGATGCCTTCGTGTCTCTGATGCAGAAGGGGCGGGAGTACTTCGAGGACCGCCGCAACGTGACAGCGCGACGCGCCTGAAGGCGCGCCTCCGGCGCCACGTACACACGGCAGCAACGGAAGAGTCGATGCGTCGACCCGACACAGAGATGCGCGAAAGTGCAGCGAGCTTCCACCGCGCGGAGCAGCTCGATACGCAGGTGCGCACGTTGCAGGCTCGCCTGAGCGAGCTGACCGAAGAGGTCGGTCGCAATGACGCGTTGCTGCGCAAAACCCAGGAGCGAGAGCTGGAGCTGCTGAGAGCAGCCTCGCTACCACAGCTTCTGGAACGCATGATCCACGGGCTGCGCGCCTCGTACCAGCTCGATGCGGTCACCCTCGCCGTGAATGACCCGAATCACGAGGTGAGGCACCTGCTCTCGAGGGACAGCTTCCGGCTCGAGGAATTGCCCGAAGTGCAGTTCGCCGACGAGCTGGCCACGCTGGCGCCCCGGCTGAGCACTCTCGACCGGCCCCGGCTGGGGCCGCTCCAGACGGCTGAGCACGCCCTGCTGCTGTCGGATGTGGGGCGGCGTGGCAGCCTGGCGCTCATTCCGTTGCGACGCCACGAGCAGCTCGATGGGGTTCTCGTGTTCTTCAGCAAGGATCCCCGGCGTTTCACGCCACAGCTGGCTAGCGACTTTCTCGCCCATCTGGGGCTGGTGGCGGCGATATGCCTGGAGAACGCCATCAATCGCGCGCGACTCGTCCGCAGCGGGCTGACAGATTTCCTCACCGGCTTCCACAACCGACGTTACCTGCAGGCGCGGCTGTGCGAAGAGCTGGCGCGCGCGCAGCGCGACCGGCAGTCCGTAGCCTGCCTGATGATCGACGTGGACCATTTCAAGCGGATCAACGATCGCTACGGCCATCTTGCCGGCGATGCGGTTCTGCGCGAGGTCGCCCAGCGGATCAACGATCACATGCGCCTCAGTGACACGGGTGCTCGTTTCGGCGGGGACGAGTTCGCAATCGTGCTGCCGCACGGCGCACTGGCCGACGGAGAAAGAGTTGCGATGCGCGTACTGGAGGCCGTGCGCGGCCAGCCAATGGAGATCGGCGGTCAGCGAGCCGAGACGGTGACGCTCTCCATCGGGGTGGCCGCGGCCTCGGCGCTTGCCAAGGGAACTCGCGACTACACGCAACTTGCCGAGCGGCTCATCGCCGAAGCCGACGCCGCACTCTATCGGGCGAAAACTGCCGGCCGGAACCGTGTGGCGAGCTCCCAGACCGTTGTTTCATGACTGCGAGCCGCAGGCTCGCCTGGGTATTACCGGCGGCGTAGCAGTGCGATGAACAGAGGCGCACCCACGAGCGCCATGATCGCACCGACCGGAAGCTGGCGCGGACTGGCTATGGTGCGCGCGACGAGATCCGCTGCGGCCAGCACCGTGCCGCCCAGTACAACCGACGCCGGTGCCACGATGCGGTGATCGCTGGTACGAAAGGCAAGCCGGATTGCGTGGGGCGTGATCAGGCCCACGAACCCGACGGTTCCCGCGCTGACCACGGCGATGGCCGTGAGTATGGCGCATGCAATGAAGAGCGTCGTACGCCAGACCTCGACGCGCATTCCGACACCGCGCGCCCGCAGTTCTCCCGCCGCCAGAACGTTCAGCGGCCTCGCTACTGCGAGCGCGAGTGCGGCTGCAAACAGGGCCGCGAGTGCGCTGCTCCAGGGATTCAGCGCCCAGCCGAGATCACCGGCCAGCCAGAACACCATGCCGCGCAGGCGGATCGAATCGGCCAGCGCGAGCAGCACGGCAACGAGGGCGCCGCATGCGCTGGCCGTCACGACACCCGTGAGCAGCAATCGAGGCGTCCCACCGCCACGGGCCAACACGTACACCACCGCCACGGAGCCGAAGGCGCCCATCACTGCGGCGCCCTGCACGCCAAATGCGGCGGCGCCCAGCATCATGGCCAACAAGGCTCCCACGGCCGCCCCGCCCGAGACTCCCAGCACGTAGGAGTCCGCCAGCGGATTGCGAAACAGGGCCTGCAGAAGAACGCCGGCCAATGCGAGCAGTCCACCGACACCCAGGGCGGCCAGCAGGCGCGGCAGCCGCACTTCCATCATCACGCTGCGCGCAGCCTCGCTGCCTCCCCCGAACAGCGTCGCGAGGACCTCGTGTGCTCCGATCTCGGAGCTGCCGATGAGAAGCGAGGCAATGCACACCGCGGCCGCGAGAGCGAACAGCCCCAGCAGACCCTTCCAGCGGGACCTCTCGAATAGGGCCTGTCTCGTGGCCGAGGCCACCTCAGCTCCTGGCATACGTTGAAATCCTAGCAGGCCGTCTAAACAGGAGGGCCGGCTGCCCAAGCCGCGCCTCCTGGCCACTCCTTGCAGTCTCGCGGAGGCGCGCGATTTCAGGAACCCGGGGGCGGCTTTTTCTTATTAACAAGTGCGTCACATTCGTAAAGCTCCGATCCGTATCATCCCGCATCCCGGGGGCGCCTTGTGGCAGACTCCGAGGTCAATTCATGAGCGACGTCATCGACTCGGATGGTTTTCGCGCTAACGTCGGCATCGTGCTGGTGCGGGGCGGCGGTGACACGTTCCTCGGACGGCAGGTCGGAGGGCGAGGCTGGCAGTTTCCCCAGGGGGGTGTGCTGCCCGGCGAGTCGCTCGAGGCAGCTGCCTACCGGGAGCTGAATGAGGAGATCGGCCTCTCGCGCTCCGACGTCGTGCTGCTCGGCAGGACCGCCCGATGGCTTCGCTACCGACTGCCGGCACGGTACGTGCGCCGCAACCAGCAGCCGGTGTGCATCGGCCAGAAGCAGCGCTGGTTTCTGATGCGTCTGAGACGTGAGGATGCCGGGTTCGACTTCGGGAGAACCTCCGAGCCCGAGTTCGATCAGTTCCGATGGGTCAACTTCTGGGACCCCGTGCGGGAAGTCATTTACTTCAAGAGAGGCGTCTATGTGCGCGCTCTGACCGAGCTCGCGCCTGTCGCTTTTCCCGAGGGGGCGCCTCCGCACCCCTCCTGGTGGCTGGAGACGGCATCCGGCGGCACCAGGCCGAATCGCGCGGCGCCGGTGCCGATTGACTGACACGGACCGCCGAAGGATCCATGCCCAGCTCCGATGCAAGGCCCAATCTAGTCGTCCGCACGCACGCGCCTACGCGGCGGCTGGTCATTGCGGGCGTGCTGCTGCTGATCCTCGCACTGGCCCTGTATGTCGTCTATGAGGTCGGACGCTTCAACGCGGGGTACGACCGTCTCGCTGTTGCACAGCACCGGACCGAATACGAAGTTGCGATCGAGCGGCTGCAGAAGTCCAATCGCGAGTTGCGCACTCAGCTCGCCGAGCTCGACACCATCCGGATCGGTCGCGCCCGCGAGCAGGCCGAAGTGGCGCGCGCCATCGGCGACCTCCAGGCGCAGGTGGCACGCCAGACTCAGGAGCTGGCCTTCTATCGGGGAATCGTTGCTCAGGGGGCCGCCGCAATCGGCGTCAAGGTGCAGCAGGTGCGCATCACACCGGGCACCAAGCCCAACAAGTTCGTCCTGCACGTGTCGCTCGTACGCTCCGTTCGCCCCGACAATGTCGCTGCGGGCAACATGGGCGTGACGATCGACGGCGCCGACGGCGAGGGCAAGTCAACGAGCATGGACCTTCCTGCCCTGACCGCCGGCAAGCAGCATGAGCTACCCTACAACTTTCGCTATTTCGAGAACCTCGACCAGGAAGTGGCGGTTCCGACCGGATTCAAGCCCGACCATGTGGCGCTGGAGATAAGGTCCAGCCGCAAGGATGTGCCGCCGGCAACGCAGTCCTTTCCCTGGTCGGTGGACGCGTCGTAGTCAATTGGGAAAACTGACGCGGGGCACGGGTGCCTTCTGCGGCCGTTTTCGCTCCGGAGTGCTCAACCATGTTCAGTCGTGATTCCAAGCAGCCGCGCATCGATACGCTGATCGACAAGGCGTCGCACGTGTACGGGGATCTCGTATTCGCCGGAGGCCTGCATCTGGATGGCACCATCTCCGGGAACGTGCGCGCCGACCCTAACGAGGGCTCGAGCTTGTCAGTGAGCGAGACGGGCGCCATCGAGGGCACGGTCGCGGTGTCGAACGTTATGTTAAACGGGACAGTCAAAGGGGACATCGTTGCCAGCGACCGCGTCGTGCTGGGGTCCACGGCCCGGGTACAGGGCAGCGTCTACTATGGGGTCATTGAAATGACGCTCGGCGCGCAGATCATGGGGAAGCTGACCCGCGTTTCGCGCGACGGGAAGGCTGAGCCCGCAGCGGAGCGGGCTTCCCGGGCGCTTTGACCGTACTCGGCCCAGTCCCTAGACTGGCTGGCAGAGATGAGCATGAACGAGGAGACGACGTTAATGAGCACCACCGAGGCTCTCCAGGAGGCGCCCGCGCTTCTGTTCACGGATGCGGCAGCCCGCAAAGTGGGCGACCTCATTCGCGGGGAGGGCAACCCGAAGCTGATGCTGCGGGTGTTCGTTCAGGGCGGTGGCTGCTCCGGCCTCCAGTACGGCTTCGAGTTCGATGAGCAGGTCCAGGATGGCGACATCTGCGTGGAGAACCTCGGCGTCAAGCTGCTCGTGGATCCGATGAGCGTGCAGTACCTCACGGGAGCGGAAATCGATTACCGCGAGGGACTCGAGGGAGCGCAGTTCGTCATCCGCAATCCAAATGCGACCACCACCTGTGGCTGTGGCTCTTCGTTCGCCGCGGCATAGAGCCCGGCTGGCGGCGTGAGTCCGGCTGTCTCCGCCCGAGCGGCCCAGCAATCCGAGGCAGAACCCGCTAACCGCCCGGTCCCCGATGTCCTTGCGGCGGTGGACCTCGGGTCCAACAGTTTTCATATGGTCGTGGCCCGTCATTCGCACGGGCAGCTGGTCATCATCGATCGACTGCGCGAGATGGTGCGCCTCGCAGCCGGGGTTGCCGAGAACGGCCGCATCGACAAGGAGGTTGCGGCGCGGGCGATCGCGTGTCTGCAGCGCTTCGGGCAGCGGCTTCGGGACATGCATGCGGACAGCGTGCGCGTCGTGGGCACGAATGCGCTGCGACTCGCCCACCGCAAGCAGGCTTTCCTCGAGCGTGCGCGCGAAGCCCTCGGTCATCCCATAGAGATCATCTCGGGCATGGAGGAGGCGCGGCTGATCTACTCGGGCGTTGCCAGCACGATGCCCAGCGAGCCCGGGCGCCGGCTGGTCGCGGACATCGGCGGCGGAAGCTCCGAGCTCATCATCGGCGACGGCCTTACTCCGCTGGAGCTCGAGAGTCTGCAGATGGGCTGCGTCTCCCTCAGCGAGCGCTTCTTCCGCGACGGCAAGATCTCGGCGAAGCGCATCGAGCGCGCCCGCATGGCGGCGCGGCTGGAGCTGGAGCCCGTTCAGGCTGCGTTCCGGCGGCGCGGGTGGGAGCACTGCGCCGGAAGCTCGGGCACGGTGCGCGCGATCGGGGAAGCGATCCGTGAGCTCGACTCTCAGATGCTCGCGATCACACCCGAGGGCCTCGAGCGGATCATGACCTACATGATCGATGCCGGCCATACTCGTGAGCTGCGATTGACACCGATCACGGAAGATCGCCGACCCGTCTTCCCCGGAGGCACGGTGATCCTGGCGGAGATCCTCTCCGTGCTCGACATCAAGGAGATGCGCATTGCGGAGGGTGCGATGCGTGAAGGCCTGCTGTACGACATGCTGGGGCGCTTCAAGAACGAGGACGCGCGCGATCGCACCGTGCGGGGCATGCAGATGCGCTACCACGTGGATGCGACACAGGCGGAGCGGGTCGAGGCCACCGTCCTGCATTTCCTCGAGCAGACGCGGGAGGTGTGGCATCTCGACTCCCCGCTGGCGGATCTGGCACTGCGCTGGGCAGCGCGGTTGCACGAGATCGGCCTGGATGTTTCCCACAGCGGCTATCATCGCCATGGGGCCTATCTGCTGGAGAACGCCGACATGCCCGGCTTCCCCCGCGAGGAGCAACGGCTGCTGGCGAGGCTGGTCGGCGGTCACCGGCGCAAGCTCGCGCTCGAAGGCGTGGAAGACCTGGTTCCGCCCTGGGACCGACAGGCGCTCTACGTCATCGTGCTGCTGCGCCTGGCCGTGCTGCTGCATCGAGGCCGCAGTGCGGTGGCCTTGCCGCACATCGAGCTGAGCGCGACGCCCCGCTCGCTCGAGATGGAATTTCCGCAGCGCTGGCTGAAGGATCATCCGCTGACTTCAGCGGATCTGCAGCAGGAAACCGAGCACCTGCGCGCGGCCGGCTTCCGTTTGCGGGTGTTCGGGTAGTCAGGTGGGTGCGAACGCCGGTCCGGGGCCGGCTGCGTAGGCCGCGAGCAGCTCCGACTGCGTGTTGACTGCACGCTCCTCGGGGCCACGCTCGATGCGCTGGTAGCTGCCGTCCGGAAGCAAGACCCACGCCTGGGTGTTGTCCCGCAGGCAGAAATCCAGGTCACGCAGGATCCGCTGGCGGTGCGACTCGCGCTGGATCGGAAAGGCGATCTCCACGCGGCGGAAGAAGTTGCGCTCCATCCAGTCGGCGCTCGCGCAGTACATTTCCGGCTCGCCGCCGTTCTCGAAGTAAAACACCCGCGAGTGCTCGAGGAAGCGGCCGACGATCGAGCGTACCTTGATATTGTCCGACACCCCGGGCACGCCGGGCCGCAGCGCACACACTCCGCGCACGATAAGGTCGATTCGCACGCCGGCCCACGAGGCGCGATACAGCGCCTCGATGGCCTGCGCATCGACCAGCGCATTGAGCTTGGCGATTACGCGGGCTGGGCGCCCCGCGCGGGCGTGCTCGGCCTCTCGCGTGATCTTGGAGATGACCGCCTCGTGCATCCCGAATGGCGATTGCACGAGGCGGTTGAGTTTCGGGGTCTGGGTGAGGCTCGTGAGCTGCAGGAAAAGCTCGTGCACGTCCTGGCCGATCTCCTCGTTGCAGGTCAGCAGGCCGTAATCGGTGTAGGCGCGGGCCGTACGCGGATGATAGTTTCCCGTGCCCAGGTGGCAGTAGCGGCGGATTCCGCCGGGCTCGCGCCGCACGACCAGGGCGACCTTGGCGTGCGTCTTGTAGCCCACCACTCCGTACATGACGTGGGCGCCGGCCTCCTGTAGCCGGTTGGACAGCTCGATATTGGCTTCCTCGTCGAAGCGCGCGCGCAGCTCCACTATGACCGTGACGTCCTTGCCGGCGTTGGCCGCGGCCACCAGGGCATCGACCACCGGGGAGTCGTGTCCGGCACGGTAGAGCGTCTGTTTGATGGCGAGAACGTGGGGGTCGGCCGCCGCCTGGCGCACGAAATCCATCACGGGCGCGAAGCTCTGATACGGGTGATGCAGCAGGATGTCGTTCTGCCGGATGACGGAGAACATGTCCGTGTTGGTGACCAGGCGCTTCGGCAGCCCGGGCGTGAAGATCGGGTACTTCAGGTCCGGACGCTGCACGAGGTCGTAGACCGCCGAAAGGCGGTTCAGGTTGACGGGGCCCGGCATGCGGTACATGTCGACATCGGCCAGGGCAAACTGCTGCAGGAGAAACTGCACCATGTCTTCGGGACAGTCGCTCGAGGTCTCGAGCCGTACCGCCGCGCCGTAGCGGCGGTGCGCGAGCTCGCCCTCGAGCGCGCGACGCAGATCGTCGATTTCCTCCTCGTCCACGAACAGATCGCTGTTGCGGGTGACTCGGAACTGGTAGCAGCCGAGCACCTCGATCCCGGCGAACAGCTTCTGGACGAACGTGTGCACGATGACCGAGAGCAGCATGAGCGTCCGCTCGGATCCCTCGTTCGGCACCGGGACGACGCGCGGCAGCGATCGCGGCGCCTGCACGATGGCGTGCTCGCTGTCGCGGCCGAACGCGTCCTTGCCCTGCAGGCGCACGATGAAATTGAGGCTCTTGTTCTGGATGCGCGGAAAGGGCCGCGCAGGATCGAGGCCGAGGGGACTGAGCACGGGCTCGATCTCCTGCTCGAAGTAGCGCTCGACCCACTTCTCGGCCGCGGGACTCCAGGCTTCGCGCGCCTGCAGTGAGATCCCCTCAGCCTGCAGTGCCGGCAGCAGCACCTCGTTCAGGCACCGGTACTGCTCGCTGCACAGGCGCAGCGCCCGCTCGTGAACGGCCGCGAGCTGATCGGAGAGGGTCATGGCGTCCGCGGCGAACTGGCCCGAGCCGAGCTCGAGCAGTTGCTTCAGGCCGGCGACGCGGATCTCGAAGAACTCGTCGAGATTGCTGGAGGAGATGCACAGGAAGCGCAGCCGCTCGAGCAGCGGCACGGACTCATCGAACGCCTGCGCCAGCACGCGCTGATTGAATTCCAGGAACGACAGCTCGCGGTTGATGTAGTGTTGGGGTGCTTTGAGATCGGGCGAGTCCACTACGGATTACCTGGTGCGCAGCGCGGCGCGCGGGTGCATCTGATCACGACCTCGGTGACAGCAGGATGACACTTCAGCGGGCTACCAGTGCCGGACCGGGCGGGGTTTCCACGCTGGCGAGCAGCGGCGCCGATTTCTCGAGGAAGTCATCGCGCCAGCGGGCCTCGATCGGCTCCGCATCCGGCAGCGGCACCGTCTGGGGATTCTTGAAAACACCGTTCACACGGTATTCGTAGTGCAGATGCGGCCCCGTCGCAAGTCCTGTCATGCCGACGTACGCGATCACGGTACCCTGCGTCACGTACCGACCCACATGGGTCCCGCTGGCGAACCGTGAGAGATGGCCGTAGACCGTCGTGACGCTGCGGGAATGCTGGAGCTCCACGACATTGCCGTAGCCCCCTTTGACGCCAGCGAAGATGACCCGGCCGTCCCCGGCCGCTCGCACCGGTGTGCCGATCGGAGCCGCGTAGTCCACCCCCTTGTGCGCGCGGATCAGGTTGAGGATCGGGTGACGTCGCGCGCTGTTGAATCGGGAGCTGACCCGGGTGAACTCCAGAGGCGCCCGCAAGAACGCCTTGCGCATGCTCTTGCCGTCGGGGGTGAAGTAGTGCGAGTTGCCGTCGGGATCGACATAGCGCACGGCCAGGTAGGTCCGGCCCTGGTTGACGAACTTGGCCGCGAGGACCGGCCCATCCTTTACATAGGCTCCCTTCTGAAAGAGCTCGCGGTAGGTGACCGCGAAGGAGTCGCCCGGCTGAATATCCAGGACGAAGTCGATGTCCCAGCCGAAGATGTCCGCCAGGTTGACGGCCGTCTGATCGTGCGCCCCGGCAGCCGTCACGGCTTCGAATAAAGAGCTGTTGATCGCGCCGCGGATGGTCCGGGTACGTCCCTCCAGGGGATCCTGCAGCACGTTGGCCTGCAGCGTGCCCTGGTCCCGGGTGACCTTGAGGGTCTCGTTCTCGTTCAGCCGGCGCTCGAATCCGTCGAGCTCAGCGTCGCGATGGGTGAGGCGCAGGGCTTCACCCGGCCGCAGGCTATCCAGGTGCGCCTTGATACCCGGCAGAGCGCGCAGGAAGGCGAGATCGGCCAGACTCAGATTCAACTTGCGGAAGATGTGGTCGAGTGTGTCGTTGCGACTGACGGTGATCTCGGTGGTCGAGAGCCCGAGCGAGGCGGTGCTGGCGACCGGCCTGGCGGAGGGCGCAGATCCCTGGGAGGCGCTGCTCTCCGATCCGGCCACTGAAGAGTGCCCCAGGGTCGGGGAGGCCTGTGCCGGGGCGGGCGTGGACTGGGAAATCGCAGCCGCCATGGCGCGGTGCTCGGCCGGTGGTGGCGAGAGGGGCGCGGCAGGCGGCGCCGGGCGCAGACATAGCCAGGCGAAAGCTGCGCAGGCGGCCAGCTGCACGGCACGGGTCCAGGATATCTCCCATTCCGAGCGAGCCAGTTTGAACAGGGCCGGTTTGAAGCGCGGGACCATCGACTACACTTGGCAGCTGCGGGGTGGAGGAAACCTACCCGAGCGGCAAACGTCCGGTCAATTTCGAGCAGGTATGACGGATATCGACACACAACTTGCGGAGCTTGAGCGCGGAACGCAGGAGATCCTCGTGACTGAGGAACTCGTGCGCAAGCTGCGCCGGGGAAAGCCTCTGCACATCAAGGCGGGCTTCGACCCCACCGCGCCCGATCTGCATCTGGGCCACACGGTGCTGCTCAACAAGATGCGCCAGTTTCAGCAGCTCGGTCACGAGGTCACCTTTCTGATAGGGGACTTCACCGGGCTGATCGGGGATCCGACCGGGCGCAACGCCACCCGTCCGGCACTCACTCCCGAGGCGGTGCAGGCCAACGCGCGGACGTACGAGCAGCAGGTTTTCAAGATCCTGGACGCGCAGCGCACACGGGTGGACTTCAATTCACGCTGGTTCGGGCAGATGCCCGCCGCGCGCCTGATCGAGATAGCCGCTCGGCATACGGTCGCGCGAATGCTCGAGCGGGATGACTTCGCCAAGCGGTATGCCGATGGCAGGCCGATCGCGATCCATGAGTTTCTCTACCCGCTGGTGCAGGGCTACGACTCGGTGGCGATGCGGGCGGACGTGGAGCTCGGCGGCACCGATCAGAAGTTCAACCTGCTGGTGGGCCGGCATCTCCAGGAGGCTTACGGGCAGGAGCCCCAGGTCATCGTCACCCTGCCGCTGCTCGAGGGCACGGATGGCGTGAACAAGATGTCGAAGTCCCTGAACAACTACATCGGGATCGCCGAGGCCCCCGGGGCCATGTTCGGCAAGGTCATGTCCATCTCGGATGAGCTGATGTGGCGTTATTTCGAGCTGCTCAGCTTCCGGCCGCTGGGGGAGGTTGCTGCGTTGCGGCGCGCGACCGTGGAAGGGCGCAATCCCCGTGATGTGAAGTTTGAGCTTGCGCGCGAGATCGTGGGTCGCTTCCATGATTCCCAGGCAGCCGAGACCGCCCAGAAGGACTTCATTGCGCGGGTCAGTCAGAAGGAGGTGCCATCCGATCTCGAAGCCCAGACGGTCTTCGTGGAAGGGGCCGGGCTGCGGCTCGCCAATGTACTCAAATCCGCCGGGCTTGCGGCCAGCACTTCCGAGGCGAATCGGAAGATAGACGAAGGAGCCGTCCGCATAGATGGAGTCCGCGCCACGGATCGAAACCTCACGCTCGCAGCCGGGGCGGATCACGTCTTCCAGGTAGGCTCGCGTCGATTCGCGCGGCTCAGGCTGCAGCTGAAGTCCTGAAATCAAGGCTTCGCCCAGCGCGAGCGGGGGCCTCGGCGGGACTTCCGCGGATCTGCTCACGAGGGCTCCGCGGTGCTTCGTGACAGTGCGTTGACAAGCCGCCGCCGGCGGCTATACTGCGCGCCCCTCCACACCTTGATCGTCATGCGGGTCCGTGGTTCGAGACGGTACCGGCACGGCGTTGTGGCTGGCTTCACAGCAGCCAGATCGAGGTTGACGGTGGGCGGGCGGAGGCTATACTTCCGCCCCCTCGTGGACGGGCCCACGCGGGCTGCGCCGATTTTCGATTGCCCGTACCCCTTCGTCCTGCGCGACGCGGGCTGCTCTTTAAAAGTTTGGCAGGTAATTTGTGTGGGGACTCGCGTCGATGCCCTTGGTGCATAGACCGAGTGACCAAAAAAGTCCAGCAATGAGTCTTTTTTGAGCCATTCATTTCGATGTTTCAAGTTCTTCAAGTGAAGAGTTTGATCCTGGCTCAGATTGAACGCTGGCGGCGTGCCTAACACATGCAAGTCGAGCGGTAACAGGTGTAGCAATACATGCTGACGAGCGGCGAACGGGTGAGTAATGCTTTGGAATCTTCCCAGTAGTGGGGAATAACCAGTCGAAAGATTGGCTAATACCGCATACGTCCGAGAGGGGAAAGCGGGGGATCGTAAGACCTCGCGCTATTGGATGAGCCAAAGTCGGATTAGCTAGTTGGTGAGGTAACGGCTCACCAAGGCGACAATCCGTAGCTGGTCTGAGAGGACGACCAGCCACACCGGAACTGAGACACGGTCCGGACTCCTACGGGAGGCAGCAGTGGGGAATATTGGACAATGGGGGAAACCCTGATCCAGCGACGCCGCGTGTGTGAAGAAGGCCTGCGGGTTGTAAAGCACTTTTAGTGGGGATGAAAAGCCTTGGGATAACACCCCAGGGTCTTGACCTAACCCACAGAAAAAGCACCGGCTAACTCTGTGCCAGCAGCCGCGGTAATACAGAGGGTGCGAGCGTTAATCGGAATTACTGGGCGTAAAGCGTGCGTAGACGGTAGCGTAAGTCAGATGTGAAAGCCCC
>DASXZI010000017.1:0-76497 GCA_036501985.1 Steroidobacteraceae bacterium | reverse complement strand
GTATCGTCCCATTCCGGGGCCGCGAGCCCCGGCTCCGGGCAGACTACCGTCACCGATCCAGTGACAGCTTCGAGTGGCAACAATTATCTCGCGGAGGTGGACTACGCCGGGCGCGGCAACAGCCCGCTGCAATTCGTTCGTAGCTATAACAGTATGGACGCTACATTCCTGAAACAGAACTCAAACTCCACTCCCGAGCTCGGAACCACGCTGATGGGGGACGGCTGGAGCGCCACGTATTTTCAATCGCTATCGAGCTCTTCAGTTACAGATGTTATGAGCCCCTGGGGCCGGTAAATGGCTGGACCTGGGGCAATGGCACGAGCGCCACCCGCACCTACGATACGGACCAGAAAATCACCCAGATAGTGAGTTCCGGAATTACGACGCTCTCCTACGACAATGCCTTCCGGATCGTCGGCATCAGCGATACCAGTGCAGGAGCCTCCAACTGGACCTACGGCTATGATGCCCTGGACCGGATCACCACCGGCGGTAATGGGACCGTCACTCGAGGGTGGACCTACGATGGCGATGGGAATCGCTTGACCGAGACCGGCTCGAGCCCCTCGAGCTACTCGATTGCCCCAGGCAGCAACCAGATCAGCTCGATTACCGGCTCCCTGGCGCGCACCTACGACTATGACGCGGCCGGACATACAATGGGATATTCCACGGTGACGGCCGGTTACGACGATGCCGGACGCTTGCAGACCGTGACCAATGGCTCGACGACCGAGACGCTGCTCTACAATGCTCTGGGACAGCGCATCCAGACGAGCGGTGGCCCTGCCGGCACAGTCCTGTACTGGTATGACGAGGCCGGTCATGTGCTCGGGGAGTACGATGCCTCGGGCAACTTGATCGAAGAGACCGTGTGGCTCGGGGATATCCCGGTGGCGACGCTACGGCGCAATGGCGGCTCCGTCTCGATCTACTACGTGCACAGTGATCAGTTAAATACGCCCCGCCAGGTAACGCGGCCCTCAGACAACGCGCAGATGTGGAGCTGGTTCTCCGATCCGTTTGGCACGGATGCGGCCAATGAGAATCCGCTGGGGCCGGCACGTTCCCCTACAATCTCCGGTTCCCCGGTCAAGTCTTCGACGGGTAGGCGGGGCTGCATCTGAATTATTTCAGGGACTATGACCCGGCGACAGGGCGCTATCCGACCAGTGACCCGAGCGGGCTAGCGGCCGGAGTTAACACATACACCTACGCATTCGGCAGCCCACTAGGGTGGTTTGATCCCTCCGGCCTCACATCGATCAGTGTGAATGTGGCAAGTGGAATCATGCTTGTAGATCCCGAGGTACCCGGAAGGAATCCGTATCCTGTGCCGATCACTTCGGGGCGCGGGCAATGTCAGAACAACAACAAATGCGCAGCGAACAAGAATCAAGGCCCGATTCCACCTGGAAAATATCAACTAAACGTCTCCGAGATATCTCAACCGAACGCAATTGGCACCCTGCTGCGACAGCTTCGTGGTGACTGGGGTAGTTGGCGTGTTCCGCTTCACCCCCTGCCTGCAACGTAGACATATGGCCGATCGGGCTTCTTTCTGCACGGCGGCTCAATCCCAGGATCTGCTGGATGTATCGATTTTGGCGGCGGTATCTTCGGAAATGGACTCACCGACGAATTGTTGCAGGATATCCGCAACGACCCAGACGGTCTCGTCCCGATCACGGTGCAGTAGCCCTTTGAAGGAAAACAGCGATGAAATCCGTTCAAAACGTGTTGGGTGTAGTGCACGCGGCCTTATGGATAGCGGCACTCGTCGCGGTCGATCTGATCTTCAGTGACACCCCATCACGAGCCGGGTATGGACTACTGTGTTCTTGGTGGGTGACGCTGTACGTCGCACTGTTACTCCGCACAACGTGGCGCGCTCTTCCGGCCTTTCTTGGGCTGATGGTGGTCGCGTTGGTTGTTGATGCTGCCAGGGGCACTGGCTTCCTGTATCACGATGCGCCGCCTATCAGTTCGCCGAGCTTCCTGGTGCTGGCGGCCGGGTTGCTGGTGCTATGGGCAAGTCCGATCGTTGTCAATGAAATCGCGACCCGAGTGCGCGATCGGCTCGGTACTGCTCGCGATACGAGATAAGCCGCCTGAGCGGTGCGCGAACTGCCCTCACGAGGGAATCGCAGGTGCGATGCCCGGAAAGATCTGCGCGGCAATGCCCACCAGTCGCTCGAGGTAGTGGCGGCCGGCGATGGGTACGCCCCGCAGGCTCGATGATGGGAGCCGGATGAGCCGAGAGGTTCACGTCCGGTTCTTAGAGGGGCTGGGGCTGAAATGCCCCGGCCTACTCACCCCTATATCCGCACTTGGGAAGGCTGGTTATACCTGGCCGTTGTCATGGATTTGTTCTCTCGCAAGACTGTCGGATGGGCTACGCGACCTACCATACACCGCGGCTTGGTCCTGGATGCTGTGATGATGGCTGTGAAGCGTCGTCGGCCAAACGGAACAGTCATCCAGTCAGATCAAGGATGTCAGTATGGCAGTGACGATTGGCGCCGCCTTTGCCGGAAAAACCGGCTTGAACCCAGCATGAGCCGCCGAGCAAACTGTTGGGACAACGCGGTTGCCGAGTCGTTCTTCGCCAGCCTCAAGAAGGAACGGATCAAGAAGCGGATTTACAATACTCGCACCATGGCGACCATTGATGTTTCCGATGACATTGAATCGTTTTATAATCCCCGGCGACGTCACAGCCATATAGGTGGCGTCAGCCCGGATGACTTCGAAACCGCGGCTAAACGCCGTTAGACGAGTCTCCACGGAATCCTGGGAACTCCACTTTAGCCCATAGCCCCGTATGAAAACAAACATCGGCACATGGGCAGCATTCATACTGGTATCGGCCGCGTCCCTGGTTACGTACAAGACCGCTTGGGCTACGTCGTTCTACTGGATTCTCCTAAGCTGCCTGGCGGATGTCGCTGTGATCATGGGCTTCGTGGTTCTGGGGCAGACGGGACTAAAGCCTTGGCCCCTGGTGGCCGTCATTGGCGGACTACGGGCTGGCCAGTGGTCATCCAATTGCTTTTGACAATAGCCTTTGGAAAATCGGGAGGATTTGCACCTTAGGACTAGCGGATCGAGTGATCCTCGACGGCAACCGACCTTGGCGATCGTGCTGCGCCCAGCGCTGGCGATGCCGCCGGGCCGAGTTAGTCCTTTTGCGCCCGCGCGCCGATCATCCGAAGAGCGTCTCGATCGTGTCGCGCAGGCTCTGCTGATCGCGAGGGGAGAGCAAGTTGGGCTTATGAAGACCCCTTCTGCAGCGGGAAGTAACCTGAGCGCCGGAGAGTTCCACATGAAAGTGAAGCCATGAGCTGGCTCGGACGCACCGCCGCCATCCCTGAAGGCGTTGGTGCGGCGTTGCGGGCCGTGCTCGGGGCACACGTACATCGCGTGCGCATCGTCGAGCATTCGCTTTTTGTCAGGCTGCACGGACGCGCAATCGCGACGACCCGTCGCGGCAGCATCTACCTGCGGCGAAGCGCGGAGGAGTTCTTTGAGGATCCATGGCTGATGCTTCACGAGTACTGGCATGTCATCGGCCAGTGGGAGCCGCGCAAGCTGACGATCAGGGGATACATCGCGGAATGTATCCGGCACGGCTACTGGAACAATCGCTTCGAGGTCGAAGCACGTGCGTTCGCGGACGCAAACGTTCACGAGCTTCGCGCATTGCTCGCCGGCGCACAGGGTCGGCCCCAATGAGCATGCCCTATGGGTCGGCCCGATGAGCCGGTCGCCAAGTGAGCCGGTCCCCGAATGAGCGCGCGTGGGCGCCCGCGCGACCCGCCCGGAAGCTGCTCAGCCCAGCAGCGCCTCCCGTTGGTAAAGCCGGCCGGCGATGAACACGAGGATCGCACCGATCGCGAGCGTGACCCCAACGGACAGAGCGATATATGAGAGAGGCAGGGTCTCATCGCGGAGCAGGCTCGTGATGAGGAAATGCTGACTGAGGGAGGGCACGGCCATGAGTGGGGCGGACGGGCGTAAGCCCAGCACACCGGCGAACACGAGCGGCAGAGTCGGCACCAGGAGCACCAGGCCGAGATAAGTCTGTGCCTCGCGGTAGCTGCGCGTGAATGCAGCCACGATGGTCATCAAGGCGGCGCCGAGTGGCACCAGTGGTGCGCACAGCACAACGACTCGCAACGCGACGCTCGCCCCGAAGTTCACGCTCATACCGAATCGCTCGAGGCCCGCGAACTGCAGCACGATCGCAAACGCCGTCACCGTTAGAGACAGTGACAGCGTCATATAAGCGCATGTCGCGAGGATCTTCCCGTAGATCAGATGATCCCGGCGCACCGGCACCGTGAGTAGTGGTTCCAGCGAGCCGCGTTCGCGCTCACCGGCCGTTGCGTCGATCGCCAGGTACATGCCTCCCATGAGCATGGTCAACAGGATGAGGTAGCTGAGCGCGCCGAGAGCCAATACCGACCGGCTGGCGGGCGTGGAGACGTCGATATCCCGAAGCACGATGGGTGAGATGACGAGCGGGTCCATGCCGCGCGCGAGAATCCGCAGCCGGGCGAGAATCCCGCCGTACTGATTGATCAAGGAGCGCACGCGCGAGACGGTCTTCCCGTTCGATGCGTACGAAGAGTCCACGTACAGCAGCAGCGGCGCCGGCTCCGATGCGCTCAGGCGCGAGCCGAAATCGTCCGCTACGAGTAGGACCATGGGCTTTCGATGTTGCTTGACTGCCGCGCGCGCGGCGGCATCGTCGAAAGTGACTTTGTCGAGCTTTACCCGGTACTGTTCCAGGTAGGCGATCAGGTTAGGCGCACGCTCCGCGTGCGAGACGGTCAACGTCAATGGGGTGTCGTTTTCGGCGGTTCCCCGCTCGATGCTCAGTGACAGCGTGGCTCCGAACAACAGGGGGCCGAACAGCGGTCCGAAGATCAACGCGGAGATGAGTGTTCTGCGGTCACGCAGATTCTCACGAAACTCCTTGCGGAATACGCTGAGGATCGCGCGCATCAAATCAATCCGGCAGGGCCTGTGAAGGGTGTGTCAGGCTCACGCGAGCCCCTCGGTCGTCCCGATGAGATGCACGAAGGCATCCTCCAGCCCGCTTTGGCCGGTTTGGGCGCGCAATTCCTCCGGCGTACCGCTCGCCACCACGGTGCCGTGCGCGATCACGATTACCTCGTCGCATAGCGCTGCCACCTCCTGCATCACATGGCTCGAGAAAAGGACGCAGTGCCCTTCGTCGCGCAGCCTGATGAGCAGACGGCGCAAGGTTCGCACGGCAATCACATCGAGTCCGTTGGTCGGCTCGTCGAGCAACACGTTGCGCGGCCGGTGGATGAGGGCACGCGCGAGCGCGGTCTTGATGCGCTGTCCCTGGGACAGGCCCCTGGAAGGCCGATCGGCAAAATCCTCCATTTCCAGCAATTTCAGCAGCTCGCCGGTTCGCCGCGTACGCTCCGCGCGGCTCAGCCCATGCAGGTCGCCGTAATACGCGATGTTTTCGCGCGCGCTCAGGTGTGGATAGATCCCCGCATTGTGAGGGAGGACTCCCATACGACGCCGTGCCTCCAGCGGCGCGTTGACCGCGCTCACGCCATCGATGAGCGCATCACCGCTTTCAGGAGCGATGACCGTATAAAGGATGCGCAGCGTGGTGGATTTTCCCGCCCCGTTGGGGCCGAGTAGCCCGGTGATGCGCCCGTCGAGCGCTCGCAGGCTCACGTCCCGCACCGCGGTTACCGCCCCGAAGCTCTTGCGCAGGTGGGTCGCTTCGATCACGGCGGAGGACCGCCGAGCGTGATGAAGAACGGCATGGGCCGGTCGGCTTTCGTGCACGACACATCGAGTCCGGCAGCCGCCGCTGCATCGAGGAATCGGGCCATCACCCGGCCGACGCACGGGGCGGTGAGCTGTCCGTGACCGAAGCCCTGCAGCACGACATGGAGGCTGTGTGTGAAGCCGCGGCGGGCCAGCTCGGCATTCGCCGGTGGGGTCACGGGATCGTCGCTGCCCGACAGCAGCAGCACCGGCTTGTCGGTATGAATGGGGGCGTGAAAGTCTGCATCCATCGGTCCGCGCGGCCAGACACGGCAGATGTTGCGAAGACCGTCGAGCTGAGTCGTACCCAGGAATGTCTTCTGCATCTCCGCTCGGTTCACCGAGCCTTCGTCGTAGAACGGGACATCCTCGCTGCAGACGATGCTGTTGTGCATTCCGTAGGCGATCGCATCCCTGTACGAGCGACTGACGAGCAGGAATTGCGAGGCCAATGCCGTGAAGTCGCGGGAATCCGCTGCCTGATGCAGCATCAGTGGCAGCAGCGCGGCCTGCTCCGATGTATAGGTGGACAGGCGCAGCACGGCGGCCAGGTGATACGGAGTGAACTCGAACTTCGCCGGTTGGCCACTCGTGGGTCCGTACAGGCTGACCGGCGCCGGATGGGACTGCAGAGAAGCGCGCACGGCCTGGTAAGCGAGCGCCGGATCTCCGAAGTGTGTGTGACATTCGGTCTGACTCGCGCAGCGCGCCAGAATGCGTGTCAGCGCAGCCTCCGCGTTCGCTGCCATCGCTGGACCGAGAGCGAGCTGTGGAGGCACGACTCCGTCCAGGATCACGCTGCGGACGTGCTCTGGGAAACGACGCAGGTAGTGCTGGGCCACCCGGGTCCCGTAGGAGACGCCGTAGAGGTCTATCGAGTCGTATCCCAGCGCCGCCCGTGCCTGGTCGAGGTCCTTCACTGCCACGGAGGTCGTGTAGAGCTCGACACGCGCTCTGGGTTTCAGAGCGGCGAGACACTGCTGTGTTTGCGTGGCGATCTGGGCGTCGGTGGCCCGATAAAGCTCGTCATCGTCCAGCGCGCAGGTGAGCGGATTCGATTCGCCGGTGCCGCGCTGGTCCACCAGCACGATGTCGCGATCGCGATGGATCCATTCGAATGCAAACGACGCCGAGGCGTAGAACTCCGTGGCGGCCATCCCCGGGCCGCCCGCGAAGACGAACAGGGGATCGGGCAGCTTGCGGCGATTGATGGCCGGCACGCGTGCCACATGCAGCCTGATGTGCCGTCCGCCGGGAGCCTGCGGGTCCTCCGGGACGCTCAGCGTGCCGCACTCGGCTGTCACCGACCTGACGCGCAGCGTGTCCTGCAGCTCGCAGGGCTGCAATACAAGCGGCACGGACGCTCGCGCCACGCCAGCGGCGGCGAGGAGTCCCAGGGCAAACAGTACTGAAACCGTCGGATGCGTCACGCGGGCGAGAGAATAAAGCAACGGCGGGTCCACGGCCTTGTCCGCGCGACACACCGCCCTACAATACCCTCCCCCCGGAGTCTCTTCCGGACGGACCAGGACCGGAACGCGTGCGATTCGCAGAGTCATTCGATGTCATCGTGATCGGCGGAGGCCATGCCGGCACGGAGGCTGCGCTTGCCGCCGCCCGGATGGGCGCCCGCACGCTGCTTCTGACTCAGAGCATCGAGACCCTGGGCCAGATGAGCTGCAATCCGGCGATCGGCGGCATCGGCAAAGGGCACCTGGTCCGGGAGATCGATGCGCTGGGTGGAATCATGGCCCGGGCCACCGATCGCGCCGGCATCCAGTTCCGGACTCTGAACTGCAGCAAGGGGCCGGCAGTACGTGCCACCCGTGCACAGGCGGACCGCCAGCTCTACCGACAGGCGGTTCGAGGCGCACTCGAGAGTCAGCCCGGCCTGGCGCTGTTCCAGCAGGAGGTCGCCGACCTGGTACTGGACGGGCAGGCGATCCGCGGGGTCGTGACGGTCACCGGGATCACGTTCGAGGCGCCCGCCGTGGTGCTGACGGTGGGGACCTTTCTCGGCGGGCGCATCCACGTCGGACTCGACAGCTATGCGGGTGGCCGGGCGGGCGATCAGCCCTCGAACCGGTTAGCGTCCCGATTACGAGAGCTGCCCCTGCGCATCGGACGCCTGAAGACCGGTACGCCACCTCGAATCGACGGGCGGACGATCGATCTATCGGTGATGACGCGTCAGCCGGGTGACAGTCCATCGCCAGTGTTTTCGTTTCTTGGGCGAGGCAGTGATCATCCGAATCAGGTTGATTGTTTCATTACCAGCACAAATGAGCGCACCCATGCCCTCATTCGTGCGGCCACGGAGCGCTCGCCTCTGTTCACCGGGCGCATCGAAGGCGTTGGACCGCGGTACTGCCCGTCCATCGAGGACAAGGTCGTCCGATTTGCCGACAAGTCCTCACACCAGATCTTCGTCGAGCCGGAGGGACTCGGCACCGCCGAAATCTACCCCAACGGCATCTCGACCAGCCTGCCATTCGATGTGCAATACGAGCTCGTCCGCAGTATCCGGGGCTTTGAGGCTGCCCATATCACCAGACCCGGCTACGCCATCGAGTACGACTACTTCGATCCGCGCGACCTGAGGCCTTCGCTCGAGACACGGGTCATCGACGGCCTGTACTTCGCAGGGCAGATCAATGGTACGACCGGTTACGAGGAAGCCGCGGCCCAGGGCCTCCTCGCCGGAATCAACGCCGCCCAAGCCTGCCAGGACCGCGAGGCCTGGATTCCCAAGCGAGGCGAGGCCTACCTTGGCGTCCTCGTGGACGATCTCGTCACGTGCGGCACTCGCGAGCCCTACCGCATGTTCACCAGTCGCGCAGAGCACCGGCTGCTGCTTCGGGAGGACAACGCCGACCTGCGCCTGACACCGGCGGGACGGGCGCTGGGATTGGTGGATGACGAGCGCTGGAGCTTCTTCGAAGCCAAGCGGCAGCTGTCCGACGCGGAAGTCCAGCGGCTGCAAGCTGCCCGGGTGCGACCGGGTACGCTGCCGCCTGACTGGGAGGCACGGGTACTGCGAGCGCCGCTGGCCCGCGATTGCTCCGCATTTGAATTGTTGCGGCGCCCGGAGGTCTGTTACGACGATCTGCTGGAGATTATCGGCGTGCCGGACTGGTCCAGTGTCGATGATCGATTGCCTGCGCAGATTCGCGCGCAGGTCGAGGTCCGCTCGCGCTATGCCGGCTACATCGAGCGCCAGGGGGAGGAGATCGAGCGCCAGCGACGCAACGAGGAGACCCTTCTGCCGGACAGCCTCGACTTCCTCCAGATCCCAGGGCTCTCGCACGAGGTCCGCCAGAAGCTGAGCGAGGCGCGGCCGGCGACCGTGGGTCAGGCCGCCCGCATCCCGGGAGTGACGCCCGCGGCCATCTCCATCCTGCTGGTCCATCTCAAGAAGCGCGGCCTGGGCGAGCGGGCCCGGGTCGCATGAGCGAGTTCGTCCGCCAGCTCACCGCAAGCTGGGAGCGCAACGACTCGCTCATCTGTGTGGGCCTCGATCCCGAGATCGAGCGCTTCCCGCGGCACATAGCGGCTCAGCCGTCGCCGATATTTCAATTCAACAAGGCGATCATCGACGCCACGGCGGATCTGGTCTGCGCCTACAAGCCGCAGTTTGCCCACTACGCAGCCTACGAAGCCGAGGATCAGCTCGAGCGCACGATCGAGTACATCCACCGGACCTACCCCGGGATTCCGGTCATCCTCGACAGCAAGCGGGGAGACGTCGGCAACACCGCGGAGCGCTATGCGATCGAGGCATTCGAGCGTTACGGCGCGGATGCCGTGACCGTCAACCCGTATCTCGGGGCCGACTCGCTCGAGCCATTCCTCAAATACGCGGACAAGGGAATCATCGTTCTGTGCCGCACATCGAATCCCGGCGGCCGGGACCTGCAGGATCTGGACGTCGGTGGTCGCAAGCTCTACCACGTCGTTGCGGACCTGGTCGCGAACAAATGGAACTCGCGCGGCAATTGTTTACTGGTCGTCGGCGCCACCTATCCCCGCGAGCTGGCGGAAGTCCGCGAGATCGTCGGGCGCGTGCCTTTCCTGGTGCCCGGTGTAGGCGCCCAGGGCGGGGATGTCGCCCAGGCCGTTCTGAGCGGACAGACGACCGAGGGAACCGGTCTCATCATCAGCTCTTCCCGCGGCATCCTGTACGGCTCGTCGGGTGAGGATTTCACCGAGGCGGCGCGTGCGGCTGCCCAGAAGTTGCGGGACCAGGTCAACGGGAGCAGATCGGGCCGTGCCAGCTGACGGTGCGTGCGCTGCGTGGCGTACAGGGCTTCCGCTGTGGACCGCTATCCTTGCGCTGCTCCTTCTTCAGGGGCTGCCGGGGTGCTCACGCGGCCCTGGCACCGGCTCACCCGGTCCCTCCGGCGCCGCCACCATCCTTCTTCGTGGCGGAGGCCCCGAGCCGGATTCGCTCGATCCGCAGAGGGCGCGCTCCGCCGAGTCGCAGGGCATCCTCCGGGATCTGTGCGAAGGTCTGACGACCCTGGCCAAGGACGCCAGCACTGCGCCCGGTGTGGCCGAGCAGTGGAGTGTCGGTGCAGACGGCAAGAGCTATTCATTTCGACTCCGGCCGCACGCTCGTTGGTCCAACGGCGATTCGGTCGTGGCGGCGGACTTCGTGGCCGCACTGCGCCGCCTGGTCGATCCAGCGACGGCCTCCCCTTACGCCCAGGTGATCGACATCATCGCCAACGCCAGCGACATCGTTGCCGGACGGAAGCCTCCCGAATCGCTCGGCGTGAGCGCGCCCGATGAGCGGACCGTGCAGATCCAGCTCGTCTCGGCGGCCGCCTATCTGCCCGGCCTGATGGCCCATCCGAGCACCTGCCCTGTTCACCGGCCGACGCTTGCGCAGCATCCGGGCGAGCTGGCGAAACCCGGCGTCATGGTGTCCGACGGCGCCTTCTACCTGAAGGAATGGGTACAAGGCTCGCACATCCTGTTGCTGCGCAACCGCTATTACTGGAATGACGCGGCCACGCGCCTCGATGGAGTGAAGTATCTGCCGATCTCCGATGAGAATGCGGAGCTGACCCGTTATCGGGCCGGCGGCCTCGATATCACCTACGTGGTGCCGCGCGGACAGTTCGACTGGATCCGCGCTCACCTCGCCGACCAGCTCCATATCTCGCCCCAGCTCAATACCTACTACTACGGCTTCAATCTCGAGCGGGAGCCCTTCCGGAGCAAGCCCGGGCTGCGCCGCGCCCTCTCGCTGGTGATCGATCGCGAGAAGCTGGCGGAACGAGTGCTGCGAGTCGGAGAGTTGCCGGCTTACGGCTGGATTCCTCCGGGCGTACACGATTACACCCCGCAGTCTTTCGACTATCGCAACGAACCGATGGCCGAGCGTGTGGCCGAAGCGCGCAGGCTGTACGCGGCAGCGGGCTACTCGGCGCAACATCCGCTCAGCTTCGAGCTGCGATACAACACCGGCGAAGTGCACAACAAGGTCGCCGTGGCCGTCGCTTCCATGTGGAAAGAGGCGCTCGGCGTGGACGTCCGGTTGACCGCGGTCGAGTTCCGGTCACTGCTGCAGGACATCGATCGCGGCGACGTCGAGGTCTTTCGCTCGAGCTGGCTGGGGGACTACAACGACGCCTACACGTTCGCTCAGTATCTGAAGAGTGGCTTCGGAATCAACCTGCCTCGCTACCACAGCGCCGAATACGACGCCCTCGTCACGTCGGCAGCCGCTGAGGTCGATACTTCGAAGCGGCGCGAGCTGCTGCAGCAGGCTGAGCGCGTCGTACTGCGCGACCACCCGCTGATCCCGCTCTATTTCTACGTGAACAAGCACCTCGTGAAGCCGGAAGTGCAGGGCTGGTACGACAACGTGATGAATGTGGTCTACAGCAGGGACCTTGGACTGCGGAGCCGCCGCTGATCGTTGCCGGCTATCTGGCGTGCATTCTCAGCGGTGCATCGATCGATCGCACCGGGCTGTCCGGCTGCTGAGGCGCCGGGCGGCTCAACTGCTCGCCCGTCAGGTCATAGACGAAGCGGCTGTACCAGTTATGGATATCCTGCCGCCGGACCGCATCGAGCATCTGCTCATGGCGCCGCCGCCGCTCTTCGAGGGGCATGTTAAGCGCCTGCTGCAGCGCGAGCGCCATCCCCCGCTTGTCGTATGGATTGACCTGCAGGGCCCCCGTGAGCTCCCGGGCCGCGCCCGCCATGGGCGACAGAATCAACACGCCCGGGTCGCTCGGATCCTGTGCCGCGACGAACTCCTTCGCGACGAGATTCATGCCGTCACGCACCGGTGTAACGAGCGCAACCTGCGAGGCACGCAGGAAGCCCATGAGCGTCGAGCGCGTGTAATCCCGATTGAGATAGCGGATGGGAGTCCAGTCTGCCTCCGCGAAGCGCCCGTTGAGCCCGCCAGCGCGCTGCTCGAGGGCCTGTCGGATCTCGCTGTAGGCGAGCACGTCCGAACGGCTCAGCGGCGCGATCTGCAGGAAAGTGACGTTGCCTTGGTTTTCCGGAAAGGCTTCGAGGAAATGCTCGAACGATGCGAATCGCTCGGTGAGTCCCTTCGTATAATCCAGGCGGTCCACGCCGATGATCAGCTTGCGGCCCATGAGGCTCACGATCATCCGCTGGACGGTCTCCTGCGAGATCGTCCGCACGGCCTCGCGGGCAACTTCCTCCACGTCGATGCCAATCGGATAGGCCCCCAGCATGACGCGGCGGCCGCTGGCCTCGATGCACCGGTCGGCCGGCAGCGCGGCCGGCTCCGGATCCAGGCACGTCAGGAACGAGCGGACGTCGTCCTCGGTCTGGAAGCCGAGGAGGTCGTACTGGCACATATCCCGAACGAGCTCCGGGTGGTTCGGCAGCAGGCGCAGGATCTGGACATGTGGAAACGGAATGTGCAGAAAAAAGCCGATGCGTCCCTCGAAATGCATCTGACGCAGGTACCGCGCCAGCGGGATGAGCTGGTAGTCGTGGACCCAGACGGCATCACCGGGCCTCAGCACCTTCATGAGCTGCCGCGCGAAGCGCTCGTTGACGGCGTGATAGGCCTCGTACTGGAGCTGCTCGTGCGTGAACCGGTCGGGGAAGTAGTGAAACAGCGGCCAGAGTGTCCCGTTGCAGAACCCGTTGTAATACGCATCGAACTCGGCCGGCTTCAGGTCGATCGTCGCGAAGCGGATATTGCCGCGCGTGAGAATCTCGGGGCTCTCGGCCGGGGTTTCGCAGGTCTGGCCGCTCCAGCCGAACCAGACCCCGCCGGTGTGCTGGAGCGCCGCGAGCACTCCCACGGCGAGCCCCCCGGGGGTGACGCCCCGGCGGGGCAGGGAAATGCGGTTCGAAACGCAGACTAGGCGGCTCACGTGTCCACTAACGCCTGCCGCCCTCAAGTGTTCCGAAATGGGAGCACCCGGGGCCGGGCCGTCGAGTATAACCCGGGCCGGTCTTTAGCGGGTCTGGAGCCAGCCCATGCTGGGCCGGAAGCGCACGGCACGCGCCGGGCCACCGGCCACGTCCGCGGGGACATGCGTGATGCTGGCGTCGGCCAGGAAGTGTTGCACCATCGTGAGGACCAGCTCGCACGTCTCGCGTGCGCGCGGATGATCGGCCAGATGAGCGACCACGCGCGCCTGCAGGTTACGAGCACCGGGCGCGAGCTCGCGCATGGATTCCACGCACCGGTCGAGCAGCAGAAGCTCGGTCGCGAGCGTGGTGTCCGTCATGTCCGCCGGTTTCGGAGTGCGCACCAGGCAGCGAAGGTGCAGCAGCGCGCCGGCCTCTTCGACCGCATCGTACACGCACACCGCGATCGCCGATTGCAGCTCGGTGACCAGGACGGCATCCTCGCCGGTAACCTCGAACCGGTCTGGGGCGACGGCGATCTCACGACTGGGTGACATGAGATGTTGTATACCGTCACGCCACTTTCGCCGTAGTCCCGGCTGCTCAAACTATGAACTGCCGCACGCTGCACCGCGTGGAATCCGTGCATCGCGTAGCGACCGGCCCGTTATGAAAATCGCCACTCTGAAAGGCAATCCGTGCGTCGCGTCACACGAGGCCGGGAGCCTCGGGTCCGTTCACGCTGTCGGCAATCCGCGCCACGCTCGCGGATGCCATGACTGTCTATTCGCGCGACGCTCGCGGATGCCATGACTGTCTATCCGTATCTCGGCGAGGCACCAGTGTATCGGCTGCGACTCAGCCCGTGCCGGCGGCGCCCGCGGGCCGCGCCGCGTTGACAGTGAAGGGCGGTCCGCGCTAATACACTGTCGTCGGCCGCAGTCGACTGGGCCTCTCCAAGGAGACCTGACATGACAACTGTACGACAGCTTCTCGAACGCAAGGGCCGGGCGATCTTCGCGGTGGCTCCCGGCGATCCGGTCCTGGAGGCGATCCGCCTGATGGCGGAGCATCATGTGGGGGCGCTGCTCGTCATGCAGGCGGGCGAGCTGCTGGGGATCGTGTCCGAGCGCGACTATGCCCGCAAGGTCATCCTGCACGGCCGCTCCTCGGCGGACACGCCCGTCTCGCAGATCATGACGGCGCCCGTGGTGACCGTATCGCTTGCGCAGACGGTGCAGGATTGCATGCAGCTCATGACCGAGCAGCGGTTCCGGCACCTGCCGGTCGTCGATGGCGCCAAGGTCATCGGCATGGTGTCGATCGGCGACCTGCTGAAGGCGCTGATGGAGGAGCAGCGCCAGACCATCGAGCAGCTCGAGAGCTACATACACAGCTAGGCGCCCAGGGGTGGAGTACACAGCTAGGCGCCAGGGGTGGAGTACACAGCTAGGCGCCCAGGGGTGGAGTACACAGCCGGGCGCCAGGGGCTGCCCCACGCGAAAAGCCATGTCGGTAGCGCCTACTTGCGCCAGAACGCCGGGGTGAAGAGCACGATGACGCTGAAGATCTCCAGGCGTCCGAGCAGCATGGCGGCCGTGCAAATCCAGGTCTGCGAAGTGCTCAGTGCGTGGTAGTTGCTGACGGGGCCCTTGGTGTGCAGCCCGTGCGCGGTGTTGTTGATGGCGGCCACGATCGCACTGAAGGAGGAATCGAAGTCCAGGCCGGTCAGCAGCAGCGCGAACGTCAGCAGCGCGACCGTCATGAAATACAGGAAGATGAATCCCAGGACGGCGTCGGCCACGCGCTCGGGGATCGGGCGGCCGCCGATGCGCACGGGCACGACGGCGCTCGGATGCACGAGGATCTTCAATTCGTGGCCGGCCTGCTTTGCCAGCACCAGCGCACGGAACATCTTGATGCCGCCGCCGGGCGAGCCCGTGCTGCACACGATGCATGACAGGAACAGCATCCAGAACGGCGCAAACACGGGCCAGCTGTCCAGGTCCTCCGTGGACAGCCCGCTCGTCGTGGCCATCGAGACGACGTTGAAGGCTGCGTGCCGCAGCGAGACCATGAAACCCGGGTAGCGCCCGTGCCAGCTCAACAGGGCGGCGATCACGACGATGCTGGCGCCGATCACCATGAAGATGGCGCGCGATTCCGGGTCTCGGGTGTAGGGCTGCGCAGAGAGCCGACGGAATGCCACGATGTGGCGCGCGAAATTCAGCGACGCGATGAGCATGAGGCCCATCAGCACGAGCTCGATGGGCACGGAGTTGAACCAGGCGACGCTGGCGTCATGCGTGGAGAAGCCGCCCAGTCCGACCGCGGAAAATGCGTGGCAGACTGCATCGAGCCAGGACATGCCGCAGATGCGTAATGCGATGATGCCGGCGACCGTGATGAGGGTGTACACCAGCCACAGCGAACGGGCGGTCTGGGCGATGCGCGGCGCAAGCCGGTCGTCCTTGATCTGACCGGGGGTCTGGCTCTTGTAAAGCTGCATGCCTCCGATCCCGAGGACCGGCAGCACCGCCAGCGCCATGACGATTATGGCGAGGCCCCCTACCCACTGCAGCGCATGACGCCACAGGTTCAGCGAGGGCGGCAGATGGTCCAGGCCGCTCAGCACGGTCGAGCCGGTCGTCGTGAGGCCGGACATGGTCTCGAAGAACGCACGTGTGAACCCCAGGCCGGGCATCGCGAGCAGGAGTGGGATGGTCGCGAGCGCCGAGGTCAGGATCCATCCGAGGGTCACGAGGAGGAATCCGTCGCGTGGCTTGATCTCGCGCCGGCCAGCGCGCGTGGCGGCGACGAGCAGCAGGCCCAACCCGGTGCTCACCGCCGCGGCCGCGAGAAAATACAGGGCGAGCCCATCTCCGGTGAGCAGGGAGCAGACGATCGGAAGGATGTACGCCGCGCCGAAGCATGCGAGGAGCTGCCCGAGAACGTGTACGACTGCGAGCATCGCGTGGCTTTCCTAGTGCCGCGCATCGCGTGCGGCGCGTACGCGCCGCCGCCCCTGGGAAACTTCTGGCCCGCGGGCCCTCATTGTCGCGAGGTACGCAGGAAGAATCGCTCGACGGCCTCGAGATGACGGCGGTCAGACAGGAACAGGATGGTGTGATCGTTCGACTGTACGACCGTGTCATGATGCGCCATGATCACCTCGTCGCCGCGCACGATCGCACCGATCGTGGTGCCCTCGGGCAGGTGGATCTCCTCGACGCGCTTGCCGACTACCCGCGAGTTGACTTCGTCACCGTGCACGACCGCCTCGAGGGCTTCGGCCGCGCCCCGCCGGAGCGAATGCACGCGCACCACATCCCCGCGGCGAACGTGCGCGAGCAGGGAGCCGATCGTGATGGTCTGAGGCGAGATCGCGATGTCGATGCTGCCGCTCTCGATCAGCTCGCCGTAGGACGGTCTGTTGACCAGCGCCATGACCTTGTGAGCCCCCAGGCGCTTCGCGAGCATCGCCGACAGGATGTTCGCCTCTTCGGAGTTGGTCAGAGCGGCGAACACATCGGCGCTGTCGATGTTCTCCTCGATCAGCAGCTCCTCGTCGGCCGCGTCTCCGTTGAGCACGATAGCCCTTTCGAGCAGCTCGGATGCCTTGCGTGCGCGGCGCGCGTCCCGCTCGATGAGCTTTACCTGGTTGCTCTTTTCCAGAGTGCGCGCGAGGCGCAGACCGATGTTGCCTCCGCCGGCGATCACGATGCGCCGCACGGGATCGTCCTGCGTCCGCATCTCGCTCATCACGCGGCGAATATCGCTGCGTGCGGCCAGAAAGAACACCTCATCACCATCCTCGATGACGGTATCACCCTCGGTGGCAATGCTGCGTCCGGCCCGGTATATGGCCACCACGCGCGCCGCGGCCCTGCGCAGGTGCAGCGGCAGCTCGCGCAATCCATGACCCACGAGCTGGCCGCCTTTGAGCGCGCGAACGCCAACGAGCTGGACCCGGCCGTCGGCGAAGTCCAGCACCTGGAGCGCACCCGGATACTGGATGAGACGCTCGACGTAGTCGGTGACCAGTTGCTCCGGGCTGATGAAAACATCGACCGGGAGTGCCTCGTCGCTGAACAGCTCGGGGCGAGTGGTGTATTCCGCCGAGCGGATGCGCGCGATCTTCGTCGGTGTTCTGTACAGAGTGTAGGCAACCTCGCACGCCATCATGTTCACTTCGTCGCTGTTGGTCAGCGCCACGATGATGTCGGCTTCCGGTACGCCTGCTGCCTCGAGCACCGTGGGATAGGAGGCGTGCCCGGCGACGGTGCGGATGTCCAGCCGGTCCTGCAGATCGCGCAGCACGTCCTCGTCCAGATCGACCACCGTCACTTCGTTGGCTTCTTCCCGGGAGAGATGGTAAGCGGCGGTACGCCCGACCTGACCGGCTCCGAGAATGACGATCTTCACAATGGCTCCAGATTAGCGTACTGGATCATCAGCCACTTGGTCCCTTGCCGCTCGAAATTCACCTGGACACGGGCATGCGGCCCGTTGCCCTCCACGTTGAGGATGACTCCTTCGCCGAATCGGCCGTGACGCACGCGCCCGCCCAGCCGGACACCGGCCACGGCAGGCTCCTCATAACGCAGCCGCCCCGGAGCCACGGGACGCGAGACCTGCACCTTCGGCCGCACTTCCTCGATGAGCTCGTCGGGGACCTCGCGTATGAAGCGGGACGGCTGACCGTAACTGTCCACGCCATGCAGCCTGCGCTGCTCGGCATACGTGAGATAGAGTTCCTTCATGGCGCGCGTCATTCCGACATAACACAACCGGCGCTCTTCCTCGAGTCCGGCGATGTCGTTCAGCGAGCGCTGATGGGGAAACAGGCCGTCTTCCATGCCCGACAGGAACACCAGCGGGAACTCAAGCCCCTTCGCGGTGTGCAGCGTCATCATCTGCACGCAATCTTCCCAGGCTTCTGCCTGGCCCTCGCCGGACTCCAGCACCGCATGAGAAAGAAAGGCCTCGAGATCGGATTGGCCGGCCTCGACCCCCTCAGGGCTGAACCCGCGCGCGGCGCTGACCAGCTCCTCCAGGTTCTCGACGCGGGCCTCGCCCTTGTCGGCCTTGTCGCGGCGGAAGTGATCGATCAGGCCACTGCTCTGCAGGATGTGGTCCACCTGCTCATGCAGCGCAAGCCCGCGGATCTCCCCGGCCAGGCGCTCGATCAGGCCCAGGAAACCGCTCAGGGCGCTCGAAGCCTTCGGTCCGAGCGCACCCGAGCTAATGCAGGCAGCAGACGACTCCCACAACGAGGTGCCGGCGCCTTTCGCATGGGCGCGGACTGCATCGACACTCTTCGCCCCGATCCCGCGCGTCGGCAGATTGACCACGCGCTCGAACGAGGGATCATCGCGGCGATTGGCCGTGAGACGCAGGTAGGCGAGCGCATCCTTGATTTCCGCGCGCTCGAAGAACCGCAGACCGCCGTACACCTTGTAGGGAATACGGGCGGACAGGAACATCTCCTCGAAGACGCGGGACTGAGCATTCGAGCGATAGAGAATCGCGATCTCGCGCCGCAGGCCACCGCGATTCACCCAGTCGCGGATGCGCTGCGTGACGAACTCAGCCTCATCCCGCTCGTTGAAGGCAGCATACAGGCGGATCGGGTCCCCGCGGGCACCGCTCGTCCACAGGTTCTTGCCCAGGCGGCCGGAGTTGTGGGCAATCAGGCCGTTGGCCGCATCGAGGATGGCGGCTGTCGAGCGGTAATTCTGCTCCAGGCGGTAGAGCCTTGCGCCCGGGAAATCTTTGCGGAACTGCTGCAGATTCTCGACGCGAGCGCCACGCCAGCGGTAAATGGATTGGTCATCATCGCCGACCACGAACGGATAGCCTTCGGGCCCGACCAGCAGTTTCATCCACGCGTACTGGATGGCGTTGGTGTCCTGGAACTCATCCACCAGTACGTGGCGGAAGCGCCGCCGGTAATGGGCAAGCAGCTCCGGCCGATCGCGCCAGAGCTCGAAGGCGCGCAGCAGCAGCTCCGCGAAGTCCACGACGCCGGCCCGGGCACAGGCAGCCTCGTACTCGGCATAAAGCAGGATCATCTGGCGCCGGGTCGGATCGTTGCCGTCCTTGAGGCTCGCCGGCCGCAGGCCTTCGTCCTTGTTGGAGTTGATGAACCACTGGACTTCGCGCGGCACCCAGCGTGTCTCGTCGAGCTCCAGCGCCCGGATCAGCTTGCGGATCAGGCGCTGCTGATCCTCCGAATCCAGGATCTGGAAGCTCTGCACCAGCCCCGCCTCGCGCCAGTGCAGCCTCAGCAGCCGGTGCGCGATGCCATGGAAGGTGCCTATCCACAGCCCGCCTCCGGGGATGCCCAGGAGATGCTCGACGCGGCCGCGCATCTCGCCCGCCGCCTTGTTCGTGAACGTTACGGCAAGCACTCCGTGCGGCGAGGCGTTCTGCGCCTGGATGAGCCACACGATGCGGTGGGTCAGCACGCGCGTCTTGCCGCTCCCGGCTCCTGCCAGCACCAGCACGGGTCCCAGCGGAGCCGTGACGGCTTCGCGCTGCGCATCGTTGAGGGGATTCAGGAGCGGGGACAAATCCATGGGGGGCGCATTATAGGGGCAAAAAGGCGCGCCTTTTGGGCCCCTGGGCCGACGGCCGCCGCGCGCCGGGCGAGTGCTGCCCGGGGGCCCCGGGCTAATCGCTGCCGACGACGCCTTTCTCCGCAAATTTCAGGAGTGCGGCGATGAAACCGAGCAGCACCGGGCCGATGACCAGGCCCAGGATGCCGAACGCGGAGGCGCCCCCGATCGCGCCGACGAACACCGCCAGGGTCGAGACTTCCGCCTGACGTGCGGTCAGGAATGGCCGCAGGATGTTGTCGATGATCGCCACGCCGGCTGTCCAGGCCAGCATGAATAGCCCCGCCCCCCAGCGCCCCGCGAAGACGAGATAGAGGATGGCCGGCACCAGAACGATCGCCGAGCCGGCCGGAAGGAATGCGGCGATCGTCGCCAGCACGCCGAACACCAGCGGCGAGGGTAGTCCGATGATCGCGAAGCCGACGCCGACAAACACGCCCTGCACCAGGGCCGTGGCGACGGAGCCGAACACCACCGCCCGGGTGACGTCGCCCAGGTAACCGAGAAGCTGGCCCCGCGGACGCGGCTCCATGGGGATGAAGCCGGTGAGGCGCGCCAGTATCGAGCGGCCGTCGCGCAGCAGGAAAAACAGCAGGAACAGCATCATGAAGAAGCCGACCAGCGAGCCCATCACACCCAGTGCCAGGCTGCCACCCATGGAGGCCGCCGATTTCAACACGGTCTGGGCGCCATCGACGACCCAACTTTTGACCTGCTCGGCGCTGATCGGTGCCGTGTCACGAACCCACTGCACCAGGCTACCGAGAATCGGAATCGACTCCATCTTGCCGAGCACCGACTCATAGCTCAGCGAGCTGTTGGACATGTCCGATAGGATGATGGCGACCTGTTTCGCGAACGCTACTCCGAGGAAAGCGATGGGCGCCATCACGAAGAACGGCGTCAGACCGGTGAGGATGCCGGCGGAGAGTGACTTGCGCCCCTTCAAGCGTGCGGTGAGCCGTTCGTGCAGGGGGGTGAGCAGGAATGCCAGCACCGCCGCCCAGCCGAGCGTGGTCCAGAGGGGCCGCAGGATCTCAACCAGCGACCAGCCGAGGGCCAGTATGGTGACGAGGACAAACGTGCGGCGGTAGAAATGCGAGAACACGAGGCTCGAGGTTCCTGTGGTGCTGAAGCGCGCCAACCGGCGATCAGCTACTGTAGCCGAGTGCGCGGTCCTGGCGAGGCATCAGATGCTTACACTGTACGACTACCTCGACTCGGGTAACGGGTACAAGGTGAGGTTGCTGCTCGCACTGCTCGAGCGGCCCTACCGCTGGGTCGAGCTCGATATCCTCAGCAACCAGACCCGCACGCCGCAGTTCCTGGCGAAGAATGCCAATGGCCGCATCCCCACGCTGGAGATCGACGACGGCGTGTGCCTGGCGGAATCGGATGCGATTCTCTGGTACCTCGCCGAGGGAACCGCCTGGCTGCCGCAGGAGCGCCTGCAGCGCGCCCAGGTGCTGCAGTGGATGTTTTTCGAGCAGTACAGCCACGAGCCTTACGTCGCGACGCCACGCTTCATTCTGAAGCATCTGCAGGCCCACTCGCCGCGCCGCGCGGAGCTTCCAGATCGCCTGGCCCGCGGCCGCGCCGCTCTCACGATCATGGAGGCCCACCTGCGCGACAGGGCATTCTTCGTCGGCGATCGCTACACCATTGCCGATATCGCGCTGTATGCCTACACCCACGTGGCGGACGAAGCCGGCCTGGATCTGGCGGCGTGGCCCGCCATCGGGACATGGATCTCGCGTGTCGCAAGTCAGCCCCAGCATGTGCCCATCACCTGGCGGCCAGGGTAGTCGAGGGCAAAAGGCGGCATCCCGCTGCAGTTGCCGCGCCGCAGGCGCCCTACCATGCGTTACGCAACTCGCGCAGCTTGAGGAATACCGTCCGGGGGTCTGGCTCGGGCCCGATCTGGGGAAATGCCTCGCGCAGACGGGCGATGACCGCGGGGCTGCGTATCCGAAAAAAGCTGTTGATCTCTTTCTCTTCACCCAAAGTGGTGACCCGCGCCGCTGCCGGATCATGCTCACGCGCCGTGCTCAGCAGCGCCGCCGCCCGGATGTTGTCGGGCTCGCGATCCAGTGTGAATTCGAGATTGCGTGCCAGGTACTCGTGACCGGGGAAGACACGCGTGTCATCGGGCAACCGCGCAAGCTGCGTCGCGAAAGTCTCATACAACAGCCCGGGATCGCCGCCGTTATGGCAATTCCCGGCTCCGGCGTTGAAGAGCGTGTCACCGCTGAACAGCGCCGGCTGTTCCGTGTGCGCCAACAGGCACACGTGGGAAAGCGTGTGACCGGGGGTGTCCAGGCACTCCAGCTCGACTGCCCGGCCGACGCGGATGACATCGCCTTTCTGCAGGCCGCGATCCACGCCGCCGATGCGCCCAGCGGCCCCGGCGTGGGCCAGAAGCCGTGCGCCGGTGGCTTCGACCATTCCGGTGTTGCCCCCGGTATGGTCACGATGCTCGTGAGTATTCAAGACCTGAGTGATCTGCCAGCTCCGCGCGCGCGCCACCTCCAGGCAACGGCGCCAGTCGAGCGGGTCCACGGCGAGGGCCTCACCGGTCTGCGGACAGGCGATGAGGTAGTGGAAGTTGCGATAGCTGTTCGCAGCCCAGACGCGTTCGATCAACATAGTGTGACTCCCGCCCCGCTTCCGGCCCGGTGCCCGCGCGCAACCGCTGCGGAACGTACCCCTAAACGGCCGGCCGCGCCATAATGGCCCACGGAGGAGCGGAGCATGATGCACACGTTTCTGTTCGAGCCGGGTGTGTGGACCTCGCAAGGGACATTCTGGCGCGGCGACGGCGAGCCTCTCGAGGCGCAGGGTCGGACGGAGATCGCTCACCATGCAGAGTGCTGGCTGCTCGCCGGCACGCTGCGGGTGCTGGGCTCACCCCCCGTGGAATTCGTCAACGCCTACTCGATCAGGCCTCCGGGCCGCGACGGCACGACGATGATCTGGACGGCGGAAAACGCGACGCTGGGCAAGCTGAGCGGGACGTTCAGCGTCGTAGGCAGCAGCATCCTGTGCGTGTACACGTGTACCGCCTCGGGGTACCACGGGTCGGAGCATCTGGCCCAGCTTGATACGAAGCGCTATCAGGCCGCGGGTGTGTTGCTGCTCAATGAGCGGCGCCTCTCGTCGTGGCAGCTGGTCCTGACACGCGTCTGAGCGGCTGAACCCGCCGCCTCGGGCGGCCGCTATTGCAGTGTGCCCTGCATCAACTGCAGGTAGTGGTCGGCTAGCAGGGCCGCGAACAGCCACATGAGATAGGTCACGGAGAACTTGAATACCCGCATCGGCAGCTCCTGGCGCGCCGTGATCTTCAAAGCCAGCGCGTAGTACAGGAACCCTGCGTTCAACCCGATTGCCACGGTCAGGTAGAGCAAGCCGCTCATGTGAGTGATGAACGGCATGAGCGTCACGCACACGAGCAGGACGGTGTAGAGCAGGACGTGCAGGCGTGTGAACTCGATCCCGTGGGTGACCGGCAGCATGGGGATGCCTGCGCGCGCGTAGTCGTCGCGCCGCGCAATCGCGAGCGCCCAGAAGTGCGGCGGCGTCCAGACGAAGATGATCAGAAACAACAGCAGCGCGTTCGGGTCGATGGTGTTGGTGACGGCCGCCCAGCCGAGGACCGGGGGGGCCGCTCCGGCGGCGCCCCCGATCACTATGTTTTGCGAGGTCGCTCTCTTGAGCCATACCGTGTAGATGACGGCATAACCGATGAGCGATAAAAAGGTCAGGGTGGCGGTCAGCAGGTTGACGAGAAACGCGAGAATGGCCATCGCGGTCACGCCGAGGACGGCGGCGAAGATCAACGCCTGAGTCTCGCGGAGCGCGCCGGTGGGCAAGGGCCTGCTGCGCGTCCGACTCATTTGCTCGTCGATGCGCCGGTCGAGCACGTGATTGAGGGTGGCGGCGCAGGCGGAGGCCAGGGCGATTCCCAGATTGCCCCATACCAGCGAATCGAGCGGCGGCCACGCGGGACTGGCGAGCAGGGTCCCCACTATGGCGGTGAACGTGATCAGGGCCACCACCCGGGGCTTGGTCAGCTCCAGGTAGCGGCGCCAGGTCGCCGGCGCACTTCGGGCGACGGCGGAGCGGGCCGCGGACTCAGACCTCATGGCCCAAGGCCGGGCTCGAACGCACCCTTCAGCCTGGACACGGCAGCTGCGAGCTCCTCGGGACTGACTGGCTTGGCAACGTGACCCTGGTAGCCGCTGGATCGCGCCCGCACTGCATCCTCGAGGCGAGCGAAAGCCGTGAGCGCGAGCGCTGCCACACGGCCGCCGCGCTCAGGAGGGCGCGCGCGCAACATCCGTATGAACTCGTACCCGTCGACCCCGGGCATGCCAATGTCCGAGACGACCACATCCGCTTGCCATTGATCCAGAACGGCCAGCGCATCGCGGGCGTTCCCTACCGCGCGTAACTCGAATCCCGCCCTCTCCAGTCCGACGACTGCAACCTCCCGGGCGTCCTCATCGTCATCGACCAGCAACACTCGCCATGGCCTGGCTGAGGGCTCTGCCTGGGCCGATAAGGCGGGCAGAGGAGTCATGGCATCGATCAGGTCGCTCTCGGTGAGCAGCGGCAGCGTCACAATGAAGGTTGAGCCGGCCTCCTCACCGGGGCTCTCGGCCCGAACCGTACCGCCGTGCAGCTCGACTACGTGGCGCACGATCGCAAGTCCAAGGCCCATCCCGGCGTGCTTGCGGGTACTCGTGCTGTCAGCCTGACGAAACCGATCGAATACATGCGGGAGAAAGTCGAGCGGGATGCCCATTCCGGTGTCGCTCACTGCGACGACGACGTGGTTATCGCCTGCCTGCATGCGCACGTCCACGGCGCCTCCGGGAGGCGTGAACTTCACCGCGTTGGAGAGAAGATTCCAGAACACTTGCTGCAGCCGGTCCGCGTCTCCGCGCACGGCCGCGCCCGGAGTCTCCTGGGAAAGACTGACGTTCACCTGCTTCGCGCTGGCAACCAGTCGCAGGCTGTCGACCGCCGACTTGAGAACGGCCTCGATGCCGACCTTCTGCATCTCCATGCGGAACTTGCCGGTCACGATGCGCGAGACATCCAGCAGGTCCTCGATGAGCTGCGCCTGGGAGCGGGCGGCGCGTCCGATCGCATCCGCCGCCCGGATCTTCTGCTCCTCGGACAGGGGGCCTTTCTTCAGCAGGTGAGCCCAGCCGATGATGATGTTCATCGGTGTGCGCAGCTCGTGCGACAGGTTGGCGAGGAAGTCGTCCTTGAGGCGCGTGGCTTCCTCGGCCTGCGCACGCGCGATGCGCTCGCGGTCAAAGGCACGCTGGCGTTCCGCCTCGACCAACTTCTGTCCGCTGATGTCCAGCACCAGCGTCATCCACCGTCTGAGCGCGGGGTCGATCAGCACGGCACCGACGACCGCGGCGATCCGGCTGCCGTCCCGGCGCAGGTACACGGTCTCGAAGGTGGCGCACGAGCCGTGCGCGAGCACTTCAGCGGAAGCATGCTCGATGGCCGCGCGACTCTCGGTGGGCGTGATGTCGAGGAGGGTCACCGGCGCGCGCCTGAAGTCCTCACTCGTGTAGCCCAGAGTAGAGTGGAACATCTCGTTGGCCTCGACGATCCGGCCGTCTGCGATGATGGCAATGCCGACCACGTTGGAATCCATCAGGCGCTGCCAGCGCTTCTCCGTCTCTCGCAGCCCTGCCTCGGTGCGCCGGAGCTGCAGCAATACGCCGACGACCGTCTCCAGAACCTTTGGCTCGAGCGGCTCGGTGAGATAGATGTCCGCCCCGCCGATCAGGCCCGTCTGTTTGTCCTGCTCCGTGACGAATGTGGCCGAAATCTGGATGACAGGGATCAAGCGGGTCGCCGGGTCGCGCTTGATCTGCCTGCAGACCTCGATGCCGCTCATGTCCGGGAGCTTCACGTCACAGAGCACGAGTGCGGGCAGCAGCTCGCGAGCCAGGCGCAAGGCGGATGCCCCGGTCTCCGCCTCTATGACGTTATATCCCGCAGAGCGCAGGACGCGGGTCTTTCCATAGCGCAATCCCGGCGTGTCGTCGACATTCAGAATCGTGATCGAGCCGTTCATAGCCCTAGAGGCCATGGGCGGCCAGCAGGTCGCGTGCGCGATCGGCGTCGAGCTCGCTCTTCTGCAAGACTGCCTGCGCACGCTGACCGAGGCGTTCCCGTTCGGCACTCGAAAGCAATGCGGAGGTCACGATAGCTACGGGCACCTGGTGCAGGTCTGCATCCGCCTTGAGGGATTCCAGAACATCTTCGCCCCCCAGGTCGGGCAGCTTCAGGTCGAGAAAGATCATGGAGGGGCGTGCGCGCCGGGCTGCGGCGAGGCCACTGCGCCCGTCCTCGGCCTCGATGATGCAAGTTCGATTGTTTGCCAGAAGCTTGTGCATGAGATAGCGGGACGCCGGGTCATCATCGATGACCAGTACGCGGGGCGCCGTCAGGCTGTCGAGCTTCGAGATCAGCTTCTCTGCGCTGACCGGCTTGATGCAATACGCATCCGCGCCCAGCGCCAGGCCCTTGCGCTCATCCTCGATCGAGGTCAGCACGATCACGGGGATGGCTGCCGTCTCGGGGTTTCCCTTCAGATCGCTCAGCCACCGCCACGAGTCTTCGCCTCGCAACATGATGTCGAGGACGATCGCCTGGGGGCGCACGCGCTGCATCAGAGCGCGCGCGTCGCGCAGGCTGCGTGCGCTCAACGGCTGATAGCGTGTCGTGCGCAGGTACTTTTCAACGACGTGACGCATCTCGGGCTCGTCATCAACTATGAGCACGGGTACGAGACCGGGCTCGACTGGCGCCGCGGAGGCGACGGCGAGCGCCCCTTCATCGAAGGGCACGGGCAGCGTAGCCGAAAATACCGACCCCACCCCCAGCTCGCTGCTCACTTGCACGTCGCCGTGCAGCAGACGTGCGAGCCGGCGGCAAAGAGGCAGCCCGAGGCCGGTGCCCTTGACCTTCCCCTGCATCGCGTTGGGTACCTGGGTGAATTCCTCGAAAATGCGCACCTGATCCTCTACGCCGATGCCGACGCCCGTGTCGGCCACGGAAAACCGTATCGTGCGCCGGTCCTCGCTGAGCATCACGCTCACGCGGACCTCACCGTGCTCCGTGAACTTGATCGCGTTGGAGATGAAGTTGCGCAGGATCTGGGAGATCTTGCCCTCGTCGTTGTACAGCTCGAGCGGCGCCTCGGGCTCATCAAAAATCAGCTTCACGCTGTCGCCCACCAGCAGCGGGCGCAACATGCCGCGCAGCGCGCTGAACAGGTTGGTGACGTTGAACTCGATGGGGCGCACCTCGATCTTCCCGGCTTCGATCTTGGCCAGGTCGAGCAGGTCGTCCACGAGGGCCGTCAGATCATCGGCCGCCTTGCAGATGAAGTTGGCCTGCCGCGCCTGCTCATCGGTGAGCTCGCCGTCCGAGCGCCCGAGCAGCAGATGCGACAGAGCCTGGATGGAGTGCAGCGGCGTGCGGAACTCATGGCTCATGTTGGAAAGGAAGCGCGACTTCATCTCGTCGGCGCGCCGCAGATGGTCGGCCTTCTCGTCGAGCTCGGCATACAGGGCCACGACGCCCCGGTTGGTGTCTTCGAGCTCGCGGTTGAGGTAAATGAGCTCATCCTGGCGCTCGCGCAGCTCTCCGAGGGTACGCAACAGCTCTCGATTCTGCTCTTGCAGCTCCTCCAGCGCTCCGACCGGCGGCCGTGCCGTCAGCTCGTGAGCGATGCGGCCGAAAGTGGCCGCCGTGACCAGCGGCGCGCGCGCCGGCAGGATCTTCTTCAGCAGCACGTTCGTGCCGCGGCCCTCGACGGAAGAGATGTCGACCTGGTCCATGAGGCGCCGCGCACCCAGGATGCCCAGGCCCATGCCCGTCTCCGATCGGTACTCTCCACTCAGGATGCGCTCGAGATTGCGGATACCGGGGCCCTGGTCCTCGATGCGGATCAGCAGCAGTTGGGGTGCGCTCTGTCCCTCCAACATGAACTCGACCTTGCCGCCGCTCGCATATCGATAGGCGTTGCGTGCGATCTCGGACACGGCGGTGGCGATACGGGTCTGAGCCTGGTTGTCAAACCCGAGCAGGGAGGCGATCTGGCGCGCCCTCTGGCGGGCGACCACGACGTCCTGCTCGTAATGGACAGCGACCGTCAGCAGAGGTCTATTCATGTCAGTGATGCTCGCACCGGGACGTCTCAGCCGGTCGCCTTGATTCGCGCGACCAGGACCGTGACGTCATCCCTGCCTCTTTCATGGTCGCGATACAGCACACCGGCGATCGTTCCGGGATGCCTGTTCGCAAGCCCTGGATATTCCCCCAGATTCCAGTGCGTTGCCAGCCCGTCACTGTGGAAGATCAGCAGCGCCCCGGGGGCAAAATCGAACTCGAACTGCTGCAGCCGGCGCATCGTGTGTCCCAGCGTCCCGTTATGGGAGACGAGCTGGCGACGCGCCTCGGGGGTCTCCACGCGACACGCTATATTCCCGATGCCCGCGAAGGAGCCTCTCTGGCCGGAGGCCGGCAGCCGGGCCACCGCGACTGCGGCGCCCCTGGTGGGCTTCAGGGCGTGGTGGCATGCCTCGATAAGCTGCGCGGGATCGTCGTTGGGACGCCTGGCGAGGACAGAGAGGGCTGCATGCGCCGCGCGAGCGGCGTCCGTGCCATGACCCAGGCCGTCCGCGACCATCACAGTATGACTGCCCCTGTCGCTTTGCACGGCCCACGCATCTCCGCAGTCTGTTTCGCCGGATTTGGGGAGGCACACGGAGCCGAATTCCAGCTGCGGCTGCACCGGGGATTTCGACCAGATCTCCAGCCGCACGAGAGTGCCGCGACCCTCCGGTGCATAGATCTCAAAAGCGTCAGAGGATCGCGCCAGCGCCCCCAGCCCCGTGCCGGGGCTGCCGGCCGTGGAGACACCGTCCTGAAGGCTTGAATGGAGGTTCGCGATCCCCGGGCCGCGATCGAGAGCCAGGATCTCAAGCCGGGCCGGACCCTCCTGGCTCAGGCTGCGCAGGACGATCTGTCCGCTAGCGCCATGCTTCACTATGTTAGAGGCCGCTTCGGTGACGCACAGTCCCACTTTTCCAACCTGCGTCGCATCGAAGCCCAGGGACTCGGCCAAATCCAAGGCGGCGCGCCTCGCCTCGCCAACCTCGCTGCGCTCGCCGATCGGGATACGAAGCTGCGGCCGGGCGGTACTTGAATGGGACTGCATGCTGCTCCAGCGGCCGCCCGGGCTCGGGGGCTCAACGCCAACGGGCGATCATGACTCGCGTTCCCTGTCCCGGCGCAGAATCGAGCGAAAACTCATTCGAGAGCCGCCGCGCGCCACTCAATCCGAGCCCCAGGCCATTGCCGGTCGAAAAGCCGTCTTTGAGAGCCTGCTCGATGTCCTCTATGCCCGGCCCCTGGTCGCTGAAGGTCAGTCGCAGTCCTTTGCGCGCCAAGTCGGCCAGTCGTTCGATCCGGACCTCGCCGCCCTCACCGTGGTCGATTGTGTTACGTGCCAGCTCGCTGGCCGCTGTCACCAGCTTCGTCTGCTCCACGAGGTTGAATCCCTGGGCAACGGCGTTCTCGCGGGTTGCCTGGCGCACCCGCACCACATCCTCCGCCGTCCGGATCGGCAAAACGGCCGTCCCCAGGACGATTGGCGCGGGCACCTAGATCCGCGACTCTTCGTAGGTACGCTGCCGCAGGAGCGCCATTCCCTTGTCGACGTTCAGCGCCGTGCGTACTCCCTCGAGTGAAAGTCCCAGCTCGACGAGCGTGATGGCAACTGCCGGCTGCATGCCTACGACCACGGTTTCGGCATCCAGCACGCGCGCCATGCCCGCGATGTTGCTGATCATTCGACCGATGAAGGAGTCCACGATCTCCAGAGTCGATATGTCGATGAGCACGCCGCGCGCGCGCGCGGCGACAATGCGCGCCGTCAGATCATCCTGGAGCTGCATGGCCAGGCGGTCGTGCATATCCACCTGGATCGTCACGAGCAGGAAGTCGTCGAGCTTCAGAATCGGAATTCTGTCCACGCTATCCGCCCCTCAGCCTGAGAGGGCCTTCGGCAGTTGTGCCTGGGTGCGGCGCAAAGCGATCAGGAAGGCATCGGCAAGCGTTGCCTTCGTCGTTACCTCGCTCAGATCCACGCCCAGATGCACGATGGTCTGGGCAATCTGCGGGCGAATCCCGCTGATGATGCAGTCCGCGCCCATGAGTCGGGCGGCCGCGACCGTCTTCAACAGATGTTGCGCCACGAGCGTGTCCACAGTCGGCACGCCCGTGATATCGATGATGGCAATGGCGGCTCCGGTCTCCACGATCTTCTGCAGGAGACTCTGCATCACAATCTGAGTGCGCTCGCTGTCCAGGGTGCCGATGAGGGGCAGCGCAAGAATGTTCTCCCACAGCTTGACCACCGGAGTGGACAGCTCCAGCAGCTCCCGCTGCTGCCGGGAGATGACCTCCTCGCGGTTTTTCTGGTAGACCTCGGCCGTGTACAGGCCGAGCTTGTCGAGCAGCACGGTGGCCTGCCACAGCGAGCTGGCGAGTGCTTCGGCATCCTTGGGCGTTTCCGCACGCAATCGCGTGAACAGGGGCTCCTTGAGCGAGAACACGAACATGGCCGTTTCAGTGGGACTGAAACCCTGCAGAGCTCGTGATCGGGAGATTCCGGCCAGAAACTCCTTGATCGTAGTCCAGGCCGTTCCGCTGAGATTTTCCGTGCCGGTCACCGCCGCCTGCGCCAGAAGGGATAGGAATTCGCGCGACTGCTCTCTCAGCTCACCTTCGCGCATCAGATCGGAACGGACGGTGTCTCCGGACAGCTGAAGCTGAAGCCACTCTGGAAGCAGTTCCTTCGCATACTTCGTCAGCACATGCTGCAGAACTTGGGCGGGTGCCATGGATTGCTTCCCTCTGGCCATCGAGTAATCGGGGCGCCGGATCGTATCAGAAGGCCCGCGCAGCCGCCGCCCCCGCCAGAGTACGCAACAGGCTCAGAACGCTAAGCAGCAGCAACGCGGCCCCGGCCGTGTGAACGGTGGCGAGCCACAGCGGAAATCCCTTGACGATCATGGAGATTCCGATGGTGAGCTGGAGGGCCAGGGCGGCCAGCACGGCGATCGCCGCGAGGCGCGTGGCCCCGCGTGCGGCGCGCAGGAGGGTGGCTCCCGCGGCCAGACACAGCGTCAGCGTAGCAATGACCGCACCCAACCGATGCGTCAGATGAATGGCCACCCGCGCCGGCTGATTCAGCACGCCGCCCTCGAAGTTGATCGCGAGGCCGCGCCAGAGCACGAACGCGTTACGGAAATCCGCATGCGGCCACCAGGTGTTTTGACAGGTTGGAAAATCTGGGCAGGCAATCGCCGCGTAGTTGCTGCTGGTCCAGCCTCCCAGCGCGATCTGCAGCGCGAGCGCAATCAGCCCGATGATTGCCAGGCGCCATGCCTTGCGGGCATTCGCTGCACGGAGGCCGCGATGCGCATTGTGGCCGACGTCAAGCCGGGTACCCGGCTCCGCCAAGGAGAGCCACAGCCACCACAGCAACCCGAGGGTCGTCAATCCAAACACCAGATGGCCGGTAACGATGAGCGGCTTCAATCGCCACGTCACGGTGAGCATTCCCAAAAGTCCCTGAAAGATGACCAGCAGCAGCAGCGCCAGCGCGTACCGGACGCGGATGGGTGCCGTCCGGCGGTTGGCGATCGCGACGACGGCGATCGCGACGATGATCAGGCCGAGCGTGGACGCGGCGTAGCGATGGATCATCTCGCGCCAGGCTTTGCCGACATCCAGCGGTCGCGTCGGGAAGGCCGCCTGGGCCGCTGCGCTCTCCTTGGCGCCGAGCGGTGTGACGTGTCCGTAACAGCCCGGCCAGTCGGGGCAGCCAAGCCCTGCTGCCGTCAGTCGCACGTAGGCGCCGAGCACGACCACCCCGAAGCACAGCAGCACACCGGCGAGCGCCAGACGGCGGATCCACGGGTTGAGCCGCCGCGCATCCAGGCCGCGGGAGAGGGACGCATTGGGAGTGCCTTGCACGGTCGCTACCCGATGTGCGAAAGCGAAAGAAGCTTCTTCAGATCCTCCAGCAGCCCTTTCGGATCCCGTCGCACGTCGTAGCGCATCATCAGGTTGCCGAGCGGATCGACCACGAAGAGTGATTGATCCCAGGGTCCTCGCGGAAAGCCAGACAGCAGCCGCACCCCGGTCTCGCTCGTCGCATCCAACACCGCGAGGCCGGCGTGCTCGGTCCTCAGGAACTGACGGTCGCAGCAACCGCCGGTGACCAGGAATATCCGCTCGATGCGGCTCATTTGATTGTTCAGGGCGAGACGGACCTGACGCATGACATACAGCGCATGGCGGCAATCCCGATTGCAATCGCCGTTGCCCACATAAACGAGCGACCACTTGCGACGTAACTGCGATGCAGGCACCGGCTCGCCGCTCATCGCCGGCTGCAGCGACACGAGCGGCAATGCGACTGGAGGGTTGATCAACTCTCCATGGTTGACGTGCGCCGATGGCCGCCAGCCCGTCCCGTAATACGTCCAGAACGCGATCGCCAGGGGCAGGAAGAACAGCGCCGCGAGCAGCGCGAGGGTGCGCAAGTTCCGCAGGCGCAGCGCGTTCGCACTCGTGCTCATGGTGTCTCTTGCCGCACGCGGATACTGAGTCGGACCCAGACCGCCGCCATCACTAGGGCGAAGCACCACCACTGCAGCGCATAGGACCAGTTGCGCAAAGGCGCGATCCCGGGTGGCTGCCAGTGGCGGGAATATCCGTCCGCATCCTGCGGGTCGAGCAGCAGGATGTGCGGCTCGAGCGCGGTTCCCAACGCGACGGTCAACTGACTCATGCTGGGAAAGGTCGTCACCTTCGGCCACGGCCCCTGCGGCAGAGGGGGCGAGCGCCCGAGGGCGAGACCGGGCACAGGCAGGTTCGCCACGCGGCCCGTGACGGTGAGCGTCTCACGAGTGCGCAATGCGACATCCGGCAGGTGATCGCGGAATCCCGCGAAGGGCACCCAGCCACGATCCACGAGCAGGACCTGGCCGTTGGGGCGCTCCAGCGGCGTCAACACCTCCATGCCCGCCCGACCCTGGTCGATGCGATTGTCCAGCAGGAACTGGTGGTCGGGATCGTACCGGCCCACCACGCTGACACGCTGAAATTTGGGAACCTCACTGGTTCCGCGCGCACCCAGGGGCAGCACACGCTCCGTGCCGGCCGAGAAGCGGTCCCATTCGGCCTGACGGTGCTCTCCCCGATGCCATTGCCATCGGCCCAGCAAGATGAACAGGGCACAGACCAGCACGGTAAACGCAGTGAACGTCCAGGACGGCGCGAACTCGCGGCGACCGATAGGGATACGAATGGACACGCAAGCTGCCGGCGGTCTATAAACTGGGCACCGCGCACATGCAAAGCCTTGTCAGACTTCTCATCCTGGGCGTGCTCGTCGCCATCGTCGCGAGCCTGGGCTCAGCCCTGTTCCACCTCTCGCGCGGCGGTGGTGGTGACGATTCACGCAGGCTCGCCCGCGCATTGACCGTACGGATCGTACTGTCGCTCGTGTTGTTCGCCCTGCTGATGCTCGCCTGGTACCTGGGATTCATCTCACCTCACGGGCTCGCGCCGCCGGCCCATCCGTAGGCAGAGGGTCCACTGGCGCGCGATCACAGCCAGTAGACGAAGATGAAGAGGCCGAGCCACACGACATCGACAAAGTGCCAGTACCAGGCAACGGCCTCGAAAGCGAAGTGGCGCTCCGGTGTGAAATGGCCCCGCAGCACCCGCAGCCAGATCACGGTCAGCATGATCGCGCCGATCGTTACATGCAGGCCGTGAAAGCCGGTCAGCATGAAGAAGGTCGATCCGTAGATGCCGGTGCTCAGACGCAACCCGAGCTCTCGGTAGGCTTCCCCGTACTCGTGCGCCTGCAGGCCCACGAAGGAGAAGCCGAGCAGGAAGGTCAGAGCGAGGAAGACCTTCAGCTTGGTCCGCTGGCCAGCACGCAGGGCATGGTGAGCGATGGTCACCGTGAGGCCGCTGGTGAGCAGGATCGCAGTGTTGAGCGCAGGCAGGCTGAACGCGGGGATCACGCTGAAGCTCGAGTTCGCGAGGCCGCCGACGTGTCCCGGGCCGTTCGTGGGCCAGGATCCCTCGAAGTCAGGCCACAGGATGAGGTTGGTGAACACTTTCACGCCCTGGCCCGCCAGCCACGGCACCGATAGCATGCGCGCATAGAACAGCGCGCCGAAGAACGCCGCGAAGAACATCACCTCGGAGAAGATGAACCACATCATTCCCATGCGGAACGAGTGATCGACCTGGCCGTTGAAGATGCCGCGCTGACTCTCGTCGATGACGGTGTTGAACCAGCCGAAGAACATGTAGGCCAGCAGTACGGCTCCGGGGATGAATATCCAGCCACCAGCCCAGTCGTTGAGATAGACGGCGCCGCCCAGCATCATCGCGAAGAGGGCAACGGATGCCCGGATCGGCCACGGACTGCCGTGGGGGATGTAGTAGCTGTTGCCGGAGGCGTGTGCGTTTGCCATGTCTTCAGTGTTCCTAGTTCAGATGCTGGAAGCCGCGTGCGTTCTCAGCGGACATTTCGCTGTCGAGCGCGCGCAAAAAAGTGGATTTTGGCCGCTGCGTTACCGCGATGAGACACGTGATGACTCATCATAAAATGTGTAAGCCAGGGTGATGCGGTCGATGTACTTCGGGATCGCCGGATCCACGATGAAGCGCACGGGCATGTCCCGCTGCTCGTTCGTGCTGAAGTGCTGCGGCGAGAAGCAGAAGCACTCGGTCTTGTGGAAGAAGGCCGCGACCTTCGACGGAGCGATGTTGGGCACCGCCTGCGCCACTGTGTCGCGCCCGGTCAGGTTGTGCGCGAAAAACTCCGCCGAGTACAGCTTGCCCGGATGGACATCCACCGTGCGCACGACCGGTCGGAAGTCCCACTCGCCGGCGCTCGCGACATTGGTCAGGAATTCGATGGTGATCGTGCGGCTCTCATCCGGCTTCTCGATGGCCTTTACGCGGCGCAGCAGTGCTGTCTGATCGCCGTAGCCCGTGACACTGCACAGCACGCCGTACAGCGGCACGAGCGCGAATCCGAACCCGAAGCTGCCGGCCGCAATGGCCAGCAGCTTGAGCGTCAAAGTGCGGTGGGCTCGGTTCAAGCTGCTCATGAGCTGGCGCGGATGATCGTCATGACGATGAAGCCAAAATAGAACGTGGCCGCGATCACCGCGAACACGATGGTCGTGCGTCGTACTCGCCTGCGCCGGTCTGCTTCATCGGTCACGGTCAAAGGTGTCTCCAGGAGTGAGCCAGTGTGCCGCTGCGTCGGTATCGGTGGGACTCACTCAGGCGCTCAGTGGGCTGCGCCCTTGGCGATGACGGCATCCGAGGGCGGGGTCTGCCAGGAATGATACGGCGCCGGTGACGGCAGCTCCCATTCCAGGCCATGCGCTCCCTCCCAGGCCTTGTTCTCCTTGATCGGCACACCCGAGCGCACACACTTCCAGATCAGGTACGGGAAGAGCAGCTGCGAGAGGCCGAAGCAGAAGCCGCCGATGGAGGAGACCATGTTCCAGTCCGTGAACTGCACCGCGTAGTCGGGAATGCGGCGCGGCATGCCGGCGAGCCCCAGGAAGTGCTGCGGGAAGAAGAGCACGTTCACGAAAATGGTCGACAGCCAGAAGTGCCACGTACCGAGCTTCAGGTCGTACATCTTGCCGACCCACTTCGGCAGCCAGTAGTACACGCCGGCCATGATCCCGAAGATCGTGCCGGGCACGAGCACGTAGTGGAAGTGCGCTACCACGAAGTACGTGTCCTGGTACTGGTAGTCGGCGGGCACCATCGCGAGCATCAGGCCCGAGAAGCCGCCGATCGAGAACAGGAACAGGAAGGCGAGCGCGAACAGCATGGGCGGCTCGAACGACAGCGAGCCCTTCCACATGGTCGCCGTCCAGTTGAAGACCTTCACGCCCGTCGGCACCGCGATGAGCATCGTGGAGAGCATGAAGAACAGCTGGGCCGCGAGCGGCATGCCGACCGTGAACATATGGTGCGCCCAGACGATGAAGGACAGGAAGGCGATGGAGGCCGTCGCGTACACCATCGCCTCGTAGCCGAACAGGGGCTTGCGTGAGAATGTCGGGATGATCTCCGAGACGATGCCGAAGGCCGGCAGGATCAGGATGTACACCTCGGGATGCCCGAAGAACCAGAAGATGTGCTGGTACATCACCGGGTCGCCGCCGCCGGCCGCGGTGAAGAAGGTCGTGCCGAAGAAGTGGTCGGTCAGGAGCATGGTGACCGCGCCCGCGAGAACCGGCATGACGGCGATCAGCAGGTAAGCGGTGATGAGCCACGTCCAGACGAACAGCGGCATCCGCAGCAAAGTCATGCCCGGCGCACGCATGTTGAGGATGGTCACGACGACGTTGATGGCGCCCAGGATGGACGAGGCTCCCATCAGGTGGATGGCGAAGATCACCATCGGAAAGGCTGCGCCAGTCTGCAGCATGAGCGGCGGATACATCGTCCAGCCACCGGCCGGTCCGCCGCCCGGGACGAACAGCGTGGCCAGCAGCAGCGTGAAGGCGAACGGCAGGATCCAGAAGCTGAGGTTGTTCAGGCGCGGCAGCGCCATGTCGGGCGCGCCCACCTGCATCGGGATCATCCAGTTCGCAAGCCCCGTCCACGCCGGCATGATCGCGCCGAAGATCATGATCAGCGCATGCATGGTGGTCATGGTGTTGAAGAGCTGCGGGTCCACGAGCTGCATGCCGGGCTTGAACAGCTCCGCGCGGATGACCATCGCCATGGAGCCGCCGATGAAGAACATCAGGCACGAGAACACCAGGTACATCGTGCCGATGTCCTTGTGGTTCGTGGCGTAGACCCAGCGGCGCCAGCCGTGCGGCTTGTGGTCGTGGTCCTCGTGAGCGGCGGCGTGTGCGTGCGGGTCCATGGCGTGGTCTCTTTGGGCTTGAATTGACTGCTGATCGGGTCCGGAAGCGGGTGCGTCTTCCCCTGCAACATCAACCGCTGGGAGCCGCGGGTGACGGGGCTGGGGCAGCGGCGGTCGGCGGCGTCGCCTCCGGAGCTCCCGCCTGCTTCTGCTGCGCGGCCTTATCCTTCAGCCAGCTCTGGAAGGCCTGCTTCGAGCGGGCGTCGACCACGATGGGCATGAAGCCATGATCGCGTCCGCACAGCTCGGCGCACTGCCCGCGGTACAGTCCCGGCTTATCGCTGTCGATGTTGAACCAGGCCTCGTTGACGAAGCCGGGAATGGCGTCCTTCTTGACACCGAAGGCCGGCACCCACCAAGAGTGGATCACATCCGCGCCCGTGATGAGCAGCCGTACCTTGGTGCCGACGGGCACCACGAGCGGATGGTCCACGTTGAGCAGGTAGTGATCGACGGTGTTAGGGTCGATCCCGGACCCCAGCTCGCGTGCGCGGTCGCTGTTGCGGTCGAGGCGTGAGAAGAAACTCACGCCCTGGTCGAGATACTCGTAGTTCCAGCCCCACTGGAACCCCGTGATCTTGATGGTGAGCTGGGTCTTGGTCGTGTCCTCGAGCTCGACGAGAGTTCGCGCTGCCGGGACCGCCATCGCGACCAGGATGATGACCGGCACGGCCGTCCACACCACCTCGACGCGCGTGTTGTGGATCATCGTGGTGTCCGCCACCGCGCCCTTCGACTTACGGTAGTTGACGATCGACCAGAGCATGGCGCCGAAGACCACCACCGCGATCCCGACGCACACGTAGAAGATGAGCATGTGCAGGTCGTAGATCTTCCGGCTCATGTCCGTCACGCCCTGCGTCATGTTGAGCAGGCTCCAGCCGGATACGGACTGCTCGTCGGCGGCCGCGGCGGCGAGCGAGGGCACGGCGAGCGTAGAGGCGGTGGCGAGCAGGGCGGTCAGCCGTGCGCGAGTGGAGCGAAGGAAAGTCCCGCCTTGCGTGAGCGGGCTGGAAGTGCCGCGGGCGTCTTCCGACAATCGAGTACAGCGAAGCATCATTTCGACCTTGTTGGACCTAGTGGCGCGCGCTCATCGAAGGCCCAAGCGCGACGCGTGACCTGATTTACAGGGACGGCGACTCATTGACGCGGCCGATCAGCCTCTGCAACCGAAGCGCGAGCCCACGTCGCTCTTCCTCCGTGAGGAAGCTGCCCAGCTCGCATTGACGGCCGTGCGACTCGATCGTGAGCCGGCTCGGATGTAAGCGCGAATCAGGGCGGCGAAGTTTAACCTGCGCCCAGTGCCGCGGGAACACGAGTTGAACGGAATGTCCCCGATCGCGCAGCTCGACGCTGACGCTGGCATCCGTGACGGTGATGGTCTGCCGGTGATAGCGCCGGTCCATGCTCGTCTTCAGTGCCCACCCGAGCAGCAGCATCTCGAGACCTGCAAACGGCAGCACGGGCCAGAAGCCGCGAATGGCCATCACGCCGGCGATGGCGAACGAGACGAAGCAGGTGGTGCCGAAGAACAGGAACGCTGCGCGCACGGTGAGCGAGCAGTTGGGCCAGATGTTGATACGCTGGGGCTCGGGGTCCACTTCGTGCGGCCGCAGATGCGAAAACGCGGGCGGACAGAGGATACTACTGTGACGGAATTATTATTCAAGTCAGAAACTTACACCTGGATGAGGCGCCCGACTGCGTGAACTGCCTCGTAGCGGACGCAAACTGAAGCGGGGCGCACGCGCAGGCGGCGACCTGCTGACTCCTCGCTCCGACACTTGCCCCGAATCGAAGCTGTCCATCGACGCCGCCTAGCGAATCGAAGCTGCCCGGCGGAAATCCGATCGCGGCTCGCAGTCGCGGTGCGGTATTGGTCAGCACAGCATTCACGGCGCTGTGCCGATTTTTTCTCCCAGAAGCTGTCGCGCCGCGTGCCGCGCTGCCTCCATGGCCGCAGTGTGGTCCGGTTGGAACGGGAACACCGCCAGTGGCTCGCGGCCCATGAGGCGCACCAGCGACTGCAGATTCTCGCGGCTGCGCTCGAAGGTGGGATCGACCTCGTTGGCCACCCATCCTGCCAGCGCCGCGCCACTGCTTTCGATCGCGCGGCGGCTCAGCAGCGCATGGTTGAGACAGCCCAGCTTCATCGCCACCACGAGGATGACCGGAATGTCGAGTGTTCGGGGTAGCTCCTGCATCGTCTGGGAATCGCTGATGGGGGCATGCCACCCGCCCGCCCCTTCGACGATCACCAAGTCGGCATCGGCCTGCAGCGCCGCGAAGCATCGAGCGATCACGCGCAGATCCACCGGGATATTCGCCTCTTTTGCAGCGATATGAGGCGAAATTGCCGGAAAGTAGCAATATGGGTTCACCACTTCGTACGCAGCGGCGACGTTTGTCGCCTGCATGAGCGCCAGCGCATCCGCGTTACGCAGCCCGATCGGGGTGTGTTCCGAACCCGAAGCAATGGGCTTCATTACCGAGACACGCAGGCCCTGCAGAACGAGCGCGCGAACCAGTGAGACCGAGATCAGCGTCTTGCCGACGCCGGTGTCTGTCCCGGTAATGAACACCCCGCGGGGTCTGTGCGTCATGCCCTACTCCGAGCCCCGACGACGAATGGAGCCTGGGGCGATGAGCACCTCTCCTCCTATCGCCCGCGCGGCTGAAGGCCCCGCCGAGCCCCAAGTGGCTCCGTAGATGATCTCGTACGTGGCCGGCAGCCGACCCTCTTGCCGGAATGCCTCGTAGGCGCTCTGGACCCGATTGATGCGTTGGCGTCCGGTCAAGCCGCGTGCGCGCCCGGCGGTGACGTTGTGTGCACCGATCGCTTTGAGATCTCGCATCAGCGCCAGAGTGTCGGAATACATCAGCTGGATGCGATCGACGTCCAGGACCGGCTCCGTGAGTCCAGCTCGCATCAGAGCCCCTCCGACGTCGTGCATGTCGGTGAATCGGTTGACGTGGTTGTAGCCGTCCGCTTCCGTCCACGCAGCGCGTAGCTCCCGAAGCGTGTCCGGGCCAAAAGTACTGAACGCGAAGAAGCCTTCGGGCCGCAGAACTCTGCGGATCTCGGCAACGGCGGCATCGAGGGGCTCGCACCACTGCAGCATCAGGCTGCTGAACATAACATCGACGCTGCCCGTAGCCAGGGGCAAACGCATCGCATCGCCGCAGACCCGCGCGAAGCGCCGGAATAATCGCTGGCGGCGGCCCGCCTCGCGCAGCATGCCGGGCGCTATATCCACCGCGATGACCAGCGCGCTTCGGTAACGACGCTTGAGCTGCTCGCTCGCGCGGCCGGTGCCGGCTCCCAGATCCACGACGACCCGGGGCTGGAATTGGAACAGCTCGAGCCTGGCGAGCAACTCTGCACTCACGCGCGCCTGCAGCACCGCGCTCGCCTCATATTGCGCGCTGGCGCGGTCGAAGGCCGTGCGTATCCCGACGCGGCTCAGGCTGAACTCATCGGGGCTCATCGTGTTCGTGACCGAGTCCTCCGTGTGCGGCGCCTGGAGCTGGGTTGGCTGGAGGCGGCCCTGGCTGTGCGAGCGACTTTGACTGTGCGATCGGCCCGGGCTCCGCGAGCCACTTTGGCTGTGCGGGCCACTTTGGCTGTGCGGGCGGCTCTGGCTCGGCGAGAAAGGATTTTTGCACCAGCTCGCTTGCGCTTGCCGGACGCCGCACGTTTGTTTTTCCGGCCTCGAGTTTTTGGTGATGCCCGCTGCAGCTTGCGCGCTCGGCGCCGGCGGGGCCGCAGGAATTTCTCCAGCAATTGGGCAAACTCCCGCTCATGCGAGAGAAATGGCGCGTGCCCTGCTTGTCTCAACTCTACGTACTGTCCTTTCGGTAGCGCGCGAGCCAGTGCCCGGGATGCCGCGGGTGGAGTGATGCGATCGTTCTGACCGGAGACCACCAGGGTCGGCACACGCACGTGCGATAAGGATGCGCGCAGATCGCTGTGGGCCAGCGACTCGAGCGCACGTGAGAGTGCGTGCGGGTCGGCATGGCCCTGTGCCGAAAGCGCTCCGTGCAATTGCGCGCGGACATAATCGCTCCGAAGACTGCCACGCGCCTGGAGGTTGAGAAAGTCCTGGACGGTGAGGCGGCTGTTCGCACGCAGCTGACTGGCCAGCTGCGTGAGGGTCTCGGCAGACATGCCGCAGGCCCAACCCGGCGCGGCGGCGAACTTCGCGGTCGTTGCCACGAGCACGAGGCGCTCGATCTGAGCAGGCACCGCCGCAGCGAGGTCGAGCGCGATCTGCCCGCCCAGCGACCACCCCAGCAGTGAGTAGCGATGGGACAGGGGAGCCAGAGTTTGATGGACGAGCCAGGAGCGTTCGGCAGGAGTTCGGGCATTCACACTCGAGCTGCGGCCGTGACCGGGGAGGTCTACGGTGATGACCCGAAACCGCAGGCTCAGCGCGGGCAGGAGTCCGTCCCATACACGCATGTTCAGTCCCCATCCATGCAGCAGCACGAGATCGGTGCCGGTGCCCGTTATTTCCACGTGAAGCGTGCTCATTCGTCGTCCCGGCTGTGTCGGGCACAAACGGCGCCTAGCGCCTCGGCAAGCGCGTCAACCTGTGCCTCCGAATGCGCGGCGGAGAACGTCACACGCAGCCGCGCACCGCCGCGCGGAACCGTGGGCGGTCGGATCGCTACCACGCAGAAACCTCGAGTGAGCAACTCCTGCTGGGCCACGAGAGCCGCTTTCGATCCGCCGAGCACGATCGGTTGGATGGGAATGAGGGGTTGGGGTCCCACTGCCAACAGCGGAACTCCCAGCTGAGAGGCGGCGGAACGGAATCTCGCCGTCAGCGCCAGAACCTTTTCACGACGCCATGTCTCGCGTTGCGCAATCTGCAGGGCCTTGCGCGTCGCGGCGGCCACTGGTTGCGGCAACGCCGTCGTGTAGATGTACGAGCGCGCCCTCTGCATGAGCAGCTCGATCAGGTCGTCCGAGCCTGCTACGAAGGCCCCGAAGGAGCCCAGGGCCTTGCCCAGGGTGCCGACCAGGACCGGAACCGATTCCGTGTCGAGACCGAAATGTTCGAGTGTCCCGCGGCCGGAGGATCCGAGCACGGCGAGCCCGTGAGCGTCGTCCACGACGAGCCACGCGTTGTGTGCGCGGCTGGACCGCGCAAGCGCATCCAGAGGCGCAATGTCTCCGTCCATGCTGAACACCCCGTCCGTAGCAACCACTGCGGCCTTCGCAGAGAGCCCGCAGAGCAGGGATTCAGCGGCCGCCGCATCAGCGTGCGGATAGCGCTTGAAACGAGCGCCTGACAACATTCCCGCATCGATCAGCGAGGCGTGGCTGAGGCGATCGAGCAACACCCAGTCGCCGCGGCCAGCCAGCGTACAGATCACGGCGAGGTTGGCCATGTAGCCGGTGGAAAACAGCAGCGCACGCTCGCGCCCGGCGAAATGGGCGAGCTCTTCCTCGAGCCGGGCATGCTCGATACCGTGTCCGGTCACGAGGTGAGAGGCGCCGCTACCGGCGCCGCAGCGGGCAGCACAATCGCTCATGGCGGCGATGACCTCGGGATGGCGCGCCAGGCCGAGGTAGTCGTTGCTGCTGAAGTCCAGGAGGCGGCGGCCATTGGCCGACAGCGTCACCCGGCTGTGGGGCTCGAGAAATTCCTCGATCGTGCGGCGCTCGCGCCTGAGCGAGTCCCTGTCAATCCGGGCGAGCGCGGCTTCGACCTCAGAGGACCTGCGCTTCATGGGCGCTCTCCGCCTGCAACCCGAGGCGCGCAAACAATCTCTGGTCGCGCTCCACGTCGGGGTTGCCCGTGGTGAGCAGCTTCTCGCCGTAGAAGATGGAATTGGCGCCGGCGAAGAAACACAGAGCCTGCGTTTCGTCGCTCATCTCCTGGCGACCCGCCGAGAGGCGAACGTACGCACCGGGCATCAGCAGTCGCGCGACGGCGATCGTGCGAATGAAATCGAACGGGTCCACGGCTTCGCGACCATACAACGGCGTGCCGGCCACCTGCACGAGCTGATTGATAGGCACGCTCTCGGGGTGCACCGGCAGATTGGCGAGCGTGCGCAGCAACTGCGCCCTGTCGGCGACCGATTCCCCCATGCCGATGATCCCGCCGCAGCAAACCTTGAGGCCCGCCTCGCGTACCGCCTCGAGCGTGTCGAGCCGATCCTGGTACGTGCGGGTCGAGATGATCTCCTCGTAGAACTCCGGCGAGGTATCCAGATTGTGGTTGTAGAAGTCCAGTCCGGCCTCTCGCAGTTCCCGCGCCTGTTCCGCCGTCAGCATGCCCAGGGTCGCGCAGGTCTCCAGACCGGCGGCGCGCACGGCTCGGATCATCTCCGAGACGAGGGCAATGTCCCGCGCCTTGGGCGAGCGGAATGCAGCTCCCATGCAAAATCGTGTCGCCCCCGCGGATCTGGCTCGCCCGGCCGCATCGCGCACCTGGGCGAGCTCCAGCAGGGACTCACGCTGCAGCCCCGTGTCGTAACGGACGCTTTGCGGGCAATACGCGCAGTCTTCCGGGCAGCCGCCAGTCTTGATCGACAGGAGAGTGCTCATCTGCACCGCGTTGGGGACGTGATGCGCGCGGTGCACGCGCTGGGCATGGAAGAGCAGATCCAGAAACGGCAGCGCGAACAGCGCCTGCACTTCGGGAAGGGTCCAATCATGGCGGACGGTGCCGAGCGCGGCTGGATTCATGGGCAGCCTCGAAGTGGGGGCGGCGGGGATGTTCGGGGGCGGTTGCGCTGTTGTCAACCACGGGGTATCTCAAAGGTAGACAATTGGTCATTGTTTAGCCAGTTCGGGTGCATCACGCAGGCTGCACCGGATAACCCCCGGGGTGCGCCCCGTGCGCGCAATTCGTTCAGCGCGACTCACCGGGCGTAGATGGACTGCAGCAGTATTCCCAGAAAGATGACCATCCCCACGTACTGATTGTTGGTGAAGGCACGCAGGCAGCCGGCCGGCTCGCGATTGCGGATCAGCCACTGCTGGTACAGAAACAACAGGCCCGCGAGCACGAGTCCCGTGTAGTACCAGCGGCCGAAGTGCAGGTCCCGGCCGATCAGCGTGAGTGCGAACAGCATCATGAGCTGCATCACGAAGATCAGCAGCTTGTCGAGGTCCGCGAACAGGATCGCGCTCGATCGCACACCGATCTTCAGGTCGTCCTCGCGGTCGATCATGGCGTAGATGGTGTCGTAGATGGCGGCCCAGATGACGGCGGCCATGTACAACACCCACGACACCCGCGGCAGCACGCCAAGCTCCGCGGAGAAAGCCATCGGCACGCTCCAGCCGCCAAAGGAGATTCCCAGATAGAGCTGGGGCATCGGGAAGACGCGCTTCACGAACGGGTAGGAGACGGTCAGGGCGGCGCCGATGAACGCCAGTCTGACGGTCAGGGCATCCAGAAAGCTCACCAGATACAGCGCGATTGCGATGAGCAGGGCGAACAGGACCAAGGCTTCGACGGGCGATACGCGCCGCGCCGCCAGCGGGCGGTCACGGGTACGGCGCACGTGTGGATCGATGTTCCGATCCGCGAAGTCGTTGATGACGCATCCGGCTGCGCGCATGACGATGACGCCAAGGACGAATACGACGAGAACTTTCTGATCCGGACGCCCGGCACCGGCTATCCACAGCGCCCACAGCGCAGGCCACAGCAGCAGCCAGGTGCCGACCGGCCGGTTGAACCGCGCCAGCAGCGCGTATTCCTCCAGCCGCCGGCCGAGGCGGTGGAAAAACGGCGCATCCGATCCCGCTAATTCGTTAGCCGACACGGCCATACCGTTCCGCAGAGCCTACCCAGCGCATCGCCAGGGCAGCAATGTTATCCGGGTAAGAGGCGAGGAGCAGCTCCGCGGCTTCGTGCACGCGCGGCAGCATGTCCGCGTCCCGTAGCAGGTCCGCTACGCGCAGCTGTGCGAGGCCGGTCTGGCGGGTGCCGAGAAGCTCACCCGGTCCTCGCAGCTGCAGATCGCGCCGTGCGATCTCGAAGCCGTCCGTGCTCTCGCGAATGACATTGAGTCGCTCGCGGGCAAGCTGGGAGAGGGGAGCACGATAGAGCAGGACGCAGGTGCTGCTGCCCATGCCGCGGCCCACACGCCCTCGTAACTGATGGAGCTGAGCAAGGCCCATCCGCTCCGCATTCTCGATCACCATCAGTGTGGCGTTGGGAACGTCGACGCCCACTTCGATGACGGTCGTTGCGACCAGGAGCTGAATCTTGCCGCTCTTGAACGCCAGCATCGTCTGATCTTTCCCGGCGGATGGCATCCGCCCGTGAACCAACCCGACGTGCACCTCGGGAAGCGCCTCAGCAAGAGCCGCAGCGGTCTCTTCCGCTGCCTGCGACCGGAGCTCGTCCGACTCATCGATCAATGGACACACCCAATATGCCTGGCTGCCCTGCCGGCAGGCGTCGAGAATCCGCGCCACGACGGCGTCTCGCTTCTGCTCCGGCATGACGACTGTCTTCACCGGAGTTCTCCCCGGGGGCAGCTCATCGATCACGGAAATATCGAGGTCCGCATAGGCCGTCATCGCAAGAGTCCGCGGGATCGGCGTCGCCGTCATGATCAGCTGATGCGGAAATTTCCCCTCCCGGCGCCCCTTCTCCTGCAGTCGCAAGCGCTGCTGCACGCCGAAGCGATGTTGCTCATCCACGATGACCAGCGCCAGATGTTTGAACTCCATACCCTCCTGAAACAGGGCATGGGTACCCACGACGAGACGGATTTCCCCCGAGGCGATCGTCTGGTAGGCGCTGCGCCGCGTGCGCGCCGGCTGCGACCCGCAGACCAGCGCCACCGGCAGCCCCAGCGGTTGGAACCAGTCGCGAAAGTTGCGCCAGTGCTGCTCGGCGAGCAGCTCCGTGGGTGCCATCAGGGCTACCTGCATGCCGCTGCCGGCGGCGCGTGCTGCGGCAGCCGCAGCGATCACCGTCTTTCCACAGCCGACGTCCCCCTGGAGCAGGCGCACCATGGGCTCGCCCGAGGCGAGATCCCGGTCCACTTCCGCCAGCGCGCGACTCTGCGCTCGCGTCAGAGAGAAGGGGAGCGATGCAAGAAATCGCCCCGCCAGCCCCTGAGCGTCCTCAAGCGAATCGGCAGGCTCGGTTTTCGCTTCCCGGCGCAACTGCTTCAGGCTCAGGTAATGGGCCAGCAGCTCCTCGAACGCGAGGCGCTGCTGTGAGGGATGCCGTCCTTCGGCGAGCTCCGCCATGATGGCTTCGCGTGGGGGGTTGTGCACGTACGCGAGAGCTTCCTTGAGTGACGGCAGCCGCAGCGAGGCGATCACACTCTCGGGGATCCAGTCGCGCACGCCAGCGGAATCGAGCTCGCGTAGCGCCTGTGCGATCAGGGCGCGCAGACGCCCCTGCGCGACCCCTTCCGTGCCGGGATAGATGGGCGTCAGCGTCTCCTCCAGTGAGGGGGCCGTTTCGAGCACTCGCCGGTATTCGGGGTGCACGATCTCCAGACCGAAAGGTCCCCTCCGGACCTCACCGAAGCACCGGATTCGCGCTCCCCGCACCAGTCCGTTCTGCTGAGCCGCGGAGAAGTAGAAGAAGCGCAGCGTCAGGAACCCGGACCCGTCCGAGATGCGGCACAGAAGTTGTCGGCGCCGGCGATAGGCGACCTCAGTGAGCAGGATCTCGCCCTCGACTGCCATGCGCGAGCCGGGCGCCAGCTCGCCGATCGGTACGATGCGGGTGCGATCCTCGTAACGCAGTGGCAGGATGAACAACAGGTCCTGCACCTGAGTGACGCCGAGCCGCGCCAGGCGCTCAGCGAGGGCAGCTCCGACCCCGCGCAAGGCCGTGATCGGCCGTTGCTCGGCCCGGAGCGGACTCGGGTTTGCAGCCATTTCAGCCCAGGTACAGCACGCCCTCGATCTCGACCCGCGCACCGCGCGGGAGCTGCGCGACGCCGATGGCCGCACGCGCCGGATACGGCTGCGAGCAATAGGAAGCCATGATCTCGTTGACTTTGGCGAAATGGCTGAGGTCCGTCAGGAAGACATTTATCTTCACGGCGTTCGCCAGCGACCCGCCGGCCGCTTCCGCCACGGCCTTCAGGTTCTCGAAGACGCGGCGGGTCTCCTGCTCGATGTCCGCGTTCACGAGCTGCATGCTCTTCGGGTCCAGCGCGATCTGGCCTGAGAGGTAGACGGTGTCGCCGGCGCGAATGGCCTGCGAATAGGGCCCGATCGCCTGCGGCGCGCGGTCCGTGTGGATAGTCTGGCGGCTCATCTGCAGATCTCCTCGCAGCCGTGATTACTTGTCGGTCTCGTCCTGATCGTCGATCTCGATCTCTTCCGGCTCGCTTTCGTCGCGCGCGTGCGCCGCGAGCGAGCGGGTCACGCGTACGACATCCGGCATCCGCCGGATGACGCGCATGATCCGCGCCAGGTGTTTGCGGTCCCGCACCCTCAGCTCGAACGTCAGGACCACCGCATCGCTGCCGTGCTCGTCGATCGCCACACGGTCGATGTTGGTCTCGAGATTAGCGATCGCGGCGGCGACGGCCGCCAGCATACCTGTGCGGTTCACCACGTACACGCGGATCTCCGAGCTGAACAGCCGGTCGGAGGTCGCCTGCCAGGCGACCGGCAGCCACTTCTCGGGATGCTTGCGGTAATCCTCGACATTGACGCAGTTCTCACGGTGGATGACCACTCCGCGGCCTGCCGAAAGAAAGGCAAAAATGGCGTCGCCCAGGATCGGGAAGCAGCAGCGCGCGTAAGTGACCAGCAGACCCTCGGTGCCGGCGATCGCCAGCGGCGCGAGCGTGCCCGAGCCGTCCCCTGCCTGGGCCTCCGGCAGCAAGCGTCGCGCCACCAGGGGCGCGAGCCGTTGGCCCAGGCCGATGTTCTCGTACAGCTCGTCCAGATCCTTCATACCGAGCTCGCCCAGCGCGGCCGCCTGCGATTCGGGTGTTACATCATCGAGCGACACCCGGAACTCCGCGAGCGCCTGATTCAGCAGACGCTGCCCAAGGGCAATCGCCTCGGTGCGGCGCAGACTCTTGAGATAGTGACGGATGGCGCTGCGCGCTTTCGCAGTGACCACGAAGTTCACCCACGAGGGGTTCGGCATCGCACCCTTGGCGGTGATGATCTCGACGGTCTGGCCATTTCGCAGCACCGTGCGCAGCGGCGTGAGGCGCCGGTCGACCTTGGCAGCCACGCAGCGATTGCCGATGTCGGTGTGCACGGAGTAGGCGAAATCGACCACCGTGGCGCCGCTGGGCAGGCGCAGGATCTCGCCCTTGGGCGTGAATACATACACCTTGTCGGGGAACAGATCGACCTTGACGCTTTCCAGGAACTCCTCCGAGGTCCCGTCTTCCTGCAGCTCCACCAGATTCGAGAGCCACTCCCGGGTGCGCTCCTGTTGCACCGAGCCCACGCCGTCGCCTGCCTTGTACCTCCAATGGGCGGCGATTCCCGATTCGGCGACTCGGTGCATATCCTCGGTGCGGATCTGCACCTCGATCGGCACGCCGTTGGGGCCGAACAGGGTGGTATGGAGGGACTGGTAGCCGTTCACCCGTGGGATCGCGATGTAATCCTTGAAGCGCCCCGGCATCGGCTTGTAGACGGAGTGCACGATGCCGAGTGTGCGATAGCAGGTATCGGCTTTATCGACGACGATGCGCAGGCCGTAGACGTCCACAATCTCGTTGAGAATGGCTCGCTTGCGCCGCATTTTCTTGTAGATGCTATGCAGATGCTTCTCGCGTGTCTCCACCTTGGCCGCGATCTCACTTTTCATCAGCGCAGCTTTCAGTTGCTGCTCGATCTTCTTCAGAAACTCTTTCTGATTGCCGCGCGCTTTCTTCAGCGCACGCTCGAGCACCAGGTAGCGGCGCGGGTAGAGTGCCTTGAAGCCCAGGTCTTCCAACTCGAGCTTCATGTTGTACAGGCCGAGCCGCTCGGCGATCGGCGCATAGATCTCGAGCGTCTCGCGCGCGACAGCGCGGCGTCGTACGGTGGACATCGCCTCGATCGTCCGCATGTTATGTGTGCGGTCGGCGAGCTTCACCAGGATCACACGCAGGTCACGCACCATCGCGAGGAGCATCTTGCGGAAGGATTCCGCCTGGGCTTCCTCGCGGCTCTTGAATTTGATCTGGTCGAGCTTGGTCACCCCATCCACCAGCTCGGCAACGGGTGCGCCGAAGCGCGCCGCCAGCTGATCCTTGGGGGTGGGGGTGTCCTCGATCACATCGTGGAGGATGGCGGCCATGATCGTGTCGCCGTCCAGGCGCAGGTCGGCCAGGATGGCGGCCGCGGCGACCGGATGGGCGATATAGGGTTCGCCGGAGAGGCGCTTCTGTCCCTTGTGGGCGGAGGCCCCGAACTCCGCTGCCTCGCGAATGCGGGCGACCTGCTCAGCCGGCAGGTAGGTCTCTACGGTGGACAGCAGCTCCTTGAGGCCCGGTGTGCGCCTTCCACCGGGGAGCAGTCCCAGGAGCGAAGACGCATAGTCCATGACTTACAGGATGGATCAGTCTCCGAGACCGAACTGCGGAGCTCGGAAGGTGGATTGGGCGTCGAGCTCGGCCACGGCCGACTCGGCAGGCGGCTCCGGCTCGCGGAGCATCTCAACCGTGACGTTTCCCGCTGCGATCTCGCGTAGAGCCACCACCGTCGGCTTGTCGTTCTCCCACGCGATTGTGGGCTCCGCGCCGTTGGCGAGGCGGCGCGCGCGCTGCGCGGCCAGCAGCACCAGCTGGAACAGGTTATCGACGTTGGACAGGCAGTCTTCGACGGTGATTCGGGCCATAGTCAGAGCTTCGCCATGCTTGGAAGGGGGGCGGAATGCGCCGCGGGGGGCGCATCAGAGAGCTGTCAGTATAGTCGAAAAGGGTGAATTCAAGCCAATTTAGCCGCAATCCCGCATCGACCGGACGGGCCCGGAGGCGGCCAGCCAAGAAAGCACTCGTGCGGAGCTCGTTTCACCGCGATCCGCCGTCGGGATCGCCTAGCCGAGCAGGTCTGTCAGCAGCGGCCCCAATGCGGGTCGGCCTGCTCGCAGGGCGTAGGCACCCTCCCCCGCGCCGGGAGCCCCGGTGTTCGCATCAGCCTGACCAGGGCCGGTTGTGGCCTGCGTTGCCTCCTCCGGGGCGTTGCGACTGTCGACGATCCGAACGAGATCATCGACAGCCCTCTCGAAGTCGTCATTGACGACGACGTAGTCGAACTCATCCCAGTGAGACATATCGCCAACAGCGTCCCGCAGCCGCCTGGCGATGACTTCTTCCGAATCAGTCCGCCGGTTACGCAGCCGTTCTTCCAGCGCGTGGCGCGACGGAGGAAGCACGAAGACGGTGACACACTCAGGCAGGCTCCGGCGTACCTGACCTGCGCCCTGCCAGTCTATTTCCAGAATGACGTCATTGCCGCTGGCGATCTCGGTCTCGACCGGGCGCCGTCCGGTCCCATAGAAGTTGTCGAATACCTGCGCATGCTCGAGCAACTGGCCCTGAGTGGCCAGTTGCTGGAATTCCGGGACCGAGACGAAGTGATACTCGCGCCCGTCCTCCTCGGTCGGGCGTCGCTTGCGCGTCGTGTACGAGACCGAAACGTGCAGTCCCGGTTTACGCTGCAGCAGCGCCTTCACCAGGGAGGTCTTCCCGGCACCCGAGGGCGCCGCGATGACGAACAACCGGCCGCGGGAATCAGAGGAGCCCATGGGCCGCGAACCATACACGCCACGGGCGGTTCCGGCCAACTGGCCTCACCGGGCAGCGCCTTCGCCGCAGGACTGCGCCGGTCGGGCGTCCGGGAAAGCAAAGCTTGCGGCCGCTGATGCAGCCGATGCGGCGCAAACTGCGGCACGCGATTTTTCCAATAGACTGCTGATCGAGCAGGCCGCAAAAGTCGCACCTTTTGTGGCCGGTGATGTAGCCGATGTCCGAAAAATCGCGGCACGCGATTTTTCCAATAGACTAGGCCGGTCCGATTTTCAGTCGCTCGAGATACTCGCGCACCGGTTCACGATACCCCTCACTGCTCGTCACAGTCGTGCCGCCAGCCAGCACGAGGATGAAGTCACCGCGGGGCGTACGGCTGATCTCGCGGACGTAGTTCGTGTTGACCACGCAGGAGCGGCTGATCCGCAGCATCGGCTGCGACTGCAGGGACTTTTCGGCGAGCTGCAGCGTGCTGCGCGTCAGAAACACCTCGCGACCCACGGTCAGCTTGACGTAGTTCCGGTCAGCTTCCAGCAACTCGATCTGCGCGACATCCAGCATGTGCATGCGGCTACCGGATTCGGCCAGGATGCGGGGACGGGCTTCGGCCAGCGCCCGAGCGCTGCGTTCGATCTGAGCCAGGGCGCCTGACAGGACTGCCTGGCGGTCGGCGACGTTCTCCGCTTCCCGGCGGCGACGCACGCGTACCAGTGTCTTGGTGAACCGCTCGTCATCGAAGGGTTTGAGCAGATAATCCACCGCGCTGACCTCGAAGGCTTCGATCGCGTAGTGGTCGTACGCCGTCACGAACACGACCAGCGGCAGTGTCGCCGGATCGAGGGCGCGCACGAGCTCCACTCCGTTCAATGCATCGATCTGGATGTCGAGGAATAGGAGATCCGGCGCTCTGGCGCGAATGGCTTCGAGTGCCGCGCGCGTCTCGCCGTACTCGCCCACGATGCGAAGGTCTGGCTCGCGCGCACAACATTCCCGCAACGTTCGCCGCGCGGTCGGCTCGTCATCGACGATGATCACGTCCAGCATCGGAACCCGGACTCACGCACTGTTTCGCGCCGTGGCTCGACGCTCATCAGGAGACAGTACAGGGGTTCCCTCTGCGGGTGCGATGCCTCCCTCGCGAGCGGCGCCGGGATCCGGCCCATCGCGCAGCAATGGCATGCGTATTTCAGCGCTCCAGTTGCCTGCATCCGCCGCCCCGACCGTGAAGGTCGCGCGGTCGCCGAACTGGACGGCGAGGCGCTCCCGCACGTTGCGCAGGCCGATGCCATCCCGACCGACGGCTGCCCCGGGCGGGACAGTGTTGATGACGCGCAGCCACAGGCTTTCGCCGCATACTGCCGCCGCCACCCGGATCTCCACGGCGCCGCTGTGTCCGGCCAATCCATGTACGACTGCGTTCTCGATCAGGGGCTGAAGAATCAGGCTGGGTACCCACACCGGCGGCAGACCCTCGAGATCCACCATCCAGATCGTGAGACGATCAACGAATCTCTTCTGCTGCAGCTCCAGATAAAGCCGCGCAAACCGCAGCTCATCCGACAGGCGCGAGAAATCCCGCTCGCCCGCGGTGAGAAGCCGGCGCAGCAGGTCTCCCAGTTGAACGATCATCGACTGGGCTGCCGCCGGATCCCACCCGATATTGCCCCGTATCGTATGCAGCAGATTAAACAGAGTGTGCGGTGAGAGCTGCATACGCAGCGTCGCAAGGTGTGCGGATGTCAACGCGCGTTCCAGCGCTGCAGACCGGAGCTGAGCGTCCCTGAATCGCTGGTACAGCGCGAGTCCCGTTATCAGTGCGAGTGCGAATCCGTAGGTCAGGAGGAAGTTGACGGCGCTCGCCAGCCAGATCGAGGGTTCGGGGCCGGCGAGAAAGTCGGCCAGGGTGTAGGGCGATTGGTGGTGCCACTCGCTTACGGGCTCCACCATCATGCCGCCCGCAACCAGCGCCGGAGCGGCCAATGCCGAGAAGCACAGGGCGAGCGCGAGCTGTACCGGCACCGCGCGCCACGACGGCTGCCATCCAATGCGCAGCGACGCCCAGATGCAGGCAATGAGCACCGGATAGAGGAGCACATGCTGCATGACCCGCTCGTCCCAGGGCGCGAAATAGTGGCCCGGCGCCATGCTTGAAAAGCTGTTCTGCAGGCTATGTGCGTAGAGCACATTGGAGGCCGTGACGTAGACCCAGAATGAGGTCAGCACGGCCAGCAACGGCCAGATCTTCAGTCCCGCGCCCACCGAGCGCCGCAGATTCGCGGGCAAATCGCTCGAGAAGGCCTCGAAGGGCCCCACGAGAGGATGGTCGGGCGTGACGGCGCTCATCCTGTATCTCCTGGCTTGCTGCACCTGTCACGGGTGATTGCCCCGCCTCGTCGTACGCCGACAGGGACTGCGTACGCGGCGCCCACGAATCGCAGGCATGACTTGGGCACCACTAGATTACTCCAATGGCCTCTTTCGCGGGCCCTGTGGCTTGTTATCCGGGACGGATCCGTTGAAGACGGGGACGAGTTCGCCGGCGACAGCGTAACTGTTGGATCGAGTCCACCGTCCCGCCGGCATTGTCAGCGCGACTGCAATGAGTAAAGGGCGACCCCCAATGGAACGGGCCGGACAGCACGAAGCTCCTCACCCGGCCTCCGACCATCCAACGCTGGTACGAACTCGTCGGCGACCGGGACCAACTCGAGGCCCAGCTGCTGACCCACGCAGCCCTCTGGAGTTTCATATGCACACCGCCTGATCGCGGCGAAGCGACACTCACCAACACACAACTTCAGGAGAGACTCATGAACACTTTCATCCGCAGAATGACACGTCCCTATGCACTGGCCTGCGTGACCGCTGCGCTTGCGGTCTCCGGCTCGGCGCTGGCCGCATCACCTTCCAGTCCGTTGACTCCGGCTCCCTCGATCACGGTCCGATACGATGACCTGAACCTGGCTTCGGATCGCGGCACCGCGGTGCTGTACCAGCGAATTGCCCGTGCCGCACGCGACGTGTGCCCCGACGGGTTCTCACGCGATCTGGACGTCGTTGCCGCGAGCCGCGCTTGCCAGGCGAAAGCGATCGCCCGGGCTGTGCAGGACGTGAACAATCCGAAGCTGGCACTCGTGCACGAGGCGCATCTGACGCGCGGCTGAGCGCGCCGTGGTCTGGAGGCGTGCAGCGTACGGTCCGGATACACGACCAATGATCGTAGGCGCATTGCCAATCCTCGCCGCCGCGTCGCCAATGCTCCAAACGCATGGGAAGATCACGGATGCAGATGAGTGGCAACAAACAGAGGCGCGCTGCCTGAGAGCGCGCCTCGCACTCACATCCCGTCGTTGGGAGTAACACCGATATCCGAGCTTAGCGTGAGCACCCAGGGCACCATGGTGCACAACGAGGGAGCCGGTGCACAGCACGCCGGTCTGGTAGGCGCGCGCTTCTGGGTTCGTGCAGGAGCGCAGATCATCGACCTGGCCGCTCACACTGCCATCTGGGTGGTCGTAGCTTTGTTATTCGGAATGGGGCTGGGTATCTATGCCGAAGTTGCCCATGCTGACATGGAGCCGCTGCTGGAGGAGCTGGCCACGCGAACCTGGTACGGTTATCTGGCATCGGGCATGGGGTTTGTGTTGTACCACGCAATAATGGAGCAATTGGGCGCAGCCACCGTCGGCAAGCAATTGACTGGCCTGGCCGTCGTCAACACCGATGGTGGAGCGATTAGCTTTCTTGCGGCATTAGGCCGCTCCTTGGCACTCTACGTGGACGGGCTGTTTCTCGGAATACCTGCTTTCAGTGCAATGAAGCCGCCGCTGCAGCAGCGTTTGGGAGATCAATGGTGCGGCACCGTCGTCGTGAAGCGATCTACCCTGCCGCGCCAGACAACCCTCGCTGTCCGTTCATTCACTGGCTCGCTCGGGTTCGCCCTGCTGGCGGATAGCTCGCTATACGTGGTGACAGCCTGCATCAAATTGACATGACGACAGACTGGAAGTCCCTCTCAGGCTGATCATCACTTCGGCGGGAGTCGACCTGGGAACACGCTGCGTTGTCACCGGGCTTGTTTCCAGCTGTCCTCCCTGTCTATTCTGGCCCGCCACGGGCGTTGCCTGTGGGGAAGGCGCTGACAATAAGTAAGAAGGAAGCCTCGACATGAGCGGTAGCTGGCAGCAAATCATTGAATATCTGGTCATCGGCTTGGTTGCCCTCCTGTCTCCCTTCCTCTGGCGGCGGGCACGGCGGCGTCGTGACCGGGAGAATGCGGAAGTCAGCGCTATCTTGCGCAGGCGCACTGACTAGGCGCAGGAATGGTGCGTCGGCGCCGGGTCTTGGGCATGCCGTGCGGGTGATGTCTGGCTATCTCAGTTGGCTTGCGATGAGGGCCCGAATCCGAGCTCGTCCCAGTCCCCGGCGACCAGCCGCGAGTTAATCTCCGCGGCCCTCTGCTGCACCGCCACCCAGTCGTCTCCTGCCAGACGACGAATGAAATCGGTTGACGTGACAGGAGCGGCGCACTGTGGATCATACGCGCAGCTCGCTTTCACCCAAGCTCCATTTGCGGTGCAGTCTAACCCACGTTCACAGGCGACCAGTTTCCATGCCGTCCCTTCAATGTTCGCTTCGGTGCTCTCGGGAAATAGAAGTAATGAGGAATCCCCAATGATGAAGAGCACCTCGGGATCCAGACTCTGAACCGCTGCTCGCAATAAAGACACCGGCGCCACGCCGCGCAGAGTCGGGTCCTCGGGCATCGGGAGCGGCACACCTGCTGCCTGGGTCTGTCTGAGCATGTAGGCCTGCATCAAAGCCTTTGACGCCGTGACCGCTTGCGCAATGGGCTGGCCGGCAGCGGTGGCCTTTGCCAGCCAGTTGGACGGATCGCCGAGACCCGAGCCGCTGTGATCCAGGAAATCATGGCATTTGCCATAAACCTCCTGGGGCTCGGAGAGCGGCAGGTTGCGCGCCGTTGCCCACTGCAGCCCTTCGGTCAGTGAGAGCCGCTGGCCCCCATGCTCGAAGTAGAAGTGATTCGCGTCCTTGCAGTACGTGAGCGTCTTCCACAAGTAGAGTTGAGCATCGGCCTCGCCCGCCCTAGCCGCTGGCAGCAACTGATTGGCCGATTGCCAATAATTTCTCGCTTGCTCAAACAGCTGCCTGTAGGTCAGCGAAACCCCGCCTGCTGTGGGAGCTGGCGCCTGTGGCGGCTCATTTTCGCTCGCAGGCGTCGGTCTGGAAATGGAGCCCACGGCTCTCATGACCGTTCTGTGCTGACTCGGCTCAAGCGCGACCGGCTGCCGTCCCGGCCACCAAAACAGTGCCATCGCTGACCCAACTACTGCGACGGCAATCAAATGGCCAATCTTCATGCCCCTAACCTAGCCCCACGCGCCATGCTCACCTGCCGGTAGCCATAACTTCCCCTGCTGCAGCCAGCACCGGACGTGTAGCTAGAAGCACAACACCCAACACCTACTCGACGTTCTGCACCTGCTCGCGCATCTGCTCGATGGTGACTTTCATGTCCACCGCGTTGCGCGTGGTTTCGAGGTCCTGGGATTTGGAGGACAGTGTGTTGGCTTCGCGGTTGAGCTCCTGCATGAGGAAGTCCAGCCGGCGCCCCGCAGGCTCGCTCCCGTGAATGACGCGGCGGATCTCGACGATGTGGCCGCTGAGCCGGTCGAGCTCCTCATCCACATCGAGGCGTTGCAGAAGCAGAGCGAGCTCCTGCTCCAGGCGCTCATGATCGATGTTGGCTTGAAGCTCGGCCAACCGCTCGTTCAACTTGGCGCGCACCCGGGCGTGGACTTCGGGGAGACGGGCGCGCACATGCGAGACCAGTCCCTCGAGACTCGTGCAGCGCTGGTCGAGGAGCTCGCGCAGACGCACACCCTCACGCGCACGGGCCGCCACCAGCTCCTCGAGCGCGCTGTCGAACAGAGCGCGCGCAGCGACCAGTAGTTCGTCACCTTCGCGCGAGTCCTCCCGCAGGACCCCTGGCCAGCGCAGGATGTCGAGCACGTTCACCGTATGCTGTTCCGGCAAGCCACGGGCAACTTCGCGAACGCGAGTGATCAGGCGATCGAGCGCCGCGGCATCGACCTCCAGGGCGGCATCTGCTGCCTGCACGCGGCGCGCGGAGATGGAGCAGTCGACCTTGCCGCGCTTGATTTCGCGGCCCAGCCGCTGACGCAGATCGGGCTCGGCGGCCCGCAGCTCGTCCGGCAGCCGGAAACTGGCTTCCAGGAAGCGATGATTGACGCTGCGCAGCTCGCAGACGAGCGTGCCCCAGGGGCCGAAGGCCTCGCGGCGCGCAAAACCGGTCATGCTGGTGATCGTGGTCACGTGGGAGCGGAAACTCGCAGCCGCGGGTGATATAAAGGCGCGACCAAGTCTAACAGATGTGTGGATTTCTTCTTGCGAGTGGACTACGCCGATATCAGCCTCCTGGGCGGGCGCGAGGAGAACCAGGACAGGGTCACGGCCGCGGTTGCGGAGCACGCCGCCCTGCTCGTCGTCGTGGACGGCATGGGTGGGCACGCCAATGGTGCGCGAGCCGCAGAGGTGACCCAGCAGGTCATTGTCGAGGCGTTCTGGCAAACGCCGCAGCCCCTGTTCGACCCAATGGGATTTCTGCACCTGACTCTCGGACGAGCGCACGAGGAAGTCGTGAAGCTGGGCACCCAGTTGCCGATCGAGCACAGGCCGCGGGCAACCTGTGCGGTCTGCATCGTCCAGCAGCAGGCAACGTGGTGGGCGCATGTCGGGGACAGCCGCCTGTATCACCTCAGGCAAGGCGCCCTCGTGGCCCGAACCCGGGACCACAGTCACGTCGAGCTGCTTCTGCGCGAAGGGCTGATCACCGCCGAGCAGGCGCAGATTCATCCGATGCGCAATTTTGTCGAGTGCTGTCTGGGGGGCGACCCGATTTTGCCCGACATGACCCTGGCACGTCGCAGGCCCCTGCAGGCCAACGATGTTCTCATGGTGTGTACTGATGGGATGTGGGCAGGCGTGAGGGACCCTGAGATCGCCAGTGAGCTCGGGGCTTCCGGGGTTGCACTGCGCGAGAAGCTGCTGGAGCTCGCAGAGCGGGCCGTGACCCGCAGTGGCGCCGCGAGCGATAACACTTCGGCCGCAGCATTGCGCTGGGTCAGCTCATGAGCAGACCCAGCCGGCGCGCCCCAGATGAGCTGCGCCAGGTGACTCTGACGCGACGATTCGCCAAGCACGCCGAGGGCTCCGTGCTGGTCGAGTTCGGCGATACGCAGGTACTGTGCACTGCCAGCGTCGAAGAGTCCGTGCCCCCCTTTCTGCGCGGCAAGGGCCAGGGATGGGTGACCGCCGAGTATGGAATGCTTCCTCGCTCGACACACACGCGATCGCCGCGCGAGGCGGCGAAAGGTAAGCAGACCGGTCGCACCCAGGAGATCCAGCGTCTCATCGGTCGCTCGCTTCGCTCGGTGATCGACCTGAAGGCCCTCGGCGAACGGACCGTGACACTCGACTGCGACGTTCTTCAGGCGGACGGAGGCACTCGGACAGCGTCGATCACCGGCGGGTACGTGGCGCTGGCCGAAGCGTGCGAGCGACTGGTCACGCGCCGCGTGATCGCCGGAAGCCCCATTCATGGCCAGGTCGCGGCGGTCTCCGTAGGCATCTGCGCGGGTATCCCCGTGTTGGATCTGGATTATGCCGAGGATTCGCAGGCCGAGACCGACATGAACGTCGTCATGAACGACGGCGGCGCCTTCGTTGAGATTCAAGGGACGGCAGAGGGTCACGCCTTCCGGCGGAACGAGCTCGATGCACTGCTGAATCTGGCGGTAGCCGGCATGGGGCAACTGTTCGCGCTGCAGGGGCAGGCGCTCGAACGGCGATGACCCGGCCGCTGCCCTCCGCATCAGACCGGCCCATCGAGCGGCTCGTTTTGGCGAGCGGCAACGCCGGCAAGCTGCGTGAGCTGGGCGTGCTGCTGGCGCCGCTGGGCTTCGAGCTGCTCAGTCAGAGTGCTCTGGGTGTGGACCCGCCCCCTGAGACCGGAACGACTTTCCGAGACAACGCGCTACTCAAGGCCCGCCATGCGTCCTCGCGGACGGGCTTGCCCGCCGTAGCCGATGACTCAGGGATCGAGGTCGAGGCGCTGGGCGGGCGCCCCGGCGTCTATTCTGCCCGCTACGCGCGCGACGGAGCCTCGGATCTCGAGAACCTGAACAAGCTGCTCGAGGAATTGAAACACGTGCCGGAAGGCAGGCGGAATGCACGGTACCGGTGTGTGATTGCGTTCGTGCGCAACGCTACGGATCCCGCTCCGGTGCTCGCCGAGGGCTCATGGGAAGGAAGCATCGTGCAGCAGCCCCGAGGCTCGGGAGGGTTTGGGTACGATCCAGCCTTTCTCCCGGAGGGCCATAGCCAGACGGCCGCCGAGCTGGCGGCACACGAAAAGAACGCCGTGAGTCATCGCGGCAAGGCGCTGCGCGCCCTCGTGCGCAAGCTCGGCCCCCGAGCCTGAGACCCGCCGCACGGTGAGCTCCCTCATCACACCGCCCCTGTCCGTTTACGTGCATTTCCCGTGGTGCGTGCGCAAGTGTCCCTATTGCGATTTCAACTCGTACACGCTGGATGGAGCGCTTGCCGAGGAGCGTTACATCGAGAAGATCGAACAGGATCTGCAAACACAATCGGCCGAGCTTCGTGGCCGCGAGATCCGCAGCATCTTCCTCGGAGGCGGCACACCCAGCTTGTTTTCTCCCCGCGCGATCGGCCGGGTCCTCGCCTCCGTGGGCAGCCTGTTCGCGGTGGCGCCCGCTGCGGAAGTCACACTCGAGGCCAATCCCGGAACCATCGAGCGCGGCCGATTCGCGGAATATCGATCCGCGGGTGTCACGCGCGTCTCACTGGGGGCGCAGAGCTTCGATTCGAATCGACTGCGTGCGCTCGGCCGTATCCACTCTCCCGAGGAGACGCGCCGGGCGGCGCAGGAGCTCCACGCGGCCGGTCTGGATAACTTCAATCTGGATCTCATGTATGGGCTGCCAGAGCAGGAGGTTGCAGCGGCTCTTCATGATGTTCAGGAGGCGCTGGCCTTGGGACCGGCTCACCTGTCGCACTACCAGCTCACTCTGGAGCCGGGAACTGTCTTCGCGGCGCAGCCGCCGCAGCTACCGTGTGAGGATGCCGCAGCGGAAATGCTCGAGGTGTGTGGCGAGCGGCTTGCGGCGGCGGGATTCGCGCAATACGAGGTTTCGGCATATGCGAAGCCGGGACGACGCTGCGCACACAATCTGAACTACTGGATGTTCGGTGACTATGTCGGTGTCGGTGCCGGAGCGCATGGCAAGCTCAGTTGCGCCGCTTCAGGAACCGTCGCACGCACGGTGAAGACGCGCGATCCGCGGCGGTATCTGGCAGCCAGAGATGGGGGTGAGGTGCGTCGAACCGTTGCACCCGAGGAGCTGCCGTTTGAGTTCATGCTGAATGCGCTGCGCCTGGTGGAGGGATTCGAGGTGAGCCTGTTCGGGCAACGCACGGGGCTCGATTGGAGCTGCGTGGCTGGCGCCATCGCTGATCTGAGGCGCCGGGGGTTGCTCGGGCAGGACGCGGGGCGGGTGCGGCCCACTGCGATGGGCTCCCGATTTCTCAATGATCTGCTGCTCAGTTTCCTCGCGGAAACTCCGAAAACGACCGACGCTTTTGGATTGTCAACGGCCGTTTAGCCGCATCCCGCGTGTCGGCGGCGACCGTTATTCACAGGTGAAGGTAGCGCCATCGGCAAATGAGTGGATTACGTGCAATATCGGTCAAGTAGCTCCATGATGTGGTCGTATCTAATTGATTTAAAAGGCTGAAATTACCTGGTCATTTTTTGACCAAGGTAACAAATATGCAATCTGGCTGCGAAATGGGCGCCCCGCGGGGCCTGCTGTCCACAGAGTTATCCACAAGTTCTGTGGATAAGGAATCGAGCGGAGGGCCAAGCGCGGCCGTGGAGACCGGGCGTAAGCCACGCTGGCGCTTGAGAGCTGGGGTCGAGGCCGCTACACTCCGCCGCCCTTTAATTCCGATTTCAACGCCGCCATGAATGGGTGCCATTCCTGCCGCGGCGAGAACGTGCCATGAAAGCCTCAATCCATCCCGAGTACAAAGCGATCACGGTCACCTGCACCTGCGGCAATACGTTCAAGACCAGCTCCACGCTCGGGCACGATCTGCAGGTCGAGGTGTGCTCGAACTGCCATCCCTTCTATACCGGCAAGCAGAAGATCGTGGACACCGCCGGCCGCGTGGACAAGTTCCGCAAGAGGTACGCGGCCCTTTCGGGCGCCAAGTAAGATCCACGGTTTTTGGTGCCGGCGGAAATCCGCCGGCGCAGCGGCAGCTCCTTGATTTCGGCGCGAGGACACGGTATCTCGTGCTGTCAGCCTTTGCTCGCGTGCGCCGCTGCGCGAGCGCGCTTCCGTGGATGGTTATCGAATGACCGAGAAGAAGTTCGAGCTCGTGGACCGAGCTACCGATCGCAAGTCGCAGCTTACTGTGCGCAGCGGCACGATCGGGCCCTCGGTGGTGGACATCGCCTCGATCAACAAGGACCTCGGCGTCTTCACCTACGATCCGGGTTTCGGCCTCTCTGCCGCGACGGACAGCAAGATCACCTATATCGACGGGGAAGCCGGCGTGCTGCTGTACCGGGGCTATCCCGTGGAGCAGCTTGCCGAGAAGAGCTCCTTCATGGAGGTCGCCTACCTGCTGCTGTTCAGCGAGCTGCCGAGCCGTAAGCAGCTCGAGGAGTTCACCGGCAACATCCGTTATCACACGATGATCAACGAGACGCTGCTGCGCTTCTTCAACGGCTTCCACCACAACGCCCACCCCATGGCGATGGTCTCCGCCGTGATCGCCTCGATGTCCGCGTTCTATCACGACACGATGGACATCTATAACCCGCGCCATCGCGAGATCTTCGCCCATCGCATCATTGCCAAGATTCCGACCATCGCGGCGGCTGCGCACAAGCATTCACTGGGCCAGCCCTTCATCTACCCCCGCAACGATCTCGACTACTGCAGCAACCTGCTGCACATGCTGTTTGCGGTCCCCTGCGAGCCATACCAGGTCGACCCGGTCGCCTCGCAGGCCCTCGATCTGCTGTTCGTGCTGCACGCCGACCATGAGCAGAATGCAAGCACCTCCACGGTGCGACTCGCCGGCAGCACCGGTGCGAATCCGTATGCTGCGATCTCGGCGGGTGTCTCCGCGCTATGGGGGCCTGCACACGGCGGAGCGAATGAGGCCGTGCTCGCCATGCTCGAGCAGATCGGCACCGTCGATAACATTCCGAAGTACCTGGCCATGGCAAAGGACAAGTCCAGCCACTTCCGGCTGATGGGCTTCGGGCACCGGGTGTACAAGAACTTCGACCCACGCGCGAAGATCATCCGCGAAATGTGCCACAAGGTGCTGGCCAAGCTCGGGCGACCGGACAATCCGCTGTTTGAGCTTGCGCTGCGCCTCGAGGAGATTGCGCTACGCGATGAGTATTTCGTCTCCCGCAAGCTGTATCCGAACGTCGATTTCTATTCAGGCATGATCTACAGCGCGATCGGGATTCCGCGCTCGATGTACACCGTGATGTTCGCCATCGCCCGCACCGTGGGCTGGGTGGCGCACTGGCAGGAGATGATCTCCGATCCGGCGATGCGGATCGGCCGGCCGCGTCAGTTGTACACGGGACCGACGCGCCGCGACTACGTGGAGATCGCCAAGCGCAAGGGGGCCTGAGGGCCGGCGCGAGGACTGCGGCGAGGGCCACGGCAAGGACTGCGGCGAGGCTGCGGCCCTCATCGCTGCTCGAGCAGCGCCGCCACCTCGAGCTTGCTGGCCCGCTTCATCGGCCGCCCATCCACCGGACTGACCGGTGCCTGGCGGATCCCGTCGGTGGGAAACACCGTGACTTCGATCGATTGTTCGTCGAGCTCGAAGCGTACGCCCGGGTAGGCGAGGACGCGCTCGGGGTCCATGCGCACGCGCTTTTCGGTTACCTCGTGCGGGATTCGCTGATTCATGAGCTTGATGGTCACGGACTCGGCACGATCGGCAAACAAGTGCAGCTGCACGTCCGAGTGCTCGGTCGCGGTGCCGCTCAGCACCGATCCCACCAGCCGCGGCTCGAATTCCTCGAGATACTCCATGGCGCTGAGTGCGGCGCGCCGCTGCGCCTGCAGCGATTCGACATGCGCCGCAGCACCAAACAGCCGCTGATATTGCGCGAGCGCCGCCTCGATCTCGGTGTTCTTCGGCAGTGCAGCCGCGCCATCCGTAACGCCCAGCCGCTCGGCGGCCTTGCGCTTCGCCGCGCGGTAGTCCCGCACGCCGTGCTCGGCCATGATCCGGGCGGCTTCCTGGGCCAGGGCCTGCCGCAGGTTATCGATCCTGCTCATCGAGCGAGCAGTGCGCAAGGCATCGGATAGTCTCGCATCGGTCCGGTTCGCTGGTTAGAAGATCGGCTCCGCGGCTGTCGTGCCTTCCGCGCTTTGCGCCATCGAGCCTCCCTGGTTGCCCGCGGCCGGCAAGTGGTCGGCCATGAAGGTCTCCATCATGCCATCCGGATTCTCGGCGCTCACCAGTGCTCCGGTCTGCGAGGAGATCCGCAGCGTCACCAGGCCTTCCGGCATGCGCCGGCGCTCGTCCGGCACACCTTTCAGGGCCTCACGCATGAACTGGATCCAGATAGGCAGGGCGCTCTTGGCTCCTTCCTCATGCTCGCCCAAGGATCTTTCCTGATCGTATCCAACCCAGACGGTCGCCACCAGGTTGGGCGTGAAGCCGTTGAACCAGGTGTCCTTCGCCTCGTTGGTCGTCCCGGTCTTGCCGGCGATGTCGCTGCGACCCAGCGAGCGGGCCCGGATGCCGGTACCCCGCTTGATCACATCCGCCATCATGTCGGTCATCAGCCAAGCGTTCTGGGGGCTGATGACCCGCTCGGCAATCTGATCCGGCGGCAACGTGCCGCTGCCGCCGCGCAGTGTGTCGGCTGCCTGCAGCGCATCCGCCGGGTTGCTGGTCTTCAGCAGGTCGCCCAGATCCACCGGGTGGTCGCACGAATCGCAGGCGATACGCGGCTTCGCCTTCCAGACCACCTGGCCGGCCGCGTTCTCGATGCGGTCCACGAAATAGGGCTTGACGCGGAATCCACCGTTCGCGAAGACGGCGTAGCCGCTTGCAATCTCCATGGGTGTCGCCTGGAGGGTGCCCAACGCCAGTGTCAGGTTCTGCGGAAGCTGCCGCTTGTCGAAGCCGAATCGCGTCACATAGTCGGTGGCGTAAGGCGTGCCCATCTCGCGCAACAGACGGATCGTCACCAGATTGCGGGAGTGCACCAGCGCCTCCCGCAGGCGGGTCGGGCCGTGAAATTCGCGGGTGAAATTCTCCGGACGCCACGAGCTTTCGATGCCATCGCCTTCCATGACGAAAGGCGCATCCAGCAGCGTGCTCGCGGGCGTGAAGCCGTCATCCAGTGCGGCTGAATACAGGAATGGCTTGAAGCCGGAGCCCGGCAGACGGCGAGCCTGGACGACCCGGTTGTACTTGTTGGTGAAATAGTCGAAACCGCCGACCAGTGCGGCGACGCCCCCATCATCCGGATCCAGGGCGACCAGGGCACTTTGTGCCTCCGGCACCTGGCCGAGCTGGGCGACCCCGCCGTTGGCGATCACGTACACCACATCACCCCGGGCGATGACATCCGAGGCGCTCCGGGGGGGTGGACCGAGCGAATCGCCATTGCCGGCCTTGCGCGCCCAGGAAAGGCCGTCCCAATCGACCTCGGCGAAGCCGCGTCCCTTGACGTATACCCGGGCGGCGTGTGCGGCGACCGATACGACGACCGCGGGGGAAAGATCACCCACGGACGCATACTCGTCCACGAGCTCCTCCATCTTTCCGGGCGTCTCCTGCGAGGCGACGTTCACGTGGCCGACGGCGCCCCGCCAGCCATGTCGCCGGTCGTATTCCATCAGCCCGACGCGAACCGCGCGGTTGGCCGCTGTCTGCAGCCGGCCATCGACCGTGGTGTACACCTTATAGCCGGCGGTCTCGGCCGCGGCCCCGAACTGCTGGCGCACTTGCAGGCGGGCCATCTCGGCAACATAGGGAGCCTCGACGTCGTAGCGCGGCTGGTGCAGACGCGCCTGCATCGGCTCGCGGTTGGCGGCCTCGGCGGTCGTCGCATCGATAAAGCCCAACTCGCGCATTCTTCTCAGGACGTACGAGCGGCGGCCCATCGCCAGTTGCGGATTGACGATCGGGTTGTACAGAGAAGGCGCCTTGGGCGTCCCGGCGATGGTGGCGGCCTCCGCCACGCTGAGCTGATCCAGCGACTTGCCGAAGAACGTCTCCGCCGCGGCGGCCACGCCGTAGGCGCGCTGGCCGAAGAAGATCACGTTCATGTAGAGCCCGAAGATCTCCTGCTTGGAGAACTCATGCTCCATCTCGTAGGTGACGAATGTCTCCTGCAGCTTGCGCCGATAGGTCTTGTCGAGCGTCAGGAACATGTTGCGCGCGGCCTGCATCGTGATCGTGCTCGCGCCCTGGGTCTTGTGGCCGGAGATGAAATCCACCAACACCGCGCGCACCACGCCGATGTAGTCGATGCCGTGATGCTCGAAGAAGCGGTCATCCTCGGCGGCGAGAAACGCCTGCTTCATCACCGTGGGGATCTGATCGTAGGTGGCCGGTATGCGCCGCTGCTCACCGATCTGCGCGATCAGCTCGCCGCTGCGTGTGTAGATACGCAGGGGCACCTGAAACTCCACGCTGCGCATCGCCTGCGGCGAGGGCAGGGAGGTCGCCAGGTACAGGTAACTGCACAACAGGGCGTAGCCGATCAGAAGTGTGATGAACGTCACACCCGCAGCCGCGACCTCGAGGATCCGAAAGTACTTCCATTTCACAGAAAACAACTCTCTCAGCTTGCGCTACCAACTTCGCCTATGCATAGTAACGCGGTGATCTAAGGGCAAACTCACCGAAAGGTGGGGACGCAAAGCCTCCGGTCTACGGGACGAAAGTGCCTATGACAGCGGGGTTGCCGGCTCGAACGTTAACCCACTCCGCGTGCGCTGACCAAGCGTGCGTCGCGAATTGCGGTTCGGCCGATCCTCGCTATGCGCCCCTTCGCCGTAGTTCACGGAATTCGTGCGCCCCCTCAGGCGATAGTTAGACATGGCACAGCACAATTGGTTGACCCGGGCTGCGGGCCTGCACCGCCGTGAGACCCGTAGCAGTTCCGGCAGCCTGAACGGCTGCCGAGCGACTTTGTGTGAGCCGCCTCACGTTCTATTTAACTTTGCGCTGATATATAGTTGCCTCCGCTTTGACACGGGGTCAGCGCTTTCAGGCGTAAGCTCCTGAAAAGGAAATAAAATAATGTTCCTCTTCCAGCGCAAGTATCGTCCGCTGCTGGGGCTCGATATCACCACTTCGTCGGTGAAGCTGATCGAGCTGGCCATGGCGGGGGGTCAATATCGGGTCGAGGCCTATGCTGCCGAGCCTACGCCTCAGAACGCCATCAACGAGAAGGCGATCGTGGATGCCGAGGCCGTCGGTGAGGCCATCCGCCGGGCCGTAAAGCGTGCCGGCGCCAAGAGCGGTGAGGTTGCAATCGCGATCAGCGGCGATGCGGCGATCACCAAGGTGATCCAGATGCCGCGCTCGCTGCGCAGCAGCGATCTCGAGGCGCAGGTGGAGATGCAGGCCGACCAGTACATCCCCTTTCCGATGGATGAGGTCAGCTATGATTTCGAGGTGCTCGGTCCTTCGGAGAAGGATCCCGAGACCAACGACGTGCTGCTCGTTGCCACTCGCACCGAGAACGTCGATCAGCGCCAGGCCGCGGTCAAGGCCGCCGGGCTGAACGCCAAGATCGTGGACGTCGAGGCGTTTGCGCTCGAGAACGCCTGCAAGTTGATGACCCACCAGATGCCCGACGGCGGCATCGACCGCGCGATTGCCGTCGTGGACTTCGGAGCGAGCAGCACCACCTTCAGCGTGCTGCGCAATCTCAAGGTCGTGTACACGCGCGATTTCGCCTTCGGCGGACAGCAGCTTACCGAGGAGATCATGCGCACCTACGGCCTCTCGATGGAGGAGGCGGGCCGCGCCAAGAAGGAAGGCGGGCTGCCGGGCAACTACCAGTCCGAGGTGCTCGACCCCTTCATCGACGACATGACTCAACAGGTCAGTCGCTCACTGCAGTTCTACCTGGCCTCCGGCTCCGGCCGCGAGCAGCCGGAGAAGATCATCGTGTGCGGCGGTTGCGCCAACATTCCGGGCGTGGCCGACGTGATCTCCAGCCGCGTGGGCATCCAGGCGGAGAAGGGAGATCCACTCGGACAGATGAAACTGTCCTCCCGCGCCAAGGCGCAGGCCGTGCAACGGGATGCCACGGCGCTGCTCACGGCCTGTGGTCTCGCACTGAGGAGCTTCGACTGACATGCCGCGCATAAATCTACTTCCCTGGCGCGAAGAAGAGCGCAAAGAACGCAAGGTCAAATTCACGGTGGCTCTGGGAGCTGCCGCGCTGGCCGCCTGCTTCGCGACCTTCGCCGTCTACCTGCTGTACGGGTCGATGATCGACGCGCAGGAGCACCGCAACGAGAAGTTGCGCGTGGAGATCAAGACGCTCGACAAGCAGATCGAGGAGATCAACGACCTCGAGAGCGCCAAGCAGAAGTTCATCGCACGCATGGAGATCATCGAGAAGCTGCAGCGCTCGCGCCCGGAGATCGTGCACGTGTTCGATGAGATCGTGCGGACGCTGCCCGACGGGGTCTACCTGACCTCGGTCAAGCAGACTGACCGGCGCCTGAAGTTCGACGGCGTGGCACAGTCGAGCACCCGCGTGTCCTCCTTCATGCGCAACATCGACAGCTCCGAGTGGCTGCGCAACCCGGAGCTCGAGGTGGTTCAGACCACCAAGGACAACGGCCCCGGCTCGAATTTCACACTGTACGCGGACCAGGTCTCGACCGCCGCCCCGGATGATTCCGCGGCCGGCAAGAGCGCGCGCAAGCCCGGCGCCAAGACCATGGCCAGCAGGGGGGGTGCGCAATGAATCTGATGGAGGAACTGCGATCCCTGGATCCGCGTGATCCCGGTCGCTGGCCGTTCAGTGTCCGCATCGGCGCGGTTGCGCTGTGCTTCGTGGTCCTGAGCGTGGTGCTGTCCTACGTGTTCGTGTGGAATGACCAGCGTCCGGAGCTGCAGCGGCGCGAGGACGCCGAAAACACGCTGCGCCAGGAATTCAAGGCGAAGCATGCCAAGGCCGTCAATCTCGAGGTCTACAAGACGCAGCTGAAGGACATCGAGCGCTCGTTCGGAGCCCTGCTGCGCCAGCTGCCCGGCAAGACCGAGGTGCCCAACCTGCTGGTGGATATCTCGCAGACCGGTCTGTCAGCGGGCCTGCAGGAGAAGCTGTTTCAGCCGCAGCCGGAGCAGAAGAAGGACTTCTACGCCGAGCTGCCCATCAAGATCGTGCTGACCGGCAGCTACCACGAGTTTGGCGAGTTCGTCAGCGGCATCGCGGCCCTGCCCCGCATCGTCACGCTGCACGACATCGAGATCAAGTCAGCGACCAAGGACGCCTATGACCAGCTCACGCTGGCCCTCACGGCCAAGACTTATCGGTATCTGGACGAGGACGAAGTCGCCACCGCCGAGGCGGAGAAGCGCAAGGATCAGCCGCACCATCCCAAACCCGGCAGCGGAGGTTAGGAACCCCTGACAGGGTTGGTCACCATGAACAGATATCGCAATCAATTGGTTTTCCTGGTGGCGCTGGCGAGCACCGCTCTGGGCCTGCTGTCGGCCTGTTCGAGCGCGGATGACGAGCTGCAGCGCTTCATCGACGATACGAAGAAAGAGCCAGGTGGGCGTGTCGAGCCGCTCCCGGAGGTCAAGCCTTACGAGACCTTCGTCTACTCGGCCACGGAGTTGCGCTCACCGTTCCTGCCCGGAGGCAACGGCCCCGGCTCCCAGTCGCTGCGACCGGACTCCAAGCGCAATCGTGAGTTCCTGGAGCAGTTCTCGCTCGACACTTTGAGGATGGTGGGCACGCTGAAGCTCGGCGGCCGGATGTACGGTCTCATCCAGACGAAGGACGGGCTGGTGCACCGGGTGACCGCCGGCAACTACATGGGCCAGGCGGACGGCAAGATTACCGACATCACGCCGGCGAAGATCGCGCTCACCGAAATCGTTCCGGACGGACTCGGCGGATACATGGAGCGCCCCGCGGCGCTCGGTCTCAACGAATAAGTCTCCGACTCAGTCGCACAGGTTCTTCAGGGAGTTCGCACGAATGAAACGTCACAGCCCGAGAGTACAGATCCTGGCCACGGCCGCGTGGCTCATGATCGCAGGCCTTCTCGGGATTCTCCCGAGTCAGGCGGCTCGCGCCGAGGATGGTCCCAAGCTGGAGGCCATCGACGTGCAGCCATTGCCTGGTCAGCAGGTGCAGCTGACGATGCGTCTGTCCGGGCCGGCGCCCCAGCCGCTGTCTTTCACCATCGACAATCCCGCGCGCATCTCCCTCGATCTGCCCAACACGACCCTGGCGCTGCCCTCGCGCCGGATCGATGTGCATTCCTCCGGGCTCGACTCCATTCTCGCAGCCGAAGCCAAGGATCGCACACGCCTGGTTCTGAACCTCGACAAGCTGGTGCCCTACGAGACCCGCGTCGACGGTAACAACATCGTCATCATGCTGGGCGCCGCCAATCAGGCGGCTGCCAACTCCGGGGGCGCCGCCCCGACGCTTCCGACCCGGACCGCCTCGGCGGCCGTCGGCCAGCGCACGATCCGCAGCATTGACTTCCGGCGCAGCGCCGACGGCGCCGGCCGCGTGATGGTCAAGCTGACCGACCCCCATACACACATCAACCTGCGCCAGGTTGGCAGCCAGATCGTCGTGGACCTCGACGCCGACCTGCCCAAGAACCTCGCTCGCAACTACGACGCCACCGACTTCGGCACCCCCGTCAGCTCTTTCGAGGTGACCCGTGTCGGCACTGGCACCCGTATCGCCGTCAATGCGTCCGGTGACTACGAACAGCTCGCCTACCAGTCTGACGACGAGTACGTCGTGGAGATCCAGCCGCAGCGCAAGGTGGCTGCCGCGCAGGATGAGAAGCCGCAGTACACCGGCGAGCGCCTGACACTGAACTTCCAGGACATCGAGACCCGCGCGGTCCTGCAACTGCTGGCCGATGCGAGCGGGCAGAACATCGTGGTGAGCGACTCGGTGAAGGGCAGCGTGACGCTGCGCCTGCAGAATGTCCCCTGGGACCAGGCGCTCGACATCGTGCTGCGCACCAAGGGACTGGACAAGCGCAAACAGGACAATGTGATCATCGTGGCCCCGCAGGAAGAGCTGGCCGCGCGCGAGAAAGCCGACCTTGCGGCTCGCAAGGATATTCAGGAGCTCTCGCCCCTGCGCTCCGACTATCTGCAGGTCAACTACGCCAAGGCCGCTGACATGGCGGCACTGATCAAGTCTCAGGGCGGCGGCACCCTGCTCTCCAGCCGCGGCAACGTTGCCGTCGATGAGCGTACCAACACGCTGCTCCTGCAGGACACTCCCGATCGCCTGGCGGATATCCGCCGCCTCGTGGCATCGCTCGACATCCCTGTGCGCCAGGTGCTGATCGAAGCACGCGTGGTGATCGTCAATGACGACTTCAATCGTCAGCTCGGCGCCCGCCTCGGCTACACGACGGCGCAGGCGAACGGCAACGGCATCTGGACGACCAGCGGCACGGCGGCTTCGACGGACACTGCCATCGGCTCCGCGCTCGCCAACACGGCAGCGACCGGAACTCCGTTCCCCGTGCAGGTCCCGACCGGCCCCACGGCCCCGAATCGCTACAACGTGAATCTGCCCGTCAGCAGTCCGGCTGGCAGCTTCGCGCTCGGCATCCTGGGCTCGAACTACATCGTGGATCTGGAGCTGTCGGCGGCGCAGGCGGAAACGAACGCCCAGATCATTTCCTCGCCGCGCGTCATCACGGCGAACCAGAAGGAAGCGACCATCGAGCAGGGTACGGAAATCCCGTATCAGCAGTCGGCCTCCAGCGGCGCCACGACCATCTCGTTCAAGAAGGCCGTGCTGTCCCTGAAGGTCACTCCGCAGATCACGCCGGATAATCGCATCATCCTCGACATCGATGTGAAGAACGACAGCATCGGGACGATCACCGTGGCATCCGGCGGCGTCAACGTCCCCTCCATCGACACGAAAGAGATTGTCACCCAGGTGCTGCTGAACGACGGGCAGACCGTCGTGCTGGGTGGAGTGCTGCAGACCACGCACCGCGAGGATACGACCAAGGTACCGTTCCTCGGCGACATTCCCGTCGTGGGAAATCTATTCAAGACGACGTCGAAGACCAACAACAAGGACGAGCTGCTGATCTTCGTGACTCCGAAGATCGTTCGCGAAGGGGTCAATGTGTACTGATGCGGTCGAGAACCGTATCGGCACCCTGTTTCAGGTGAGGAAAATGCACAAAATTGCTTCGATGGCGGCCGTTGGGCTCTTCGCGCTGGCGCTTGCGGCCTGTGGAGGCGGAGACAAGCTCAGTGCCTCGGGCTCCGGGACCACCGGAGGAACTTCCGGCGGCACGACGGGCACGGGTACCGGTACTGGCACCGGCACGACCCCGACGTACTCGATGGGCAACGGCAGCGGCTCGAGTTTTCAGCCGGGCGCTATAGAGCTGTCTAGCACGTCCCTGTCCGCTGGCGGCACCACCAGCCTGACTGTGACCGTCGTCGATCAGACCGGGACGCTCTACACCGGAGCTCAGGTCACCATCACGTTCAATTCGCCTTGTGTGGCCCAAGGACTCGCGTCGATCGCAGCCTCGGGCGGCACGACAGCCGGTAACACCGCGGGTACCGTAGTCACTTCGACGGGAAGCGCCAGCGCCATTTATACGGCGAAGGGATGCAGCGGCCCCGACGTCATCACAGCGTCTGCGCAGGTTGGTGCTGCCACTCTGACGGCGACCGGCACCGTGACGGTGGCGGCCGCAGCAGTGGGCTCGATTCAATTTGTGTCCGCCATACCCTCCACGATCGGCCTGAAGGGAACGGGACTGGCGGAGACCTCCACGGTCATCTTCAAGGTGGTTGATTCCAGCGGCGGTCCACGGCCCGGCGTCGCCGTAAGCTTCGCACTCAACACCAATGTCGGCGGAATCAGCCTATCACCGAGTACGGCCACGTCTGCTAATGACGGCACGGTCCAGACTGTGGTGAGCGCGGGCACCGCCCACACTTCGATTCGGGTTACAGCTTCCATCGCCTCTCCGGCCCTTACGACCCAGTCGGGGATCTTGGCCGTAACGACCGGCTTGCCCGCATCCAACGCATTTTCCATTGCCGTGAGCTGTCCGAACGTCGAGGCCGCCCACATCGACGGCATCGTCGTTCCCGTGACGGTGAGACTGGCGGATCGCTACAACAATCCTGCGCCAGATGGAACGGCCATAGCGTTCACGACCAACGGTGGGCACATCGTGGGCAACTGCGCCACGCCGTCTTCACCAGCCAACCCTGGAGACGGTACCTGCTCGGTCAACTGGACGAGCGCCGATCCGCGGCCCACTCCGCAGAGCACGCCTCCGACGCTCAGGACCGATCGTGTGACCATCCTTGCGACAGTCATCGGTGAGGAATCCTTCAACGATGTCAACGGCAACGGCTACTACGATTCGGGCGAGCCGTTCTCGGATCTCGGCGAACCTTATCGGGACGATAACGAGAGCAACGCCTACAATTTGGGTGAGTATTTTCTCGATTTCAACCGCGATGGTGTTCGTAACGGACCCAGCGGGAAGTTTGTCGGCATCACGTGCACGGGCAGCACGCCAGGTTCCAAATGCACTTCCTCCACGCTGGCTATCGGCGCAACGGCGCGCATCATCATGTCGGACGGAGTGCCGGTCAACGTACAGCCGGCGAGCAATACGTCTCTTGGGGCTCTGGCGGCAGGTGCCACCGGTAACTACGCATTCCTTTTCCAGGATGAGAACAACAATCCTCTGCCGGCGGGGACGACGATCGCCGGCGCAGTAGTTGGTACCGGTCTTACGATCAATGCCCCCAGCACCTTTACGGTACCCTGCACGACCAACCCGACCTCCTACGGGTTCAGCGTGACTGCCTCTAGCAGCTATGCGGGTGGCGGCAGCCTGACGGTTACCGTGACGAGCCCGGGAGGTGCCGGTGTAGGTGGCGTCGTGACCACGCTGTCGTATCCCTTCCAGTGATTGAGTGCACTGAGGGGCACGTGCCCCCTCAAAGCGTAGTCAGCGGCCGCCTTCGGGCGGCCGCTTCGTTTTGGGTATGCTGTACCGAGCATGCTGGGCAAGCCGAACCTGTTCTTGATCGGTCCCATGGGCTCCGGAAAGAGCGCCGTGGGGCGGCAGCTCGCCCGATTGCTGAACGTGCCCTTTCACGACAGCGACGCGGAGATCGAACGCCGTACGGGGGTCGATATCGCCTTCATCTTCGAGAAGGAAGGTGAGACGGGCTTCCGTTCGCGCGAGCGCGAGGTGATCGATACGCTGACCGCTCTGGAGCCTATCGTGCTCGCCACCGGGGGTGGGGCGGTGCTGCTGCCTGCGAATCGCAAGGCGTTGGCCGAGCGCGGACGTGTGGTCTACCTGGAGACCTCCGTCGCGCAGCAGGCCGACCGGGTGAGGCAGGGCCGGGTCCGCCCACTGCTGGCGAACGTCGATCGGACCGCGAAGCTCGAAGAACTGATGGACAAGCGCGCGCTGCTCTACGCGGAAATCGCCGATATCACCGTAGCGACCGACAACCGCCGGGTACACAGCGTCGCCGAGGTGATCCTGCGGGAGTTTAATTCCCGAACCCGGCGCTGAACGCCCACCTCCAAAGGCGTCGGCCAGGCTCTGATCTCTGCCCCGCATCGCGGGGTCGGGGCACGTATACTGGGGGGCGGTTTGCGCCCGTGTGGGTTGGGCGTTTTGCGAGCATGTGGATACCCTAAGAGTCGAGCTGGGTGAACGCACTTATCCGATCCTGATCGGCGCAGGACTGTTGGGGGAGCCTGAGCGGATTCGGGAGCACGTCGACGCGCGCGACGTGCTGATCGTCAGTAATTCGACGGTCGCGCCGCTCTACCTGAAGCCCATCGCCGCGGCATTGCCGTCCCATCAACTGGTCGAGGTCATCCTCCCCGATGGGGAGGCCCACAAGACGCTGGCCACGGTGACCCGGATACTCGATGTCCTGGTAGCCAATCGGTTTGGCCGCGACTGCCTCGTCGTGGCGCTCGGTGGGGGGGTCGTCGGTGACATGGCCGGCTTCGCGGCGGCGTGCTATCAGCGGGGCGTGCGCTACCTGCACGTGCCCACTACGTTGCTTGCCCAGGTGGATTCTTCGGTCGGCGGCAAGACCGGCGTCAATCATCCGGGCGGGAAGAACCTGATTGGTGCCTTTCACCAGCCGAGTGCCGTGCTGGCCGATACGAGCACGCTGGCCACGTTGCCGGCGCGCGAGCTGCGCGCAGGCGTGGCCGAGATCATCAAATACGGCCTCATCTGCGATGCACCCTTCTTCCGCTGGCTCGAGGCGCACCTGGATCCGTTGCTGGCTCTCGAGGACGCTGCGCTCGCCAACGCCATTCGCCGCTCCTGCGAGATCAAGGCGCAGATCGTGAGTGCCGACGAGCGGGAAAGTGGCAGCCGTGCCCTGCTCAATCTCGGGCACACGTTCGGACACGCCATCGAAGCCGCTACCCAGTACACGCAGTGGCTGCACGGAGAAGCTGTGGGAGTCGGATTACTGATGGCCGCCACTATGTCGCGGGAGTGCGGCTTGATTGGGTCCCAGGATGTCGAGAGACTGCGGCGTCTGCTCGAGCGCGCCGGATTGCCTGTCAGCATCGCCGGCGTGCAGCCGGAGGCGGTGCTGGGTCCCATGCATCTCGACAAAAAGGTTCGTGACGGCCGGATCCGACTCGTGCTGCTCAAGGAGATCGGTGAGGCTTTCCTGACGGCGGAGTATTCCGAGGCGGCCCTGGTGCGAACCGTGGAAGCGTTTCTCGGGTGACCCCGTGAGCGACAGCGGTCAGGCCGGCGGCGAGCTCGCGCCGTACGCCGCCAGCGATCAACAGTCTCGCGGTCGCCGGCATCCGGAGCCGAAGCCGGCGTACCGATCAGAGTTCCAGCGGGACCGGGACCGCATCATCCATTCGAACGCATTCCGCCGGCTGGTCTACAAGACCCAGGTGTTCGTCAATCACGAAGGTGACCTGTACCGGACGCGAATCACCCATTCGATCGAAGTGGCGCAGATCGCCAGATCTGTCGCCACAGCCCTGCGGCTCAACGAATCCCTGACCGAGGCGATCAGCCTGGCGCACGATCTGGGCCACACCCCGTTCGGGCACGCTGGGCAGGATGCACTCAACGAGTGCATGCGTCCGCACGGCGGGTTCGAGCACAACCTGCAGTCGTTGCGGGTGGTCGATGAGCTGGAGGAGCGCTACGCGGAGTTTCGCGGTCTGAATCTCACTTTCGAGTGCCGCGAGGGGATCCTCAAGCACTGCTCGGTTCGTCACGCGCGCGAGCTGGGTGAGCTCGGGGAGCGTTTCCTGCACCGCCGCCAGCCTGGCCTGGAGGCCCAGATCGCCAATCTCGCCGATGAGATCGCCTACAACAATCACGATGTCGATGACGGGATCCGCGCCCAACTGATCGACGTGCGCGATCTGCTCGATATCAGGATGTTTCGACGCCAGTATGACGCCGTGGTGGGGCAATACCCTAACCTGGGAGATCGGCGCCTGGTGCATGAGGTTGTGCGCCGCATGATCAATTTCATCGTGACCGATCTGGTGCGGACCACTCAGGCGCGGATTGATGCAGCGCAACCAAAATCCATCGACGATGTTCGCGTGCAGCCTGCGGCACTCGTCAGCCTGAGCGACGAGGCCCGCGCGGATCACGTCCAGCTCATGGGATTTCTGCGGGAGCAGGTCTATCGGCACTACAAAGTGGTGCGGATGACCTCCAAGGCACGGCAGGTCGTCAAAACGCTCTTCGACGCATTCTTCGCAGACATCAATCTGCTGCCTCCCGAGCATCGCGCCCTCGCCCAGGAGGGCGAATCAATGCAGGGTGCGGATGGGCGGGCGCGCGTGGTGGCCGACTACATTGCGGGCATGACCGACCGCTACGCGATCCTCGAGCACCAGCGATTGATCGATCCCACGGAAACTACCTAGGCTCGTACGGAAACTACGTAAACGGGAACCGTTTCCTTGTTTCCCGAATTCCGGGCCGGGGCCGCCGCCGGCGCTTCGAAACGCCGAAAGCATAAGTAAATACAAGGGGTTACTGCCCCGCCAGCGCTACCGATTCCGGAGCGTTCCCAGCCTTCGACCAGGACGTCAAACACAGCCTGCAAATCTTTGACGACCGTCACAATTTGCTGCTACTTTGCCTTACATAACACGGGCTGAGCCCGGCTGCTGCCGGGTTGGTCTCAGGGGAGGGTGCGAGGCTTCATGCCGCGCTGCGTCACGTCGAAAAATGAACAAGACGGTCAAGGAAAAGGAAGCAGTACTCAACGTGTTTGCGGCACTCATACGGCCGCTGATGCGTGTTGCATTCGAGTACGGCATTTCCGCAAGCGAGATCTCGGGGGTAGTGAGGCGGTGCTTCATCCAGGCCCTCGAATCCCGACTGCATGAGCAGAACAGGACGACGACGGACGCCCGGATTGCGATCGTAGCGGGATTGCCCAAGTCAGATGTCAGGGCTCTGCGCGACGCGCTTCGCGCAGGCGCGCCTCACAGCATGCGTGCGACTGTCAGTCTCGATCAGATAACCAGTCTGCTTACTG
>DASXZI010000016.1:0-33325 GCA_036501985.1 Steroidobacteraceae bacterium | reverse complement strand
CCGCGCGGGCACGGAATCCTCAAAGGCTACATGGGGCTGCGGCCCGACGATCCGGATACCAAGGAGTACGTCGCCTCGATGTACCAGGCCTATGGTGAGAAGAAAGCCGAAGAGTTCCTCGGCCGCAGCATTCATCACGTGCTGATTTATCCCTATCTTTCGGTACAGTCGCCCCTGCAGCAGCTGCGCGTCCTGCGCCCCCTCGCTCCCAACAAGACGCTGTCGGAAATCTGGCATTTCCGCCTCAAGGGTGTCTCCTCGGGGATCTACCGCCGCGCACTGTGGTATTTCAACCTGGTGAACTCCCCGGCGACGATGATCAACGCGGACGACCTGGAGAACTGGACCAAGGGACAGTGGGGACTGGAATCCGCGGGCGGCGACTGGGTGAGCTTCCACCGCAACTTTGGCGGCGACACGCAGGAGGGCGAGGTTACGTTCTCGAACAACGGCACATCCGAGGCCGTGATGCGCAGCCAGTTCAAGGCCTGGGTACAGTACATGGGCGCCTGAGCCGCCCCCTCACAGCGACACCCGAACCTGCGAGCCCGCCATGACCGATGCCAAACTGCAAAAGCGCCTGCTGGAAGACGTGGTCATCTTCGAGAACCGTGGGAGCGCGCGCACCGGCGCGCAGTTGCTCGCACCCGACCACGCGCCGGGCGCGCCGGTACGCGGCGGGGCCCTTCCGGCTCGGGGTGTGCTGGCCGAGGGTCAGCCGGCGGCCTCTCTCCAGCAGCGGGTGGAGCAATTCCTCTACCACCAGTCCGAGCTTCTGGACGGAAAGCACTGGGCGGCGTACATCAACCTCTTCGCCGAGGAGGGCGTTTACTGGATGCCAGCCACGCCGGAGCAGACGGAGTGGCTCGACTCCCCGTCGATATTCGCGGAAGACAAGCGGATGATGGAGATCCGGATGGGACGGGTGACTCACCCCAATGCGTGGTCGCAGGCTCCGCACTGGGGAACCAGCCACCTCGTGGGCAACGCGGTCATCGAGTCGGCCGATGCTCAGGAGATCCGGGTGCGCTCCCGGTTTCAGATGGCGGAGCTGCGGCGCGACCAGCTGCGACACTTTGCCGGCACCTACCGGCATACGCTGCGGCGCTCCGGGGACGATTTCAGCATCGTGCTGCAACGGGTGGACCTGCTCAACGGGCAGGCTCCCTTCGACTATGTACTCCAAGTCTGGGTTTGAGATACCAACGAGGACACGGCCATGGCACTGAGCGCGGTGAAGGTAATGCCAGTCAGCGACAAGGTCCCTGACTATGGGCTGTACATCGATGGCCAATGGGCTCGCGCGGCCAACGGCGCCGTCGCGGACGATTTCAATCCGGCAAGCGGCTCTCTTTACGCCCGCGTGGCCCAAGGGGGGCGCGCCGACGCCCTGCGGGCTGTCGAGGCGGCGTTCCGGGCACGGCAGCCGTGGGGTGCCATGGTGGTCGCCGACCGGGCGGCCTTTCTCCTGCGCGCGGCCGACATTCTCGCCGGCAAGGTGGATGACATCCGCGAGGTACTGATCGAGGAGTCCGGCTCGACCTTCGGCAAAGCGATGTTCGAGGTGCTCTACTCGATCGACCTGCTGCGCAGCGCGGCGGGGGATGCGCGCCATATCTTTGGAGAAACGCTCCCGCACAGCATGACCGGGCAGGTCGGACTGACCGTGCGGCAGCCGCTGGGCGTCATCGGCGGCATTGCGCCCTTCAATGCGCCCTTCCTCCTCGCGATGAAGAAGGTGGCGCTCGCGCTGGCGGCCGGCAACACGTTCGTCCTCAAGCCATCGGAGGAGACACCGGTCAGCGGGCTGAAGATCGCCGAGGTATTCCACGAGGCGCAGCTGCCACCGGGTGTGCTCAACGTCGTTCCGGGGCCGGCCAGCGAAGTGGGCGACGTGCTGCTCACGGACCCGCGAGTGCGGATGATCACCTTCACCGGCTCGACGAAGGTGGGGCGGCTGATCGCGGTCGAAGCAGCCAAGAATCTGAAGAAATTCACCCTGGAGATGGGCGGAAAGAACCCGCTCGTCGTGCTGCGCGATGCCGATGTCGACTACGCGGTGCGAGCGGGCTGTTTCGGGATCTTTTTCCACCAGGGTCAGGTCTGCATGGCCAATTCCCGCATCATCGTGGAAGCGCCGGTGTACGAGGAGTTCTGCGAGAAGTTCGCGGCGCGCGCGAAGACATACAAGGTCGGCGATCCCCACGATCCGCAGACCGTGATCGGCCCATTGATCCGGCGCACGCAGTGCGCCTTCATCGATGGGCACGTGAAGGACGCCATCGACAAAGGAGCCAGGGTGCTGACAGGCGCCACGCACGAGGACAACTTCTATCAGCCGACTGTTATCGCCGACGTGACGGCGCAGATGCGCATCTACTCCGAGGAGTCCTTCGGCCCGATCACCTCCATCATCCGCGCGGACAGCGCCGAGGAGGCCCTGAAGATCGCCAATGACACCTCCTATGGGCTGGCGGCGGGCGTGATCACCAACGATCTGCAGAAAGCTCTGGATCTGGCGCTGCGCCTCGAGACGGGTATGGTGCACATCAATGACACAACGGTGTCGGATGAGCCGCACGTACCCTTCGGCGGCATCAAGAACAGCGGCTTCGGGCGCGAGGGCGGCCACTACTCGATGCAGGAGATGACCGAGCTCAAATGGATCACCATCCAGCTCGGCCAGCGCCAGTTCCCCTACTGAGGCGGCGCGCGCAGGGGCGATTGGCTGAAATTCGCGCGGGCAATCTCAGCCAACTCCACTAGCAGCGCGGCATCCACGGCAACCTGTCCAGGTCCACGTTGCCTCCGGACAGGATGATGCCCACGGACTTGCCGGCTATGGGCAGTTGATTGCCCAGCGCGACGGCCAGCGCGACGGCGCTGCTCGGCTCGATCACGATCTTGAGCGTCTCCCACGCGAGCCGCATGGCGCTCACGATTGAGTCTTCCGGCACGCTGACGATGTCATCGACATGACGCTCGATGAGCGCAAAGGTCAGGTCCCCGAGCGAGGTCCGCAGGCCATCCGCGATGGTACGCGGCTGCAGTTGGGGCACGATTCGGCCGAGGCGCAGCGACTGCTGCGCATCATTCGCCAGCTCAGGCTCGCAACCGATCACCCGCAGATGCGGGTTGAGCCCTTTTCCGGCGAGCGCCGTTCCTGACAGCAGCCCGCCCCCGCCGACAGGGGCGAGCAGGAAATCCAGCTCCGGGGTCTCCTCCAGGAACTCGAGTGCGCAGGTACCCTGCCCCGCGATCGTGCGCAGATCGTTATAGGGGTGCACGGGCGCGGCGCCGGTCTGCACCTGGATGCGCTGCGCGGTCGCCTCGTACTCCTCCGAGGTCGGAACCTCCCCGCGGGCCTCTACCCAAATGATATGGCCCCCGTAGCGCTCCACGGCCGCGACCTTGGATCTCAGCGCAATCCGCGGCATGGCGATGTATGCGGGGATTCCGCGGGAGCGCGCGGCCAGTGACAGGGCCGCCGCCTGATTGCCCGATGAGCTCGTGACGACCCCGCACCGCGCCTCGGGATCGCTCAGCGACAACACGGCGTTGAAAGCACCCCGTGCCTTGAAGACGCCAGCCCGCTGAAAGTTCTCGCACTTGAAGAACAGTCGCGCCTGCGTCCGGGAATCGAGCGATCTGCTCGTCAATACCGGGGTGCGGCGGATGAATGCGCCGATGCGCGCCTGGGCCTGTCTGAGCAGATCGAGCGTGGGGAGGGAGGAGGTCATGAGATCCGCCATGATGATTCATCTGCGCGTGAGCGCGCAATTGCGTCCGCCTGCCTCAATTGCGCGCGGACCAATTGTGTTATCTCAGCGTCTGACTCAATCTTAGCGGAAGCGCCCAACATCCGGGCCATGGGCAGCGGGGATTCCACATGCGGCTGACGATCCGGGGACTGTCGAAACGCTATCCAAACGGGGTCCAGGCCCTGGAGCAGGTCTCTCTGGATCTCTCGCCCGGCATGTTCGGACTGCTCGGCCCGAACGGCGCCGGGAAGTCCACATTGATGCGTACGCTGGCGACACTGCAACAGGCCGACAGCGGCTCGGCTGTCCTGGATGACATCGACATTTTGCGCCAGCCGGGCCGCGTGCGCGAAGTACTCGGTTACCTTCCCCAGGATTTCGGCGTCTATCCGAAGGTCAGCGCACTCGACCTGCTGGACCACCTGGCGCGCCTGAAGGGACTGGCCGATGCCCGCGCTCGCCGCGAGGTCGTGGATCGGCTGCTGCAACGGACCAACCTCTACGAAGTGCGCAAGCAGAAACTCGGGAGCTTCTCGGGCGGCATGCGGCAGCGCTTCGGCATCGCACAAGCCCTGCTCGGTCAACCGCGGTTGATCATCGTCGATGAGCCGACGGCCGGGCTCGATCCCGAGGAACGCGTGCGCTTTCATAATCTGCTGGCCGAGATCGGCGAGGATGTGGTCGTGATCCTGTCCACTCACATCGTCGCAGACGTGGCCGACCTGTGCAGCAGCTTCGCGGTCATCAATCACGGGCGGGTCCTTCTGACGGGAGAGCCCACCAGCCTGATCGAGGCGGTGCGCGGCAGGATCTGGCGCAGGATCGTCATCAAGGAGGAGATGGCGGCCATGAAAGGCCGGCTGCCGATCATCTCGACCCGCCTGCAGGCCGGCCGGACCCTCGTGCGCGCCTATGCTGAATCGGCACCCGACGCGGGATTCGAAGCCGTCGAGCCGGACCTCGAAGATGTCTACTTCAGCACGATCGCCGGTCATTTCACCGCAGCACGACTGTCAGCCGCGGCCGCCTGAAGCGCATGTACGTCCTGACGATAGCCGCCTTCGAGCTGCGTTCCCGGCTCAAGCTCATCTCCACCTGGGTGTACTGGCTTCTGTACGCGGCTCTGGGCGGTCTGTGGATGGCCGCCGCGGGAGGCGCCATCGAGCACGCAATGCTTGCGGTGGGCAGCGAGAAGCTTCACATCAACTCTCCGTACCCGCTGGCGGTCGCCATCACGGTGCTCGGATTCACGGGAGTCATCGTCATTGCCGCGATGATGGGTCGCGCGGTCCAGCAGGATTTCGAGTACGGCACCTTCCACTTCGTGTTCACGGCACCGATCCGCAAGAGCGACTATTTCCTGGGGCGCTTTCTCGGTGCTTTCCTCGCACTGATGGTGATATTCACCGGCATTGCGGTGGGGCTCGAGATCGGCATGCACCTGCCGGGAGTGGAGGCGGCGCGCGTCGCACCCTTCACTGCGCAATCTGTGCTGAGGCCATACCTGTATAACGTCATTCCCAATACGCTGTGGCTCGGCGGTGTTTTCTTCGTCATCGCCGCGCTGACGCGCGCGATGGCTCCGGTGTACATCGGTAGTGTCCTGGTGCTGATCGGGTATCTGCTGGCGGGAAATCTTCTCGATGACATGGAAAACCGGACTCTCGCGGCAATGGTCGATCCGATGGGCACGACCGCGCTCGATGTGCTGACTCGCTACTGGAGCGTGGCCGAGAAGAACACACGCCAGATCAGCCTGGGTGGTGTGTTGCTCTGGAACCGGCTCCTGTGGGTGTCATTCGGTCTCATCGCCACGGCAGTCGGCTATCGCCTGTTCCGGATGGATTATGGCGCGGCAGCAGCGGCCAGGCGGTCACGGCGGGGCAAGCAGGCGCCTCTGCCGGCTGCGCACAGCGACGAAGTGGGCTCACTGGTCGCTCCAGAGCGGCTGGCCACTGCCGGCACGGCAACGGGCGCTCTGGATCGAACCCCGGGCGCCTATCTGCGTGCCCTTCCCACGATCGTGTGGTTGTATTTACGCGAGACCATCCGCAGCCCCCGCTTCTACACCGTGGTAGCCGGCGGTGCTGTATTCATTGTCGGAAGCGCCAGGGACCTCGGTAGCGTCTATGGCACGAGCACCTGGCCTGTGACCTATCAGGTCCTGCAGGTCACATCGAGCTTCTTCTCGCTCTTCATTCTGATCATCACGGCTATCCACGCGGGCGAGCTCGTCTGGCGCGAGCGTGATACCCGTATCGATGAGATCGTGGACAGCACCCCTGTGCCGGGCTGGCTGGGATTCTTTGCCAAGCTCCTCACGCTGTTTGCGATCCAGGCGGTGCTGCTCGCCGTGGTAATGGTCTGCAGCATCGGTATCCAGCTCTGGCAAGGCTACACCCGGCTCGAGATTGGCCACTATCTGTTCGAGCTCTACGTATTGCAGTGGCCGCTCTACTGGCTGCTCGCTGCCCTCGCGCTCACCATCCACGTGCTGGTGAATCAGAAGTACCTCGCGCACTTCGTCGTCGTGGTGTTCTTCCTGCTGTCACTCAGACTGCCGGACTTCGGACTGGAGGATCGACTGTACCGCTTCGGCAGCGTGCCGGCGGTCATGTATTCGGACATGAACGGCTACGGTCATTTCCTGCCGGCCATGCGGTGGTTCGAGCTGTACTGGAGCGCGGCGGCAGTGCTGCTGCTGGTTCTCACCAATCTGATGTGGGTCCGGGGTCGCGAAACGACACTACGCGCCAGGCTGAGAGCCGTTCGCCCGCGCTTCGGCCGCGCAGCGCTGGTCGTATCGATGGCGGCCGCGGCGGTGCTGATCGGCAGCGGCACGTGGATTTTCTATAACACACACGTGCTCAATCCGTTCTTCTCGAAATTCGCCCGGGAGGAGCTCCAGGCCCGCTACGAGCAGCGCTACAAATCGCTCCAATCCGCTCCCCAGCCGAAGATCGCGGCGATCGACCTGCACGCCGACCTGTTTCCTCACCAGCACCGGGCGCATCTGAGCGGCACGATGACACTGCAGAACCGCAGCGGTCAGCCGGTGAGCGAGCTGTATGTGATGCTGCCGCGCACGGCCGACGTGCAGAGCATGGACTTCGGTATTGCCTCGAAGCTCATGGACTTTGACCGCGACCTCGGCTGGCGACACTACCGGCTCAACTCGCCCCTTCAGCCAGGCGCGAGCTCCATCGGTCATTTCGAGGTCGGTTACGCCATGAAGGGCTTCACCAACGATGGCGCTGAGCGCGTGGTGGTGGACAACGGCACCTTCCTGAACGGGGCAATCGGCCCGGACACGACCTTCGTCCCGAGCTTCGGCTACTCGGAGGACGTGGAGCTGACGTCGGACCGGGAACGGCGGAAATTCGGACTGGCCCCCAAGGAGCGGGCCCACGATCTCGATGACCCCGTGTGGCGACAGATCGGCTTCATCCGCGACGCCGACTGGATCGACTACAGCGCCACCGTGAGCACCGTGGCCGGTCAGCTGCCGGTGACCTCCGGCTACGTCGAGCGGCAGTGGACCGAGAACGGGCGTACCTACGTACGCTATCGGATGGACTCGAAGATGGCCGACACCTATCCACTGATGTCGGCGAGGTATCAGGTGCGCCGTGACCGGTGGGGAGAGGCTGAGCACGCCGTGTCCATCGAGATCGACTACCAGGCGGGGCACGAGTTCAACCTCGATCGGATGATCGCGGGGGTGAAGGATTCGCTCAGCTACTTCACGCAGAACTACGGTCCGTATCAGCACCACATCCTGCGCATCATCGAATTCCCCCGGTACGAGCGCTTCGCCGAGTCGTTTCCCAACACGGTGCCGTTCTCGGAGGCGATCGGCTTCGTCGCCAAGGTGGACGATGCGGACCCCAAGGATATTGATTACCCTTACTTCGTCACCGCGCACGAAGTAGCGCACCAGTGGTGGGGGCACCAGGTTACGCCCGCCTCGGTGCAGGGCGGGGACTTCCTCAGCGAAAGCCTTGCCGAGTACTCCGCATTGATGGTGCTCAAGCACCGCTACGGCGATGCGAAGATGCGTCGCTTCCTCCGGTACGAGCTCGATCGCTATCTGCTGGGCCGCAGCACCGAGGGAAAGAAGGAGCAGCCGCTGTACCGGGCCGATGGACCGACTTATCTGCACTATCAGAAGGGAAGTCTCGCGCTGTATGCCATGCAGGATGCCATTGGCGAAGCAACACTGAATCAGGCGCTGGCCGCGTTCGTCGCGGACTGGAGGATGAAGGGGCCACCGTATCCGACCTCTCGCGAGCTGTTGGCAAAGATCCGGGCGGTAACACCCCCGCAGCAGCAATACTTGATCACCGATCTGTTCGAGAGCATCGTGCTGTTCGATAACCGAACCACCGCCGCCACCTGGAGGGCGCTGGCGGCCGGCCAATTCGAGGTGGATCTCACGGTCAGCGCCAAGAAATCCCGCGCGGATGGTCTCGGGAACGAGACGGAGGTTCCCATGGATGAGGATATCGACGTGGGCGTGTTCGACTCGAGCGACAAGCCATTGCTGCTGCGGAAGATGCGCATCCACAGCGGGATCCAGAACCTGAGGCTGGTGGTGGACGCCGAGCCCGCAAAGGCCGGCATCGATCCATTGAACAAGCTCATCGACCGATCGCCGGAAGACAATACGCGCCCGGTCTCGCGCCAGTGATCCAGCCCGACATAACGCCCCCCGGTCGGCGGCGGCGAGCCTCGGGACCCTGCGGACGCAGCCCCTTGCCCTGCCAACAGGACTTCGTGAATAGTGTGCGAGCTGGGTGCACTCCACTACTCTGGACGGCCAGCCGGACCGCGCGCGTATACTTACGGAGGCGCCCCGAGCGCTCCTGAATAGGCACCCTTCATGTCGAAGATACTCGTGATTTGCGTTGCCGCCTGCGCTTTGGTGGCAGGCTGCGCAAATGGATGGCCTCACGTGCACCACCTCCATCAGACGGCGGGCCACCCCGCTTGCGTGCCGACGGGCTCGAAGATCTCGCGCAGCGACTGCGTGATCGCTCAGCCCACCTCGGGCAGCTCCGAGGGCGATCTGGAGCGGCAGGGGCATCAAGGCGGCGTCAGCATGTCTGCCCCGCCACCAGGGTTGCCGCGCTAGCTGTCATCTGCCGAGCGCGACCGGCCGGTACGTTCGGCCGTCTCTCGAGGAGAGTCCAATGACCCCGGTACCGGGTAGCTCCACCACCGCTGTATGGGGCGGGGAAACGGATCACGAAGCTTATGAAGGCGCCACGCAGGTTCCCGTGGTGCATAGCGTGTCCTTCGGTTATCGGGATATCGACGCGTGGCAGGCCGTCGCGCTGGAACGGGCTCCCGGACACATTTATTCGCGCAACACCAACCCGACGGTACGCGCCTTCGAGGAGAAGATTCGCGATCTGGAAGGCGCCGAGGCGGCCACCGGCTTCGCTTCGGGCATGGCAGCCATCAGTGCGACATTCTTCGCGCTGCTGCGCCCCGGCGACCGGGTCGTTTCCATCAAGGACAGCTACGGCGGTACGAACAAGCTGTTCACCGAGTTTCTGCCGCCGTTCGGCATCGAAGTTACCCTGTGCGACACCAGCGATTTTGATCGCATCGAAGCCGAGGTACACCGCGGCTGCAAGCTGCTCTACCTCGAGTCGCCTACCAACCCGACGATCAAGATTGTCGACATCCCACGGCTGGCGCAGGCGGCACACGCTGCCGGAGCGCTCGTGGCGGTGGACAACACGTTTGCAACCCCGATCAACCAGAACCCGCTCCATTGGGGTGCGGATATCGTCCTGCACAGCGCCACCAAATACCTGGGCGGCCATGCAGATGCTCTCGGCGGCGCCGCCTGCGGTGCCACGTCGCTCGTGCGTAAGCTGTATCACTTTCGGGAAATCAACGGCGCAGCCCTGGCGCCCATGGACGCGTACAGCCTGCTGCGCGGCATGAAGACACTTGCGCTGCGCGTTGAGCGGCAGAATCACAACGCAGCGAGCATCGCCCGCTGGCTTCAGGCTCAACCGGTCGTCGAACGGGTGAACTATCCCGGCCTCGAGACCCATTTGCACCACGACGTGGCCAAACGCCAGATGCGCGGTTACGGTGGAATGCTGAGCTTCAGCGTGCGCGGAGGTCTGGAAGCCATCAAACAGTTTCTGCCGCGTCTTCGCTACGCGCACCGGGCAGCCAATCTCGGGTGCGTCGAAACAGTCGTAGGACCCCCCTTGGTGACGAGCCACGTCGAATGCACCCCGGAGGAGCGCGCGGCTGCGGGCATCCCCGAAGGGCTGGTCAGATACTCGGCAGGAATCGAGAATTTGACGGATCTCATCGGCGATCTCAAACAGGCGCTCGCCTGCATCGGCTGAGAAACCGGCGCTCAGCGGCACGGCACGCGCTCGTGGCCGAGCAGGCGGCCAGCGACCTCAGGACGACGGTGCCGGCACTGGGGCCGGTGCCGGTGTTGCGGGCAGACTGCTGGCATTGATGTCGATAGTGATCTTCCAGTCGCCTGCGCGATGCCGCCAGACTTCCACATACGTCCCGTGATCGACTTCCTTGCCATCCCCGCCCTGTACGGCGTAGTCGCCGTAGACGTATGCAAGGTCGCCCGAGCCAACATTCTGTGTCGTCTCGATGCGCAGCTTCACGCCGGATCGGATCATCGAGTCGACCGCCTCGCCGATGGCAGCGGCCCCCTTCACGGGCTCGCTGCCGGAGACCAGCAGTTGCGCATCGGGGGCGTACAATGCCGCCACCGCCGCTGCGTTCCCGCGGTTGAAATTGACCTCCCACGAATGCTTCAGCTCCGGTGGCACGCCGGGGCTGACCGAAGCTCCCGGTGAGCAGGCCGCGACCACCCCCGCACTCAGTGCCCCCAGCGCCAATCGCGTCAGCCACATCCGCCTGCCCCCTCGAGATCTCATCACTGTTTCTGCCCCTTCTGCTGCGCCTGATATGCCTGCCAGGCCTGATCGAGGACGTATGCATGAATCGCCCCGGCGTCCGCTCGGGACAGCACATCATCCCACCGTGCCATGCCTTTCGGCTGGTAGAGGCCGTTCAGCACGATGTCATAGAACAACTGATTTGTCTGCGGCGTCAGTCGTCGCAGGTCCGGCATCAGGCCGCGACCAAACACATGGCAGCGCCCGCAGAAACGGTTGTACAGCATCTCGCCGCGCGCAATGTCAGCCGGGGAGCCTTCAGGAGGCGCAGGCGTGGGAAAGGGCTCATCGGGGACCATCGCCGGCTGCGGAACGGTTCCGCCACCGAGCCTGAACGCGACGATGCGACCGGAGTTCCCGTATCGGTAGGCGGCACTGTCGGCGGGAAATGCCGGGTTGCCCCCGCCGAATCCGGCCATCACGGCGATGAACTGCTGTCCCTGCGCGCGGTAAGTCATCGGCGCGGCCATGATGGAGGTCCCCACGTCTACTTTCCTCAACAGCCGACCCGAGTCGGCCGCATAGATGCCGAGTTGTCCGGAGGCGTCGCCGCGGAATACGAGGTTGCCGCCAGTCGAGAGCACTCCGCCATCCCAGACGTTCGAGCCGATCTGCTCCCATGCGACCCGTCCAGTCAGCGGATTCACTGCGCGCAGCACCCCCTGCGACTTCGCGGGCGCCGGAATTCCCCGGTCAAGCTCCGCGAGTGGCGGGAGCTTGCCCAGGAGACTCTCGAGCCCTTTCGGGTCGTAGTCCTCGGGAGCGAAGAACGCGAGGTCGAAGGCACCCTCGATGAGGCCGGCACGGCGGTTCTCGGTATTGACGTAGACCATCGGAGCTTCGATCACGGGAATGTAGATCAGCCCGGTCTTCGGGCTGAATGACATCGGCTGCCAGTTGTGCGCGCCGGAGGCCCCCGGGAAAATCAACTTCGGCTCCTTCATCCAGTCAGCCGCCGGGGTCGGCAGCGGCCGATACGTGCTCGGGTCGAGTCCTTTGGTCCAGTTGACGAACTCGAAAGGATGCGCGGCCAGCACCTCACCAGTCACCCGATCCAGCACATACAGGTAGCCATCCTTGCTCGCCTGCATCAGCACGTGTCGGGCATGGCCGCCGATCGGCAAGTCGGTGAGCACCATTTTTGCCGTGGTGTCGTAATCCCAGCCTTCCCCCGGAATCTCCTGGAAATGCCAGGCGAGCTGTCCGCTGTCGGCGTGAATCGCGAGAATGGAAGCGATGTACAGCTGGTCGTGATCCGCGCGGCTGTTATCCACCACGGCGTACGGCGAAGCGTTCCCGGTGCCCAGGTAGACCAGATTCAGCGCGGGATCGTAGGCCATGCCATCCCACACGGAGCCGCCACCGCCGAAATCCCAATTGTAGTTCTTGTCCCAGGTACCCATCGCCCTCTGCAGATGCGGCTGATCCTGGGGCCCCTGGCGGGGATCGCGCGGCACCGTATAGAAACGCCAGCGAAATGCGCCCGTGCGCAAGTCATAGGCGGAGACGGAGCCCCGCGCACCGCTGAAATCCCCTCCCCCATTGCCGATGACGATCACGCCGCCGGCAATCAGCGGTGCTCCGGTGACAAAGTAGTGGAAGTCTTTGGGTCCACGCCCCGGCAAAGTATCCACGCGCCAGATGCGCTGGCCACTCTTTGCATCGATGGCATGCAGATATCCATCAAGTGAGGCGACGTAGACGCGCCCGTCCAGTACCGCGACACCGCGGTTGACCACGTCACAGCATGCATACCGCGCCCACTGGCCAGGGACCCCCGGATCGTAAGTCCAGAGCTGGCGTCCCGTTGCAGCATCGATCGCGTAGACACGCCCCCAGTTTCCGGACGTGTACAACACTCCGTCCACGACGATGGGTGTTGCCTCGAGACCGCGCGTGGTGCCCAGAGAATCCTCCCAGGCGAAACCAACCTGCGCGACGTTCCTGTCGTTGATGGTGTCCAGTGGCGAATAGTAGGTTCCGCCGGTATCGCGGCCGGGCGTGAACCACTGATCAGGCTCGCGATCCGCGGCGGCCAGCCGTGCCTGATCAACCTGTGCGAATTTCGCCGGCGCCTTCCCGGCCGTCGGCTGAGTGACCGGCGCTCCACAGGCGCTCAGCAACACCGCGAGCAGCCCGCCGGCAACGAACCGAGCTGCGAAAGTCATGGATCTGTTCACTCGGGGACACTCATCTGAGGAGTTAGTAAGTACCTGATTGTCGGTGTAATCCCTCATCCTGTCACGTTGCGGCGGCGGCTCGTCACATCCGCGCCGCCACGGGGAATTTGGACCTATGGTGCAGCTCGTCCCATGCGGATAGTCAGCATTATCGAGGAGACGGACATGCCTGGTCACACATCGAATTCTCGCCCGTCGCAGCTCTTACGGCGAGCCTGCCGTACCACAGGTCTGACACTGCTGGCTCTCGGTGCCATCGCCGCCGGCAGCGGGATTGCCGCCGTGGCTACACAGGAAGTCAACGTGGGCGTGCGTTATTCGAAAGCCGAGCTGACCTCAGCGGACGGTGCCGCGCGTCTTTATCGGCGAATCCAGTACGCCGCGCGCCGGGCTTGTGGAGAGGCCGATGGCCGCGAGCTCAAGCGCCATTTCCTCGCTCAGACCTGCTACGAGCGCGCAGTCGATGCCGCCGTCGCCAAGGTCGATGAGCCGAGCCTGACTGCGCTTCATCGCAGCCGCTCACCACGCACCGCGGCGGGCTGAGCCGCCGCAGGCGCATCCGGTCTGCCGTGCCAGGCGGCAGACCCTCGGCCCTCGTGGCACAATGGAGCCCTCACTCCTCGTGCCGGAGGGTTCGATCATGATCACGCTGTTTCATCGTCCGAAGTCTCGGTCGACCCGATTCATTTTCCTGCTCGAAGAACTCGAGGCGCCCTACGAGATCCGTCTCGTGAGCACCCGCAACCGCGACGGCACCGGAGAGGTGGACCCGGCGAATCCACACCCACATGGCAAGGTGCCCGCGATATCCGACGACGGCATCGTCGTCTTCGAGTCTCCCGCGATTGCCCTTTACCTGACGGACAAATTTCCCAACAATCGTCTTGGTCCGCTGCCCGGCGAGCCCGGTCGGGGAGCGTACCTGTCATGGCTGGCGTACTACACCGGGGTTCTCGAGCCCGCTGTCATGTCGAAGTTCATGAACACACAGGTGCCCCGCGGTACGGCCGGATGGGTACCCGTCGAAGAAGCGATGGCGGCAGTGATCAACGTACTGTCGCGCAGTGCGTACATGCTGGGCGAGCACTTCAGCGCAGCGGACGTCCTTTACGGTACGACGTTGGCCATGTTCGGCCAGGGACCATGGATGCCGAAGTCGCCGGCTGTGGAGGACTACGTCAAGCGCGTCATCTCCCGGCCTGCCTACGCACGAGCCCAGGCACGAGAGACCAGCGGTTGATTGGGTCGCGCAAGGCACGGCCGGAGAAGCTTCAGATGTCAGATACTCAATCGAGCACGGGCGGCTGTCTTTGCGGCGGAGTTCGCTATGTCGTACGCGGACCGCTGCGCGAGATCATCGGATGTCATTGCTCACAGTGTCGGCGCACCAGCGGGCACTTCGTCGCCGCCACGAGTACTCCCGCCGAGAAGCTGACCTTCACGCACTCGCAGACACTGCGCTGGTACGCTTCCTCCGACCGGGCTGAGCGCGGGTTCTGTGGCCGCTGCGGCAGCAGTCTCTTCTGGAAACCGCTGCACGCGACACCGGCCCGGATCTGCATCATGGCCGGTACCCTGGATGCGCCGACGCACCTGCACATGACCCAGCACATCTTTGTTGGTGACAAATCGGACTACTATTCGCTCGCGGACGGATTGCCGCAGTCCGCGGCGTGGCCGCAGTAATTGCGGCGCCGGCTCAGAAGCTCTGCTGAGTCTGAACGAGAAACTGCAAGCCCTTCACTCCCGCAGCCCGCTGCAGCGGTGTAGCAAGATCGACATGCGTGACGTTACCCAGGCCCGAGCGGGCGTTGCCGAACCGCAGGCCCACGCCGATATCCTTGAGCAGGCCGAGGCTCGGTTGCCCCAGGACTACCTTGCCCCACGTGCGCCCGGCATCGAAGAACGCCGCACCGCCGACGCGCCACAGCCGGAACGGAAACCAGTCCGTGAAGTAGCGTTGCTCCAGCGTCAACAGCGCGCTGGCGGTACCGGTCTGAAAGCGCAGGGGATAGCCGCGCAGCCCCGTGTCACCGCCCAGCAGAATCTGATTATCGAGATCGAGGTCATGACCGGCACTGCCCTGCACTGCCGAGTAAAAGAGTGCGCGCGGTGACTCCTCCAGGTAGTACTTGACACTGCCGCTCGCCAGGGCATTGCGCAGGGCGCCCCCTTGCAGCCGGCCCGAGAGGTTGTCCGCCAGGAGCAACATCGATCCGCCCTCGAAGGCAAAGCCGCGGGCCGCTGCGCTCGAGAGGATCAGTGCCTTGCGATCCGCGCCCCAGAGTCCGTCGGACCAGCCGATCCGCACGTCGAACAGGGTGCCGAGATAGAAATCCTCGGTACGCTCGATCTGATTGCGGTTCTTGAGCTTTACGAACTCATCCTGGAGCAGGGAGAAATCCAGCCAGGGGTAGACGAGCTTGCGGTTCTCAGGCAACACGGTGGCTCCGCCCCAGAGGCTCGTCGGTGCAAACTGATGCTCATCGAGTGTTGCCCCGACACTCCAGCGGCGCACCCATCCGTCCCGTAACCCTTGCGACCAGCCGTAGTTCGCCGAGGCTGTGCGGAAATCCTCGTGAAACTGATCGACGATCGTGCCCAGGTCGTACAGTGAATCGACCCGGGTCCACCTCAGGAGATCCAGGCCCCAGGCCTGGTGACTGTCGAGTGCGTAAAATGGGCGATTGACCGTCAGCTCGCCCATGTCGCCATCGCTGTTGTTCTCGTAGGTCCCGGTGACGGAGGTCCACGAGCCGAACGCATGCAGATCCGAAACCTGGTACATGCTGATGGCGCGGTCCACGTCGGTGGAACGCTCCGCGCGTACGGCGACTCCCGTGCCGAGCAGGTTGAGCTCCTCGAGCTGGCCTCCGGTGGAGTTGCTGCCACCGCTGCGGCTGAAATTGAATCCGGGATCGAGCGTCCATACATCCCGGGTGCTGACCACGACGTCTACTCGCCCGTCGTGATAGCCAATGGGATGGATGGCAGCGTCGTACAGATAGGGAGTCGAGCGCAGGATGCGCTCGGACTCCTCCAGCAGCCGCCGTGAATATGGATCGCCGCTTCTGAACAGCAGCTGGGAGCGGATGACACCCGGGCGTGTGCGGATGTGCAGGCGGTTCGCAAGCCGGAACAGCCAGTTGTTCTCGTGCGGGTCGGCCAGGTTGAAGATGTTCTCGTTGTCGATCGTCACCGTGCCGATCCGGGCGTGCACGCGCTCGAGCTCCGCATCCGACGGCAGCGGCTCGGCGCCCAGGGCGCAGTGCAGGCAGCTCCACATCAGGAGGATCAGTGCCGCGGATCGCACCCCGAGGCGATCCGCAGAGGCAGGCACGGGGCGATGCCTGTTCAGGGCCAGAACTTCCGGCTGGCGATCTGCGCGCCCTGCGCGAGCGATTCGAGCTTGGCCCAGACCACCTCCGGCTCAACTCCACCCGAGCCGACGTGCACGCTGAAGCCGCAGTCCACCGCGGCCATGACATTGTCACGTCCGAGCAGGTTGGCGTAGCGCGAGATGCGTTGCGCTACCAGCTCCGGGTGCTCGATGTAGTTGGACTGACACTCGATCACCCCGGGCGCAAGGATCTTTCCCTCCGGAACCTTCACGGTCTCGAACAGTGTCCATTCATGCGCATGACGCGGGTTGGCGGCCTCGAGCAGGATGGCGTGCGGCTTGGCCTTCCACAGAATATCCACGATATCCGCGAGGGGCACGTCGCAGTGGTGAGGCCCGGGGTAGTTGCCCCAGCACAGGTGCATGCGAGCCCGCTCGGCAGGAATGTTGACGAGCGCCCGGTTGAGAGCCTCGACGTGAAGCTCCATCTGCGTGCGGAACTCCCTCAGGCTCAGGTGGGCATATTGTGTATGGCGGCCCATCGCCAGATCCGGGCAGTCCAGTTGCAGCATGATGCCCGCCGCGCAGATGGTCTCGTACTCCTGGCGCTGTGCCTCGGCGACCGCAAAAAGATAATCCTCGTGGGTCGCGTAGTGGTCGTTGCGGAAGAACAGAGTCGTCACTCCGGGCGAGGCCGCGCTCAGAAACAGGCCCGCCGGCTCGCGAGCGCTGACCGCCTCCTTGAGGCGCTGTGCATCGCGCCGCGGAGCTTCCATGTCTCGTACGCTGACCGGAGCGTTGCAGGCAGGAGCCCGGCGATGCTTACGGCCGGGGTCGGCGAGCACACGTTGCTTGATGCCGGGAAATGCCTCGATGTCCTGAAACACGTAGGTATTACCGGTCCCGCCAAAGCCGTTCAGGCGGTCCTTGATGTAGGTCGCGTAGCTTGGCTTGGACATCTCGCCATCATTGACGAAATCTATGCCGGCTTTGATTTGGCGAGCCGTGACGGCCTCGACGGCGCGGGTCACCTTCGCCTCGACGGCGGCTGCATCGAGCGGCAGGCCATCCTCGCGCGCGAACATGATCTGTATGAGCTCCTCGCTGCGCGGCAGGCTGCCGACGTGCGTCGTGAGGAACCGGTTGTGGGTGGTCATATGCCCCTCCGCTGCAGGCTGCGCCCGGCGGCAGGGCGCGCTGAGGGATTATGCCCGGGGAAGCCTGGGTGTTGCCGGGGTCTTGCGCCCGCGCTTGAAATATTGCCCGATGATCAACATAGTGAGTGAAGGGCCTGTTTTGCGAACGCGGGGCCCTTCCGCCGATGACGGCGGCTTTTCAGGGCACTCGCGGAGGCGACATGGCGACGGGCTGGGCAGGGGACGGTGCGGTACAGGAGCAGATCGATGCCACGGTCAAGGACGGCATCCGCCGTGCCAAGAGCCGTCTGCCGCAGGGCCCCTCGCTGACGCACTGTGCGCTCTGCGGTACTGAGATTCCCGAGGCGCGCCGGGCAGCCATGCACGGGGTGCGATTGTGCCTCGCCTGTCAGGAGGCCGAAGACGAAAAGGCCGCGCATTTCAGTGGCTACAACCGGCGCGGCAGCAAGGATAGCCAGCTGCGCTGAGAGCACGTTTGCGCGGGACCCGTGCCGGAGCGTCAGTGCTCCGTCGGTACCTCCCCCTTCAGGTAGATGGCCAGCCAGCGATGCACTTCCTCATAGAAGTGCCGGCTGTCCTCCGGCTTCATGATCCAGTGCCAGGCGTCCGGCCACACCAGCAGACGACTCGGCACGTGCATGCGTTGCAGGGTGCTCCAGTTCTCTAGAGTGTTGCCGATGGGCACTCTGAAGTCGCGCTCGCCGATGCTCAGGAGGATCGGCGTTTTCCAGTTGGCCGCATAGGTGATCGGGCTCTGTTCCCGCCAGATCGGGCTCCCCGCCCACGGCGGTCCATTGTTGGTGAGCTCGCGGCCGTAGATCGAGTCACTCTCGCCCCACTGAGTGGTGAGATCGACCTCGCCCGCATGGCTCACGATACATCTGTAGCGGGTGGACGTGGCTTCGATCCAGTTGGCCAGATGACCTCCATAGCTCGCTCCCGCGGCGCACATGCGCGTCCCGTCAATGAAGGGGTAACGCTTGAGCGCGGCGTCGACCGCCTCATTGATGTCATCCCCGGGGGTCCTGAGCGGGTCGAGCTTGATGGCCTGCGCAAACTTTTCACCATAGCCGGTCGAGCCCGTGTAGTCGGTCATCAGCACAACGTAGCCCGGCGCACCGAGCAGATGGTAATTCCAGCGCAAGCCGATCTGGTCAGGATTGCTGCTGGCCGCGCCTCCGTGGATGAGCACGAGCAGCGGATATTTCCGCGTGGCATCGAAAGCGGGTGGCAGTACGAGCATGCTGTGCAGCTCGCGGCCGTGCGAGCTGGTAAAGGTGAAGTGTTCCGGTGGTCGCCAATCGATGGCGGCAGCCGCGGCGGTGTCGATGTTCGTGAGATTGACGTGCTTGCGCTCCGCGGCATCGATCCGCACGATCTCGAGTGGATTGACCGAGCTGCCGTAGCTGGCGATCAGCACCGGCTTGCGCGACTGACGTGCGATCGCGAGCGCGGTATATCCGCCCACCGGTTGACCGATGATCAGCGTAGGCCGACCGCCGTCGGCTGGCACGCGATAGAGATTTTCCCGGCCCGCCTCCGGCGCGAGCAGATACAGCAGCCGACTGTCCGCTGTGGGGGCATAGGCGGCGACTTCGCGGTCGAAATCGCGCGTTACGAGGCTCGGCTCGCCCCCGGCCGGCCACGCGACGCGCTCGAGTCTCTCGAGGTGATACACCTCACTGTCCTGCGGGGCATACACGAAGAACAAAGCCTTGCCATCCGGAGCAAAAATCGCTTCCCTGTATTCACCGGAGGTGGCCGTGATCATTCTGGGCTCGGAGCCCCCTCGGGCGGAGAGCCGATACAAGTGGTACCCCACATGCGCAAAGGCGGCATTCCAGCGCTGCGTCGTTGCGGTGAAGACGATTTCCTGGCCGTCAGGACTCCAGATCGGAGACAGTGACACGGCGGTCTCGCCCGCGACCCCGCAGAAGCCGGGCTGATGCGCCAAGGCACTTGGCGAAAGGATGTCCCGGGCGGTGGCACCGATCTCCAGCCCCTGCACCATGACCGTCGGCTGACGGTCATCCAGCCATTGATTCCAGTGGCGAACGGGGAAATGCTCGTACACGCGCACGTTGTACTTGCGCGCCTTGCGCTCTGCGGCGAGTTTCTTGTTCGCTTCGTCATCCAGCGCGTTCGGATATACGAAGGACTCGAACAGAATGGCCTTGCCGTCCGGGCGCCACTGCGGGTCGGCCGCGCCGGTGGAAAGGTCAGTGAGACGGCGGGCCTCGCCCCCCGAAGCGAGGTCGAGCACATAAACCTGCTGCACCTCATCGCCCTCACGCTTCGTGGTGAAGGCAATCGAACGACTGTCGGGAGACCACGCTACAGCATTCTCAGGCGCGCGCGTGTTGGTCAATCTGCGCGCCGCACTGCTTCCGTCAGTGGCTGTAATCCACAGGTCACTCACCTCCTTGTCCGGATCGTAAGCGGGCTCCAGAACGGGAAATATCACCCACTTGCCGTCCGGGCTCACCACCGGCGCTCCGACCCGCTTCATCATCCACAGCTTCTCGTGTGTGATCGGAGCTCGTGGCGCGTTGGTTTGCGCGAGAGCTGTGAGCGGGCTGAGCAGGCAGGCGAGCGCGGCAACGAAGCAATGACATTTCTGGAGAATTGTCATGGGATCCCTTCCGGCCAAAGAGCTGCAGCATAGAGGATTCCATGGGTGGCCGCGACCGCGCGCCACGCTGCAACGGGGCGCAAAAAGCACTCTCGGCGCTCGATTCGCCACCGGATGCGGATCGGATATCCTGCCGCCACAACAAGCAACTTTCGATCGGGGGGGGATCATGAAAGCGGCGGGTAAATTGAGACGCGCTGCGGCGTGCGCGGCGCTGTTTTTCATCGCGGACGCCTCAACGGCCGGCGCGGCGGTTCTTGACGCATCGCCCAACGGGTTCACTTTACGCATCGTGACTCACGTCGCCGCGCCGCCCGCTCAGGCATACGGCGTACTGATCGAGCCCTCGCGCTGGTGGGAGCGAAGTCGGCACTCGCCCTGCGGCGACGCCGGCGCAACCGGCGCCACGATGCACCTGGCAGTCCCGCCGGGCCGCCGGGCGTCTCGACAGCAACGGATGCAACCGGCTCGCCTGTCTGTGGTTACGCAGGCAGCGCCGAGTTGGATGCACGCGCCGCGGTCAGTGTCCGCTATATGTGATGGCAATCGAGTTCACGATCTGCTTGATTCCGGGCGCCTGGCGCGCCACGGACTCCGCCTGCTGCCGTGTCAGATCGGTATTGACCTCTCCGGTCAGGTAGACGACCCGATCGATGGTCTGCACGTGAATGAGATTCGGCGGTCCCAGGTCCGCGTGCTGATTCAATAGTGAGCGCACCTCCGAGGTGATGTGCGCATCGCCCGGACACCCCTCGATGCCGCATTTGTGGTACTGCGCACAACCGCACAGGAGGACGAGCGTGCACAGGAGAAACCCGTAGCAGGCCCTGAGCCGGTCAAATGCGATGGGCCAATTGCGAAGCGCTGTCATGCTCGGAAGTCCCCTGGTAAAAATGCTGACATCGATGGGCGGAGTTCCATATTATCCCTTCAACGCGGATCGATCATGAATGCGCCAGGTCCATACGATGCCGAAAAGAATAAGACTGTTCCCGGTCGCCGTTGCCCTGATCGCGGCATCGGTCACGAGCCCCGCCCCGGCGAGCCCGTCAGGCATGGATGCCGATGAGCTCGCAGCCCTGGTGACCGAAGGCACCATCGCGAAAATCCAGGCCGCTGTCTTCGATCATCGCGCCAGCTGCGCCGCCATCGTGCGCGCCTACCTCGATCGCATCGCCCGCCTCGACGCAGCGACGGGTCTGAATGCCATTTCCGCACTCAATCCCGCGGCGATCGGCGTAGCGAAGCAGCTCGATGCGCAGCTGCAGACAGCAGCGGCGGGCCCGCGCGGCGCCTTGTTCTGCGTGCCCATTCTGGTCAAGGACAACATCGACACCCGTGGGCTGGCCACGACCGGCGGCTCGGTCGCGCTCGCTCATAACGTGCCCACTCAGGATGCCTTCATCGTCCGTCATCTCGAGGCGGCCGGTGCCATCGTCCTCGCCAAGACCAACATGGCGGAGTGGGCATTCAGTCCGCGCGACAGCGTGAGCTCCTCGCATGGCGTCACGGCGAATGCCTATGACCGCACGCGCACGCCTGCCGGCTCTTCGGGCGGTACGGCATCCGGCATTGCCGCCAGCCTGGCACTGGCAGGACTCGGGACCGACACCGGGAATTCAGTTCGTGGGCCGTCCGGCTACGCAGCCCTGGTCGGCATGCGGCCCACGCTCGGTCTCGTGAGTCGCGACGGCATCATTCCACTGGAGCTCGATCGCGATACGGCCGGACCGATCACCCGGACGGTGGAGGACAACGCCCGCGTGCTCAGCGTGATCGCCGGCAGCGACCCGGCTGATCCACTGACCCAGGAAGCGAATGCGCGACGCGCCCGAGACTATACGTCCTACCTCAAGACGGACGCACTCCAGGGCGCCCGGATCGGAGTGGTGCGCGAGCTGGTATCGCCGGCGCAGACTGATCCACACGTGCTGACGTCCTTCAACGCCGCGATCGAGACTCTGCGCCAGGGAGGCGCCACCATCATCGATCCGGTGAGCATCCCGAATCTTCGCAAGCATCTCGAGGATGGCTATTACTGCCCGCGATTCGCGTTCGACGTCAATACCTACCTGAATCAACCGACTCACCCGCAGGCGCCGCGGGAGATCCACCAGATCTTTGCATCCGGCGCCTACTCGCCGCATACGCGCGGCGATTTCGAGCGATTCCTCAAGGGCTCCGCCGGGGATCCCGCGCTCGCAACGCCGCCCTGTGCGTACTATCTGGCACACCCCGGACGACGCGCCATGCTGCGGGACGTCGAGGCGGCCATGAGTACAGCGAAGGTCAGCGCGCTCATCTACCCGACCTGGCTCAGTCTACCGCCAACGCTAGAGCAAGCTACGAGCGCTTATCGGGGGGACAACTCGCAGTTGCTGTCGCCGCCCACTGGAATGCCCGCCATCACCGTGCCATCAGGGTTCGCGAATGGGCTGCCCATGGGGCTGCAGATCCTCGGCAGGCGATTCGACGAGGGCACTCTCTATGCCCTGGCGTATGCATTCGAGCAGAAGACGCACTGGCGCCAGCCGCCGAAGGATTACGAGCCGCTTCATGCAGTGACCCCCAGTGGTCACTGATACATCGGACCGGCTAACTCATAGCAGGGCCAGGACGATCAGTACCAGCAGCACCAGTCCCAGGCCGCCGCTCGGGTAGTATCCCCAGCCGGTGCTGTAGGGCCAGGCCGGCAGGGCGCCGATCAGCAGCGGCACTCACCCGCCGCACCCGGTGGGACAAGGCAACTCGGCAAGGGCTACCATGCGCACAGACAGTCCCGGCATCTCTCGCAGGCAGAATCCCATGAACGGCTCTGGCTGGCGCTCGCTCTTTGACCGGCGGCCACTGGAGCTGCTGCAGCGCGAGCTCGAGGCCGATGCCCGGCGGCCGCTGCTGCGCCGGGTGATCGGACCCATCGATCTGATGCTCATGGGGATCGGCGTGATTGTCGGAGCCGGCATCTTCGTCGTGACCGGAACGGCTGCCGCCCTGTACGCGGGTCCGGCGATCACCCTGTCATTTTTGCTCGCCGGACTCGCATGCGCCCTCTCAGCGATGTGCTATGCGGAGCTGGCTGCCATGATACCGGCCGCCGGAAGCGCCTATACGTATGCATACGCGACCCTCGGTGAGTTGGTCGCGTGGGTGGTCGGATGGAATCTCGTGCTCGAGTACGTTTTTGCCGCCTCTTATGTGGCGGTCGGCTGGTCAGGCTATTTCGGATCCTTTCTGCAGCACTGGGGCCTGACCTTGCCACCGGCGCTGGCCCGAGCGCCACTGAGCAGTGTGAACGGGCAACTCGTCTGGGCAGCCGGCGTGAACCTACCGGCGATTGCCATCGTCCTGTTCATGGCGGCCATTGCCCTTCGCGGCATCGCTCTGTCGCGCACGGTGAACGTGATCATCGTCGCCCTGAAGCTGGCGGCATTGTCCCTCGTCATCGTACTGGGCGCCGCGCACATCAATCCTCATTTGTGGCACCCCTTCATTCCGCCGGCGGTCGACGGCGGAGCCCTGGGAGGGGGCTCATTCGGGTGGGGTGGCGTGCTGCGCGGCGCAGGGGTCATATTCGTCGCCTATCTGGGATTCGACGCGATCGCGACCACGGCCCAGGAGACACGCAACCCGCAACGCAGTCTGCCCATCGCGATCATCGGCGCCCTGTGCATCGCCACCCTTTTGTACATAGTCGTCTCCTTGGTGCTGACCGGCCTCGTGCCGTACCAGACTCTGAATGTGCCCGACCCTTTGTCCACGGCACTGCGCTCGACGGGACCTTCCCTCGCGTGGCTGGTCACCGTCGTCGACGCCGCCGCCGTGATTGGACTTGCCTCGGTAATCCTGGTTGCCCTGCTGGCGCAGTCGCGGATCCTCTTTGCCATGAGCCGGGACGGCCTGCTGCCCGCGCTGCTCGGCCGTATCCATCCGCGGACGCGGGTGCCGCACTGGAGCACGACTCTCTCCGCCATCGTGATTGCCGTTCTGGCCGGCTGCTTTCCTATCGGCATTCTGGTGCAGCTCGTCTCGATCGGTACGCTCGGAATATTCATCGTGGTCTGCTTGGCTGTCATCATCCTGCGTCGGACGGCTCCAGATCGGCCGCGAGCGTTTCGTGCGCCGTGGGTTCCCGTGCTGCCGGTCCTGGGCGTGATCGTGTGCGCCTACATTCTCCTCGGCTTGCCAAGCCGCGTCTGGCACCTGTATGGCGCCTGGATACTGGGAGGCCTGTTGATTTATACGTTTTACGGTCATCGCGGAGCGCGCGCCCCGCGCCCAAAGGCGGCTCATGATCTCGTTGTCTGATGTGGAATCGGCAGCCACGCGCATCCGCGGGCACGTGCGCCGGACCCCCATCCTGCACGCCACTTCGGCTCGCGCGACCGGCGCGACCGGTTCGACCGGCGCGACCGATTCGATCGGTTCGACCGGTTCGACCGGTTCGACCGGTTCAGCCGACGCGACCCGCTCCGGGCTGTCTGTGCCGGACAACCTGTCTCTCAAGCTGGAACTGTTGCAGGTAACGGGCTCCTTCAAGCCGCGGGGCGCCTTCAACCGCGCGCTGCTGGAGCCGCGGGATTCGCTCCGCGGCCTCGTGACCTCCTCCGGGGGTAACCACGGGATTGCCCTGGCCCATGTCGGGCGTCAGCTGGGAGTGCCCGTCTGCATTCCACTGTTCGCTTCAGTCGCTCCGGAAAAGATGGCCCGCATGCGGCAACTGGGTGCGCAAGCGGAGATCGTCGGCCCCAATTTCCTGATCTCCAATGCGCGGGCCAAGGAGATCGCCGCCGAGCGGGGCTATCTGTATATCCATCCTTTCGCGGAAGGGCCCGGAATCGCCGGCCAGGGAACCATCGGACTGGAGATTCTGGAGGACGTGCCGGAAGCAGATGTCGTCGTCATCGCCGTCGGCGGCGGTGGCCTGCTCGGCGGCGTTGCGCTCGCGGTCAAGGAAAAGCGCCCGGGGATCCGCGTCATCGGAGTCGAGCCGACCGGAGCGGATGCGCTCACGCGCAGCCTGGCCGCAGGAAAACTGGTGACACTCGAGCGAATCAGCACCCGGGCTGGGACGCTCGCCCCGCCCGCCTCCGAACAGATCAACCTGGATCTGGCAGTCCGCTATGTCGACGAGATGGTCCGCGTGACGGACGAAGAGATGCAGCAGGCCGCCCAGTGGCTGTGGCAGGAATTCGCCATAGGGACCGAGCTTGCCGGAGCCGCTTCCACGGCGGCGCTGCTCACCGGACGCGCGCGCGTCAGCCCGGGCAGTCGGGTAGTGAGCGTAGTCTGCGGCGCGGGGTCCGCGGGATGGACAACATAACGACTCCCCCACGCGCCTTGCCACGCCGTTATCCCCGAGGGCGAGCGGCCATGGCTGGCTCCCTGATCCTGGCCACAGCGCTGCTCGCGCCGGCGGTGAGGGGTGAAGAGCCCTGGTTCACGCGATTCGAGCAGGACCGTGCGCAGACCAACGCGGCGTGCCAGGAGAGGCAGTATGAGGCTTGCGCCGAGGGACTTCGCAAGCTGCTGCCACTTGTGGACGGGCGACCCGATATCCAGTGTGTGCTCGCAGCCGTGCAGGCCCGCCTGGGACAAACACAGGCGGCGGCTGACAGCTTCCGTGTCTGTGCTCGCTCGCAGCTGGATTTCAGCTCCCTCATGTCCGCCCCATCGCTGCAGGTGCTTCGCTCGCTTCCGGAGATCGCCGAGATCGAGCGAGCTGCGCAGCGTGCCGGGACAGCCCCCGAGCACCATCGGGTCAGCGTCAGGCTCAACGACCCGGAGCTGGTTACGGAAGATTTGCTCTACATCCGGACGGACGGATCCTTCCTGGTGAGCAGCGTACGCGAGCGCAAGGTCGTAAGAATCAGCCCGGATCGCACCGTCTCGGACTTCCTCACCACTCAGAGGATCCCCGCGTGGGGATTGTTCGCACTCGCACTGGACCCCAGTCGAGGCGCGCTTTGGGTCACCACGAGCGCCGTCCCGCAGTCGCCGCCCTACTCGAGCGCGGATGACGGTCGTTCGGCCATCCTGAGAATTGACCAGCGCTCACGCACCTTGCTCGGTCGCTACGAGCTTTCCGATGGAAAGCCCCACGCCTTCGGCGACATGACCCTCGCAGCCGATGGTGCAGTCTACGTGGCGGACGGACGCGGTGGTGGCGTGTACGTCGCGCGCCCCGGTCATGTGGGACTGGAGGCTGTAGTCTCGCCTGGACGCCTGCACTCGCCACAAACTCCAGCCCTGTCTGCTGACGGCACGACTCTCCTCGTCCCCGACTACACGCGTGGAATCGCACGCGTACGGGTGTCCGACCATGACCTGGTATGGCTGCAACATCCACCCGAATTGGCGCTGTTCGGTCTCGACGGCTTCTACTGGCGTGGACACACACTGGTCGGAATCCAGAACGGAACCACTCCCGAACGAATTCTGGTCATGCAGCTCGACGCGGAATGCTCACGGATCACCTCGTGGCACGTCGCGTTGGCGGGCGTGCCTGGCCTGGGCGACCCGACTCACGGCCTGCTCAGGGGCCGCGACTTTTACTTTCTGGCCAACAGCGGCTGGGACCGGTACGACGATGATGGCCACCCCAACGGGGGGGTGTCAGCCTCGCCCCCGGAAGTGTGGCAGCTGCGTTTGCCTGCAGACGTGCTGAGAGCTGCCCGTTGCGCGCCGGCGGCCCCTTCGTCGGCCGGGAACGTGCCAATGGCACTCCTGCCGCGCTCCGGGATTGCCTCGCAGGTAGGCTGACACCCGCTCACAGGTTATGCTGCCGACCCGCAGCCTTGCACTCACTCAGGAGAAGATCGTGAAAGCACTGGTGGGATGTCTGATTGGGGCCGTGATCGCGCTGCCGTCGTTCGGCGCCGGAGAGAGCCCGGAGGGTGCGTTCGCACTGAGCTCGTCCAGCTTCCAGGACAACGGCAAACTGGCCGTGAAAAATGCCGGCGATGACAAATCGAATCCGAACTGCGTGGGTGAGAACGTCTCGCCGCCGCTGAAATGGGCGAATCCTCCCCCGGATACCCGCAGCTACGCGCTGATCCTGTTCGATCCGGAAGGGCGCGGCGGCCTCGGTGTCGTTCACTGGGTTGCCTACGGGATTCCGGCCTCGGTGACCAGCTTTGCCGAGGGCGAAGTCAGCAAGCCGTCGCCGAAATACATCGGCGGCAAGAGCACCAAAAACGTGCCGTACTACTCCGGGCCGTGCACGCCGCCCGGCGACTGGCATCACTACACCTTCACTCTGATCGCCACGGATCTCGCCCCGAAGGAGCTGCAGCCTGGCATGACCCGTGACGAGCTGTTCTCCGCCTTGAATGGCCACACCAAGGGCGCTGCGGGCCTGATCGGGCGGTTCCGGCATCCCTGATGCTCTCCGCCGGCTTCCGCCCCTCCCTGAAAGAGTTCACCGCGGCCGCAGCAGCCATTGCCGAGGATGCCATCCAGACTCCGCTGCTGCCCTTCCGCGCTTCGCCCTCTGGGGAGATCCGCCTGAAGGCGGAGAATCTGCAACCGCTCGGCTCCTTCAAGATCCGAGCCGGGGCCAATGCGCTCGCCATGCTTGCGGATGCGGACGCCGCTGCAGGCGTCGCCACGGCAAGCGCTGGGAACTTCGCGCAAGGCTTGGCACTCGCCGCAGCCCGGCGCCGGATCAAGCTCACGGTCCACGCCCCGTCCACCGCACCGGCGGTCAAGCTCGCCGCCATCCAGGCACTGGGGGCCCTCGTCGAGACGCATTCCTACAGCGACTGGTGGCAGATCATGTCCACACGTCATACGGGACGTGCCGATGGCCACTTCATCCATCCGGTTTGCGAGGACGCCGTCCTGCTCGGCAACGGCACGATCGCCCTGGAGCTCACACGCCAATGGAATCGGATCGACACCGTGTGCGTACCCGTGGGAGGCGGAGGACTGCTGTGCGGCATCGCGCTCGCCTTTCGGGCCCTCGGCGCGCGGCCCAGGATCGTCGCTTGTGAGGTGGCAACCGCCGCGCCGCTCACACGATCGCGCGAGGCCGGCCGGCCGGTCAGCATCCAGCGGCAACCCTCCTTCGTCGACGGAATCGGTGGAGGCGGCGTGCTCGAGGAGATGTGGCCGCTCCTGCAGGAGCTCGTCGATAGTGTCGTCGTAGTCAGTCTGGACGAGATCCGCGATGCGATGCGGTTCCTGGCGCTCGAAAGTCATCTCATCTGCGAGGGAGCCGGCGCGGCCTCGGTCGCTGCGGCGCTCAGCGGGCGCGCAGGCAGCGGCAACTGCGTAGCGGTCGTCTCCGGAGGCAACATCGATCTGCCCGTGTTCACGAGCGTCGTCTGCCCCGAGAGTTAGATTCATCAAAAGCGCTGCGCCTATCCACCGCAAGCGCAGTGCCGCTGCGTTTCACTCTGCTTCGTCACTGCTTGCGCCCCACCTAAAGCTCAGGCGCAGTATCTCCAGTACAGGCATGACATCTGCTGACTATCAGGCAGCGGGCTGAATTCTAAACGTTCAGTCCATGGTTGGCATCGTCCGGCCAGCGCCGCAGCTTGTGCGGCGCACGTAGAAGCTGAGCGGCTTCCCGATGCCGAATGAGTGAGGAGCACGATGACCGAGCCACTTGCGCCGCCGACAGCGACGCCTAGTAGTCCATCCGCACACCCAGCTGCCGCGCCCTCTTCGCCGTCGCGCACTGTTCTGCCTGCCACTCCGCCACCCCGCCCGGGCGCGTCCAGCCCGCGGATCTACTGGCTCACCGAAGGCTATTTTCCTCCGCAACTCGGCGGCCTCGAGCTGATGGTCGCAAGGCTATCGGAGGGACTTGCGGCGCGCGGCCTCGAAGTCCACGTCATTACACGACAGCCCGACTCGGCATGCTCCCGGGAAGAGTACATATCGGGCGTGCATGTGCGTCGCATCCGCCCGGCCGGCCTGCTCAAGGGCACCGGGTGGCGGGCGCTGCCGCTGATTCTTGCATACCTGGTTCGCCTGGCTTTCATGCTGGTGCGCGAAGCGCGGCGGTACGATGTCGTGATCGTGTCGGGACTGAAGGTCATTCCGCTGGTCGCGGTTCCTTTGTGCCAGATGCTCGGCAAGCGCTGCATCGTGCGGGTCGAGTCCACGTATGAGCTGCTGGAGCCTGTCTCCGCGAAGAGCCTCTCAGGCATGAAAGGCCCGCTGGGACAACTGGTTCAGCGGGGTTCCGAGTGGGTCCAGCGCATGATGCTCGCGCACGCCGACTGCGTGATCGCCACCTCGAACGAGCTCGGGGAGATGGTGCGCGACGCCGGCGTGAAGCCGGAGAAGATCAGCATGATCTGCAATGCAGTGGACCTGCGACGCTTTCACCCGGTGTTGGGCCGGGAGAAGGATCGTCTGCGCCAGGAGCTGCACCTGCCACGTCGAGCCACGATCGTGTTGTTCGCGGCGCGGCTCTCGCGCGCCAAGGGCATCAACGTGCTCGTCGAAGCGTGGCCACAACTGGCGGCACGCCACTCCGACCTGTGCCTGGTGATCGTCGGATCCGGCACCGGCTCATTCGATGATTGCGAAACCGAGCTCGTGGATTTCCTGCAGCTCACCGGTCTCGGCGGCACCCAGGTACTGATGCACGGCGCGAGCGACAGAGTGGACCGGTACCTGCAAGCGGCGGATCTGTACATTTTGCCCAGTGAGTACGAAGGCTTCGGCGTCGGCGTGATCGAGGCGCTGGCAACAGAGATTCCGGTGCTGGCGACGCCCGTCGGCGTTGTGCCCCAGCTCATTCACGACGGCGACAATGGCTTCGTATTTCCAGCCCGCAATGGGCCCGCCCTGATCGAGGCGATCGAGACGGCTCTCGCCGCGCGCAATCGTTGGCCGGAGATCGTCAAGCGAGCGCGCCGCGCGGTTTCCTCCATGGACGTCGGCGCGGTGGTGCAGCAGTACATCCGGCTCTGCTCCGAGCTCATCAAGCACTAGCGCGGTCCACCAGGCGGTCGCGTACCCGCGGTGCATGCCGTGAATGCCGCGTGCTTGCGGTGAAATGCCCGGGGAATGCGACGACCCGTGCCCTGCCCCGCCTTGTGTGCCGGTTATGCTTGTGCGGGGCTGATCCGCGGCCCAACTTCCCGGGCGCGTCATGCTGCTGCTGAAACCCAACTGCGAATGCTGCAATCGCGATCTGCCACCGGATTCGCGGGACGCGTGGATCTGCTCTTTCGAATGCACATTCTGCACTGCATGCGTCGCACGCCTCGTCCATTGTCCGAATTGCGAGGGAGAGTTCGTGCAACGGCCGATCCGGCCGCAAGCCGCGTTGCGGCACTATCCGGCAACGCGTGAGCGGACATTCAAGCCTCAGGGGTGCGCGTAACCAACGGTCCGGACGACCTTGTGCGATCGGGTGCGCTGCACCGGCGCCCCACACCGCCCCGATCGCCGTGGCCCAATGCCTGAATGATGCCCTATCTGTCCGCAAAGCGGCCCGGTTGGCTGATGCTGCGCTCGGGCGCGAAACTCTCGCGCGGCAGGCTGTTCTGGCTGCTGCAGAGCGTGGGCTGGCTGCTGTTCGGCCTGATGATGCTGGGCTACGAGTTGATCTGGCAAAGCTTCGTGCCCGCGGTCGCGGACGATCTGGTGCTGATCACCACCGGTCTCGTACTCACCACCTGCTTCCGGCTGCTGTATCGCAGCCGGCGGCGGCGGCGCGACGCACCCGCCACGTTGCTCGTTACGGCGATCGTACTGTGCGTGCTCGGCTCGCCCGCCTGGTACCTCGCCCAGACCCTGCTGGTGCAGCCGCTGCTGCCTGAGTCGATGCCGCGTCCGCAGTGGCTGCTGTCAGGTCTTTTCCTGTACTACATATTCATACTCGCAACCTGGAATCTGTTGTATTTTGGCATCCAGGGCTGGATGAGCTTGCAGCTCGAGCGCCGTCGGGCTGAACGTGCCGAAGCGATGGCCCAGTCAGCCAGGCTGCGCGCGCTGCAGTCCCAACTCGAGCCACATTTCCTGTTCAACACGCTCAACAGCATCTCCTCGTTGGTCGCCGCCCGGCAGCACGACGGCGCCGCCACCATGATCGCTCTGTTGAGCGATTTTCTGCGCCTGACGCTCAAAGCCGGCGGTACCCCGGAAATCACGGTGCGGGAAGAGATGGCGTTCGTGAACCAGTATCTGGACATCCAGAAGCTGCGCTTCGGCGAGCGACTTGGCTTTGCCGTCCATGTGGCTCCGGAGGCGCTGCCGGCCATGGTGCCCACTCTGTTGCTGCAGCCTCTGGTCGAAAATGCACTGCGACACGGGATTCTGCCGCGTGCAGCGGGCGGCCGTATCGCCATCACCGTCCAGGCTCAGGGTCCGAAGCTGCTGTTGCGTGTCGAGGATGACGGAGCGGGACTCGTCCGCTCGCCTTCGATCGGCGCCGGCGTCGGCCTGTCCAACACCGCTACGCGGCTCAGCGAACTGTATGGAAGCCACGCAAGCCTGTTCGTCGGACGCAGCGCACTCGGCGGCGTTGCTGTTGACATCTCGGTCCCACTGGCCTTCCGTGCAACCATGGCCGAAGAAGCTTCGGCCGAAGCGAGCGAGGCATGAGCATACGCACTATCCTGGTCGATGATGAGGACCTCGCGCGGCGCGGCCTGCGTGTGCGTCTGGAGCGCAGTGAGGATATCGATGTCATCGGCGAATGCGCCAACGGCCGCGAGGCGATCGAAGCCATCGGCCGGCTGTCGCCGGACCTGGTATTCCTGGACGTCCAGATGCCCGAGGCCTCGGGCTTCGAGGTCCTGCAGGCCATCGGCCCGCATGCCCTTCCCTATGTCATTTTCGTCACGGCTTACGATCAATACGCAGTGCACGCGTTTGAGGTCCACGCGCTGGACTATCTGCTCAAGCCGGTGGATGACAGACGACTCGAGGCCGCGCTTTCGCAGGCACGCGCAGCCCTCAGCAGCAGGCGCGACGGCGCACTTGGCCGGCAGGTCGCACAAGCGATCGCCAGCTGGGGACCGGCGAGCACGGCGGCCGGACCGCGCTGGGGGACCGACCGGGTCGCGATCCCCACCGGCGATCGGCTCGTGGTCGTGAGAATTGCCGACATCAACTGGGTCGGCGCGGCGGGCAATTACGTCTCGTTGCACACCGAAAAGAAGGCATGGCTGCTGCGCGAGACCATTGCAACCATGGACCAGCGACTGGCCTCGCACGGCTTCGCGCGGATCCACCGTTCGACGCTGGTGAACCTCGATCGCCTGCTCGAGCTGCGCACCCTGGGCAGCGGCGACTTCGCGGTCGTACTGCGTGACGGAGCCGAGTTGAAGCTCAGCCGCAACTACCGCGCCTCGCTCTGGAAGCTCCTCGCCGGTAACTCCGCAGCCGCGAAGTAGACACGCCGCCAACCGCGAGCGCAGATGAGGCGAGCGGCGATGCTCGCGTGAGGAGCGGCTCATCTCGCATGACAGAGCGCACCAGGCCTTATCTCAGCGCGCCCACCTGAGGCGGCTGACGGCCCCTTCCCGGCTTTCAGCGGCTCGACGCACCCTTGACGCGCTTCGTCAGCGCATTCCAACACGCCGTCACATCCTTCCCCGGCCGCCGTGGACCGGCGATATGGTCCGCGCCAACAACACCAGCCGGTGTCGGTGAGGGAGATTCCGGCTCGATCGCACGGGGGTTGTTGCCAAAACACGTCGCGACAGCAGCCCATGCCCGACATCCACACCACGTATCGACGGAGCCCCCTATGAAGCGGTGTACCTGTGGCCTCTTGCGGACTCTCATTGCGGTCCTGACCGCACTTGCGACGGTGGGCGCTCACGCGCTGACCGGCCCGGCGCAGCCGCCCGCGGCCCAAGCTCCTGCATCCGCCGTCGATCAATCCGCGCCCGCCGCACCGGTGCAGGAGGTCGTCATCACCGGCTCGAGAATCGCGGCGCCGAACCTCACCAGCACGAGCCCCATTCAGGTGGTGAACTCGGCGGAGATCCGTCAGACGGGAACCACCGACATCATCGACCTGCTGAATACCCTGCCGCAGAACTTCCAGAGCGCTGCGGCCGATTTCTCGAACACGACCAACCCCCTGAGCTCCGCCGGCGGTCTCACGACCGCGGATCTGCGCGGCCTCGGCCCGCAGCGCACGCTCGTGCTCGTGGACGGGCTGGTCAACTGCAGCAATCCCCTGCCGAGCTCGCAGGCACGCTTGCGGGCTTCAGCGGCGCCGTGGTGCCCATCCACGACGGCTACGGCGTCTCGGAAGGATTCCTCGAGGCCCGCGCCCCCATCGCGCAGAACATGCCGGGCATCAAGGACCTGACACTCGATGCC
>DASXZI010000015.1:0-181290 GCA_036501985.1 Steroidobacteraceae bacterium | reverse complement strand
CGCCAGATTCTCAGCCTGGCACCGGACACCAAGGTCATTGCGATGACCGAGCAGGACGCACGGGAGCTTGCCGTCGCCGCCGTGGGCCTGGGGGCGGCGGACTTCTACCACAAGCCTCTCGATGCCAGCGTGCTGTCCATCGTCGTCCGGCGTGCTTTCCGCATCCGGGAGCTGGAGGAGGAGAACTGGCGCCTGCGCGAGCGAACGGGCGCCATGGCGCTGGAGGGCATCATCGGTGTGAGCGATGCCATGCGCAGTTTGTGCCGCGCCATCGAGAAGGTTGCCCCGACCAATGCAACCGTGCTGCTGCTGGGCGAGAGCGGGACGGGCAAGGAGCTGCTGGCGCGTTCGCTTCACCGCCTGTCGGAGCGATCACACCAGCAGTTCGTGGCCATCAACTGTGCCGCCATCCCGGACACGTTGCTCGAGAGCGAGCTGTTCGGCTACGAGAAGGGCGCGTTTACGGGTGCGGCCAAGCGCACCGCGGGCAAGCTCGAGGCGGCCAATGGTGGGACCATCTTTCTCGATGAGATAGGCGAGATGCCTGCCTCTCTGCAGGCCAAGATGCTGCGGGTGCTGCAGGAGCGGACGGTCGACCGGATTGGCGGGCGGACGCCCATCCCGCTGGACCTGCGAATCATCTGCGCCACCAACCGCAATCTGGACGCGCTGATCGGCACGGGCGCGTTTCGCGACGATCTGTATTACCGCATCGGCGAGGTCTCCATCCGGGTACCCCCGCTGCGGGAGCGCCAGGGCGACAGCCTGTTACTCGCGCAGTTCCTGTTGCAGGAGATGTCGCAACGATTCGGGCGTCCGACGCGAGGGCTGGCACCCGATGCGATCCGCGCAATTCAAGCGTACCGGTGGCCGGGAAACGTCCGCGAGCTGGAGAATCGCATCAAGGGCGCGGTCATCATGGCCGAAGGCGCGGTGGTCACAGCGACCGACCTCGGATTGCCGGACCCCGGCGACGAGCCGGATCCGGAATATCTGAATCTACGCGTCGCGCGCCAGCGCGCCGAGTCCCAGGCCGTTCGTCAGGCGCTGGCCGTCGCGCGCGCCAACCTCTCGCGAGCCGCGGAGCTGCTGGGGGTCACCCGTCCGACCTTGTACGATTTGCTGGCCAAGCATCAGATCGATGCCGCGCAGTTTGGCCGGCCCTTGCTGCCCGCGGTGGCCGAATCTGCTCCGCTGGCAAGTGCCGGCGCGCCGGTAAGCGAATCGGGCGAGCCGGTCGCTGAGGGCGAATAGCCTGCGCAGCACAGTCGCTGCCCCTTGGCAGCGGCTCGAGGCCCTCTGTGCGCGCCTCAGTCCACCAGGGTGGAGATTTCCGGCGAGAGACTGCTCTCCACGCCGGCGGCGTTGTAGGTGGTGATCGCGAAGTAGTACGTGCCCGCCGAAAGATTCTGCACCACATAGGTCGTCAGCCCAGCGTTGGACAGATCGATGGTGTCCGCGTAGGCGCCCGGTTGGGAACCGTAGTGAATCTTGTAGCCCCGAAGGTCCATCAGGGGCGTGCCGTCCGCATTTTCAGTAGGCGGCTCCCAGGAAAGGGTCACGGCATCCGTCGATCCCTGGCCGGCCACCTCGTTCGCGGCCTGGTTCGCGACGGTGGCGGTACCGGAGCCCGGAGTGTTCATGCCCGTGTCGTCGCACCCGAGCAGGGCCGCACCGATCCACACCAACGCCGTCAGCAACAAAGCTCGCGCACCCTGATCCGCTTTAATCATTCCGACCCCCGCGTCCAAACTCAGAGATAAGTCGGCGCAAGACGTCGGAATCGAACGGGATCAAGCTCACGCGAAAGTTGCGGCGGGAGTCGTGCGGACTGCCCGATCACGGGATCACATCAAGTGATTCCGGCAACTCCGCTGTCGTGGGCCCTGGGCCGTTAGACCGGAAGTTTTGCGCCCCCGCCTTTCGGCAGGTTTGCCCTTTCGGAGGTTGACGGCCATCAAGAGAATCGCCGGATGGGTCACGCCCCGGCACCCGAGGGTGCGTGCCTTGCAGTGCAACAGCCGTGCCACGGTAGGTAACTTATTGTTTTAATGGAATAAAGAGTACACACCGTTCGCGGGGGCGATGGGGGACCTCAGCCAATATGTTGCCGTACAACGACACGCGAGCGCCGCTAAGTGCCTCGTTTTCGCCCAATGGACTGATTTCTAAGCAGAAATGACCGGTCGCGATTAGCCGACGGCTCAGTCCCCGTACGGCCGCTGCCGTGGCGCATAGGGCCTCCTGCTGCTCTGCCCGCGAGAGCGCTTTGCAGCCTCCTGGTAGGGCAAACAGGCAAAAAGGGGATGACCAGCCTCAGGTGTCGGTAATCATCGACGCAGGGCCCTCAGCGGCCGCGCCGAGGCTTCCCACAGTCCTCCACGGCGGATCTTCGAGTTATGTCCAAAGCCGCAGGGGTCAATGGATCCTGGTGGATTCCCGGTGGGGTTGAGCTCAAGTCTGTCGCCCCGCTCCAAGCCGATGATCGGACAGCCAAAACCCCGAAAAAGGGCATGTATCACAGATCCTTACAAAATTTTCTGCATGTTCCCTGTTGAGATGCGAACCAATTTGAATTCAAATGGTTTTGCTACAGCCGGTCTGCGGAAATCGCGTATGGGCGCACACTAAAACTTCTCGAAAACGTGACGGGCTTGGTGGCGCAAAGATTGCATGGGTTTGCCAGGGCAAAAATGCACAATGACCTGATGCCTGAGCGCAATATCGTTCGGCGGAAAAGAACATGACCAATCCCGTGGTGTTCAAGAACACGCTGCCGGTGGGACTCCTGAGCCTCACCCAGTCAGTGTCGCTGCCGCTGCTCGCGGCGGCGTTCCTGGTGCTGACACGCTGGTATTACGGGCAGTCTTTCGATGAGCCGTTCATCGTCGTGCTCACGCTGGTGCTGGGGGTGGGAGGGCTTCTCCTGCAGCCCGAGCATGGCTTGATGGTCCAGCTCATGGGCAACCGAAGGCAGCTCATCACCCGGATTGCGGTGCGTTGGCTGATGCTGCTGTTCATCCTGCTGGCGATCGGCTATGCCACCAAGCGATCCGGTGACGTCTCGCGTCGCATGCTCATCACGTGGGCCATTACGACTCCGGGATTCCTGATAGGCGTCGCGCTGCTGATGCGCGAGGCGCTGAGGCAACTTCTGTCCGATCCGAGGACCGCGCGGCGCGCTATTTTCGTCGGCTACAACGAGATCAGCGTCTCCCTCGCCAAGCGGGTGGAGCGCACCACATCGGCCGCACTGACGATTGCAGGTTTCTTCGACGACCGCGCGGCGCATCGGCTCGGGACCGCTCCGCAGCAGGCGCTGAAGGGCAGTTTGAAGGACATTGTGCGCTACGTGAACGAGAACCGGATCGACGTGATCTTCGTCGCGCTGCCGGTCAGCCATCTCAGCCGCGTGCAGCTCCTTCTGGATGACCTGCGCGATACGACGGTGTCCATCTACTACGTGCCGATGGTTCTGCCGTTCGATTCCATTCAGAGCGGTGCGAGCGAGTTTCTGGGCGTGCCGGTCATCGCCTTGTGCGAGACTCCATTTCACGGTTATCGCGGCGTCAGCAAGCGTCTGACGGATCTGATTCTCGCCTCCGCCATTCTCATCCCGGCAATCCCGCTGATGGGGGTTGTCGCGCTCCTGGTGAAATGGACCTCGGCCGGTCCCGTGCTCTTCAAGCAGCGCCGTTACGGTCTCGATGGCCGCGAGATCCTGGTCTACAAGTTCCGCACCATGACGGTCACGGAGGACGGAATTCTCGTTCAGCAGGCCAAGGCGACCGACCCGCGCATCACGCCGCTTGGCCGTTACCTGCGCCGTTACTCCCTCGATGAGTTGCCGCAGCTGTTCAACGTGCTCCAGGGACGCATGAGCCTCGTGGGTCCGCGGCCGCACGCGGTCGCGCACAATGAGGAGTACCGCAAACTGATCAAGGGCTACATGGTGCGCCACAAGGTGCCGCCCGGTATCACGGGATTGGCACAGATCAACGGTTGCCGCGGGGAAACGGCACGGGTCGAAGAGATGCGTGCGCGCGTCGAGTACGACCTGGAGTACCTGCGTCGCTGGTCGCCGCTGCTGGACTTGAAGATCCTGGCCCTCACGGCCGTGCGGCTCCTGCGGGACGAAAAGGCCTACTGAGGCCACAGGGTCAGCGCGACCCAGCCGACTTTCAATACGAGGCTAGGCGGGTTCCACGGGGCAGCCGCAGCGCCTCTTGTCAGCCGTGGTCCGGACCGCCCGGCTTGCGCGCCATGAACTCGAATGCGCCGGTGTTGGTCAGCAGGCGCATGGACTCACTCGCGTTCGGACGCCGGCTGGCCAGGCGACCTGCTTTCCACCACAGGCGATGCAACATCTCTATCGGCCAGACCACGGCGTGCCCCAGTGCTTCGGGCATGCGCGGGAAAAGCCCTCCCATGCTGGCCTGTGCCTTCAACCCTGACCAGGCGGGGTTGGGGGCCACTCGCTCCACGGAGAAGCCCGCAGAGCGGAGTGTGTTGTAGGTACCGAGGTGGGTATGGTGGTAGTAGCTGTTGCCGTGGAACGGCTCCAGGAACGCCACCGTGCCGATGTAGAGGCCGCCGGGCTTGAGCACGCGCAGCACTTCGCGCCCGACCACGAACGGGTACTGGATGTGCTCGAGCACCGCCATGGACAGGACGAACTCGATGGATTCATCGGCGAAGGGCAGGGCATGCCCGTCCCCCAGGATCGGCGCGCCCGCGGCGGTGTAGTCGAGCCCGATCCAGCGATAGCCCGCCTGCTCGCAGACGAATCGATGCAGGCCGCTGCCGCATCCCAGGTCCAACGCGAAGCTCGATGGCGAGCGCGCCCGCGGAAAGTGCGACAGCAACGCCCGCGAGAGGTGCCATGGCACCTCTCGCATGGGAAATTCGACCTCCGGGTGCGGATTCAGCGGCAACGGCACGAACGCAAAGTCCGCCGGGGCGGTTCGGCCGAGCTCAAATGTATAGGGGAATGGCTTGGTTCCCCGCAGCCGCAGGTCCAGTCCTCCCTGCGGCGTGCGCCCGAAGATTGTGCCGCAAGTCGTGCATCGGGCCCCTTCAGGGCATGCCGAAAGGGCAGCGCTACACTGGCTGCACGCCAGGATTTCCCACGGGGGATTCGAAGAATCCGTCAAACGGTCTGCCTGCGGCGGGTCGCCACGGCACGTTGTCCGGCCAGGACGAACTGAGCGCGGTGTGCGGCGATGACGCCGGAAAAATACCAAAACAGGAATGAGAGTGACGAGTAGGTATGGATCAGGGTGTAGAACAGCGACACGAACATCACTACGACGATTCCGAACCATCCGACGGACACGGCGCCGATCAGGCCTTGCTTCGACTTCGCGAGCGCGAGCGCATCGGCGCCCAGCATCCAGTACAACAGAAAGATGAGCGCCGTTCCGAGCACGCCCACTTCCAGCAGGAAGATCGTGAAGGAAGTCAGCAGGAAGCTGCGGAACAGTCCGTTGTACTCCCCGACGAAGTTCTGTCCGAGCGTCGAGGGCGAGACATTGCCCAGGCCCAGCCCGAAAGCGAACCGTACCGGGTCGCGCGAGATGTACTGGAAGGGGATCTCGATCGCATCTCCTCGGCGGACTTCCTTGCTGGTGCCCACGGAGGCGACGCCCTTCTTCGCCTGCATGTAGTCCACCATCTGCTTCTCGTTGGTGAAGAAGTCCATGATGTTGCGTTCTTTCTTGAACGGACTGTCCTTGTTCATGTAGTCGTAGATGGGCACGAGGATGGAGCCGAATATCAGCAGGCCGACGAGGCTGAACGCCAGCAGCTTCAGGCGTTTGCCACTCGGGGCGGCCAACGTGAGCGTGGTGAGCAGCCCGATCGGCAACAGGATGACCGTCGCCTTGGTCTCGTTGATCGTCGTGGGAAACAGCAGCAGCAGGCACAGCAGCAGGAAGGGCCCCCGCTTGATGCGCTTGTACATGAAGAGGCCCGTGAGGATCAGCACGGCGCTGATCAGGATGATCGACAGGACGCCGGAATCGCCTACCGTGCCGCGTACGTCATCGCCGGAGAACCGGCCAGCGCTGAAGATGACAAAGCGCTGATAGATCGTCATGGGCAGCTGCAACAGGCAGATGAACAGCAGCAGCTTGAGCTGCTGCCGGATCTGATTGTCGGGAAAGCGGGCGATCGCGGGCAGAAAGAACAGCGGGATGCCCCGCAGATAGAAGCGGGCTCCGGATAGCACCGGACCCGAGCCCACTCCGTTGGTCAGAATTCCGCAGACGATGACCAGGACGAGCAGGCCGAAGACGATGAGGTACTTCGGTGCGACCAGTGAGAACCCGGTGCGCATGCCCTCCAGCAGCACGCACAGCGCGATCACACCGGAGAACGCCTCCGGGATGTACTTGATGAGCTGCGGCACGCCGTGAAAGCTCGTCGCGAAGTCCGCGAACGTGGCAGCGACGAAGGCGACCAGTACGATCCCGTTCATTGCAATTGCCGGCGGAGCGCGCTTGAGGCGGGCACCGGCTCAGTTGTTCTGGAATTCCCTCAGCGGATAACGCGCGTCCGCGTCGTTGCGGCCGCGCACCAGCACCGCCTTCTGCTTCACGTTGAGGAAGGAGGTGCGGGGCTTCATCGGCGAGGGCTCGACGCGCGAGTAGTTGATGTACCGGTCGAAGGGTATGCGGCCCCCGAAGGAGACTTTGAGCTTATTCTTCAGCACCCACATCAGCGGCCCCATCTTGGGGGCCTGCGGGATGAGCGTCGAGCGCATCGCAGTGCGCGCGGTCGTCACCATCCAGCAGTTCTGCTCGCACCCATGCACCTTGTCGATCGCCTTCTGCGCCTGTGCACTGGCCATGATCTCTTGCCACGACTGGCGCGCGAGGTTGCCCATCAGCAGGTCCGAGCGGACGTTGCAGGTCCAGACATCCGACCATGGATCGACGAAAGCGAAGTCGGTTCCGGCCGTGCAGCGGATCAGGCGCGGGTGGCCGAGGATCTTCTCGATCAGACCGAGATTCAGATAGGCGCGGAACCAGTTCTTGGGTTTCGGGCTGCTCAGCATCGAGGTGATCAGCCCCTCCACCTTGCGCGCCACTTTGGTGCGGTCGTAGAAGTAGTTGTCGTTCTTGTAGAACTGCCACGCGTTGTGCAGTGTCGAGGTCGAGAGCTCGACGCCCATGTCGCGCGCCATCTCGTAGGTGGCCACGAGCTGGTCCACGTTCTCATCCTGGATGACGAAGGCGAATCCGAGGTCGGTGCCACCGGCCTCCTGCAGCGCACGCAGGCCGGCCATTTTGATGGCGTGGCCGTTCTTCTCGCCGCGGATGGTGTTGCTGGTGTGCTCGTTGCCCTCGAGGCTGAAGCGCACCTTGATGTTCGGATGCTTGCGGATGATCGGGACCAGCTTCTCCGGGTGCAGGCCGTTGGAGCTGATCTCCAGCACCCGCGCCTTGGGATACAGCAGGTCCACCACCTCTGCCAGGTCACGTCGCAGCGTCGGCTCGCCTCCGGAGACATTCAGGTTGTCGAAGCCACCGGGCAGCTTTGAGAGTGTCTCGAGGGAGACCTCCTCGCGCGGATCGGTGGGGTTCTGCCAGATGTAGCACATCTGACAGCGCGAGTTGCACCGATACGTGGAGATGATCGTCAGGTCCATTCAAAGCTCCTAGAGATTGCGGGATCGGATCTCGGTCGCTGCTCGTCCGGGATGGACGAGATGCCCTTTCGCTGAAGCTCTGGCTTGAACGCAAGGAACGTCATGGCTCCAGAGCAATTTTTGTGCGCGAGTCCGACGCCGGCAACAAGGCAGGAGAATTATGGTCTGTGCCAGCACAAATGTCGATTACGCCCTCATTGATGATTCAGTAACTTATGAGCAGCGGAAGGCTTGACATAAGCGTCACCGGCACCCTGCTTGGGCATCGTTCGCGGTGTGCGGTGCAGCTATGCGGGCCTGCGCGCGCAGAAGGCGATCGTCAGATGGCTCATTTGGTTCGCGTCGCTCCTGAAGCGCCTGCTGAGCCCCCTGAGCCCTGCGCTCTCGCCCTGCACCAGGGTCAGCGGCCGCATCTGGATATCGATCCAACCGTTGCGCTCGAACGCCTGGGCGTATTGATAGGGGCGCACCCGGTTCGGGCTCCCGCGGAAGCGAAACATATTGTAAAGCGGATCCGGGAACCGATAGATGTTGTTGGGATCCTGATCGCGAACCCAGCGTGAGTGCGTCTTCAGGTCAATCTCGGCGACGATCCGCGCGCCGGGCCGGCAAACGCTCGTCAGGCGCCGCACCACCGCCTCGATGTCATCGAAGTGCTCGAACGCTGCCTGGCTGAAGACCCTGTCGATCGTGCCCGCACCAAAGGCGGCGGAGAGGTCGAAGTCGCGGCGCACGACATAGTTCAGTCGCGACGGCGTGCCCGCGACCGACCGGCGCAGGGCCTCGCGCAATGCTGCGACGTCCACCGCATCGCTGTGCGCTAGCGTCCCGAACAACGCCTCATAGAAAGCCGGTGGCGCGTGCTTGGCCAGATCGTGCACGTCGCAGGCATTGTAGGAAGCCGCCCCCTTGGCGAGCAGCAGCAGCCCCACCCCCAGGTCCGATCCGGGCCCCAGCTCGAGAATATCCTTGCCGCGCAGATCCGTGTCGCCGCCCGTGTAGCGTGCGAGCTCGCGCAGCCAGTCGCTCACTACCAGCGCGTCATAGGCCACGCAGCGATCGGTCTGGGACAGATCGAAGGGCTTCGGGGAGGAGTAGCCGCGCAACAGGTGTTTGGCCTTGGCCAGGGCGAGGAAAACCACGCCGGCGGTGAAGTAGCCTGCATCGCGAAGGTTCACTTAGGTGCTCGCTTTCGGATCGGAGCTTACGAGACGGCCCAGAGTGTAAGCCGAGAAGAGGATGAGGAAAAAATCGAGCGGCAGCCGGTAGCGCGTGGTGGGCATGAAGATCGAATAGGTTCCCATGAAGACGGCGAAGTACCCGTACACCGGCAACAGCGCGCGCCACGAGTCGCGCGAGAGTGCGATGCCAATGATGCCCAGTATCAGCACGGGCAGATAGGACAGGGCGGCCACCCAGCTCGTCGCGCTGCTTGCGTAGGCTCCGCCGCTGTGGACCGCGTCGGGAATGGGACTCCAGTACAGCAGGAACTTGCGCACGCTCAAGGCGGCAGCGCGCGGCAGGTCCGAGCGCAGGAATGCCACGCCACGCTCCCAGCAGCCGGCATCCTCCTGGATGATGAGCTGCTCTGGAGTCGGATGCTGGCTCTTCAGTCGCCGATGCAGTGCGCGGAACTCGACGCAAAAAGTGGTGTCCTCGTAGCCGTGCCCACAGGGGGGCGTCACCCCGATCTTGCCCAGCTCGTAGTAGGTCTCGCTGTTGGCCATCCAGAAGTTGAAGCCGCCGGCCTTGTTGATCAGGATCGGTGCGCCGTAGGCGGCGTAGTTGCGTGCGCTCCAGGCGGCCACCGGCAGGCTGATGGCGAGCGCCATGAGCGGTGCGTAGGTCCAGATGCGCCGCCGCTGATCGAGCAGCAGGCACCCGAGCAGCAGCGGCACGAACAGCAGCACCGTGGGGACGGTGAGAATCGCCAGCCCCAGGCACAGGCCACACAGTAGTAGCGTGGCCACCCGCGGCGACTGCGTGAAGGCGTGGTAGGTCAGAAAGACCAGCCCCATCAGCAGCATGAAGAACGGTTGCGGGTACTCGAAGAGCGCCGAGAGGTAGATGAGAGGCGGATACAGCGCGAGCCCCACGCCCGCGAGCAATGCGGGGACGGGTCCGAAAAGGCGGCGCGCGAGCTCGTAGCCGGCGGCGCAGGTGGCCGCTCCGATCAGGGCGAAGAAGATCCGCAGCGCGATGAAGCTATTGTCGGATACGAAGCGGACTGCGGCGAGCAGCAGCGGCTGCGTGGGCACGGACAGCGCGTTGTCGGCCAGGCTGCCGAAACCGGCGCCCGAGAGCAGGTGGCTCGCTACGAGCATGTAGCGGGCGCCGTCGGGCCAGAGCACGCCCGCGGGCAGATGCAGCGCCATGAGGAGGCGTGGCGCGAGCGCGAGCAGGAAAATCAGTGCTGCGGCGCGGCGCGGCCGCCCGGCAAGCGTGCGCGCGTGCTGGTGCAGGAGGTTGAAATTCATGGGGTGCACACAGCGCCGCGCGCGCGGCCGCCAGCCGAGTGCGAAGCACGTCTCAGGTTGCGGAATCTCGCAACGCTCGCAGCCCTCCAGGCCACGGTGTCGCAATGGTTAGACAGTTGACTCACCTATTGACCAAAGTTAATTTGGCAAGCCATATGTTGAGACTTGCGCTTTCTCGCACTTTGCGCGAGTTTTGAATGGGTTGTGTGACGCAAGTCTCGTTTGACGCCGGGGAATGTCGGCGGGGGTCCATCGATGATGCGAAGTAAACTTATCGTCGCCGCGCTGGCGGGAGTGCTGGGCGCGACGGCCATGGCGGGCGCCGATGCTCGCCAGCCCAATCCACCCAGCAAGGTGTGCATCAACAACCGGTGCACCACACCGCTGCCCGTTGGCGGTCAGGGCAAGCTCAAGTGGAACCCGGGTCACTACATGGCCTCGGACGGCATCCTCTATCCGGGCCGTGATGTCGGGGACTTCATGAACGAGCTGAAGGATCTCAACTACGACAACATCATCGGCTACCGCGTGTTCACCACCTGGGGTGCGCTCGAGAAGGGTCAGGACCAGTACGACTTCTCCGCTCTCGACGGCATCCTGCAGTACCTGAAGACGCACTACGACAAGCCCAAGCACATGGTGGTGGCGCTGTTGCCGGCGAGCTTCGGCACCAGTCTCGGCTCCAGCGACGACCGTGTCATTCCGATGTACATCCAGACCAACAGCGCGTACGGACCCAGCCCCACGCCGGGCCGCTATGGCTGGTGGGGGCCGAGCGCCAATGGCAAGTCCAACAGCGCGTACAGTGCTGCGCTGTGGCGCCCGGCCGTGATGAACCGCTTCATCAAGCTGATGCAGGCCATGGCCGCGCATTACAACAATGAGCCGTATTTCGAGGCGGTCATGTTTCAGGAAGACTCCGGACCGCCGGGCGTGGCCGCGACCTCCAATCCCAAGCCGAACGACTACTCGGTGAGTGCCATGGTGGCGCAGTATGAGGCGCTTCTGACGGCGACGACGGCGGCATTCTCCAACACGAGCGTGGTGTTCGAGAACACCTGGGGCGTCAACAGCACGACCGCGACACAGGGCCTCGAAGTCTGGATGGTGCAGCATCGCGTCGCGCCCGGATCCGCCGACGTGCTGGGCCAGACGGCCTTCGACTATAAGGACAACCATATCTACCTGAACTTCGGCATGGCCGCATATCTCGGCACAGGCACCACGGGTACACCGTATGACGGTGGCGACCTGCGCAATCAGTCGCGCGCAATGCTGGACATCGAGGCTTCCGACATGGCGGGCACCTACTTTGCCCGTTGGGGCGGACCTTATTCGACGGCCGACCTGCTGAGCGCACTTAATCAGACCTACAAGGCCTCGCATGCCTTCTGGACGCATCTGGTCGGGACCGAATGGGTGCCGGGCGGCGGCACCGTCAATAGCTCCAATCCGGAGGCGGTCTGGTCGAAAGTCGCTCCGTATATCAATAGCCATCCGTTGACCAACACCGGCTATCCGCCCAACTATCCCTAGTCCGCGCGAGCGTTGCGCTCTGCCCGCGCACGAAGGATTCAGCGCTCGTCTCAGGTAGGCGCGCGATGCTCATGCATCTGCGAGGAATGGCCCAGCACGCGTTGATAGACCGCGTGGGTCTGGGCCGCAATGCGCTCCCAATCGTACGTTCGCGCCACCCACTGGCGTCGCGCCTCGATCTCCGCGGGGTCGGGCGGCGTCTCGGCGAGCTTGATCAGCCGTTCGGCGAGCGCAGCGTGGTCGCCGACCGGGAAGTAGCTGGAGCTGTCCAAGCCGATCTCGAGGTTCGCGGGAATGTTGCTGGCGATCACCGGCAATCCATAACTCAGTGCCTCGAGGATCGCGATTGGCAGACCCTCGTGCGAGGAGGGCAGAGCGAAGCCGCCCGCGTGAGAGTAGAGCTGTCGCAGCGCGTCCCCTTTCTGGAAACCGGTCAGGATCACCCCTTCGGCACGAGCTGCCGCCTGGACCTTCGCGGCATACTCGCCGGTGCCGCCACCGACCAGGGCGAGCTGCCAGCCGGGCGGTCGAGCGAGGCCGAAGGCGCGGATCAGGTCGAGCTGGCGTTTCTCGGGCACGAGGCGGCTCACCTGCAGGAAGTAGCGCCCCCGCTTCAATCCGTGGCGCTCGATCTCGTCGGTTTCGGAGGCTGGATCGACCAGCACCGCGCCGTTCGGAATCAGATCCGAGTCGCGGCCGTAGCGCATGCGGATCGCATCGACGATCACCTGGGAGATGGCGATGCGCGCGTGGGAGTAGAGCATGCCGAGGCTCTCACCGCTGCGCAGTACCCAGCGCGCAAACCAACCCCATTTGTCCCGATCGAAGTCCGGGCCGTGGTGAGTCACGACGACGCGCAGTCCCATGAGGCGCGCAACGGGCACAACGATTGAGGGGCCCACCGCATGGATGTGCAGCACATCCGGCCGTGAGACTCCCGCATAGAGCACACCGAGTATGGAATGAACGAGCGCCTCGAGTCCGGGAGTGCGCGGCGACCAGATGCGCCGCAGGCGCAGATCCCCCAACCGCTTGTGTTGCCTGGGCGTGAAGGGTGTGCGGACGAGTACTTCCACGTCGCAGCCGAGCTTGGCCACCCGTGGATAGAGCTGTTCGGCGTGCGTTTCGACCCCGCCTTGCACGCCCGACAGACTCCGGACGCCCAGTACCATTACCCTCAAGCTATTCCCCTTCCCCGCTCGCGGATGACTCTAACCTCAACGGGTCCACCGCGGAAATTCCGGAGATTCTGACCCCCAGGTCCCGGTAGGTGGCGAGGATGCGCTGCCGGTACATATCCAGAGTGAAATCCTGCTCGACCCAGGCGCGCGCGGAACGGCCCATGTCCACCAGCGCCGGGTCCGGCCGCGCCGCGATGTCCCGGAGGGCTCCGACCAGCGCTGCGAGGTTACCGCTTTCGAAGGATACGCCGGTGTCACCCTCCCGAACGAGCTCGGGGATCCCCCCGATCCGCGCCCCGATGACGGGCTTCCCGAGAGCGTAGGCCTCGAGGATGCTCATGGGAGCATTCTCGTACCACTCTGAAGGCAGGACGACGGCGCGGGCCGATCGGATGCTCTCATGCAGAACGCTCCCACTGAGGTGCCCCAGGAATGTGACCTGCGCGCTCAGGCGCGCGCTCAGACTCTGCAGAGCCTCCATCTCGGGCCCGGTCCCGGCGACCAGGAGCGGCACGCGGGCCTCGGCGACGGCGTGGATCAACGTGGCGACCCCTTTCTGCGGCGTCAGGCGCCCAAAATAGATGAACGCCTTGCCGGGGACGTAGTTCGGCTCGTAGGCCGGGGGATGGACGAAATTCGGCACGTAGCGGAACTGGCTGCGGGGCAGCCCCCACTCGCTGAATTTGTCTAGGTAGAATCGGCTTGGAACGATGAAGCGGCTCACGCACTCGCGATAGGAGCCGAGCAGGCGGTGCACGACCGCCTCCAGCATGACCACGAAGCTCATCGCCGCCGAGTTGCCGATGCACCGATGGGCCACGACGTTGTACAGCTTGCCACCCTTGCAGCGTTCGCAGACGCCATCACGCGCCACCATGCTGTAGGCGGGACAGGCGATCTTCAGATCATGCAGCGTGAGCAGCGTGGGGATGCCTCTGCTCTTGAGCAGTCCGAGAATCGAGGGCGAGATGTGGTGATAGATGTTGTGCCCATGAGCCACGTCCGGCTGCACTCGCTCGAGTAGCCGGCTCAGCTTGTTTCGCGCCTCGAACGAGTAGACCACCTTCGGGAGGCGCACGAGCTTCTGGGCCAGCGTGTAATCGCCGCTCATCTCGAGCTCATCCACGAAGTATTCCGACCAGGGCGACGGCAGGTTGCGGGCGAGCTTCATCGAGAAGGGCACCACCGTCCAACCCTGGGCCTCGAGCATGCGGTTGTGCCCAAAGAAGACGGCCTCCGAGCCGCCGCGCTCGTAGTAGTAGTTATTGATGGAGAGCAGGGTGCTCATGCTCAGGCGGCTTCCAGCAACTCGACGAGCGAGTGGACGTTGGCCAGGGAATGCATCGAGCGGGCATGCTCGCGGGCGCGTTGCGCGAGCTGGTTGCGCAGGGCGGCGTCGCTGAGGAGCTGCCTCACGGAGGTATTCAGCTCCTGCCGGGAGCCGTGGCAGAACCTGCCGAGACCTTGTTCCAGGAGCGAGTCGGGGTCCACGTGCAGGCTGACCACCACCGCCTCGCGCATCCACGCCTGGATGAACGTATTGGGGAAGCCTTCGTACCGGCTGGTATTCACGAACACATGTGAGCGGGCGAGGAGCGCATTCACCTCAGCCTGAGTGCGCGCCCCGAGAAACTCGAAATTGGCAGTAGCCTGCATTCGCGGGCGCAGCGATTCGATCCAGCGCGGCTCGCCCTGCCAGGGACCCATCATCACGAAGCGCACCTCGGGCCGGTCGCGCATCGAGTCGGCCAGGTCGAGAAACGCTTCGGGTTGCTTGAAGGGCTTCAGGCTGGACACCCAGGCCACCGTGAGCGGACCGGACTTGTCGAGCGGCTCGCTCGGCTCAGGGTGAAAGTTGGCAATGATCGCATCCGGCTTGCGCTGGTAGTTCAGCTCGAGCAGTCGCCCCTGGTGGTTGGTCTGCGCGACGATGCAGCTTGCGCGCCGGATCCCGTACTCCACGCAACGCTTCTCGAGGAACCTGCGGACCGGATTGCGCCCATCCAGGGACTCGTCGGGTGTCACGTCCGTGTCCGAGGAGACGTGCCACACCAGCCTCGTGCCATGACGCTGCGCAAAGTGGGCCGCAATGCCGGTGTAGCCACATCCCACACGCTGGTAAATTACATCCGGCGCAAGCTTCGACAGCATCCGATACAGCGCCGGCATATGGGTCACGTAGCCAAACCGCGGCATGCGCGGTGAGTGACCGATCCGCACGATTCGATACCCCGCGTGCGGCGGCGTCCCCGCGACTACCGCGGCCAGGTAGTAAATCTCGTAACGCTTCTGCGGAATCAGCTCATTCAACAGGCACTGGATCTGGTACTCGGAGCCGCCGGGCTGGTCGGTCTGATAGGGCGTGAGGATGCACAGTCGCTTCGGTCCTCTTCGGGGGCTCACGGGTTGACCCCCGCGAGGATCCGCATCATCTCGCGCTCGACCACGTCCGCAATGGCCGGATAGCCGCGATTCGCCAGTGCGTAGCGCCGGCCGCGCTCGCCCATCTCGCGGGCCAGCTCCGGCGCGCGCAGCAGCTTCACGATCGCCTGCGCGAAAGGCAGCTCTTCATACGCAACGCAATAGCCACAGCCACTCTCCTCGATCAGCATCCGCTGATCGGGGTGGGTATTGGCGACCACGGCCTTGCCCTGCGCCATGTACTCGACCAGTTTGGTCGGAGTCGCGACCTCGTAGATCGGAGTCGGATACAGCGGCGAGACGCACACGTCCGCCTCCCGGACGAACCGGAACGCTTCGCGCTGGGGCAGCTGCCCCGGGAAGAGGACCGCTTCCAGCACGCCCAGACGCGTGGCCTCGTCCACGAGAAACTGCTGATCCTTCGGATCCTCGGCGCTGCCCACCAGGTACAACCGGGCTTGCGGGATCTCCGCCAGCACCAGGACGAAAGTGCGCAGCAGAAACTCGATGTGACGTTCGCGAGCCAGAGATCCCAGATACAGCACGCTGGGCTCATTGGCGCTGATCACGCGGCGGGTGATCGGCTCGGGGTCGGCGGTCAGGCCCTCGGTCCGGATGCCCATCGGCACCGCGGTCAGCTTCGAGAGCGCAATGCCCTGTGCCGCCACGTCCCTGCGCATTTTCTCGCTCTGGACAAACACGTGATCCGCAGCGGGCAGCACGAGCCGGTACAGGAGAAATCGGAATGCCTCGCCGCGGATGCGGTACAGAAACGGATAGCGCGCGGAGCTCTCTCGCGCCCGCATCAGGTAGAACTCCGGAAATGGATACGACAGCCAGTAGATGAAGCGCTTGCGGTACAGGCGTGCGGCAATCGCTGCGAGCAGCGCGGAGATGAACTTGTCTTTGACCTCGATCGCATCGTAGCGCCCGCTGCGCAGCAGCCCGAAGAGCTTGGCGTCATAGCGGATGCTGGAGAGATGTTTGCGCAGGCGTCGCAGCAGCGAATCACCCCGGTCCGCGGGCGCTACCCAGACCTGGCCGCCGCCCCATGGGGCGATGTAGCCCCGATCGCAGGCCGCCTCACTCTGCAGGATCAGGTCGATGCGATGCCCACGCCCGGCCAGCTCCTCGCCGAACAGAATGGACACATCCACGCGCTGCGGCGGATAGGTGTCGGAGGCCAGCACGAGCAGGCGGAATGGCCGCGTGCCGCCTGCACCGGCCCCTGCCTCCCTCGGCTCCGTCATGCCGCACCGCCGTTTCCCAACGGGCGCAGCAGGCCCATCCATTGCAGCGGCCGGGCTTCGCGACCCCGGAACAGTGAGGAGAGAATCTCGCGGTCCGAGCGGCAGATCGCGGGGCTGCGCGTGTAGATCGGAACAGCTGCCGCACACACGATCGCGCCCAGCAGCAGCTGCACGATCTGCGGAACAGGCAGGAACATCTTCAGGGCGTAGCAGGCGAGCGTCACGCCACCCCACAGCAGCGCACCGGTCAGCAGGAACGGCACGACGTTGACCCACACCGCCAGGCGACGCACATACCACCAGATGAAGGCGTTCTTGAGGGCGACGGCCGAGCCGCGCGCCAGCATGGCGCCCAGCAATCCGGCCTTCGGCACGAGGACCAGCAGGGCGAGGATGTTGTAGACGGCCGTGATCTTGCTCGCGAGGATCAATCCCGCTCGCTCCTCGTACTGCGCCACCAGGGTCACGGGGGTGGCGATCGCATTGAGCATGGTGAAGAGGATGCACAGGGGCAGCAGCCAGGACTGCGCGATGAATTTGCCGCCGAACACCACCGCCACGAGCTCGGAGTGATACACGATCGTGAACACGAGCACCGGCCAGTAGGGCACGAAGTTCAGGTTCAGCAGCAGCGTGAAGTACTGCGGAATGCGCCGTGGAGCGTCCTTCTTCTCGGTGGAGAAGAACATAGGTTGAATGACGTTGTCGAAGAGGGCGAGCGGCGTAGCGCCGCTCACCATCTCGCCCAGGCGCGTGTAGAAGGAGTAGATGCCGACCGAGATGGGATCGATGATGGCCGCGATGAAGAAGTTGTCCATCTTCGAGTCGAGCAGCAGCGTGCCGGCTTCGTTGAAGTTGTTGAAGAAGCCGTAGGTGAAGAGCCGCTTGCGCTCCTCGGGCGGAGGCCGGTAGCGCTGCCCGGCCACGGCACGCGCGCACTGGAAATGGTAGACGCTGCGCAGGAACAGGAATGCCACGATGTAAGCGGCCGTGTCAGCCAGGATCGCGCGCTCGAGCGTCAGCGAGCTGAGCATGAACAGCGACACATAGGCTATCAGCTTGCTCACTGAAAGCACGACGACGGCCCCGACGCTGAACCGGTGCAGCATGTGGGAGGCGAGGGTCATCTGATAGATCTGGACCTGGAAGTGCACCAGGATCAGCACGCAGAAGAGCATGAACGCGCCACGGTAGGGCGTGAGCTGAAAGAGCGGGGCGATGTGATTCCAGGCCAGCAGCAGGATGGCGAGGATGATCACGTTGGCGCCGAACCGGGCCGAGGAGACGAACCGGACCAGCCACGCGGCGGCGGGTGCGTTGCCGGCCTGCAGATACTCGGGTTGGTAGCGCCGCAGGGTCTGCTCGAGCCCCAGCGAGGCGACGGTGCTGACCACCGGGATGAAGGAGTACAGGAGGCTGTAGATGCCGAAGTCCTCCTTCCGCATGGCGCGCACGAGCACGATGTAGCCGATGATGGTCGCGGCCTGCGACAGGGCGCGATACATCACGGTGTCGATCAGGGATCGACGCGCTCGGCTTTGGTTGTAGATCGACACGATGGGTCGATGCGGCCCGGTTACGTCCGTTGGCTAGTCTGATCCATAGCCATAGCCGTAGGCATACTGGCCGCGCGTCTCGCTCGAGCGGTTGAATACGAGGCCCGCGATCGGGAATTCCGACATCAACTGCACGGCCCGCTGGAGCTCGGCGATCGGCGTCACGCCCTCGGAGGCGACCATCAGCAGGGCATCGATCCGCGGGGCCACTACCAGGGCATCGTCCGGGCTCAGCAGGGGGGGCAGGTCGATCAGGATCAGCGGGCTCGTGAGCGATCTCTTCACGAACTCCAGCAGCTCCTCCAGACGCGAGCTGGCGAGCAGCTCCGCGGCCTGGTTGGTCGGGGTGGTGTTCCCGGCCAGAATGAGCTTGTCCACGCCGATCGACATGAACAGGTCCTGCGGGGCCGGGTTTTTGTTTTCGAAGAAGTCTCGCAGCTCCACCGGAGGCTCGATCCCCAGGCAGCGGCACATGCTGGGGTTGCGCATGTCCAGGTCGATGAGTGCCACCATGCTGTTCTGCTCTCTGGCCAGACTTAAGCTCAGGTTGAGAGCGGTGAGGGATTTGCCGTCCTGCGGGGCCGGGCTGGTCACACCGATGGTCGTCCAGCCCTTCGCACGAGCGCGGTGCAGCAGGCGGGTTCGCAGCATGCCGTAGGCGGCGATCGCCGGCCGGTCTTCCTGGACGGAGCTGTTCAGCAGCAGGCGGTTCTCGCGCACAGCGCGCGGGTCGACGGTGACTCGGTGCGGCTGGAATTGGACGCCAGGAGCCGGACCGTCGTTGGCGCGACGCGCAGGCCGGTGCGCAGCCGCCGAAGCGGCGGGGGTGTGCAGGCCCGGCCGGCCGGCCTTCAGGGCCTTGGCTCTTTCCAGCGCTGATTCGATGATCGTCATGATGCGAGCCGCGTGAGCGGAGTCCTCTTATTCGACATGCGCTGCAGGGTGCGCGAGTTACTCGACATGCGCCGTAGGGTGCGCGGTACTGCTGAGTCCGGAAACGACCGCCACCCCAACGACGAGTACCGCGGCCGTGTAAGCCGCCACCCAGGTCGCGAACTTCAGGCGGTTTCGGCGCCGGTCGCCGCTGTTGGCGATTTGCGGGATGCTCGCAAGAATCGGCGCATCCTCGAGATCCGGAAAGTCCCGGACGCTGCGGACCGTCGAGTCGGCCGACTCCGCGATCGCCACGGCGATGGCGGCTAGCGCACCCCCCAGGATCAGGCCGAGCAGGATCAGGCCGATTCGATTGGGATACACCGGCAGCTTGGCCGCGAAGGGGGCGCGCAGCAGCACGAATTTCTCGCCCTGCTCCTCGCTTTCGAAGCTTTCGGCGAGCTGGGCGTGCTGCAGCTTGTCCTGGATCTGGGCATACGCGGTCTGAGCGCTCTGGCGGCGGCGCACGATGTCGGAGTACTCGCGCTCGACGCCTGGAGTCTTGCGCAGCAGCTCCTCGTACTTGTTGATCTCCGCATGCAAGCGGTCCGATTGCGCATGCAGCGAGTCGAGCTCCTTGCGTGCGGATTGCAGCTCGCTCGCAGTGCTCAGGTACTGCGGGTTGTTCGCATTAGCGACGATCCCGCCCTTGGTCGTGCCCTGAGCGTTCATGAGGTCCTGAAGCGCGCGCTTCAGCCGCTTCACCTCCGGGTGATCGGGCGTGTAGCGCTGCTCGGCTTCCGCCAGCTTGGTCCGGACGGTGGCGACGTCAGTCAAATCCCCCGCCTGGGAGATCATGTTCGGGCTGATCTGGCTCAGCTCGACGCTCAGCAACCCTTCCTTCTCCTGCACACGCAGAATTTCCTGCTGCAATGAGTCAAGATCGTGCTGGTCGCGGTCGATGGACTGCTCGTTGCGCGTCACGTCTTCCGGCAGTGCATCGCCATGCGCGTTCTTGAACTTGTCGATCTCCCCATCGATCTCGCGCATCTGCTGGCTGACCGCTTCGGCCTGCTGCTTGAGGAACGTGGCCGCATCCTGCGCCGCCTGCTCACGGGAGCGCTGATTGTAGGTCAGGAAGAGCTGCGCCAGGCGCTTGGCGGTCTCGGCGGCGCGCTCCGGGTCCGGGTTGTTGTAATGCAGCGAGAAGGCGTTCGCGTCCTGGTCGGGCTTCATGGTGACCGGATCCACCCTCTCGAGCGAGGTCGATGACAGCACGCGCTGCGCTTTCTGCGTGGCGTCCAGGGTCTTGTCTTGGGGATACGGATCGAAGCTGCTCACGAGGCTCTTCAGGGTGTCGAGCTTGAGCACCCGGCCCTCGACGATCTCGATCTGCTGGTTGGAATAGCTGGCCACCGTCGGAGCCACGACGTCCTTGTTCACGGTCGAGGGCTCGATGAGGATCGTCGCCGTCGACTGGAATTCGGGCGGCAGCGCGAACGCCAGGTAGACGGCCGCAAACGTGATCAGGGGCGCGATTGTCGCAACGTATACGCGACGTCGACGGATGATGCCGAGGTAAGTATTGACACCGCCCGCGTTCGATTGAGCATCCATCAGCGCTGACGTCCCCGTCCCAGGTAACCGAATTGCAGCAGCACCTGATTGTTGGCTGCGCTGTTCGGGTCGAGCTGATACTTCTGCCAGACGTAGGAGTATCCGCCTTTGACGAACAGCACCGGGGTCACCAGCCAGCGCAGGAAGATGCCGGTCGTGGCGTAGCTGCGCGAGTCGCTCACGAAATTGCTCGCCAGGGTCCCGATCTTTTGATACAGCACCGCCCCGGTGAAGCTCAGACGCGCGGTGAAGTCATGGTCGTACTGGAGCTGAATCTGATCGGTGTTATACAACGAGCCCGCGCTGCTGGGTAGAATCGATCGCCCCAGGCTCAGCTTGAGCCGGTCAGCCTGCCCGGTATACTGGGTCTCGAAAGTCGCGCCCCAGTTGTTCGTGCGATCGGAGAACACGGTCGGGGTGACCTGATCGATGGTGGTGCGCTGATAGAGCAGCTCCACCGTGCTGCGGAATATCGGTGACCAGTTGTAGCGCACCTCGACATCCCCGCCGAAGTCCTTGGACACCGAGTCGATGTTCGTCGCCTCGAAGTGGGAGGCGAAGGCGCCGAAGGTGATGAGCGTCCGCTGGTTATATGCGAAATCGACGAACGGCCGGCCCTGGTAGTAGTTGTAGTCAACGTGGTCGAACACGTCATCCGGGCTGTAACTGAGGCGCTGGTAAGTGCCCGACAGACCGATGCTGCTCAGCGGCGTCAGGCTGTGCGAGTAGTTGGGGACGATGTAAATTTCATTACGCACCTCATTGGCAACCACGCGCCCCGTGGTCGGCGTCGTCGGTAGACCCGGGTTGACCTGATTGAACTGCGGATCCGGCTGTTCCGCGCTCAGGTCCGTCAACCGGTCGGCACGTCCGAGCAGGCTGAAGCGATCCCGCTGCCAGGAAAATTGCGAGTTGACGTCGAGAAAGCCCTCGAGCCGATCGAGAGAGGTGTCCTGAGGGTAGTACTCGTATCGGATATCCGGCCGCAACGTGGTTTGCGAGGTCGGTGTCGCAATACCAATCAGGCTCGCGAGATCGCCTATGTAGCCTTCGGCGCTCTGCTTCTCAGCCGCGACCGGAGTGAGCTCCACGTTCGTGTTGTACGTGCCGGTCAGTGTCGCCTGAGGCTGCCAGTACACCTCCTGCGCGTGTACGGCCATCCAGCACGACAGCGAGCACAGGCCGGCCCCGAAGGCCGTGAGGTTACGGTACGACGACGACATCGCCGGCCTCCAGCTGGACGTTCTGCTCAAGATTTCTTCCGCTGGCCACCTGGCTGTAGTGGAAGTTCAGCACGCGCTGCCCACCTGGCGAGCTGCGAATGACGATGATGCCGTCCATTTTGGCGTAGGGATTGCCGCCCCCCGCCAGACTCAGGGCCTGCAGAACGTTGATAGTTGGATTCATGATGAAGGAGCCGGGCTTGTTCACCTGGCCGATCACATAGCCCACGTTGCCCAGTACCTGGGTCACCGCCACGGTGACCACCGGCTCGGAGACGAACTTCTTCAGCTTGGTCTCCATCTCCACCCGCAGCTGGTCCACGGTCTTGCCGCCTGCGCTGATCACCCCGATCAGCGGGAAGGCGAGTTTGCCGTCCGGCGCAACGGTAATCTCCACTGGCTGCATCTTCGGATCGTCATACAGACCGATCAGGATCTTGTCGCCGGCGTGGATGTGGTAATCGGTCGTGGACGTTTGGGCGGCGGCCCGGTTGCCTCCCCAGAGGGCCACCAGCGCACAGGCGACCAGCAGTGGCAGATGCGCTACACGGAAGGATTGCTGCATAAATCTCGTCCTCAGCAAGGCTCATGCCGCGAAAGGATCGCGACAGAAAGGGGCCCATGGAAAACGACGCCCCGGTGCGAGGTGAGGCTCGTGTGAGTGCCTGGAACGCAGGCATCGACAGACATTGGCGAATCCCCGGTCATGTGCACTCGAGCGCACGTTTCTTGGCGTAGCGGTATGCGTGCGTCGGCCGTTGTTCTCCGCGATTCCCACCTCGGTGACATATGGCCGGAGGTGCGTGAGGAGGGAGGCTTTTTGCGACGATGCGCTGCGCGTGAGGCAGTATACAGGCGAACCTCTTGCCGGCATACCGGCGCAGGCAGGAGACGCTCACGGAAGGATCGCGCAGTGGTGTCGGCCAAATAAGACAAATGCGTTGCAGTGCGCTTGCCCGGCCGATACGCGCCGAGTCCCCCGCGCGGTAACTGTTGAAACTGCATCGCTTCAGTGTGTTGACGGTGTTTCATGGCTCGACAGGATCGCGATGTCATGCTCCCGGGAACTCCACTCGAGCTGCCAGGTTCCCGCGGGGAAGCTCGCCTCCAGTTGCGCCAGCCGACTCGATTCCAGGACCAGCCAGACCCGGCGGCCACTCGCGAGCTCGCTGCGCAGCGCGGCCGCCGAATGCAGCAGCGGCAGATTGCTCCAGCGCTCGAATCGGCCGCGACGACAGGACCAACTCTCGAAACGCGGGTCGGTTTCTTCCATGTAATAGAAATTCGCGTGCGGATAGTAGAAGTCCACACCCGGGAAGCTGTTAATGACCATGTCATGACTGCGATCGACGTGAGCCGCGAGCCATCGAGCCGCCGAGCGCGTATCGCTGCGTTCCTGGTAGTGAGCAGCTTCGCGTGGCGACATGCCGATGCGGAACGTGACCGCCTCCGTGTCGATGTTCCACAGGTGCCGGGGACGGAAGTCCTCGGTCAGCGCGAACCCGCCAAGCACCAGCAACACGGTCGCTGCCGCGGCGAATCTTGTCGAGCCGAAGATCTCGTGCGCGATGCGCGCCACGCACAGGACCGCCAGCAGGATCGCGAGCGGATACAGAAAGAATACGTAGCGGGTCTCCTGGCGAGGCGGATGACTGCCGCCGGCAGCGAGCACGAAGATGACCAGCAGCGCGAGCAACACTCGCTCGGCGCTCTGTGTGCGGTTTGAGAGCAAGCATGCGTGGATGCACGCGGCACCGATCAGGACGAAGAGCGCCGTGCTCAGGACCGGCACCGAATGTGCCCAGGGCGCGGCGATTTGCCGCACGACGTCCGGGAAGCGTACGAATTGATAGGCGAGCAGGAAGTCGGCACGCAGGCCCGTCAACCCCGGTACGTGCCATTCCGGCGTCGAGAGTGCGAAGGCACACCAGAACAGCAGGCTCGCGAGGATCGCCGCGTGAAATGGCCACATATGGCCCCGAAACAGCGCCCGCCAGTCCAGAACGCACAGCAGCCCCATGAGCAGAACGATGGCGATCGTGAGTCCGAACTGCTGCATCAAGGCACATCCGAGCGCCGCGCTGCAGCCAAGCAGCGCCAGGGGTCCGGGCGGCTCATCCGCGGGTGAGCCGGCCGCGGCTGCCGCCGCAGCCCCCATGCTTTGCGAAGCGGCATAGGCGCGGGCGAGACGCACCACGGCGTATAGCGCCAGCAGCACGGGCAACAGTGCCGCCAGGGCCCACAGGGGGTGCAGGTGCAGCGTGGCCAGAGGCATGTTGGCCGAGTCGAGCCGGCTGATGAGCGCTGCGGTGGGCTCGCGATAGTCATCCGGGAGGGTCGGCTCGCCGCCGCGCGTGCGAAGGTCCGCCGTGGCGAACCAGTAGATCGGCAGCACCAGCAGCGCACAGCCGGCCAGGTATTTCCAGTCTCGGCTCTCGAGACGACCGCTGGGCGTGCGGATAAAAGGAGGTAACAGGTTGGCGAGGGCGAGGAAGACGCCGCCCTCCCACACCAACACTCCGAGAGCCGACAGCACCAGCATCGGCACGAGGGCCCGGCGGCGGCGGTCGAGGGTGTAGGACAGGAAGCACACCATATACCAGAGAAAGACGGCCTGAAATGGGGCGTACATGCGGCCGAAGCGCGCCACCTCGGCCTCCCACACGGAGATGGCGAGGATCGCCACCGCCAGCAGGCCGATGTTGCGGCCGCCGGCGCGGCGCCCAAGCAGATAGACGGCGGGCAGCGCGATGAGGCTGCAAAGCGCCGCGATCAGCCGCGGTGCCAGCTCGGCCGACAGGCCCGCGTACTGCAGCAGCACCGAGGTGTACTGCAATGCGAGTCCGCGCACATACAGACCGCCACAGGCATAGCGGGGTAGCCCTTCGCGCAGGATGTTCTGCACGGACTGTGCGAGGTAGTACTCATCAACCGTCAGCGGCCAGCGACCGAGACCGTCGAAGCGCGCAAAGATGCCGGCGATCAGGCAACAGCCGGTCAGGAAGGCGAGGGTCCTCAGAACCCAGTCGCGTGAATAACCCCGTTCGGCGCCCACGAATGGCGGCTACCGCAGGGCCGCCTTTTCCGGCTGCGCCTCCCGGGCCGTGCGCGCCGGCGCTGCGGGCGGGTACTGGATGATCTCGGCGGTGCGATAGTCCTTGATCTGCCGCGCGTGCGTGAAGATGATCAGCTCGGCGAGCAGTCCCAGCGCGAACAGCTGCAGACCCAGTACCACGACGAGTGCTGACAGCAGCAACGCCGGCCGGTCCGCAAGGCTGGTGCCCAAGGCGAGCCGCTCGATCACCATGTACAGCACGAGGAGCGCGCCTACCCCGAACATCGTGGCGCCGACCGCGCCGAAGAAGCGCAGCGGTTTCTTGGTGAAGCGCACCAGGAAAAATACAGTGAACACGTCCAGCATCAGGTGCGCATAGTCGCCGGGCCGATAGATGCCCTCGAATCGGTCGCGGTCCGACTGGGTGAGCTCCACCTCCCGGACGCGGAAGCCCTGGCGGTCCGCCAGGACTGCGATCAGGCGGTGACGGTCTCCATACAGGCTGAGCTCCTCGAGCACACTGCGCTTCATCGCGCGGGCGCCGCATCCCAGGTCATGCAAGCGCATGCCGGTGATGTACGAAACCATCCGGTGGAAGGTGTTGCGCCGTAGCTTCTCCAGCACGCCTCCGGCGCGCGGCCAGCGCCAGCCCACCGCGACGTCGGCCGATTCGAGCGCCGTGACCAGCTTGCCGATGCCGGCACCGTCCACCTGGTGATAGGCCGGCAGGGTCATGATGAGATCGCCCGAGGAGCGCTCGAAGCCGGCCATGATCGCGGTGGATTCGCCGAACGGCCGATTGAGGCAGACGAGCGTGAGATTGTGATTCCCGGCGTCGATCAGCGCCTCGATGGCGCTCAGCACCTGGGCGTTCGGGCCGTCCAGGACGAAGATGAACTCGTAGGTCAGGCGCAGCGGCTCGATGCCCGCCCGATACTCGGCGTACAGATCACCGATGTCGGCATGCCGGCTCCCGACCGGGATGATGACCGAGAGCTGCACTTTACGGTTTGTCATCGCGCTAGCGCCTCAATGTTGGCCGCGCGCCGGCGCAGCCTTGGTCAGATCGCCCGAGGTTCCCTGGAGCCCTTCCGACCCCCGCCCCATACCGTGCGACGCATGCGTCCCACCTTTCGTGCGCTGCGTCAGGCAAGCAAACTCTTGATCGCGCATGTCGCCGAGATTGTAGATCAACTCTCCGATCGCCCCGCTGCACAGCATGATGAATGCCGAGGTGAGGAAGATGATCCCTGCGCCGGCCAGGGGCAGGGAGGGCGGGGCGCCATCGAGCAGGCCCCGCAGCAGCGCGTAGCCGAGCACGCCCGCGCCTGCGAGCAGCAGGGGCACGGACAGCAGTCCGAACCACACCAGGGGCCGGGCTGCGAACGAGGTCAGCGTCTTGATGACCATGAGGTCGAGCAGCACCTTGTAGATCCGCGAGAGGCCGTATTTGGAGCTGCCGAACCGCCGCGCGTGATGCTTGACCTTAACCTCGGCAATGCGAGGCCCGGCGATCGAGGCCATCGCCGGGATGAAGCGGTGCATGTCCGAGTACAGCGGAATGGGCTTTATCACCTTGGCGCGGTAGGCCTTGAGGGAGCAGCCGTTGTCCTTGATCGGAATGCCCGTCACCTTGCCGATCAGCCAGTTCGCGATGCGCGAAGGAATCTTGCGCGAGACGAGCTTGTCCTGCCGCTGATGGCGCCAGCCGACCACGATGTCGTACCCCGACTCGATCTTGTCCAGGAACAGACCGATGTCGGACGGATCGTTCTGCAGGTCGCCGTCCATCGTCACCAGGACCTCGCCGTAGGCGTACTCGATGCCGGCGGCCATCGCAGCGGTTTGGCCGTAGTTGCGCCGGAACTTCACGACCCGAACCCGGGGGTCGCTCTGGGCAAGGGTGCGGGCGCGCAGGAGCGTCTCATCCTTGCTGCCGTCGTCCACAAAGACCATCTCGAAGGGCACCTCGAGCGGCGCCACACCTGCCACGATCGCTTCGTACATCGGCCCGATGCTGTCCTGCTCGTTGTAGAAGGGCACGATGACCGAAAGCTTGGGAGCGGGGGTGTCCGGCATAAGGCGCATAGTTTAGCTGCGGAGTCCGCCAGGCGCCCCTCAGCGCGCCGCGCGTGCGGCGTAGGCGCTGAAAGTCCGGCTGAGCCCCTGGAGCAGCGGCACCTGCGGTCGCCAATGCAACACACGCTGGGCCTTGGAGCAATCCCAGCGCACGGGCACGAGGCGGTTGCGGATGCGATAGCGGGTCGTAGCCGGCTCCTTCTTGCGCAGTGTGGCGGCGACCTCCGTCATCAGTCCGAGGGTGTAGTACGCCAGGCGCGGCATGCGCACCACGCGCGGTGCCCCGCCGAGGGAACCCCGCAGCAGATCCAGGTACTGATGTTGGGTCAGCACGTCATCATCGACGATGTTGAATGACTCGCCACTGATGCCGGGGACCTCGGCCCCGAGGATCAAGGCATCCACGGCGTTGTCGATGAAGGTGAGAGGCAGGGGAACGCGGCCATCGCCGTACAAAACGACCACGTTGCTCGCGATCTTCTGGCAGACGTGCGCCGGGAAGATACTGGCCCCTTCGCCGCAGACGAGGCCGAGGCGCACGATCACGCCTTCCGTCTTGCCGGTACGCGCAGCCTCCAGGATCGAGGCTTCCGCGCGCACCTTGGCCCGCGCGTAGTTGCCGAGCAGCCCGCTCTCATCGAACGCACACTGCTCGTTGATCACTGCGCCGTTGCGCTGTTGGCCGAGCGGATAGCACGCCAGCGTTCCTGCGAACACCAGCCGTCGCACCCCTGCGCGGGTCGCCTCCGCGATCAGTCGGTCCGTCCCGTGCTGGTCGACACGCTCGAATGCCTCGGAATTGCCACGCATGGCCGAGCCCAGATGGAAGACGACATCCATGCCCTCGGCGATGCCCTGGAGGGTCTCGGGCTCGCCCAGATCCCCGATCCGTACCTCCGCGCCGGCTTTGGCGAGCGGCGTTGCGCGTCCGGGATTGCGTGCCAGAACCCGGACCGCGTAGCCCTGACTCAGTAGCTTGCGCACCAGGTGGGAGCCGACGAACCCGGTGGCACCCGTGACCAGCGCACGCTTGCCCACGACGCCACTGGCGGCGTTGATGACAGTTGCGGGGGCAGTGGGGCTCAGAGAGCTCGTGTCCTGGGGCCACATGGCACGCATCATGGCGACCGACTGGGTACCTTCATCGGGACCGACGGGCGCGGGCGTCCCCGCCTCGATGGCCTGATAGAACGCATGAATGAGCGGCACGATCCCGTAGGAGCCATCGACCTTCTTGCGCACCAGTTTCCACATGACCCCGGCGGTGCCCGTCACGAGCTGGGTCGCCATGTCGAGGTTACCGAGCCCGCGGCCGATCTTCTGGGGGACCGGCAGCTCGCGGCTCATGGTGAGCGTCATGCTCGAGATGTTGATTCGCAGCAGCGTGCGCTCGCACGAGATGTCCACGAGGCCCATGTCGGGACGCGCGCGTAGCGACACCGCCAGCGTTCCCAGGCCGCGCTCGCCCTCGACCACCGCCCGCGCGTCCGCGGTCCCGCCATTGGGAATCAACGGCGAGCTGCGGCTCACGGCCATGACCTTTTTCGGGGCGCCCAGCAGTCGGATCAGGATGGAGGCCGGGTGGATCGCCAGATCCTCGGCAAGGCCGCCGGGCAGATCGGAGGCCCAGTGGCCATCGCCGTAGCTCGCATTGCGTCGCACGTCGAAGTTGAAAGAGGCGGCCGCCTGGAGCACCTCGCCCGTGACACCCGAGGCGATGAGCGCGTGAGCTCGCAGCATCGCAGGGGAATATAGCCAGCAGTGGCCCACGCACAGCTGCCGGTTGGCCGTCTGCGCCGCGCGCGTCATGAGCTCGCAGTCCTCCACGTTGAGTGCCATCGGCTTCTCGACGTAGACGTGCGCGCCACCCTGCAGCGCCTGCACCGCCAGGGGGGCGTGCGTGCCGGGCGGAGTCAGGATATGGATGACATCGGGCTTCAGGGCCAGCAGCTGCGCCAGGTCCGTGAAGGTGCGGCCAACACCGAATCGCTGCGCCTGTGCCTTTGCGCGGCCGATATCCCGATCCGCGATTCCGACGATGACTGCTCCCGGGTAGCGGCTCGCGGCCGTGAGATGATGGCCGGAGATCATTCCGCTTCCGACAATACCGATCTTCATTTGGTATAAATGCTCACTCAGGTTTTTTGCTTCGCTGGCGGCGGCTGGTCTGAAGGCCAGTTGATGGCGCTCTTGCAGGCCACCCCCGTGAAATCTTGCCTGCCGCGGCTGAAGTCGACCAAGGTTGACCCCGACGCGGGATTCCCCGGGGACCGCGACGCGCCATTGCGCCCCGCGGCTAGTTTAGCAAGTATCCGTGCCGCGGGTCGGCCTGAGGCCGCCGTGCCCGCAGCCAAGCTGACTTAATTCGTGCCCAGGAAACATTTTGACAAATCCGCGCACGCCCGCGCGGATGGCGGATGCTCGGTGACCCCGGTAACAACAAATCAACTCCCGCGGCAAGGTACTGCTTCACACAATGCACAGGTCGGTCCGGCATGCGCCCCGCGCGGGGTGCAGGGGCCACTGCGCTGTGTGTGCCCGTCAACATGAAAGTGCTCACCAACGCAGCCTGGCTGTCCGTCTCCCGCGCCTCGACGGATGCGCTGAGCTTCGTGTTGTTCATGGTGATTGCCCGGACGTTCGGCCCTGCCGGCAGCGGCGAATACTCCTACGCCTTCGCTACGGGGATGCTGTTCGCGCTGTTTGCCACGTGCGGTCTCGAGGAATTCGGCATCCGCCAGTACGCACGTGCGGCCGCAGTGGACCGACCCCGCCTGTGGGCCGATCTGCTCACCACACAATGCGTGCAGGTCGTCCTGGGGGCGTTGGTTTTCGCCCTGCTCGCCCTCACCGGCATCATCCATCCAACCCGCTGGAGCGTGGTCCTCGAGATATCCACGTACCTGGCCGGCTGGATGGTGGCCCGCACCCTGTTCGTGCCGGCGATGGCCTCACAGTCGATGGTGACGCCGGCCGTCACGGATCTGTCCTGCCGCCTCGCCGGCATCGTGTGTGCCCTCGTGCTGGCGGTGTGGCTCAAGCTACCGCTGCCCGTCATGCTGATCGGCTTCCCGGTGGCGGGCATTGCTCTGGTGACGCTGGCGATGCGCAACGTCGTGAAGCAGGGGGCGGCTCTGCGGCTGAGCCCGAGCTGGCAGGGGATCGCCGCGACGGCTCGCGGCATTGCACCATTTGCCGGCGTCGATCTGCTCGGCCAGTTCTATGCGCGCACCGACCTGCTGCTCATCGCGTACTTTCTCGGAAACGCCGACGTCGGCCTGTACGCCACGGATATCAAGTTCGTCGAGGTGGGCCTGCTGCCGCTGTTCATGCTCGGCTCAGCCGCGTATCCACTGCTCAGCCGCCATGCGGCCCAGGACATCGAGGCGTTCAGGCGCTGCGGGCGCGACCTGGTGCGCATCGTGTTCTTCTGCGCCGGGTGGCTCGCTGTGGGAATCTTCAGTCTCGTACCGATACTGTTGTTGCCGCTGTTCGGTGACAAGTTCCGCGCCGCCGCGAGCCTGGTGCCGTGGGTCGCCGTGCTGGCGGTGACCAAGGGCGTGGAGACCGGGCTGTACCGCGTGCTGTATTCGGCGCGGCGCCAGACACTCTATCTCATCGCCTTGAGCACCGGCACTTCACTGATTGTCCTTCTCAACATTGTGCTCATTCCATCGTTCGGACTGAACGGTGCAGTGCTTGCCGCATTGATCAGCACCGCGAGCGTCGATGTTGTTTGCGTCGTGGGCCTGCAGCGGCATTTCGGAGTGCTCTTCCTGCCCTGGGCTCTGGTGCGGCTGGCCCTGGCAACAGTCGCCAGCGCCGCGATCGTCGTGCTGCTGCATCACACGACGCTCAACTCCTGGGTGACTGCCGCGATCGGCTGCGGCATTTACCCGATCGCCGGTGTGCTGCTCGGCCTCATGCCCGACCCGCGCCACAGCCATCTATTCCGTCAACCTGACCTGGCGGCACACTGATGCAGACCCCCACGCCGCCGCCGCGGGTTTACTGGCTGACCGAGGAATTTTTCCCGCCCGAGATGGGGGGGACGGGTGTCATGGCTGCACGACTCTCGCAGGGGATCGCCGCCCGCGACATTCCCACGGTTGTGATCACGCGGCAGACGCGGCCGCCGAGCCCCGAGACCGAGCAGATCGAGCGCGTTTTCGTTCGCCGCATCTCCCCCGGAGGACGCATGAAGGGCGCCGGCTGGAAGGCGCTGCCGGTGATGATCGGATTCCTCATCCGGCTGACGGCGCTGCTCATCGGCGAGGCTCGCCGCTACGATGTCATCGTGGCCTCCGGAATGAAGATCATCCCGCTGGTGGCGGTGCCGATCTGTCGGCTGTTCGGCAAAGGCATCATCGTGCGGCTCGAATCGCCGTTCGAGCTGGTCGAGCCGATCTCGGCCGAGGCACTCGACACGATGGGCGCGGCGGGCCGGCTGATCCCGCGCGTGTTGCGTTGGTTTCAGCGACAGGCGTTGCGGCGCGCCGATCGCGTGGTGGCGATCTCGCAGGAGATCGAAGCCCGGGTGCTGGAGAGCGGCGTTCCGGCGCAACGGATCCGGCGAATTCCCAACGGCACGGACATGAAGAAGTACCGCCCGGCCAGCCTCGAGGAGCGTCGGACATTGAGAAGCCGTCTCGGCATCCCACAGGAGCGCACGGTCGTACTGTTCGTTGGCAGACTCTCACGCGCCAAAGGCGTGATGATGCTGATAGAGGCGTGGCCGGAGGTCGCTCGCCGGCATCCGGATCTGTGCCTGCTGATGGTCGGTAGTGGCGAGGGGTCCTGGGACGATTGCGAGGCTCCGGTGCGGGAATTCGTGCGCTCCCATGGCCTGCAGGACGCGGTGATCTTCGCCGGCCGCAGCGACCGGGCCGATGAGTACATGCGGGCCGCCGATCTGTTCCTGTTTCCCAGTGAATACGAAGGATTCGCTCTGTCGGTCGCCGAGGCGCTCTCCAGCGGGCTGCCCTGCGTGCTGTCGGCCGTTGGGGCGGCCCCCGAGTTGGTCGATCACGGTCGCAGCGGCTTCCTGTTCCCTGCGAAGAATGCTCGCGCGATGATTGATGTGTTTGAAGATTGTCTGGTGCAGCGTGCGCACTGGGACGCGATTGGCCACGCCGCGCGCGAGGGGATGGTCCCTTACGATCTAGATCGCGTTCTCGACAACTACGCCGAGCTGTGCCGTCAGGCTGCGCGTCACAGCGCTTCCTAACCTTTCAACTAGCTTTCAAACTTCTCGGTCGCGCGCGATGTCAGGGATCTTTGCGCGCTCCTCAACCATTTATGTTCAGCGCAGCCGCAAACGATGTGAACTGCGTGCACACTATGCGTGAGCCCAGCCAGTAGTATTTAAACCAACACCAAGCAGAGCGGGAATATGTAGCCCGCCAGGAAGCCGAACCGGCGTACGCCATGAGCGCGAAGCAAATGCTTCTGAGGTATCTGAGCCGCAGGGCGCGGCCTTACCTGCGTACCTATGGCCTGTTGCAAACTGCAAAGATCTTCAACAAATCCGCCATCGTCTGGGAGCCTGGGAATCAGCGCGTGCTGGTGCTGGCTCCTCACATGGACGATGAGACGATCGGGTGCGGCGGCGCCTTGGCCGCGCATGCGAGCGCCGGTAGCGCCGTCACCGTGGTATTTCTCACTGATTGCTCTCGCGGCGGGCAGCTGAAGGGTGGCAACGGCAAAGCTAACGGAAACGGCGGCGACCACGCCTCGAGCGCCGAGGGCAGTCTCTCCGGTCAGCGCCGCGCCGAGGCGCGCCGCGCGCTCTCCATCCTGGGGATCGAGCGGATGGTCTTCATGGGCGCCCGCGATGGCGAGCTGGCGCCGACGCCGGAGCTCGTCAAGCAGCTGCGCGAGGTTCTGCTGGAGGTTCGGCCTTCGCTCATCTACCTGCCGTGCTTCCTCGAGGAACATCCGGACCACCGCGCGGTGAGCGACGTGCTGCTGGCGGCTTCGGAGAAGCTGCCTTTCGAGATCCAATGCCTGGCCTACGAGGTCTGGACGCCGCTCTTCCCGAATTGTTTCGTCAATATTGACGCGATGATGGACACGAAACGTCGGGCAATTTCCGAATATGCCACGCAGCTTGCGGATTGCGATTATGTGCACTCGACGCTCGGCCTGAACGCGTATCGCTCCTCGGCGCTGCTTGGGCGCTCATGTAGCTTTGCCGAGGCATTTCTCTCTGTGGCATTGTCCGAGTACAGGCACCTGTATGAGGATTTCCGCCACGGCAACTCCAGATCCTAAGGTCATTTCCCGCCGGCGGTTCCTGTACGGCGCGGGTGCGCTCGTCGCGCTCGTCGCGGTGGTCGGCTGGCTCAAGAAGTCTGCCCGGCATTCCGCGCCCGGACCCTCCGGCACGGCCGCCGCCCTCGCACCGGCCGTCGCCTTCCTCGGCGCGCTGTTCGGGCGAGAGCTCTCGGATGCGGACCGGACAGAGCTAACCGATCGACTCGCCTTTGCCGTTCGGGTGACTCCCGGCTTGAGCGCCGACTACGAGGTGCTGGCCAGACAGCTCGACCGCTTGGCGCGGGACAGCGGTGGCGGGCAGTTTCTGAAGGCGAGCTCCGCGCAGCGCGAGGCAATCATCGACCGCATCATGAGAATCGAGCCGCCGTCCCTGGCGGAGCGAGCGTGGGCGCACTTCGTTCGCACCCGCAAACGGTACTACCACATGCGCTTCGAGACGGTTCCCCAGCTCGCATGGCTGTACCGCCATTCGGGTGTGCCCTGGCGAGCCCGGGGCTACGCCCGGTGGCAGGGAATTCCGGGAGACTGGCGGGAGTACACCCGAGCGGGTGCACCGTATCCATGATCGGAGGAAGGGCGTACGACCTTTGCATCATTGGCGCGGGACTGGCCGGTGGCCTGCTCGCAGCCCAGGCCACGCGCAAGGGTCACTCCGTAGCGTTGCTCGAGGCCGGCAGCCGGTTCCGCTTTGGTGAGCGTTCCACACAACTGCTGCACCACCAGACGCTGGCGGGTCCGCGGTGGCCCTGGTTGAACGAGGGCCGTGATCACTACGTGGATTCCTCGACTGACTCCATTGGCGTGGGCTATGCGCTGAACAGCAATCGGGTCAAAGGCGTGGGCGGCTCCACCCTGCACTGGGATGGGCGCATCAACCGCCTCATGCCAGTCGATTTCAGCGCCGCCACGGGCAACGGTCTGGGTATGGACTGGCCCATCACCTACGAGGAGCTCGAGCCCTGGTACTCGCAGGCGGACTGGGAGCTCGGGGTCTCGGGCACATGGCACCCCGCCATGCCGCCGCGCAGCCGGGCCTTCCCGATGCAAGGCTTCCCGATCTCCGTCGACGATGCCGTGTGGGTGCCGATAGCCGATCGGCTCGGCATCGAAGTCTTTCCGACGCCCTGGGCGATCAACTCGCGGCCCTTCGCCGGGTACTCGCAGTGTGTGGCTTTCGCGGCCTGCCAGATCTGCCCGAGCGGCGCCCGGTACAGCGCGCAGCGGCACATCGCGATCGCCGAGAGCAGCGGGTTGTGTGAGCTCTCGCCGGAGACCGTTGCACGGCGCATCGATCTGGGGCCCTCCGGTGAGGTGAAGGCCATCCACGCGAGGCGGCTCGACGGCCAGGAAGTCGAAGTGCGTGCCCGGGTCTACGTCATTGCCGCCCACGCGGTGGAGTCCGCGCGACTGCTGCTGCTGTCCAAAGTGGGTAATCACGCCGATCAGGTCGGACGCAACCTGATGGAGCACGTCTACGTGGATACCGGCGGGTACCTGTCTGACCGGCGCTTTTATCCGGGCCGCGTCGGCTACGAGGTGCTGGAGTCGCTCTCGTACTACCGGTCGCGCGAGCGCGGGCAACGCGGCGGCATCAAGCTCGAGTTCACCTTCGATCAGGATCCTCTGCGCGACCTGGATTCCCGGGGGCTGTGGGGCTCGCGCCTGGCGCAGCACGACCGGGATCGATTCGGACGCTGGATTGGTGTCGAGGCGGAGACCGAGATGCAGCCCAATCCCGACAGCCGCGTCACACTGGATGCCGGGCAAACGGATCTGTTCGGGGATCCGGTACCGAACATCCGTTTCGCCTTCAGTGCTCCCGATCATCGGACACGGCAGCAGGCGGGGGAAATCCTCGCCAACCTGCTGCACGAGGTCGGAGCATCCGAGGTCTCGCAGGACCCTCTGGGCGCCACGTCCTGGGGCGCCCATCACATGGGGACCTGCCGCATGTCGCGGGATCCGGATCAGGGGGTGGTGGACAGCGATTGCCGCGTGCACGGCACCAGCAACCTGTATGTCGCCGGCAGCAGCGTCTTCCCGACCTCCGGGGCACTGCAACCCAGTCTGACGATTGCCGCGCTCACTCTACGCCTGGCGGAACACCTGCAGCAGGTGTTGAGCTGAGATCTACAACCCCACGCCTCTCAGCGCCTGCCTCAGAAAGTGTCGCGCATTGCGGCGGAACTCCTCAGGTACGAACAGCGTCCGCTTGCCGTCGATCAGCGTTACATCTCCGGCGCACGAGAGAGTATGGATACCTTCGCGGTACGCGCCCGAGTCGTAGGGCTCGACCGTGGAGATCACTACCTCCCGAAAGGCGGTGGGACTGAGCACAGTCACCTGATTGATCGCGACTCGGCCGCCATAAGTCTTCGAGCAGTCCTGCGCGGGCCGGTACAGCAGGCCGTTGTGATGAAAAGGGGTGCCGGCCGGCCTCGCGGAGCGCACGTCGATCTTGACGGGGTTGGCCGGATGGGCTTCCCAGGGACCCTCGAGGGCAGGCGCAAACCACAGATGCAGCTCGCTGCTGGCTCCCTTGGTTCCGGGCTCGGACCCGGCAATCCACCACCGATTCTCATGTTGGAACAGGGTCGCATCCACGATGACGGTGTCGATTGGAAACGCGGCCACGCGCGCCCACCGATCCGGAAAGCGCGTCACCTCGTACAGGACCACCTCGCGCGCCTCGTGCGCTTCGGGGATGCAGTACAACCGATCCTGCACCTCGATGAGGTAGGGGTACGAGAGATGCACTGCCGGCTGCGGTCCGATCCTCACCGGGACGGTCGCACCCGTAGCCGGCTCCATGGCGGAAATCGTGCCGCGGTTGGTGATGTAGCTGAAGTCTTCCAGCAGGATGGTGAGGTGGCCATCGCGGACCACTCCGAACGGATCCGCCCGGAACTGTGAGCCTTGCGGGGACACCATCCAGCGCACGGGCGCGCGCCTTTCGGGGCTGAGGAATGCCGTGATCGGCTGCTCCACGATCCCCACGTTCCACTGCGTATGAGAGAAGAGGGCACGGTAACCCTCACCCGCCATCCTCCCTAGGATCCGAATCGCGCACAGCGCCCGGTGCATCAACGTCGGTGCTCTGCGCGCCGGTACCGTACTGCGCAGGGGTGCGCTCGTCAGGCAATCGGTAACGCCGTTGCGCAGGTCCATGCACACCTGGGCAGCGAAATGAGGAGCACAGGCGAGCAGCTGAGCGCGGTTTCGGGCGGGCGACTGCGCCAGCGTCCGCACAAAACCCGCGCGCAGCACGACAATCGAGCTCGGGTCGCGCGTCTCGCGGCCCAACAACACGGCCGACTCCGGGTGTCCGCCGTAAACTTCCCAGAAGCCCGCCGGGCCGCCCCGGGAATGGGTCCAGTCGCCGAACTCATGCCTCCAGACACCCCAGCGCGCCGACTGCAGCAGCTCGTCCTCGCTGCGCTCCGGAGCGAAGCTCAGTATGAAGTCCAGGCCCGGAGGGATGGCGCTGGGCAAAGCGGCCATCTCGGCTGGGAGTGCCACGTACTCATCGGCCGACCCTTGCGCACCACCGGCGTGGGCGGATTCTCCCGGCTGCGCGCGGTGGCCCGATCCCTGGATGACGAGCGCCGCCGCCCGAACGTCCGTCAGCGCGAGCAGTCGCTGCAAACAGTGCAGTTGCCAGCGCAGGAGGCGCGGCCCCTCCACAAGAATGCCAAACTGAATAGTCATCGCGTCAGTCGATCCTCTCCACGCAGCGGCAAGCGGTCAACCGGGGCTCGCGATCCGCTCCAGGACCTGCAGTGTCTGGGTGGCACACCTTTCCCAGGTGAAAGGTTGGGCATGCACGCGCCCCCGGGCGATAAGTTGCTCGCGCAGGCTCGAGTCGGTGAGCGCACGGTGGATCCCCTCGGCGATGGAATCGACCGAGCGCGGCTCGACCAGAATGGCGGCATCGCCGGCGATCTCGCGCGTCCCGTAGCAATTGGAGGTGACCACCGGACAGCCGCAGGCCATGGCCTCCACGATCGGCAGCCCGAAGGACTCGAACAGCGAGGGCAGCAGCAGCGCTTCGGCCATCTGGTAGAAGGCCGGCAGCGTGTGCGGCTCGACCCAGCCGGCCCACCGCACCCACTCGCCCAGTTGCTGTCGCTCCGGCTCCTTGAGCTCATCCTCGGACAGGAACCGGTTCTCGCCACCGGCGATCACCAGGGAGACGCCGAGCCGGGGACCGACGCGCGCGTATGCCTGAATGAGGCGGGTGAAGTTCTTCGGCGGGTAGACCGCGCCGGAGTACAGGACATAGCGCTCAGGCAGCTTGAATTTCCCGCGGATGGCCGCGCGCTGCTCGGGAGGCACCGTCTGGTTGTAGACCTCCTCGATGCCGGTGTAGACGGTGTGGACTCGGTCCAGCGGCACGCCGAGAAACTCATGGACGTGCTCACGCGTGATCTCCGATACGGCGACGATCGCCGCCGCGCGCCGGGCATAGCGCGGAATGAGATACCGATGGCTCAGGCGATCGATCCGGCGAGAGGCCCAGGGCATCACGTACCAATCCAGCCCATGGCACACCCAGGCGGCCGGATAACGGCCGGTCAGCGGAACCGAGTATTTCGGGTTGAACAACACGTCGATGCCCAGCCGGCGCACCGCGCGCGGCACTCCCACCTGGTCCCACAGCGGTACCGACTTGCCGGGCACGACCACCTCGCGCACATTCGGCCGGCAGCCGAAGCTCCCCGTGAGGGCGGGGTTGTTGAAAAGCAGGATATACTCGTGCTCGGGGTGATGCTCGATCAGCTCGCGCAGCAGCGCGCGCGTATACACACGCACCCCGCCCCCGTGCTGGTCGTAATGGCGCAGCATGACCGCGATTCGCACTAGCTGTAGCCCTCCGGCAACTTCACAAAAATCGACTTGCGGTGCCCGCGCATTGGCGGCGAAATCTCCTCACGTTGCCTCAGGCCCGTAGGGCTGCGATAACAAAAAGGGCGACGGCACCGCAGTCATCGGAATCGCGCACCTGGGGGAATGGCTCCGGGGAGGGATGCGGCGGCGCCTTACGCGGCTGCTGCCGAAAATCCCGCCGCGCCGAGCTCTGCTCGCAGCGATTCGCGGCTTCCTCCCTGGATCATCATCCGGTACCACAGCTCCGCGTTGATCAGCAGCCACAGGCGATTGCCATGGTCAGCGCGTCCGGCCAGATGCGCCCCGAGCAGCGCATCGATCGGGCCGCGCTGCAGGATACCGGCCGCGACGAGTTGCGAATCCGGCAGGAACCGGTTGTAGAGCAGCCGATACTCCTGCTGCAGTAGATAGGGCAGGGCGGAGGAGAAGCCCTGCTTGGGCCGCTCGAGTACCTCGCGTGGCAGGTAGCGTGCGGCCAGTTTGCGCTGCGCCCAGCGCAGCGAGCGCCCGCGCATCTTCATGCTCGAGGGCAGCCGGGCGGCAAACTCCGCAAGTCGATGGTCCATGAAGGGGCTGCGTGTCTCCAGGCCGTGCGCCATCGACATCCGGTCGCTGATCATCACCGGATGATCCGGCAGACGAACCTGACTGTCGGCGCTCAACATGTGGTCGAGCGGATCGCCCTGGGCCGCATCGTAGGGTGTACGGATCGCGGCCTCGGCGTCGGCACGTTCCAGGTGTGCGCGCGCTTCCGGTGTGAACAGCGACGTGCGCATCTCGGTATCGAAGTAAAAGTAGCTGAGGCTCGCAGCGTAGCGCTCACCGCCCGACAGGAAGGACAAGCGCTGCAGCCAGCGGAGCTGGTGACCGAGGCTCTTGTACCAACCGGCCTCGGGGATCAGCGACAGCGCGGGCCCCAGCACATGTCGTCGCAGCGAGGCGGGCACGCGAGCGTAGTGCCCGGCATACAGGTTGCCGTAGTAGCGATCGTAGCCGCCAAACAACTCATCGCCGCCGTCCCCGCCGATCACGACCTTGACGTATCGCCGGGCGAGCTCCGCGACATGATAGGTGCACAGCGAGAGGGGGTCCGAGGGCTCGTCCATGTGATAGATGAGGTCCGGCAGCAGCGTGATCAGCGACGGAGAGAGACTGCGCTCGTGGTGCTCCGTGCCGAACATCTGCGCCACGGCTCTCGCGTACGGTGCTTCGTCGAAGCGCGGGTGCGGCAGGCCGACGGTGAAGGTCGGCAGATGCTGCACACCGACTCTCTTTGCGAGCATGGCCACCAGCAGACTCGAGTCCAGGCCGCCACTGAGGAAGGCGCCGACCGGAACGTCGCTCACCAGATGCAGTCGCAGGGACTCCTCGATATGCGACTCGAGCTCATCCAGCAGCGCTTCCTCCGAGCCTGTGTGCTTGGGCTGATAGTCGAGTTGCCAGTAGCGACGGATGACCGGCTCGCGAGCTTCCTCCAGCACCAGCGAGTGGGCAGGCGGAAGCTTACGCACACCACTGAACATGGACAGGGGCGGTGCGATCAGCCGTAATGCCAGGTATTGGTCGAGTGCGGCGAGATCCAGGCTGCGCAGCGCGGGGTCGAAGGCGAGCAGCGCCTTGATCTCCGAGGCGAATGCGAACCCGCGGCTCGTGTGGGCATAGTAGAAGGGCTTCTGGCCGAGATGATCGCGCGCGGCCAGCAATCGGCGCTTGCGTGCATCCCACAGCGCGAAGCCGAACATGCCGCGCAGGTGCTGCAGGAGATCATCACCGTATGCCTCGTACAGGCCGATGATGACTTCGCAGTCACTGTGGGTGAGGAACCGATGGCCGCGTGCCTCGAGATCGGCGCGCAGCTCGCGGTAGTTGTAGATCTCGCCGTTGCAGACGACCCAGATGGACCTGTCGGCGTTGGTCAGTGGCTGCCGGCCGCCCTCCAGATCGATGATGGACAGCCGCCGGTGTCCGAAGATGGCGTGCGCATCCTGTTCGATGCCCTCTCCGTCCGGGCCGCGATGCCGCAGGGAGTGCATCATTCGCTGCATGCCCTCCGCGAGCGCCCACGTGTTGCCGACGATACCGGCGATCCCGCACATCAGTCCTGCTCCAGGCGCGCCGTGGCGCCGGTCATATGAGAGGCGACCGCGCGCTCGAAGAGCCGCTCATAGCGCTCGGCGCACCGGTCGATGAAGTAATTCTCCACCTTGGCGAGATTGGCCCGTCCGATCAGGGCGCGGTGCTGAGGATCCTCGCGCAAGCCGCGCACCGCATCGTTGAACGCGCTCAGCTCATTGAGCGCGATGACCTCTCCGGTCTCGGGGCTCGCCAGGAAATCCGTCTGGCCCCCGCGGTTGTAACACACGATCGGCAGCCCGAAGGCCATTGCCTCGAGGAACACCAGCCCGAAGCCCTCGTGCTGGCTGGTGGACACGAACAGGTCCGCGACCTTGAAGGCCTGGTACTTCACCTCATCGCTCACGTAGCCCAGCATGCGCAGGCGATCGCTCACACCGAGCGCGGCCGCACGCTCGGTGACCGCCTGCGCTTCGGGCCCGTCGCCCACGACCAACAGGTAGGCGCTGGGAACCGCTGCCAGAGTGTCCATGAGCTGGGTGCTGGCCTTGCGTGCGACGATCCGGCCCGCGGTCACCAGTACGAAGGCATCCGCGGGCAGATCAAATTGCTCACGCTTGGCCTGCACCTGTTGCGGAGGCCGGTCGATCCCGAGAGGGATGAGCTCGACCTGGCGGTCGACGCCATAGATCTGCGCCACATTCCGGGCCGTGTCGCCTGATTGCGCGACGAGGAGATCCGCCTTCCTCAGCAGCCGCGCCACGGCGCGTCGCAGGAAGGCGTGACGATGCGGGGAGCTTCCCTTGGAGGGATCGTACAGGTCACCGCCATGTACGGAGAGCACGTTGGGGACGCGCAGACGCTGCGACAGCCAGTCCCCGAGTGGACCGGTGGGCACTGCAAAGTGGGTATTGATCACATCGAAGCGCTGCTCACGCCCGAGCTGCAAGCCACGCCACAGGCCGATGGGCAGGTACGCGGCCATGGAAGGGAAGTTGGCGGTGGCGAGCTTTCGTCGGAACAGCACCGGAACCCGGACCACGCGCACGCCTGCGTCCGTCGCCTCGGCAGGCAGGCCGGCGGCGCGCGAGCTCAGCGCGACGACCTCGTGGCGGCGCGCCAGCGTGCGCGCCATCGCGGCCATGACGACTCCGCCACCTCCGCCGAGGGGCGGATATTCGTAATTACAGAAGAGAATCCGCAATGTGTAATGTACGTCCCGTCGGGCGCCAAGTCCGTGTATTCTGCCCGGACATGGCGACCTTTATAAGCGTAATTTGGGGATAGTCCGGATGAATGCCAACTTCAGGCCCGAGGCGCTCAAGAGCAGCCCCGCCGTGCCGGGGCCGCAGCTCGCCGCCCGCCTGGAACCTTTCGATTCCTACTGGCAGGCGCCGAAGGATGTTGAGAAGGGCTTCCGCTCCTTCACCGCCTACTATAAAGCCAACTACCTCGGGCACATGCCCTCGGACCGCAACGCCCGGATACTTGTCATAAGTTGTGGCCCGGGCTACCTGGTCCAGATGCTGCGCGATTGCGGCTACCGTGCGGTGCTGGGCATCGACTCCGATCCGGCCAAGGTCGAGATCGCTCGCGCGCACCAGTTGCCCTGCGAGACGGCGCGGGCCTTCGCGTTCCTGCAGGGCAAACCGGCGCAGTTCGATGTCATCATCCCGGAGCAGGAGCTCAATCACCTCACGCTCGATGAGACGATCGACTTCCTGCGGTTGTGCCGCCAGTCACTGCGGCCGGGCGGTCGTATCGTGGTGTATGCGATGAACGGCGCCAACCCGCTGGTGGGCTCGGAGAATCTCTCGCACAACATCGATCACTTCTACAACGTGACCGAGTACAGCCTGGAGCAGATCTTGAAGCTCGCCGGATTCGAATCGGTGCGCGTCTTCGCGCTCAAGCTGTACGTGTTCTGGAAGAATCCGCTCAACTACGTCGGCCTGGCCGTCACCGCGACACTCGAGCTGATGTTCCGCGTGATCTTCATGCTCTACGGCAAGAAGGTGCGAGTGCTGAGCAAAAAGGTCGCAGCGATCGCGAACGCCCCCGGCTGAAGCTGCCGCGCAGAATTTCAGCCAGGCTACCGGGGCGCCAGCAGGTAGTGCTCGTCGAGCTGCCGCACCGCCATGTAATGCTCATCGAGCCGGCGGGAGAACTCATTCCCCAGATAGCGGCGCGTATTGTTGCGTTCCGCTGCCGGGTGCCCCGTCGTCTGGATGTAAGCGTAGTAGCCCGTGTCGAGCCGGGTGCCGAGAAACTCCGGGCCCACGGTGCCCGCGCGGAGCTTCTTCCCGTAGTTGGAGAAGTCGATCTCGAACGGCTTCCCCGCCCAGTAGCAAAGTGAGGGCTGCTCGCAGGCCACCGGCCCTTGCGCGGCGGCAATGGCTGCGATGAACTCGTGGTAGCGGCCGAGCTCGGCGCGATCCTGCCGGATGAGATCGAGCCCCGCCAAAGCCGCCTGCACGCTCTGCGGCACGAACAGGGCCGCCATCACGGCGGTGATGGCTGCTGGGGCAAACCGGCGGTACTCCGCGGTCAGCATGGGCACGAGGCGGGCGGCGAACAGTCCGGCCGCGAGACTCAGGGCAATGATCAGATCGAACAGGGCGTTGACGTCGATGCCGATGCCCGCCAGAAAGAACAGCCCGATGCCTCCGCCGACCACCGCATAGGTCACCACGAATCGCGTGGAAGCCTCACGCCACGCGAGCAGGCCCAGCAGAAGCCCGTACGCCAGTAGAGGCGTCATTGGCGTGAGCAGCCGCAGACTGTCGCCCGCCAGCTTGTGCGCGGACAGTCCACGTTTGTGCTCGAGTACATCCTGCAGAAAGATTGCACCATAAACGTGCGCAATGAGCAGAACGGAGACGACAGCGAGCGCGAGGCTGATGAGCGCCCAGGGCAGCAACTGGCGCCGATCGTTCCAGAGCGCCCACGTGAACAGGGCCAGCGGCAGCACCACCAGGTTGTGCTTGACGAGCGCGCCGGCTACGCACAGCAGGCCCGACAGCAGCAGCGGCCCTGCGGGGTGTGAAACGCGCCGGGCACGCAGGAACAGCACCGCACCCCCCGTGACGAACGCGCGCCCAAGCCACTCCGGATCGTCCATGGCCACGTAAATCTGGGCGTTCGCCCCGATATAGAGCAGGAACACCAGGCTCGAGAAGAGCGCGAAGAAACGCTCGGTGTGCAAGGCGCGCGCAAGCAGGTAAATGTTGCCGGCCACCGCAAGCTCACTGAGGAGGGCGATCACGCGACCCGCGACGATGTTGTCCCCCAGGACCCTCCCCAGAGCTCCCACGATATAGAAGGAGAGCGGGGGATAATTGTTGGTCACGAACGCATCGAACGGCGGATACAGCACCGCGCCGGAGAGCGCCGCGAGCGCCTGAAAGGCGTTCCAGCCTTCGTTCTCATCTCGCGGCATCCACAGGGGAAGCCGATGCAGCGGTCCGAGTATCACGGCCAGGATGGCGAGCGCCATCGCGCCCAGCACGAGTGCCTGAAGGAGCCGTTCGGGGTGCCGGGAAATCGTTCCAGGCACGGCGCTCGCTACCGGGCCTTCCACGTCAGCACGGCGCTGACTGCGTAGTTCCAGACTGAGCTCATGGCCGCCCCGGCAATGCCGGCGAGCCACCACGATTGCTGACGCCCGAACAGGAAAGACGCGAGGGAGACATTTGCGGCCGCGCCGATGCCGCACACTAGAGCGAACGACAGCAGGCCGCGGACGAAGCCCCAGCCCCTGAGCCGGCGGTCGCGATAGGTCAGGCCATTGTTGAGCGAGAAATTGGCAATCATCGCGACGCCGGTCGCCGTTGCCTGGGCCGCCGCGAACTGCAGCGCGAGCGCGCTGAGGGCGAATCGCAGGACGAGCAGATGCACACCGAGACCCAGCAGGCCGATCATGGCGAACATCACGAAGCGCACCGGCACGAATCGGCCCACCGTCTTGTCGGCGAGCAGGATCAGGTACTCCCATGCAACCATCGCATCGAGCTTGCTCTCGCCGGCGAGGCGCGGCCGGAAGTGATAGGGCAGCTCCTGCACGCGCAGCGGCCGCTCGGCCGAAGCGAGGATGTCCATCAGGATCTTGAATCCGACGGCCGAGAGATGCCGCACCGTGAGGTCGAAGGCATCCCGGCGCAGCATGAAGAATCCGCTCATCGGATCGGCGACGTGCGTTCTGAGAATCGTCTGACCGAGTCGCGTGGCGAAGCTCGACATGCGCGCGCGCCGCGACTCCCAACCCTCCACGTCGCCGCCGGCGACGTAGCGGCTACCCACGACGATATCGGCGCCGTTGCTCCTCAGCACTTCCAACATCTGCGGCAGGAGCGCTTCGTCATGTTGGAGGTCCGCGTCCATGACGGCCACGTAGGGAGCCGTGCTCGCCTGCACTCCCTCGACGCACGCCGAAGACAGGCCTCTGCGGCCGATCCGATGCAGCAGGCGGACACGGCCGTCGGAACGCGCCAGGCGCGTCGTGACCGGTCGGGTCCGGTCGTGGGAGTCGTCGTCCACGAAGATGACTTCCCAGTTGATTCCGTGCAGGACGGATTGCAGCTTTCCCACCAGCGCCTCGATGTTGCCCTCCTCATTGAGAGTGGGAACGACAATGGTGAGCTCCGGCCCCGGCAACACCGCCGGCACGGCAGGTGCCGCCGACTTCGATGTTTGTTCCTGGGCGGCGAGCTTCAGGGCGGTGGGATCAGACAAGGTCGACGTTCTGTATGCCGGTTTGATGGCCAGGGATCTTACACAAGACGGCCGCGGACTTATAGCCAACCGCATGCCCAACCGCATGGCCAACCGCATGGCCAACCGCGACCAGGCAGGCCGCTTGCAGGGCGATTATGCCAGTGCGGTGGCGGCACTGAGTCATCGCCGGTGCGGAGCTAGCGATGGCGATCTCGGTACCGGAACGGTCGAGCTTGCCCATCGGCGCACGGGATGCGATCGGCACCCGTGCGTGGGAATGGCCGCTCAATCCTGCGGCCCACATGGCGGTCGTGTTTCTGATTTTCACGTGTGCGACCGCGGCGTTCTTCTGGCAATGGCTGCCCAATCTGTCCATCGCACTCATCGGACCTCCCGAAGACAACATGCAGGATCTGTGGAATACCTGGTACGCGGCGTTCGCGCCTCGCGATGGGAGCTTCTTCTACACGCATCTGCTGCGTTTTCCCGAGGGCACCTCTCTCCTGTATCACTCGTTCGCGTATCCGCAGGTACTCGCGGTTGCGCTGCTCACCAAGGTGTTCAATCTATCGCCCTCGACACTGCTGTTGCAGCAGAACCTGAGCCTGCTGGCCAGCTTTCCGCTGGCGGGGACCGGCGCCTATTTCCTCGTGCGGCATTTCATCTCTCACGCGGCCGGCGCGCTGCTCGGCGGCTTCGTGTTTGCCTTCAGTCCCTCGCATGTCGAGCACGTGATGCATCATGCGCACGTCTCGCAGGTCGAGTTCATTCCCTTCTTCGTGCTCGCCTACCTGTTGGCCATCGAGAGAAAGAGTCTGCTCTGGCTGGGCGCCGCGGTGGCGCTGTTCGTGCTGAACGCGCTGTCGTGCTGGTACTACCTGTTCTATATCGGCTATTTCATGGTGTTTCACACCCTGTACATCGCCATCCGCGAGCGCTCCCTGCCGTGGGGCTGGCGGCTGGCCGTCCCGCTCACCTGCGTGCTCGGTGTCATCGCGTTGCTGTCGCCTCTGCTCGTGCCGATGGTCAGCATGGCCGAACACGGTGCGTCGGTGTACGAGCGCGGCACCGACCTGTACGTAGCGAACGTGTTTGCTTACTGGGCCTTTCCGCCCTTCCATCTGCTGGGGGATCTGAGCAGGGGGATCTACGCGCGCATCCTCGGCAGCAACGAATGGGAGGCTACGGTCTATCTCGGGCTCGTCAACCTGCTTGCGCTCGCATGGCTTGCGGTGCGCGGGTCGCTCGCGGAGCGGCGGTTACTGCTGTACGTGCTGTGCGGGATGCTCGTGTTCTGCATCTTCGCCAGTGGCGATTCGCTGCATGTCCTGCGTCATCGAGTCATGCCGATGCCCGATGTGCTGCTCTCGCAGCTGCCCTTCTTCAGGAACGTGCGCACCCCGGCGCGCGCCATCGTCTTCGTGTACCTGTTCCTCGGTATCGGTGTCGGGTGCGCTGCGGCGCTTGCCTGGAGCCGGCCGGCACGCAGTGCGAGTTACTGGCTCGCCATGGCGGCAGCGGCATTGATAGTGCTGGACTTCTACCCAGCACGCGAGCTTCCCTCGACGGCGCTCGTCTGTTCGCCCGGCCTGAGAGTGATCCGGGACGATCCGGAGAAGGGTTTCGGCGTGCTGGACCTGCCACGAGGCCAGCCAGTGGATTACTACGCGGGCAACCTGTTCATGTTTCAGCAGGCCTGCCACGGACGCCCCATCGCCGAAGGCAACACCTCGCGCAATGTCGCTGTGTCACTACGCGATCACCTCCAGACCGGGGACCTGGATGCTCAGCGCGAGCAGCTGGCACGAGCCCGGGTGAAATACATCGTGATCAATCAGCGGCCGATGGGCATCGAGATGCCTTGGTACCCAGCCGACGGCCAGGAGGCGCAGTACCTGGCCACTTACCCCGTGGTGTATGCAGGGCCCGAGTTGACGGTGCTGCGCGTCTACTGAGCGCTGCCGCGGGCGTTTGCCGCGAATACGAAGGTGCGTGAGAGCGTGAAATTCACCGCCAGCCCGGCGAGGGAGCCGGCTGCCACCGCCATGACCGGTGTCGCGGCGAAAAAGGCCACGGTCGAGAGCAGCAGCGAGTAGGCGCCGAAATTCACGCAGCCGCCGATGGCATTCGCCGCAAGGAATCGCAGCCATTGGGCACCCAGGGTGTGGTGCGTGGCGTGGTCACGGAAAGTGAAGACCCTGTTCAGCGCCCAGGTGAATGTTGCGGCGCACAGAAACGACACCACGCGCCCCAGGTAGGGTCCCGCATGCGTGGTGCGCAACATCAGGGTGAGTACACCGGCATCGACCACGAAGCCGGCGACGCCTACGGCGCCAAACGCGAAGAACTGGCGGACTATCTGTCGGAACCGGTGCGCCAAGGCGCCTGCGCCTCATGATTGGCGACTGAGCTGAAGCGGATCGGTACGCTCAGATAGTGCAGCCGCTTGGCCTCAACGCGCCCGCGCGTCACCGTTTCCAGGATCAGGCCGCAGAAGAAGCACAGGAAGGCGAGCAGCATGATGCCGGTGCTCAGCACTGCTGTAGGCAGGCGGGGCACGAGGCCAGTTTTCAGATACGTCTCGATCACCGGTACCGAGAGCGCGGTAGCCACGATGGCGAGCAGCCCGCCGATGGTGCCAAAGAAGGCCAGGGGCTTTTCCTGCTTCAGCAAAATCATGATGATCCGCAGGATCCGCATGCCGTCATGGTACGTGCGCAGCTTGCTGACTGATCCGCTTGGGCGCTCCCGGTACGTGGTCGGGACTTCCGCCATGGGCAACCGCAGCTCAAGCGCATGCACCGTCATCTCGGTCTCGATCTCGAAGCCGGGCGTGAGTGCCGGGAACGACTTGACGAAGCGGCGGCTCATCACCCGGTAGCCTGAGAGCAGGTCGGTGAGCCGGTTGCCGAATATCCGGGCGACGAGCCCCGTCAGCATGGCATTGCCGAATTGATGGCCGCGGCGATAGGCCAGATCGGAGGAGGCGATCCGGGCACCGTTCACCATGTCCAGGGATTCGCTCAGCAGCAGCTCGACGAGCTTCGGCGCGCTGGCGGCATCATAGGTGTCATCGCCGTCCACGAGCACGAACACGTCCGCCTCGATGTCGGCAAACATCCGCCGCACGACGTTGCCCTTGCCGCGCAGCGGCTCGCTGCGGACCACGGCTCCGGCGGCCGCCGCCACGGCCTTCGTCTGATCCGAGGAGTTGTTGTCGTACACGAAAACGGTGGAGCCCGGCAGCGCGGCACGAAAATCGCGCACCACCGCGGCGATGGCGGCCTGTTCGTTGTAACAGGGAACGAGCACGGCGATGACCGGGTTCATATGCTTGCGTGACTGTTGCGTTGCCAGAGCGTTACGTTGTGTTTATGTGGAGCTCGCGGCGCCGACGGGCATGCTGGAGCGTGTCGGCGCGCGATTCCTCGGCCAGCCGTGTCGCCACAGCTGCGCCGCGATGATCACCAGGGCAATCGTGGAAGCGGGCCGCGGCAGCCAACCGTAGCGCTGCACGAAGTGCGTGATCATGGCGTAGAATAACACGATCCCCAGAGCCGGCAGGATGAATACCACGAGGTCGGCGCGCCTGGCGGCACGCGCATACACGAGTGTCAGGATCAGCAGGGGAAATATGACAGTGGCGCCGCGCAACAGCAATGGCACGAAGAGCGCGAAATGCATCGGCAGTCGCCCTTCGATTAACTTAAATCCATCTCGCTGCGTGAGCTTGTCCGCAGCGCCCGGGGGATAGCGCGCGCCGGCGGCGCGCTCGTGGCGCAGATAATGCTCGTACGTGGCGCGGCTCTGCCGATACCAGGTCAGGGCCTCTTCCGGCCGCCCCTCGTCCTCGCTGTGCTGATCGCGCTGTCCAGCCGCTCCGGCCAAGCCCATCGCCAGATGTTGCAAACGGCCGCCTGCCTCGAGGTCCGCATCGCGGAAATCTGTTAGTAGACGCACGACGTGTTGCACCGTTCCTGTCGCGGCCCCCGCATAGAAGGAGCCGGCGTACTCGCGCCCATTCATGCCATCGAGCAGGCCCCGGTACAGCACGATCGGGCCGCCGCGCTCGGCCATCTGGAAGTAGCCGGTGCGTGCTTCATTGCGCGCCATCCACGCGACACTCAAGGCGGCAAAGGGCAGCGACAGGGCGAGCAGCGCGAGTACGCTGCGCCCGTGTATCCAGCGCGCACGCGCGGTAACCGATACATACAAGATTGCAAGGCAGACCAGCACCAGCGGGTACACGTAGTAGAACGCGGCCTTGGTGAGTGCGAGCAGGCCGAACAGACAGCTCGCCAATCCCAACATGCGCGCGCTGCGGCGTGCGAAGCCGCTCGTCAGTGCGATCGAGCCGCAGCACAGGAGCGCTGCTCCGGGCAGTTCCGTACACAGGCTGTCAACGCCGATGGCGTAGCGCACGGTCGGCGGCACGAGCAGGGTGAAAGGCAGCTCGACGGCAATCGCGGCCACCACTTGCCAGGGCCGCGACAGTCCGAAGTAAGCGGTGCTCCAGGCCGCCGAAGCCATCAGCAAGGCGAGCCACAGCAGGTTCTGCAGCTTCAGGCAGCGCGCGCGGCTTCCGGAGAAATAGGCATCCGGCGCGGCCTTACCGAGAACCGCATCCACCAGAGCGATCGATGCGGCCGTGACCAGGATAGGAACCGGCTCGCGCACCATCGTTGGCCCGTAGGGAGCCTGCTCATCCTCGGAGTACACGCCGTGATGCGCGACGTTGAGCGCGATCCAGAGAGATTCCGCGGCGTCCTTGATCACCGGGCGTGCGGTCACCTCGGGCAGCGCCAGGGCGCATAGCAGCAGCAGGATGAGCGCGACGAGCGGGCGATTCAGAGGCGGCCGCGGCATCGCAGATCTCGGGCCCTCTGCGCTGCTCACAGATAGCCGTTGGCGCTGTACCAGGCAGCGCTCTGCCGTGCCCCTTCCGCAAAAGACACCTGAGCGCGGAAGTCGAGCAAGCGCTGCGCCTTCTCGGTGGAGAAGCGGAAGGACTTGCGGAAGAAATCCAGGCGCCGCCGATGCAGCGGCGGTTTGATTCCGATCGGCCTCAGCGTGGACTCGAGAACGTACGCGGCCGCCACGAACGGCCACATTGGCACCTGAGGCAGGCGCTTCGCGCGCCCCACGGCTGCGCCCACCGCCGTGACCAGCTCGGTAGTCGAGATCGGCTCGGATCCGGCGAGCACGATGGTCTCGCCATTGGCGCGCCCTGCAGCGCAGGCCGCCAGCAGTCCCCGGGCGAGGTCGTCCGCATAGATGAGCTGGTGGAGGTTGGTTCCGGAGCCCACCACGAGAAAGCGCCCCTTGCGGATCCCCTTGAACAGCTTGAGCAGGCGCATGTCCCCCGGCCCATAGGTCTCGGAGATCCGGATGATGCAGTACTCCAGATTGCCCGCACACTGGCGGACGACCTGCTCCGCGGCCGCCTTGGTGCGCCCGTAGGGATTGTCGGGCGCCAACGGACTGTGCTCGTCGAGTGTTCCGTCCGTCGCCTGGCCGTAGACGCCGATGGTGCTGCCGTGGACGAAGCGGCGCACGCCGGTACGCGACGCCAGCTCCAGCAGGCGCTGCGTCCCTTCCACGTTCACGCGGTGAAAGTGGCTTTCCGGCGCCTGTGCCTCATGTTGAGCGGCGGCCAGGTGGATCACGACGTCCTGGCCGGCGAGCGCCCGCTCGAGCGTCGCGGCATCCTCCAGCGGTGCCACGATCACCGTGATGCCCGCCTTGGCGAGTGCATCGCATCGCGTCCGCTCGGTGCCGTTGTTGACCGCGGTGGTCACGGTCACCTGGTAGCCGAGTTCAGTGGCGAGCTGAGCGAGGCGGCTGCCGATGAAGCCCGAGCCTCCCGTGATCACAATTCTGGGCAGATCGCTTGCGGGCATGGGTCAGGCGCTGCGCGCCCGGGCGGCCTGGGGGGGCGGACAGGCGAGGTAGCGGGCAAATTCCAGCTCGACCGCCGTACGCTCCTCGACCAGGCGGCGATCGGACCAACCCAACTCCCGCGCCAGCAGCGCCTGCGCCTCATCGAGCGCTGGGGTCCCGGGATGGCCGCCCGTGCCGAGCTCGGTGCGCCGGAAGACCACATCGGTCATGCGCTGCGCGGTCTCGGTGCGCACCCCATGAACGGCTTCGGCGCAGGTGACCTGGGTGCCGGTGAAGCAGCGGCGCAATGCGGGCTCACGCTCGCCCAGGGCGAAGACATCAGCTGCCCGCGTTCCGTAGTTGCGCACGAGACCATCGACGGCAGCGGCCGGAAACCATGCCGGACGCCGTGCCACATGCTCCCTCAGCGTGGTGTCGAACCGGCCGATATCGCCACCCGGCAGGGGCAGGTAAGCGGAACCCTTGCCCGAAGAGCGGGCACCGAGCTGGACGGTGGCGAGATCCAGCACCTCGGCGGCATCGCGCCGCGCGACCGTATAGCGGACGCTGATGACGGAGAGGAGTCCGCTCAGGCCGAACTGGCGATGGTCGATGAGCCGCGATTGCTTGCCGAAGGACAAGCCCTTGTTCTGCCGCGAGGCTTCCCCGAAGGGGACCAACCCGAAGTCCACCCGCCGCACGTCCGATTCGCTCAGCTGAAGAGCGGGATAGCTGCTGTTGAACTCCTCGATGCACTCGTGCAGCTCCTCGGGAGGCAGCCCGACGCCATCCGGATTTCTCATCACCACGGCATGCCACACGCCAACCAGGGTGCAGTCGCGCCACGGGACCAGAAACAGATGTCGGCTGTTGCGCGCCAGCAGGGCATCGCTGTCGCGCGTTCGGCCCTGTACCGCTAAAGCCATCGGCGTGGAGTACCTTCGGGCCACCGTAAAGCAGGTATCCCGCGAGTAGGTACCTTGTCTGCCGTACCGGGCCTCCGAGGCCTGCAGCAACCCTTCAGACCAAGGCCCTGCCGCATTGATCACCAGCCGTGCGCGAATCTCCAGAGCCGTGCCGTCGAGCCGGTCCAGCGCTTGTACGCCGACAACCCGCTGGCCTTCTACGAGCAGGCGCTCCGCCTCGACATAGTTGGCCACGGTCGCGCCCAGCTCGGCGGCGGCCGCTGCGAAGGCCAACACCAGCCGCGGCGGGTTGTACATCTGGCCATCCTCGAAGATGGCCGCGCCGGTCAGCCCTTCCGGGGCGACGTCCGCAAACAGCTCCAGTGTCTCGCTACGCGCGAGGAAACGGGTCCGTTTGATGCGCCGCGCGGGGTCCTCGATCTGGTTGCGCAGATCGGCGGTCAGGGAGTCGTACATCATCATGCCCGCGCCCAGGAGCCAGCGGCTGCTCTTGGCATACCCGTAGGTGGGGATCACGAAGGGCAGGGGCGCCACCAGGTGCGGCGCGATGCGCAACAGGATGGTCCGTTCGAGGCATGAGGCCCGCAGTCGGGGAATGTCGCCGTGTTGAATGTAACGAATTCCACCGTGCACCACCTTGAAGCAGTGCGCCGAGGCCCCCGCCGAAAAGTCCTCACGCTCGATCAGCGCCGTATTGAACCCACGCAGAGCCGCTTCGCGGGCGGTGGCCGCTCCGGAGGCACCGCCACCGATGACCAGCACGTCGAAGGGCTCGGTCGCGAGCCTGCGCAGGTTCCGATCGATGCTCACAACATGGTCTGGAGTCGGGTCATGGCGCCGATGATAATTCAATTCCCGCGCGCTGCGCGTTAAACATAAACGGGTCCGTTCCGGCGACGGCCCTGCTCAGGAAGGCCGCGCTCGGGTACATTGTGCGGCATGCTGTTCAACTCCGCCGACTACGCCTTTTTCCTGCCCCTCGTCCTGCTGATCTACGTGTTGCTGCAGCGGGCGCCCCTGCGCGCGCAGAACCTGTGGCTGCTGGTCGTGAGCTACGTGTTCTACGGGTGGTGGGACTGGAGGTTCCTGTTCCTGTTGTTCGGCACGACGCTGAACGATTATCTCGTCGGCCTCGGACTGGCACGCGTGCAGCAGCCCGCGAAGCGCCGCGCACTGCTGCTGCTGAGCATCGGCGTCAATCTGGGCGTACTGGGATTCTTCAAATATTACAACTTCTTCATATCCTCGCTGATCGAGGCGTTCGCCGGTGTGGGAGTCCATCTGCACGCGCCCACGCTGAAGGTTATCCTGCCGGTGGGTATCAGCTTCTATACCTTCCAGGCGCTGACCTACACCGTCGCCGTTTACCGACGACAGATGCAACCAACACGCGACCCGATCGCCTTCTTCGCCTATGTCGCGTTTTTTCCGCAGCTCGTCGCCGGGCCCATCGAGCGGGCGGGGCACCTGCTGCCGCAGTTCCACCGGCGGCGCATCCTCAGCCCGGAAGCTTTTGCGGACGGAGCGCGGCAGATCCTGTGGGGGCTGTTCTGCAAGCTGGTGGTCGCGGACAACTGCGCGGTCGTGGTGGACAGCATTTTCGACCAGTCCGGCCCCTTGCCAGGCAGCGTCGTGCTGGTGGGCGCCCTGGTGTTTGCTTTCCAGATCTACAGTGACTTCTCCGGCTACTCGCACATCGCGCTCGGCACGGCCCGCTTGTTCGGCTTCGAGCTGATGCAGAACTTCGCGACGCCGTACTTCTCACAGAGCCCGGTGGAGTTCTGGCGCCGCTGGCACATCTCCCTGTCCACCTGGTTCCGGGACTATGTGTATATCCCGCTCGGCGGCAGCCGGGCCTCGCGGGGCCGCCAGGCCTTCAACCTCATCGTCACGTTCGTGCTCAGCGGTCTGTGGCATGGAGCCAACTGGACCTACATCATCTGGGGCCTGCTCAATGGCCTGTATGTCGTGCCGCGCGTGTTCATGGGCGATCCGCTGGCCGGGGCCGTGCGCTCGCCGAATCTGCTGATTCGCGTGCCGACGCTCGCGTTGCGCATCGGCGGCACATTCGCGCTGATTCTGCTGGCCTGGATATTCTTCCGGGCGCGCGACATCGCAACGGCCGGACACCTGCTGCACGAGCTGTTCTCCAGGAGCCTGCTGAAGAGCCCGGCTGCGACGCTGCGCAACATGGGCGTCCTCGGATCCACGCTGTACAGCGGTCTGGCGATCGCGCTGCTCGTGACCATCGAATGGTTCCAGCGCGACAAGCGCTATGCGCTCGAGATCGACAGCACGCGAGCTGTGCTGGCGCGCTGGCCGCTCTATGCCTGCATTGCTGCCGTCATCCTGTTATTCCGCTATACGGGCCGCTCCCTTGACTTCATCTACTTCCAGTTCTGAGGCGCTCAAAGCCCCACCGCTTCCGAGCGGGTCGCGATCCATGAGCTGGCGCAAGCTCGCGCGGCTCGCCGTCGTGCTGCTCGCGGTGTTCGTGGCGGCTAACATCGTTACGTGGTGGATCTCCGGTTACTTCCAGCGTGAGAGCAGCTACCGCGGCGAAGTGGCGGCGGTGGCGAGCCATCCGGATGTGCACATCGTGTTCGCGGGCGACTCCCACTTCGCCGTCCCGCTCAACGATCTGATCGACGTGGATCCGCACGGACCCGCTTACAGCATCGCCTTCGGTGGGGACTCGCTGCGGGAGTGCTTTGCGAAGTTGCGGCAGGTCCTCAACGACTCCCACACGATCGACACGATCATCGTGTCGGCCGACCCGCACATGTTCGCCAAGGGCCGGCTCGAATCCTCGAACCGCTCTTTCGTGGACTGGTATTTTCTGCGGGCGGGGGATCGCACGGGCTTGAAGCGGGGATGGGCTTCCGCACTGCTTGACCAGGTCCCGCTGCTGAACAACGACTTCCTGCAGTACCTGCGCAAGGAGGCCGGCACCGACCTCGATCGCCTGCGGGGACGCGGGCGTGGCGGCGGCGATACCGAAGGGGAGGCGGATGGCTCCTCCTGGGACAAGCTCACCGAGGGGCAGCGCCGCGCTGCGGCCCGCAGCACGGGTGCCGAGGATCACGCCGGGACCGGGGAGTACCAGCTACCGTTCTACTGGTACGAGAGGATCCTGGCACTGGCGCACGAGCATCACGTCAAAGTCATTGGAATGCGCTTCCCCGTGCATCCTGACTACGCCGCGCAGGCGCCGGCTGCCGAGGTCGCCGCCATCGACCACTTCCTGCTGCGCAACGGGGTGGCACAGATCATCGATCTGCGGGGCGCGTTGAGCGATCCGCGCGACTTCCAGGACGAGGACCACGTGAACGATGCGGGCGTGCTGCCGCTGCTGCCGATCGTCGAGAAGCGGCTCGGCCGTCCGCTGATGACTCATCCGCCGGAGCAGGCCGCCGCCAACACACCGGCGCCGCACTGATGCGGGATGCGCGCTGCCGCTACGAGCGGCGGCGTCCGCTCAACGCTGCTTGAACTCCTCAGGCGTGAGCTGATGGCGCGCCAGCAGCTTGTAGAAGTCCGTGCGGTTGCGCTTGGCCAGCCGCGCCGCCTGGCTGACATTGCCCGCGGTGATCTGCAGGATCTGTGACAGATAGCTGCGGGTGAACTCGTCGCGCGCCTCATCGAAGGAGGGCAGCCGCCCCGGGCCGCCGCCGAGGGACTGCTGCACGAGCTCCACCGGAATGATCGGTGTCTGGGATAGCGCAACGTTCTGGCGCACCACGTTCTGTAACTGGCGGATGTTGCCCGGCCAGTCGGCGGTGGCGAGCAGCTCCACCGCCTCCGGTGCGTAAATCTTGCGGACGCCGCTCTCCTTGGCGATCTGCGCCAGGAAGTGCGCCACCAGCAGCGGGATGTCCTCGCGCCGGCGGGTCAGGGAAGGCATCTCGATGTGCACGACGTTGAGACGGTAGTACAGGTCCTCGCGGAACTGGCCCGCGGTCATGAGACCCTGCAGGTCGCGATGCGTCGCCGAGATCACACGCACGTTCACGGCAATGGCATCGGTGCTGCCGACGGGACGGATCACGTTCTCCTGCAGCACGCGCAGCAGCTTCACCTGCAGGCGCATCGGCATGTCACCGATCTCATCGAGCATCAGCGTGCCCGCGTCGGCCGCCATGAACAGGCCCCGATGCGCGCGGGTCGCGCCGGTGAAGGAACCCTTCTCGTGTCCGAACAGCTCCGACTCCAGCAGGTTCTCCGCCATGGCACTGCAATTGATGGCCACGAACGGCTTGTTCTTGCGCGGGCTCGCGTGATGAATGGCGCGCGCGAGCAGCTCCTTGCCCGTCCCGCTCTCGCCGGTGATGAGCACGCGGGCATCGGTGCCGGCCACCATGTGCGCCTGGGCGAGCTTCTCCTCCATCACGGAGCTGCGGGTCACGATCTCGGCGCGCCAGTCCTCATCGGAGGCACCGAATCCGGAGATGCGCAGCGCCTTCTGCACGTGGTCGAGCAGCTCCTGCTTGTCCACCGGCTTGGTGAGAAACCCGAACGCCCCCATCTGGGTGGCCTGCACCGCATCGGGGATCGTGCCGTGCGCGGTGAGGATGATGACCTTGAGGCCGGGCCAGCGGTTCTGCAGCTCCTTCAGCAGGCCGATGCCGTCCATCTGATCCATGCGCAGGTCCGTGATCACGAGGTCCGGGCGGAAGCGGCTCGCCGCGGCGAGCGCCTGGGCGCCGCTCTCGACGGCCTCGACGTCATAGCTTTCGGCGCGCAGGCGGATCGTCAGCAGACGCAGCAGCCCCGGGTCGTCATCCACCACCAGGATGCGAGCTTTGCGTTTGCCGGTCTGATTCAAGTGCTTCGTCCTCAACAACTCAGGTTGCAACAGCGTCGCGGGAATGGTCACGGTGGTCGTCCTTCGTTGCTAGGTTTGCGTTCGTTCAGCGAGCGCTCGATATTGGCGATGGCATCGAGCTTGGCGCGGGCTTCCTCGAGCTCCTTGCGCAGTCGTGTGTTCTCGTCCGACTCGGCCTGCAGGCGTCGGTTGGCGCTGGTCTGATGTTCGTGGTCGGTGCGCTGGGCATCACCCTGCAGCCTGCGGTTTTCCGCCTCCAGCGTCAAATGGTCGTCAATTTGCTGCAGTTCGAGAAAAGCAAGGGCACGCTCCCCAGAAAGTAACATTTCCGGATTCGCCATCAGCACGCGCAGCAGCATCTGGGCCCGCGGCGGATTCGCTGCCGGATGGCCCGGGGTGGCAAGGATCAGGGCGAGCCGCAGCTCGCGGCTGGGAGTGGGGGCGGTGTCGAAATCCCGCTGCGCCCCGGCGCTGATCTCCGCCTGCTCGGCCGGCGCGCCCTGCACGAGCCGCTGCAGCAGTTGCAGATCCTCGGTCACGGCGGCCGCGGAGGCGGCATTGCGGTCCACGACCGGCGGGGCCTGCCCCTGGTCGTGCTCTCGCGGGTTGGTATCGGTGGTGCAGGCGCCCAGCAGCGCCGTCGCTACCGCGAGAGCGGCCAGTCTCGCATGCCTGACAGCGCGGCCCGCGCCGGACTCAAGCGGCATGCGCCTGCGCCTTACGCTCGGTGTTGACCGGCCGATCACCGCCGGCCTGCACGGGCATGCTGATGCGGAAGTGGGCACCGGGAAACTCTCCGTCGCGGATCTCCACCGTGCCGCCGTGCGCGCAGACGAACTCGAGCACGACCGACAGGCCGATGCCCGTGCCCTTGATGGCCGTGCTTTTCGAGGCTCGTCCGGTGTAGAAGGCTTCGAAGACATGCGCCCGGTCCTCGAGCGGAATGCCCGGGCCGCTGTCGGCGACATCGAGCCGGAGCAAGGCGCCCTCGGTGCGTGCGCGCAGGTAGATGGTACCCCCCTTGGGTGAGTACTTCACCGCGTTCGACACGAGGTTTTCGAGTATGAGCCGAATCTTGCTGCGGTCCGCGATCAGCGTCACATCCTCCACCTGCACATCCAGGCGAACGCGCTGCGAGAGCAGCGTGAGCTGCTGATTCTCGAGCACCTGCTTGACCACCGGGCGCAGGCGGAACTCGGTGGTCTCCAACCCCACGCTCGAGGTCTGCCAGGCGCTGAAGGAGAGCAGGTTCTCGATCATGCGCTGCAGCTTGATGCCGTTCTCGCGCAGGATGGCCGCCACCTCGCGCTGGTTCGAGTCGAGCTCGCCGACGGCGCCGTCCATGAGCAGCTCGGTGCCTTCGCGAATGTTCGCCAGGGGCGTCTTGAGCTCGTGCGACATGTGTCTCAAAAATCGGTTTCGCTCCAGTGCCAGATCGAGCAGGCGCTGGCGCAGCCACTCGAGCTGTCCCCCCAGCCGCTCCAGGTCATGCGGGCCGCCCACCGCGATCGGGTTGGAGAAGGTCCCCTGGCCCAGCTCGCTGATTGCGCGGTCGAGCTGCCGCAGCGGCCGTCCGACCACCAGCGTCAGCAGCACGATCGCGATGATCGTGAGCGGAACCAGGAGCGCCGCCTGCCAGAGCAGGCGCGCCCGCGCGTGCTGCGTCTGCCGCTCGAGGGCTTCGACCTCGGCGTCGATCTGCGCGTTGCTTTGCGCGGCGATGCGGTCCGCCAGCGCGCTCAGCTCGGTGAAGCGGCGCGACAGGTCCGTTGTGTTGGCCCCCTTGCCAGCCTGCATGGACAGGACAGACTCGCCGATGTTCCGCTGCATCTCACCGAGCTCGCGCAGGGTGGCGCGCGCGGAGGGCGCCTGCTCATGGCTTTCGAGCTGCGCCCGGGTCGCTGACAAGTGCTCGTTCTGGCGTCGGTACAGGTCAAGCAGCTTCGGGTCTGCGAGCACATCGTACAACCGCGCGGTGCGCTCGAGCGAGGCGATCTGACTGAAAAGCTCCTGGCTGGCGCGCGCGGCGGTGACTCCTTCGACGACGATTTTCTGTCCGGTATCGGCCAGCGAGCGGATCTGCAAAGCCGCGGTGAGCACGGCAGCGAGCAACGGCACGGCGATCAGCGCCAGGCCGAGTAGCATCAATCCGCTCAATGACTTGGGTCGCGCCCAATGCATGCCCGACATTCTAGAGCCTCAGGTCGGCCTGTCCACGGGAAGGCGGCGGATCATCGGCGACGGATCATCGGCGGCGGATCATCGGCGGCGGATCATCGGCGGCGGATGGGCCTACCACGGCTCGCGCTGCAGTCGTCTCTCCCACTCCAGCGAGGTCCGCACGATCGTGTCCAGATCATCGAGCCGCGGTTGCCATCCGAGCTGCGAACGGACCCGGTCCGCACGAGCCACGAGCGCGGGGGGATCGCCGGCGCGGCGCGGCTCCTCGCGTATTTTCAGAGTTTGGCCTGCTACGCGCTGTACGCTGGCCAGGACCTCGCGAACGCTATATCCATGTCCGTAGCCGACATTGAGCACCGCGGAGGCGCTGCCGTCACGCAGGTAGCCCAACGCGTCCAGGTGCGCCGTGGCAAGGTCCTCAACGTGGATGTAGTCGCGTATGCCGGTTCCGTCCGCGGTTGGATAGTCCGTGCCGAAGATCGAGACATGCGGCCGCTTGCCGATGGCGGCCTCGCAGGCCACCTTCACGAGGAGGGTCGCCTTGCGCGTCGCCTGCCCGATGTGTCCGGTGGTATCCGATCCCGCCACATTGAAGTAGCGCAGCGCGACGTAGCGCAGCGAAGAGGCGGCGGCGACATCCCGCAGCATCCATTCGGACATCAGCTTCGAGGTGCCGTACGGGTTGATCGGCGCGGTCGGTGTGTCCTCCGCGGCAAAGCTGTCGGCCGGGATGCCGTAGACGGCCGCGGTCGAGGAAAAGACGAAATTGCGCACGCCGGTCTCGATGCAGCACTGCAGGAGATTGCGCGTCGAGCAGGTGTTATTCCCGTAGTATTTGAGTGGCTCGCTGACGGATTCCGGGACGATCGTATGAGCGGCAAAATGCAGGACCGTGTCCACCTCGTGCGATCGCAGGAGCTCCAGCACCTGATCGCGGTCACCGACCTTGCCGATGACGAGGGGGGTATCGAGCACGGCCTGGCGAAACCCGGTCGACAGGTCATCGAGCACGATGACGCGCTCGCCCCGGGCCCGGAGCTGCAACACGACGTGACTGCCGATGTAGCCAGCGCCGCCGGTGACGAGAATGGATGCGGGTTTCATGCGGGGGAGGATGCCTTCAGCGCGTGCGTTGGGAAAACCGCATGATAAACAAAAGCAAAGCCCCGGATGTGAAGCCGTTCACCGGGCTGTCACCCGATGTCGTGCTCGATGCGGCGGCCTCTGTCGGGCTGGAAGTGGATGGGCGGATGTTCGCGCTCAACAGCTACGAGAACCGGGTATACCAGCTGGGCGCCCCCCAGGGCAGTCTCGTGCTGAAGTTCTACCGCCCCGAGCGCTGGAGCGACGAGCAGATCGCCGAGGAGCACCAGTTCACCGCTGAGCTTGCCGCCGCGGAGTTGCCGGTGGCCTCACCGGTGTCCCTGGGCGGCCAGACGCTGTTCTCGTATCGCGATTTCCGTTTCGCGGCCTTTCCGTGGCTGCGGGGCCGGGCCCCCGAGCTCGATGCCACCGACTCCCGCCAGATTCTCGGCAGAAGCCTCGCACGGCTGCATCAGATCGGCTCGCTCCGGCCGTTTCGCGTGCGTCCGCATCTGGGCATTCAGCGGCTCGGGGTGCAGGCGAGCCGCCAGGTGCTCGAGGCCGAGCTTCTTCCGGATGTGCTGCGCGATCGCTATGAGCAGACGAGCGAGGCGCTCATCGAGCGCATCACGCAGGCCTTCCAGGACGCTGGCGAGGTGCGTGAGGTACGCATCCATGGGGACTGCCATCTGGGGAACCTGCTGTGGAACGAGCACGGACCGGCTTTCGTGGATCTGGATGACTGTGCCACGGGTCCGCGCGTCCAGGATCTGTGGATGCTGCTGGCCGGGTCGGCCTCGGATCAGCGGCGGCAATGGGCACAGCTTCTGGAGGGGTATCTGCAGTTTGCGGATTTTGACTTCCGGGAGGTCGCGCTGATTGAGCCCTTGCGCGCCTTGCGCATGCTGCATCATGCCGCGTGGGTCTCGCACCGGTGGCAGGACCCCGCGTTTCCGCGGGCATTTCCCTGGTTCGGGGAGCATCGGTACTGGGAGGGCTACCTCGGGGACTTGCGCGAGCAGCTCGGTACGATCGACGATCCGCCGCTGCAGGGCGGCTGAGGCACCGGGAGGGCCTCATGGGCCCGGGAACCCGTCAGGCGCTTCACGAAATAGGGATCTCCTGCGTGCTTTGTGCTCGACGATCGCGTTACATTGAGGCCTTGCGTCCGAGGAGCTACGCGAAGAAGTGCAGGCAGAGAGCCGGAAAATCGGGACATTTTTTCGCGCCAACGGCTGGCTGACCCTGCTCGTTGGCCTCAGTGCTTGCGGGCTCCTGGCCGCCTGCGGTAGGGCGCACAGCCCCGGCACCGTCATGAGCTCGCTCAATGCGACGGCCCACCGGAACCAGAAGCCCGCGCAGCCGGGCAAACCCGACGATGGCATGACCGACATGGTGGCCGCGATAAGCGCCACCAAGACGGGGCCTCCGGTGGAGATGAAGTTCGCAGTGCAGCAACGTCCCGAGGTGGGGCAACCCGTGGACGTGTCGATTGCCATGATCGCGACCTCGGCGGCCCTGGACAGCGTCTCGGCCTCATTCGCGGCGACCGAGGGGCTCGATATCGTGGGCGGGGCGGAGATGCCGCAGACGGACAAACCTTTTCCCGGTATTCCGCTGCATCACACCCTGCGGATCCTTCCGAAACGCAACGGGATCTTCGCCGTGACGGCGGTCGTCAGTGTGGGTTCGGCCAATACCCGCACGACGCGCACTTTCTCCATTCCAATCATCGCAGGAGAAGGCATGGCCGAGCCGGCCAACGCTGGGGAAGGATCGACAGTGCCTCCGGCCCGGCCTGAGGCGACCAAGGGCTAGAGCGCGCTTCCGCTCCGCTGCCGCTTATGTCAAATAAGACGAGTCGGCCACTCGTGGACGCCAACCCGGGCGCAACGACCACCCTCGTTCGCACGCACGAGGGCGAGTGCGGCGAAAACAGCCCGGAGTTGCATGCGCGGTTGCGCGCACAGCTCAAGGAAGCGAGGCTTCGCGCCGATTCCGCCGGCCCCGATCTCTCGATCCTGCTGCGCCTGATCAGTGCCCACTACGAGGCGGTCGATCACGAGCGGCGCGGCGCGGCCGAATCCATGCGGCTAATGGCCGATGAGGCGCGGGCGCTGGCGCACGAGGCCAGCGAGCAGAGCTCCGAGCATCTGCAGGTGATCCTCGACCACATCAAGGATGTGGTGCTCACGGTCAATGAGGAAGGGATGATCCAGACATTCAACCCCACGGGCGAGCGCGTGTTCGGTCACCTCGAGACCGAGGTCGTCGGTCAGCGCATCGATCTGCTCATTCCGAAAATCGCGAGCCACGAGAACATCACCCAGGCACTGCAACGCCTGGCGGCCAGCTGCGGCGATACGCATCTGGACCTCGCTGCGCGCGAGGGCTGGGGCCAACGCAAGGACGGCGAGTTCTTTCCCATGGAGATCGCCGTCAGCCGGGCACGCTTGTCGCGCAAAGAGATGTTCGTGCTGTGTCTGCGGGATATCACCGATCGCCGCCAGTCCGAACAGGCCATGCGCGAGAGCGAGGCTCGCTATCGACTTCTCGTCAATCACGCTCCGGAGGCGATCGTCGTCTTCGACGTGGATGCCGGGCGGTTCGTGGATGCCAACGAGAATGCGGAGCGGTTTTTCGGACTCGAGCGCGAACGGCTGCTCGAAGTAGGGCCCGTAGATCTCAGTCCGCCCGTGCAGCCTGACGGCGAACGGTCCGCGGTGAGAGCGCGGGAGTACGTGCAACGCGCTCTCGATGGCGAGCAGCAAGTCCACGAATGGCTGCACCGGGATGCGTCCGGCAAGGAAATCAGTTGCGAGGTACGCCTCGTCCGCCTGCCCAGCGGGGGCCGCCGCCTGGTACGCGGCAGTATCGCTGACATCTCGGACCGCAAGCGGGCGGAGCGAGTCGCAGCGGCCGAGCGGGAGGTGTTCCGCCAGCTCACGGGGAACGCCTCCCTGCAGGAAGTGCTGACTTCCATCACCCGCCTGATTGAATCCGTCGGCGTGGGAACAGTCTGCTCGGTCAGCCTGCTCGCCGAGGACGGTCTGTCGTTCTCCAGCATGGTGGCGCCGCGCCTGGCGGATAAGCTGCGCGCGCAGCTCGAGCACTCATCGATCGACATCCGCAATGGCTCTTGTGCCGCTGCGGTCTACCTCAGCCGCCAGGTCCTGGTGGCCGACATCGCCAAGGATCCGTTCTGGCAACAGCGTCGCGACGTTGCACTCGAGGCAGGGCTGCGTACCGCGTGGTCCACGCCTCTGAAGGCATCCAGCGGCAAATTCCTGGGCTCTCTAGGGGTCTACCGCGGCGAACCCGGCCTGCCCACGCCGCGCGAGTCGGAGATCATGGCGCACGCTGCCCAGCTCGCCGCCCTTGCCATCCAGCGCCGCCTCGCCGAGGAAGCGCTGCGCGGCAGCGAAGCGAAATTCCGGGGGCTGTTCGAGACCATGTCCGAGGGCGTCTACCAGAGCGCGCGGGACGGGCGCCTCCTGTCGGTCAACCCCGCGTTCGTCACCATGCTCGGCTTTGACAGCGCGGAGGAACTCTACGCGCTGCCAAACGTTGCGATGCTTTACTGGAATCCCGCAGATCGGGCGGAGTTCATGCGTCGGGTGGAATCCGAGAGTGAGATCCGTAACGCCGAGTTTCTCATGCGCAGCCGCGGCGGCGAGCCGGTCGTGATCCTGGAGAACGCGCGTGCGCGGCGCGATGGCGCCGGACGGATCGTCGGCTACGACGGCACGATCGCGGACATCACGGAGCGCAAGCGGGCCGAACAGGCGATATTCGCCGAGAAGGAGCGCGCACAAGTGACGCTTCAGTCGATCGGGGATGCGGTGATCAGCACCGATGCGGAAGGCCGCATCGAGTACATCAACCCGGTCGCCGAGAATCTGACCGCCTGGAGCCTCGAGGAGGCGCGCGGCCGGCCCATCGGGGACGTCCTGAATCTCGTCAATGAGATCACCCGCGAGCCGATCGAGAACCCGCTGATGTGCGCGCTCGGCCGCGGCCATGGGGGCCTCGCGGCAGACCACTCGGTGTTGATCACGCGCACCGGCCAGGAAGTGGCCATCCAGGAATCCGCGGCGCCGATCTGTGACCGGCAGGGGCGGGTCATCGGTGCGGTCATCGTGTTCCACGACGTCACCAAGGAACGGCGCCTGAAGCGAGCGCTGTCCTACCAGGCAAGTCATGACGCGCTCACGGGTCTGATCAACCGGCGCGAGTTCGATAACCGGCTGCACGCGGCCGTGCTGAGCGCGCAGCGCGGAGACGGCTCATTCGCGTTGCTGTACGTGGATCTCGACCAGTTCAAGGTCGTGAACGACACCTGCGGGCATCAGGCCGGCGATCGCCTGCTGCGCGATGTCACGGGCCTGCTGCAGACCCGCGTGCGGGCCTCGGACACGATCGCGCGGCTGGGCGGCGACGAGTTCGGCGTGCTGCTCGAGGGATGCACCCTGGAGCAGGCCACCCGGATCGCCGAAGGCGTCCGCCAGGCAATCCGCGATTACCGGTTCATCTGGGGCTCCAACCAGCTCTCCGTGGGTGCGAGCGTCGGCGTGGTGCAGATCCGGGACGACACCCCGAACGTCGCCAGCGTGATGAGCGCAGCCGACATTGCCTGTTATGCCGCCAAGGACGAGGGACGCAACCGGATTCACGTTTACGAGCAGGACGGCGTCTCGCATCATCATCGCGAGATGCATTGGGTCTCCCGCGTGACGCGCGCGGTGGAGGAAAACAGGCTGGAGCTGTTCTTCCAGCCCATCGTGCCGATCGCCGCCGAGAGCAAGCTGCTCTGTCACGAGCTGACCGTGCGGCTGCGCGACAGCGACGGCCAGCTCGTCCTGCCGAACGAGTTCATCCCCGCGGCCGAGCGTTACAACGTCATGTCGATCATCGACCGCTGGGTCATCCGGCAGGCGATCCAGGCGCTGAAGCAGCGTCAGGAGGCGGGCGCCGCGCTGCCGTTGCTGGCGGTGAATCTCTCGGGCACCTCGCTCAACGACCAGACGTTCACGGATTTCGTGCTGCACACGGTGGGCGAGGCCGCACTGGCGGGGAAGCTGTGCTTCGAGATCACCGAGACGGCCGCCGTGACGAACCTGGCGAGCGCGATCTATTTCATGCGCGAGCTCAAAGTCCGCGGGTGCAAGTTCGCGCTGGATGACTTCGGTAGCGGCCTCTCCTCCTTCATGTACCTGAAAACCCTGCCGGTCGATTTCCTGAAGATCGACGGCCAGTTCATCAGCCAGATTGCCGAGGATCCGGTGGACCGCAGCATGGTGGAGGCGATCAGTAAGGTCGGAGCGGCCCTCGGAATCGCCACGGTGGCCGAATGTGTCGAGACCCAGGCCGTCCTGGATGAGCTGAAGCGGATCGGTGTCGACTTCGCGCAGGGCTACTACGTGGCCCCACCATTGCCCTTCGCCCAGCTCGGCTGAATCTGCGGCACGGATTGCTCGTACAATAGCGGGCAGGCGCCAGGTCTGCCTCCAGGGGAATCGGTTCCGTGAGCAGTACAGAGCCACCCTTCACGGTCGGCATCGAGGAGGAGTACCTGCTCGTGGATCTCGCCACGCGAGATCTGGACGAGAACCCTCCCTCGGCCCTCCTGCGGACCTGCACCGAGCGCAGCGATGGTCACATCAATCCTGAATTCCTGCGCTCGCAGCTCGAGATCAATACACGGATCTGCCATTCGATCGCCGAGGCGCGAGCGGATCTGGCGCGGCTGCGCGGCATCATCGTGGCGGTGGCCCGCGAGCATGGACTGGCGCCCATTGCGGCCTCGACTCACCCGTTTGCGCATGCGACCCGCCAGATGCCCACCGAGCGCGAACAGTTCTTTGCGCTCGCGCGCGAGATGCAGGCCGCCGCCCGGCGCCTGATGGTCTGCGGCATGCACGTGCATGTTGGAATCGATGACGATGACCTGCGCGTGGACCTGATGAACCAGCTCTCCTACTTCGTGCCGCACCTGGTCGCTCTGTCGTGCTCGTCCCCCTTCTGGGAAGGCGAGCGCACAGGCCTGATGTCCTTCCGGCTCAGCATCTTCAGCTCCCTGCCGCGCACCGGTCTGCCCGAGCGGTTCTCGAGCTACGCGGAGCTGCGGCGCCACCTCGACATGCTGATCCGCAATGGCGTGATCGAGAACGCCTCGAAGATGTGGTGGGACGTGCGGCCCAATCCGCGCTACGCCACGCTGGAGGCGCGTGTGATGGACTGCTGCACGAGCATCGAGGACTCGATCTGCCTGACGGCACTGGTCCTGTGCCTCACCCGGATGCTGTATCGCTTGCGCCGGAGCAATCAGAGCTGGCGCTGGTACAAGAACGTGCTGCTGGCCGAGAACCGCTGGCGCGCGATGCGCTACAGCTTCGATGAGCAGCTGCTCGACCTCGCGCGCGGCGAGCTGGCCTCGTTCGCCGACATCGCCGAGGAGATGATCGCGCTGGTCGCCGAGGACGCGCAGGCGCTGGGTTGCGTGGAAGAAGTGCAGTACATCCGCACCATCCTCAGCCGCGGCACGAGCGCCCACAGGCAGATCCGGACGTACGAGGAGGCTCGCTCCGCGGGCGCCAGCGAGCGCGAAGCGCTGATGGCGGTGGTGGATTTCCTGATTCGCGAGACGGCCGCCGGACTTGGAGGGGTTGCATGAGCGATCGACAGCAGGCACCTGGTTCCGATGACATCAACACGAGTCTCGTCATCGCGCTCACGTTCGTCGCGACACTGGGAGGCCTGCTGTTCGGATATGACACCGCGGTCATCTCCGGCGCGGTCGGCTCGATCGATGCCTACTTCATCGATCCCCTCAAGCTGGCGGAGACCGCACACAGCAGCCTGTCGGGGTGGACGATCGCCAGCGCGCTGTTCGGCTGCGTGATCGGCGCTTCGCTTGCCGGCTGGATCTCGACCGGCCTCGGGCGCCGCGGCGGCCTGATCATCGCCGGGGCGCTGTTCCTGGCCGGCTCGCTCGGCTCGGCGGTGCCGGAGATCGGCTTCGGCCCCATCGGTCAGATGGGGCCGCACGCGCTGCCGCAGTTCATTTTCTATCGGATACTCGGCGGCGCCGGCGTCGGCATTGCCTCCATGCTCTCGCCGCTGTACATCGCGGAGATCTCCCCGAGCGCCATCCGTGGCCGGCTGGTGTCCTTCAATCAGCTCGCGATCGTCGTGGGCATCCTGGTCGTCTACTTCGTCAACTGGTTCGTCGCCTCCCACGGCGATGACCACTGGCTCAAATCCCTCGGCTGGCGCTACATGCTCGCCTCCGAGTCGATTCCCTCCCTGATATTCCTGGTGCTGCTGCTGTTCGTGCCGGATACCCCCCGCTGGCTCGTGCTGCGCGGGCGCAGCGCGGAGGCGCTCACGCAACTTCGGCGGGTCATGGGGGAGGGTGCCGCCCGGTCCATCGTGGCGGACATCGAGCGCACGCTGACCGTCAAGAGCGCGGGACTGTTCGCCTTCGGCGTGCCAGTGATCGTGGTGGGAGTGTTGCTGTCGGTATTTCAGCAGCTCGTGGGTATCAACGCCGTCCTGTACTACGCGCCGCTGATGTTCCAGAACATGGGCGCCTCGACCGACACGGCCTTCCTGCAGACTGTGGTGGTCGGGGCGGCCAATCTTGCATTCACGTTCCTCGCCATCGCGACCGTGGATAAGTGGGGCCGAAAGCCGCTGCTGATCTCAGGAGCCGTCATCATGGCGGTGGCCATGATCACGCTCGGATTTCTCTTCAGCGCACAGAGCGTCGGGCTGGCGGCACTCGTCGCAGTGGTCGTCTACATCGGCGGCTTCGCCCTTTCCTGGGGCCCCGTGGTGTGGGTGCTGCTCGCGGAGATGTTTCCCAACTCCATCAAGGGCAAGGCGATGGGGCTGGCGGTGGCGGCCCAGTGGATCGCCAATCTGGTGGTGTCAGCCTCCTTCAAGGTACTCGATGGCAACTCGGCCCTGAACGCGCTGTTCCATCACGGGTTTGCGTACTGGATCTATGGCGGGATGAGCGTGCTCGGCGCGCTGTTTGTCATTCGGTGGGTACCCGAGACCAAGGGACGGACGCTGGAGGCCATCCAGGATCTGTGGGGGCCGCAGGGCTCTGCGACGACGGGCGCCCGATGAGTGCGCCGGTCCTCGTCACGAGCACGGGCGGCGTGTGCGAGCTGCAGCTCAACCGCCCGGAGAAGCGCAACGCGCTGACGCTCGCGATGTATGACGCCCTGGTCGCGGGAATGCTCGAGGCCGAGAAGGATGATTCCGTGCGGGTCATCCTGCTGAGCGGCACGGGCGCCGGGTTCTGCGCAGGCAACGATCTTCAGGACTTCCTCGCCGGAGCTGACCTGGGTGAGAGCCATAGCGCGGTGCGCCTGCTGCGAGTGCTGCCGAAGCTTCGCAAAGTGTTGGTGGCCGCCGTGCACGGGCCAACGGTTGGCTTCGGCGTCACGCTGCTCCTGCATTGCGACATGGTGCTCGCCGCGCGCAGCGCCCAGCTTTCGATGCCCTTCCTGCGTCTCGGGCTCGTACCGGAGGCGGCAAGCACTCTGCTGTTGCCCCGATTGATCGGCCATCAGCGAGCCAGCGAGCTGCTGCTGCGGGGACTGCCGTTCGATGCGCACACTGCGCTCGGACTCGGGCTGGTCAATCGGGTGGTCGAGGACGGTGACCTTCCGGAGGCGGCGCGTGCCCTCGCCCGGGAGGTGGCGCAGCAGCCTGTGGGTGCCCTGCTCGCCACCAAGCGGTTGCTGCGGGGGGAACCGGCGGAGATCGACGCGCGCATCACCGAGGAGTTGCACGCTTTCCGCGTGCAACTTGGTTCGGAGGAGTTCAGGCGCGCCGCCCAGGCCTTCCTCGGCAAGAGGCGGGCATGAGGGTCACCGCGTGAAATCTCGCAGTACCCGAGGGGGCAACGGCCAACGCCGGCCGACGGCCAACCTGGGCCGGATGCGAGACTTCCCGCGAGCCCGGCCCTATTTGGCTTTCGGGCTGTGCGAGGCGCACCAGCCGTTGGCGTTCACCGACTTGCCCGGGAAAATCTGGCACGGCCCGTAGGCATCGCCGGCCTTGCCCTGGAAGAAATTGCAGTTGCCGCAGTGCGCGCCGGGCTTGTAGCTGGGGAATTTCGACTTGTCCACCTTGCTGGCATCCTCGGTGTAGCCCAGCGCCTTGGCGGTGGGATCCGAGTCGGTCACGTGCGGCAGCTGTTTGCCCTGGGCGGAGCTGAGCCCCGGGCGCAGTCCGAATGCGGCCGCGCCGGCGGCGACCATCAGTGTCAGGACGCTGCGCCGGGAATGTCCGGGTGGTTTGTTTCTTGATGGTGCCATGGACGATACTCCGAGTGATGACAGCAAGCTTCTGGGCGCGCAGACGAAAGCCGGCGGCCGAGGCTGTGTGCTCCTTGCCTTGCGCGCTCGCACGCAACTTTCGTGCCTTGCTGACCGGGCGGAAGTGTGCCGCCGTTGGTGATCGATTATCAATAGCCCTATACTGTATTCCGCCATCACGTTATCGCAACGGAACACTCCGCTGAACAAGATCGCCGCCCGGGACGTGAAGCGCGTGCGGCGCCGGCCGCGCACCGCAGAGACCCGCGATCCGCTCTTCAACCAGTCCGTCGAGAAGGCCTTCTCGATCCTGGAGATCTTCGGCGGCGAGCGGCGTGCGATGAATCTGGGCGAGATTGCCGTGGCCGTCGGCATGACCAAGAGCTCGGCCCAGCGCTGCACGCATACTCTCGAGCGCCTGGGGTACCTGAGACGAGATCCGCGGGTGAAGCGCTGGGTGTTGACTCCACGCTCCCTCGGCGTCGCGCACGCCTATCTGTCGGGCCATTCGCTCATGGAGCAGGCAACCACCCACCTGATCGACCTCAACCAGGCGAGTGGCGAGTCGGTGAGCCTGTCCGAGCCGGATGACACCGACATGGTCTTCATCGCGCGCTTTCCCAGTCACAAGCGCTTCTTCATCCATATGCCGGTGGGGCGCCGGTTGCCGATGTACTGCACGGCCTCGGGGCGTGCGTACCTGTCCGCGCTGCCCCCGGCCGAAGCGCAGCGCCTGGTGCGCCGCTCGTCGCTGCGCCAGTTCACGCCCACCACGCTCACCGATCCGGCGGAAATCCTGCGTCACGTCGGACTCGCGCGTGAGGCTGGCTACGCGTGGTCGGACCAGGAGTGCTACCGCGGCGACCTGACCATCGCCGCGGCCGTCCTGGGCGAGGACAGCCGGCCGGTCGCAGCCATCAACGTGTCGGCGCCCACGAGCCGCTGGTCGCTGGCGGAGTTGCGCTCGAAACTATCGTCGGTACTGCTCGAGACCGCGCGCGCGGCCTCGGGCGGCACTGCCTCCAGGCTGCGCGCCTGAGACTTGCGGGGTAAATCATGTCGCTCGAGTTGAGTCGTTCGCTGCGCCCGCGCCACGTCGCGATGATTTCCATCGGCGGCATCATCGGCGCGGGACTGTTCGTGGGCAGCAGTGTGGCGATCGTCGCCACGGGGCCGGCGATCGTGCTGAGCTACCTGCTCACGGGCACGCTGATTCTGCTCGTGATGCGCATGCTCGGGGAGATGGCGGTCGCGCTGCCGAATGTGCGCGCCTTCACGGAGTTCGCGCGTGTGGGGCTCGGCTCCTGGGCGGGGTTCGTCGCGGGCTGGCTTTACTGGTATTTCTGGATCGTCACGGTCGCGGTGGAGGCGATCGCCGGGGCGACGATCCTGCACTCCTGGATCGCCCTGCCGACCTGGGAGCTGGGCCTGGGGCTGATGGCGGTGATGACCGCGGTGAATCTGATGTCGGCGCGCTCATATGGCGAGTTCGAATTCTGGTTCTCCTCGATCAAGGTATCGGCCATCATCATCTTCATAGCGCTCTCGGCGGCTTACGCCTTCGGCCTCACCTCGCCGCACGGGCCCGCCTTTTCCAACCTGACCGCCCACGGCGGCTTCATGCCCAAGGGAGTGCTGACCGTGCTCGCCGGCGCAGTGACGGTGTTCTTTGCGCTCACGGGCGCGGAGATCACCACGATAGCCGCGGCCGAGTCGACCGAGCCCTCGCGCGCGGTCGCCAAGATGACGACCTCGGTCATCGTGCGCATCCTCACCTTCTACGTTTTCTCGGTGCTGCTCATCGTCTGCGTGGTGCCGTGGGATCAGGTCATCTCGGGCCAATCGCCCTTCACGCTGGCGCTCACGACCATGCACTACTCGTGGGCGAGCGGCGCGATGAGCCTGATCATCCTGACCGCAGTGCTGTCGTGCCTCAATTCCGCGTTCTATGTCTGCTCGCGGGTGCTGTTCCTCCTGGCCGAGCACAACGATGCGCCGCAGTGGCTGGTGCAACTCAACAGCCGGCGTGTCCCCACTCGATCGGTGATGATGGGCTCGTTCGCCGGAGTGGTTGGGGTGATGGCCGCGACGCTTGCGCCGGAAACCGTGTTTGCATTCCTGGTGGATGCCTCGGGTGCCCTCATGGTGTTCGTCTACATCATGGTGGCGGTGGCGCAGGTCCGGCTGCGACGCGAACGCGAGCGCGCCGGGATCGCGGCTCCGGCCCTGCAGATGTGGCTGTTTCCGTGGGCCAGCTATGCCGCCATCGGCGGCATGGTGGCGATTCTCCTCGCCATGGCGTTGACGCCGGGGCAGTCGCGGGATCTGTGCGTCAGCCTGGTGGCGCTGGTCGTGGCGGTGTTTGCGTACCTGGTCGTTCGCGCGCGCCGCGAGGCCAGCCGGCGTCCACAGCTCGCACGGCCGCCGGGCTGAAGCGGCGATCGCGGCGGTCCGCAGGCGAGGGCTTCGACCGTGACTGCAATCGATCGCGCCCGTCTCGAGGCTGTGCACGCAAGGGAGCTCGCCGCATTCATCGCGCGCACTCCGCGCTCGGCGGCGCTGCTCGAGCGCGGCCGCCGCTCGATGATCAAGGGCGTGCCGATGTCCTGGATGTGGGGACTCTATCGCCATCCTCCGGTGTTCGTCGATCACGGCGCTGGGGCCTCGTTCGTGGACGTCGACGGTCATTCGTACCTCGACTTCAACGTCGTCGACCTGGCGATGACGATGGGATTCGGGAGCGGCGTGATTGCCTCGGCCGTTGCCCAGGCGATGCAGCGGGGCGCGCATTTCCTGTTGCCGGTCGAGGAGGCCCTCCGCGTGTCCGAGCTACTGGCGCAGCGAACCGACATCCCATACTGGCAATTCACTCTCTCGGCCTCAGGCGCGAACACGGAGGTCATCCGTATTGCCCGCGCTCTGACGGGGCGCGAGAAGATCCTGGTTTTCGCAGGCCACTACCATGGCCATGTCGATGACACGCTGGTGGAGCAGGCGGGCGGGGTGCCCGCGCCTTCGCTCCTGGGGCTGCCGCGCGGAGTCGAGCACCACCTCCTCATTGTTCCCTTCAATGACCTGCATGCCGTCGAGTCGGCGCTGTCGCATGCGGATGTCGCACTCGTGCTTACCGAGCCTGCGCTGTCGAATTGCACGCTCGTGCATCCCGAGCCGGATTTCCTGCCGGCACTGTACGCGGCCTGCAGCCGATCCGGCGCTCTGCTGTGCCTCGATGAGGCGCACACGTTTCAGTTCGCCTACGGTGGGCTCAAGCGCCAGTGGAACCTGCCTTGCGATTTCATCGTGCTGGGCAAGGGATTGGGCACCGGCGTCTCCTTCGGCCTGTATGGGATGTCGCAGCCCGTCGCTGCGTTCGTCGAAGCCAACACGTATGTCGATCTGGGCCAACCGGGCATTGCTGCCGGTGGAACCACCTATGCGAGCACGCTGGCGGTGCTGGCAGCGCGGGCGGCGCTCGAGGAGATCCTTACGCCTGCCGCCTACGAAAGAGTAGCGGCACTCGGACGGCGCCTCGCCGCTGGCCTGGAAAAGATCTTTACTGAGCTCGGTCTGCCGTGGACGGCGCTGCATCTGGGACCCCGCTCCGGTTTCTGCCTGTTCCCCCGGGCTCCGCACGACGGGGCCGAAGCATCGCTCTCCATGGACCTCGACTTCATCGCGGCGCGCAAGCTGTGGATGGCGAACCGCGGCATCTGGGATGCCATGGCGAGTGCCGGGCCGCAGGTGTCCTTTGTGCATAGCGCCGCCGACGTGGACACTTATCTGCGCACGGTGCAGCCTTTCCTCGCGGCGATCATCCGCTGAGGCGTTTGACGCCCGGCGGGCCCATCCCCTACAGTGGCCGCAGGCGCCGATTTGACGATATCGATTATCGATCAGATCCGCGAGGGGTCAGATGCGCAACCACGAACCCGTCTGCGAGTCCATCAGCGACGCTGCCAACGCTTCCGAGGCGCAGATCGACCGGCGGCGCTTCCTCCAGGCCTCCGTGGCAATCGGGGGCGGACTGCTGATCCACGTCGCCGTGGCACGCCGACCGGGCGTCGCGGCGGCGCTTGGCGGCGCCGAGGCGAAGCCCGCCGTGCTGAACGCCTATGTGCGGGTGGATCCGGATGGCGGCGTGGTGCTCATCATGCCCAAGGTCGAGATGGGCCAGGGCACCTTCACGTCCCTGCCGATGTTGGTTGCGGAGGAGCTCGAGATTGGCCTCGATGCCCTGAGCCTGGAGCACGCTCCGCCCGACCCGGCGGTTTACGGGGTCGAGGGGGACCAGTCGACCGGTGGCTCGACCTCGATTCGAGATTGCTGGCTACCGTTGCGCAAGGCGGGCGCCACTGCGCGCATCATGCTGATTCAGGCCGCGGCGCGCGGCTGGGGAGTGGCACCATCCTCCTGCCGCGCAGAGCGCGGAGAGGTCATACACGATCTATCCAGGCGGCGCGCCGCTTACGGTTCGCTGGCGCGCGTGGCCGCCATGATGCCCGTCCCACCGGACCCGCCACTGAAGTCTGCCAAGGACTTCAAGGTAATCGGGCGCACGATGCCGCGTCGTGATACGCCCGACAAGACCTACGGACGCACCACTTTCGGCATTGACGTGCGCATACCCGCGATGCGGATCGCGATGATCGCGATCTCGCCGGTGGAGGGTGGCCACGCCGTCCTGCCGCTCAACGCGACGGCCGCCATGGCGGTGCCCGGTGTGCGGCAGGTCGTCATCGACGAGGGGGACGTGGTCGCGGTCGTCGCCGACGACACGTGGGCGGCCAAGAAGGGACTCAGGGCGCTCGATGTGCGCTGGGATGGCGGTCCCAATGGATCGGTTCAGCAGGCGGCAATCATTGCCGAGCTGGAAGCCGCATCAAAGCGGCCGGGCGCGGTGGCAAGCCACTCGGGCAATGCCCATGAGGCGCTCAAGCAAGCGGTCACGCGTGTTGAGGCCGTCTACCATCAGCCCTTCCTGGCGCACGCGACCATGGAGCCCATGAACTGCACCGTGGACTGGCGCAAGGATCAGTGTGAGATCTGGGTGGGCACGCAGGCACCCGACCGGGCGGTCGCCAAGCTGGCCGCGTTGGGTCTGAAGCCCGGGCAGATCATTCTGCACAACCACCTCATCGGCGGTGGCTTCGGCAGGCGCCTGGAAGTCGATGGCATCGTCTTCGCCGCGCGCGTTGCCCGCCACGTGCAGGGACCGGTCAAAGTTCTCTGGTCGCGAGAGGAGGACGTTCAGCACGACCAGTACCGGCCGTATTACGTCGATAGGATTGCGGCGGGACTGGACGCACACGGCCGGCCGCTGGCGTGGCTGCATACGATCGCGGGCTCGTCTGTTTCCGAGCGCTGGTCGGGCGAGCCCAACAAGAACGGTGTGGACGATGACGCCGTCGAAGTGGCGGCTGACCCCGTCTATGCCGTCGAAAATCTCGAAGTGCGCTACGTGAAGCAGGAGCCACAGGGTGTCCCGACGTCGTGGTGGCGGGGCGTCGGTCCGACGCGCAGCGTCTTCGTCGTCGAGAGCTTCGTGGATGAGCTCGCGGTGGCCGCGAAACAGGATCCGCTCCGGTACCGCCAATCGCTGATCAAGCCCGCGCGCTTGCGGGCAGTACTGGATCTGGTTGCTGCACGCTCGAACTGGGACAGTGCACTGCCGAGTGGGCACGGGCGCGGCGTCGCAGTGCAATATGCCTTCGGCAGCTACCTCGCGCTCGTCGTGCAGGCGAGCGTCGCCGATGCTCAGGCGCGAGTGCATCAGGTCACCTGTGCCATGGACTGCGGGCAGATGGTCAACCCTGACACGATCCGTGCGCAGCTCGAAGGCGGGGTGATGTTTGGTCTCGGCGCGGCCTTGTGGTCCGAAGTGACCTTTGCCGGTGGGCGCGTCCAGCAGAGCAATTTTCACGATTTTCGCGCCATGCGGCTGCCGGAGTCGCCACAGGTGGCGGTCTACCTGATCGGCAACGAGGAGAAGCCGGGCGGCATTGGGGAGACGGGAACAGCCTGCGCCGCCGCGGCGCTTTGCAATGCCATTCAGGCGGCCTGCGGGAAGCGGGTCCGGACGTTACCGGTGAGCCGGGGGTTGCCCGCGGCCATGGCCTCCTGAGGCCGGACGCTAGGAAGCAGATGCCATGCGCCACTGCGTGGGAGCTGAACAGTCGCGACGGTCGCCAGTAGGATCGTTGTGTGGAACCGACATGGGGCGCATCAAGCTGGAGCACGGCATTGCTCTCGCGCGATGCCGACGGTATTGTGCCATCGGGCGTCGCGTCGATGCGGCGGAACAACGCCAATAAACAGGTGATTCATGCGGGCAGTCAAGGGCGCGTATCCATTCTCCAACGGCATTGCGGCCGCAGTGCGTGCCGCCGTCATGGCGGGCCTGTGTGCCTCTGCTGCAACAGCGGTGTGCGCGGCGGATGCGCCCGCGGCCCCGGCCGAGGAATCCACCGGTCCGCTGGCGGAAGTCGTGGTCACCGCGGAGCGTCGTGAGGAATCCCTCAGCAAGGTGCCGATCAGCGTCACCGCCATGACGCAGGCTGACATGGATACGAAGGGCATCAAGGACATCGTCGATGTCGCACGCTTTACCCCTGGAATCAGCGTCGACAACTCCGGAACCAACAACATCTCGATACGCGGTATCGCATCCTCCGGCGGCGCCGGGACCACCGGCATCTACATCGATGACACGCCGATCCAGATGCGCGCGCTGGCCTTCAATCCGGACGAGACACTGCCGAAGTCCTTCGATATCGATCGCGTCGAGGTGCTGCGCGGCCCACAGGGCACGCTGTTCGGTGCGGGCTCCGAGGGTGGCACGGTCAGATACATCACGACGCAGCCGAGCCTGAGCAAGGTGAGCGTCTACAGCCGCGACGAGGTCTCTTTCACGCAGGGTGGCGAGGCGAATTACGAAGCGGGCGTCGCAGCCGGCGGTCCGCTGATCGAGAACACGTTCGGCGCGCGCGCCACGGTCTGGTATCGGCACGATGGCGGCTGGATCGATCGCGTCGATCCGACGGCAGCCGACCCGCAGAACACGGTCGTGGACAAGAACGCCAATCACGGCGACACGGTCATGCTTCGCGTGGCGGGACTGTGGGCGCCCAGCGATACCTGGTCGATCACGCCCAGTGTGTACTATCAGAACCGCCAGACGCACGACGTGTCGAATTTCTGGCCGGTCTATTCGAATCCGGGCAATGACAGCTTCATCAGCGGCAATCCGACGCAGCGCGCGCAGCCGGACAAGTTCTACCTGCCGGCGCTCAAGATCCAGGGCGACTTCGGCTCGGTCCGCCTGATTTCCAACACCTCGTATTTCCACCGCCAGGAGCAGACCGGTTACGACGGCACCGAATACAACCTCGGCTTCTACGAGACCTTCGGCGGTTTCCAGCCGGGCGTTCCCTTCCCGATGATCGATGCCAGCGGCATCCACCTGCCGGCGGCCCTGGCCGATTACCGCTCGCCCGCCTCGATCGATAACGATCAGCAGAATTTCACCCAGGAGATCCGCCTGCAGTCAGTGGACCCGGCGGCGCGGCTGCTATGGACCACCGGCCTGTTCTTCAGCTCGAACCGCCAGCAGTACCTGGAGCAGATTCACGACCCGATGCTGAACGACTTCACACAAGTCGTGTTCGGCGTGCCCTATACGGACGAGTTCACCGACCCGGACGGCAACCCGGTCCCCTTCGATCCGCACTTTCCCAACGACTCCTACTTCCTGCAGACCCACGCCGAGGACAAGCAGCTCGCCTGGTACGGCGAGGGTACGTACGCGCTCACCGATACCCTGAAGGCGACGGTGGGCGTGCGCTTCTCCAGGACCGAGTTCAGCTTCAACACGCTCACCGGCGGTCCGCAGCTCTTCCTGGCCAATCAGGTCAACAACGGCGACAAGAAGGAGAACTCGTTCACGCCCAAGCTGAACCTCGCCTGGCAGATGGATAACAACAATCTGCTGTACGCCACGTATGCCAAGGGATTCCGTCCGGGCGGGGCCAACAACCCGGTGCCGTATGCCGCCTGCGCCTCGGACTTCCAGACCTTCGGCATCGCCAATGCGCCCGCGACCTACAATTCGGATACCGTCGACAGCTATGAGATCGGCTCAAAGAACAACATAGAGAATCGCGTGCGCATCGCGACCAGTATCTACTACATCAAATGGCACAACATCCAGCAGACCGTCGTGCCACCGGTTTGTGAGATCTCCTTCATCTCCAATCTGGGCGAGGCCACCGCCAAGGGCGGTGACGTGCAGGCGGAAGTCGACGTCGGCGGCGGCCTGTCGGCGGAGCTCACCGCCGGGTACACCGAGGCGCGCTACACGCGGGACTCGAGGTTCCCGGGCCAGACGACCGCCCCTATCGTGATCAAGGGCGATTCGATCATCGGCGAGAGCGGCCAGCCGAATGCCCCGGTGAGCGCCTCGGTCGGCCTCGAGTACAAGTTCGCACTGATGGAGCACGAATCCTTCGTGCGGGCCGACTACGAGTACCAGGGGCGCGCCAAGTGGACCTCGCCGCAGCAGGATCCCAACAGTGCGCAGTTCGACGCCGAGTTCTTCACGCTGCCCTCGACGAGTTTCATGTCCATGCGCGGTGGCATGACCTTCGGGCAGTGGCAGGTCGAGCCGTTCGTGGACAACCTCTTCAACTCACACACGATTACCAACTACGACTTCTCGATCGACTATGGAGTTGGGGTGAACCGCCTGCAGCGCAACTTCACGTTCCGGCCGCGAACCGTCGGAATCACGGCGAGCTACCGGTACTGAGTGCGCAAGTCCGGTGGCCTCGCGAGCCCGCGTGCGCCTGATCAGTAGCTGGACGGGGGCGCCGCGCCGCTGGCTGCCAGGCTCTTCACAACGGCGCTTCGCGCGGCGAGGACTGAGACGAGCGGAGAATGCCGCAGGCGGGCCACCTCCGCAGTCGTGAACGGCGGCGTGCCGGGCCTCAGGTCTGCGGCATCGTAAGTGCGGGCGATCCAGTTCAAAACGGCCGCCAGCGGCTCGTCCGCAAGCGCTGAGTTGGCCGCACCGGGCACGCGAAGGACATACTCGCGCCCGCCGGGAGTGCGCATGAAGCGGCCAAGGGCGCCGGCGAGGGGCGGCACCTTGCCCGGGACCCCTTCGGCCGTGGCGCCGTGACAACCCATGCAGTAGAGCATGTAGTCCTGTGCCGGGCTGGCACTTGCCGGCGCGACGCAGGCCACCGCGACGAGGCACGCCAGAGTGGCAAGGCGGGCCGGGGCGGCAAGGCGGGCCGGGGCGACACTGCATCCCACGGGCTGGCTGCCGGTCATTTCTCCGCGACACCGAGAATTACGGACACCGAGCAGTGATAGTCCGCTTCGGTGTTGGCCATGCACCAGTTGACGTCGTTGTTGCGGGACAGGCGGTACATCGGCTTCTCGTTCTCGTTGCGATTGCAGAAGCAGTCTCCGCAACTCACCTTTCCGCAGCAATCGTTGTAGGAGACGATGTAGTGGCGGCTGTCATTGGGATTGTGGCAGGTGCCGATCCACGTGATCGGCGAGGGCTGCGTTCCGGGGGGGCAGGAGTGGGAGCTGCCGCCGCAGCAGGAGCACAGAAACCCATCGATCGCGCAATACCTCCAGTACTCACAGCTTTGCGGATTGTTGCTGTCGGGCTTGGCCGCGCCACCGGCGGTCTGCGCCCGCGCGCTGCGGTCAATGGGCAGCAGCGGCAACAGCGCCACTCCCGTGAGTATTCGTCCCAGCGATCCGAGCAGGCTGCGGCGCGAGGTGCGCTTCGCCAGCGAACGGGCCGAGCTCTCGAACACGCGGTCAAGCGGATGCATCGCAACTCCTCACGGGCTCATCAGGAGCCAGGGGCTCTGGCCAACTTGTTTCTCCACGTGCTTCGCCTTGCCGCTCTGGGGATCCAGGACCACGAGATCCGCCCGCTCGGTGGCCGCAAACAGCAGCGGGGAGCGGTCCTGGGTGACCTGCAACGCCGTGATGGCTCCCCAGTCATGGGTGTCGAAGGCCCAGCGGGCGGTGCGCTGATGAGTCTTCAGGTCGAACACCCAGATCTCGGTGCCGTAGTCCTTGTGCGACCCGGCACCTCCCTGATGCATCGAGACATAGAGCTTGCCGAAAGTCCGCTGGATGGCGCCCACCTGCACGCTGCCCGGACGCCAGGTGCCTTTCTCCGCCGCGCTGACCAGTGACCAGGGCGGGCGAAATGCCGGCTTGCCGCCCGAGAAGTCCACTTCGTGCACTTCGCCCAGAAACGACAGGAACGCATAGCCATCCACCGTTCGGATGCCCTGCACGAAGATCGGATCGTGATCGGGATCGAAGAAGGGTTCCGAGGTCGCCCGCGAGGCTTCGTGACCGTGCGCATCCAGCGTGACGGTGAGCAGCCTGCCGCTCTCGCACAGGGAGGCCACATGGTTGGGCCCGAAGGGGATGACGAGCGCGCAACCCGCGGTATCGATCTCACCGAGAACCGTTTTCTTTACCGGGTCGAGCACCCCGAACGAGGCTGCCGGGGTCAGATATGCGGCGTACAGGAATTTCGCGTCCGAGCTGTAGGCCACGTCAAATAGCATCGGGAAAGTCTGCGCGTGCTTGGGCGGCAGAACGATCTCGCCGGTCTTGGCGAGCGTGGTGTTGTCGTTGAACTCGACCACGTCCGTGCGTGCTCCATGGCCGCCGCGGGCGAAGTATGTCGTTGCGACCACCGTCGTCCTGCCGTCGGGAGACAAATTCACGCCCGGCATGAATCCGGTACCGATCTGTCCGAGGCGCCGATACGTGTCGCCGTCGAAAACCAGCACGCGCATGTCAATCTCGTTGAGCAGGGCCTCGTCGAACACGTAGACCCAATGCGGGCTGAGCTGTCCGAGCTTCTCGACCGTCAGATGCTCGGCGGGTAGCGGCGGCGGGAGGGGTGCGGCGCTCAGCATGGTGCTGCCCAGGAGCGCCAGGATCGTCACGCGTGACAGGAATGGACGCATCGAGATCCCTCTTTTTTTGCGCGCTGCCGCCCCAGCCGCTGGTTCGAGTCTCGCACATCGCAATGCGAGTCGAAAGTAGCGGCGCCCGTGGTGTGCGGGATGCGTGCGGCGTTGCCCCGGGGAAGAGAGCTCCCGCGCAAGGGGGCTGCCCCGCACGCAGCCGTCACGTGGGTCCACAGTCAGTGGTGGCAGGATTGACAGTCGCGGGTGGGACCGTGCTTGCGACCATCCAGCGCCAGGTCGTGATGACACTGCCGGCAGAACACGTGAAAGGTTGCCTCGCTGGAGTGGGGAAGGTCGGTCCGTCTGCTACGGTGGCAGTCGATGCAGTTCGCGGTGCCCGTAGTGTCGCGGAAGTTGTGGTGGCAGGCGACGCAGTTGACACTCATGTGCAGCTCATGGGGGAAGTGCACCGGGAGGGTCTCACTGGGTCTGACCACCGGCTCCATGAGCCGGGCAGCCGTGGGCTGTATCGGTAAGGCCAGCAGTACAGCAGCGACAGCGAAAGACACGACGAGTGCTATCCAGTGAGTCGGGCGCAGGCGCAGGTTGCGCGTGCGCAGCACCGACCAGAAAACCGGTAACGCCAGCAATATGCACAGACTGAGGGCCTTCGGCCCGGTATCGATGAGCTGCCCGCTGCCTACGAGATGAGCCCCCAGCAAACCTAGAAACAGGGCAGCAAGCAACGCGTGCGCAATTCCAACTCCGGCGCGACCCGGGGACTGTCGCAGGAGGGTCCGCGTTGACAGTCCGGTCGGGATGAGGACCGCGAGCACCATGAGCGCGCCGAGGCCGCACAGCATGTAAAGCGGCGCGGAAGGTAAAAGATAGTGCAGCGTGAGCGGCTGGGTACTGAGTGCGATCAGGGTGTGCACGGCCGCGAGGCACAACGCCATCCAACCGAAACGACGATGCTGGGAAACGGTGAGCAGCCTGCGGTGCGGTAATGCCTGCCCGTCGAGGCCCGCGCCGCGCAGTGGGTACAGATACAACATCATGGCGAACACCGCCGCCAGATAGCCGACGGCGATACCCGTATCCCACACGATGCCGCCCGATGCCGGGGCCGGCCACAGCAGCAGCATGCCGAGCAGCGCACAAACGCCGAGCACGCGGCGAATGTGCGCTGGCGGTGTCTTTGCGCTCAAGGACTCTCTTGCTCGCGCGAGCTTCGATCTCGTATCTTAAACGATAGGCCGTGCTGGATGCCGGTGCGCTGAATCGGGGGAGCCATCATGTCGGACGAGCGGAAACGACCGTCGGATCGGAATCTCGGCGAAGACCGTCCGATTGCGCGGCGCGATTTTCTTCAGGGTGCGCTGGTCGCGGCGGCCACCACGCTCTCCGGGCCCCTGCTGAAGGCCTACGCTGCCGAGGACCCCTCGGGCTCTGCGGCCCAGGATGCGCCAGGTTACTACCCCCCGCGGCTCACGGGCATGCGGGGCAGCCATCCTGGCTCATTCGAAGCCGCACACGCGCTGCGCGATGGTCAGTCTGTCGGCAAGGGTGCCGACACCGGCGAGACCTATGACCTGATCGTCGTCGGCGGCGGGATCAGCGGCCTGTCGGCCGCGCACTTCTTCCGCGCGCGAACCTCGTCCTCCAGCCGCATCCTGGTCCTGGAGAATCATGACGATTTCGGCGGCCACGCCAAGCGCAACGAGTTCGAGCTCGCTGGCCACCTGCATCTGCTCAATGGCGGCACGCTCTCGATCGACAGTCCCCGGCCCTATGCGCCCGCTCCGGCGGGGCTGATCCGTGAGCTCGGAATCGACGTCACGGCTCTGAGCCGCAAGGTGGAGCATCTGAAGTTTTACCAGGACCTGGGCTTGAAGAGCGCCGTGTTCTTCGATCGCGAGACCTTCGGCGCCGACAAACTCGCCGTCGGCCTCGGCAGCGTGCCCGTCCGCCAGCTTCTGGCTGATGCGCCGCTGTCGCCGCGTGCGCGCAGCGACATCGAGCGTATAGAGGAGGGCTCGATCGACTACCTGCCCGGACTCAGCTCGGAAGAGAAGAAGCTGCGGCTGTGCAAGATCAGCTACAGCGAATTCCTGCGTACGCTGGTCAAGGTAGATCCGGCGACGATTCGCTACTACCAGACGCACACCCACGGGGAGTGGGGCGTGGGGATCGATGCCGTCTCGGCCCTGGACTGCTGGGGATTCGGTCTGCCGGGCTTCAAGGGCATGAAGCTCGCTCACGGGTCCATCTCCCGGATGGGTCCGACGCCGGCCGGCTATGAGGACACCGGGGGCTCTCCCACGCTGCACTTCCCCGATGGCAACGCAACGATCGCGCGCCTGTTGATCCGTAACCTGATTCCGGCGGCCATTCCCGGTACGTCGGTCGAGGACCTCATAACCGCACGGGCCGATTACCACCAGTTGGACCAGCCCGCTTCGCGCGTGCGCGTCCGACTCAGTAGCACGGTCGTTCGCGTCAGGAACATGGGCGACCCCGCATCGGCGCGTGAGGTCGAGGTCACTTACATGCGCGGTGGGAAACCCTACACGGTGCGCGGCCGTAATTGCGTGCTGGCCTGCTACAACATGATGATCCCGTACCTGTGTCCCGAGCTGCCCTCCGCACAGAAGGCTGCTCTGCATAGCCTGGTCAAGACGCCACTTGTGTATACGAGCGTGGCGCTGCGCGACTGGCAGGCATTTCAGAAGCTGAGGATCCACCGGGTCAACTCACCCGGCGGCTACCACTCAGGTTTCACGCTCAACTGGCAGGTGGACATTGGCGCGTACCGCAGCTCGAAGTCGCCCACCGAGCCCATTCTGGTCCACATGACCCGCACACCCTGCAAGCCCGGACTGCCCGAGCACGAGCAGAACAAGGCGGGCCGCGCCGAGCTGCTGGTCACTCCATTCTCGACCTTCGAGCACAACATCCGCGAGCAACTCGCGCGTACGCTCTCGGGCGGAGGGTTCGATCCGGCGCGCGATATCGAAGCCATCACCGTGAATCGCTGGCCTCACGGCTACGCGCCGGAGTACAACCCGCTGTTCGAGCCGGAGCTGCCACCGCAGCAGCGACCCAATGTCATCGGGCGCGCCCGGTTCGGCCGCATCACCATCGCCAACTCGGATGCGGGCGGCCAGGCCTATACGGATTCCGCCATCCTGCAGGCGGACCGCGCCGTCAGCGAGCTGCTCCGCGGCTGATTCCCGCGGGCCGTGCGAACGCTGCGCGGTTCGGGAATTGCCGCCTTGGGGGTCGCTCCTGCGGGGGCGCAAGCCGCTGGCCGACCTGGTGCCCGAGGGCGCGGCCGCTCCCGTTGACCTCCCTTGAGGGCTGCCTTACAGTCGCCATCAGCCGATACCGCAGTATCGATTATCGAGCTGATCCTATCCGATGACGGCGATGCGCTCGCTGTGGTCCGCGACCGCGGCTCCCGGTCCTGTGCTCGGTTCGCTCTGCGGCGATGGGCGGGCCGACGTAGTCATCATCGGTGCGGGCTACACGGGTCTGTGCGCCGCGCTGCACCTCAGCGAGGCGGGCCGGGAGGTGGTAATCCTGGAGGCGGCCGATGTCGGCGAACGCGCTTCGGGGCTCAACGGCGGCCAGGTGATTCCAGGTGTCAAACACGATCCCGACGCGCTCGAGGAAATGTTCGGTCCTGTCCTCGGGCCGCAAGTCGTGCGGACCGTGGCCGCAGGTCCGGACCTGGTGTTCGATCTGATCCGCCGGCACGGGATTGCCTGCTCCGCCATGCGCACGGGCTGGCTCCAGCCGGCCACCTCCGCGAGCGCGCTCGAGATGATCCGCACCCGGGTGGCACAATGGCGAAGGCGCGGCGCCGATGTCGCGCTGCTGGGAGAACAGGAGATCGCCCGTCTCACGGGTTCGCGGCGCTATAGTGGCGGCTGGATCGACCGGCGAGGGGGCACCGTGCAGCCGCTGTCGTACGTGAGGGGACTTGCGCTGGCAGCACAGCGGGCCGGCACGAGGATTTTCAATCGAAGTCCCGCACTGAGACTGGAGCCGATCAAGGGCGGCTGGCGTGTGCACACCCCGCACGGCCGCGTGACAGGTGCCGTGCTGATCCTGGCGACCGGCGCCTATACCGACGGGCTCGCGGACGCGTTGCGCCGCACGGTGATCCCTGTTCCGTCCTATCAAGTCGCTACCACACCGCTGCCCGAACCCATCCGCGCCTCGATTCTTCCCGAGGGGCAGGCGGCCTCCGATACCTGGCACCTGCTGCGATATTTTCGCCTGGATGTGACCGGTCGGCTCATCATGGGCTCGCGGGGTTCCTTCCGGGATGCGCCGGTGGCCACGGCGGCACGCCATCACTACCGGGCGGTCGCCGAGATCTATCCGCAGCTTGCCGGCATTCAATATGAATATCACTGGGGCGGCCTCGTCGGCATGACGCGTGATCATCTTCCGCACCTGCACGAGGTGTCCCCGGGGATGTTGGCTGCTCTGGGCTACAACGGGCGGGGAGTCGCGATGGCCACCATGATGGGCCGCCTGCTTGCCCGGCGCGCGCTCGGGGAGTCGGCCGAGGAGCTGGGCTTTCCACTGACCGCGGTCACGCCCATTCCGCTGCATCGCTTCAACCGGATCGGGGCGCGCATTGCGGTCCAGTACCTGCGGGCGCTCGATGGCGCGGCGCGTCTGCGCGGCCGCCTCACGAGCGTCGCGAGAACAGCGTGACTGCGAGGTGCATCCCATGAGCTGGCCCAAGATCGGTCTTCTGGCTGCCCTGGTGGTGGTCAACATCGCATTCGTCATCGAATGGTTGCGCGCCAGAAGTACCCATCCGCTGCGCGAGCGGCCGACCACAGGGGATGTGCTCATCGGCTTCGTCACCGATTTCTTCGATGGCCTGGGTATCGGCTCCTTCGCCCCCACCACCGCCCTGTTCAAATTACGCCGCCGCCCGGCGGACGAGTTGATACCGGGCACTCTCAACATCGGGCACAACGCCTCGGCATTCATCGAGACGGTGGCCTTCGTGAGCGCCGTGGCGGTCGAGCCGATGCTGCTGACGGCGATGATTGCCAGCGCCACGGTCGGTGCGTACCTCGGCGCCGGTGTCGTGAGTCGCCTTCCCCGGCGGGCCATACAGTTCTTCATGGGCATCGCGTTGCTGACGGCCGCCACGTTCTTTCTTCTGAACAATCTCGGCGGCCTGCCTGTCGGGGGCACGGCGATGGCCTTGCCCGGTTGGCGATTCGTGGTCGCCGTCGCGGTCAATTTCGTGCTCGGCGCACTCATGAGCGTCGGCATCGGTGCTTACGCGCCCTGCATGGTGCTGCTGGCGCTGCTCGGCCTGCATCCTCTGGGGGCCTTCCCCATCATGATGGGAACCTGCGGTTTGGTTCAGCCCGTGGCGAGCCTGCGCTTCTTCAAGACGGGCCGTTTCGCCTGGGGTCCGTCGCTCGGCCTGACGATCGGCGGGGTCGTGGGCGTGCTGATTGCCGTCTTCATCGTCAAGTCGCTGCCGCTGCCGGCCTTGCGCTGGCTGGTCATGATCGTGGTCGCCTATGCGGCACTGTCGATGCTGTATTCCGCCTATCGCGGCAGCCGGGCATCCACAGGGTCCGCAGCGTCCCACGGCGGCTCCGGGGCATCGGGCCCCGCGCCGGCCGAGGCGCAGCCCGGGTCGGCGACGCCAGCGCAGCCGGGTGGTTTATGATGCGCGCCGCATGACCCCTCTCACCATCGACCCCGCCGTGGCCGAGCTGATCGTGGCATGTCTGGCGCTGCTGTTCGGGACCGCGGCCCTTCACAAGCTGCGTGACTTGCGCGCCTTCACGGAGATCTTCGCCGCTTACGAGATCCTGCCCGGACTTGCGCGCGCGCAGCTGACGAGCCTGGTGCCGGTGCTCGAGGCAGCCGTGGCCGCCGGCCTGCTGTTCGATGTCACGCGTGCCAGCGCCGCTGTGGCTGGAGCGCTCCTGTTGCTGGCTTATGCGGCCGCCATCGCTGTCAACCTGGCGAGGGGCCGGCGCGACCTGGCATGCGGCTGCGGTGCTCCGGACGAGCGCCGCCCGATCGCCCCATGGATGCTCGGGCGTAACCTGCTGATCGGCGCCGTCGCCGGGGTGCTCCTGCTGCCGTGGAGTCCCCGCAGCCTCGAGCCCACCGATGCGGTCACGATCGGTCTGGGAACCCTCACCTGCGCCCTCGTGTACCTGTGCCTCGAGCGGCTGCTGGGGCGCAACGCGCCGCGAAGCGCCGAGCTGCGGCGTACCTGATGACGGCACTCGCGGTTTCCAACATCGTGCTGTGGCTGATCGTGCTCGCACTGTTGGTTATCGTGCTTGCACTGACTCGTCAGGTTGGCGTGTTGCATGAGCGGATCTCGCCGGTGGGAGCACTGATGCTCAACCGCGGTCTCGCGATCGGCGAGCAGGTCCCGGCGGTGGAGGTGGTCGATCTGGACGGGCAGGGCTTGAGCATCGGCGCTGCGCGCCAGGACGGACTGAGCACGCTTCTCCTGTTCCTCTCGCCGACCTGCCCGGTGTGCGAGTCGCTGCTGCCGGTACTGAAATCCAGTCGCAAGGACGAGCAGTCCTGGCTGCGGATCGTGCTGGCAAGCGATGGCGAGCCGGCGACGCACCGGGAGTTCGTGCGCAGCAAGGGGTTGGCCGGCTTCCCCTATGTCGTATCGGCTCCGCTCGGAATCACCTACCAGGTGAACAGGCTTCCGTATGCCGCACTGCTGGATGGCGCCGGAACGCTTCGCGCCCGGGGCCTCGTCAACTCCCGGGAGCACCTCGAGAGCCTCTTCGAGGCCAAGCGCCTCGGAGTCGCTTCATTGCAGGAATATTTCGCAAGTCGCGCGTGAGTCTCCCCCTTTCGAGAGAGGGGCGGGCGTGGAGCCCTCACCAATCCTTCAGCGCAGCGTGGCAGCGCACCGCAACTGCAGGTCGGGCCGGCGCACTTTCATTGCGGCTGACCGTCCCAGCCGTTAGAGTACCGGCCCCTTGGCGGAGTTGATCGGCGCCGCCGATTCCGTACCGCCCGTGCCAACACGCACGACGGAAAAACTGAGCAGGGCCCTTGCAACTCTCGAGCTACACTCCCGCACGGCCAACTGTTGTCGCCATCCTCGCCACGGTGATGCTGGCTGCTTGTGCCGTGGGCCCCGACTTCCACCCGCCCGCTGCGCCGGCGACGACCCATTACACCGCAGGCGAGCAGCCCGACGTTACTACCGAAGCTCCGGTGGCCGCCGGCGCCGCCCAGAAGTTCGTCGCGGATCGCGACATTCCGGGCGACTGGTGGAGTTTGTTTCATTCCGAGCCGCTCGACGAGCTGGTGCGCCGGGCCCTGCACGACAGCCCGAACCTGGCGGCCGCCCGGGCAGCGCTGCGATCGGCGCAGGCCACTTACATCGCCGAGCGTGGCGCGCTGCTGTTGCCCACTGCCGACGGGCAGGCGGGCGTCACGCGCGAACGGGTTCCCGGCGCTGCCTTCGGCGCGCCGAGTCTGCCAGCAAGTGACTTCACCCTCTATACGGCCTCTGTGAATGTCTCCTATCGACTGGATCTTTTCGGCGCATCGCGGCGCCAGTTGGAGGGCTTGCGAGCGCAGGCCGAGTACCAGCGCTGGGAGCTCGAAGCGGCCGATCTCACTTTGACGGGAAATGTCGTCGCGACGGCGTTCGACATCGCTTCCTTGCGAGCACAGCTGGTCGCGGTCAACGACGTGGTGAGCAGCGAGGGTGCCGAATTGAAGGTGGTGCAGCGGCAGTTCGATGTCGGGGGCGCTTCGCGCTCGGATGTCCTGTCGCAGCAGGCCCAGGTCGCGCAGGCTCAGGCACAGGTTCCCGCCCTGGAGAAGGCGCTTGCGCAGGCCCAACACCGCCTGGCCGTGCTGTCCGGCCACACGCCCGATGATGCGACGATTCCGGATTTCACACTGGATCACTTCGAGCTGCCGACCGAGCTGCCGGTGACCGTGCCCGCCAAGTTGATCCGCCAGCGCCCCGATGTGCAGGCCGCCGAATCGCTGTTGCACCAGGCGAGTGCGCAGGTCGGCGTGGCCACTGCCAACCTGTTTCCACAGCTCACTCTGACCGGCTCGATCGGTTCGGACTCGCTCACTTCGCAAGGACTGCTGGGTCCGGGTACGGAGGCCTGGACTGCGGGCGCGGCGCTGCTGCAGCCGCTGTTCCACGGGGGGGAGCTGCGCTACAAGCGACGCGCAGCAATTGCCAACCTCGATGGCGCCGCTGCTACCTATCGTCAGGCCGTGCTGGCCGCGATGCAGGACGTCGCAGACACTTTGCGCGCGCTCGAATCCGATGCGCGCGACCTGAAAGCGCAGGTCGAGGCGGAGCGCACGGCCTCGGACGCGCTGCAGATTGCGCAGAAGCAGTTCAAGCTCGGCGGCGTGAGCTATCTCACCGTACTCAACGCCCAGCGCCTGTACTCGCAGGCGCGGCTCAGTCGTGTGCAGTCCCAGGCGACCCGATACGCGGATTCGGCAGCGCTGTTTCAGGCACTGGGTGGTGGCTGGTGGAATCGTAAAGATACAGAAGGGGCTGCACAGTGAGCGTCATGCGACGGAGATTGATCATCGTGGTGCTCGCCGCCGGGGTCCTGCTCGCGCTGCTGGTCGGTTTCAATCTCGTCAAGCAGCATTTCATGGCACAGGCGCGCCTGCAGAACGCCTCGCCCCCGCAGACTGTCAGTGCGATGAAGGTGCAGTACTCGGACTGGCAGCCGCACATCGATGCGATCGGCACGCTGCGCGCGACACTGGGCGTGGATGTGACGACGGAGGTAGCGGGTCTCGTGCGCACGCTGCACTTCAAGTCCGGGGACGTGGCCAAGGCCGGTGAGGTCCTGGTAGAGCTCAATGCCGACTCGGACCTCGCGCAGCTGCATGCATTGGAGGCGGCTGCGGATCTGTCCTCGACCGTTTATGAGCGCGACAAGCTCCAGTTCCAGGACCAGGCGATCAGCAAGGCGCAGCTGGATGCGGATGCGGCCGATCTGAAGAACAAGCGCGCCATGGTGGCGGCCCAGGCGGCACTGGTCGCCAAGAAGATCCTGCGGGCGCCCTTCGCCGGCCAGCTGGGTATCACCACCGTCAATCCGGGCCAGTATCTGAACACCGGCGACAAGGTGGTCACGCTGCAGTCGGTCGATCCGATCTACGTGGATTTCAAGCTGCCTCAGCAGGAACTCGCGCGCATCACGACCGGCCAGAGCCTCATGCTGACGACGGACTCCTATCCAGGAGTCTCCTTCCCCGGCAAGATCAATGCGATCGACCCGAAGGTCGATTCGAGCACCCGCAACTTCCAGGCGGAGGCGACGGTCGCCAACGCCGACCACCGGCTGCTGCCCGGGATGTTCGGCCGCGTCTCGGTAACTTACGGTGGAACCGAGCGGTACCTGACGCTGCCGCAGACTGCGATCACCTATAACCCCTACGGCACGACGATATTCGTCGCTCAGCACACCGAGCCGCCTGCCAATCAGCCCCCTCCGAAAAAGGGCCAGCCGCCCGCTGCCACGCTAAAGGCCCAGCAGGTCTTCGTCACGCTCGGCGCCACGCGAGGGGATCAGGTAGCAGTCATCAAAGGGCTGAATGAGGGCGATCTCGTGGTGACCAGCGGTCAGCTCAAGCTCAACAATGGCACACCCCTCGTGATCGATAACAGCGTTGCTCCGCGCGACGACGCCAATCCGGCGCCGCAGGAGCATTGAGATGCTTCCCCGCCCCAGCGGCAGTGAGGTGCTGCGATGAGCAGTTTCACCGACATCTTCGTCAAGCGCCCGGTGCTGTCGCTCGTCGTGAGCCTGCTGATCCTGGTGCTCGGCGTGCGGGCGATCTTCCAGCTCCCCGTCAGCCAGTATCCGGAGACCGAGAACGCGGTCGTGACGATCTCCACGACCTACTACGGCGCGGATGCGGCCACGGTAGCCGGCTTCATCACGCAGCCGCTCGAGGCCGCGATCTCGCAGGCGCAGGGTATCGACTACCTGTCCTCATCGAGCAGCACGGGTGTGTCGGTGATCAGCGCCACGCTGCGCCTCAACTATGACTCCAACCGCGCGCTGACCGAGATCAACACGAAGGTCGCCTCGGTACGCAATCAGCTTCCGCCGCAGGCCCAGCAGCCCGTGCTCACCGTCCAGGTGGGGCAGACGACGGACGCGATGTACATCGGCTACTACAGCGATCTGCTGCCTCCCAACGGGTTGACCGATTACCTCTATCGCGTCGTCAAGCCGCAGCTCGATGCGCTGGAAGGCGTGCAGACGGCCGAGATCATCGGCGGCCGCCAGTACGCGCTGCGTGCGTGGCTCGATCCGGCGCGCATGGCAGCCCACGGCGTCGCCGCCAACGATGTCTACTCGGCTCTATCGGCCAACAATTTCCTCACCGCCGTGGGCAACACCAAGGGGCAGATGGTCAGCGTGGACCTGACTGCCTCCACCGACCTGCACTCGGTCGATGAGTTCAAGCATCTGATCGTGCGGCAGCAGAACGATGCGATCGTCCGCCTGGAGGATGTGGCCACCGTCGTCCTGGGCGCCGAGACTTACGACTTCAGCGTCGCTTTCAACGGCAAGCGATCGGTGTTCATCGGCATCCAGGTCGCCCCGAAGGCCAACATCCTGGACGTCGCCAAGCTGGTCAAGAGAACCCTGCCGGGCATCGCATCACAGCTCCCGTCCGGGGTCTCGCAGAAGCTCGTTTACGACGCGACGGCTTTCATCCATACCGCCATCGTCGAGGTCATCAAGACTCTCGTCGAAGCGTTGCTGATCGTCACGCTGGTCATCTATCTGTTCCTCGGGAGCCTGCGCGCAGTGATCGTCCCGCTGGTGGCGATGCCGCTGTCACTCATCGGCGCCTTCTTCCTGATGCTCGCTCTGGGGTATTCCATCAACCTGCTGACGCTGCTGGCACTCGTGCTGGCCATTGGCCTCGTGGTCGATGACGCGATCATCGTCGTGGAGAACGTCGACCGGCACATGAAGGAGGGCCAGTCGCCTTTCCAGGCCGCCCTGCAGGGTGCCCGCGAGCTGGGCGGCCCCATCATCGCGATGACCGTCGTGCTGGTTGCCGCCTATCTGCCCATCGGCTTCCAGGGAGGTCTGACGGGCGCACTGTTCACACAGTTTGCGTTCACGCTCGCCGGAGCGGTGACGGTCTCGGCAATCATCGCGCTCACGCTCTCGCCGATGATGTGCGCGAGCTTCTTCACGCCGGAGCAGGAGGAAGCCCGTCTCGCACGCTTCATCGACCGCCGCTTCTCGAGCCTGCGTAACCGATACCAGCGCATGCTGGGCAAGGCTCTGGACACCTGGCAGGTTTTCGTCACGCTGGGTGTCCTGCTGCTCGCCGGCACGGTGTACCTGTTCATGACCTCGACCTCCGAGCTGGCGCCACAGGAAGATCAGGGAGTGGTGCTCTACCAGGCGATCGGGCCGCCGGATGCGACCCTCTTGCAGATGCAGGCTTACACCGATCAGATCTCGTCGCTGGCCAGGAACCTGCCGGAGTTCCAGTCGTCCTTCGAGATCACAGGCACTCCCTCGGTGAATCAGGGATTCGGCGGATTCCTCTTCAAGCCCTGGGATCAGCGCAAGCGCTCCGCCGACGTGCTGCAGAAGCTGCTGCAGGACAAGTGGAATCACGTGGCCGGCGCTCACATAGCCGCCTTCCAGTTCCCCTCACTGCCTGGGTCGCAGGGCCTGCCTCTGCAGTTCGTCATCACCACCACCCAGCCGATCGAGAATCTGCACGAGGTGGCCGACAAGGTGCTGGAGAAGGCCAAGGCGAGCGGCATGTTCTGGTTCGTGGACTCGGACCTGAAGCTCGACAAGCCGCAAGCGACGCTGCGGGTGGATCGCGACCTCGTGGCGAACCTGGGCCTCACGCAGCAGGACGTGGGTAATGCGCTCGGGGCCGCGCTCGGTGGCGGCTATGTCAATTACTTCTCGCTGGCGGGACGCTCTTACAAAGTGATTCCGCAGGTGTTGCAGAAGGACCGACTCAATCCGCACCAGGTCCTGGATTACTACATCCGCGCCGGAGATGGCACGCTGATTCCCGCCAGCACGGTGGCCCACATCGAGACGGGCACCGTGCCCGAGGCCATCAATCACTTCCAGCAGCTCAACTCAGCGACGATAGCGGGCGCTCCGGGCGTATCCCAGGCGGATGCGCTGAAGTTTCTGCGCCAGGCGCTGCACGAAGTGGCGCCCACCGGCTTCAACGTGGATTATTCCGGCCAGTCGCGTCAGTACGTGCGTGGCTCGAGCGGCTTCGTGGTCACGATGCTGTTCGCCCTGGTGATCGTGTACCTGGCCCTGGCCGCGCAGTTCGAAAGCTTCCGCGACCCAGCGGTAATCCTCGTGTCCGTCCCGATGGCGTTGTTCGGGGCCCTGCTATTCATCAACTTAGGATTCGCGACGCTCAACATCTACACCCAGGTCGGCCTCGTCACGCTACTCGGTCTCATCAGCAAACACGGCATTCTGATCGTGCAGTTTGCCAACGAGCTGCAGCGGAAAGGGCGAACCAAGCTGCAGGCGATCATCGAGGCCGCCGGTGTGCGCTTGCGGCCCATTCTGATGACGACGGCAGCCATGGTGCTCGGCGTGGTGCCGCTCGTGATCGCCTCCGGTGCCGGTGCCGCGGGACGCCGTGCAATGGGGATCGTGCTCTTCACCGGACTGTCGATTGGCACGCTGTTTACTTTGTTCATCGTGCCGTCTGTCTACATCCTGATCGGCGCGGATCACGCCAAGGACAAACTCAAGCGCACCGAGAAGGACTCAGTCCGGGGCGGTCATGCCCCGCCGGAGGCGATGGCCTGAGCTGAGGACTCTGCAGCGGCTCGGCGAGCCGTCGCGCAGCCTCAGCATGCAGATCGGGTCGCAGACTGCGACCCGCCCCCGGCCTTCAGTCCTGGTGGGCGATGTCGAAGTGGCTGACGAAGTCATCGAACTCCGCGAGGAGCTCCCGCGCGGCTGGTGCCACCACCGCGGTCTGCGGCTCCTGCCCGGCGAAGGCGCGAATGGCCTCCCACGACTCCCAGTGCGTGATCACCATGAACTCCACGCGGTGACCGAGGTCCCGGCGCAGGACTCGAGTGCCCCGGAATCCGTGAATCTGACGCAGCTCAGGCAGGACCTTCCCGGTCAAATGCTGCAGGTACGCCGGCGCATTCTCGCGTGTCGTCTGGCCTTTCCACGTCCTCGCAATCATCGGCCCCTCCGGGACAGTCCAGCCATGCCCGTGCAAACGGGGTCGCCACTTGCGCCTGTCTGGGGTGGACCCGGGTGCACCGGCGTGGCCGCTCCGGAGCCGGCCACGGTCGTCCATTCACGCACCCGCCAGTGGCTCACCAGGCCATTGATGACATACGGGTCGGCTCTGGCGAAGCTCTCCGCGACCTCCCGGGAGTCTCCGGCAAATAACAGCACTGCGCTGTCCAGGGGATCGGTCAGCGCACCCCCTAACAGCAGCTCGCCCCGTGCATGCGCTTCCCAGGCTTTGGCCAGGTGGGCATCGCGGAAGTGTGGGCGTCGAGTGAGATAGTCCGTGCTCACCTCGTAGAAGAGCAGGAAATGCTTCACGGTCATCAACGCTTCACGGTCATCAACGCATCACGGGCATCGTGAACTCGGCATCGCTTCCCGGTGTTCTCGGCCAGCGCTGTGTCACGCACTTGAGCCGGGTGTAGAAGCGAACACCTTCCTCGCCGTAGATGTGGTGGTCTCCGAACAGTGAGTTGCGCCAGCCTCCGAAGCTGTAAAAGGCCATGGGCACCGGAATCGGGACGTTCACGCCCACCATGCCGACTTCGATCGCAGCGGTAAACGCCCGAGCGGCATCGCCGCTGCGAGTGAACACCGCGGTGCCATTCGCGTAAGCGTGGGAGTTGATCAGCCGCAGGGCCGCATCCGCGTGGGGGACTCTGACCAGCACGAGGACCGGTCCGAAGATCTCCTCCCGGTAGATGCGCATATCGGGTCGCACGCGATCGAACAGCGAGCCGGCGAGAAAGAATCCCGTCGGCGACCCCGGTACGGTGACGGCGCGGCCATCCAGAGCCAGCGTGGCACCTTCAGCGAGGCCGGCCTCGATATACCCGCGAACCCGCTCCAGGTGCTCGCGCGTGACCAGCGGGCCCATCTCGGTAGCGTCATCGTCCGGTGCTCCGATACGCAGGGCCTTGATGCGCGGAACGAGCTTTGCGACCAGACGATCAGCCACCTCGTCGCCGACGGCCACGGCGACGGAGATGGCCATGCAACGCTCACCGGCAGATCCGAAAGCAGATCCCAGCAAGGCATCGGTGACCTGATCGAGGTCCGCATCGGGCATGACGACGAGGTGATTCTTGGCGCCCCCGAGAGCCTGAACGCGCTTGCCGTGGGAGGTCCCCTCGAGATAGATGTGCCGCGCAACGGGCGTTGAGCCGACGAAGCTGATGGCGGAGATCTCCGGATGGTGCAGCAGGGCATCCACCGCTTCCTTGTCGCCCTGTACGACGTTGAAGACGCCATCAGGCAAGCCAGCCTCCTTCAGCAGCTCGGCGAGGCGAATCGAGGTCGAAGGGTCGCGCTCGGAGGGCTTGAGCACGAAGGTGTTACCGCACGCGATGGCGATCGGGAACATCCACATGGGCACCATCGCGGGGAAGTTGAAGGGCGTGATACCCGCCACCACCCCCAGTGGCTGACGGAGGCTGTAGGCGTCCACGCCGGTGCCGACGTTCTCGCTGAATTCGCCCTTGAGCAGATGTGGGATGCCGCACGCGAACTCGACCACTTCGAGGCCCCGTGCCAGCTCGCCCTGGGCATCACTCACGGTCTTGCCGTGCTCGCGTGAGATCAACCGCGCGATCTCCTCAGCTGAGCTGTCCACAAGCTCCTTGAAGCGGAACAGGATACGGGCCCGACGCGGCGCGGGTGTCGAGGCCCAGCTTCTGGAGGCTTCGCGAGCCGCACTGACCGCCGCGTTGATGTCATCCTTCGTTCCGAACGCGACCCGTGCCGCCACTGCACCGAGTGCAGGGTTGAATACGTTTCCAGTGCGGGCGTGGCTGCCGGCGACGCGGCGACCCCCAATCCAGTGTGCTACGGTAGGAAGCTCAGCGGAGAGTTCTGTCGGGTTGCGCATCTTGGGCGTCCGGTGTCGGGGAAGGGGGCAATATCCGCGGGGGCAATATCCACGTTATTGTGCAGCAGTCGCCCCGCAGTTTCGAGCGGCAGGGCAATGCCCTGGCCCGCAGACCGGATTGCTGCCGCGTATCAAGGTAGCGCGCGCAGCACATCGACAAGTGTAATGGCTTGAGTGTCGCTACAGTCCCATGGTGAGAGGGGCGCATGACACTCCAGCATTCGCGTCGGCTTGCATGGGATGGGGGCACCTGTGAAGACACATTGTTTCAGCCGCCGGGCTTTCGTAGGACTGGCCGGCGCGGGCGTCGCGACACTGATGCGTCCGCCCGCGGTCCTGGCTGCGCTGGCAGGCGGTCCGCGCGAACCCGATCTGATCGTTCTCAATGCCAAGGTCTACACGGTCGATCCTCAGATGCCGAAGGCCGAGGCATTTGCCGTCAAGGGCGGCCGATTTGTTGCGGTCGGCACCAGTGAGGCGATCAAGGCGCTCGCCGGCAGGGCGACTCAGAGCTTCGATGCCGGGCAGATGACCGTCGTGCCTGGCTTTATCGACTGTCACAACCACGCGACCGGCAACATGCTGCTGTATGACGTTCTGGTCGGAAACCCCTACGAAGTTGAGTTCGTCACCATCTCCAGCATCGTCGAGAAGCTCAGGACCCGCGCCCATCAGAGGCCGCCGGGCTTCTGGGTGGAGGGTTACTTCTACGACGACACCAAGGTCAAGGACGGCCGTCCACTCAACACTCATGACCTGGATCAGGTCTCCAGGGAGCATCCGGTCGGCGTTGAGCATCGCGGCGGGCACACGCACTTCTTCAACAGCAAGGCCTTCGAGCTGGCTGGCATTACGCGCGCAACGCCGAATCCGCCCGGCGGCACGTTCGACCGTGATGCGCAGGGCGAGCTCAATGGGCGCGTCACCGACAACGCGCTGCAGGCGTTCGCGAAAGTGGGCCAGCGCCAGAGCTTCACGGACGCCGAAAAGCGGCAACGCGATCGCGACGGCCTCGCTCATATCTCCAAACAGTTCGTTCGCTACGGTCTGACCAGCGTGCATCACGAGGAGGGGGACTTCGGTGCTCTCCAGGACATTCGCGCGCGCGGCGAGTTGCTGCACAGGGTGAGTTTTGAAGTGGACGACGGCCTGCTGGATGCCATGCTCGCCAACGGGATCGAGACCGGATTTGGCGATGAGTGGCTGCGTCTCGGAGCGACCTCGGAGCACACCGTGGATGGCTCATTTTCGGAACGCACCATGGCTCTGAGCATGCCGTACCCAGGCTCCGCCTCGGGTTACCGGGGAAATCTCACTCAGACCCAGGGCGCGCTCGACGAGTGGATCGAACGCGTCCATCGCGCGGGCATCCAGCCCAATTGCCACGCGAACGGCGATGTCGCCATCGATGCGGTGCTCAAAGCGCTGCAGCGTGCGCAGGAGCGCCTTCCACGCCGCGATACCCGGCCCAAGATCACGCACTGCACGCTGATCAACGATGAGCTGCTGCGCCGGATCAAGGCACTGGGCGTCGTGCCAACTCCCTTCACCAGCTATGCCTACTACAACTCCGACAAGTTCCATTTCTACGGCGAGGCTCTCATGCGCCACTGCATGGCCTACCGTTCGTTCATCGACTCGGGCATCACCGCAGCGGCCGGATCGGACTTCCCGCCAGGTCCCTTTGCGCCCCTCATGGGCATACAGGGGATGGTGACGCGCACTGGGTGGAACGGCGAGACATGGGGCGCGAATCAGCGTGTCAGTGTGGCGGAGGCTCTGCAGATCAACACGCTGAACGGTGCCTACGCGTCGCACGAGGAGAGCATCAAGGGCTCCATCACACCGGGCAAGCTCGCCGACTTCGTCGTCCTTGCGGAGGACCCTCACACCAGCCCCCAGGAGCACATCAAGGACATCAAGATTGCTCGTACGGTGACTGGCGGCCGCACGGTCTATCAGGCCTGAGGCGGTCCCTGGAGGCGCGCATTCGATGAGCTGGCGATGGCTTCGGCCTGCGATCCGCCTTCCGGCCGGTCATCGGCACCTCGCCATCGCGGGCTGGGCTCTGTACGCGGCCTCCTGGGTCACCCCGGGCCTGCGTGAGGGTCACCTGCACATCGGCGCGGCGATGTTCGTGACGGTGATCAGACTGGGCCTCACGCTCGTGTTGCGGTCCGGATCGCTGCCGGCCGTTGTCGTGGGGCTGTTGCTCCTGGGAGCCTGGCTTGCGAACTTCTCCCTGTTCGTGCAGCTACGGATGTGGTCCCGAATTGCATGGATCGTTCTGCCGTGGGTTCCCTTTGCGCTGGCGTTGCATGCCATGCACGCCGCCTCCGTGCCGCGCGCTGTTGTCTCAGTGCTGTATTTCTATCCCTGGGCAATCGGCATCGCGCTCGTTCACATCGCCGCTATTGCGGATGCGCGCCGCCCTCACCACCCCACCGCTTCGCCATCCTTGCGGTGATCGGAGGCCGCGCGGTACACCCCATTGACGGGGGTTTCCGCTCCGCTCGCCACGGGCGGCAGCTTGGAGGCGGGGTAGGGGGAGAAGGCGATGGCCTGGTAGCCGCCCATGTCCTCGCCATTCGCCGAGACGGCCTTGTGGCCCAGGGCTTTGAGCTGCGCGCCGACCAGATCGTAGAGGCTGGATTCCAGGCTCAGAGTGTTGGTCGCCTGCGCATGCGAGAACCGGGCGGCATCGCTGGCGGCCTGCAGGTTCGCTCCGAGGTCGATCACATTGACCAGCACCTGGGCGTGTCCCTGTGCCTGCTGGCTGCCGCCCATCAGGCCGAAGGCCATCAGAGGCTGACCATCGTGCATGAGGAAACCGGGTAGCAGCGTGTGGAAGGGCCGCTTGCCCGGCGCGATGAGATTGGGGCTGTGGGGGTCGAGGGAGAACAGCGCTCCGCGGTCACCGAGGACGAAGCCATAGCCCGGCACGGTGATGCCGGCGCCAAACGTGTCGTAGACGCTGTAGATGAACGACACCATGTTGCCCCAGCGATCGGCGGTAGCGATGTACACCGTCCCGCCGACCGGATCACCCTTGGGAGTCGGGGTGGCGGCCTGGTGCAGGTTGATGTGGGAGCATTGCTCGGCGGCGTAGGCCTTGGAGGTCAGCTTCGCGACGGGTACGTTCACGAAGCCGGGATCACCGTCATAGGCATAGAGATCCGTGTAGGCGATCTTCTTCGCCTCGACGAGGAAGTGCCAGTAGAGGGGCGACTTTGGACCGAGGGCCGCAAGGCGCACGCCGAGGCGCGGGCCGCATACCTCGAGGATATTCAGCATCTCGAGCACGGCGAAGCCCTGAGTCGGTGGGGGAAACTCATCTACGTCGTAGCCGTGATAGTTGGTCGCGATGGGCGTTTCCCACGTCGCATGAGTCTTGGCGAGATCCTCCAGGGTCATCGTGCCGCCCAGGGCGCGTGACTTGGCCACGATCGCAGCAGCGATCTCCCCGTGGTAGAACGCATCGCGGCCCTGCTTCTCGATGACGCGAAATGCGCGTGCCAGATCCGGATTGCGGAACAAGGAGTAGGTCGCCGGCGGGCCGCCGTTCACCAGATACGTCTTGACCGAATCCGGATCAGCTGCGAGCACCTTGGCCCCGTAGATCCAGTCGTTGCGGATCCGCTCGCTGACTGCGAAGCCCTGATCGGCGAGGACCGCCGCCGGCTCGAGCACGTCCTTGAAGCTCATGGTGCCGGCGCGATGTAGCAGGGCATCCCAGGCGTCCACTGCGCCCGGCACGGTCGCCGAGTCGATCCCATGCTCCGGCATGCGTCCCGTGTAGCCCCGCTCGGCCATGTGCCGCGGCGTGGCGCCGGTGGGCGCGCGCCCCGCCCCATCGAGGGCGATGAGCTTCTTCTCTTTGGCGAGCCAGGCGATCACGAAGACATCGCCGCCCATCCCGGCGCTCCCGGGCTCGACCAGATTCAATACCGCAGCCGTGGCGACCGCCGCATCGATCGCGTTGCCACCTTTTCTGAGAATCTGCAGGCCGGCCTGCGCGGCCAGCGGCTGGCTGGTCGCGACCACGCCGTTGCGCGCGAGCACTTCCGATCGGGTCTGGGGAAGCCAGCCGCTCGAGCGATCACCTCGCACCGCGCCGAATGAGTCGCCCGCGGCGAAGTCGGCCGCGCCGGCCCACGTGCTGGCGAGCACCGCGAGCACCGCAAGACAACCAATCGAAAGGCGAGGCCGGTGGCTGCGGCGACAGATCATGTGAGGCTCCAGGTGGCGTGAACGTGCATGGCACGGAGGCAAGCGCTCATTTTCCGCGCCGGCCCCCGCACCGGGGCGGCAGGTTACCGAAGCGCACGGGTATTGGACATCAGGTGCGTGATGCGTTAGCATTTGATGCATGCGCACCACTTTGGACATTGCGGACGACGTGCTGCAGGCGGCAAGGGAAAAGGCGCGGCATGAGAAGAAAACCATCGGCGAGATCATTTCCGAGCTGGCCAGGCGCTCGTTGAACCAGCCCCCTGAGTCGCTCTCGGTGAAGGAGCCCAAGGCGCTTTACGGCCTGCGGCCGTTCGCGCGGCGCGGCGGCATTGTCACGAACGATCTGATCGACAAGCTCCGTGAGGACGATTCGTGCTGAGGATGCTTTCGCAAGGCTGCCTCATTCGAGGCTGAGCAACTCGATGCGATGGGGTTCTGAGATTGCGTGCGCTCCTTGACATCAACGTGCTCATCGCATTGCTCGATCCCGATCATATTTCTCACGAGCGGGCGATGGGCTGGTTCGCGAAGCACGCGCAGGAGGGATGGGCCTCCTGCCCCATGACTCAGAACGGCTGCATTCGCATCATGTCGAATGCGAGTTACCCGAATCCTTTGCCCGTCCAGGCAGTAATCAGACGCCTGGCCGATGCCTGCACGCACGACGTGCACGAGTTTTGGGCCGAGGATCTGAGCATGCTGGATCCCGACATTTTCGATGCGACACGGATTCACGGGCCCCGTCAATTGACCGATGTATATCTGCTCGCCACGGCAGCGCATCGCAAGGGGAAATTCGTCACGTTTGATGCACGCATTCCGCTTGCGGCCGTCAGGCAGGCGCAGGCTCGTCACCTGCTCGTTCTGTAACACGATAGCCGCGACGCCGGTTCCCGGCACCAGGCTGGAGGCGCCGGCTTTGCCCGCTCTGCTCTCGCGGGTCAGGTGAGCGCTTCCACGCGTTCCCCCGAGGCCGTAGACTTTCCTGGGGGCGCGGGGCGGCGCGTGCGTGCAGGCCTCTCCGGAACGGGCGGTGACATGAGCGGACTCCCCAATTTGATACGACCGTATCGTAAGCCAATACGCGGCGGGGGCCTGCGCTTACCATCGTCGCGCCTGGTGGGCCAACTGCAGAGCGCGCTCCTGGAGATCCCCGCGCCGTGAATGATTCCGTTTCCGAGCCCTGGCAGTGGCCGCCGGAGCATTGGCAGCGGCTCATCAACCAGGTCCGCGCTGGCCGAAGTCTGCGACCACGGACGTGGCCCGGGGGCGCGCGCTGTGCGGTTGCGCTGTCGTTCGACTCCGATCATGAGACCAACGAGTTGCGTGACGGCGGCCGCTCGATCGGCCGGCTGGCGTGGGGCCAGTACGGCAATCGCGTCGGTGTCCCGCGCATTGCCCGGCTGCTGGCGAACCACGGGATTCGGGCTTCCTTTTATGTTCCTGCGGTGGCTGCCATCACTTACCCAGATGAGCAGCGTGCACTCGCGGCGGCCGGCCATGAGATCGGGCTGCACGGCTGGATCCACGAGCTCAATACCTCCCTGCCTGCCGCAGCGGAGCGCGAGCTGTTGTTTCGTGCGGCGGATACGCTCGAGCGCATTACCGGGTCGCGGCCGGTCGGGATGCGCACGCCGTCCTGGGACTTCAGCGCCGCGACCCTGGCAATCGCGTGCGAGCTGGGCCTGCGATACGACTCCTCTTTGATGGCGGATGAGGACTGTTATGAGCTGCTGATGGACGGGAAGCCCACGGGCCTCATCGAGCTGCCGGTGGAGTGGGTCCGCGACGATGCGGTGTACTTCATGATGCACCGCTTCCAGTCGCTGCGGCCGCAGCTGGCTCCGGCAGACGTGCTCGAGATCTTTCGTCGCGAGTTCGATGGGGCTTACGCCGACGGTGGCATTTTTCAGCTCACCTGCCATCCGCACATCATTGGCTACCGCTCCCGCATCTGGATTCTCGAGGAGCTGATCCGTTACGCCCGCAGCCGGCGCGACGTCTGGTTTGCCACCCATGCGGAAGTGGTCGAGTGGGTCCGCAACCACGCCGGCTGAGCCCCGAGCGGGGCCGCAGGATGACCGGATGCCCAGGCAAAGAAAGCCTCGACAAATACAGCCTAGGCAAGTATTATGCAGCCCATCGCCTGAGGACTGGAGGCGCACCTTGACAGAGATCTACGACATCGAGAGCTACGAGCCCCGCAAAGGGGTGGGGTACCTGGTGAACCGGGTTCGCGCGGAGCTGCTGTCCGTGGTGGATCGGGAGCTGGAAGCTGACGCGGACCTTCGGCCGCTGGAGGTGAGCTCGGCGCAGTTCATCATCCTGTCGACCCTCGCGCAGGGCGGTCAGAAGTCCGCATCCGATCTATGCAAAGGCATCTCGTACGATGCGGGCGCGATGACTCGAATGATAGATCGGCTGGAGGACAAAGGACTGCTACAAAGGACGCGTTGCCCGCAGGATCGCCGGTTGGTCTATCTCGAACTGACGGATGCCGGCAGAGCCGCGTTTCCGCGGATGCGCGAGATCTCTCTGCGGGTGCTCAACAGCTTCCTTCGGGGTTTCAGCAAGGCCGAAGCGAGGCAGCTCGAGGCATACCTGCTGAGGATGCTGGAGAACGCGCCAGTCGGCGCCTGAGTTTTTTTCGCTACATGGTTGCCCAGGCAGTGTTCGCCGCGGCAGACAGAAGCGAGCAGAGAGACCGCGCGATGGGCCCGGGGCGGGGGACGCCGCACCCGGGTGACAGAGGAGGACGCAGCCGTGAGTTCAAAAATGATGCAGTGGATGACCTGGAGCCTCGCCGGTCTGCGCGAGCTGGGGCCCTATGCGGTCGTCGAGCTCGTGCTGCCGGGCGGCTCCATCCTGGCAGTGCTGATGTGGCTCTACCGGCGTCACCGGCGGCAGAACCCAGTCGCGAGTCGGATCATCGGCCGACGCGCCGGCACAGTGGCCGCGGCGGCTCTGACGACGACGCTTCTGGCGGGGTGCGCCAGCACGCACGGCCTCGCTCCTCAATCCACGGCACAGAAACCGGACAGCCTCGCAGCCTCTCAAACACTATCGGACGCCGCGCTCAACACGGAGGCGTGGCCGCGGGAAGACTGGTGGACCCGGTTCGGCGATCCCCAGCTCGACCAACTGATCGACGAGGGATTGGCTGGGAGCCCAACGCTGCGTATCGCGGCAGCGCGCACCCGTGCGGCGCTTGGCCAGGCCGGGATCGCTGACTCTGCACGCTATCCGCAGGTCGATGCTGGGGCCGGGGCGACCCGAGAGCGCTTTCCGGAGCACTCCTTGTATCCGCCTCCGTTTGCGGGCAACTGGGACACGATGAGTGAGCTCAAGGCCTCTCTGAGCTGGGAGCTCGACTTCTGGGGAAAGAGCCGGTCGGCGTACGAGCAGGCACTGGGCACGGCGCGCGCGGCACAGCTCGATGCTCAGGCGGCGCGCCTGGTGCTGGCTTCCAACATTGCACACGCTTACGTTCAGCTCGAGCGGGCATATCTGCAGCTCGATGTCGCCCAGGCGACGGTGCAGCAGCGTGAGCAGATCTACAAGCTCACCCAGGATCGCAACGAGGCCGGTGTCGATTCGAAACTCGAGCTGCGTCAGGCGGAGTCGGCCTTGCCGGCCGCGCGTGAGCAGATCGCGCAGCTGCAGGAGAGCATCGAGCTGACGCGCAATCAGATCGCGGCGCTGCTGGGTAAAGGTCCCGATCGTGGGATCGCCATCACTCGACCGGCGGCGAGTGCGCTCGCTCCGGTATCGCTCCCGAGCCGTGTACCCTCGGATCTTCTCGGACGCCGTCCCGACATCCTCGCGGACCGGTTACGCATCGAAGCGGCGCAACACGGGATCGATAGCGCCAAGGCGCAGTTTTATCCGGATGTGAATCTAGCGGCCTTCGTCGGCTTCCAGAATCTCGGCCCGACGGCGCTGCTGACGGCCGCCAACCGCGAGATCGGCGTGGGGCCGGCGGTCAGTCTGCCCATATTCGATGCGGGCCGCCGCCGCGGCAACCTTGCGGTGCGTGACTCCGAATACGACATCGCCGTGGAACAGTACAACCAGGCGCTCGCGGACGCTCTGCGCGACGTGGTGGACCAGCTTGCCTCATTCAGAAGTGTTGATGAACAGCGCAAACAGCAGCGTGAAGGTCTGTCTACGGCGCAGGACGCCTACGATCTCGCCACACTGCGCTATCGAGAAGGCGTCGGTAATTACCTGCAGGTTTTGACAACGGAGTCGCAGCTGCTGACGCAGCGCAGCCTGGATGCCGACCTGCGCGCCCGATCGCTCGATCTGTCGATCAATCTGGCCCGCGCCCTGGGCGGGGGCTTCCAGAGATTGGAGCAATAGTATGAACTCTCAGAACGAAACTCAGAACGTCTCCACGAAGACCGCGCCGGCGGCCAACACGACGCCCGCGGCCGCCAGCGCGCCGGCTGCGTTGAAGGCTCGGCGCCTGCGATGGCTCGCCATCACCGGTGCGGCCTTCCTGGTCGTCGCGGCAGGGTACGGTGCGTATTGGGGAACCGTTCTGCGGTATCGCGAGGCGACGGACGACGCCTATGTCAACGGCAACGTCGTGCAGATCACCCCGCAGATCTCCGGCACGGTCGTCGCCATCGGCGCGGATGACACGCAGTTTGTGAAAGCCGGGCAGCCGCTCGTGAAGCTGGACCAGGCCGATGCCAAGGTCGCACTGGACCAGGCGGAGGCGCAACTGGCACTCAAGGTGCGCGAGGTGCGCACCCTGTTTGCCACCTCAGCGCAATTGCGCGCCGCCGTGCAGCTGCGCGAGAGCGACCTCGACATGGCGCGAAAGGATCTCGCGCGCCGCGAGCGCCTCGGCAGCTCCGGTGCAATCTCCGCAGAGGAGCTCCAGCATGCACGGGACGCTTTCGCAAGTGCTCAGGCAGCGCTGCTGGCCGCACAGCAGCAGCTCGCCGGAAATCAAGCACGCGTTGATGGAACGACCTTGGAGGATCACCCGGATGTGCGCAATGCATCGGCCGCGGTTCGCAATGCCTATCTGGAATACAGCCGGACCACATTGCCTGCACCTGTCTCCGGTTTCGTGGCGCGGCGGAATGTTCAGCTCGGCCAGCGGGTGAATCCCGGTGCGCCGCTGATGTCGGTCGTGCCCCTCGATCAGGTTTGGGTCGATGCAAACTTCAAGGAGCCGCAACTCGCCAGAATGCGTGTCGGGCAGCCCGTGACGCTCACTGCGGATCTCTACGGTCACAGCATCGTCTACCACGGACGAGTCCAGGGCTTCGGCGCCGGGACGGGCTCGGCCTTTGCCCTGCTGCCGGCGCAAAATGCCACCGGTAACTGGATCAAGATCGTGCAGCGTGTGCCCGTGCGCATCGAGCTGGATCCGCGTGAGATGGCTACCCATCCCCTGCAGGTCGGCCTGTCAATGAAGGCCGAGGTGGCCGTGCGGGATGACGACGGGACGCGTTTACCGGAGCTGGCGCACACGGCGCCTGCCTACTCGACGGATGTGTTCCATTCGACGGATGAGCTGGCGGACTCGCGTGTGCGGGCGATCATATCGGAGAATGAGGCGGCGGCCGTGGCCAAGGCCGCACCCCGGGTCGCGACCAGCCGCCCGGCGGGCAAAGCGGTGACGGGTGCGCAGGCGCCTTCGGGTTCCGATCTGCTGGCACAGGTTCGCGCGCAGGCGGCGCACTGAGCGCGAAGTGAATCGAGGACTTCGACATGGCTGACAACAACAGGCCGGCGGAGCTGCAGCCCCTCACGGGGGGCACTTTGGCGATCGGCGCCATCGCTTTGTCACTCGCGACGTTCATGAACGTGCTCGACACGTCGATTGCCAACGTGTCGATTCCGGCGATTGCAGGCGACCTCGGCGTCTCGCCCGATCAAGGTACCTGGGTCATCACATCATTCGGCGTTGCCAACGCGATCTCGCTGCCCCTGACCGGCTGGCTCACGCGCAGATTCGGCCAGGTCAGGCTGTTCGTGTGGTCCGTCGGGCTGTTCACCCTGGCATCTTTCCTGTGCGCACTGGCGCCGACTCTGGGAATGCTGATCCTGTTTCGCGTCCTGCAGGGTGCGGTGGCCGGGCCGATGATGCCGCTTTCCCAGGCGCTGCTGCTGTCGAGCTATCCGAAGGCGAAGGCCGGGGCAGCGCTCGCCTTGTGGGGCATCACCACGCTGGTTGCACCAGTCATCGGGCCGGTTCTCGGCGGGTGGATCACGGACAATATCGCCTGGCCCTGGATCTTCTATATCAATGTGCCCGTGGGCGTGGTCGCCGGCCTCATTACCTGGGTCATCTACAAGAAGCGCGAGAGCCCGACTGCCCGCGTGCCCATCGACCGGATCGGCGTGGGGCTTCTCGTCCTGTGGGTGGGCTCGCTGCAGGTGCTGCTCGACAAAGGCAAGGACCTCGACTGGTTCAACTCCGGGCAGATCATCACGCTGGCCGTCGTCTCGGTCATCGGCTTCGCCTTCTTCCTGGTGTGGGAGCTGACCGAAGAGCATCCGGTGGTGGACCTGAGCCTGCTGAAGCGACGTAATTTCCTGGTCAGCACCATCGCGATGCTGCTCGCCTATGGCCTGTATTTCGGCAACGTGGTGCTGCTGCCCCTGTGGCTGCAGCAATACATGGGCTACACGGCGACGCTCGCGGGCCTGGTGCTCGCCCCGGTGGGCCTGCTGGCCATATTCCTCACGCCCGCCATCGGCAAGTACGTGAATCGTGTCGATCCGCGGGTCCTGGTCACGGTGGCCTTCGGTGTGTTCGCGCTCGTCCTGTTCATGCGGGATCGTTTCAACACCAATGCCGACATCGAGACGCTCCTGGTGCCGACCCTCATACAGGGCGTGGCCATGGCATTTTTCTTCATCCCGCTGATCTCGATCAGCCTCTCCGGAATGGAGCCCGAGCGCATCCCTTCCGCCTCGGGGCTGTTCAACTTCGCGCGAATCCTGGCCGGCTCCTTCGGCACCTCCATCACGACGACTCTGTGGGACCGCCGCGCGACCCTGCACCATGCGCAGCTCGTGGAGCATCTGACGGCGGGCAACCAGGCCTCCTCCCAGGCTCTGGCCAACATGCAGGCGGGCGGCCTGGGTCAGCAGCAGAGCTACGACCTGCTCAACCGCCTGGTGGATCAGCAGGCCTTCATGCTATCGGCGAATGACATCTTCTATGCATCCGGCGTGCTGTTTCTCGCACTGGTCGTGGTGGTCTGGTTCGCCAGGCCGGAGCGCGGCGGAGCGGGCGGTGCCGCCATGGCGAGCGGGGCGCATTAGCGTCCCAGGATCTCCTCGCGCACATCGGCAATCTCCCGGGCGCGCGAGGGGCGTGCGCCCTCGCAGCGCTCGGGTCGCGGACAGCGGTTGCTGCGCGGGCAGATGATGCGCGCCGGCTGGGCCAGCGCGTCGCTGATCCAGGCGATGTTGAGCACGTTGGCCACTGCATCGAGCACCTGAGCGGCCGCTTTCGGGATACGCCCCTCGCCGCGCCGGTGCAGGCACTCGCCGAAGATCGAGTCGATCACCTCCGAAGTGTTCGCCCCGTTGGAGTTCAATGCCGGTGCGAGATCCACGCCTACGGAGAGCACGTGTGGATTGCCCGCCATGTCGCGGGCGCGCAGGGAGTGGCAGCAGTACAGCAGCGAGCGCTCGCCGTCGCGCAGAACCGAGATCTGCGAGCCCGACTCGCCGCGGTGCCCGTCGATCATGCGGAACACGGCCCAGTTGGGGCACGGATCACTCACCTGCGCCAGGTTGCCCCAGGGCAGCGGGATGCCATTGCCGCGGTAGACGGCGCGCAGGTACCCGGGCGGGTAGGCATCGAAGAAATGCCAGTACGGATAGGGCGACACTTTGGTCATGCGCCGCATGATGACGGCAGGAGTCAGCTCGAGCTTGACGCCCGCTTCGATGCGATAGCGCTCGCGCATCAGGAAGCGGCGGAAGGGCGCGCGGGGCGCGAGGAGGGCGCCGGCGAAGAAGCTGCATTCGAAATCGCGCCATGCGTGCAACACGTCCTGCGCATTCATGCCCGCGGCACTCGAGCCACTCTCGGGGCTGCCGCCCATCTCTCCGCCGGTGGCATGAGCGGACTTCAGACCGTCGCCGCCATGCAGCACCTTGTGCGCGATGTGGGCCGCCAGGTCGAACTTCAGGCGCGCAGGGTCCGACTGCAACGCCCGGTTCGCATACACGATCTTCGGCGCCTCGAAGAACGAGCGCACCATGCTGCGCACGTCGCGGTCCTTGTCGCGGACGAGCACCGGCTTGCGCTCGAACCAGCGGATCTCCAGTCCGTGCCGTTTGCACAGCCGGGTCAGGTCATCGACCGACAGGGGAAAGCGCCGCTCGCCGATACTGTCGGCGGCCCGCTCCAGATCGGGGAAGTCATTGCGCGAGATCTCCTGGTGAGAGCGGATCAGCAGATGGGCAAACTGGCGCCCCGTGGTCCCGGTCTGAACCAGCAGCTCGGGAATGGCGGCCTGCAGCACGTTCTTCGCGAACAGGAAGGCCGGCTCCAGCGGGACTTGGGCAGCACCGCCGGCCGGAGCGGCAGCCCCCGTGCTCTCGACATCGGCGTTCTCGTCCAGAAACCACTCCGGGCTGCGCTGGAAGACTGCCGCGAGCAGCCCGAGGAGCTCCGTAGAGGGGCCCCGTTTACCGCTTTCGATCATGCTCAGGTATGAGACAGAAGGCGCCAGGGCCACGTCGCGCTGAATGCACCGGGCGGACAACTCCTCGAGGGTCAGACCGTTACGTTTGCGGATGGCCCGCAATTTGGCGCCCAGGAAGCGTCCTTTGCGAAGAAGCGTGGGCATGGCGGTTGCTCCCGGGCTGGGGCGGTGACATGAGAGAAGTTCCCGGTTGTGAAATTAACAGTGTGAAGTTTCCGTCGTCAAATTCCGCCGCTGGCACGTTTATGCTCGCTTGATGAACGCCCAACCCCAAGAGACGATGTACTCACGCGAGCAGGCCGGGCCGAGGGTGGAGATCGCCGGTCACTGGGTGGAGCGGTCCGAGGAGGTGCTGACGCCGCTGGCGCTGCAGCTCCTGGCCAGCCTGCATCGCCGTTTCAACCCGAGGCGTCTGGAGCTGCTGGCCGCGCGCGAGCAGCGCCAGGCGGAGCTCGACTCCGGCGCGGTCCCGGAGTTCCTGCCGGGCAGCGCGGCGCTGGCCGCCGGTGAAAGCGTCGAGGACTGGCGCGTCGGACCCATTCCGGCGGACTTGCTGGACCGGCGGGTCGAGATCACCGGGCCGGTGGAGCGCAAGATGATCATCAACGCCCTGAACGCCCCGGTGCAGGCGTTCATGGCGGACTTCGAGGATTCCTGCGCCCCGACCTGGGACAACATCGTGCGCGGCCAGCTCAACCTGCTGGATGCAATCCGCCGCACGATCAGCTTCTCCGATCCGCAAACCGGCAAAATCTACCGGCTCGCCGAGCGCACCGCGACGCTCATCGTGCGCCCGCGCGGCTGGCATCTACCCGAGAAACACGTCCGGATCGGCGGGGAGGTCGTCTCCGGTGCGTTGTTTGACTTTGCGCTGTTCATTGCCAACAACCACGAGGCCCTGGCGCGGCGCGGCACCGGACCGTATTTCTATCTGCCCAAGCTGGAGAGCCATCTCGAGGCGCGCCTCTGGAACGATGTGTTCGTGGCAGCGCAGGATGCGCTCGGGATCCCGCGCGGGACGATCAAGGCCACCGTGCTCATCGAGACGATCCTCGCGGCCTTCGAGATGGATGAGATCCTGTTCGAGCTGCGCGAGCACTGCGTGGGACTGAACTGTGGGCGCTGGGACTACATTTTCAGCTTCATCAAGAAATTCCGGAACTGGCCGGACCTGCTGCTGCCGGATCGGGCCTCGGTGACGATGGACCGGCACTTCCTGAGGTCCTATGTCGATCTGCTCGTGAAGATCTGCCATCGCCGCGGTGCCCACGCGATGGGCGGCATGGCGGCGCAGATTCCGATTCGCAACAATGTCCTTGCCAACGAGGAGGCCATGGCGCGGGTCAGGGCCGACAAGCTGCGCGAAGCCCGCGCCGGTCACGACGGCACGTGGATCGCTCACCCCGGCCTGGCCACGATCGCGCGGGAAGCCTTCGATTCGGTGACGCGCAGCCCGAATCAGCTCGGCGTGCTGCGCTCCGAGGTCCGGGTCGCGCCCGCCGATCTGCTCAAGGTGCCCGATGGGGACATCACGGAGCAGGGGCTGCGCTCCTGCATCCGCGTCGGCGTTCAGTACATCGAAGCCTGGCTCGGCGGCAACGGTTGCGTGCCGCTCTACAACCTCATGGAGGACGCCGCGACCGCCGAGATCTGCCGTGCCCAGCTATGGCAATGGATCCGGCACGGCGCACGGACGAGTGACGGACGGACGGTGAGCATCGAGCGATTCGACCGGCTGCTGATGGGCGAGCTCGATCGGATCCATGACGAAGTGGGCGCGGCGCGCCTGGCGGGCGGCGTATTTCCGACCGCCTCGCGGCTGTTCGCCGCGATGATCAAACAGGACACGTTCGATGAGTTCCTGACGCTCCCTGCCTACGATCTACTGAGTTGACCCCTCGATCACCTGAATCCGATGGAGACCGCGATATGACTGTGCAGCGATCCCTTCTGCCCACCGCCGATGAATTGCGCAGCCTGTGGTGCGACAGCCCACGCTGGCGTGGCGTCGAGCGCACGTACAGGGCCGAGGACGTCGTCCGGTTGCGCGGCACCGTGGGCGTCGAGCATTCGATTGCGCGGCTGACCGCCGAGAAACTCTGGCGCTACATGAACGAGAAGCCGTTCGTGAATGCCCTGGGTGCGCTGACCGGCAACCAGGCCATGCAGCAGGTCAAGGCGGGGCTCGACGCGGTGTATCTGTCGGGCTGGCAGGTCGCCGGCGATGCCAATCTCGCCGGGGAGATGTATCCCGACCAGTCGTTGTACCCGGCCGATTCGGTGCCCTCCGTCGTACGGCGCATCAACGCGACCCTCAAGCGCGCGGACGAGCTGCACCACGCGGAGGGGGACGACTCGATCGACTGGTTCAAGCCGATCGTCGCCGATGCCGAGGCCGGCTTCGGCGGCGTCCTCAACGCCTTCGAGCTGATGAAGCAGATGATCGACGCCGGGGCCGCCGGCGTGCACTTCGAAGACCAGCTCTCATCCGCCAAAAAGTGTGGTCACATGGGGGGCAAGGTCCTCGTGCCGACCCAGGAAGCCGTCAATAAGCTCGCGGCGGCCCGGCTCGCGGCCGATGTGTGCAATACGCCGACCGTGCTCATCGCCCGCACCGATGCGGAATCGGCCAACCTGTTGACGTCGGATGTGGACGAGCGCGACCGCCCGTTCATCGACACCTCGCAGGGGCGCACCCCGGAAGGCTTCTACTACGTCAAGGCGGGCCTGGACCAGGCCATCGCGCGCGGTGTGGCCTACGCTCCGTTCGTCGATGCTTTGTGGTGCGAGACCGGCAAGCCCGATCTGGAAGAAGCGCGCTGCTTCGCCGAAGGTATCCACAAACATCACCCGGGAAAGCTGCTGGCCTATAACTGCTCGCCCTCGTTCAACTGGAAGCGCAAGCTCGACGATGCCACGATCGCGAAATTCCAGCGCGAGCTGGGCGCAATGGGCTACCGGTTCCAGTTCATCACCCTGGCGGGGTTCCATGCGCTGAACTTCTCCATGTTCGAGCTCGCGCGCGGCTACAGGGCACAGCAGATGACCGCTTACGTCACCCTGCAGCAGGCCGAGTTCGCGGCGGAGAAGAGCGGCTACACGGCTACCAAGCACCAGCGTGAAGTCGGCGCGGGATACTTCGACGATGTCACGCAGACGATCACCGCCGGGACCTCCTCGACCACCGCACTGAAGAACAGTACGGAAGCAGAGCAGTTTCACGCGACTGAAACGCCTCCAGTCTCCAAGACTGGTGTTCGATAGCAGCGTCCATAACGGAACTGGTGTTCGAGTAGCGTCCATAAGGGACGTCTGAAAGCGCGTTGTGTTAGTCGTCTGTAGAGGACGTCTGTTCTCTACAGTCGATTCAACTCGTCTAGCGTGCGTGTGACGAGCGAGGCCGGACTGATTTCGAGCACCTCGGCCAACTGAAAGATCACGGTCAGAGTCGGTGTGCGCATCCCTCGCTCCAGCAGCGAAGGATAGGTGCGATCGAATTCGCCCGCGCCGGCCAGATCCTCCTGCGACAGGCCTTTTTGCCGGCGGCTCTCGCGCAGCACGCGCCCGAAGGCGATGGCCACTTTCTGTCGTCGCATTGGAGGGAATCATGCGGGATAGAGGACTATAGACCAACGGACGACAGTCGGGAGGAGCGCTCGTCGAATCAACACGAATCGCCGAGGCGGTGTCAGCTCATGACTCTGTCAGCTTGCTACGAGAGCAGCTCGCGCACCAGCTCGGCCGCGGGTGTCTCCCGGCAGCCCGTGACATTCTGACCCGCCCAAAGCGGAGAGAAATCGCCACTGCCGCGCGCCTCGGCGGCCGCGCGTAGTGGCGCGACGGCGGAACTGGCGAGGGGAAACGCTGGCGCCAGCGGGTTGATCGGCCCTCTCTCGCGCATCAACCGGTTGACGATGCCACGGGCGGCGCCGCCGCTGAACACGTTGGTGAGTGCGGTATGGCGGCTCGCGTCGCTCTTCAGAGCAGCCCGATGTGCAGGACCGGTACGTGCCTCGGGACAAAGCAGGAAAGCCGTGCCCACCTGCACGGCGGCGGCTCCGAGCCGAAAGGCGGCGGCGATCCCGGCACGATCGGCGATGGCGCCCGCGGCGATCACCGGGATCGCGACCTTTCGCACGATCTGGGGGACCAGCGCGAGGGTACTCAGCTGCGCAGTGAGGTCGCTGCTCAAAAAATGGCCGCGATGTCCGCCGGCCTCCAGTCCCTGGGCGATGATCGCATGGGCACCGTGCCCCTCCAGCCATCGTGCTTCCTCGACGGTCGTCGCCGAAGACAGGATGGTTGCGTTCCACGAACGCAGTCCCGCCATCAGCTCGGGTGATGGCAGGCCGAAGTGGAAGCTCACTACCGCGGGACGGAATTCCCGCAACACCTCGAGCGCGTGTGCGGTGAAGGGAGTCCGCGTGGTGCCCGAGCGGATTCGCGCAACCTCGATCGCCAACTCCCGATAATAGGGCGCAAGCGACTCGCGCCACTGCGCCTCGCGTGCCGCGTCCACCTCGGGCAGCCTGTGGCAGAAGAAATTGACGTTGATCGGCTGGCGGGTCTGGGCCTGGATGGTGGCCAGCTCGCGCCGCAGGCTCGGCTCATCGAGCATGGCACACGGCAGCGAGCCGAGCCCGCCGCTGGTAGCAACGGCTATGGTGAGTGCGCTGTCCTGCACGCCCGCCATGGGCGCCTGGATCAGCGGGAAGTCCACGCCGAGAAGCCGCTTCAGATCGGACATCTCGGCTCATCTTAGCGCGGCTTCCGAAGCGCCGCGTCAGAAGAATCCGTGCAGCGTCAGAAGAATCCGTGCAGCTCGATGAATCCGGTCTTCAGATGCTCGGACGGAGCCTGCGGGATGCCGTCAAACCAGCGAAAGCCGGTGCGGATCTGCAGGTACTGGATCGGTGTCATCTCGTACACGAGGCTGTAGCGCGTTTGCGCGTCATTGGACACGCTGCGGTTGGGATCGAGGTACTCGTCGGTGAGCTTCAAATTGTGTCCCTGCGCGATACGCCAGTTGGCCTCGAGCAAAGTCGCCAGCTGGCGCCCACTCTGAGTGGGCGTACTGTGGTCATCGACGACATCCACCTCCCCGAGCCAGGAGATCGGTCCGGTGCGCAACCCAGCGAATAACCCTCCGATGCTCTTTCTGCCGATGGCGGCATCGTTGAAATTCCCTGCGACACCAAAACGCCAGCGCGACAGGACGTACTGAAGCTGCGCGCTGTATTGTTTTCCATGATCGACCTCCGGGCCCCCGGAGGTTCCGTTCGTCGCGGCGAGCTGCGCGTCCCAGTTGCCATGCTCGAAACCGAACTCCACACCCTGATCGGGCGTGCTCATGTTGATGCCCGAGACCTGCTGCACGAAGGCGTTCTGGTCCTGCAGGCGCAAGCCGAAGGGCAGATACATCTGGCCCGCTTTGATGTACCAGTCATGATTCGCTGACCAGTACACTCCATACGCCTCGCGGTTGAGCGCGCCGCCCGGAGCGACCTGCTCGTCCACGTAGACGAAGAAGCGCTCCGGAATCACGTCGGCGCTCAGGTAGACCCGACCCTGCTGCAGCTCGAAGTCGTCGGTCGAGGGGGAGTGGGGGACTTGGGAATACGTGCCATCGAAGCGCACGTCTCCGCCGATGGACAGAAATCTCATCACCTGGCCGGTCCACACGTCCGAGCCGGTGTCGAGGCGGGTCGCGGCGAGCTGCGTCTGCGCGAAGGCGTTGCCGAAGGCGGTCCGTTCGCCGCCGCCGGTGGGATTGACGTGGCACTGTCCGCACTTGAGCCCCATCTGGACGGCCAGATACGGCTCAGCGTGCGCGCACAGGGCGCTGAAGAAAAACGGCACCAGCAGGTAGCGCAGTAAGCGGGTCATGGAGCTTCCACGGTGAACTTGAAGGTGTAGTCACTGCCGAGTGCTCGTGCATTCATGTCGGCAAGACTGGCGCGCAGCGTGATGCGGTAAGTCCCGTTGGCGAGGGGCGCGCGCGGAGTGATGAGCAGCGCGGATCCGTCGCCTCGAGGCACGGCCAGCGTGACCGCGACAGCGGTGGAAGCGGGCGCGGCAGGCATCGCAGTCATTGGCATCGACGCCATCGGGCCCATCGGTTCCGTGGCATCCATCGGATCGTCCGCCGACATATCCGCGCCGGCCATGGGCGCGAGCCTCTCCAGGCTCACGGTTGTGCCGTTGATGAGATTGGGGTCGATATCGGCGCTGAAGGACACGACGATGCTGGGCACCGTGACCGCAATCGAATCGCGGTCGGGTGAGGATGCGGTGACCGAGAAGTGGGGGACCGCCTTGGCCGTGGCGGTTCCGGTGGCATTGGTCGAGTTGGCCGCTCCCGAGGAGATCCACTGGCGGATCACATCGATCGTGGATTGCGGCAGGTAGGGGCCCCCGAGGGGCATGCGTGCGCCGTTGATGCCCGAGCTTCCCTGCAGCTTCAACACGAGGTAGCTGGAGTCCGGATTGCCCGGATCCACGCGCATGACACCCGGCTGCTCGGCGCTGGGCACGCCGACGAGCATCGCGTAACTATGCGTCTGATCGAGCTGCAGCCCCTCGGGGGCGCTCGCCCCGATGTGGCACTTGGTGCAGATCGGCGTGAGCACATTGTCCTGGATCGATTTGAAGTCGGCGGTCAGTGACTCGGTGCTGCCGCCTCCCGGGGTGATGGGATTGCCATTGGCATCCAGCCCCATTCCATTGCCCGCGCAGCCGGCTATGGCTGCGGCCAGAGAGCAGGCCACAAGGGCGTACCCGAGAGGGGACATTTCGAACACTCATACGATGGGACACAGCCGTAAGTACCGCACCGTGGGGCGGACGGTTTTGGCGACGGGTGATTTTTTTTTCATGTGGTGTTATGGATACACACCCGCCCTGGGGGTGCGGCGGGCCCGGCTCGCCTTTGAACCCCCCGCGGGGAACGCGTAACTCACTGCTCGAGAACCTTTGTCCGCTGCCGACGGGGGATATTTGTCCGTACAAGTCTCGCAAGCGGCCACTCGGGTCCTGCCAGCCGCTCGGCCGCTGGAGCGCCTGCCGCTGGTCACGCTTTATCTCACCGAGCGCTGCAACTCGCGGTGCGTCACGTGCGATTATTGGCGCCACGGGCGCGCCGATCTCAATCTGGAGGCGGCGCAGCGGCTGCTGCCCCAGCTCCTGGCGCTGCAGACCCGCGTGGCGCTGATATCCGGCGGCGAGCCACTGCTCAATCCGCAGTGGGAGGCGATCGCCCAGCTGCTGCGGGACAATGGCTTGAGGCTTTACCTGCTGACCTCCGGCCTCTCCCTGGCCAAGCACGCCGAGCGGGCCGCCGGGGTGTTCAATGCCATCACGGTCTCGCTGGATGGCACCGACGCGGCGACCTACGAGGCGATTCGTGGCCTGAATGCCTTCGAGCGGGTCTGTGGCGGTGTCCGGGCCGCCGTGGCCACCGGGGTGCCCGTGAGTCTGCGGGTGACCGTACAGCGGGCCAACTACCGGCAGATTCCGGAATTCGTCCGGCTCGGTCGCACCCTGGGGGTCTGCGAAGTGTCGTTCATCGCGGTGGATGTCGCTAACCCGCACGCGTTCTCCCGCGAGGGAGACTTCGGGTCGGAGCTGGCTCTACGGCCGGAGGACCTGCCGGTCCTCGAGCAGATTCTGGGTGTCCTGGAGCGCGAGCATGCCGCGGACTTCCAGGCCGGTCTCATTGCGGAAAGCCCGCGCCGGCTGCGTCACATGCTGCGGTACTTCACCGCGCTGTGCGGTCTCGGGGAGTATCCCGCGGTCCGATGCAACGCTCCGGAGTTCTCCGCCGTCATCAATGCACGCGGCCAGGTCAGTCCTTGCTTCTTCATTGCCGGCCCCGCTGCGAGCCTGTGGCAAAGCGACCTGGGGAGCGTGCTCAACAGTGATCCCATGAGTACTCTGCGCGGCCGGATTCACGCAGGCGAGCGGCCCGAGTGTGCCCGCTGCGTGTGCTCTTTGTGGCGTGACCCCGACAGCCGCGACGTGTCGGATTTTCTGCTGAGACGCAAGCATGCTTGATATCACTCATCCATCGCTGGCGCCGGCGGTCCGCGACTCGCTGCGGCCAGCGCGCTTCCCGAGGCTCTCGCGCCTGCTCGGCAAGGCGCTCACCGTCGGCTACCGCCTGGCGGGCCGGCACCGGTATGACGAGTTCCGCCTGGAGCGAGTGCTCGGGGCCACATTCGTGGTGATCCCGACGGTATTCAATCCGAAGCTGCCGCGCACCGGCGAGTTCCTGGCCAGCCAGCTCGTGGCTGGCCTCGGGAGCGAGGCCGAAGTGTTGGATATGGGCACCGGATCAGGCGTCTGCGCCGTGATCGCCGCACGATACGCGCGCCGGGTCGTGGCGGTCGATATCAACACGGAGGCGGTTCGCTGCGCCGATATCAACGTGCGACTGAACAATCAGCACAGCCGGGTGCAGGTACGCCACGGTGATCTGTTCGCGCCGGTCGCTGCCGAGCGCTTCGATCTGATCCTCTTCAATCCGCCCTTTCTGCGGGGCGCCCCGAGCGACGACCGCGATCGGGCGTGGCGCTCCAGTGACGTGGCGGAGCGCTTCGCCGCGGGAGTGGCGGTCCATCTGAAGCCGGGGGGCACCGCGCTGGTGTTGCTGTCGAGCTTCGGCGGCGCCACGCACTTTCTCGAGCAGTTCCGCCGGCATGCGTTGCGCATCGAGGTGCACGCCGAGCGCCGGTTCGTGAACGAGAAGCTGGTGATCTTCCGGTTGACGCGCGGGGCCGCCACGTCGATCCATGGCGAGGCTGCGGCGGGGCACGGCTCTGATGGGGAGCCCGGGGCATGAGTACCGGGACCAACGGGCACTGTGCATCCGGGCCATCGGGCCCCCGGCGCAAGGTGCTGCTGTACAACCCGCAGGCGGTTTTCTTCACCATGCCGCTGGCCCTGCTCGCGATCGGCTCCGAGCTGGACCCCGAGCTCTATGAAGTCATCATCGTCGATGGCCGGCTCGATCCCGACCCCGAGAGCACGTTGCGGACTCACCTCGATGAGGCGGTATGCCTGGGCGTCACCGTGCTGACGGGTGCGCCGATCTCCGATGCATTGGGGATCTCGCGCGCGGCCAAGCGCGCACGACCCGATCTGCCTGTGATCTGGGGCGGCTGGCATCCGTCGATGTTTGCGCGCGAGTGCCTGTCCGAGCCTTCGGTGGACGTTACGGTACGCGGTCAGGGCGAGGAGACTTTCAAGGAGATCGTCGAGCGCCTCGTGCGCGGGCAGTCGCTCGTCGGCTGTGCCGGTTGCACCGTGCGCCTCCCCGACGGAGCCATTCACGAGAATCCGGCACGGCCGCTCGCGTCCGTGGACCAGTTCCGCGCTCATGACTACGGCCTGATTCCGGTCGAGCGCTACTACGAGCTCAAAGGTAAGCGCCAGCTCGATTACATCTCCTCGCAGGGCTGTAACTTTCGCTGCGCCTTCTGCTCGGACCCGTTCGTGTATGGCCGCAAATGGGTCGGCCTCGAGCCGACGCGCATGGCCCTGCGTCTGAAAGAGCTCTGGGATCGTTATCGCTTCGACGATGTCAATTTCCAGGACGAGACCTTCTTCACCAAGGCGCGGCGCGTTCAGGCGCTCGCCGAACGCATCATCGAGTCCGGCATGAAGATCTCCTGGGCCGCAACCATGCGTGCGGATCAGGCCATCCGCCTGCCCGAGGAGGTATGGGCTGCGTGCAAGCAGTCGGGCCTCAGGCGGCTGCTGGTGGGCGTGGAGTCCGGCTCGAACGAGATGCTCAAGCGCATCCGCAAAGACATCCGCATCGAGCAGGTCTATCAGACCGCCGAGAAGATGATCCGGCACGAGATCGCGGGCCACTTTCCCTTCATCGTCGGATTTCCCGACGAGAGCGACGCGAGCATCCAGGCGACACTCGATTGCGCCAAACGGTTGCGCTCGATGAGCCCGGACTTCCAGACGCCGATCTACTACTTCAAGCCCTACCCGGGCAGCGAGCTGGTCATCGAGGCCGTGGCGCGCGGATTCCGGCTGCCCGAGACGCTCGAGGCCTGGTCGGAGTTCGATTACGTGGCCGGCCTGCCCGGCCCATGGGTCTCGCCCGAGAAATTCAAGCTCATCGAGCGCTTCAAGTTCTTTCACGAGCTCGCCTGGAAGCGGGTCTACCGCGGCCAGGGGCTGCTGCAGGGGCTGGCTCGCTACCGCTGCCGGCGCGACAACTACCAGTGGCCCGTAGAGATGCTCCTTACACGTTGGGTGCTGCCCGCCCAGAGGCTGTCATGACCGATTCGCAGCGCTTGCTGCTCATCAACCCGACCATGACCGGAAAGCGTCACGCCCGCTTTCCGCTTGCCGTCATGAGTCTGGCCGCCGCGGTGGAAGGCCGACACCATCCCAGCATCCTCGACGGCAACATCGATCGGGACTTCGTCTCGACCGCCGTGCGCAAGGTGGAGGCCGGCGAGGTCGACGCCGTGGGCGTCACGGTGATGGGCGGGCCGCAACTGATCTCCGCGATTGCCGTTTCCAAAGCTATTCGCGAGCGTCGTCCCGACATACCCATCATCTGGGGTGGCGCTTTTCCCACCGTGTGCCCCGATGCGGCGGTGAGCGTGCCCTACGTTGACTATGCAGTTCGCGGCCAGGGTGAGGATGCGCTCAACGAAGTCCTGGATGCGCTCGCCGGTGGCGGCCACGCGGACCTCGCCTCGATCGCGGGGCTCAGCCGGCGCGTGGATGGCGAAGTCGTGCACAACAAGGACAGGCTGTTCACGGCTGCAAGCCTGAAGCGGATGCTGCCCTATGACCGGCTGGAGAATCCAGGGCAGTACCTGACCCATACCTATCTCGGCGAGCGCACCATGGGCTACCAGGCCGCACTGGGGTGCCGCTTCCGCTGTACGTTTTGCGGTGTGGCGACCATGTTTCGCGGCAAAACGGCATTGCCGCCCGCCGCGCGGCTCGAGGAAGACCTGACCTACCTGACGAAGCAGCTGGGCGTGAACGCCGTCCAGTTCTACGACCACAACTTCTTCGACCGCGAAGTAGACATGGTGCCGCTGCTGGAGATCCTGGCGCGGTTCGAGCTGTCCTGGTGGTGCTTCGCGCGCTCGGATGCGCTGGTAAATCTGTCCGAGAGCTCCTGGGCGCTGGTGAAGAAGAGCCGTCTGCGCATGGCCTATATCGGAGCCGAGTCCCCGAGTGACTGGCTGCTGCACGACATCCGCAAGGGCACGCGCTCGGATCAGACCATGGAGGCCATCGAGGCCTGCCGCCGCCATGGGGTGATTCCGGAGCTCTCGTTCATGCTGGCGCCACCGCAGGACCCGGAGGGTGAGACGGAGCGGACCTTCGAGTTCATCCGCGCCATCAAGCGCGTGCATCCGGCGACAGAGGTCATGATCTATGTCTATACGCCGCTGCCGCAGCGGCCCGGCAGCAAATATGCGGCGGCCGTGCGCCTGCAGAACGAAATGCGCGACAGCGAGGGCCGCCCGGTGATCTTTCCGCAGACGGCGGACGGATGGGCCGAGCCTCACTGGCTGGGGTATTGGTGCCACCAGGACGCTCCGTGGCTGTCGGCGCGCCTGCGGCGCCGCATCGTTGACTTCACGACAGTGCTGGGTTGCCGCTTTCCGACGGTGATGGATATACGCGCCTCGGCCTGGGGCAAGAGCGCTCTGCGCGCGCTGGCGTCCTGGCGCTACAGGTTCCAACGGTACGATGACCCGTGGGAGCTGCGAGCCTCCCGCAAGATCATTCGTCACTGGGACCCGCGTGTCATGAGCTTGTGAACGTCATGCCGCGGCCGCTGCACGTCGCCCAGATCAGCTTCTTCAATGACCCCGCAGGGCGGACACCGGCAACGTTGCTGGAGGCGTGGCCGACTTTGGGTGAAGTTGCAGAAGCCGCCTGTGCTGCAGGCGTTCGCGTGTCGGTTGTCCAGGCGTCCGTGCACACCGAGACCCTGACCCGTAATGGCGTCCAGTACCATTTTCTTCCCTTCGGCGATGCATCGGTAAGCAACGAAGGGGCAGGGCGCCTGGCCGCTTTGCTTCACGGGATGGCTCCAGAGCTCTTTCACGTACACGGCCTCGCATTCCCGAGCCACGTACTGGCACTGGCACAGCGGGCGCCGGGCATTCCGATCGTCCTGCAGGATCATGCGGACCGCCCCCCGCGCATCTGGCGTCGCGCGCTCTGGCGTCGCGCGATGGCACGCGCCGCCGCCATCACCTTCTGCGCACCCGAGCAGGCGAGTCCCTTTCGCTCGGCCGGGCTCATCGGCGCTGGCGTGCCGTGCTATGCGATTCCCGAATCTACCAGTCGATTTACTCCAGGGGATGCAGAGCAGGCGCGTCAACTGACCGGCCTCGGCGGAGATCCAGCATTGCTGTGGGTCGGGCACCTGGATGCCAACAAGGACCCGCTCACGATACTCGCCGGCGCGAGCGCAGCGGCCCGGGCCCTCCCGCGACTGCAGCTGTGGTGCTGTTTCGGCACCGCGCCACTGGGAAAAGAGGTGCGACGGCGCATCGCGCAGGATCCCATGCTGACCGACCGGGTACATCTGCTGGGGAATGTGTCACACGGGCAGGTGGAGCAGCTCATGCGCGCCGCGGACATCTTCGTGCAGGGCAGCCACCATGAGAGCACGGGGTACTCCGTGATTGAGGCGCTGGCCTGCGGCTTGACGCCGGTCATCACGGATATACCCTCGTTTCGCGCACTCACCGGGGGCGGCGCGGTAGGAAGCCTTTGGCCACCCGGCGACACAGCGGCATATGCAGCAGCGTTGAGCTCCATCGGGGCCCGCGCCAGGCCGGCGCTACGTGCTGAGGCGCGTGCGCACTTCGAGCGCGAATTGTCCTTTCCGGCACTCGGCTCGAAGCTTGCCGCGATGTACGAAAGCTTGTGCGAGCGTAACGGGGAGACCCACGGTCTCGAGGCATGGATGCCTCACGACACCCGGACCGGCGCATCCAGCGGAGAGGCCTCATGTCGCCTGTAGTGTCCATCATCGTGCCCACGTTCGATCGTCTGACGTATCTGCGTAAGACCCTGGCGTCGGTTTTCCAACAGACTCTTCAGGACTGGGAGCTGCTCATCGCCGATGACGGGTCCGGTGCCGATACGCATGCTTACCTGCAAACACTTGAGGATGACCCGCGCGTGAGAGTGCTGTGGTTGCCCCACAGTGGCAGGCCGTCGGTTGCGCGCAACGCCGCGCTACGCGCAGCCCGGGGCGAATATGTTGCTTTTCTGGACTCGGACGACCTTTGGACGCCGACCAAGCTGCAGATGCAGATTGATTCACTGCGCCGGCACCCCGGGTGCGGATGGGGCTACACGCGATTTGTCCTCGTCGATGATTCCGGCAACCCCACCGATTGGCAGCGCATCCGAAGCTGGCCCATTCCTGAGGGTTGGATCTTCGACCGCCTGGTGAGATCGGAGACCGTCATCGCCGTACCGAGCGTGGTGGTGTCCCGGGCGTTGCTGGAGCAGGTGGGCGGATTCGATGAAGGTCTCGTCATGTGCGAGGACTACGACCTGTGGCTGCGGCTCGCGGCCCGAAGCGAGGTCGATGCCATCGATGAGCCATGCACCCTCGTAACCCGGCACGCGCAGCATTCGGGCAACGAGCTCATTTCCTTTGAGGATTGCGCGCGGGTATTCGAGAAGGTGCGCAAGGCCCGTGGCACGGAACACCTGTATGCGATTCTGAGCGAGAAGTCGGCCGAGGTGGCGATCGGGCTGGCGCGAAGCCAGGTCGCCCGCGGCAACCGTCTCGGGGCATTGCGCACGCTGCTTGCGAGCGTACCCCGGTCATGGCCATACGGGCGCTGGTGGATCGGCGCCCTGAGCACAATTGTCCGGGCGCTTGCCCCGCAAGCCGTGATCGACCTGGCCCGCCGAAGGCATCCAGACATCGCTCCATCGCGCGGTGCGCCGCAGCCGTAATCACATGCAGAGGGTGACCCAAGCTCCCATCGTGTCGGTCCTCATGCCGACGTATGACCGCCTGGAGTTCCTGCCGGCGACCGTGCAGTCCGTGCTCGCCCAGACACTGAAGGAGTGGGAACTGATCATCGCCGACGACGGGTCCGGCGAGCAGACCCGGGCCTATCTGCATTCGCTCGATGATCCGCGCGTGAAGGTGCTCTGGCTGCCGCACACGGGCCGGCCCTCGGTGGTCACCAACAGGGCATTGCGCGAAGCGCGCGGCGAGTATGTGGCGTTCATTGACTCCGATGATCTGTGGGATCCGCGCAAGCTGCATTTGCAGGTGCAATCGTTGCGCGCTCACCCCGAGCGCCGCTGGAGCTATACGAAGTTTGCAGTGATCGACGGATCGGGTCAGCCGATCGTCCACGCGAGCCGGACCGCCTGGCCGACCCCGACCGGCTGGATCCTCGAGAAGCTCCTGCGGGAGGTCACTGTCATCGCACAGCCGAGCGTGCTCGTGTCGAGACAGTTGCTCGAGCAGCTCGGGGCATTCGATGAAGAGCTGCTCATGTGCTACGACGATGAGTTGTGGTTCCGGCTGGCCGCCCACTGTGAGATCGATGGCATCGATGAGCCGGTGACGCTGGTCCGCCGCCACGGCCATCACTCGGGCAATGACATGATCGCCTGGCGGGATCGCCGGCGCGTGTTCGAGAAGGCGCTGCGTACGCGCAGCGACGCTCACCTCGAGCCCATCCTGCGCAAGCTGCGCGCGCAGATGTCCGCCGGTCTCGCCAAGAGTCAGGCTTCTTCCGGCAAACGGCTCCATGCGCTGACTACTGTCCTCACGAGCCTGCCGCACTCGTGGGCGTACCCGAGGTGCTGGCTCGGGGCACTGGCGGCGAGCGTTGCTCCTCCCGGTGCGCAGACGCTCATGCGCCGTGGGCGCAACAGATGGCGTGCTCATTCGAGCGCCCCATGAGTCTGATAGCCGAGCTCTGGAGCATCCTGAGCGCTTCGCAGCGCCGCCAGGTGCTCGTGGCCCAGGCCGTCTCGCTGGCCATGGCCTTCTCCACGGTCACGGGAATCGCCGCGATCGCTCCCTTTTTTGCGGTGCTCGGCGAGCCGCGCCTCATCGACAGCAATCCCATCCTGCATTGGCTTTACATCCATTGCGGATTGCCGGGCAAACGAGATTTCATCGTGCTGCTGGGCAGTGCGTTCATCGCGGTGGTGCTGCTCGGCAATCTGATCAACGCAGCGGGGTCCCTGATCATGACCCGCCTGGCGATGCGGATCGGCAACCAGCTGCAGACGGCTCTGTTCAGCGACTACCTGTCGCGAGCCTATTCGTTTCATGCCGGCATCAACAGCGCGACTCTCGTCAAGAACGTGGTCTACGAGAGCATCCGCGTGACTCACGGCATTCTCCTGAACGCGCTCATGCTGGTGGCGAGCCTCGTGACGGCCGCGTTCATTATTTGCGCGAGCGTGCTGCTGAACCCGGCCGTGACCGCGGCAGCCATCGCGGGACTCGCCGCCGGGTATGGCTTGATCTACCTTGCCGTCCGCAATCGAGTGCTGAGCGCCGGCCGGGCACTGTCGCAGCTTACCGGCGAGCAGGCCCAGACTGTCACCGAGGGTTTCGGCGCCATCAAGGAGCTCATCCTGCTGCAGGCGCAGGGCTTCTTCCGCACCCGCTTCGAGCGACTCAGCGGGGCGCTCGCCCACGCTGCCGCATACAACCAGCTGGTGGCGCAAAGTCCCCGCCATCTCATGGAATGTGTGGCCGCGGCCGGTCTCGTCGGCGTCGCCTTGGTTCTGGGTGGTCGTGGCCATGGGATGGGACCGTGGCTCGGACAGCTGACGTTCCTGGCATTCGCCGCATATCGATTACTGCCGACGCTGCAGCAGGTCTTCGCCCTGATCGTGAAGATCCGTGCGGACCGTCCCGCACTCACTCTGATCGCGCCCGATCTGCGGCACGCTCTGGCGGTACCGCACCGTGCGGCGGGTGTGCCGCAATCGTCGGATTCGCAGTGGCACCCGGCAGGGGAGATCCGGCTGGAAGACGTGTCATTCCGGCACCCGGAGCAGCGCTCCTGGGCCGTTCGAGGCGTGTCCCTGTGCATTGCTGCCCGGCAGTCATTGGGAATCGTCGGCGCGAACGGCTCGGGCAAGACGACGCTGGTCGATCTCATCGCCGGATTGTTGGTACCGGCCGTTGGACGAGTCGTCGTCGATGGGACCTCGCTCGATGAAGCCCGGCGCGCCGCCTGGCAGACTCAGGTGGCTTATGTTCCGCAGAGCGTATTCATGCTGGACGCCAGCATCGCAGCCAACATAGCTCTGGGAGTCGAGTTGGCCGACATCGACCCCGAGCGCCTGAGCGAAGCGGTGCGGCTGGCGCAACTCGAGGAGCTGATCGCTGCGCTGCCCGAGGGACTGCGGCATCGGGTGGGAGAACGGGGTGTCAAACTGAGCGGCGGCCAGCGACAGCGCATCGGCATCGCTCGTGCGCTGTACCGGCAGGCGTGCGTGCTCCTGCTGGATGAGGCCACGAATGCCCTGGACGGATTGACGGAGCGGGAGCTGATGGCGACTCTCGGACAGCTCAGGGGGCGCTACACGACTGTCCTGATCGCCCATCGGATGAGTACCGTCCGCGCGTGTGATCTCATCGTCCAGCTCGAGCAAGGTGAAGTGATCGCCAGCGGACCCTATGAGGAGCTGCTGAGAGATTCGGAAGCGTTCCGGCGGATGGCCGGCCTTCGCTGAGTGCTCCGGGCATGGCGCGCAACAGGCACACCAGGCTGGCGGAACCCGCCGCCGATCCGTTCGCAGAGCGGCACCACCCACGCCTGCGTGAGCGTTTCCAGGTCCTGGGCGGGCAGTTTGATATCCAGACCGACAGCTCACAGCTGTTGCGCATCGCGCGACAAGCGTATCAGGGGTTACCGCCGCACAGGTTTCCAGGTGCCGCGCCACAGTTTTCCGTGCGGCTGGTGCTGACTGGATCGCACGATGCGATCGATGCGCAGAACGAGCCGCCGCCGATACGCGCACTCTCGGCCAGAGGGTTGCTTTGCGGGGCCATGGAAACCGCGAGTTTCATGGCGCTCTCCCCCGAGCAGCGCTCGGCACTGGTCGTCGTGCCGCGTGAGATGCTCGCATTTCCGTATCACGTCCGCTACGAGTTGCTGGAATTTGCCGTGTACGTGTTGGCTGCGCGGGTGCAGCGGCTCGTGCCTCTGCACGCCGCGTGTGTCGGCCGCCGCGGCCACGGAATCCTGCTGTTAGGTCCGACGGGCGCCGGCAAGACGACTGTGTCGCTGCACTGCCTGTTGGGTGGGCTGGAGTTTCTGGCCGAGGACAGCGTGCTCGTCGATCCGGTCAGCCGGCTCGCCACCGGGATCGCCAACTACCTGCACGTTCGTCCCGACTCGCTGGCATTTCTCGACGCCGCCAGTCGGGCGACTCTCCTGCACAGCTCGTCCGTCATCCGCCGGCGAAGTGGGGTGGAGAAGCTCGAGATTGACCTGCGGCGAGCGCATTACCGGCTGGCTCGCGCCCCGCTGCGGATCGAAGCGCTGGTCTTCGTCTCGCCCCAGCGCGCCCGCGATCGGGCGCTGCTTGCGCCCGTGCCGCGGGCCCGGCTGATGCCGAGCCTGGAGGCGGCTCAGCGCTACGCGGCGAATCAGCCAGGATGGAGGGCCTTTGCGCGGCAATTCTCCCGCCTGCCGGCTTTCGAGCTGAGCCGCGGACAACATCCGCTCGAGGCGGTGGAGGCGCTGAAGGATCTGCTGCCCGCCCGCGTGGGGGCGGGCAGGAGGGGCACACGGTGAAGATTGCCCTCATCGTGCCCGGAGGGGTGGATCGCTCCGGAGAGTACCGAGTGATCCCCGTGATTCTCGCGCTCATCGGTCGGCTCTCACTGCGAGACGAGGTCCATGTCTTTGCGCTGGCGCAGGAGCCGCGGCCAGCTTGCTGGGATCTGCGCGGCGCGCGTATCCACAACATTGGAAGCCCTCATACGCGGCTGCGGACGCTTCGGGCGATCTGCGCCGAACATCGCTCGGCGCCGTTTCACCTGGTGCACTCGATCTGGTCCGGCACGCCCGGTCTCATCGCCGTGGCAGCGGCCACGATCATTCGGCGGCCGAGCATCGTTCACGTCGCGGGAGGCGAGTTGGCTGCCCTTCCAGAGATCCAATACGGGGGCCGGCTCACTTGGAAGGGACGCCTCCGAGAGGCGGTGGTGCTGCGTGCCGCAACTGTCGTCTGCGCGGCGAGCGACCCCATGGTCCAAGCTCTCGCGCGGCTAGGGGTAGGCGCGAAGCGCGTGCCGTTGGGGGTTGATCTGAATAGCTGGCCACCACGCGAGCCCGTACGGCGAGATTCTGCCAGGCCCGCCCGGCTGCTTCATATTGCGAGCCTGAACCGCGTCAAGGACCAGATCGCCCTGCTGCGCGCACTGGCCTTACTCCGTGACAGCGGCGTGCAATTCGAAATGGACATCATCGGCGAAGACACGTTGCACGGTGAGATACAGGCGCTGGCTCTTCGATTGGGTTTGTCCGACACGGTGAGATTCCACGGTTTCCTGCCCCAGCGGCACCTGCTTCCGCTGGTCCAGCAGGCGCACCTGTTGGTCATGTGCTCCCGTCATGACGCCGGTCCGTTGGCGGTGCTCGAGGCCGCAGTGCAGGGTGTGCCCACCGTCGCAACCTCGCTGGGACACATCGCCGAGTGGACGCCTCACGCGGCGCGAGCGGTGCCCATTGGGGATTGGTCCGCCTTGGCGCACGCCATCGTCGAGGTGCTCGACGACGAGGAGCTGCGCTTGCGCATCGCGCGGGAGGCGTTGCGGCGCGCCGTGAAGGAGGACGCCGACTGCACTGCCCGATGCTTCCAGGCCATCTACGACTCTGTCGCGGCCCCACATAAGGTGCGTACGGATGTTCCGGGCGCCGATGCCCGACCCTAGATCGCCTCTGGCGCTGCTGCCCGACGGGGGCTCGCAGGCGCCGGACCTCTCGGAGCGGCCAGGCGCCGCTCGGGGCCGCCCTCCCGCATCCGCGCCATTCCAGTACCGGCCGGACGTCGACGGCTTGCGTGGGCTGGCAGTCGGGCTGGTCGTCGCCTATCACGCCTTTCCCCGACTTCGGACCGGCGGCTTCATTGGCGTCGATGTTTTCTTCGTCATCTCCGGTTTCCTGATCAGCCAGATCATTCTGAAGGCGCTGCAGGCGGGGACGTTCAGCCTGAGCGAATTCTATCGGCGGCGCGTGCGGCGCATCGTTCCGGGGTTGCTCGTGGTTCTGTCTGCCTGTTGCCTCGCCGGTTGGTTCCTGATGCTGCCCAGCGAGCTGCGGTGGTTGGGCAACACCATCAAGTGGTGTGTTCCGTTCCTCGCGAACCTGTATTTCGCCAGAGCCGGCGGCTACTTCGACCCGGCCACGGAGCTGAATCCGCTCATCCATCTGTGGTCCCTGGGCGTGGAGGAGCAGTTCTACATCGCCTGGCCGCTGCTGCTCGCCTGGGCCGTGAGGCGGGGGATCACGATGCGCTTCATGCTCGGGGTGTTCGGGCTATCGCTTGCCTACAGCATCTGGAGCTCCTGGCATGGAACGCCTCACTTCTACAACCCGGCGACGCGGGCCTGGGAATTAGCCGCGGGGGGGATTCTGGCCGCGTGGCAGAACATGACGCCGGGCATTGCGAACGGACACCGCGCCGCCGCGCATGCGTGGTCGCGGCTCGCTGCGCAGGCCATTTCGGCGGTCGGCCTGATGCTCATCATCGCAGGCGCAGTGTGCTGGACTGCGGACACGGGAATCCCCGGCAGTTGGAGTCTCCTGCCGAGCACCGGCGCCGCCCTGCTCCTCGCGGCGGGACCGCACCTCGGCGGCAACTGGTTTCTGGCGAGCCGACCGATGGTCCTGCTCGGCAAGATCAGCTATCCGCTGTATCTGTGGCATTGGCCCCTGCTGGCCTTCACGCGAGTCATCATCGGGCATCGTCCGGCTGCCGGCACGGCTGCGCTCGAGATGGGCTTCGCCTGCGTGGCCGCTTACGGCACCTATCGCCTCGTCGAGCTCCCGGTTCGCTATGGCCGGCTCGGGCGCAAGACGGTTCCGCCGCTGCTCGCTGGCCTCGTGCTGCTCACGCTGGCCGCAATAGTCATTGAGCGGCAATGGATCACGGGCCGGCTGTCCGGACCGCTCGTCGCTCGATGGAACCAGGCCGTGACCGACTGGCACTATCCCGGCCAGGATCCGCCAAGCGGATTCGGCACTCTCACCGTGGCGAGTCACCGTGAGCGCAAGGCGCTATTCATCGGTGACTCGCACATTCAGATGTACTGGCCGCGTGTGCAGCGTGTCATCGAGACCCATCCGGATACGGCCCGGTCGGCGATATTTGCCGGCTATCCGGGATGCCCGCCCTTGCCCGGTATCCGCAGTCCGTGGCCCAACACCGATTGCAGCGGGTTTTTCGACTACGCCATGAGACAGGCCCGTCGCGCCGACGTCGACACAGTCGTGTTTGGCGCTTTCTGGGAGTTCTTCTTTGTCGGAGAGTATTCGCCCTCGGGCACCATGCCTCAGGTCTATGGCCAGCCCGCGATCGAGCGCCTGCGGATCCCGCTGAGCTCACCCGAGGCGGAGCAGGCCTTCGAGCAGTTCCGCGCGGCCCTCGCGAGTCTGGTGTCGAGCGGTCGCCGGGTCTTCATCCTGCTGTCCAATCCGACATCGCCGCAGTTCGAGCCACGCTTCCCACCGCAACTGCGTCTGGCGCTGCATCTGCCCAGCGCCCTGCCTGGTGGCTCGGCGCCGGTCGTCGATGCGGGAGCCTTCGAGGCGTTCGTCGCGCCTGTGATGAGCCGACTGCGCCGGATCGCTGCGCAGACCGGGGTCCAAGTAGTCGATCCGCGCTCGACCCTGTGCGCGGGAATGCTTTGCCCGGCGGGCGATTCGAGCGGGTTCCCGTGGTACCTGGACTCCAATCACCTCAACGGAGTCAACGCCCGCGAACGGGCCTCATTCATCGATCAGATGCTGCTCGGGCCGAACGCCCCTCTCGGTGGGAGATCTGCGGCGGGCATTGGCGGCGAGGAGACCCCCCAGCGCGGCAGCGACGGACCTGGCAGGTCGTCGCCTTCGCACCCATGAGGGCGATCCGCAAGGCGCGCAAACGGGCCATCGAGGGCGCGGCACTCGCCATGGAGGCCGGCCTGAAAGCGCTGGGCGTGGCGAGCCCTTCGGTGCTGCTTCTGCTCGGCCACATGCGCAGCGGCTCGACGCTGCTGCTGCACCTGCTGCTCACCAACCCGGAAGTCGCCGCGCTGGGAGAGCGGGGTGCTGTCTATGCTTCGAGAGCTGATTTTGCCCGCCTGGCGGTTGCGGCGCGGATCAGACGTGGGTCGCCGCTTCGAGGCCTTCGGTACGTCGCCGATCAGGTCAACCATGATCAGCTCACCCCCAATGCGAGCCTGCTGCAGGATCCCCGGCTCAAGATCCTGTTTCTCCTGCGGCGCCCGCAGTCCAGCGTGAGCAGCATTGTGGAGTTGTATAGAGTCCATTACCCGCAGCCCTGGCCGCCTTCTCGCGCGGTCGACTACTACGTCGGGCGGCTGGCGGCCTTGATGAGACTGGCACAGAGTCTGCCCGATCCCAGCAGCGCGGCCTTGGTCCGGTACGAGGCCGTGACGCAGACTCCAAAGGAGACGCTGGAGGCCCTGCGTACCTTTCTGAGCCTTCGCCAGGGATTCTCGCAGACCTATGCCACGCACTCCTTCACCGGGCGGGCCGGTGATCCTGGCCCCAACATTGGCATCGGCAGGATACTCGGCTACCGGACTCCGCCACCCATCGAGCTGCCCCAACCGGAGTTGGAACGAGCTACCCGAGCCTACGATGAATGCAGCAGTGCTCTGGCACGCTTCGCCCTGCCTGCTTGATGCATGGCTGTGCGCGTCGTCGTCTAGTTAGACTTTTCGTAGAGCAGAAACATATACAGACCCCCGACGGCATGGCACCACGCCGAGCCGGGGCCGTCGCGTACGTCAATCCCAAGTCTTCGTGGATCGAAACCCGCACCCCCGTGCTTTGTCATTCGGGACAGAGCCGGAAATACCCGCTGCAAGGTGAAATACGGGAGAGCTTGCGCGGCGCAGGAGGCGAGCCGCCGGCGGATGATCGGACCGTGATGACCGTGTACTGCATAGTGCCCAGCGCGCCACAGGCGCGGTAAGTTGCGCCACCACCACCGGTAACGCAGATCACCGATGAAATAGGGGCTGAGCACACTCGCCAGTACCCGGCCGCCTGGAGCGGTCAGAGCGTGAAATTTCGCGAACAGCTCAGGCAGGTCCTCGACCAGATTGAGGGGTGCAAAATTCGCGGTCACCAGGTCGGCGCCTGCGGGATTGGCGCGATCAGCGGGGCCCGGGGAGGCCGCGGGCCGGACGAGGAACTCGCGGTAAGTGCCGCCTTGGAGGCTCACCTGGCCGCTGGCCATGAAATCCCGGCAATACTCCGCAAAGAACGCGCGCATCTCCGGGTCTACGTCGTAAGCGGTGACCGTCAACCCGTGCTCCGCGTACAGCCGCGCGTCGGTGCCGGTGCCTGCACCGAAATCAAACAGCCGGCCGCCCGGGGGGGCCAAGCCGAGCGCGACACGCTGAAACGCTTCGCGGGTGCGGCGATCCGACTTCCGCGCGGAGAGCTGCCTGACATACTCGGCGCCGGTGACGGGACGGCGTGCCGCGGACTCGCGCGCGCCGCTTGGTGCGTCGGGTCTGCTCATCGCAGTGAGACGGGCACGGCGCGGTAGAACTGCCTGTATTGCGCGAGCGGTAGGGCGTGGAAGGCTTCGGCAAATCGGCCGGCGCCCCCTCCCAGTGACATGGAGCGGTGGGCATTCAAGCCGATGGCCGCGTGCACATAGTCGAAATCAACCATCTGGCTGCGATAGCACGCGAGGGCCTGCCGCTTGAGCTCCAGTGTGGCGTCGATCGCCACGACGCAATTTGGGAACAGCGGGGTGGAGACTTCGTAGCCGCGGCACTGGAAATCGAGCGATGTGCCGGACACGGCGGCGAGCAGTACCTCGTTCGCCGCGCGGTGATCGATGTGCCGCTCGAGGAAGAATGGCAAGTACACGCAATCCGGTCGTTCCCGCTGCAGGATCTGTCGCAGGCTAGCGCTCACCTGTGGGTCACGATGCAGCTGTGTATCCTCCGCGTCGAGAAACACCAGCGAGCGCACTCCGAGCACCTCGCCAGCGCAACGTGCTTCACGCTTTCGCGTCTCGATCAGCTCTCGCTGCCGGCGCTCGCGCTCGGCCTGCTCCAACCCTGCATATGAGCCCCCGCCGTAGCGGCCATCCGTGAGAAAGGCCACGGTCACCTCGGCACCCGCCTGCGTGTGTCGCGCAATCGTACCGCCACATCCGAGCGTTTCATCATCCATGTGCGGGGCCAGTACGAGGATCTTGCCGCCGCCCGGCTCGGCCACGGCTGGCTCTTGTGTATAGATGGAGGAGTCGCGTATGAGTGTGCGCAGGCTCTGCGCCCGGCGCTCTCCGACCGCCTTGCGCACTAGTGATTTGAGAATGGCTTTCACTGTTGCGACACCCGCCGGAGCGCAATGCTGAAGTATTCGGTCAGCGCCGGCGCATCACTATCAGGAAATGATCGCCAAGGGCCCGCAGCAGGGGCCAGCCCGCCATGCGCCGGTCCAGCTGCCACAGCCCCTCGTGCCAGCGCGGATGCCGCTCGCGCACCCAGGTCAGATACGGTGGCGGAGCAAACACACACAGTCCGCGATAGTGCTGCAATGTGAACTGGCTCCTGAAGGGGCGATAGAACTCGCGCGGGCCGTAGTAACGCGTCCAGATCGTGTGTTTGTTCATGCCGACCGGGACCACACCGCGCGCGAATCGGATCTTCACTCGCGCCCATTGCCGGCGGCGCGCATAGTGGGCGATCTCCCAGGGGCACAGCCGGCCAATGACCGTGAACACCAGGGCGCCTGCTGGCTTGATCAGCCGGGCGCATTCGTCAGCCACGACAGCGAGATCCGGCACGCAGTTGAGAGGCCCAAGATTGGAATAGGCGCCGTCATAGGCGACGGCAGAGCGCAGGCGCTGAAGCTCATGTGCACCCACGGCAAAGCTCTGGACGCTGCCGGTCAGATTCTCGCGCACCGCCCGCTCGGCGGTGCGCCGGATCATCTGCGCCGACCAGTCGGTCGCCATGACGTGGTGGCCGAGCCGGGCCATCCGGATCGCATCGAGGCCGGTGCCGCAACCGATGTCGATGAGCCGGCTGGGCAGGGCGAACGTGGCATCGAGCCAGCGCCACATCTCCCCACGCATGTCCTGAATGAGGGTGTTGTTGCCACGGGGGCCATCGTAGTCGGCCGCGACACTGTCAAAGGCGATCTGCGTGTCCTGCAGCCGCGGCAGCGTCAGCGACGAGGTGGGCCGCGCCGGTGGCGGGTCGCTCACGAGGGCACCCGGCCCACGACGAGCGTGAAGGTCTGCAGGAAATGAAAATCCGCGCGGCGCAGCGCGAATGGCTCCGCCTGCGGATCGCAGAGCCGGAGCAGCTCGGCGTAGTCCTCGGGCTCGAGGTAGGGGCGCAGTCGCTCGCCCCAGGTGTCCCGAAAGATTGCCTCGCGCAGATACGCCTCATCGGCCTGAGTAAGCGGGGCGGTCCGCTCGATGATGACTGTCCGGCAGGTTACCTCGTGCAACGCCGCGCTGCGCACCAAACCGACAATGGACCGCACTGACGCAAGCTCGCGCTCACTGACCCCATACCGCTCCCGATAGTACTGCCGCACAGCCTCGTTCGTCAGCCGCTCGAGCCGGGCATCCCAGGCGAAGTACATGTCAGGAAGCAGGCAGCTCTGGCCCAGCGACAGGCGGCCGCCAGGGCGCAGCAGGGCCGCCAGGGCACGCACACCCCGCGTCGGATCGCGCACGTGATTGATAGTGTTGATGCACCAGATGGCGTCGAAGCTCCCCGGCGGAAAAGGCATTTGCAGCAAATCGGCCTGCATGACGGTCGTTCGCGCTGCGGCAACACGCCGCGCCGCTGCGACATGTGCCGAGGCGAGGTCGACGCCCACGACCGTGCCGTTCGGTGCGACTTCATGCTCGAGCCACGCGAGCGCCTCACCGCTGCCGCAACCGGCATCCAGCACTCGCATGCCCGGTTCCAGTCCGAGCGAGCGGATGGCTGCGCGCAGCTCCGGCTCTGCAAAGCGGTTGAAGAGCCGCAGCTTCCCCGCGTAATCGCGATCCGGCGTGTCCCCAAGGAGGCCCGCGCGGGCCATTGATTCCGTGTTCATGGCCTACCGCATCTGAGCAAGGGCCATGAGCACCGGGTGCATCGTCTCGCTGCGAGGCTGCCGCGATGTGAGCCAGCGTACGATCCGCTGACCCTGCGACAAGCGGTCCCACTGGCTTGCGCCTGCACCGAGGTGCGTCAGGACGAGCTCCTGTCGCAGTGCGAGCGTGTGCTTGCTCGGCCGCACACGGCTCAAGACGTAGTGGGCCATGCGGCTGGGTGAATGGGACCACTCGATGCCGGGAAAGGCGATGATCCACAGATTCGAGAAGGACACTTCCGAAAGCGTGCGCCGCCGCGCGATTCGTGCGAGCCGCCGCGGACAGCACTGCCTCAGGGCTTCGAGTGCTCGAGTGGAGATCGCAGCCGGGTAATAGCGGGCCGTCACGAACAGCGGGGGCGCTGCCCACCAGTGGCCTCCATCGCTCGCGCTCTGCGCGAGCAGCTCGTCCCAGTCCTGTGTGCTCATGCGCGCCGCAAGCAGCGCAAGGTCGTGCACATGGAGCATGCGCAGTGCGCGAAAGGTCATGGCGCCGGCGGCGTGCAAGAGCAGATGTGTCATGAGAGAGGCTGTGGACGGATAGCGGTTCAATCCTGCCAGCGCGCCGGACGGAAACACCCAGCGCGTGACTTCCTCGGGATACAGCGGGAGCGGCTCGCGCAGCCGATCGTGCAGCTCGACTTTCAGATAGTTATCGACGTGCTCGCCCAAGGCCGCGGGGCGTTGCGTATGCTCCTGGAGAAAGACGCGGTGCTTCCAGGTCGGCATCGCTTCACGGAAACCCAACGTGACCAACATACGCGCGGCGTGATCGCAGTCGCTGGCACGCACCAGCAGGTCCACATCTCCCATCGGGCGTTCACCGGGGGCATAGAGACCCCGTGCGTGCAACTCCACGCCCTTCAAGGCCACCAGTGCGATCCCTTCCTGGCGCGCACCCCGGTCAATCCGCTCGAGCAGCTCCTGCAGGCGGGCATGTCGGCCCTGAATATGCTGGCGCTGCTCGCGCAGGAATGCGGTCCAGCCCGGCGGACCCTCCCAGCGTAGCGTGCCCGCCAGCAGCGCCGAGACGCCGTGCATCGCTGCGGTGGCGCGCGCGATGAGCCATTCAAACTCGGACCAATCCGGCGCTGTCGCCGTCGGGGCGGCCAGTTCCCGAGCCAGAGTCTCCGTGGTACGACGCAGGGCCCCGTGCACTGCCCGCGGGGATGGGGATGGGGTCGGAGCGCTCGTCATCGCGAAGGACCCGTGGCTAGGCGATCGCCGCCGGCGTGCTCAGATCGCGGTCGCGTGGGCAATCGCCGAGCGGTACTGATGCTCGTGGGCCAGAAGCTCCTGCCACCGCCGCTGCACCTGGAACTGCTCGGCCGTGTGTTGCGAGGCGTCCAGCCTCTGCAGAGTGACCTGATCATGCAGCAGGTTGCGCACAACCCGATAGAACTCCGAGGTGTAGGTGCCGCGGAACATCATCGCCAGATCGTTGCTGTCCTGCCAGTGGGTCTTGTCACCGAGTTGTGCTTTGACGAGCTCGTAGAACTTCGTGCCGGGCAGGGGATAGGAGACACTGACCCCCACATCATCGGGGCGGGCGGTTTCGAGCAGCTCGCGCGTGGCCAGGATGTCGGGAAGCTCCTCACTCAGGTAGCCGAGCTGGATGAAGAACCCCACCCGGATGCCGGCCGCCTTCAGTCGGGCGCGGGCAGAGATGATTTCATTGACCGTCGTACCCTTGTTCATCGCATCCAGCACCCGCTGGCTGCCACTCTCGGCACCCAGCCAGGCTTCCTGGCAGCCGGCGGCCGCCAGAGCCTCGGCCATCCGCTCACTGAGCAGGTCGGCACGGGTCTGAATCGTGAAGGGGACGCTCCCGCCGGCGGCGACGACGGCCGAGGCGAACTCCCGCACCCATTCCACCCGGAATCCGAAGATATCGTCGGCGAACCAGACGTGATCAGGCGCAAAATTGCGCCGAAGATAGCTCATCTCGTGGGCAACCCGGGTCGCACTGCGCTGCAGGTACTGATTTCCCCAGATGGGCTTTGCACACCAGGCGCAGCGGAAGGGGCAGCCCCGCGAGGAGGCCATGTTCAGGCTGAAGTAGCCGTGCGCGCCCACCCACACGCTGCGATACCGCTCGATATCCACCAGGTCCCAGGCAGCGAATTCATCCTGCTGCGCGGCCGTGGGGAGCACCTTGGCGCCATTGATCTTGCTGAGGCGTCCATTGACGAGCGCGGCGACTCCGGACAGCCCCTCGATCACTCCATTGCCCGTCCCCAGGGCACCGCTCTCCATGCGCGGCAGCAACTCGAGCAGGGTGGCCAGGCCCTCACCGACGAGGGCAAAGTCGGCGCCCGCCCGCAAATAAGGCTCGGGAGAGTCCGTGACGTCGGCGCCCGAGGCGATGACTCGCGCGCCCGAGCGGCGAGCCATGGCGATCATCTCGCAGGCGGCGCGGCGCATCTTCGCCAGACACATCTTGCTCAGGAAATTGAAATTGTCCTCGTAGAGCAGGACGAGCTGCGGCTGGACCGAGTGCAGCTTGCGCTCGTACTCATCGATGCCATCGGCCAGCATCGCGTCGAAGAGGGCAACCTGGTGACCCGCATGGCGCAGCATTGCTGCCACCTGCAGGGTCGCGAGCGGGGGGTAGGGCTTGGCCCGCTCGACCTGCTTCGAGTCGAATCGCTGAAAGTACGAATGGCAGACCAGGATAGAAAGCATTGTCCGTGGACGCTCCAGTCTTGAGGCCGTTGGCAAACATACAGTGCCCGGTCCCCCCGCCGTGCACAGGGAATTTCTCCTCAGGCTGGCGCGCCGGCAATTGTCGCCTTGAATGGTATGTACAGGGAAGCGTTCCCCGGGTTCAAGGCTCCAGCGACAGTTCGTGCATCGCAGCGCCGGCGCGGCTGCTTTCCTTCGCCCCGTCCGGCCGTCGGTTCAGTTAAGCACGCCGCGCACTCGGCCTTCCAGCTCGGAAGGGTCGAAGACGGGGGTGGAGCAGGCATTCGCCGTGCATGCGAAGGCTGCTGCGCGTGCTAGAACCGGATAGGTAATGGCGGGATTGGGCAGCTTGCCTTCGCGCCGGTCCCACCAGTCGAGCTGCAGATAGTCGCTGGGGTATCGCAGCGCCGCGGCGTGCAGGGACCTGGCGACCGGGTCGGTTTTGTTGCCGACGACCGTGATGTGGATGGGCGGCTCCGAGAGCTCGTGATCGGCCAGGAGGATTTCAGGTCGGAATCGCTTGCTGTCGGCCGAGGCGAGCGCGCTCAGGTACTTCATGGCGTATTGCGCCGTCTGCAGGGGTCGTTCGGCGCCCATGTAATAGTGAATCATGTTGGCCACGCTCACGACTGCGGCATTCTGGGCGCTGTCGCGCACCGGTTCACGGAAGACTCCGCGTCCATCCGCTGGCGCAGGCGAGGCGATGTAGCCGGCGCGGGGATCGCGAAGCTTCGTATCCATGAAATCGAGGGTGGCAACGGCATTGCGCATCCACTCCCGCTCCCCGGTTGAGCGATACAGTGCGACGAACGCCTGAGTCATCGACACGTTGTCTTCGAGGAAAGGGCCGCCTGCCTCGGGCGCTGCGCTCGCATGGCCGAAACCGCCCGCAGGGAGCCTACGTGTACCCAGTGCCCAGCGGGCAGCACGCATCGCTCGCTCGAGCGCTGCGCTCTCCCCGGTGACGTCGTAGTATTTGCACAGGGCCCGAATCGCCCACCCGGTCTCGCGCGCATACTCGTGCGTGTCGATCCGTGGCATGCCAATCGCCCGGCGTGCGGCGTCGTCCTTTGAATAAAAGTCGCGCCCGGTGATCCGTGGGGAGACATCGGCATCCTGCGAGACGTAGAAGCCGCCGTCCGGTGCTGACAGGAATCTCGTCAGATAGCCGTAGATCTTTTGTGCCGCGGCCAGATCGGTCGGCCGCTGCCAGTGTGCGTAGGCATCGCTGTAGACCCGCAAGTCATCCGCCTGGAAGGACATCAGCTTCTCGTAGTGTGGGGACTTCCAGTCAACATGATCCGAATACTGATAGACGCCCCCCCAGACTGGGTCGATCAGGTTGAGATTGGCGTCGAGCGTATGACGGATCTTGCGGATAGCCGCCTGGTTGCCCGAATCCAGCGTGGTGAAGGACCATTCGATTGCGGCTGCGTCCACGTATTTGTGCTCGCTGCCCCAGCCTGCGTGGTCCTCGTCGTACAGACTATCGAACGCGCTGATCAACTCATCGCGCTGCTTGCGGCCCAGGCTGGTCGCATTCGTGCTCTGCACCTGCAGCGCCGTGCCGATCGAGGGACCGGGACTCGGGTCGGCAACGATTGCATTCAGCAGCGACAGCATTTGCGGGGGTGCGATGTAGCCGCGCCGCTTGACGATCTCCGACCCGTCCGCCGCCAGCACGATCGTGGCGGGCCAACCCCAGTCGCCGTAGCGGCTCGTCAGCGCCGGATCACTGTCCGCGTCCACGCTGACAGCCACGTAGTGCTTGTCGATGAGCTCCTGCACGGCCGGATCGGCATAGGTCGTCGTGTCCATCACGTGGCACCAGTGGCACCACACGGCGTGCAGATCCAGCAGCACGAACTTGTGCTCGCGGGCGGCCTGTGTGAAGGCCGCCTCGGTCCATTTGGCCCGCCATTCGATGGCGCGGGCAGGCGCGGGCGATGGCAGCACTGCCAGGAGCAGGATGGCGGCCATGACGGCCCGGGGTAAGCGCGGCATGTGGGATCCCGTGCGAGGGTGACCCACAGTATACGGCGCAGATTGCCGTCCGGATGCGGCGGCCGCCCGCGTGGCTAGGGGCTGCGGCAGAGCCGTGTGTAGCGCTGCGACAGGCCCGGGTGTAGCGCTGCGACGAACGGGCGCCGCTCAGGCGCTGCGATAGAGTTTCGTCATCACGAATTCGACATGGCCGAGTGCCTCGGCGGCGGTGAGACGGCCATTGGCGGTGCGCACGATGGTGTCGATCAGCGCGTCGCCGGCCCGTTCGATGGTCATCTCACGGCGGATGATGCCCGAGACATCCAGGTCGATATGCTCGCTCATCAGGCGAACGGTCCGCGGATTCCCGCTGATCTTGATGACGGGCATGATCGGATTGCCGATGACGTTGCCCTGTCCCGTCGGGAAGATGTGCAACACGTAGCCCGCCGCGGCCTGTAGCGTGCAGCACTCGGCTGCAGCCGACGAGGTATCCATGAAGTAGAGCCCCGCTCCACGTGCCGGGGCCTCGGCCGGCGCGAGCACGTCGACGTATTTGACCTTCCGGCCGATCTTCTCGAGGTTACCGAGCGCCTTCTCCTCGATCGTGGTCAGGCCGCCGGCGATGTTGCCCTTGGTGGGCTGGCTGTCGGAGAGGTCCGAGGTCTTGTGGGCCTCGATGACGTCCCGCTGGTAGGCGGACCAGGTCTTCATGAACTTCGCGCCGATCTCCGGTGAGATGGCGCGAGCAGCGGCCAGATGCTCGGCCCCTGTCAGCTCGGAGGTCTCGCCAAAGCAGCCATACAGTCCATGTGGCACCAGCTTGTCATACATGTTGCCGACGGTCGGACAGGAGGCCAGCCCGGTGGTCGTGTCGCTTTCTCCGCACTTGGCGGCAATCCACACCTCCGTCAGCGGACACTGTACGCGAACCTGCTCCGAGACCTGGTGCACGAACTCCTTGGCCTTGCGGGAGGCGGCCGCCACGGTGGCAATGTCGCCATTGCCTTCGATGGAGAAGCCCGCAACCGGTTTGCCCGTGCGGGCGATGCCTTCGACGACCTTCTGAGTCCACCCCGGCTCGATGCCAATCACCACGCAAGCGGCCACATTCGGATTGGCGCCCGTGCCGATCATGGTGCGGAAGTGCAGCTCCAGGTCCTCGCCGAACTGCAGTCGTCCGTATGAATGCGGCAAGGCCATGGTGCCACGGATATGACCGGCCACCGCCTCGCAGGCAGCGTTCGAGATATCGTCGAGCGGCAGGATGGCAACATGATTGCGCACGCCGACGCGGCCGTTTTCGCGTCGATAGCCCCAGATTGTCCTGTTCGAGCTTGTCATCGTCCTTACCAGCGCTTTGTCTTCAGATTGTGGGTATGCACGTGCTCGCCGCGGCGCACCGGCGTCACGATGCGTCCGATGTCCTCGCCGTACTTGATCACGGTCTCGCCGACCGCCAGGTCACGCAGGGCAATCTTGTGCCCGATCGGCACATCCTGAGCGCTGGCGGCGCGAAACTCGCTGTCGTCCTCTGTCACGACGCACAGCATGTCGGTGCCGGCCGCGAGATTCTCGACGACGACGACACCTACGTTGTCCCGCAGGTTGTGCACGAGCAGGTGGGGAATCTTGGCCATGGCACTCCGAGTGGGGTCCGTCAATGAATCGCGCATTATAAACCGGTCGTCCGCACGCGCTTCAGTGCCTCGCGCCAGCCGAGCATCTCGTGCTCGCGGGCGCCCACATCCAGATGCGGCTCGCAGCGCACATCCGCTTCCCAGAGCGAGCCGATCTCTTGGACTGAGCCATAGATTCCATGGCCAAGGCCCGCCAGGCAGGCCGCTCCGAAAGCGGTCGATTCCGCCATTCGTGGGCGCAGGATCGGCAGCCCCAGGATGTCCGCGAGCCGCTGCAGGAAGAAAGCGTTCCCCGCCATTCCTCCATCGACCTTCAGCGAGGCAGGACCGACGCCGTCGGCCGTCATGGCATCGAGGAGATCCCGCGTCTGATAGACCACGCTGTCGAGGCCCGCGCGCGCAATCTCAGCCCGACTGGAAGCTCGGGTCAGACCGACGATGGCTCCGCGTGCATCCGGGTCCCAGTAGGGCGCCCCAAGACCGGTGAAGGCCGGCAGCAAGTACACGCCGCCCGTGTCCTGGACGGACTGGGCAAGTGCCTCGATCTCCGGCGCTCGAGTGATCATGCCGAGGCCGTCTCGCAGCCACTGGATGGTCGAGCCCGCGGACAGAATGGACCCTTCGAGCGCGTACGTTCTCACGCCCCGCAACTGATATGCGATCGTGCTGAGCAGCCGGTTGCGCGAGCGCAGCAGCGTGTCGCCCGTGTTGAGCACGACGAATGCCCCGGTGCCATACGTGCTCTTCACATCGCCCCGTCCGAAGCCCGCCTGGCCGATCAACGCGGCCTGCTGATCGCCGGCCACGCCGCGAATCGGGAGGGATTCGCCGAACAGGGCGCGATCGGTCACGCCGAAGTCCCCGGCGCTGTCGCGCACCTCGGGCAGACAGCTCATCGGCACCCCAAACAGCTCGCAGAGACCTTCGTCCCAGCAGCCCGTGCGGATGTCGAACAGGGCGGTGCGGCTGGCGTTGGTGGCATCGGTCACGTGAAGCCGACCGCCGGTGAGGCGCCAGATGAGGAAGCTGTCGACGGTGCCAAACGCGAGATCGCCGGCGCGGGCGGCCGCACGCGCTCCCGGCACCTGCTCGAGCATCCAGGCGAGCTTGGTGGCGGAGAAATAAGGATCCAGGCGAAGCCCGGTTTTCAGCGCAACCTGCTCCTCATGGCCGGCTTCCTGGAGCCGGCGGCACTCCCCGGCGGTGCGCCGATCCTGCCAGACGATGGCGTTGTGGAGCGGGATGCCCGTACGGCGGTCCCACAGCAGGGCCGTCTCACGTTGATTCGTGACGCCCACTGCGGCCACTGTCAGGCGCTGCTCCCGCAGCCGGCGCAGCACCTCGCGGGTGGTGGATAGCGTCGTGGCCCAGATGACCTCGGGGTCATGCTCGACCCAACCCGAGGCCGGGTAGATCTGCTCGAAGGGCTGCTGCTCGATCACCAGCGCCTGCGCACGCGGCGTGAAGGCAATCGCCCGGCTGGAGCTCGTGCCCTGATCGATGGCCAACAGGACGGGCTCTTTCGTGGCAGCCCCTTCACTCATGGCGGCCCTCTCAATAGTAGTGAAACGGAACCTCGTGAATGTTCGCGAGATCCGGCGCCGGAGCGCAATCGGCGAAATCCACTCCGCGGTATTGGCCTTTGAAGAAGAGCAGCGGGTGATGCGGTTGGACCCCCATGTGAAGGTGCACGACCCGGCCGACGACGAGCCAGTGATCTCCCGCCTCCGTCACCCGCTCCATCTCGCAATCGAGCGATGCGAGACTGCCCTCCAGGCGCAACGCACTGCGCGAGGCCACGAAACGGTAGGGTGGCGGCGCAGGCTCGTTCCACCCTCCCGCGAAGTAAGTGGACAGTGCCTGTTGCTCGCGGCGCAGGAAGTTGATCGTGAATGCGGTGACGCGTTCGACCTCGCGTGCCAATCGCGTCGTCTTGCCCGGACAGAACAGTACCAGCATCGGATCGAGCGACAAGGACGACACGGCGCTGACGGTCATGGCGTGAATTTCCTCACCGGCTCGCGCGACGATGACCGCTACACCGGTCGCAAACAGACCAAGCGTATCGCGGAAGCTGCGTGCATCCAGCGGCGGCGATGTCGTGCTCACGGCTTGGCGGCCGCGGCGAAGGCCTCATCTGCGCCGGCGATCACGAACGCGCGCACCTTCTCGGCGTATTCCTGGATCTGCGCGTTATGGCCGGCCACGAGAGCACCCGCCATGCGGACCGGATCGCCGAAGAAGAAACGCTCGTACAACACCTGGCGTCCCGCGAAGGCGGAGATCGAGGCATCCCAGGCGAGGCGGAACAGCGGAATGCGCTCGAAGGCCTCCGCGCGCGCCGCCTGGTAATACTTGCGGATGTCCTGGGCCAGCGGTCCGCGAATATCCGCGGAGGTCGGCATCGCCACCAGGCCACTCGCGCCGATCTGCTGGATGATCTCGATCATGCGCGGATACAGGCGCGGAAACAGATTGCGCGCGGCATCCAGCGGGTTCCAGTCCGGCCGCATGACTCCCCACTCATCCAGCGCTGCATCCGCCTCGGCAGCACGCAGGAAGGCCTTCATCGTCTCCAGGTTCACCCAGATCTCGGCCACTTTTTCCTGGATGTGCTGAAACACCTCGGCCCCGATCGCGTTCACCATCAGTGAGGCGAGCCCGAGAAGGAACTCGCATTTGGCGATGTTCTTCACCACCACCTGGTGAGTCATGTGAGCCACAGCACCGGTCCGCGCATAGGCCTGGTTGCAACGCTGGATGTCACGATGCAGGAATACGTTCTCCCATGGGACGAACACATCGTCGAAGATCACTACCGCGTCCATCTCCTCGAAGCGCGAGCCGAGCGGATGGTCGAAATGCGATCGTCCGTAGTCCACGCTTTCGCGGCAGATGAATCGCAGTCCCGGCGTCGAGCTCGGTATCGAGAAGCCAAAGGCGTACGGCGCATCCTCCTCAGGACTCTTCAACAGTGTCGAAGGAAACACCATGATCTCGTCGGATACCGGAAGTGTCGCCAGCATGCGGCAGCCACGAATCACCATGCCGGCATCGGTTTCCTCCTTGATGCGCGCGGCCAGAAAGGGATCGGCCTGCTTGGCCGAGCTGACTGCCCGGTTGGCCTGTGGCGGGATCAGCGTATGAGTCAGGCAAAGATCATTCTCACGCAGATACTCGTAGTAGCGGACCGCGTTCTCACCGAAGCGTGGGTCGGCCTCCGCGAGAAACGGCGCGCCGGCGGCATACCCGGTCATTGCGCGATTGATGTAGTCCGGGACGCGGCCCATCATGCCGTGTGTGTAGTCCTCCCAGACCTTCATCGCGCGGCTGACGCTGATCAGCTCCTCGCGTGTCCGGGGCATCATGAAAGAGCGAGCGACCTTGTGCCCACTCGTCGGAGAGTCATACAGAGTGATGTCGGCGTGTTCCCACTGCAAGTCATACAGCCGCGCCAGCGTATGCACACCGCCCATCAGCGCAGGATGCACAGTGACATCCTTCACCGGCTCGCCGGCATACCAGAGGGCCGGCGGCCGCTCGCGCAGGCGCTGCAACACCTGGTGTCCCCGGCGCGCGCCCCCGCCTGATGGTTTGCTCATAGATGCCTTTGATTCGCGGTGCGCTCGGGAGGTGGCGCAACCGGCTATGAATAGCTCAATCACGCCGGCGCAGCAAGGCCGAGGGGGCGCAGGCCACGGGCACGATCCGCACCCGGGCCACCGCGTCCAATTGCGCTAGAATCATACTCGTTGGGGGCGCTGCAAATGAATCGTTATCGCGACAACCCGGCCGCCATTCGCAGTCTGGTCCGCCCGGAGGCCATTCACCGCGATCTGTACCTGGACCCGGAGCTGTTCGATCTGGAGATGGAGCGCCTGTGGCGCCGGACCTGGATCTATGTCGGCCACGACAGCCAGGTGCCGCAGGCAGGCGACTTCTACAGTACTCAGATCGGGCGCGACCCCGTGATCATGGTGAGGGGAGCGGATGCGCGCGTGCGAGTGCTTCCGAACCGCTGCGCCCACAAGGGGACCCGCCTGGTGAGTGCCGTGCACGGGACGTGCCCCGCCGGGATGATCCGTTGTCCCTATCATGGCTGGACGTACCGGTTGGATGGGAGCTTGCGCACGGTGCCGCTCAAGGGAGGCTACGAGGGGACCGGCTTCGAGCACTCAGGGGCCTCGCGCGGACTGGTGGAGCTGAGTTCGGTCAACTACCGAGGGTTCGTATTCGCGCGCGCCTCGGCCGAGGGGGCCGGCTTCCACGAATATTTCGGCGACTCCCTCAGCTCCATCGACAACCTGGTGGATCGCTCTCCCGAAGGACGCCTGGAGGTGGCCGGTGGGGCGCTGCGCTACCTGCACGACTGCAACTGGAAGATGTACGTCGAGAACCTGAACGATGCCATGCATCCCATGGTCGCGCACGAATCCTCCGCCGGTACGGCGAAGCGGTTGTGGGAGGCGGCCCCGCCGGGCAGCCCGACGCCCATGGTCATCGAGCAGTTCGTGCCATTCGTGAACGGCTACGACTTCTTCGAGAAGATGGGCGTCAAGATCTACGAGAACGGCCACAGCTACACCGGCGTCAACTTCTCGATCCACTCCCACTACTCCAGCGTGGGCGAATACGAGCAGCGAATGGTGGCAGCCTATGGTGAGGAGCGTGCCCGGCGGATACTGGGCGAAACCCGGCACAACACCATTTACTATCCCAGTCTCACGATCAAGGGCGCCATCCAGTCGATCCGCGTGGCGCGCCCGCTGAGCGTCGACCGCACGCTGATCGAGAGCTGGACCTTTCGCCTGGCAGGCGCACCGGATGATCTGCTGGCACGCACGGTGACCTACTCGAGGCTGATCAATGCGCCCACCTCCATGGTCGGGCACGACGATCTGCACTGCTACCACGCGATCCAGGAAGGCCTGGCTTCGAGCGCCTCGGAGTGGGTGAGCCTGCATCGCAATCACACCGATGCCGAAGTCACGCAATTGGCAGGGACCTACGGTGCGACCAACGAGATACCCATCCGCGGCCAGTACCGTGCCTGGGCCGACATCATGACCGGGGGTGCGCCGGCGGGACCGGGCGCCAGCGCGGGCGGCGGGGCCATCGCGGGCGGCGGGGCCATCGCGCCCGGCGGCGGCTCAGGCGACACGTGAGCCCCGATAGCGCACTGGCTCTGGTTTACCACGAAGCGCGGCTGCTCGATGAGAAGCGCTTCGATGAGTGGTATGAGCTGTACACCGATGATGCGCGCTACTGGATGCCGCTGACGAGAGGCCAGACCGATGCACACACGCAGACTTCACTCTTCTACGAAGACAAGCTGTTGCTGAGGATTCGCATCGAGCGGCTGCGCCATCCGAACGCCTACTCGCAGCACCAGCCGAGCTTCTGCCAGCACGTCCTGCAGCAGCCCGCCATCGAGGAGCACGATATCGCGGCCGAGCGCTACCTCGTGCGCACGCCATTCCTGTATGTCGAGACACAGTTGGATCGTCAGCAGGTGCTGGCGGCCATCGCCTGGCATCATCTCGTCGTCGTCGGGGCGGCGCTGCGCATCCGGCTCAAGAAGATCGAGCTGCTGAACTGCGATGCCGCGCTGCCATCGATTCAACTTCTGCTGTAGCCGTCCATGAGGGTCTCCGGCACGGTATACGAGGCGTTCAAGAGATCGGCCGAACGCTGGCCCGACAATGACTTCCTGCTCGTGCTGCCTGATGCGGCGCGACACTACGATATCCCTGCGGAGACCTTCTCTTACTCGCAGGCGGCACGACAGATCGAGTTACTCCGGCAGCGCTATGCCGCGGCGGGGCTCGGGCCTGGACACCGGGCCGGCCTGATGCTCGAGAACCGTCCCGCCATGTTCCTTCACTGGTTCGCCCTCAATGCACTGGGCGTGTCCGCGGTGCCGCTCAACCCGGACTACCGCCGCACGGAGCTCGAATATCTCGTGGGGGACTCCGGGATCTGCGTCGCAGTCGTGCCCGCCACGCGACTGCGGGATCTCGAGCGAGCCGCTTTTGGAGCCGGTCGCGAGATGCTGATCACGCAGGCCGATCTGAGTGGACTGGTGCCGATCGCTACGCCGGCCCCTGGTGCAGGCGAAGCTCCGGATGCGCAGACGGAATGCGCGCTCCTGTACACGTCGGGCACGACCGGCCGCCCGAAAGGCTGCGTCCTCACGAACGAGTACTATCTGTGGGCGGGCACGTGGTACACGCACGTCGGGGGCCTTTGTCGGCTCGAGCCCGGCTGCGATCGATTGCTGACACCGCTGCCCATGACGCACATGAATGCGATGGCCTTTTCCACCCTGGTCATGGTTCTCACCGGCGGATGCATCGTGCCGCTGGATCGCTTCCATCCGGCGAGCTGGTGGGATGATGTGCGCGAGTCGAAGGCCACCATCGTGCACTATCTGGGAGTCATGCCGGCCATGCTTCTGGGGGCTGCGCCGGATGAGCACGACCGGGCGCACTCGGTGCGATTCGGATTCGGTGCGGGGATCAGCCCGCGCCTGCATGCGCCGTTCGAGCAGCGGTTTGGCTTCCCGCTCCTGGAAGCCTGGGCCATGACGGAGACGGGCGCGGGTGCAGTGCTCATCGCCAGCGAGTCGCCGCGCAAGATCGGCAGCGCCTGCTTCGGCCGGCCGACGCCACTGGTGCAGTGGCGGGTCGTGGACCCCCAGGGATGCGATCTCGCACCGGGCGAGCCCGGGGAGCTGTGGGTGCGATCGGGTGCGCAGCACCGCGGGTTTGGATTCTTCCGTGAGTACTGGAACGATCCGCGGGCCACCCAGGCGGCCTGGGAAGGCGGCTGGTTTCATACCGGTGACATCGTGAGTGTCGATGCGGAGGGTGACTTCCATTTCGTTGACCGCAAGAAGAACGTCATTCGCCGCAGCGGCGAGAACATCTCCGCCGTGGAGGTCGAGAGTGTGATTCTGCAGCACCCGCAGGTCGCCGCGGTCGGTGTGACGGGTGTGCCCGATCCTGTGCGTGGCGATGAGGTCATGGCGTGTGTCGTGGCTCGTGGGACGGTGAGTGAGGATGGGCGGGCCGCGTTCGCGCGTGAGGTGTTGGATTTCTGCCTGCATCAGCTCGCCTACTTCAAGGCGCCGGGGTATATCGCGTTCTGCGACGGGCTCCCGCTTACGGCCACGGAGAAGATCCAGCGTGCGCAGCTGAAGGAGCTGGCGCTGAGTCTGCTCGGGGGGCCGGCCACCGTGGACTTGCGTGCGGGCAAAACCCGAACGGTGGTGGCATGACGACGCTGGCTCGCTCGCATGCATCCCGCGTCCATCGCAGACGGGCAACCACTGCAAGGCGGCAGCGCTACACGCAGGCAGTTCTGACGACACCCGTCACGGTTCCCTACGTCCGTTACTCGGATCACGGCGCCCATTGGTTTGCAGCGCGGGCGCTGTCGGGATTGCTCGAAGGCAGCGGTCTCGCCAAGACCGCGCTGGACGGGCTGTGTCTGTCGAGCTTCACACTGGCCCCGGACACGGCCGTGGGACTCACTCAGCATTTGGGCTTGTCCCTGCGCTGGCTCGACAATATTCCGATGGGAGGGGCCGCGGGAATAGTGGCCTTGCGGCGCGCGGCCCGCGCAGTGCAGGCCGGAGACGCGCACGTTGTGGCCTGCGTCGCGGCCGATACCCACCGGCAGGACAGTCTGCGCAACACCATAGCCGGTTTCAGCCAGTTCACTCAGGATGCCGTGTATCCGTATGGCGCAGGCGGACCCAATGCCAGCTTCGCACTGCTGACCTCCTACTACATGCGACAGTACGGGGCGCAGCGCGAGGACTTTGGCAAGCTGTGCATCTCTCAACGGCAAAATGCGATGTCCTTCCCCCACGCGCTGTTGCGTGATCCGTTGACGCTGGCCGACTACCTTGACGCGCGGCCGATCGCGGATCCCCTCTGTCTGTTCGACTGCGTGATGCCATGCGCGGGCGCTGAGGCGTTTCTGGTCATGAGGCCGGAGCGGGCGCGGGACCTGGGATTGAAGGCCGTCTCGATCCTCAGCACGATGGAGCGGCACAACGCCTTCCCCGAAGACCCGATCCAGATGCGCGGCGGCTGGGCGCTCGATCGCGAGGAGCTGTTTGCGGAAGCGGGTGTCGGCCATCAGCAGGTCGACTTTCTGCAGACGTATGATGACTATCCGGTCATCAGCCTGATGCAGATCGAGGATCTGGGATTTTGCGCGAAGGGGGAGGGGCCGCAGTTCGTTCGCAATCACACGTTCACGGCCGACGGATCGTTTCCCCACAACACCTCCGGTGGCCAGCTCTCCGTGGGGCAGGCGGGCGCGGCGGGCGGCTACCTGGGACTGACTGAGGCGCTGCGCCAGCTCACCGGCACGGTGCTCGGCGCAGCCGTCCCCAATGCCCGGACGGCCCTGGTCAGCGGCTTCGGAATGATCAACTACGACCGGGGACTGTGTTGCGGAGCGGCCATCCTCTCACGGGACGCCCCATGAGCGGCGACTTGCCGCCTGCCGCGCGCAGCACGGCGTTCGAAGGCTTGACCGCCGCAGCCGCGCGCGGGCGCCTGGAGCTGCAATCGTGCAAGCGCTGCCAGGCAGTGCAATATCCTCCGCGCGAAGCGTGCCACCGATGTCTGTCGACGCAGCTGCACTGGATGCCGCAGTCAGGCGGGGGCGTCCTGATCGCACAGACGACCGTATTTCACAGCTACGAGTCGTTCTTCGGCTCGCGGGGTACCTGGCGGGTCGGATTGATTCAACTGGAATGCGGTCCCATCGTAATGGCCCACGTGCACGCGGCGGTCGCGCCGGCTCCGGCGCGCGTGCGCGTAATCGCCCGCCTGGACAGGTCGGAGCAAGGGGTGCTGATTGCCATCGCTGAAGAGGCTCCTGTGAGCGTGCTCGCAGGTACGAGCCTGGCCGAGATCCTGCTGCCGGCACGGACCTGAAGCACTGAGGCCGCCTTGGCCGGCAGGGGCGGCGTGAAAGGAGGGCTGATGAGTGAGAGTCACGTGTTGATCACGGGAGGCAGCTCCGGAATCGGCGCGGCGACCTGCCGGGCCTTCCTGGCGGCCGGTTATCGGGTGATCTCGTTGGACCGCGATCCCAGCCCCACGCAGTCCCCGGCCTTGCACGAGGTGCGCGTGGATCTGGAGGATGTGGCGGCCACCGCCCAGGCAGCAATGGAAGTGAGCCGGCAGTTTCCCGTGACCACGCTGGTCCACAACGCGGGCGCCGTCCGAGAGCGCCCGCTGGAGCAAGTCACGCCGGAGGATCTGTCCAGGCTGAGCAACCTGCACGTGGCCGCCGCAATCTCGCTGGTGCAAGCGGCGCTGCCCACCATGAAGGCGCAGCACTTTGGACGCATCGTGCTGATCTCGTCACGCGCGGTCCTGGGACTTGCCCGGCGCACGGCCTATGCGGCGAGCAAGGCCGCGATGCTCGGACTGGCGCGCACCTGGGCTCTCGAGCTGGGTGCTCACGGCATCACGGCGAATGTCGTCGCGCCGGGACCTATCGCCGCGACGCGCGTGTTCCACGACATCATTCCCGCCGACAGCTCGAAACTGCCGGGGATCATCCAGGCGATTCCGGTGAGGCGGCTTGGACGGCCCGAGGATGTTGCCCGGGCCATCCTGTTCTTTGCCGCGCGCGAGGCCGGCTTCATCACCGGCCAGACGCTCTTCGTATGCGGCGGAACCTCCGTGGGCAGCATCAGCTACTGAAGAGCGACGTTGACTACCTGCACGGTGGTGTATTCCTTCAGGCCATCCACGTTGAATTCCACGCCGATGCCCGAGCACTTCACGCCGCCGAAGGGTGCCAGCGGGTGCAGCGTACCGTGCTGGTTGACCCAGGCCGTGCCACATTCGAGCTGAGTGGCGTATTTGGCGGCCTCCTGCGGATCGTTGCCCCACACCGAGCCGCCCAGGCCGACATCGAGCGAGTTGGCGCGCCGCAAAGCCTCCTCCACCGTCTTGTACTTCACCAGCGGGATGACCGGTCCGAACTGCTCTTCCTTCACCACCCGCATGTCATCTTCGGCGTTCGCTATCACCGTGAGCGGATAGAAGAATCCCGGAGCTTGCGGACGGACTCCGCCAGTGACGATCTTTGCGCCCCTCGAGCGCGCGTCCTCCACGAGCGAGGCGACCTTGTCGAATTGCATCCTGTTCGAGAGCGGTCCGATCAGATTCTTGGGATCCAGTCCGTTGCCCACGGGAATCTTCGCCACGTACTCGGAGAACTTGCGCACCACGTCCTCGTACTGATCCTCGTGCACGTACAGCCGTTTGAGGGCCGCGCAGGTCTGGCCGGCATTGAGGAAGCAGCCCCAGAAAAGCTTCTCGAGCATCGGCTCGATGTTCGTGCCGGGAAGCACGATGCCGGCATCGTTCCCTCCGAGCTCCAGCGTGATGCGCTTGAGGCTCTGGGCGGCCCCGCCCATGATTTTCTTTCCGGTGGCCACCGAGCCGGTGAAGACGACCTTGTCGATGCCCGGGTGCCCGGCCAGATGGGCGCCCACATCGCCTTCCCCGGTGACGGCGTTGACCACTCCGGGCGGCAGCACCTCGTTGATCAGCTCCACCAGTCGCAAGGTGGACAGCGGCGTGAACGGAGAGGGTTTGATGACGATCGTGCAGCCCACGCGGACGGCCGGCATGATGTGCCACACGGCGATCATCATCGGCCAGTTCCAGGGGGTGATCGATCCGACCACTCCCACGGGCTTGCGACGCAGGACGATCTTGCCCTTCTTGTCGTCCTGGATCGTCTCCTCCGGAATGGACAGGCCGGCAGTCACTCGCGTCCAGGCGGCCGCACCACCGACTTCCAGGTTGGCGCCCGGACCACTTTGAGTCTTGCCCTGCTCCCGGGTGATGAGCTCAGAGAGCTCCTGATGGTGCTTCTCGATGAGGTCTGCAATGGCGTTGAGCTTGGCGACCCGTTCGGCGTCCGGGGTTGCCGACCAGCCCGGGAACGCACGCCGGGCGGCCGCGACGGCGGCATCGACGATCTGCGGCGTGCCCTGGGGGCAGGCCGCCACGAGGCTCTCGTCCGCGGGGTTGATCACGTTGAATGTACTGGGAGTCGGGACGGCCTTGCCGTCAACGGTCAGTCTGAAGGCGGTCATGCGTTATCTCCGGTCGGCGCTTGACGGAAGAGTTTGCGGTCATCGGGCGAAGACTGGCAAGCTGCGCGCTTCCACGGCCGCCGGAACGTCGATGCCCATGAACGCGCCCGCCCGAAACACCGCCTCGCGGTACCTGGCCTGGGGCGCGCTCGCGCTCTTCGCGGCCCTGGGGTTGTGGCCCACCCAGAAAGCCGCTGCGGTGCTGCCCAATGACCCGATTGCGAGCGTGCAGTCCCTGCCGGCGACCGCCTCGCCCCACTGGGTGTGGGTCAATGACATCGTCTTCTCCCACATGACCAACGGCAAGGCGCTGCTCGTGGACGGCGACAACGGGCACTTCCTGGGCGAGCTGGACGTCGGGTTCGGTTCCATGCACGTGGTGCCTTCGATTGACGGCAAGGTCATCTTCTCACCCGAGACCTATTTCTCCCGCGGCACGCGCGGCGACCGGACAGACGTCGTGACGCTGTATGACCCGGTGCACCTCGCGCCCATAGGGGAAATCGTCATTCCCCCCAAGCGCTCCTCCAACATGCCGATGATGGCCAATGCCCAGTTGACCGATGATGGCCGCTTCCTGCTGATCTACAACTTCACCCCAGCCCAGTCCATCACCGTGGTCGACACGCGCAGCCGCACGTTCGCAGGCGAGGTGGAAACGGCCGGGTGTGCGCTGGCCTATCCGACGGGGCCGCGCTCGTTCTTCAGCATCTGCGCGGACGGAACCCTGCTGGATGTCCGCCTGGATGACACCGGTCATGCGGCGAGCCGCGAGCGTACGACGCGGATGTTCGATGTCCAGCACGATCCGGTGACCGAGAAAGGGATCCGGGTCCACGACACCTGGTACTTCGTGTCCTTCGGCGGCACGATCTACCCGGTCAACATCGACAAGTCGGCGCTGGCGCTCGGGGCGACCTGGTCGCTGCTGAGCTCAGCCGACCGCGCCCAGAAGTGGCGCCCCGGCGGGCTGCAGCAGCTCGCTGCGCATACCGGCCTGAATCGCCTGTACTCCATCATGCACCAGGGGCCGCTCGAGACGCACAAGAATCCGGGCAAGGAAGTGTGGGTGTACGATCTGGCGCGGCACGCCCGCATCCAGAGGATTGCCATGAAGAACGAGTCCGGCTCGATCGAGGTCACGCGCGATGCGCACCCGCTGCTGTTTTCCGCCTGCATCGAAACCAACATCCTGGATGTCTATGACGCGAGCAACGGCGCCTTGCTGCGCTCGGTCAATGATATCGGCACCACGCCGACCGTGCTGGTGAGCCCATGAGCTGGCTCGATTCGCTTGCCGAAGCGTCCGCGCGCTCCATGGCGAAGCGCACTTCGCGCCGCAGCCTGCTCGCATCCCTGGGCGCCTTACTCGTGGGCGCTTCGAGCCTGCCGGTGTTGCCCGTCGCCCGCGGCGCCGAGACCGGCAAGCAGGCTGCCGCCGGCAAAGCGAGTCAGCCGGCGGGAATCAACGATCCCACCAGCTGCGACTACTGGCGTCACTGTGCGATCGACGGTTATCTGTGCGGCTGTTGTGGCGGCTCGCAAAGCGCCTGTCCGCCGGGAACCGAGATGTCGGCCGTGACCTGGGTAGGTACCTGTCACAATCCCCTGGAGAACAAGGACTACGTCGTCTCCTACAACGACTGCTGTGGCAAGTCTTCCTGCGGGCGGTGCTTCTGCAACCGCAACGAGCGCGACACGCCGCTCTACATTCCGTTCCAGTCGAACGACTACAACTGGTGCTCCGGCAGCAGCAAGGCCAACGTCCCGTACCACTGCTCGACCGCCCGCATCGTCTCGTTGGCCAGGTAGCCGGCGTGCCGGGGAGCCGCGGCCGGGGAATGCGTTCTCGTTGGAGGCTCGCCCTGAGCGCGCTGCTGGTCCTGGGCAGCACCTTGCATCCCTTATGGGCGTACCAACCTGAGGTCAACTACATGCTGCACTGCATGGGTTGCCACGCTCCGAAAGGCGAGGGTGAGCCGGGACGCGTCCCGTCGCTGCGCGAGACACTGGTGCCATTTGCTTCGATTGCGCAAGGGCGCCGATTTCTGGTGCAGGTGCCCGGAGTGGCTCAATCGACCCTCACGGATGCGGAGCTGGCTGAGCTGCTCAACTGGATGATCGAGACGCTCAGCACAGCCCCGCATTCCGGGGGTGTGACGCACTACACCGCCGCGGAGATCGCTCGCTACAGGCACACCCCGCTCGTCAACGTGAGCGGTGCGCGCGAGCGGTTGCTCGCGCAGCTCAGTGCGCGTCGCGGTGACTCAACCCCCACACATACGCCGCCACCGCCGCCACCTGCGAACGAGTAAGTTGCGCACCTCCCATCGGAGGCATCGGGCTGCGATACTCTTTCGGGTTCGCCACGCCTTCGTCGATGGTTTTGCGGATGCCCGCAACGCTGCCATCACTCCACAGCCATTTCTGGTCGGTCAGATCCGGTCCCAGGGGCGTGCCCTTCCCGTCGGACCCGTGACAGCTGGTGCAGGTCGCGCCGCCTTCCTGGCCGGCGAAGACACGCGCACCGAGTAGCACCGCCGCGCGTGTCGAGCCCTTGGCAACGGGCAAGCTTGCCGCGGCGCCCGCGTTCGGGTTGGTCCCCTCGGGCGGCTCGCCCGCGGCGGCAGTCGTGGCCCCGGCCGCAGCCATGTCAGGACAGGGCGTGCCGGCCCCTTCACCCCCCGAGCCCGTGTAGGAAATCCGGTAGATGCGTCCGTGCGAATCATCCGACACGTACAGAGCGCCGTCAGGGCCGACGGCCAACCCGGTTGGACGATGAGCCGCGCCTTCCGGATCCTTCTTCGCCCCGGCGAAGCCGTCCGCGAAGACCTCGCATTGACCGCTCGCAGCGCCATTGGCGATCGGCACGAACACCACGCTGTAACCACCCTGTGGGAACGGTGCGCGATTCCATGATCCGTGGAAAGCGATGAAAGCTCCGCCGTCATAACGGGACGGGAATCCCTTCGCCGTATAAAACGTGAGATCGTCCGGTGCCCAGTGCGCCGGGAAGGCAGCCACCGGCTCTACTTTCTGTGCGCAAGGTCCGACCGCCCTGCCTCCATCGCCGCCGTACTCCGGCGCCAGCACCAGCTTGCGCTGCATGCCATCGTAATAACATTCCGGCCACCCATAGTCGCCGCCGTGCCGGATGTGCATCATCTCCTCGGCGGGCAGAATGGCTCCCTCGACGGGTTTGTACAACGTCGGCCAGTTCTGCGAGAGCTGGTCGCGACCGTGTTGAGTCGAGTACACGCCGTGGCCGCTGCCATCGACCGCGATGCCGTCCGCGTTGCGAATGCCCGTGGCGAAGCGGTCTGCGGGTGAGAATTTCTGCCCGGTCTTGTTCGCGTCGTAGCGCCAGATTCCGCCGCGCGTCTGGAGCTCTGTGCAGGGCTTGATGCCGGGGGACTTGAGGATGCGGTTTTTCTCCTGGCAGGCATTGGTGGCCGAGGCGACATCCACATACATCATGCCGTCCGCGTCGATGGCGAACGGATGCATCGGATGATCGCCGCCCAACGGCAGCTCCGAGACGATGACTTCCGGCTGCCCCTGCGGAACGATCGCGCCCGGCTTCATCGCGACCCGCTCGATGCGATCCGCCACCTCATAGTAGAGGTAGCTTTTGTAAAGCCCGATTCCGGTGCCACCCTTCGAAGTCGGACCGAAGCGCTTCTGGAGGTCGGCATGGCCGGTTTTTTTCGTGTCCTCGAGCGCAACGAGGAAGCCGCCTCCGGGGGGGCTGTCGTTGCCGTAATAGCGGCCGCTCCATGTGTTCACGTACACGACGCCGTCAGGGGCGACTACGAGGTGGCGCGCATGTCCGATCTTGTCGGCGAATATCGTCGCGCAGAAGCCCGGTGCAAGCTTCAGTCCTGCCTCTTCATCCGGGCAGCCCTTCGCCTGTGCTGTGGCCCCGCGCGAGGCGAGCGCCAGAGGTGCTCCCACGATCACGCACGCGGCCAGCAGCGCCCGGCGGCGCACTTCCCGAGAACACACTGGATCAGGCATGGCACAACCTCGTTTGGTTATCAGCACCTAAGAAAAAACGCTTTCTCATCCCAGGGCGCGCTGCGATACCGTTCACGTGGCACCTCGATGCCCGCCCGTTCACGCAGTGACCCCCTCGCTGCCGCCTGGATTCGCGGCTTCGAGGTGCCACCACCCCAGGGGGTCCGGGCTCGGATCGGCGCTCACAGCCGCGACCAGACGCTCTGTGCAATCGCTACATCCTGTACCGCGACACCTGTAAGGTCCGCGACAACGATCTCGTCGTCCCGGAATGTCATCGGGGAGCTCAGAAGCGCACCGAGCTCGAGCAGGTCGGCCTCCTCGATGAGGCCAGCGCGCACGGCCCAGCCCGCTTCGCCGTGATCCACGCATTGCGAACGGGAGTCGACCACGACGAAAGCCCGTTCCAGGATCCGCGCGTCCAGCTCTTGCTTGCCCGGGCTGTCAGCGCCCACTGCAACAATGCGCGCTCCTGCCTGGATCATCTCGGAAGTGAGCAGCGGCTCGGTTGCCGGTGTAGTGGTGACGATGAGATCCGAGCGGCTGCACAGCTCCTGCAGCGTCGTGGACTCGCCGCCGAGCTCGCGTGCCAGCGTGTCCGCGCGGCCGCCGTGGCGTCCCCAGACCAACATTTTATCGAGCCGTAGGTGCCGCGCGATCAACTTGCCCTGCAGGCGAGCCTGCACGCCCGTGCCCACGACGCCGAGCGTTCGCGAGCCTTCTCGTGCAATGGCGCGGGCGGCAATCGCGCCTGCCATCGCCGTCCGCTGGTCGGTGAGGTAGCCCTCATCGTGCAGCAGTGCCAGCACCTCACCGCTGTGGGCACTCAACACCGCCATGAAGCCGTTGCTGGCGGGCAGACCGCGCTCGGGATTGCGGTAGAAGCCGGTCGCCACCTTGACGACGAACACCTCGTCGCCGCTGACCGCCGCGCTTTTGACATGGCAGTCTCCCGGAGGATCGGTAAACCCCAGATGGCCGACGGGGGTAACCTGCGTACCACCGGCCGAGTAACGCCGGAAGGCCGCCTCGACGGCCGCAAGCGCAGCCGTCTCATCCAGGACGGCGCGGATCTCGGTAAGCCCGACCACTCTCACGACCACAGACCTCGCTGGAGGGCAAACTCCTTATAATCGAATCATACCAATGCGCCGCGGTGGCGGATGACATCCGCACCCTCGCGGCCGCGAGGACGGCTATGAATGATCTTTTCCCGGAAATCCGCAGGGCCCATGCAGCGCTGCGTCCGGCGGTGCCCGTCACGCCTCTGCAACGCAGCGGCCCGCTGTCTGCCGCGCTTGGCTGCGAGGTCCTGCTCAAGTGCGAGCACCTGCAGCCGACGGGGTCCTTCAAGGTTCGCGGGGCCACGAACAAGATTCTCCTGCATGCGCCGCAGGCGCGCCGCACCGGAGTGATCACCGCCTCGAGCGGCAATCACGGCCAGGCATTGGCGCGTATGGGGGCGCAGGCTGGCATCTCGGTAAAAGTATACGTGGCGGCCTCGGCCGCCCGCCCCAAGATCGAGGCCATCCGCGGCCTCGGGGCCGAGCTCGTCATGATCGACGGACCTCCCATCGAGGCTGAGCTGCGGGCCCGCCGGGATGCGGCCGAGCAGGGGAGGATCTACGTGTCCCCGTACAACGATCTGGATGTGATCGCGGGTCAGGGGACCATCGGGATGGAGCTGCTGGAGCAGGAGCCCGAGCTGGACGCGGTATTCATCTCCGTTGGCGGCGGCGGACTCATCTCGGGCGTTGGTACCGCGCTCAAGAAGCTGCGTCCGCAGGCGCGGGTCGTCGGCGTGTGGCCGGAGAACTCCCCCTGCATGCTCAGAGCGCTGGAAGCGGGCAAGATCGTCGATTGCGAGGAGAGCGAGACACTCTCGGACGGTACCGCCGGTGCGGTCGAGCCGGGATCCGTCACCCTTCCCCTGTGTCTTGCCGTAATCGACGAGACCGCCACGGTCACCGAGCAGGCGATCGGCCAGGCCATGCGCGCCATCGCCCAGGCCGAGCACTGGATAGTGGAGGGCGCCGCCGGCGTGGCACTCGCCGGGCTCACCAGGCGGGCCGCCGATTTCCGCGGCCGCAAAGTGGCCGTGGTTCTCTGCGGACGCAACATCCTGCTCGAGACATTCCTGCGCGCCATTGGAGCTGCCTGATTGCCTCACATCCGGCAGGCGCACCGGCGGGCTCAGCTCTCTCCCAACGAGGGGCTCAGCTCTCTCCCAGCGAAGGGCTAGAAATCAGGGTGCCCCCGTCGATGACGATGCTCTGGCCGGTGATGTAGCTCGCAGCCGCTGAGCTGAGAAACACCACTGCGCCGGCCACATCGTCCGGCTCGCCGAGCCGCTTCAGCGGCGTGGCGCTCTCGGCGGCCCGCGCGATGCGCGGGTTTTCCCACAGAGCGCGCGCAAAATTCGTCTTGATGATGCCGGGAGCGACGCAGTTGACGCGCACGTTGTGCGGACCGAGCTCCACCGCCAGATTGCGCGCGAGCTGCATGTCGGCGGCCTTCGAGATGTTGTAGGCGCCGATCAGCGGGCTGCCGCGCAGCGCGCCGATCGAGGACACGATGATGATCGCCCCATCCCTGCGTGCGACCATCTCCGGAGCGACGAGCTGGATCAGCCAGTGATTCGACAGGATGTTGTTGTCGAGTATCTTGCGGAACTGCGCATCCGTGATGCGTGCGAGCGGCCCGAAATGGATGTTGGTCGCGGCGTTGCAGACCAGGATGTCGATCCTGCCGAAAGCCTCCCGCGCGCGTTCCGTGAGTCGTGTCAGGTCATCGCGCGAAGAGATGTTCGCAGGCACCGCTATCGCGCGCCCGCCCGGACGCGCATTGATCGCCTCGGCCACCGCCTGGGTAGTCTCGGCAGTACGCGAGGAGACCACCACGTTGGCTCCCTGCTCGGCGAGGCGCTCGGCCACGGCCCGGCCAATGCCGCGCGAGGATCCGGTGATCACCGCCACCCGTCCGCTCAGGTCGAAAAGGGACATCGCCTCCAGCCATCCTGCTGCCTGCACCCGCGGCAGTATACGCGCGCAACTTGATCGTGAGCGCATCACCTGATATTGTATCACCTGTTATTATATCGAAGTGATATCAATGGACACGCGCCTGCGCAACTTCGGCTTCCTGCTGAAGGATGTGAGCCGCCGCTACGTGCTGCGTTTCGAGCAGCGGGCGCGCGAGATCGCGCTCACCTTGCCGCAATGCAAGGTGCTCGCGCGCCTGGAGAACAACGAAGGTGTCAGCCAGGCGCGCCTTGCCGAGCTCACCGAGATCGAGCCGATGACGATGGTGCGGATCCTCGATCGGATGGAAGCGGACGGGCTGCTCGAGCGCCGGCCCGATCCCGCCGACCGGCGTGCGCGCAGCCTCTATCTCACCGCGCGCGCGAAGCCGCTTCTCGAGCAGATCTGGCGTCTGAGCGAGCTGACCCGCGCCGAGACTTTCGCGGGCATCAGCCGGGCCGAGCGCGAGCTGTTCATGAGCCTGCTCGAGCGCATGCACAGCAATGTCTGCGCACTCGATGAGCGAGCGGCGCCTTCGCTGGAGGCTGCCGCTCCCCGACAACCCGATTCGAAAGCCGGCGCCGCGGGCCGGATTCGCAAGATCCGGACACGCTGAAGCATGAATGATGTAGCCCAGGTCAAAGCGCGGGCGCCGGCGCCCCCACAGGCACGTAACTGGCGCCAGCGCATGCGGCTGCCGCTGATGATCGGCGGCCCCGTACTGGCGGCCCTGGTGGCGCTCATCGTCTACCTGTTCACTGGTCGCTATGAAGGAACCGACGATGCCTATGTGCAGGCCGCGAGCGTTGCCATCAGCTCCAATGTAGCTGGCCGCGTGCAGGCGCTGGAAGTCCGGGACAATCAGGCGGTAAGCAAGGGAGAGATCCTCTTCAGGCTCGATGCGGCGCCGTTGCGGATCGCGGTGGAGGAGGCCGGTGCCCAGCTGGCGGCCGCGCGGCTGCAGGTGCAGTCGTTGAAGGCGAGCTACCGGCAGCGCCAGGCCGAGGTGGCCTCGGCCCGTGAGACCCTCGAATTTCAAGAGCGTGAGACGCAGCGCCAGCGACGGCTGCTCGCCTCGGGAATCTCATCCGCGCTGCAGGTAGATCGGGCGGTACATGCGCTGGAAAACGCGCGCGCGCAGCTCGCGGCTGCCGAGCAGCAGCAGGGCGCCGCGCTGGCCGGTCTGAACGGCAATCCGGACATCGCGCCCGACGAGCACCCGATGGTCCAGCAGGCGCAGGCGACCCTCGACCGGGCCAAGCTCAATCTGTCGTACACGGTGATCCGCGCTCCGAGCGACGGCGTCGTGACGCGCGTCGAGCAGCTGCAGGTGGGCACCTACATTGCCGCGGCCGCGCCGGTGTTTGCGCTCGTCTCGAGGCGGGATGTCTGGGTCGAGGCGAACTTCAAGGAAAATCAGCTCACCTACATGCGCGCCGGGCAGCCGGCGACCGTGAAGGTGGACAGCTATCCGGGCAAGACCTTCCGCGGCACGGTGGCCAGCGTGAGCCCCGGGACCGGATCGCAGTTCTCGGTCCTGCCGCCCGAGAATGCGACGGGCAACTGGGTGAAGGTGGTGCAGAGGCTGCCCGTGCGCATCGAGCTGCGACAGCTCGACTCCCGCTATCCGTTGCAAGCGGGCTTGAGCGCCAATGTGAGTGTCGATACCGGTCATGAGCGTCATCTGTTCGGCGCCGAGTCCACTGCGCCGCCGGTGACCGTCGCGGCGCGCTGAGATGAGCACGGCAGCCGGAGCCACGGTGCCGCATCGGGGATTCATCATGGTCTCGGTGATGCTGGCCTCCATCATGCAGGCGCTCGACAACACGATTGCGAACGTCGCCTTGCCTCGCATGCAGGGATCCCTGTCGGCGACCCAGGACCAGATGACCTGGGTGCTGACCTCCTACATCATCGCCGCCGCCATCATGACACCCCTGAGCGGCTGGCTGGCCGGTCAGATCGGCCGCAAGCGCATTTTCGTATTCTCGATCGTGGGTTTCACGGTCGCCTCCGTATTGTGTGCCTGGTCTCAGTCCCTGGCGCAGATCGTGATCGCACGCCTGCTGCAGGGACTGTGTGGCGCCGCGCTGATCCCGATGTCCCAGGCCGTGCTGCTGGACATCCATCCGCCGGAGGAGCACAGCCGCGCAATGGCCATCTGGGTGATGGGCGTCACGATCGGTCCGATCGTGGGCCCCGCGCTCGGCGGCTGGCTGACCGAGAACTACAACTGGCGCTGGGTGTTCTACATCAACGTTCCGTTCGGCATTCTCTCCCTCCTGGGCATCCTCTCCTTCATGCAGGAGACCCCGGTGAGGCGCTCGCGCTTCGATTTCTTCGGGTTCACCGCGCTCAGCCTGGGAGTGGGCGCTCTGCAGCTCATGCTGGATCGGGGTCAGCTGGAGGACTGGTTCAGCTCGCCCAGCATCTGGATCGCCGCCGCCGTGGCGGGAGTCTCTCTGTACTTGTTTGTCGTGCACATGCTGACGACCTCGCAGACCCCGTTCGTGAGCCCGGCCCTGTTCAAGGACCGCAACTTCCTCACCGGCAATCTCTTCATCTTCATCGTGGGCGTGGTGCTGTTCGCGACTCTCGCGCTGGTGCCGTCGTTCCTGCAGGATCTCCTGAACTATCCCGTCGTCCTCACCGGCCTGGTCACCGCGCCACGCGGCCTGGGCACGCTGGCCGCCATGTTCATCGTCGGGCGGATGATGAAGAGGGTGGACGTGCGCATCGTGATCGCGCTCGGCTTCGGCATCACGGCCATCTCCCTGTGGCAGATGACGGACTTCTACCTGCAGATGGACGACTCGATGGTGATCTGGTCAGGCCTGCTGCAGGGCCTGGGTGTGGGTATGGTGTACGTGCCGCTGGCAGCGCTGACATTCGCCACGCTGGCCCCCGTTTATCGAAACGAGGGCACCGCGCTTTTCAGCCTCATCCGTAATCTGGGCAGCAGCATTGGCATTTCGGCGGTCTCGGCGCTGCTGACACGCAATACCCAGATCATGCACTCCAGGCTGGCCGAGCACATCACGCGTTTCGGCGACTTGCTGCACCTGCAGTCGCCCGGGGCGCTCACGACCACGCATGGGCTTGTGGCGGCCAACGCAAACGTGACGATGCAGGCCGCCATGATCGCTTACAACAACGACTTCAAGCTGATGTTGATTCTGACACTGTGTGCGATTCCCCTCGTTGCGCTGATGCGGGGTGCCACGCCCGCACAGGACAAGCCGGTGGTGATGGAATGATCAGATCGCCCAGACCTGCCGGGCTGGCCCGATATGGGAATCAGCGGACGCTTGCGCTCGCGTGCGTTGTAACCCTCCTGTGCGGGTGCACGGTTGGACCGAATTTCCACGAGCCGATGCCCCCGCGCGCGGACGGTTACCTCGCACCGGCGCCACAGACCGCGACCGCGTCCGCCTCGGATCAGCAGGTTGTGCTTGGCGAGACGCTGCAGCGGGACTGGTGGCGGCTGTTTCAGTCCGACGCCCTCGACGAGGTGGTGCGACGGGCTCTTGCCGGCAACCGGACGTTGACGGAAGCGGCGGCGACGCTGGCGCAGGCCCAGGAGCTGGTCGCGGCCCAATCCGGACACCGTTATCCCCAGCTCGGTGTCACAGCGGGGATCGGCGGACAGAAATACGGGGCGGAGTTCCTCGGATCGCTGACGAAGCCGCCGCCGTTCACCTATTACGCGATCGGGCCATCGATCAGCTATTCATTCGACTACCTGGGCGGCGTGGCGCGCTCGGTGGAGCAGCGCGAGGCGCTGGCCGAGTACCAGAGACAACAGCTCGATGCGGCGTACCTGGCCGTCACGGGCAATGCGGTGATCGAGTCGCTGCGGATCGCCCTGCTGCAGGAAGAGATTGCCACGGTAGAGGCCATTCTCGATGAGGATCGCCAGAATCAGCAGCTCGTGCGGACCGCCTATGAGGCAGGCTCGGTCGCGCGCGTGGACACCGTGAGCGCGGAGAGCCAGCTTGCCAGCGACACGACACTGTTGCCGCCACTCAAGCAGGAGTTGAGCGTGGCACGCCATGCCCTGGCGATCGTGCTGGGGGAGGCGCCGGCGCAGGAGTTGCCTCCGGACCTCGAGCTGTCGAAGCTCGCGCTTCCGCAGCATCTACCCGTGAGTCTGCCCTCGGAGCTGGCGCATCGACGCCCGGATATTCTGGCCACCGAGGCACAACTTCACGCCGCCACGGCCGCCGTAGGCGTCGCGACCGCAAATCTGTATCCGCACATCGATCTCACGGCCTCCACGGGCCTGCAATCCACGGTCCTGGGCCACTTGTTCGATGGATCGAGCAGCGTGTACGGCATAGCCGGCTCGCTGGTTGCACCGTTGCTCGATGGCGGCACGCTGCGTGCCGAGAAGCGCGCAGCAGTGGATGCGCTGAAAGCCAGCTCCGCCCACTATGAGCAGACGGTGCTGGTGGCGTTCGGGCAGGTGGCCGACTCGCTCCAGGCGCTCGATCACGATGCGGAGCAGCTCGATGCCCAGGCGCACGCCCAGAGCGCCGCGCGTGAGAATGTCGATCTCACCCGCCGCAGTTACAACGAGGGCAATGTCGGGGTCCTGCAGGTACTGGATGCGGAGCGGCTGTATCAGAATGCCCGCCTGGGCTATGTGAGGGCCCAGGCGCAGCGGTATCTGGACACGGTACAATTGTTTCTGGCACTCGGCGGATCCGGACCCGATGTGGCTGTTCCCACTGCGCGAGCACAATGAGGCAATTTCGGCCGCCGCGAGCTCAGGCGTCTCGAAGTCGTCGTCCATGACAGTCGCTCTCGGCTCGGCCCCTGCGCGATCTCGCAGCGCGTTCTCCCGCAGCGTGGCGTTCGTCGTGTTGGGCGTGACCCTGGCGGCACTCGGCGGATGCACGCTGATTCGCAACCCCCAATTCCCCGGCGCGCCGTATCCTCCGAGCCGGTACATCACCCGCGTTGACTGGGATTTTTCGACTGTAGTCAGTCAGCGCCGCGCGCATGGCAGCGACCTGTGGCCCTGCACCTGGGCCTTAGACTCCCAGCTGTACTGTGCATGGGGGGATGGCGGAGGCTTCGACGGCGATGATGACAATGTCGGCCGGGTCAGCCTCGGCTTCGCCCGCATCGCAGGCACCCCCACCGCGCAAAATCCGGGCGCCTTCACGGCGCGCAACGTATGGGGCGATGCCCCGCGCTATGCCGAGAACGAGGCGACCTTCGGCGGGAAAGTGTGGACGATGATCAGCGTGGACGGCATTCTGTACGCCTACGGACATCTGTGGACCCAGGACAACACGGCGGATCCCGTTCATCACGGCGGTGAAGGCCCCTTGAGCACCCTGCTGTGGTCGAGTGACCTTGGCAAGAGCTGGCAGCTCGCGCCCTGGACTCACCGGGAGCTCGGCTCGTTTCTCAATTTTGGGCAGGATGGTGCCGGCGCGCCCGACGCTTTCGTGTACATCTACTACGGCCGGCCCCATGATCCGGCTCACGTGTTTCTGAAGAGGGTGCCGAAGACCCGGCTGCGGGAGGATCCGGGAACCTCCGACGCATACGAGTACCTCACGGGCATCAACTGGTTGGGCAAGGCCCGACGCTGGTCGTCGAAAGAGAGTGATGCGCGCGCGATTTTCTTCGATCCCCAGGGGGCCGACCTGACGGTCGTGTATGACGCGGCCCTGGGGCGGTATCTGGCGACCGTCGCACACAATCCTGGCGGTCAGCTCACCACGGCCTCCGCGGGGCAGGTGGGCCTGTTCGAAGCACCACGGCCCTGGGGTCCGTGGGCCACCGTGGGCTACTACGACACGTGGGGCAATCTTGGGCCGGAGTCCCGCGGCGATTACCTCGGACTGGTGTTGCCGACCAAATGGATCAGCGAGGATGGACGCTCGCTGTGGGCCATCTTCTCCGCTCTCGGGCAATACGATTCATTCAACTTCGTACGGGCGACTCTGACCGTGGCCGGGCAGGGGTCTCATTGATGCCGGCCGTCATAGAAACGCGCGACCTTGCCAAGAGCTACGGGCGTTTCGGAGCGTTGCAGGGACTGGATCTGTCCATGCCGCAAGGGAGCATCTTCGCGCTCGTCGGGGCGAGCGGTGCCGGCAAGACGACCGCGATCCGCGTGCTGCTCAACATTCTGACACCTACTCGCGGCAGAGCCACCGTCCTGGGCGTCGATTCGCGCGCGATCGGGCCCGAGGTGCTGGCGCGCATCGGTTATGTCTCGGAGAGTCAGCTCTTGCCGCCGCGCCTGCGGGTCGGTGAGCTCTTCGATTTTCTGAGGCCGTGCTACCGCAGCTGGGACGGGGCGCTCGAGGCAGAGTTTCGCGAGCGGCTGCGCCTGCCTGCCGAGCGGCGCATCCAGGCGCTATCCCACGGGATGCGCCTGAAGATGGCTCTGGCGTGCGCGCTGGCATTTCGGCCGCAGCTGCTGATCCTGGACGAGCCGTTCAGCGGCCTCGACGCACTCACGCGCGATGAGATGATCGGGGTGTTTCTGCGTGAGCCGCGCGAGAGCTCCATTCTCATCTCCTCGCATGAGCTGGACGAGGTGGAACGACTGGCCACGCATGTGGCTTTTCTGGATGAGGGGCGGTTGCTATTTCAGGGAACACTCGATGCGCTGCGCGAGAGCGCCCGTGCGCCGGATTCGGGCAGCCTCGGGGAGGACGGGCGCCCCCTGTCGCTGCGGACGATTTTCGTGGGAATGGTCAGCGCGGCCCGACGCGGCCAGAGCTGACCGGAACTGCGGATGATTGGTCACATTCTCAGGAAGGATTGGACGCTGCTGTGGCCGCTGGTGGCACTCGTCACTGCCATACAGATCGGCTTCGAATGGGCCGCCTTCAAAGCGGGGTTCTTCAGCGAGAATCATGTAGCGCGCGAGTTGGTCGGACTGCTTTCGGTGGCCTGGACCGTGGGGATCCTCGCGATTGCCGTGGCCGTCGTGCACGAGGATTCGATCCCGGGTGCAGAGCAGGACTGGCTGATCCGTCCCATCTCACGCTCCGATCTGCTTCTTTCCAAAGGGCTGTTCGTGTTGCTGACAGTGTGCGTGCCGATGCTCCTGGTGAACCTGGTACACACCCTGGTGCTCGGGTTTCCGGCTTTGCCTGGGCTTGCCATCGCACTCTATAAGGAGCTGTTCGTTTTCGTGTGCCTGCTGCTGCCGGTCATGGCACTCGCCGCCGCCACACGTAATATGACCGAGCTGCTCGTCTTTGGGACAAGCCTGGTCGTTGTGTATGCAGCCGCGCTGGGGATCGGCGGGGTGTTGTTGGGCGCTAGCGCATGCCCGACGTGCGAGTCCGCCATAGTCTGGACGCAGCATCTGCTGCAGCACCTGGGCGTGCTGGCAGGGGCAATCGCCATTTTGGTGCTGCAGTTCTTCCGCCGCCGGACCACTCTGTCGCGCGCTGTCGCTGTGGCGGGGGTCATCATGCTGGTGTTTCTACAGCTGCCGTGGCGGCTCGCGTTCACCGTGCAATCGTGGCTGGGCATGCCCCGGGCCGCGACGTCAGTTTCGGTCACACTCGATCGTGCGGAGGCGGAGGCAGGGCTGGCCGACCCGACCGCTGAAGGGAGCCGAGATTCGGGCAGCGGCTTCGCGCGACGGACGACCCAGGCACTGCTGGAGGGGAATGTCGGCGCGGCCGTGGAGAGCCTCAAGCGCGTGCGACCTGTGGATGCTCCGGTGCCACTGCGTATCCCGCTGAGGCTGACCGGGGTGGCGGGCGATGAGTTTCTGTTTGTCGATCGCACGCGGTTGTCTGCAGGGGATGGCCACGGTCGCGTGCTCTATCGCGGCGGTGGCCCGCGGGGCTCCGTCGCGCTGCGCTCGGATCCCACGAGCACGCCGCAGGATCCGGGCCTCGTCGTTCAGACCGTCGAGATTCCGCAGGAGCTTTATCGTAAGGCTCAGCGGGAGCCCGTCGAGCTCTCCGTGGACTATTCACTGACACTCATGGCGGTCACTGCCCAGCATCGCATCAGCGCCGAGGACGGCGAGCTGCGTGCGCCGGAGACAGGTCTGTGCCGATCGAAGGCGCAGAGCAACGAGATCCTCATCGTCTGCAAGCAACTCGGGCGTGCGCCCGTGTGTTACGGCGCGACACTCTATGGGCCGGATGGGCGCCACAATCCCGAGGTTTTGCAATGCACGCCGGATTACAGGCCGTATTTGCCTGCGTTGGGCAATATTCTCACCGTCTCCGCGGTCGAACTCCCGACGCATGATGCGTCGGGGCTGGCTCATTACGCCGTCGGCGTCTCCGGGTTGTCGGAATCGTACGTCGAGCTGAAGATCTACGCGCCACGCGCACATTTCACGCGTGTGCTCCAGCCGTTTCCACTGCGCGCAAGCGCGGGTGTCAGCGCAGACCCGACGCGCTGATCGTTGCGCTTGCGGGGTTGGGGCCACCGCACTGGCCGCCGTCGTCATCTTGCGACGCGCATCGCGGCGATGACCCCGGGCAATCTCGCTAGAATGGGAATATGCAAACTCGCTCTCGAATCGGAATTTCCGCCGCCGTGCTTGCGCTCGCGTTTGCCGCGGCCGCGCACGCCGATCCCGCGCCATTCGACCTGGCCGGACCGAACCTCGATGTGAAAGTGACTCGCGGCGCGCAGACGCTGCCGGCTTCGGAAGTTCCGAACCTCCTGGTGGGCGACAGCCTCTGGATCCACGCGGACCTGCCTGCCACGCAGGATGCGCACTACCTGATGGTCGCGGTATTCCTGCGAGGGGCGACCAATCCGCCCCCGCAGAAATGGTTCTTCCGCTGCGAGACCTGGACGCCGAAGTGTGCGCAGGACGGCCTGACTGTCGCGGTGCCGCAGGGTGCGCAACAGGTCCTGGTCTTTCTCGCTCCGGAGACCGGTGGGGACTTCAGAACGCTCGTGGGCGCAGTGCGGGGCCGGCCGGGCGCATTCGTGCGCACCTCCCAGGACCTGAACCAGGCTTCGCTCGATCGTGCTCGCCTGGAGCGGTATCTCGCCTCGGTTCGAGCGCTGAGTGAGGAGCCTGAGCGGCTGAAGGACGTGGCTCCGCTGCTCGCGCGGAGCCTCGCGATCAAGGTGGACGAGAAATGTCTCGAGCGCACCCCGGCTTTGCAGGCACCCTGCCTGATGCAGGGCCAGAACTCCCTCATCCTCAATGACGGCCACAGCACCTCGATCGTCGAGGCGCTCACCAATGGTCCTGCGAGCGACCTGGCCATGGAGGCGAGCTTCACGCCGCAGCTCAGTTACGGTTACTACAGCCCCTATATCGCTTCCGTGCTCGATATTGCGCGGATCATGGATTCGTTCCGCACGGCGCAGTACCAGTACATCCCCGCTCTGACGCTGCAGCATGGAGATGAACAGTCGCTGGTGCTGAACACGCCACCTTCCTTCCAGAATCCGAAATCAGTGCTGGTGGTCGCCCTGCCGGCCGTGGAGCAGGCCCAGCTGCCGCCGCTGCACGCGGTGGATCCCAAGAAAGCCTTCTGCGCCCGCAAGACCGTGCTCACACTGCCGGTCGAAGGTGCACCCCTCGTGTTCTCTACCTCGTATGCGCGGGAGCTGTCCCTCGTCGTGTCCGGCAAGGATGGCAAGACGGTCACGCTGCCCGCTCACGTGGATGCCTCACAGGGCGGTGTCGTGATCGACACTTCAGCGCTGGCGACGGCCGGCTTGGGGGACCACAGCCAGGGCTCCCTCCATGGATACTGGGGCTTCGAGAAGTATGAGGGCCCGCGTTTCGAGCTCGTGAACAGCCGCGAGCAGAATTGGGAGCTGGCCGCAGGCGATGCAGGGCCGCTGATCGTCGGCCGTGACAAGACCGTGCGCCTGCGGGCAGCCAGCGTGACTTGCGTGGACACGGTGAAGCTCAAAGGGGCCGACGGCCAGGAGATCAAGGCGCAGTGGACCTCGGTCCAGCCCAACGAAATGGAAGTCACGTTGCCCCTGCAAGCGGCCAAGCCCGGTGCGATGACGCTGCTGGTGAGCCAGTTTGGCTCGGGCCAGGAGCAGACGGTGCACCTGCACGCCTTCGCCGAGGCGGCGCATCTGGATCACTTTGCCATTCACGCGGGTGACAATCAGGGCGTCCTCGCTGGCAGCCGCCTCGATGAGGTGGCGAGCCTGCTGGTGGACGGGGTGGAGTTCGTGCCCGGCAAGCTGACGACGACGCAGGGGCATGATGAGCTCGCGATGATCACGCGTGACACGCAGCCTGCGACCGTGTTGAAACAGGGAGACATGGCCGCGGCAAAGGTCACTCTCAACGACGGGCGTGTCATCGAGCTCACCACTGCCGTAGATGCGCCACGGCCGCGGGTCGCGCTCATCGGCAAGAGCGTCCAACCGTCCCCATCCGCTGCCGACAGCAACATCGAGCTCGCCAACGTGGACGAGCTGCCGCAGGACGCCAAGCTCACCTTCTCGATGCGCGCGCAATCCCCGCAGATGTTCGCGCACGACGACAAGATCGAAGTGGCCACCGCGGATGAATCCTCCTCCGCGATTCTGAGCCTGAGCAACGGCGGCATGACGCTCGAGGACGCGAAGGTCGCGGTCGCGACACTCGATCCGAAGAAGGCATTCGGCCCCTCGACGTTCGGACCCCTGCAGTTCCGGCGGGTGATCAACGGTGTCACGGGCGACTGGCAGCCGCTGGTCACGCTGGTGCGGCTGCCGCTGCTCAGGGATCTCAAATGTCCGGCGACCCCGGATCTCGCCTGCAAGCTTTCGGGCTCCGGCCTGTTCCTGGTCGATTCGGTCTCCAGCGATCCGCAGTTCGCGCATCCCGTGCAGGTGCCGGACGGCTTCCCCGGTTACGCATTGCCGGTGCCGCACCCCACGAATGGCCTGCTGTACGTGAAGCTTCGCGATGACCCGTCTGTGATCAGTCGTGCGGTTCTGAGCGCACAGGTGTTGCCGCCGTCGCCGGAGGAGACCGAGCGAGCCGCCACACGGCACGCGGCGGCGCAGCCAGACTCTCCCGCGGCGCCCGCCAGTGGCCCGGCGAACACCCCGCCTGCCGTACCCACTCAGGCGACGCCGCCGGGCACACAGGCTGCCAGTCCGTCGTCGGCCTCACCTTCAGCGGGCGAGGCACCTGCGCCGTCTCATGAGCCGGCCGCTCAGGCGCAGACAGCTCCCGCCGACGCACCGCAGGCGGCGACCGGGCACCCTTCTCAGTCCTAGAGCTATTCGATCGCCGCGGGATGGCCGTCCTCGCGATACACGACGCCTCCCTTCATGACGAAGTTGACGTGCTGCAGGGACTCGGGCTTCGAGAGGGGATCCTCCGCCACGGCCACGAGATCCGCCAGGCGGCCCGCCTGCACCGATCCCACGCGATCGGAGACGCCGAGCAAGTCCGCGGCATTGCGCGTAGCAGCCAGCAGGGCATCCATCGGCTTCATGCCGTTCGCGATCAACAGCTCGAACTCCATCGCGTGATTACCCTCACCGATGTCGGTGCCATAGGCGATCTTCACGCCGGACTTGATAGCGAGGGGCAGGTTTCGCTTCGGCAGCGCATCGTTGGCGAGCTCCTTGGTCACCGTTCCAGGTGTCAATAGCTCCGGGTGATCGTGGGCTGCGGCATAGTAGATCTCATACACGGTGAGGGTCGGGACCAGATAGGTGCCGTGCGCCTTCATCAGCGCGAAGCTCTGCGCGGTGGCAAATGAGCCGTGCTCCACGGAGTCCACTCCGGCACGCACGGCGTTCTCGATAGCCTCGGCAGGATAGATGTGGGCGGCCACCTTCATGCCGAGCGCATGCGCGGTTTCGACTGCGACGCGCATCTCATCGTTTGTCATGAGCTGGCGGTGCGGGTCGTCGCCCGTCGAGGCGATGCCTCCCGAGGGCATGAGCTTGATCAGGTCGGCGCCGCGACGGCGGTGCTCGCGCACGCGGATGCGTGCCTGCTCCGGCGTGTCCACGATGCCATTACCCCAGTCGGCCCGATCCAGGCGTGGGTCGAGCCCGCTGCGCGGATCACCGTGTCCGCCGGTCGGGCCTAGCGGCTCGAGTGAGACGAGCAGTCGGGGGCCGGGAATCTTCCCCTCGTTGATCGCATTGCGCACGGCCACCGTCTCGTCGCCGCCACCCACATCACGGGCGCTGGTGAATCCCTGTTGCAGCATCTGGCGGACGAAGACTGCCGCATCGAAGGCGCGATCGATGTCGGAATGCGTCACCCAGTACTCCGTGCTGTTCGTACGGCTGGGAAGCCTCCCTGAGATGTGTACATGGCAATCGATGAAGCCCGGCATCACCGTGGCGCCAGCGAGATCGATCACCTGTGCGCCGGCGGGCGTGGTGAATCCGGACTCCACCGAGACGATGCGGTCGTCGCGGACCAGGATGGACACCTGATGATGCGGCGTGTCCGACAACCCATCTATGAGGGTACCTGCATGGATCACGACGTCCTTCGCCATGCAGAGGGGCGCTACGAGTGTGAGCGCGAGAGCTACCAGCGTGCGTGCGTACAAGTTGAACCGCCTTTCTTGGTCAGGTTGACGCGGGAGTTGCGAGCTTTCAGCTCGTCATGTTGTCTGCGGAAATCGGCACGGAGCCTGCACGGACACGGCGATGCCACAGGAGGAGCCCGATTGCGTAGGTGACGTAGTACCCCGCGAAAGCACCGAAGATGAGCAGGGTCAGGGGACTCTGTGCATTGCCCGGTGCCGGACCGGTCACAGTGCCGGAGGCCATGTATGCCTGCGCCATGCGGTACCCGATCCGCAGCAGCAACAGGACCGACAGGAGGATGCCCAGATGAGCGCTGGGCGTGTAGAACAGTCCTTGCGGAGTGTGCTCGAACCGGGTGAGCCGCAATCCGAAGACCCCGAGCGCAACCCCCAGCGCTGCACCCCCCAGCAGCCCCGGCAGTCCGAGGGGCGCAAGCGGATGGGCGAAACTTCCGAGCAGCAGGACGATCACCAGCAGTGGAATCAGGGTCACCGTGACCCATGGCCGCCTCGGCGAGAATCGCTGACGTCCCACCATGCGCCGGACGCGGAAGTAGAAGCGCCACGCGATCAGCGCGGCGACGGCGATCGGCACGAGAATGGAAGGCGACGTCGGGGCAGCCAAGCAGGTCTCCGTTCGCAGGCGCCCCGCGAGGGCGCGCGGGTATCATAGCGCGAGCCGTACGAGCTTCGCGTTTCAGAAGCGCTTGTAGAATCCCACTGACAACCCGCGCGGCAGAATCTGCACCGAGATCGGAATGCGGCGCGTCGTGCTCCAGTAGCCGATCGCCGATCCCAGTGCCCAGCCGGCAATCACATCCGTCTGCCAGTGAGCCTGGCTCTTCAGTCGCGCCGCGGCGTCGTACGCCGGCAGGATCTCGAGCGCCCACACCCAGGGATCCCGCTTCGCATAGTTCACGATGAAGGGGGTCACGAAGCTCGCCTGCAAAGTCACCTCGCCGCTGGGAAAGCCTTCGCAACACCCGCCCCGAAACCACAGATTCGGATTGCCGCCCTGATCAGGGCGTGCTCGACTGAACGCACGTTTCAGGCCGAACGCCGCGATCGAAGCGATCGTCGATGAGTCGATGGTCTGCCAGAAGGTATGTCCGAGCTCATTGTCATTGCCGAGCCATAACGCGCCGGCGATCTCCAAGCCGATCACGCCGTCCTCGAGTCCAACCTGATAGCTGCGGCCCCAGATGCCGTGCTGATCGAGCGCAACGACGTGATCGAACCCGGCGTGCGCGCACATCGGGGCCAGAAAGCAGGCGGCGACCGCCATCCACCGCGTGATTCGGTTGCGCGGCTGCCGCCGGGGGCGTACTTGGAGATACCGCGAACTTGGCATTACAAAGTTCACGGGCAGCCGAAACCTCAGCTTCGGACCAAGCCGCGTACGATGTCGTCGGTCGCAGGAGTCTTCACGGCCTCGGCAGAATCGCGGATGACCTGCTCGAGGACCTGAAGATACTCGAGGAATCGCTTGCGGCCCTGCGCGGTGATGCGACAGACCGTCTGGGGTCGGTTGTGCTCGAAACCCTTGGAGATTTCCACCAGCTTCGCTGCCTGCAGAACCTGCAGGTGCCTGCTCAGGTTGCCGTCCGTGAGGGCACAGAGTTGCTTGAGCTCCGCGAACGGCACACCCTTGGCGTGCGTGACGAGGGCGGTGAGAACGCTCAGGCGCGCTCGCTCATGAATCACTCGATCCAGCCCATCGTAAGCAAACCTGTGGGGATCCTGCCGGTCAGTGCGGTTGATCATCTGTATCTCGATATCCGAATTGCAACACCGTGGCCACGAGCAATTGGCCGACACCGAAAGGAATGCCCATGGACCAGGGAGAGAGCGACCAGTCACCCGGCCCGAGCGACAGGTATACCAGACCGGTGGCGAGATACCACACTCCGACGGCGAACATCTGGCGGGGCAGAAACTTGCAGGAAGAGAATACTCCGAGGCTGAAGACGACCTGCCACAGGCCCGGCAGCATCCACAGACTCTGCGGCGCACTGCGCACGAGGACCACGGTGAGCAAGAATCCTGCGAGAATCGCCGGGAGGAAGTGCTCCGCGGCCGAATGGATCATCTCGCGGGCGAAGCCCGAGTGTACGCGCTGCGCACGCATGATCGTTTCGAGGGTGATGCAGGTGAGCGCCACGGCGGCGGTGAACACCCAGATGGTGAGATAAGTGTTGATGTCATGTCGGGGACTGCGCAGTAGGTGCGACTGAACGGTCGCCGCCATCAACGCCATGAGCCCCGTCGTGGCCAGCGTGACAGGGCCGTAGCCGCGGAATTCCGTCCCGCGAGCCACCTGTCCGCGGATCGCATCGATCTCCGCCAAGGCTCTGTATAGGTCTGTCACATCCGCCATCCTGCTTTCTACCGTAAAGTAATGGGGATCCCCGACGTAGTCAATTGCGCCCCTACAGGACCTGCCATGTTCCCAGGAATCATGCCATGGCTGCGCGTGGCCGCCCAGATGTTCTGCAGCCCGCTGCCGGATTCGACTATGATTGTTGCTCTTGAGCCTCGCCATTTTCCAGATCAAGTGTCTCCCGATCATGTGCGCGTGAGGACAGGCCCTCCGCAGTGGCCTCTGGCGCGCCCCGCGCTCCTGTGCGTCACGTTGATTGCGCTTCCGGCTCCTGCCACCGATACGCGGGCCGCTCCCACAGGCCTGCAGCGGGAGGTGGTATTAACAGAGTATTCCGACTACTCGCGCAGCGAGGAAATGCTGCGGCGTCTGTTCAGTCCGCTGAATACACTACGCATCAATCGCCAGGCGACTCGGCTGGGCAAGACGCTGCGCGAGCAGGATGTTGACCTTGCCAACGAGCACTTTGCGATCTATGTCCCGCCGAGTGCCCCGGCGCGTGGCTACTCATTGATGGTGTTCGTGCCGCCCTGGGAGACAGACGAGGTGCCCTCGAGCTGGACCTCGGTCCTCGACAGTCACGGAATGATCTTCATCAGCGCAGCGAACTCCGGCAATGCTGCCAATGTCATCGGTCGCCGCGAGCCGCTCGCGCTGCTGGCCGTGAAAAATATCGAGGCGCGCTACCCGGTCGATTTGCAGCGCGTCTTCATTGGCGGCTTTTCCGGAGGCTCGAAGGTAGCCCTGCGGCTGGCGCTGGCTTATCCCGATCTCTTTCACGGCGCCTTGCTCAATGCCGGCAGCGACCCGATCGGCGATGAGCACGTGCCATTGCCGCCAGCGGATCTGTTCCATCGCTTTCAGGAGTCGATGCGCCTCGTATATGTCACGGGCGAGCGTGACTCGCTGCATGTCAACGAAGATGTACGCAGCCGGCAGTCGTTGCAGAAGTGGTGCGTGTTCAATGCCGTCAGCGTGAGCGAGCCCTGGAGCGAGCACCAGCCTGCCCCCGCGCCGGCATTCGGCCACGCCCTGGACCTGCTGCTCGAGGACACCCCGGTGGACACGAGTCGGCTGGCTGCCTGCCGGACGCATGTGCAGAGCGAGCTGGCCTCACAGCTCCAGCAGGCCGAGGACCTGCTGGCCCGCGGTAAATCTGCCGCGGCCCACCGTTTGTTGAACCGGATCGATGAGCGGTACGGTGGCCTCGCGGCCCCTCGCAGCGTCGCGCTCGAAAGCCAGTAAGGAATATGAGAGTGGAGAGTCTTCGTATCCGGGGCATCGCCGCGGGCATCGAGCTGTCGCGGCTGACCGATCTGCACACGATCCGCAGTGCAATTGCGCTCCTGCAGCGCTCCGGCGAGCGGGCGCAGGAGGCTGGCTACGAGGTGCAGGAGTTGCGGCTGGTGACGAATCCGCTGGTCGCGCGCCTCGATGCGGACCGGCGCGAGTCGGTGCTGGGGGCGCTGCAGGAGATCGATCGGGAGGTGGATGCACACGGCATCGTGCTGAGCATCGGCCCGGTGCTGTTGCAGGATCGATTCGAGCCGGAGCTGGCTGAGTGGGTTGCCCGGCTGACGCAGGCAACTCGCGCCATCAGCTTCAGCATACCGGTGGGCTCCATCGACGGCGGCGTGCTTGGCGGGGCTGTGCGAACGGCCGCACAGGTCATCGCGCGTCTGGGACGGGTGGATCCAACAGGGGTTGCCAATTTCCGCTTCGCCGCCGCCGCGTGCGTGCCCCCCGGTACTCCGTTTTTCCCGGTCGCGTATCATGAGGGTGCTGCCTCGCTCGGCTTCGGCGTGGAGTCGGCGGGCCTGGTGAGGGCCGCGTTCGCGGCAAGCCCCGCGGATGCCGAACGGCGCCTGCGCGAGGCGCTCGAGACCCACCTGGGGCCGATCGAGCAGCTGGGTCGGCGGATTGCCGAGGCCGAGTCGGTGCGCTACCTGGGCATCGATCCGTCGCCGGCGCCGGGTCCGGACCGCAGCATCGGCGAGGCGATCGAGCTGTTGACGGGGGCGCCCTTTGGAAGCGCCTCGACGTTGCAGGCGTGCGCGACGATCACCGCCGCGCTGAAGAGTCTTCAGCTTCAGACCTGCGGCTATTCCGGCCTGATGCTGCCGGTGCTCGAGGACAGGACGCTCGCCCGCCGAGCCGGCGAGCGGCGCTACGGGTTGCAGGAGCTGCTGCTGTACTCGGCCGTGTGTGGGACCGGGCTCGATGTCATCCCGCTGCCCGCGGATGTGAGTGTTGATCTCCTTACGCGCCTGGTCGGTGATGTGGCAACGCTGGCCGTGCGACTGCGAAAGCCGCTGTCGGCACGGCTGTTACCCACTCCAGGGTGCAGCGCCGGAGAGATGGCCCGATACCCAGATGAGCGCCTGGTGCCTTGCCGGGTGTTCGACGTGGACACAGGAGATGCCGCATGTCAGTGAAAGCCGTTTGCACCTCGAGCCCTCTGCGCCGCTACCTCGCGCTGGCGGGCCTGCTCACCTGGTTGCTCGCCCCGGCGATCCAGGCGCAGACCTGGAAGGAAGGGGAGAACTATTTCCTCATCACTCCTGCGCAGCACACCAGCGTCGGCCCGGGCAAAGTAGAGGTCACGGAGGCCTTCTCGTACGCCTGTCCGTTCTGCGCGCAGTTCAATCCCCTGGTGCAGCAGCTCAAGCGTTCTTTGCCGCCCAGCGCCGAGCTGGTGTATCTACCCGCGTCCTTCAATTCGGCCGAGGACTGGCCGATGTTCCAGCGTGCGGCCTGCACGGCCCAGCTCCTGGGTGTCCTCGACAAAGCGCACGACGCCATGTTCGATGCCGTCTGGAAGACCGGTGAGCTGGCCGTTGCCGACCCCGAGACTCACCGCTTGCGGAACCCACTGCCGAGCATCGAGGACGCCGCGCGCTTCTACAACCGCCTGGCGGGCGTTCCGGTCGAGAAGTTCCTGGACACGGCGAAAGGATTTGCCGTGGATGCGAAGATGCGCGTAGACGACGGGCTGATGGCCGCCTACCAGGTCGATAGCACACCGACAATGATCGTCAACGGCAAATACCGCATCACCGTGCAGGCCGCCGGGGGCATGAAGGAAATGATCGAAGTCACCCAATGGTTGGTGTCACGGGAGATTCAGGCGGGCAAGTCGGGAGCCGCCCCGGCGGCGAAGCCCAAAGCAGGCTCCGGCAAGTCCTAGCAGCTCACTTGCGCAGGGCCAGTGCGATGCCGCCGAGCACCAGCACGGAGGCCACTCCGAGGCGCACAGTGATGGCCTCTCCGAACAGGAGCACGCCACCGAAGGCGGCGAGAACCGGGACGCTCAACTGGGCGTTGCCGGCGGTGATCGCACTGAGTCGCGGCAGTGCCGTGTACCAGACCGCATAGCCCAGACCCGAGGCAATCGCACCGGAGAGGGCCGCCAACACGATGCCCTCTGCGTCCCAGGAGCGGTGCGCCCACCATAGCGCGCTCACGAGCAGCGCGACCGGAGCGGCACGGACGAAATTGCCCGCCGTATCCCGCAGCGCCTCGGTCGAGCGGCGGCCGCGCAAGGAGTACACACCCCAGGCGATGCCGGCACAGATCATCAGCCCCGCATCGCGTGCGGGCGGCGCCGAGATGCCTGGAAATATCAGGATCGCCACGCCTGCTGCAGCCAACACCCAGCCCAGGGCGAGATTCCCCGTGATGCGCTCGCCGGCCATCAGGCCGGCTGCGATCATGATGAGCTGCACGGCCCCGAAAAGCAGCAGCGCTCCGGTCCCCGCCGTCAGCCCAACATAGGAGAAGGAGAAGGTCACGGCGTACACCAGCAGGGCCAGTGCCGAACCCCAATCCCCCGCGCGCGCAAGCCCACGCCGACTGACGCTCACGAGAATCCACAGGGTCAGTGCCCCGGTCACCAGGCGCACGCTGGTGAAGGATGCCGGGTCGATGGCCGTGCCCCGCAGCGCCATGCGGCACAGAATCGAGTTGGAGGCGAAGGCCACCATGGCCAGCGCCGCCGCCAGCGCGAAGCGGCTCATCCGATCGCCTGAGCCAGATCATCCGTGAGGTCCTGCGCGTCCTCGATGCCGATGGACAGACGCAGCAGGTTCTGCGGGGTGGTCGAGCCGGGTCCTTCGATCGATGCGCGATGCTCGATCAGGCTCTCCACTGCACCGAGGCTCGTCGCTCGCGTGAACAGCCGCGTCCGACGAGTGACCTCAATGGCTGCGGTGCCGCCTCCGGCGAGGCACACGGACAGCACCGCCCCGAAACCACCGCGCATCTGCGCCGCCGCGATCTTGTGACCCGGATGATCGGGCAGACCCGGGTAGAACACGCGTTCCACGCCTGCATGCGAGCGCAGGAATTCGGCGACCCGCTGGGCGTTGGCGCATTGCGCGCGAACACGCAGCGCGAGGGTCGCGACACTTCTGCGCAGCAGCCAGCAATCGAACGGCGCGAGCATCGAGCCTGCGAGCCTCTGCCAGCTGCGCAGGCGCTCGAGAAGCTCGGCGTCCTCGCGAACCACCGCCAGTCCGCTGAGGACATCGCTGTGGCCGCCGAAGTACTTGGTGCCGCTGTGCACTACGACGTCCACTCCGAAATCGAACGGCCGCTGGCAGACCGGAGTTGCGAAGGTATTGTCACAGACCACCAGCGCGCCGGCCTGGTGTCCCAGCTCGCTCATGCGCGCCAAGTCGGTGATGCTCAGGAGCGGATTGGCCGGGGTCTCGAGCCAGATCAGACGGGTGCGGGAAGTGATCGCAGCCTGCACGCTCGCCGCGCTGCTGAAGTCGGCCAGCTCGACGAGCACCCCGCGCCGCGTCGCGTGCTCGCGAAACTGCTTGAGCGTGCCGTAGTAGGCTTCGATCGGCGCCACCAGCTGCTCGCCAGCGCTCAACTGCTCCAGGAGTGCCATGTTGACGGCGAGCCCGGACGAAAAGGCGAGTGCGCCGATGCCACCTTCCAGCTCGGCAACGCAGGATTCGAGCGCCGTGCGGTTGGGGGTCCCTTCGCGGCTATACCGATAGCCGCGCGAATATGCGCCATCCGCATCCCGCTCGAAGGTCGTCGAGAGGTAAATGGGCTGGGCGACGGCTCCGGTTGCGGAGTCCGGCGCACGTGCCGTGTGCACGCAGAGGGTGTTCAATCCTGCCTGGCGGGTCATGGTGTGCGGCTCGCTGCTTCAGTCCGGCTCACCATTCTACGGGGTGGGGTCCCGCGGCGCTGCGCCGGATATCTGAAGGGAGCGCTCCCAGCGTGCGATCATGGGGTCATGAAGATCGCCGGCGTTCACTACCGCACGATTTGGCCCATCGCTGCCGGCGCGGTCCGGGTGATCGACCAGTCAAGATTGCCGTTCGAGCTCGTCACGATCGATCTCACGACGCTCGAGCAGGCCGCGAATGCGATCCGCACCATGATCGTGCGGGGAGCGCCGCTGATTGGTGCGACTGCCGCGTACGGGTTTGCCCTGGCCATGCGCTCGGATCCGTCCGACCACGGACTCCTGCAAGCCGAGCAGGCATTGCGTGCCACCCGCCCTACGGCGGCCAATCTCGCCTGGGCGTTGGCGCGGATGAGGCGCGCGGTGGAAGGGATCGCGCCCGGCGACCGGGCACAGGCCGCGTACCGGGAGGCCGAGGCAATATGCGACTCCGACATCGAGCAGTGCCACGCCATCGGTGCGAACGGTCTGGAGGTCATTCGCAAGCTGGCTCGGGGCAGCAGCAAGCCCCTGAATGTCCTGACTCACTGCAATGCCGGGTGGCTGGCGTGCGTGGACTGGGGCACGGCACTCGCCCCGATCTACATGGCCCACGAAGCCGGGATCGCGCTGCATGTCTGGGTGGATGAGACGCGCCCGCGCAATCAGGGGGCCGCGCTCACGGCATTCGAGCTCGGCGGTCACGGGGTGCCCCACACGGTGATTGCCGACAATCTCGGTGGTCACCTGATGCAGCGCGGCCAGGTTGACATGGTGATCGTGGGCAGCGACCGGACCACGGCATGTGGGGATGTCTGCAATAAAGTGGGCACTTATCTCAAGGCACTCGCTGCCCGGGACAACGACGTACCGTTCTACGCGGCCTTGCCGGTGAGCACGATTGACTGGAGTATCGAGCAGGGCAGTGAGATCGTGATCGAGGAGCGCTCGGCGGCCGAGGTGACCCATGTTGTGGGGCAAACCCCGGCCGGCACGGTGCAGACCGTACGCGTGGCCGCGCAGGGCAGCCCCGCGCTCAATCTCGCATTCGACGTCACGCCGGCGCGGCTCGTGACCGGGCTGATCACGGAGCGGGGTGTGTGCGCCGCCTCGCGCGAGGGCCTGCGCCGCATGTATCCCGATCGGCAGGAGACCCCATGAAAGATTCCCGCGGACAGATCCACCGGACCCGTTCGGGCGCCCGCGCAGCCACGGATCGCAAGCTGCGTCAAGTGCTCATGGCGGCCAGCTGCGAGCTGTTGCTGCGGGGTCTCACCCACGGCAAGTCAGGCAATGTCAGTGTGCGCCGCGACGAGTCCCATTTTTTTATCACCCCGACCGGCATGGACTACGAGATGCTCGCGCCGCAGGACATGGCACTCGTGAGTCTCGATGGCCGCTGGTTCGGCCGCCACCGCCCCTCGAGTGAGTGGCGGTTCCACCGTGACATCTTCCGGAGCCGCTCCGATGCCGGAGCGGTCGTTCATACGCATTCACTGAGTGCGACTGCGCTCGCCTGCACGGGCAGGGGCATTCCCGCATTTCATTACATGGTGGCGGCCGCCGGCGGCGTGGACATCCGTTGCGCGCCCTATCACACGTTCGGCTCTCAGGAGCTGTCGGCGGCAGCGCTGACTGCCCTCGAGGGACGCCGGGCGTGTCTTCTCGGTAATCATGGCGTGATCGCACTGGGCAGCGACCTGGATGCTGCCCTCAGTCTCGCCGGCGAGGTCGAGAATCTAGCCGCTCAATACCGGGCCGCGCTCGCCCTTGGGCAGGTCAAGCTGCTGGATGAGGCGGAAATGACGCAGGTCATCGAGAAGTTCCGAACCTACGGTCGCCCGGATGCGCCGGACGCCGATCTGGTGTTTGCCGGCGATGACCCCTCCGGTCGGCGCATGCGGCAAAAGAGGGCGGCCTCGCCCGTGCGAAGCCGCCGGTCCCGTCAAGGTTAGAATTTGGCCGTGAACCCGACGAACGCCTGTCGTCCGAGCAGATCGCAGCTCGGGAAGGTATTCGGGCTTCCGGCCCCACCCGTGTAGTCTGTGGCGACGATCGGCGGATCCTTGTCCAGCAGGTTGTTGATGCCGGCGCGGATCGAGATGCCTTCGCGGATCGGGTAGCTCGCGGACAGGTCCAGATAGCTGATGTTGGGCACCTGGCGGTTATACGGGTCGTAGACGCCCTCCTTGTTGGCAAAGAGAGTCGGATCGGGGTCATTGTTGTCGACGCCCACCTTGCTGATGAAACGCCATTGCAGCCAGAGCAGGGCTCGGAAGGGCGTCTCCCAGGTTACCCGCAGGCTGTGGCGCCATCTGGGATTGATCGTCGTCCCGCACAGAGGGCCGAACAGCCCCGCGCAATCGAACGTGTGCTGCCCTGGAGCCGGGGTGGTCGTCGTCTTCAGCAGCACCGTGCCATTGAGCGTGCTCGTGAGGGTGCCCCAGGCCTGCGGCAGGGGCAGCCGGTAGGCTCCCTGGACGTCGACGCCCCGGAAGGTCACCTCCGCGATGTTCTGGGATGTCTGCACGATGTATCCGCCGCCGGCCACCGTCGCGCCGCTGAGAGCGCCATTGACGTGATTGCGCACGACCTGCGCGCAATACGTCGGGTTGTCCTGGAGCAGGCACTGATTGAACAGGTAGTTGCCGGGGACCGTGGAGATCTCGTTCTTCAGATCGATATTGAAGAAGTCGATGCTGCCGTTGAAGCCCGGCAGCAGGCTCGGCGTCAAAGTCACGCCCAGCGTGTAGGTGTTGGCAACCTCGGGTTTCAGGTCCGCATTGCCTCCGGTGATCTGTCCGCACTGCTGCGCGACACACTGGGGTATGTGCCCGTACTGCGCCGCGGTCACGCCAGTGTGCTCGCAGTCAGTCAGGCTGGCGGTCGGATTCGGCCCTCCGCATGGGTCGACGCTCACGATCCCCTGCTGGCTGTACGCGGCAGGCGTGAACAGCTCGATGATGTTGGGTGCGCGGATTGCACGCTCGAAGGATGCCCGCAAGCGCGCATCCGAAGTGGGCGCGTACTGCAGCTCGAACTTGTAAGTGCTCGTGTGTCCCGCCGTGGTGTAGTCCGAGAAGCGGTAGCCGGCATCGAGTGTCAGGTCCTTGATGCCCGGCATGTTCTGCGCGATGGGGGCGCGGGCCTCGAGGAATCCTTCCGAGACGCCGTAGCCGTCGTGGATGGGCACCACGGCGCCGCTGAAGCCCGCAAGCGTGCCTGCGAGCTC
>DASXZI010000014.1:0-75682 GCA_036501985.1 Steroidobacteraceae bacterium | reverse complement strand
CCATTTGCGCAATGAGCTGATCCTCGCTCAGTCGCTGCGAGTGGCACTCCTGCGGCACCCGATCCGGGCTCGGGCGGGGACATGAGTCGAGGGGCATGGTGAGGCTCCGGGATAGTTACCCACCAAGACCGGGTAGCCGGTCGATTCATTCCCGAGTGCGCGGCGTTTATTTTGTGCTTGGCGACTTCGAACGAGCGCCGTCGGCACGTTCGAGGTTTGAGGTACGCGTGGCCGCGTCTCTACTCGGCGCGCTGCAAGCGAAACCGATCTTCCCAGCCAGGGTCCCGGCCGTCTCCAGTAGTCGAGTGCGCGATTGCACCGTGCCTCAGTTAATCGGCAGTGATCACCACGCGCGCTTTAGACAGTTCGTGCCCCCGCATCTCCGCGATGCCTATGCGCTCGCCCACTCTTTGACACGCAGCCGAGCGGACTCCGAAGACATCATGCAGGAGGCATGCTTGCGCGCCTTTCGCGGAATCGGCGGGTTCACCGGGAATAACCCTCGCGCCTGGGTGCTGACCATCGTGAGGCACACTGCCTACACCTGGATACGCAAGCGACAGCGCGAGACCCAACCGGTTGAAGATATCGTGGTCCTCGCCGAACAGCAGGACCACGCAGAAGATATCCGCACGCCTGAGTCGGAGGTCGCCTCGGGCGAGGATAGCGCACGAGTGCAGCGCGCGATCGCGTCCCTGCCGGCACCGTTTCGTCAAACCTTGCTCCTGCGCTACGAACAAGGGCTTACACACGGGGACATTGCCAAGGTTACCGACGTTCCGGCGGGGCACGGTCATGTCCCGGCTGTGCCGCGCGCGCCGCCAGCTAGCAGTATCGGTTCAGCACACAGCCTTCAGCGCGGAGGAGCCGCTGCCAGGGAAATGCCTGTCAGCCGGGCGATAGCACCGAGCGTCGTCTGCGCGGCGTTGAGTCCCAAACGGAAATCCGCATCGTTGTAGGTCTGATAGACATCCGTGGGCTGATGCCAGTTCGGATCCCACCCAGCCCCGATCTGAGTACCCCGCTCATTCTCCCGGACGCTGATGGCAGGAACCAGATTCATGAACGGCGTACTGTCGGTATTGGTCATGTGCGGTCCAACGCTGGCCGGATAGTCCGTTGCGTACGCCTCATTGGCTGCATAGAAAGCCCACGCCAGCTTCTGCGCCCCTTCCGCTTCCTTCGCCTGTGACTGGAACTCGATGTTGACGTCGGCCTCGGGTCGTTGCGTGGGGCTCAACGTTCCATCCGCGCGCGGCGTGCCATGATCGAATAACTCCATGTCATGCTGCACCATGCCCAGCCAGCGCGGCTCCGGATAACGACCGGACCCCGCAGGGGACTCGATCCCCTGCAGCCGCGCCCGTTGCTCGACATAGGCGTACGCGCCGTTGAGGCCCGTCTCTTCATTGTTCCACAAGGCGAAACGGATGGAGCGCTCGGTGTGCACATCGGAGCTGGAGAGAATCCGAGCCAGTTCCATGACCAGCGCTGTGCCCGAGCCATCGTCATTGGCTGCCTCACCCCAACCGATACCATCCATGTGCGCGCCGACGATATACATCTCATCGGGATGAGTGCTGCCGACCTTGGTGCAGTACACCTCTTCCCGCGCACCTGGCGTGCTTGCCTGAGAATCCAGGGCACGCAGCTTGGCGTCGGGCTGGCGCTGAGAGTTTTCATTCACGCTGGTCGGGGCACGATGTCCGCGAAAGCGCCCGCCCTGCGGAGCACCCCGGGCAACCGGCGGCCCACTGGGGTTTCGCTTCTGCTCGGGCGTGTATGTGTAGCGCAGTCTAGCTACGTCCACGCAGCCGTACGCGCGCAGCTGCGACTCGATCCAATCAACGGCGGCCCGATTTCGGTCCGTCCCCTGACGGCGGTCACCAAAGCGCGTGAGTCCCTTGATCGTCGCCTTGTAGTGCTCAAGATCCAAGCGGGTGACGAGCCGAGCGAACGGATCGTCGGGCCGGCCCCGGCCGGCTCCGCCGCCGCGAGCGGATGAGACCCCAGTGCGACCAGTGCGCTGAGCGCATGCAGGATCATCACTCTCGAAAGTACCTGTGAGCCCACGGAATGCTCCTATCTGCGCCGGAAGACGCGCCACTCGATGTCCAACAGTTGCTCAAGGCAATCACTTTAGCGAATAGCCCATCGGATTGCGCTAATCTCGTATCTGCCGAGTCGCCACTACAACCACTGCGCTGCCGTATTCCTGGGAGCAACAATTATGGGTGGAAAAACCGGACTGCTGTGGACGGTGACGGGGTTAACGTTAGCGTTCGTCGTAGGTTTCACGGCGGCGCAGACGAGGCAAGCGACAGGGCGTGAGCCCCAGTTCGAGAATGCCGACGTGAAGGTCTGGAAGTCCGTGGTCTTACCTCACGATCCGCTGCCGTTCCACCGGCATGAGCACCCCCGGGTCATCGTCGCGTTGCATGGCGGAACGATGAAGATTCTCGAGCAGACGGGCCAAAGTGAGCTTCATGAGTGGCAGACAGGCAAAGCGTACTGGTTGCCCGCGAACCCAGCCGGAACCCGACATCAGGATGTCAACGTGAGCGATGAGCCCATCGAGGTCATGGTCGTGGAGCTGCAGGACGCAAAATAAGCAAGCCCCATGCCGCAGGGCATGTCCATCAGAGGAGACTTAACCCAGCGCCATTACTCAGGTTATGCTCACGCTCGGAAAGCCTGCAAAAGAAGTGTGAACGGGCTGCCCACTTTAGACGATAGGGGCCGGTAATCTGGCCCGCGCGCGATCCCGATTGCTGCGGAACCTGCGGACATAAGAGTCGGGTCGGGTAGAGGCGCGAGCCACTCATGGAGAGAGGTATCGGATGAAACCCGGGCTGGTTGCGACAGCCGTCCTGGCTGCCCTGGGCCTGTTGGTCCCCGACGTTACCCTGGCCGATTGCAGGCTCGCCAGACTGGCTGAGCTGGCCGTAACGATGAACGGCATGCGGCGGCCGCCATGGGCTCGTACATCAGTTTCCCTACCCGAAATGCATTCACGACAGCCTTCTTGTCCGGACTGTCACAGACGACCTGAGCATCCGCCCACGTGAGAGACAGCTCGCCGGAAATCGCGCCGGCCAGGGGCTGGCCGGCGGCAAGCTTCTCGCTGTAGTCGAAGCCTGCGGCTTTGGCGTTCCGGGCGCGCGCTCTGTGGCGCGAAGGACTGGACGAGACCGAGCGCTGATGTGAAAGCCCTTCGGCCGGAATCGACAGGGGGCTGTTCCAGTACTCGTCGAACTTCGAGGACAGGCTCTTGACCAGAGGCCCGCCAACGAAGATGTCATCGTCGGCGAACTGCGAACCGGGATCGATCTGAAAATACTGATCGCCAATGTTGCGGCCGCCGACGAGGGCCGCCGTTCCATCGGCGATGAACGTCTTGTTATGCAGCCGATAGTCGAGGCGCGAATGCCGAAGAATGTATTGCGCGCCGCGATCAGCGGCACGTACGAGTGCGTCGGTGATCAGATGACCGGATTCGTCGCTGCGAAAGATGCAAAGGTGACGCTGTCGTAATAAACGACGGCAGCGGGTGTTCCCTTATGAGGCCCGGACACTGATATCAGTCAGAACTGCGCGCAGCAGCTCCTCACTCACCGGCTTGACGAAGTGATGGCGAAATCCGGCCGCCTGGGCCCGTTCTTTGTCCGCTTCCTGGCCCCAACCGGTGATCGCCACCAGGACCGGCCGAGTTGCGGGGTCCTGCGCATGGAAGGCCCGTGCGACCTCGTACCCACTCATGAGCGGCATTCCGATGTCCAGCAACACCGCGTCGGGCTGAAAGGTCTGAGCCACCGACAGAGCCGAGGCTCCATCGTAAACCGCGCACACCACCTGGCCCATGGATTGAAGCAGCAAATTGAGGGTGTCCGCCGCGTCCTTGTTGTCGTCGACGACCATGATTCGCATCTGGCGTATGGTCACCTGCGGTGCCGACTCGGGGTCACTGACGATCTGCAGCCTATGGATCGACAAGGGAAGACGGGTCACGAATTCGGCGCCGCGCCCTTTGCCTTCGCTTCGCGCCTGAATATTCCCGCCGTGCAGCTCGACGACGCGACGCACCAGCGCGAGGCCCACGCCGAGACCACCGAGTGCGTCCCCTGCGGTGGGGTCGACCTGCACGAACAGATCGAAGATCTTTTCGAGCATGTCAGGCGCAATGCCCTTGCCGGAATCCCGAACGCGGACTTCCACTTCCGTGCCCCGCACCGACAGCGTCACGACGATGTTTCCGCCATCCGGCGTGTACTTGGCGGCGTTATTCAGCAGATTGACGATTGCCTGGGTGAGCCTTACCGCATCGCCCAGAACCGCGACCGGTTGATCAGGGAGCTTGATCTGGATGCCATGGCCGCGCGAGTCGATCAAGGGACGGCTGGTTTCGACGGCTCGAGCCAGCACTTCGCGCATATCGACCGGATTGCGCTCGACCGAGAACTGCCCGCGCGCGATTCGGTTCACGTCGAGTAATTCATCGAGCAACCGCGTCAACTGAATGCTCTGGCGATCAATGGTCTGTCGCATCGCCTCAAGCGTCGCATCCGGCATGCCTTTGCGGCCCATGAGCGCCACGGCGTTGCGGATCGGCGCAAGAGGATTGCGCAACTCGTGGGCAAGCATGGCGATGAACTCGTGCATCCGCTGCGCGGTGTCCGCAAGCGTTTCCGCGTGACGGCGCCCGGTCAAATCCTGGGTCACCTGTGCGAAGCCGCGGGGATGGCCCTCGGCATCGCGCAACCCGGTGATGACCGTGCCCGCCCAGAAAAGCGTTCCATCCTTGCGGACCCGCCAACCTTCCACATCAACCCGACCTTCACGCCGGGCGATGCTCAATTCCTCCCACGGCTTGTTCGCCAAGATGGCCTCGGAGGAATAAAAGTGCGAGATGTGCTGGCCGATGATTTCCTGTGGGATATAGCCTTTTATGCGCTGCGCCCCGGAGTTCCAGCTGGTGACGACGCCTTCCTCGTTGAGCATCATGATGGCGTAGTCATTGACGCCTTCGACCAGGAGACGGAACTGCTCCTCACTTTGGCGCAGGTCCTCCTCATGCTGGCGCCGCTCGGTGAGATCGCGGGTAATTTTGGAGAAGCCGATCAGGCGCCCGGAGGAGTTGCGGACCGCGGTAATGATGACGTTGGCCCAGAAGCGTGAGCCGTCTTTGCGCAGGCGCCATCCCTCATCTTCGTAACGGCCCTGCATCATGGCGCCTTGCAGCTCGGTCTCCGGCAAGCGACGCGCGATCGCCTCCGGTGGATAGAAACGGGAGAAGTGCGAGCCGATGATCTCCTGCGCCGAGTAACGTTTGATGTTCTCGGCGCCCGTGTTCCAGGTGGCCACGATTCCTTGAGGGTCGAGCATGAAGATCGCGTAGTCCTTGACGCCGCTCACCAGCAACCTGAATCGCTCTTCGCTTTCGCGCAGGGCGAGGTCCTGACTGTGGCGCTCACTCAGATCGCGAGTCACCTTGGAGAATCCGATCAGCTCACCGCTCGCCCCCAGCATGCGGGTGATGGTGACGTTTGCCCAGAAACGCGAGCCATCCTTGCGCAGCCGCCATCCCTCGTCCTCGAACCTGCCGGTGGCGGCGGCCACTTCGAGCTCGTGGGCGGGCAGCCCTTGTGCGAGCGCTTCCGGCGGATAAAACGAGGAGAAGTGCGAACCGATGATGTCTGCAGCGGAATACCCCTTGATGAGCTCGGCACCCGGGTTCCAGGACAGGATGTAGCCGTGCGGATCGAGCATGAAAAGCGCGTGATCCCGAATACTGTTGACGAGCAATTTGTAGTGTTCGACGGGGATCGCGGGCAGCGGGACTCGGGGATTGGGCGGATCGTTCATGTTTCCGTTGGCCGAGCGCCAGCCGGAAGGCTGGCGCAGTATCGGCCGAGTATGGACCCCCAGCCGCAGCACAGCCAAAAAGCTCTGCAAAGGGCTCGCCCACGCGCCTCAGACGAACCGCGAGGGTCCCGGTCTGACCGTTACCTTGGCAGCCAACCGTCCATGGAGTGGGGCGCCAGACGCGTGACGTGGGAGCTTACGACCTTTACTTACGTGGCCTGTACTACTGGAACCAATTGAGGCCGCCAACTACTCGACGTGCAATCGAATTTTATGTGCGTGCTACTGAGCGCGGGGCGAGCTGGAGCTTGCGCTCAATGCCATTACAACCTCTGCCCGGCTGGGAAGCGGCAACAGCAAGGCGCTCGGCACACGCGGTTATTTACTGGCGAGACTCGCACGCCAGGACCAAGCGCGCGGCCCGGGAGAATCCGGGCCGCCCGGCTCTGGGGCTAAATCCTGACTTTGAAGCAGCTCGGGTAATGGGCGATCGTGCCGAAAATGCAGGCCAGGACGATGCCGACGAACAGCGCCATCACGAGCCAGTCGGCCCCACGGTGGGCTCCGTGCGACTCGGAGGCTGTCAGCCGAGCCACCCGATGGCTCAACAACGAAGCCGCTCCAGCACGCAGCAACTGCGAGCCTTGCGGAATGGCCAGCTTGGACAGTGCGGAGAGCAGGTCCGCACCCCGTGAGCGTGCGATGACCGAGTCGTCACAGGACAGCTCTCTGAACATTGCCAGGCGAAAGCCGGTCAACCAGAGGAGCGGGTGAAACCACAGCCCGCACAGGGCCAGCTCGTGCAGCAGACCGACCAGGTTATCGCGCCGCCTCGCATGCACGACCTCGTGGATCAACACCGCTTCGAGCTCCGCCTCGCTCAGCAGCCGGTCCACTCCCTGCGGAAGCGAGATGTGCGGCCGCAACACTCCGCCGACGGAAGGAGCCTCGCCGATGGCAGACAGCCTGACGGGGACACCATGCGCGAGGAACCTGTTCTCGAGCCCGGCAGCGGTATCGCCGACAGCTCGCAGCGCATCGCGACGCTCGCGCCGCACGCGCAGAACAAGCCGCGAAATCATGAAGACTGTGCCCAGCAGCCATACTCCAAGGAGTACGGCACCGATGGTCTGATTTCGAGAGACCCCAATCCCGATGGCATCGAGCCCGCTGAGCTGCCTCGCCCAGGAGACACGTGAGGCTCCGAAGCGATTGAAGAATCCGCCGATTGGCACGATGAAATTGAGCAGCGTGGCGACCCAGATCCAATACTTCCAGGTGGCGTTGAGCTTCCAGAACGATGTCAGAACCCAGGCTGCCAGACAGACGATCGAGGCATACAGAAGATGCACTTCGAGGTAGTACACCGCCGGTGCGACGTGCTCATTCATCGCCTTTTTCCCCACGGTTGCGCGCGGCCTTCCTGGGCTGTGCGCTTTGAAGCGCTTTCAGGTCCTTGAGGGTGATAGTACCCGTTTCGAGAAGGTTGGAGACCAGGAGGCGCGGAGAGCCACCGAAGAGGTCGAGAAGGTCACGCACCAGGCCGCTGCGAAACTCGCTCTGGTCGATCGCCGGCTCGAACAACTGGGCGTTCCCGATCTTCTTGACCCGGCGTAACGCGCCCTTCTGCTCCAGCCGATACACAAGTGTCTGCACCGTCGTGTACGCCACGCGTTCGTCTTCCGGCAAGCTCTCCAGGATCTCGCGCACGGAACACGTTCCCAGCTTCCAGTACTGCTCCAGTATGCGGGTCTCGGCTTTTGAGAGACGTCTGCGGCTCATGTTTACTACGCTCCGGATAAATGCTACTACATATACCGTAGCATCGCAACAGCAGACGATATCGAGACAGGGCGCATCGCGCCAGTGGAATGAAGCATATGCGTAAGCCGCTGGTCGTGACACTCCTTTGCGCGCTTCTGGCAGCCCCCAGGCCGCAGCGCAACCGCCCCCGGTCATGACTTGCGCGAGGCCGGCATGCCCGAGCTCGACATCCTTCGCGCACTCACGAGCAACGCCGCCGAGATGCTGGGCTGGCAAGACCGGATCGGTGCCGTGGAGCCCGGAAGCTCGCTGAGCTCATCGCTATCCGTGCAGATCCGATCGCTGACATCGGCGCGCTCGAGCGGGTTCGGTTCGTGATGAGAAACGGTCAGGTGGTTCGCAACGATATTGGTACCCAGGATGCCAAAGAGTGACCTCGTCAGGAGGGCGCTTCTTAGAACGGCGTTCGCGCAAGGACACTAGGAGCGTCCCCAAAAACCGCGGCACCAGCGCTGCAGGGTGCGCCATTTGCGCGCTGCTGCCGCAATCACACTGACGCCAGAGGTGGCGCCAGCTGCTGACAAAGCCGCCGTCGTAATACACAAGGGACACATAGCTGACTCCTCAGTACTCGTCGTGGCGCCGCCACCAGATGCCGGCCTCGTTGCGGCCAAGAGGTGCACGGTCGAGCCACTGGTACGCGCCCCAGAGGGCATCGAGACCACGCGCATACGTGGAGTACGTGTGATAGAGGGCTCCTCCCTCCAACACGAATGCGCTCATCCCGGGCCGGTCACGGGTATAAGTGGGCGCATCCGTTCCGCACATGGCAGCGAACTGGCGAATGGGCTCCGGCGCGCTCTTCGCATCCATTGCGTGATTGCCACGCCGGTAGTTGTACTCAATGCCACCCGCACGCTGCTCCTCCTCCGTGAACGAGACGCTGAAGTCGGAGTTGAAGTCACTCTTGAGCGAGGATGCCCAGGGAAATGTCCACCGCAGCCGCTGCTTGTAGGACTGCAGCTTCGCGAGCGGCGCCCGGGAGACTGCCCACAGCATCACGTCATGGTTGGCGAGGTGCGCGGCAAAGCCATCAAAGCCGTCAGCTATCATGGAGCAGGAGGGGCAGCCGGCGGCATAGTCTGGCCCGAACATGAAATGGTAGACGAGCAGCTGTGAGCGGCCGCGGAAAAGATCAGCCAGCGAGGCACTCCCCTCCTCGGTGTCGAATCGATACTCCTTTGCGACCCGGACCCACGGCAACGCCTGTCGCCGCCGCGCCAGCTCGTCGCCGCGCCGCGTGAGCTCCTTTTCCGCCACGAGGAGCTCGAGCCGCTCGGCCAGCCATTCTTTCCGTGTCCCGGTCCTATGTGTCCTCATCGCCGCGTCCCCGGTGGTCATTGGTGAGGAGGTAGATTAAGCACCGGGGACTTGCAGTTGGGAGTAACAAGTATGGCGGGAATCCGGTGGACTCGAGACGAGCGCGCCCCGGCCGGCAATCGCGACGACTTTGTTACTCCCCACGCCTCGGCCGAGCGACTAGGATAAAGCCATGAAACGATCACCTGCCGAGCTGCTTCGTGAGTACGGACCCTTTCCGGGCGTCGACCAGGTGCATGGCCTCACCTATGACGGTCAGCAAATCTGGTTCGCCGCGGGAGACACGCTGCAGACCCTCGACCCGAGGAGCGGGCTCGCTCAGCGGTCGATCGAGGTTGGTGCGCATGCCGGGACGGCCTTCGACGGCCAACATCTGTTCCAGATCGCCGAGGATGGTATCCAGAAGATCGATCCACACACCGGCCGGGTGCTCGCCACGATCCCCGCCCCGGGCGGGGGCGCCGACTCCGGGCTTGCCTGGCATGAAGGGACTCTCTGGGTGGGGCAATATCGCGATCGCAAGATCCATCAGATCGATCCGCAGACTGGAAAGATTCTGCGCACCATCGAGTCCAAGCGCTTCGTCACCGGAGTCACGTGGGTCGACGGCGAACTCTGGCATGGCACCTGGGAAGGTGACAAGAGTGATCTGCGCCGTATCGACCCGCGAACTGGAGCCGTCCTCGAGAGCGTGGAAATGCCGCCGGGGGTTGCCGTTTCAGGACTCGAGTCCGACGGCGCGGAGCAGCTCTTCTGCGGCGGCGGCAAGAGCGGCAAGATCAGAGCCGTCCGCCGACCCAAGCGCGCCGCTGGCCCCAACCGGTAGCCGCTGAGCGAAAACCCTGACACGGTGGCGGCCGGCGCATGTACGTGCGCCCCATCAGAGTGAGTTGGTAGATGCCGGTCGTCACTGGATTGCCGCGGCGTCGGCTTCCGCAAGCGCACTGCGCATCGAAAGAGTAACGAACACGAGAATCGGCGGTACCCAGAAGCACCAGACGCTGAACCACGCATACAGCAGGGCACCCAGCGCACAGCCCGTGGCAAAGGCCAGAGCACTGAAGGTCATCTGTCGAAGTCGTTCGTGAGTTGCTTTTGCCTTGTCAGGCGTCAACCCCTGTAGGAGGTCTCCAAGATCAATCATGATCTGCGTGGTGGTGCCCGTCATGATCGTCGTCGGAGGCGCGCGGGCGAAATGCACCCGTTGGACCGCATTTTGAATCGCCATGGCGGCCACCAGAGTCATTCCGGTCGCCAGCGCCGCGTATCCGTCGGCGCTGTTGAAGGGTCCGAATGAAGTGGCGAGGAGCGCACCCAGTGTCATGAGTGCGAGTTGCGCGCCCAGCAGTGTGCTGGTTACCGGGCGCGACCTGGCGCGCAGGCGATGAGAGAACAGGCGGATCGCGATGACGACCACGCAGAAAACCGGCAACGCGAGCAGCTTCGCGAGCGCGCCGGAGGTTCCGGAAACCAGCGCGGCGCCCAGTGTGACGAAGTTACCGGTCACATGAGAGGTAAAGAGGCCCTTGAGTGCCAGGTAAGCGGCCGCATCCATGAAACCGGCGTTGATGCTCAGAACACGGGGTACATCCATGCGCATGGGTCACTCCTGATGGGAGGATCGATTCCGGCCGCACCCCGAGTGCCTACCGGGGACTTGAGCCACGATCGGCGGCCATGGCTTCACGCAGCGAAGCACCCATGTGGCGCAGGGCCGCTGAGGCTCGATCGATGACTGCGGTGAAGCCCACGAAGCCGTGGATCATTCCGTCCTCGCACCGGTAAACAACCGGCGTCGCGCTCCCGGCCAGTACTTGCGCATACCGCCGGCCCTCATCGCGCAGCGGATCGAACTGCGCAGTCACGATCAACGCCGGTGGCAGGCCCGAATGACTCGACGCGAACAGGGGTGATGCCCGGGGGTCGATCAGGTCGCGACCGTCCCGCAGGTAGTTCGTGCACGACCAGATCATCAGGGGGCGGGTCAGTCGATAGCCTGCGCCAAACTGAGCGTGGGAATGCGAGGCCATCGTCATGTCCACGGCGGGATAGATGAGCAGCTGGAAGCATAGCTGCGGCGCGCCGGTATCCCGGGCGTGCAAGGCGACCACCGCTGCAAGGTTCGCCCCAGCACTGTCACCACCGACCGCCACTCGCGAAGGATCTGCCCCAATGAGTTTCGCGTTCTGCGCCACCCAGCTCGTCGCGGCAATCGCATCCTCGACCGCCGCGGGAAATTTGTGTTCCGGCGCCAATCGATAGCCCACCGACACCAGCACGCAATCCGAGTACGCGGTCAAAGCCCGGCAGATATGGTCATGACTGTCGAGATCACCAAAACTCCAGCCGCCCCCATGAAAGTAAACCAGCACCGGCCGCGCATCCGAGCCCGGTTGGTAGATCCGCAGGCCGAGCTCGCCCGAAGGACCCGCAATCAGTCTGTCGGATACCTTCCAGAGCTGCGGCGGCTGTCCGGCAACATTCCTCAGGCGCGCCCGATAGAGGACTCTCGCCTCCGAGGGCGACAGTCGCTCGAGATCCGGCCCGGGAGCGCTCGCGACCGCGGCCAGAACCGCGGCGACCTGGGGGTCCAATTGGGGGGCAGAGCCCGGATCGGATTCCATGCACTCCTCCGAAGTCACTCCTGAGGGTTCACGATCTGGCGAATAGTCTCACCCCGGGCCCGCTTGTCGAAAGCGGAATTGAGCTTGGACGTCCGGATCGATGGCGCCCCCCCTGGTCATGTGGTCTTATAAGATATATATTAAATACCTCTTATGGCCACGATGCACCGGCGCTCGGGTCGATTGGTCCGCCGATGCGCCTGACATTCCACACTGATTACGCGCTGCGCGTGCTGATGCTGCTCGCGATGGAGCCGCAGAAGCGCCATACGATCGCGGAAGTGGCGCGTCGATACGACATTTCCCGCGCTCATTTGATGAAGGTCGCGCAGACACTCACGCAAGCTGGATTCGTGGAGAGTCTGCGCGGGCGAGGAGGCGGTCTGCGTCTCGGAACCGCGCCCGCCTCAATCAACCTGGGCGCGGTCGTGCGCGCGACCGAAGACAACTTTGCGCTGGTGGAGTGCTTCGATCGGGAAAGCCGCGGCTGTGTGGTCTCGCCGGCCTGCGGGCTGCGAGGCCCGCTGGAGGAGGCGCTCAGGGCCTTCCAGGCTGTCCTGGATCGATATTCGCTCGCCGATCTGATCGCCAATCCCCTCTCGCTGCGCAAGATGCGTGCTCTGCTGGGTATGCCGCCCGGCAGGACCATCCAGGCTCACGGATGAGCGACTCCGAGGCGGCCGGCCTGGAGCGCCGTGAGCTCATCATCGAGCGGATCCGGGCCGAGACCGGGATCGATGACGCAATGATCGAAACCCTGGTGCACGCCTTCTACGCGCGCGTACGTGAGGACGCGCTCATCGGCCCGATATTCAATGCACGCGTCGCCAACTGGCATGACCACCTGCAGCGCATGTGCTCGTTCTGGTCGTCTGTAACCTTGATGAGCGGCCGCTACCACGGGCAGCCGATGCAGAAGCACGTCCCGCTGCCAGTCGAGGCTTCGCATTTCGACCGCTGGCTGGAACTGTTTCGGCAGACCGCACGGGAGGTCTGCACCCCCCAGGCTGCGGATCTCTTCATTGCGCGCGCGCAACTGATCGCCCAGAGCCTCGAGATGGGTATCGCCAGCGCCCAGGGTGTGCTGCTGGACAGGGGCCAGCGGCTCGGCGGCCCTCGCGCCCAGGACCTGCAGCGCTGAGCCGTGGTGAGATCTCATCGCGGCCGCGTCCAACATCTGAAGCAGATTCAGGTATATAGCCCCTATTGCCGCCCCCGGACCCGCGGATATCAGACAGCCGCGCACGCGCATGGATATTCGATGGGCGGGGCCGATCGATCTTCGCCAGCATCGGCAACGCCGTGCGCGCTGAACCGGCGCGCGACGGCAGACTTCTGGCGCGTTCGCTTGGCGCTCATCCTTGCCTACCCCGGAGCTCTGGCTGAAGCCCTGTCGCAAATCAAAGCAGATAACCCGAACGCTGGCTCACTCGAGATTGCGACGCACACCGGACTACAATTAATTACAAACTGCGAGCGGCCGCCGAGTTGGACATGGCACGTTGCTCGGTCCGTCCGTCACAGAATGGCACTGACGTGCGTCTATGCAGAGCAATGGCATTCGAGACTTAACGCCCATGCGCGATCGTTCGAGAGAATTCGAGCGCCATCGCCCGCGACTGTTCGGCATTGCTTACCGCATGCTCAGTTCGCGCGCAGACGCCGAGGATGTGCTGCAGGATGCCTACCTTCGCTGGCATCGCGGAGCATCGGACGAACTGCGTTCGCCCGAGGCGTGGCTCGTGACCACGGTGACGCGGCTGTGCATCGATCGGCTGCGGGCCGCCCGCCTCGAGCGAGCACACTATGTCGGCCCCTGGCTTCCGGAGCCTTTGATCGGCGCAACGGGACCGGCCGCGGATGCGCGAGCCGAGCTGTGTTCCAGCCTCTCGATCGCATTCCTCGTGGTCCTCGAGCAGCTCGCGCCGGATGAGCGCGCTGCATTCCTGCTGCACGAGGTGTTCGACAGCGAGTACGCGGCAATTTCCCAGATACTCGGAAAGAGCGCGGCGGCTTGCCGCCAGATGGTGAGCCGCGCTCGTAAGCGCGTGCGCGCGCAGCGTCCCCGTGCGCAGGTCAGCGAAGCGGCACATCGCTCGGTCCTCGAGCGCTTCGCCCAGGCCATTCAGATGCAGGACAAGGCCGCGCTGCTGCAGCTGCTCGCCGAGAGCGCGAGCTGGACTTCGGACGGTGGGGGCAAGACTCGAGCTGCACTCAAGGTGATCCGCGGCCATGAACGCGTGGTGCGCTTCGTGCTGGCCGTGTTGGGGCGTCACGTGGACCGGCTCGCGTTCGAAATGACTTCCGTCAACGGCGAGCCCGCGCTCGCGCTGCGCGCCGAAGGCCGGCTCTTTGCCATCATCACGGTGCGCACGGACGGAGCTCAAGTACTGGATGTCTACAGCGTTCTGAATCCGAACAAGCTCACGCCACAGGTAGAAATGAGCCAGGACTGATCAGCCGGTCACACGCACGCCTTTCGCCCCGTCTATGGAGCAGACCTTCTATCCAAGGAGCTCGATATGAAATCTCGCATCGAAATGCGCCACGCAGATCCCCAGGTCATGCAGCTCTTGCTGGCGATTGAAAGCTACCTGCACCGCTCCAGCCTGGGATCCCCGCTGTTGCACCTGGTGAAGACGCGCGCATCTCAGATCAACGGCTGTGCATATTGTCTCGACATGCACACCAAGGATGCTCGCGCCGAGGGCGAATCCGAGCAGCGCCTGTACGCGCTCGATGCGTGGCGAGAGACGCCATTTTTCGACAAGCGCGAGCGCGCGGCGCTCGAGTGGACCGAGGTGGTGTCGCGCGTTTCCGAGGATCATGTTCCGGACGATGTGTACGAGCGCGTGAAAGAGCAGTTCACCGAACGCGAGCTGATCGATCTGACGCTTGCCGTAGGCAATATCAACACCTGGAATCGCCTGAACATCGCCTTCCGTACGGTGCCGGGAAACTATCGTCCAGGAATGTACAAATCACTGATGGCCGGAGGCGAGGCACGGGCGACCTAAACTCGCCACGGAGAGCGCGGGAAGTCGGCGCCCCGTGACTGAACGGGGCGGCCGGCTATATAGTGCAACACGGCAGGGGCTCGATCGCTGAAGGATGGGGCACCACAGCGATGCACGTTCTTCCTTCCGTCGACGAAGAGTCCGTCGCAGCCACTTCCAGGTCGCCAGGACCCGCCATGACCCGCGCGCGCATCGAATCGATCGATCTCGTTCGTGGCCTCATCATCGTCATGATGGCGTTGGACCACGCGCGGGATTTTTTTGGCGATTTCTCGGCCAACCCGACCGATCTCACGACGACCACGGCGGCACTGTTCTTCACCCGCTGGATCACGCACATTTGCGCGCCGGTCTTCTTTCTGCTCACGGAACCAGCGCCTACCTGAGACTGGCGCGGACATCCAAGCCGGCGCTGGCACGCTTTCTCCTCACACGCGGGGTGTGGCTGCTGTTCCTCGACGTGGTGGTCATGCGCTTCGCGCTGCAGTTCAATCTCGACTACCACGTCACCGTGATTAACGTTCTCTGGGGCCTCGGCTGGTCGATGATCGTCCTGGCCCCGCTCCTGTGGTTACCGCTGTGGGCCATTGCATCCTTCGGTGCGCTGCTGGTCCTCGGCCACAACCTGCTGGACTCACTGCCCATCGGCGGCGACGTCAGCCCGCTTTGGGTCTTCCTGCACCAGCCGGGAGTCCTCTACAGCAGCAGCCACACGACCGTCCTGCTGTCCTACGTATTGATTCCCTGGGTCGGGGTCACAGCGCTCGGCTATGCACTCGGGGAGGTGTATCGGATGGAGGGGGATCGCAGGCGAGGCCTGCTTCTGTTGATGGGAGGTGCGCTCGTCGTGGCCTTCCTGGGACTCCGCGGGCTCAACACCTATGGGGACCCCTCGCCCTGGTCGGCGCAACGCAGTCCGCTCTGGAGCCTGATCTCATTCCTCAACACCACCAAATACCCCCCGTCGCTGCTGTTTCTGTTGATGACGCTCGGTCCGGCGCTCCTGCTGCTGCGCGCCTTTGACAACCGGGTCCCGACGGCGCTGCGTCCGGCACTCATCGTCGGCCAGGTGCCACTGTTCTTCTTCGTGCTGCATTTCTTCTACATTCACCTGCTCGCCGTGGGAGTCAGTTACCTGCGCTGCGGCGAGGTGCGCGAGGTCCCCGGATCTCGCTCACTTTCCCTTCAGCGCGCCCTCCGGCTGGAACGTTGGCCTACCGGCCATCTATGCGCTCTGGGCACTGGTCGTGATCACGCTGTTCCCACTGTGCCGCTGGTATGCCGCGGCGAGGCGACGCCACGCCATATGGTGGCTCAGCTATCTGTGAGGGCTGTCTCATGCGGGTAGCCCGCTTTCCCGCAGTGCGGACTCGCTTGGCTGGTGCAGCAGAATCCAGAAAATGAGTCCGTGTGTGATCAGCATCAGCGGTACCAGGACGGTCGGAATGAAATAGGTGGCACCCAACTGCCCGGCCACGAGCCCGGCGTGGCTGGCCTGGTAGAACGCATTCAGGAGATCCGCGGAGCCCCAGAGATTGAAGATCCAGACGAGGACGATGCCTGCGCCCCGTGACAGCGACACGAGCGAAAGCAGCGCAAGTGTTGCCGCCACGATGTCCCCATAGGCGGCAGCGTGCGCAAACGCAGCCGGCAAATCGGCTGATACAACGCCCGGGACCAGGAAGGCCAACCCGATGAAGCGGAAGCTGTGGAGGATAAGAAGAGGCCGCAGCGCCTCGACCGGTTGCCGACGTCGCAGTTTCGGCCAGAGGTATCGTACCGTGACGATCCCCCACGCGATGCAGGCGAATGCGATGCTCACGAAAAAGCTCAGCATGGGTCTCTCCTTGGGTCCAGACAGCGTGGGTCAGGCGCCGTGGTACCCAATAGTACCAATCGACTCGCGCTAGTGTGGTACCGTAAGGTACCGACTGTCAAGACAGGGAGATGATGACTACGGGATTGCCCTCAAAGGAGCTTCACGACGGCCGCGATGGAAGTGAGGTGCGAGCGCGCATCCTCGATGCGGCCTTTGCGGCGTTCATGAAGCATGGCTATGCGGCGAGCAGCACGCTGGAGATCGCCACACGCGCGCGTGTCTCTAAACGAGAGCTGTACGCGCTCGTGGGCAACAAGCGGGAGATGCTAGTCGCATGCATCGCCGCGCGCGCCGAGCGACTGCGGATGCCTGCCGACTTGCCCGTGGCACGCGATCGCGAGGCCCTCGCGCAGCTATTGGCTTCGTTTGGAGCGCAGCTCCTCCGCGAGATCACCTGCCCGCCGGTGATTGCTGTATTCCGACTGGCGATCGCCGAGGCGGTCCACGCGCCAGAGGTGGCGCACGTGCTCGACTCCCTCGGGCGAGAGACGACTCGCGCGGCGTTGCGCCAGATCATGGCTCGGGCTCAGGCGTCCGGACTTCTCCACGGCCGTCCTGCCGAACTTGCCGAACAGTTCGGTGGGTTGCTCTGGGCCAATCTGATGGTCAGCCTTCTGCTGGGCGTCGTGGAGCAACCGACCTCGCGCGAGGCGGCGACACGTGCCCGCGACGCCACAACTGCGTTTCTGAGCCTTCATCCGCCGCCGATTGACGCCCCAATGCCCGCGGGCGGCTCCAGTGCATGAAACCAACGGGGCCTGCCGGCGGCCTCGTGATGGAGATTGCCGCAGCACACAACGGCGGGCATGCTGCCTGAAGAAGAACTTCCAGTAATCCGACCTTGGGGGGCTGCCGGACACGAGCCGGCTACGAGGGCAGATTCGATGCCTACCGCATGACGCAGCTACTGCAGGTGATCCAGCCGAACACGCTAGATGAGGATGCGTGGGAAGACCTTTTGAGCTTTATCGAAGAGCGGCGCGTCATCCCCATCGTTGGGCCGGAGATGCTGCAGGTCACCACGCCCTCGGGTGCGCAGCTCCTGTATGAGTGGCTAGCCGAGCGGCTCGCGATCAAGCTCAACGTGGACCCCTCGAACTTGCCGCAGCGGTACACCTTGAACGATGTGGTGTGTCTATTCCTCGCGGCCCGCGGCCGTCGCGAAGAGGCTTGCGTGAGGCTGCGGAGCATCCTGCGCGATGCCAACCTGCAGCCCTCAGCGACCCTGAGGCGGCTGGCCGCCATCACCGACTTCGACCTGTTCGTCTCGACGACCTTCGACCCACTGCTGGAGAATGCGATCAATCTCGAGCGCTTCGGCGGAGTACCCACCACCGAGGTCATCAGCTATGCCCCCAACAGGGTGCTTGACCTGCCGGGCGAGCGTGACTCCTGGACCCGCCCGGTCCTTTACCACCTGTTCGGGCGCCTCTCCGCCTCACCGACCTACGTGATCTCCGACGAGGATCTGCTGGAATTCATCTGCGCGCTGCAGAATGAGCACCTCGCCCCCGAGAAGCTGTTCCACGAGCTCGAGCACAACCACCGGTCAGCTCTCGGCCATCTCCGAGATTGCGCGCCGTCAGATCGACTACTACCACGGCCTGCCAGCGAGCCTGAAGGGGGTCGAATCCACCCGCAACGGTGCGCTCGCCATGATTGCCTACGCTCACTCCGAAGCCTTCCAGGGGCACACCCGGCAGGCGGACGGGTCAGTGCGCGAGGCCGTTGCCCTACTGGAGAATGCGCGGGCGCGTGGCGATGACTCCCAGGCGACAACCATCGCGTTGATCGATAGCGTGCCGCCCGAGGTTGCGAAGCTGCGTAGCACGACGCGCTGGCGCCAGCTGATTCGCGGCGGATCAGGGGCGCCGCACTAGGAATCCACCCGCAAGCTCCGCAGGCCATGCAAGGCCGCATACTGCAGGAGCATGATGGTCTTGCCGTCCTGGATGGCCCCATTGGAGATCATCTGCATGGCAGCAGCCAATGGCATCTCGATCACCTCTATGTCCTCGCCCTCGGTGGCATCCCCGCCGCCGCCGGAGACACGATCGCGCGGCTCATATTCCGCCACGAAGAAGTGCAGCTTCTCCGTCACGGATCCAGGGCTCATATAGACCTCGAAAACCTTGTGCGGTGACCGGACTATAAAGCCCGTCTCTTCTTGCGCTTCCCGACGGATACAACTGTGTGGGTCTTCGCCATCGAGCAGCCCCGCGCAGGCTTCGATCAGAAGACCATCGTGGCAGCCGTTCACATAGGCCGGAAATCGGAATTGGCGCGTCAGAACCACGGTGTCGAGCTTCACATTGAACAACAGCAGCGCGGCGCCGTTCCCACGATCGTATGTTTCCCGGCTTTGCCGTTGCCAGCGGCCGTCCCTGCAACGATAGTCGAACGTCGTCTTCTTCAGTAAGTACCAGTCATCGGAAAGCAGCCGCTCTTCGACGATGCGGACCCGATCGCCATCCAGGGAGTGCGGCTCGCGGCTCATGAAGGATCGCGGCTCATAAGAGATCAGGGCTCATGAAAGGATCGCCGGCTGCGTGAGGAGGTCATGTCGGTCATATCGATATCGTGCAATATCGTGCAGCAATGTGCAATACTCGGCACGCTCGCATGCTGACCGCACAGCGCAAGAAACTGATCCTGACCCGCCTGGCCGCGGAGGGGCAGATCGTGGCCAAGGACCTGGCGCAGGAGTTGGGCATCTCGGAGGACACGATCCGTCGTGACCTGCGCGAACTCGCCCAGACGGGCCAGTTGCAGCGGGTCCATGGGGGTGCACTGCCGGCCTCTGCGGCAATGGGCGAACTGAAGGTGCGTGAGCAGGTCTCGCCCCGGGATAAAAGCGAGCTGGGTCGCGCGGGCGCGGCCATGATTCGCCCTAAACAGGTGGTCATCCTGGATGGGGGCACGACGGCACTTCAGGTGGCGGCTCATCTGCCTCTGGACCTGCGGGCGACCATCGTGACGCACAGTCCCACTGTCGCGGTCGAAGCGGCCAAACATCCTCATGTGGAGATCATCATGCTCGGAGGCCGGTTGTTTCGGCACTCGATGGTCAATGTGGGCGCCACCCTCATCGATGCCGCTTCCCGCCTGCGGGCTGATCTTTACTTCATGGGTGTCACCGGTGTTCACCCCGAGGCAGGAATGACTACGGGCGATGCCGAAGAGGCGGCAGTAAAGCGGACGCTGCATGAACGCGCCGCAGAAACCATTGTTCTCGCCTCTGCCGAAAAACTCCTGGCCGCTTCGCCGTTTCTGGTCGTCCCTTTCAAGGAAGCTACGTTGCTGGTAGTTCCTCCCGGGACGTCCCATTCCACCGTTCGCACCTTACGGGCTGGCGGCGTCAAGGTCGAACGCAGTCAACGACCGTAAGCGGAAAACATATGCGCAACGCCCTTAAGGCACTAATGTCGCAGTCCAGGCGCCGCGGGTTTAATCGCCGGCGAGGGGCCCGATGACGGCCATCGGTTGCCCCGCCAAACACGCCAGGCGATCGCAGGGCTGAGTAGCGACGGCGGCGGGACCATCAGGTTCACAACCTTCAGGAACGCGACCGCCAGCGCACTGTCGCGTGTGGCGGCGAGATGAAGCTTGCCGATGTACCAGTTGATGAACCGCTGCATCGGCGGACGCGCACCCTCGACCCGCGGATGGCGAAGATCGTTGCCAACTGCGATGTCCCACGGAATATCGACAATAGTCGCGGCCGCCTTGAAGAATCGCCGCGCGAGGTTGTTAGAGCCCGCCCGCAGGCACTGTTGCAGCGCCAGCGCCTCCTGCGCCGCGACGGTCATGCCCTGCCCGTAGACCGGGTTGAAGCTGCAGATGGCGTCACCAAAGACCAGATAGTTCGCGGGGAAACGTGCGAGCCTTTCGTAGCGCCGGCGCAGATTGAAGACGTAGCGATAGCGGGTGTAGTCGCTTAGCGGCTCCGCCTTTGCGATGACGTCGTGGATCGCCATGCTCGGTAGCGTGGCCAGGTACGCGAGAAAGCCCCGATCGTCATCCGGCGCGTCGTCGCCGAGAAAGCCACCGGCGCTGAGGATCCAGCGATCGCCTTCCTGGGCGAGCATCGCGCCATTGCGCCAGCTCGGCGCACTACCCGCAACCACTACGCCGAGCTTCCCGTCAAGATCCGTCGGCTGACGTCGGTAGGTACGGGTCAGGTAACCAATGCCGATCTTGACCTTCTCATCCCTGGGCGGTCTGTAACCGAGCCCTTCGAGCCACGCTCCACTCGACGAGCCGCGGCCAGTCGCATCAACGATCAGGTCTGCGTTGAGAATCTCTTCCAGCCTGCCCTCCACACGTGCTCTCACACCCGTCACGCTCCTGCGAGCGGGATCGCTGACCAGACCTTGCACGGCACAATTCTCTGTGGCCCGCACGTTCGACAACGCCAGCAGGCGGCGACGCAGATGGCCTTCGAGCACCGGGCGACTCGCGAGCAGGCCGCTCAGATCGCTCTTGCCTTGGGCAAGCGTCACGTTACGACCTACCCAGATCAGGTCCTGGGCGGCATCGCCAACCATTCCGCCGCTTTGCTCGACCACCTCGTTGCAATATCCTGGGAACAGTTGCTCGAGTGTCGCGCTGCCGCGTGCCAGAAGGCCGTGTGTGTGACGCGCCTGTGGAACACCCTTACGCGGAGCGTCTGCTGTGGGAAACGCGTCGCGCTCAAGTACGGTGACACTTCTATAGAAGTCCGATAGCGCGCGGGCAGCCAACAACCCACCCATACTGGCGCCGATCACGATCGCATGCGTGCCCAGTCTATTCATGGCAGCCCCCTTTCGAAGGAGTCTGGCACCACATACGCGGCAGGGCCAGATCGGCGTCGGGGACTCAATTCGTGATGCTTTGCAACATCACCGCTGCGAGCCCTAGGTTTGCGCTTGCCCCGGCGCCGGCTGTGCGGGGACCGGAGCCTGCGGTGGCTGTTGCTGCTCCTGTTGTTTCTGCTTTTTCTTCGCCAGGTGATGTCCAATCACACAGCCGGCCGCGGCCCCGGCCACCGCATGATGACCAGCGACATGACCGGCGACTCCACCCACGACCGCGCCTTTGATACAGCCCTTCGCCAACACAGTTGGCGAGCCAGCCAGGAGCGTGAGGCCGAGCAAGGGGGCGGCGAGCAGTGTCCACTTCGGCTTGATGGTCCGCGACATACGGATTACCCCTTGCACGCAGTTTGGCTGCCAGGAGTTTACCCCGCGAGATGTCTCCTGCGGAGTGCGCGCGGAGGTGAGCCGAGACGGCTCTGCGACGAACCCTGAAAGAGATCATGCGGGCGCCTCCGGCGAGTGGTTTGGATGAGGAGCGCGTGCCCATCACGGGATGCGCATTGACCAGCTTCAGCTGGTTGTGCAACCGATGGACCAACGGGGGGCGATCATGCAAAGACGTCAATTCGTCGGTGCGAGCCTGGCGCTGGCGGCGACCTGGCCGCTGCGAGGGTTCAGCTCGGTACTCAAGGGTGTCGGCGACGTGTCGGCCAAGGCCCTGACTGGTGGGGAGGCTGTGCTGCCGGGCTCTGCCATCGAGGCCTTCGCGGCCAGCCTGCGCGGCGAGGTGCTGTTGGCGGGCAGCCAGGACTACGACCGTGCGCGTCGCCTCTGGAACGCGTCCTTCGACAAGAAGCCGGCGCTGATTGCGCGCTGTACGGGCGCCTCCGATGTCCAGCAGGCGGTAGTCTTTGCCCGCGAGCATCAATTGCTGACCGCCGTGCGCGCCGGCGGCCACAGCTACTCAGGCAAGTCGAGCTGCGATGGCGGACTGATGATCGACCTGCAACCGATGCAGGGCGTCCGAGTTGATCCACAAACCAAGCGCGCTTATCTCCAGTCGGGATCGCTCCTTGGGCAGCTCGACCATGAATGCGCCGCCTTCAAGTTGGCCACCACCGCGGGCACGGTCTCGCACACGGGCGCTGCGGGTCTCACCCTCGGCGGCGGTCTCGGTCGGCTGGGCAGGCGCTTCGGGCTCGCCTGCGACAACGCCGCCTCCTTCGACATCGTGACCGCCGACGGACGGTTTCTGCGCGCGAACGGCAAGGAGAACCCTGATCTTTACTGGGGCCTGCGCGGCGGCGGCGGCAATTTCGGCGTCGTGACCTCGATCGAATACCGGCTGCACGACATGGATCCGATCATTCTCGGCGGCAATCTGGTCTGGCCGTTGGCTCAGGCGCGCGATGTGCTGCGATATTACCGGGACCTCGCCCTCGAGGCGCCCGATGTCGTCAACCTGGCCCCGGCCCTGTACTCAGGACCGGACGGTCCGGTGATTGAGATCGAAGTCTGCTGGTCCGCAGATCACGCCCAAGGCGAGGCATGGCTCAAGAAGCTGCGGGCTTTCGGTAAACCGACCCATGACGAGCTCGCACCCATGCCCTATGTGACCATCCAGTCGAGCGCAGATGAGTTGCTGGGGGCCGGCCGGTATTACTACTTGAAGACCGGGATGTTGACGCAGCTCAAGGATGACGGCATCGATCTCATCATCGATTCGTTCAAGCGCATGCCCAACTGGTACCTGGTGTTCTTCGATCACGGTGGCGGAGCGTACCGGCGCGTGGCTCCGGCGGCGACCGCTTTCCCGAATCGCGACATGCTTTTCACGCTGGGCGCACACAGCATCTGGCCCACTAACGATGGCATCGAGGACAACATGGCGAAGATGCGCGCGAACTGGCATGAGCTGGCGCCGCTGACCAAGGGTTTCTACACGAACTACGTGGATTCAGATGTCACGATGACAGGTTATCGGGAGAATTACGGCGCCAACTTCGAGCGGCTGGTCGCTCTGAAGGCCAAGTACGATCCGACGAACCTGTTTCGGCTAAACGCGAATGTGCCGCCGAAGCTTGGATGAGAGGTGTACCGCCGAAGCACGGTGAGGGAGCGTAACCCACCGCAGGTAAGCTCCGCTCCAGCGTGATCCTGTGTCGAACGCTAGCCGCCCCGCTCGATCAGCGCAATCCGTGAGCTCTCCTGAATGCGATCGAACAGGACTGCGCTGCCGTCGCGCGACAGGTCGAAGTCGCTGATGGCGATGTCGGGTGCGAGCTCGGTGATCTGCCGTTGCGCGCCTGTGCGAAGATCCACCAGCCAGAAGTTCTTGTGGCCGATGTCGCCCCGGAGCAGCACTATCGATCGCGCGTCGGGACCAAAAGCTACCCGGCGGGCTCCGCGTGTCAGGATCAGGGACGGGATAGGGTATGGCCTGCCGTCCCGCGCCACGGCCCGAAGGGGAAACGTCGTCCCCACATCGGCTCCCGAATAGATCAGGAATTCGCCGTCCGGGGACCAGACCGGATCAACCGAGTACTCGGCCACCAGGGGGCTCGGCGGGCTGTTATCCAAGAAAATCTTCATCAGGCGCGGCTCGCCGTCGCGGAGCACGGCGGATACGATCGAATGCCCGTCGGGTGCCCACGCCGGATTGCCGCGCAGCTCCAGAGACCGCGTCACGGCTCGCACCCCTCCTCCGTTGCTGTCCATCGCGTAAAGTGTCGTCCGATCGCCATCCGCAACGGTGAACGCAATCTGCTTCCCGTCGCGTGAAACGCCGGGAGCCCCACGATGATGGAATGGGCGCCGCTCCACAGTTCGCGGCTCTGTCCGCCCACCGCCCTCCAGATACCCTGCCGGCCGGCGCGCGCCGAGACGTAAAGGATGTAGTTAGGTCCGGTGCGCGGCGAGAGCGCCGTCGCCGAGACCAGCGAGACGGGCCGAGTCGTGAGCTGGCCGCCGCTTGCGCCGGGATCGGGGTTGAGCGGCACGCTCCAGATGCTGGAGTTAGATTCATCAACTGTGGCCACGAGGCGCGTTCCGCTGGCGCTGGCCGCCAGCGAAGTGTAGCGCTCGAGCCCGAAGCTGATGCGATGGGGCACCCGCTGCTCGACATTCACGGCATACAGCCAGGGGCCCGATCCTTGTGGGTCGCTCGCGAGATAAACGAGCGTGCGCTCATCGAGCAGCACCGGATGACTCACTCGTGAGTCGTGGAAAGTGATGCGCTCCAACCCTGCTCCCGAGGCGTGTATGCGCCAGATATCCCAATCATCAGGGGGGATGCCGCGCGTAAAATAGATGTAGGCGTCGTCCTGGGACCACAGCGGAAAGTGGCAATGCACGCCCGACGGCGCGACATAGACCCGCTGTGTGACCCATCGTGCGTCGCGCACGAAGAGCGGATCGCCGGGTGCGGTCGTGTGATACACGATCCGTTTGCCGTCATGCGACCAGGCGGCTTCCGCGACGCCAGGAAGAAAGTCACGCAGCTCGCCCCCCGACGTAGGGGCGGCCAGCAGCTTGATATCTTCGGGGTGGGATCCATCGGAGCTGCGCGTCCATACGGTGACCAGAGAGCCGTCGGCCGAGAAGCCGAGTGTGCGGATCGAGGGGTTGACGAGCTCGATCCGCCGGCTGCGGGTCAGATTGCGGTAGCTGCCGCTGCCGATCTGGGTCAGCCACACATCCATTCGGCCGTCATGGTCTGCGAGGAATGAGGCCCATCGGCCGTCGCGTGATATCTCGGCCGCCCGCTCAATTCCTGGCCAATCCGTGAGAGGTGTGAAGGTGGCGCTGGCAAGGGGATTGCGCCAAGGGTCTCTGGACGGGTGGTTGAGCCTGACGGCGGCGTAGGCGAGCAAGACCACGGCTGCAAGGGCTGCGGCCAGGCCCACTGACCGCTTGATCACTCGTGTGGAGCGGGATGGCCGCCGGTCGAGGCTGGCCGCCGCCATCCCGGGCTCTGGCGGGGCCTCGGGCGATACGTGCGGTGAGGACGCGGGCGGTGGGCTCGAAACGGGCTCCGGCGCACTGTCGCCCGAGTCCGGTAGTTTGCCGCGCCGACTTTCCCACCAGGCGTCGAGCTCCGAACGGAACGCGTACACCGACCCCTGCTTGTCATGGACGTGCCGATGAACCGGCATGCCCTCGCGACGCTCCCAGCGTTGCACCGTCGTCACGTCACGATTGAAGTGCGTGGCGATCTTCTTCCAGGAGTTCAGCCGGCCGCTCTCCCCGGCCGGCGGGCCCACATCATCGGCGCGAGTATCACTCATGGGAATCTGTCTGCCTGAACTCGGGGCCGATCTTGCTGCGCCGCACTGTTTCACCTCTGCGGGTTCGCGCGTGTGTGGAGTCGGGAGTGCAGCGCGTCTACCCGTGCAATTGTAAGCCGGGAGGCCCTGAGCAAGGTAAAGCGCGGCATTTGGCCGCACAGCGCGGCATTCAGTCTCTCGCCCTTTGACGGCACCGGAGGTCCATCGCATACCTCTCCCATGCGCCAGGACATGCGCCAGGACATGCGCCAGGGCTCGCGACACAGCCCAAACGCCCGGGCACAAACCACGGCGCGCCACCCCCGATGATGGAACGTCTCGGACCGGTGGGCGCCCACGAGCAAACTTGGGAGATTTCCGATGAAAAGCAAAGACTTAACACGAACCGCACGTGACAAGGCGGTCCTGGCTCTGATGGCGCCGGCCGTATTGGCCATGGGAGTCGTCGGACTGCCTCGGGCGGACGCCGCCGAGCACTCCCGGCTACCCGCAAGCTTCAGCGGGCTGCTCAATGACTACACGTCGCCGGCCGTGGCCGGGGGCCCGTACGAGATGCACGGCAAGTGGTCCCTGCGCCTGAACGAGGAGCGAAGCTCCGCGAGTTTCACGGCGGAGATGACGATGGAGACGGCCGACTTCGCGAATCCGGACACGAAGGCGGGGGATCCCACAAAGCTCGGCCCTCACGTACACCACATCAGCATGACCGACGGCGTGATCCATAACGACCTGACAGACCCGGTCAACTGGAAGACGCAGTGCGCCGCACTCAAGCCCCCCGTCTCCGACGGCTTCGTCGTCACCGGGACGGCTTATGTCACAGGAAACGGGAGCAACCCGTCGTTTGGAAATCCGTCGCCGCTGACGATCTGCATTCTCGGGGGCTCGCAGAGCCCGACGGTCGTGGGTGCCCAGGCGTTCGTCGAGTTCTCAAACTTCACACTGACGTTCGGGGCACGCGCCAACACTCATTTCGGAACCCAGCCGATCAACGGAGTCATCACGGCCTGCGACCGGCCGTGGGGCCGTGAGGCAAGGGACTGCAAGGTTTCGATCGTCGATTGACGCGGTTGGCAGGCAGGCCGGCGCAGGCGGATCAGGTCGGCGGATCGAGGTGTCCTACCTCGGTCCGGCCGGATCCGGTCGCCCGTCAGGGGATTCGCGCCAGTCGTGCCCGGCTAAACTATTTCGCCCCGGGCGAGGAGGCGTGCGAGAAGAGGTGTGCCACGTAGGCGTCGGCAGCCGGCACCAACGCCTTCTTTTGCGAATACTGGAATCGAGCCCCCTCCATGCCCTTCTCGATGTAATCGTTCATCTCGGCGGGTACGCGCGCGCGGATCCACGCTTCCATCTGGTCAGGTGGCAGGCTGTTCCAGAAAGCCTGGGGTACGAACTCCGCCTCGAACAGCGGCGCCATGGCCCCCGCGGGGGACATGAGCGTGTCGACGTTGTTGGCGAAGGTCTTCCAGCCGAGCTCGGGGTGCTCCTGGCGGAGCGCGCCGATCATCCCCTGGCGCAGTTGAATTTCCTGCGGCGGGAGCTCGGAGGCGAGTGCAATCTGGGCGACCTGCTCGGCGAGCTTCGGGTCACGCGCGCCGGCGAGCGCGATGTACAGCCGTCCTCGCTCAGCCTGGTCCCTGGAACCCTTCGCCAGCGTGTGCAGCTGCGCGAAGGTGGCCGCGTTGGCGTGCAGCCCGACGACGGTCAGGATCATGCTCTGGTCATCGGGTGCGATCGTCGATGGGTCCTTCACGAATGCCTCAAAACGCCGCTGCGCCTCTGCGATGACGTCGCTGTCACCCCACACGCCGAGACTCTCAAGCACCCGTAGCCGTAGCGCGAGCACGTCCGGCATCTCACCCGGCTTTGGGCTCCAACCGAGCCGCTGCGCGACTGGTTTCAGCAGCGCTCGAGCGTAGGCGGCGAACGCCGCGTGGCCGCGGGCGCCGCGCTCGTCGTACTCGACCGTGCCGAGTGACCGGATGATCTGCTCCCAGGGTCGCGTATCAAGGTCGCCGCCCATGCTCTCGGCAAGCGCCAGATAGCTGGTGAGTGGCGCGGCCTGTGCCTGCACCAGCGCCCACTGGTCATCGAGCAGCGCGATCCGATCCCCGTCGGACAGGGTACCGAAGGCTCTCGTGTTGGCGGCGAGGGTCGCCGCGTCGTACTGGACCCGGTAATAACCGATGGCGCCCGCATCAGCGCTGAGCGGCTCCTGGCACGAGCCGGCCGAGAGGACTTGGTTGTCCTGCCTCAGGAGCACTGATCGCGGCGTACCTCGCGCGCCGACCCGCACCTGCAGTGGCACGCTCCAGTGTCCCGTCTTCGCAGAAGTGCCCTTAGGCTGGGTCAAAAGAAAGCGCTTCTGGCTGAGTGCGACGCTGCGCTTACCCGCAGCATCGCACTGCGACGTGACGGTCACCACCGGAAACCCCGCCTGCTCGGTCCAGCCCGAGGCAACCGTGCCTACATTGCGGCCACTCGCTGCAGAGAGGCCGTTCCACAGGTCCGCAGTCGTGGCGTTACTGAAGGCGCGGGCCTTGATGTAGCGGCGCACCCCGTCTCGGAAGGTGTCCGGGCCCAAATAAGCTTCCAGCATCCGCAGCACTGCCTGACCTTTGTTGTAGGTGATAGTGGGGTCGAAGGCATTCGCCGCCTGCTGCTCGTCGGTCACGTGTACCTGGATGGGGTGGGAAGAGGCCTGTGCATCCGCCGCCATGGCTTCTTCCTTGTCGGAGTCCTCGCGCTCCCACCACTTCCAGCCTGGATTGCGCAGGTCGGTTTCCTTGGCAGCCATCCAGGAGGCGAAGCTCTCGTTGAGCCATAGGTCATCCCACCACGCCATGGTGACCAGATCGCCGTTCCACTGGTGGGCCATCTCATGCGACTGTATCGAATACACCTGCTGTTTGTCCCGAATCGAGCTGGCATCCGACAACAACAGCGCCTGATCGTTGTAGGTAATCCCGCCCCAGTTCTCCATGGCACCCGAGAAGCCCCCCGGAATGGCCATCGAATCGAGCTTCGGCAATGGGAACGGGTAGTCAAAGTAGGTGTCGTAGTCGCCGAGAATTTGTTGTGCATTGGTGAGCGCCGTTTGGCCTTCCTTCTCGCGGCCGCTCACTGCCCAAACACCGATGCGCACCCGTCCGCCTTGGGCGCGGATCTCCTTCAGGTCGCCGGCGGTGAACACCACGAGATAGGAAGGCATCTTCGGCGTGCGCTGGAAAGTCGTGGTTGCGAGCTTGCCCGTCACGGTGCGCTTCTCGATCGGCATGTTGCTGATCGTGGCCCACTCCGCGGACACGGTGGCGCTCAGTTTGAAGGTGGCGCGAAACGCCGGCTCATCCCAGCAGGGGAACATGCGTCGCGCGTCGGTAGACTCCATTTGCGTCGAGAGCATTACGCCACCGGCATTTCCGCCGGCCGGGCCGTACGGCTGCACGAACAGTCCCTGCGGCCGGGTCTCGATCACGCCCGAGTAAGCAAGGGTCAGCTTGTGCGCACCGGCGGCGGCCAGCGCTGCGAGCGTGAGGGTCGTCAACTGCTTGCCGTTGTCGGGCGCGACACTCTTGACGGGCACACCGTCCAAGCGCACGTCCTTGACTGTCAGGTTCAGCGTGTTGAAGACTACTTTGTCAGTGGCCTCGCGGAAGTTGAGCGTCACGATCTCGGAGCCGACGAAGGTTTTGCCGGCCACGTTCGGTGTGACCGCGATGTCGTAGTCCACCGGCACCACGTTCTTGGGCAGCCGCCCGGGCGCCTTGTCGAAGTCAAACGGCGCAACCCCACTGGCGATAAGCGGCTGCAACAGCGCTACCGCGCACGCGGCGGCCAGCAGTCCCGAATTCTTCGTCCTCACAGGAGTCTCCCCTCGAGCATTACCAGCGCCGCCAACCCCGGCGAGCCATCGCGAGTCTAACGCAGCGCCTGATCCGGTTCGGGCACCGTGCGACCCGATGCCCAGACCGTCGGACCAGCCGCCAGCGCATGGGTTGCTTCGCTCCAGGCTCGGGCGATCCAGGCTCGCACGATCCGGGCTCGCGGTCGGGCCGCGCAACTACGGTGCATGGCCCCAGGCAGATTTCTGGGCCTGGATGCGAGCCGACCTAAATCATTGAATATCGGGTACTTTTGTCCCTCGAATGGCGGGGGTTCGACTCCCCGTGTGCGGGAACGAGCCTCCCGCTCAGAAAGAGCAGCATCAATACCCAATAACCGAGGCCGACACCGAGGCGAACCTGCACGGAGTACCGCGGATTCGGCGAGATAAATCCCTCGATCAGTCCCGAGCCCAACAGCAACAAGGCACAGGCGACCAGAAGCGGTCCGAGTAGCTCCGCGCAGCGCCGAAAGGACTCGGCGCGGGTCGGATACCGGGGCCGTATCAATGACTCACTCAAGGCAGTGCCGGCGGCGCCGGCCAGGCAAATCACGGACAGCTCGACCGGGCCGTGAGCGAGAATGAACCGCAGCAGCGCCAGTCCGAGACCATGTTGGTGAGTGAAGGCGAGCAGCCCACCGAGCATCAGGCCGTTGAGCGAGATCATATAGAGCGTGCCGAGACCAAAGAACAGGCCCGCACAGAAGGCGCCGGCCGTGACGACCGCATTGTTTGAGAAGATCCGCAGCGACAGCACGGAGGAAGGCGCGACGTTGAGGATCTGGTCGGTCCAGAGATGGCCGTGCTCCACGCCATCGATCATGCGCTCACTCGCGATGAGGCCAATCAGCTCCGGATAGGTGGTGATGAGCCACCAGCCGGCGAGCGCGCTCGCGACGAGCAGCCCGGCGATGCACAGCGCCCAGCCTCGCACGGAGCGTGCCGCTTGCGGTATTCGCTCCAGAAATAAAGTCCGCCAGCGTGCCAGGCCGTAGCGTGGCGATCGATTGACCGCGACGTGCAAACTGGCGTATGAGCTCTCCAGAGCTGCCGTCGCGGCGTCTCGCGGCATGAGCTCTCGCGCACTGGCCAAGTCGCGCGCCAGCGTGCGATAGGCTTGCAGTGTCTGCAGCGCCTCCTCGGGACTGGCTCGCGAGCGGCCGGGCGCCGTTCGAACCTCATCAGCCAGCGTCCGCCAAAACGGGGCACGCGCCCGCAGCCACGCCGTTGCGCCGGGCTGCATTCGGTCAGGTGCGGCCAAGCAGATCCTGCAATCGCTGGCGCAGCTGCGCCTCTTCAAGTGCCCCGCGCAGCTCAGGGGAGGTCCCCGTGTCGAGCTTCTCGAGGAGGCCGCGCGCCAGTTGCATCCGCCGCTGCGGCTCGAGCTCCCCCCAGCGCTCGAGAACGTCCTCGATCAACGCCGCGGCCCGGGGGTCGAGGGTTGAGTGCTGGAGGAGCGCGCCCATCCGTTCAAGCGATTTGGACTTGGAGCTGCTCTCGTCGAGCACGAGGACGGTGCCCGCGGCCAGATCGCCGAACCGAACGCGCTGAGCGGTGAACACACAGGTGACCAGCCCCAAAGCATAGAACGCAGGCAGGGTATCGATGAGTCGGAACAGATTGCGCATCAACAGCGCGCCCGGGGCGGGAGTGGCGCCCTCTCGAGTCACGAGGCGTGCGCCGGCCATGCGCTTGCCGGGCGTGCGACCCTGCATCACCAGCTCCAATACCGGGTGATACAGAAAATAGAGGAGCATCGACGGCGTCACCACACCCAGCAGAAACACCGTGGGACTGCCCGTAGTCACACTCCCACCGGAAGTCCCTATCCGTGCGATCAGCCAGCCCAGGAGTAACCAGGACAGGGCGAGCAACAGGCGGATGTGCCAGTCGATGATGAATGCGTAGGCGCGGGTCCCGACACCCGCGACCGTGAGAGTCATATCAACGCCGGTGAGTCCTCGGACGGTGAGCTCTTCCATTCCCATGGAGCATCATAGGTCGCTGCTGGCCCTCGAGGGCGATATTCTGATACCTTCGCCGATCAAGGTCCAAGGACCCAGAGGCGGGCGGCAGACCTGCCCTGTCAGGGAACGAATTCGGGGGGGATTATGTACGTCCGACCATCTGCGCCTGTATCCATTGGCGGCGTTGTCGATGATGCGATCCGCCTCTACCGGGCCGCCTTCAGCCGCACCTGGAAGCTGTCCGTCGGCTTCGGCATCGCGCTCGCGGTGTTTGGGATCGCCGTCACGCTGGTGGTCCCGGGAATATTTTCGGGTGCGAAGCTGACTCCCCAGCAGGCTGTTGGCTTGTTCCGGTCGCCCGTCGTGATTGGGACCTACGCCCTCATTTTTCTGATTGAGATCGCCTTCTACGGCGCCCTCCTGGTGAGCGAGAACGCCGTGGCGCGAGGCGCGCCCGTTTCGGGGGGGCAGGCGGTGTCGGCTGCCGTGCGCCGACTGCCGGGCATGGTGCTCGCATCGCTGGTCTTCCTCACCGGACTGTTCGTGGGCTGCATCCTGCTGCTCATTCCGGGTATCTGGCTCTGGGGCAAGCTGCAATTGTGGCCCGCAGCGCTGTTTACGGAAGATGCCAGCGCCATGGGGGCGCTCGGGAGCAGCTGGAATCTGACCAAGGGCCGCTGGTGGCGCACCGTGACGATCGTTTCGGTAGCCCTGATCATCGTGTACGTTCTGACGCTGGCCGTGGGACTGGTTCCCCTGTCCCTGGTCGCTCTCGTCGGCTTCAAGAAGGGCAGCATCCTTCTCGCTCAGCTCGCCGCTCTGCCGTTCTCGATCCTCTCCCGCGTACTCATCATGCCGGCCATGCCGGCGGTCCTGCTCGCCGTCCACCACGACAGCAAGCTTCGTAGTGAGGGTGATGATCTCGTCGAACGGACGGGAGCCCTCGGCCCCGCCTGACTCATGCGGGGGCGATGGCTCGTCCTGCTGATGGTGCCGCAGTGGCTCACTGCGGCACCCGATGCTCCCGATGTTGGTACGCCCCACGAGTTGATCGAGCAGTGCGCTCTGCGGGCCGACGCTGGCCTTCACGGGCTGGACACACTGCGCACCGTGTGTCCAGAAGTAGATTCTGCGGCGGCCCGTCTGGGACTCGATGCGTTGCTATCCAGCGACTGGAGGGCACGAATCAATGTCGGCGCGCTGAACGACCTCGATGCTCTCACGCAGCGCTACGCGGCTCCGATGCCACATGCGACACCTGATTCGGCGCGACTGCGTGCCATCGCCAAGGCATTGGAACCGCCAGCAGCCCCCGTATCCTGGTGGGAGCGCTTCAAGGCGTGGATCGCTCACTGGCTCAAGTCCAATAACGCCAAGTGGCCGCATTGGCTGCGCTCGCACTGGTCCCTCAGCGACCGCTTCTGGAATACGCTTGCCTACGTACTCGCAGCGAGCATCGTACTGGCAGCCCTTGTGGTAGCCGTGCTCGAGGTACGTGCCGCTCGAGTGCGCGGCCGCCCGCGCCGGCGAAACGCTTCGCGGCGATACGCAGCCGAGGCGGAGATTACTCAGGACTCAGGCTCCGAGCTGAGTGCCATCGAGAGGGCCCCGTTGCATCAGCGGGCAGCGCTCGTGCTGCGGCTGCTGGTTGGGGCACTGACGCGTTCGCAGCGCTTGGCGCGCGATCGCAACCTCACCTGCCGTGAACTGATCACGGCCGCGAGATTCGACAGTGCGGCGCAACGAGATCAGTTCCGAAGCCTTGCGCTGCTCGCCGAGCGAGCCCTGTATGGTCAACCGCCATCCGTGCCTGCGACCGAGGTGTCGCCCGGGACCCGCGAGCCGGATCTCGATAGTGTGAAAGAGCTCTACGAGGGTCTGCTTGCGACGCCTGTCGAGGCACCGCCGGTGCGGCCATGAGAGAGCGTCTGCTGGTGCTCGCGCTTGCGGCCGGCGCCCTCGCACTCTTCTATATCCTGCTGTTCCCCAAGCCGAGCCAGGACTCGGATGAAGGGGGACTCCCCTTGTCCAGCGAGAGCGGGACTGAGGGATACCAGGCGGTGTGGCGCTGGCTCCGAGAAGAGCACGTTCCCGCTGTTAGCCTGCGCAATCGCTACGATCACCTCGCTGGGCTGCTGCGCAAACCCACCGGCAACGTCCTTATCATCACCATGCCGCAGCGCGTGCCGGTGCGCATGCGGGAGCTCGACGATCTCAAGGCGTGGGTGGCGCGCGGCAACACCCTGCTGATCCTGGCTGCGATCGAAGACACACCGCTGTGGATGCTTGGAGCGGACCCTCTGTTTGAGGACCCTCTGGAGGCACTGACGGGGCTGCGCTTCGTCAGTCCCAAGAAAACGCGCGGCGCCGGCCTCGCGAGCCTGACCCAGACCACGTTCGACATCCAGCCGCGCGGACGGCATCCGCTGACGACCGGGGTGCGACACGTGACGGCGCTCACGACACTGCCCGCCCGACGCGCGAGGCTACGATCAGGGCTTGAGTCGATCCCGCTTGAACTGGCGGCGCGCAGCGAGACGAACGACACGACCTTCTGGCTTACCCGGCGCGGCGCAGGACAGGCGATCCTCAGCACCGCAGCCAGCCCCTTCTCCAATGGGGCGATCGCACTCACTGATAACGCGCAGCTCCTGGCGAACGTTCTCGCCTGGTCACTCGCTCCCGGCGGATCGGTGGTATTCGACGATGCACACCAGGGCCTCACCGACTACTACGACGGCAAAGCGTTCTTCGCCGATTCTCGCCTCCACCACACGCTCGAGTGGATCATTCTGCTGTGGGCCGTCCTGGTCCTCGGCGCGCTGCCACTGCAGGCCGCAAGGCCTTCATGGCAACCGCTCGACGAGACTGCGTACGTCGAAGCGAGTGCTCGATACTTCGCCGCGGTCGTGCCGTCTAGCGCTGCGGCGCGGCGTCTGATCGAGGAGTTCCTGGACCGGCTCGCTCGACAAGTGTGCACGGAGCGCCCGGCTTCACGCTTCGAGATACTCGACGCGCACGCGGGTGTCTCACGCGGCGAGAGTGAAGCGCTCCACGAACTGTACGAGCGCGCGTGTGCGGGCGAGCCTATCGGGCTCGTTCGCTTGCAGAACCTGTTGTCCCAACTGCGAAGGATCTTTGAATGAGCGCTCTCACCGAGCTCGAGGCCCGATTGCAGCAATCGCTGGGTGCCACCGTGATTGGCATGCAGGATCTGATCCGCGCCCTTTTTATCGCCACGGTCGCCCGCGGGCACGTACTGGTGCAGGGCGCGCCGGGGCTCGGCAAGACGCTGCTCGGCAAGGCGCTCGCCAGCAGTCTGGGCGGACGATTCGCGCGTGTGCAGGGTACTTCGGATCTCATGCCCGCCGACATAACAGGCGTGCACGTGTTCGACGAGTCGAGCCGCCAGTTTACGCTGCACCCGGGGCCGATCTTCACCGACGTGCTGCTCGTCGACGAGATCAACCGCACCGGCCCCAAGACCCAGTCTGCGCTGCTGGAGGCGATGGCCGAGCGTCAGGTCTCGATCGACCGCAATACCTACCGCCTGCCGCCCGGATTCCTGCTGATCGCCACTCAGAACCCGCACGAGTTCGAGGGGACCTACCCCCTTCCCGAGTCCCAGCTCGACCGCTTCATGATGCGGGTCGATGTCCACTATCCCTCCGCCGAGACTGAGTCAGCCGTGCTGAACCGCTACGGCACGATAGCCGCCACTGCCGACGCTCCCGAAGAGGCCGCCACGACTGCGGCGCTGACCCATGGCGAGATCGAGGCGGCGCGTGCTGCGGCAGATCAAGTGCACGTCTCGCCGGAAGTGGTCGGATATGTGATCGCGATCTCAAAGGCCTCGCGCGAGGACCCACACATCGCCCTGGGTCTATCTACGCGCGGCGCGATCGCCTTGCTGCGGGCCGCGCGTATCGTCGCCGGTGTACGGGACTCGAGCTTCGTCACTCCCGATGACGTGAAGGTGGTGGCACCGTGGGTGATTCCCCATCGGTTGGGGCTGTCGCCGGACGCCGTGCTCGAGCGCCGCAGCGATCACACGCTCGTGCAGGGTCTGCTTGACCGAACTGCGGTTCCGCGCGGATGAAGTGCACGTGAGCCTCAGGCTGAACGCATTGCTGCTCGCTGTCTTGAGCACGCTGCTGGGCATTCTCGGGGAGTGGAGCGGCACGCCCGTGCTGCGCCACTTGTGGGCGTTGCCTGCGGGACTTTTGTTGCTGGGGCTCGCGCTCGAAGGAATCCTTCTGACCCGATGCACCGTACGACTCACACTGCACGGCCCGGAGCGTTGGGCGGTGCTCCGGCGGCAGCCCGTCACATTCGCGTTCTCACAGGAAGGGCGCCGCACCCTGTCCGTCGAGGTCGCCCTCACCGTCCCCGAGCAGTTCGCAGCTCAGCCGCGAATAGAGCGGCTCACGCTCCAACGTCCCCTCGAGAGCCGACTGCGGCTCGAGGCCGCGCCGCGACGGCTGGGGCACTACTCGTGGCCGGCGCCTCCCATGCGGATTGGCGGTTTGCTTGGACTTGCCTGGTGGTCGCGAGTTGTCGAAACGAGCTTGGCGATCACGGTGGTGCCGGACCTCGTCGGTCGCTTCGAACAGCAGCGAGCCGAGCAAGCAGGCGGCGCCACACTCAATCGGGTTCGGGGCGCCGGTGCCGAGGTGCTGCAACTGCGTGAGTACCAAGCCAGCGACCCTATGCGTGCAATCGACTGGAAGGCGAGCGCTCGACGTGGACGATTGATCAGCCGCGAGCTCTCAGAAGACCAGCACCTCGAGATCGTCGTGGCGATCGATGCAGGGCGGGCGAGTGGCCTGGGCGCAGGAGAGACGGATCGCCTGAGCCTCTACGCCACGATTACTGCACGCCTCGCGCAGAGAGCGACCGAACTCGATGACGCAGTCGGTCTATTAATCTTTGCGGCGCAGCCGCTTGTCATGCTGGCACCCGCGCGGGGCGACAGGGCCGTGGCACGCATCAACGAGCTGCTCACGGCGTGCCGTGTGCAACCGAGCGAGTCGAACCCCATCGTCGCGGCCGCACGCATCCGTTCTACCGTGCAACGCCGCAGCCTCGTCGTGCTTTTGACGGATCTGGAGGACTTTTCCGCAGGCGAGCAGCTCGCGCGGGCGGTACGAGTGCTCACACCCAAGCATCTGCCATTCATCGCTACGCCCTCCAGCGATAGAATCGCCTCGCTGCCGAGCGCCCGCGTGCGTGAGGCGCTCGGAGCGTATCGCGCGCTCGCCGCGCTCGAATACACAGATGCTTTGGAAGGTAATGTTCGCGCCCTGCGAGCGCTCGGCGCGGCGGCCGTGATGGCACGGCCGGAAGAGCTGCATCGGGCCGTGCTGGAGGCGTATCAGGGGTTTCGGGACCGTCGGCGCATCTGAGCAGCCGCGGGGCCGTACAAGTGCGTGACCCACCCCAGGCGGGCGGCGGGCGGACCGCTCGCCTTCAGTTCACTATTGTGGAAGGTATTCGATCTGGCGGATTGCTTGTCAAGCGGGGTCGGCAGACCTTGACAGGAGGGCGGGCAATTCCCGATAGTTCACCATGTGGTGAATTATTAGAGGGAGCTGCAGATGAAGGCCGCACCGTCAGCGGGGGTCGGCATGATGGCGTTGGTACTGGGCTGCGGTGTTGGCGCAGCCTCGGTACGGAACGTCACGACCGCCACCTACCCGGAGATGGCGCCCCTGGCGCACTACCTTTCGGCAAGCCGCGCAGATGAGATCGCCCTGGCGCGCAGCGCTGCCCCCGCGGCGATCTCCCGAGAGGCCGAGATCCTTACCCTGGGGCCCAAAGGCTATGAAACCGCCGTCCCGGGAAAGAATCATTTCGTCTGCCTCGTCGTGCGCCCCTGGGACAATCATTTTGACAGCTCGGATTTCTGGAATCCCAAGGTGCGGGCGCCGCACTGCTTCAACGCAGCCGGAGCACGCTCGGTGCTGCCCACTTATCTGAAACGCACCGAATGGGCTCTTGCGGGCCTGTCCCGGGCGCAGATGCTGAAGCGCACGCAGGCCGCGCTCAGAGCGGATCAGATTCCGGTGCCCGAAGTCGGCTCCATCGCCTACATGATGTCCAAGGAGGGCTATCTGGGTGACGATGTCGGCGGCCACTGGCATCCACACCTGATGTTCTACCTACCGCGCACGAAGACGACCGAGTGGGGGGCCAATCTCAGGGACTCTCCGGTGTACGGCGATTCGAATGCGCTGGAACCGTTGACCGTATTCGCGGTGCCGGTGACGCACTGGTCCGACGGAACGCCCGCTGAGGCGCGGATTCAATGAGATGAGGTCATCCTCGGCTTCGGCAGGGGAAACATAAAGTGTGAATGCCACGGCGCTCGTCCCTCATTGTTCCGCGCTCGTCCCTGGATACAACGTTCCTTCGTTGCGCTGGAGCCGCCCGCCGGCCGCGGCCGCCTCCTTATGCCATGATTCCCTCATGGTCGCGATTCCCGGCGGCTTCCGTGCAAACACTGCCCCGATCCTCGAGGACGCAGAGCAACTTCTATCTCGCCGCAGCGTGTTCGCGCTAACCAGCCTCTTCTGGGCCTACATCACACTCACGGACCTCGTGTCCCACGAAGGCATGCGCATCGAGCTCACCGAGCTCTCCAGCGTCATGCTCTTCGTACCCTGGCAGCAGCGCCTGCTGCAGCACGCGCTCATGCTTCCGGTGCTGCTGGTGTGCTATACCACTGCGGTTCGCATTGGCTGGCGGCCACCTGCGAAGCGCGTGCCGCAACAGCTCGCCCTGGCCCTCGGCTTCTCGCTGCTGATGTACTGGATGATGTTGACCGGCGGCGCCCTTCGACACGCCGTGTTCGGCGTGTATGCCGATCGGTTCGGCATCTTCACGAAGGGCGACTGGGCGCTGTGGGTCTCAAGCGCCGTCACCGCACTGCTCGCCTACGGTTTCGGCCTGGCCCTGATCACCGGTGTTGCGGCGTATCGGCACTACCATCAGTTGCAGCTCCGCAACGTCGAGCTGCGACGCGATTGGGCGGGTGCACGGCTCGCCGCCTTGCGTACCCAACTCTCACCACACACCCTGTTCAACGTCCTGCACACCATTCAAGCGCGCATCGGTGAGCCGGAAGTCGCGCAGACTCTGATTGCCTCCCTGGGCGATCTGCTGCGGGGCCTCTTGCAAGCCGGCGAGCGGGACTTCGCTCAGCTGCGCGACGAGCTGCAGTTCGTCAAGCTCTACCTGGGCTTGCAAGTGGGTCGCTTTGCCGACCGCCTGACGGTCCACGTGCAGAACGGCCCGGAGGTCCCCGCCGTCTGGGTCCCGAGCCTCATCCTGCAGCCGCTGGTCGAGAACGCGGTCGTTCATGGCCTCGCCGGCCACAGTGGGCCGGTGCGGATCGATGTGAGCTGGGACCTTTCGCTCTATGGTCTGCGGCTGCGAGTGGTGAACTCGGTTGGCCCAGGCAACGATTCCGGCAGCGGGGGTCTCGGACTTCGCAACGTACGCGAGCGCCTCGCGGTGCAGTTTCCCGGTCGCGCAGTGCTGACTTCGAGCCCGGGTGCCGCCTCGACCTGGGTGGCCACTCTGCGCCTGCCGGTGCTGCGTGAGTGGCAGTCTGGAGCGGCGGCGGCGAAAGCAACGGGGCAACCGTGAAGGCGATCATCGTCGATGACGAGGTCGCCGCCCGAAAAGCCTTGCGGGACCGCTGTGCCACGGAGCAGGACATCGAGGTAGTCGGGGAATACGCGGACGCCGAGAGTGCGCTCGCGGCGCTGCCCCAGCAGGTGCCGGATCTCATCTTCCTCGATGTGAAGATGGGGAAAATCTCGGGGATGCAGTTCGCTCAAGCGCTTCACCCCGGTTCCGGGCCGCTCGTTGTTTTCGTCACCGCTTTCGACCGCTACGCCCTCGAGGCATTCGATGTGAACGCCACGGATTTCCTGCTCAAGCCCTTCGACCGCGAGCGCTTCCGCACCATGTTGCAGCGGGTGCGCGAGCGCTTTGCGGCGCGCAGCTCCGCCAGCTATCAGATCGCCGCAGCGACGCTCGCCGAGCTGCAGCGTCTGTCGCAGAGCCGCCTGGAGGTGCGACCGCGCCTGCTGGCCGAGACCGGTGGTGCGATGCACATGGTCGATGTCGCCCAGATCGAGCTCCTGAGCGCAAACCGCAACTACGTCATGCTCACGGTCGGCAAGGAAACCTTCCACGCACGCAGCACACTCCTTCAGGCCGAGGAATCGATGCGCTCCCAGCCGATGCTGCAGATCAACCGCTCCTGCATCGTGAACGTAAACCATGTCCGACAGGTGAGCCGAACCGCTCGCGGAGACTATGTTTTCGTGCTGAGCGGCAGCACCACTGTGACGAGCAGTGAGCGCTTCCGCCACAAGGTCCGCGCGCGGATCGGGCTGTTCGTCGTCGGCGGCTCGAAAGACTGAGCGCGCAGGCGCCTCTAACCCCAGGCGTGGCTCGCGTGTTGCACAGGAAAAAAGCGGGGACGACCGCAGGCGAATTGCGGATGAGTGCGAGAAAACACTCTGGACGCGGCACGCCTCAGCCGCTGTGATAGCCCCATGAATCACCCGGTGTGATACGCCCATGAATCTCCTCATCGTCGATGACGAGCCGGCCGCTCGCGTAGGACTGATCAGGCTCTGCGAGCGTGCACCGGACATGCACGTGGTGGGTGAGGCCGTCACGGGCGCGCAGGCGATCGAGGCTGCAGAGTCGCTACGACCTGACCTGATGCTGCTCGATGCGGATCTCCCCGATATGTCCGGCTTCGATGTCCTGCGCGCGTTGCGGCGCCGGCACAAGCGCCGGTCGATCCTGATCACGGACAACGAGCAGGAGGCCTCGGGCGCCTTCGCGGCGGGGGCCCTCGACTTCTTGATGAAGCCCGTCAACGAGGCGGCCTTCTGCGCCTCCATCCTCCGGGCACGGGCTCGGAATATGCCCCTCCCTGTGGAGGCACGTCGGCTGCGTACAGCAGTAACCGCGGCACCCGGTGACGGCGGCCTGGGCCGACCCCTCTTTCTCGTAGGCGAGCGCGAACATCGACTCTACCCGCTGGATCCGTATCAGATTGACTTCGTTCAAGCTGCGGGCAATTACGTGACCTACCACCTCGCCGGCGTCGAGTATATTGCCCGCGAGTCGATCAAACGGTTGGATCCGGTGCTGGCGCCGGCCGGATTCCTGCGAATCGAGCGCTCTTTGCTGCTGAACATCCGCTCGATCGCCTTCGCGGAGCCCATCGGCGACGGATGCTTCGTGTTCACCCTCACAAAGGGTGCGCGCCTGCACTCCGGCCGCACCTTCCGGGACACGATTCTCGAGGCGCTCCCGCTGCGGCGGCGCGCCCCGGCTCTTCTGCCCGCATCTCGTTGAGGACCGATTCAGCCGCAGGTAGTGCCTACCGCAGCCGCAAACCCCACCCCGGAAGCGGCCACAGTCACCTCGAGGACTAACACCTCGAGTCAGACCAGGCTGTCTGCGCTCGCGATGCGAACTCGCTACACAACCGCTCGTTCTTCTTGCTGACCACGGTAAGCCACGTCCTCGCTTCGCATCGTCTCCGGCTCGACCCACGAACGGCCCCGCCTTTCTCGGTGAGGGTTCATCCCGACAACTGACAGCTTCCTCCCACGAACCGGACCCGTTCATCACATTGTCGAGTGTCGCACCAGTTCCCGCTGGTTACCTTTGAGCTCTGCGCTCGGCCGCGCATTCGCAACCGAACATGCTGCGGTGGCATTGAAGCAACGAGAAGTCCGAACGAAATTTCTTCCGGGGAGATACACATGACTGGCACGCGTAATGCGCTCATTGGAGTCCCGTTCGCGATAGTCGCGAGCCTGTTCTTGCTGGACGCCGTGGCCCAGCCGGCCGCAGCGCCGGCGGTCGACGAGTCGGCCGCCCCCATCCAGGAGGTGGTGGTGACCGGGTCGCGAATCCCGGTGCCGGCCAACATCTCGGCAACCAGCCCCACGACCATCGTGTCGAGCCAGGATGTCCAGCTCAGTGGGCACACCGACATCTCGGATCTGATGAATCAACTGCCGCAGAACATCATCGGATCCAACGCGGACTTCGGCAACACGTCGAGTCCGTTGACCTCCACCGGCGGCTTCACGACTGTTGACCTGCGCGGCCTGGGCCCGCAGCGCACGCTCGTGCTGGTCAACGGGCGCCGGCTCGGCACCGGTGACCCCAGCACCACCAATCAAAATGTCGCGCCCGACATAGACCAGATACCGGTGCCCCTCATCGAGCGGGTCGATGTGGTGACCGGCGGCGCCTCGGCCACCTATGGCTCCGATGCCATTGCGGGCGTCGTGAATTTCATCCTCAAGAAGGACTTCGAGGGCATTCAGATCGATGGACAGTACGGCTTCAGCCAGCACGACCAGCACAACACTTATATACAGGGCCTGCTGGGGACCGATGACCCCAACACGGGATTCTCGGCTCAGCCCACCGTTCCCACCGGCAGCATCCGCGACGGCTACAAGCATGACCTCTCGATGATCATGGGCACGAACTTCGACGAGGGTAAAGGAAACTTCACCGGCTACTTCGTCTATCACGAGCAGCAGCCCGTGGCCGCTTCCGCACGCGACTTTTCCGATTGCCAGCTGGTCTCGAACGGCCTGGTGGGCGCACCCACCTTCTCAAACGTCGAGTGTCTTGGCAGCTCGAACTCCAACCGCTTCACCCCGCAAGCGGGCACCGGCACGGAATACACCGTCGTGGGCAATCAGTTCCTGCCCTTCCCGCAGCCCGGATCGAGCCCGCCGGGGATATTCGATTTCAACAACTACGAGTTTCTGCAGCGCCAGGACAAGCGCTTCCAGGCTGGCCTCATGGCGCACGAGGAGCTCAATGATTACGTGCAGCCGTACATGGAATTCGGCTGGATGGATGATCGCAGCGTGGCCGTCGTCGCTCCGTCTGGCACATTCATCGGTGGTGATCCCTTCACGGCGGACAACAACGAGCTCATCAATTGCAGCAATCCACTGCTGAGTGCGCAGCAACGATCCTTGATCTGCACGTCCGCTCAGATCGCCGGTGATACCGCCAATCCGGGCTCGAAGGGTAACAGCGCGGACGTCTCGATCGGGCGCCGCAACATCGAGGGCGGGGGCCGCACGTCCTTATACGAGCACAACAACATACGAGTCGTCATCGGAACCAAGGGCAACGTCGTCGATGGCTGGACCTATGATCTGTACGGCTCGTATTACTACGTCACAACGTTCCAGAGTAATACCGATTATCTCGACTATTCCAAGATCAACAACGCACTGCAGGTCACGACCAACCCCACGACGGGGGTGCCCATGTGCATCAGTGGCGGCCAGTGCGTTCCCTGGAACATCTTCAAAGAGGGGGGCGTGACCCCGGCAGCGCTCAGTTACTTGTCGACGCCGGGAACCGCATTCGGCAATAACACCGAGCAGATCGCTCATGCTGACCTCACCGGCGAGCTCGGCAAGTACGGACTGCAGACGCCCTGGGCAAACGATGGCGCCGCCGTCAATCTCGGCTACGAGCACCGCATGGACAGCATCACGTTCCGTCCGGATGGGGCTGAGCTGTCGGGCGATCTGGCCGGTTTCTCCGGCGCGCTGGTCAATATCAATGAGCACTACGACATCAACGAGGGGTTCGTCGAGCTGCGCTTGCCCATCGCCCACAACCAGCCCGGAATCGATGATCTGACCACGGACGTGGGCTACCGCTATTCGAATTACAACACCACGGGGACCACGAACACCTACAAGTTCGAGGTGCAATATGCGCCCAATCAGGACGCTCGGCTGCGCTTCTCCTTCGACCGCGCCATCCGAGCGCCGAATCTGATCGAGCTGTTCGTCGCGCCCTCCTTTGGCCAAGAGGCCGTCGTGGGCACGGATCCTTGTGCAGGCGTACCGACAGCCTCATTCGAGCAGTGCGCGCACACGGGTGTCACGCGCGCTCAATACAACATCAACCCGGCGACCGGCGTCAACAGCATCACCCAGTGCGTGTCCGGTCAGTGCGGGCAGGTGATCGAGGGGAACACCCAGCTGAAGCCTGAAGTTGCGAACACCTGGTCGCTCGGCCTGACCTTGACGCCAACCGCGCTGCCGGGGTTCACCGCGAGCGTGGATTATTACCACATCAAGCTCGAGAATCAGGTTGGGACCTACCCGTTCCCAGCCATTTTCAATGGCTGCCTCGTGGCCGACAACCCCGTCTACTGCAGCCAGATCGTGCGCACACCGCAAGGCTCCCTGGTCGGTGCGACGGTGGCCGGTGGTGGCTATTTCCTGCAGAAGGATTTCAACCTCGGTCTGTCCATCGTGTCCGGCTTCGATCTGCAGTCGAACTATCGGTACGCTCTCCCGGGCACATGGGGGTCCCTCAGTGCCTCTCTCAACGGGACCTACCTGTGGCACCAGACCGAGACCCCGTATCCAGGCGCTCCCAGCTTCGACTGCGCAGGGCTCTTCGGCAGCACCTGCACCAGCATTACCGAGGGCTCGGTGAATCCGCGCTGGCGCCACAATTTGCGGGTTACCTGGGAGACGCCCCTGGATGTGCTGCTCTCTGCTCAATGGCGGTTCATCAGCTCGACGACTTTCGACAACAACTCCGGCAATCCGACCCTGCATTTCGCCGAGGAAGGCGCCTTTGACCAGTACAACGCGCGCATTCCGAGCTACAGCTACCTCGATCTGACTGCCGTGTGGCATGCCATGAAGCAACTGGAGGTGCGTGCCGGCGTGACCAACGTGCTCGACAAAGATCCGCCCATCGTGCCCTCGTTCGATATCACGGGAAACGCGGGACCGGCGAATAGTTTTGGGGCTTATGACTACTTAGGCAGGCAGATCTTCATCGCCTTTACATTGAAATTCTAGCTTAGGAGCGGGACGCAGCTGCCCGGCCGGTGATGGAGCCGGCCGGGCGAGTCCTCGCACTGGGCGCCAAAATGGCTCGCTCCCATGTCGCGGTTGTCCTTTGTGTAATGACCGGCGCGTTAGGTTGCACCACGACGCCCCCGGCGCGGGAGCCGGTAGCGGGGGTGCCGGCGGCGAGTGGGGCGGCGGCGCGGGTGCTACCCGCGTCCAAGCGGCAGAGCCCCCCGGTCTCGAAGAATGAACAGGATGTCCAATGTCGGATAGAGCAACCGACCGGGTCTCTGTTGGGCGTGAAGGTGTGCACGACCAAAGCGCAACGAGAGGCCATCAAAGCGAATACCCAGGGGATTCAACAGGAGCTGCGCAGCATGAAGGGCGGCGCGTGTCGTTCGCCAGAGTGCATGAACCCGTGAGGCGGGAGCAAGCCTTCCTGAGTGCGCTGCTGATTTTCAATCACGCGGCTGCCGCGGGCGTCGTGCCACCGGAGCCCACGGAACCGCCCTCCGGAAGTAGCCACGAGGCGACCAACACCCAGGTGAAACCGCCGGACGTTGTGGTGCAGGCGCCCGAGCCGCGCTTCGTCGCGCCGACGCGGCGCGACCAGATCGGGCGCATCTGGGCACCCGTGTTCATCAACGGCCGCGGCCCGTTTCGACTGGTACTCGACACGGGTGCGAGCGATTCCGCAATCACCGAGCCGGTGGCCGTGGCATTGGGACTCGCGCCCGACTTCTCTCACTCCGTGCTGGTGCGGGGGGTCGCAGGCAGCGCGGTCGTTCCTACCGTGACTGCCGACTCGCTCGCAGTGGGAGATCTCGAGGTCAGGTCGGTAACGCTCCCGATCGTGGCGGATGCTCTCGGCGGAGCCGAGGGAGTGCTTGGAACGGACGGGTTCTCCGACAAACGCATCGACATCGATTTCCGTCACGACCTCGTCAGCATCGCCCGCTCCCACGAGCAGCGCGCACCACCGGGGTACGTGACGCTGCCGCTGGAGCGCGCTGGCCCCGGCCTGCTCATGGTCCGAGGGACAGTGGATCAGGTGAAGGTACACGTCGTGATCGATACCGGTGCTCAAAGAAGCATCGGAAATGACGCGCTGCGGCGAGCGCTCGTGGGCCGTCATGCGCAGGGCACGCCGGATCAGATCTTCGACGTCACGACGCACGTGCAGGGTGGCGAGCTGTTCGCGAGCCCCCCGATTATCCTGGGTGGTGTCGAGATCGACGGTGCGCGGATCACCTATGGCGAGGTGCGCATCTTCGAGCACTGGCACCTGACGCACGAGCCCGCGCTGCTGGTCGGCATGGACGCGCTCGGGCTCCTCGAAGCACTCGTCATCGACTACCGGCGCCGCGAACTCGAGGTGCGGACGCGTTGATCTACCGATCGCCGAGGGTCACATTGAGCCCGGCGAGGTGCCCCGGGTCCATGGTGAGGTCGATCGCGACAATCCGGTCGCTCTGGATTGTGAAGACGAACGCCGCGCGGACCTGACCGCCCATGGCCCACACCGCGCCCGCGTGGCCGTCGATGAGCGCGGGCAGCGCGGCACGCGCACGACCTTTGAAGGTATCCGCAACCCGCGACGCACCGCGAACTTCTGAAGCCAAGACGGGCGCGCCGTGCTGCTGATGGGCGGCGGCGGTACGCACGGCTAGATCATCGGCCCGTAGCACTACGTCGGTTGACAGCACCGCGAGCAGGCGCTCGAAGTCCCCGTCCCGGGAGGCAGCGAGGAAGGCGCTGACCAATTCACGGTGCCGCGCAAAGTCGGCTGCAGGAGCCTCGACGCCGCGTACCCGACGTCTGGCGCGACTGGCGAGCTGCCGGGCGGCTGCGGGTGTGCGATCGACGATGGGTGCTATCTCATCGAACGACAGATCGAACATGTCGTGTAGTACGAACGCGACACGCTCGGCGGGCGCGAGCGTCTCCAGTACAACCAGTAGAGCCTGTCCAGTCGCATCGGCGAGTACGAGGTCCTCTTCGAGGTTCGCGCCGCTCGACGGATCTGCCGTAGGTGCCAGCGGCTCTTCTCGTCGCGAGCGGCGCGTCCGCAGCATGTCGAGGCAGACCCGGGCGACGACCCTCGTCAGCCAACCCCCGAGGTTCCCCACCTCGCGGGTGTCTGAGCGCAGGTTCAACCAGGCCTGCTGTACGGCATCCTCGGCCTCGCTGGCCGAGCCCAGCATGCGGTACGCCACCGCTCTCAGATGGGCCCGACTCTCATCGAACCGGTGGGCCAGCCATTCGCTATCCTGCATTGCTCACCAGTACGGCTCGGCCGGACGAATCTCGACGGCGCCGCCGTGCCGAGCCGCCGGGATCCGGGCGGCCAGCGCGATGGCGGCGTCCATGGTTGCGGCTTCGTAGATCAGGTAGCCGCCTGCGCCCTGCACCTGAAAAGTTCCGTCCTTGACCTCGGGTTTTGCGTCGCGAACCCGTACTGTCCTCGCCGCGCTGGGCAGCCCCAGCGGAAGCCCGAGCGTGACACCCGGCAGTTTATTGATCTCCGCGTAGTCCGCGTAGATCGCCTTCTGTTCCTTTTCCGGCAGCGCCGTCCAGGCGTCTGAGCCCGGCAGCGGGGTCGTCCCCTGATAGATCAGCAGCACGTATTTCATAGTGTCCTCCTTCGCCCATATGACGGATCGGCGGGCACCAGTGTGACCAGGGATCGCGGGGTACCGGGGTCGCCCGGAGCGTGTAATCTGGGAATGCGCGATGGAGGATGGGGCATGGGGCTGCGGGAATGACACCGCTCGAGAATAGAGAAGACCGCTACGGCGCTATCGCGCTCTCATTCCACTGGTCCATGGCTTTGCTGGTCATCGGACTGGCTGCGCTGGGTCTGTACATGGTCACTCTGCCGGACGTCGGCTTCAATACCAAAAAGGTCACCCTGGTTCTCTATCATAAGGAGTTCGGCGTGTTGGCCCTCCTTCTGGTCCTCACGCGGCTGTCGTGGCGTGTCCTGCAGGTACTGCCGCGCCTGGTTGAGAACCTGCCGGATTGGCAAAAGGTGGCCGCCCGATTCGTGCACCTTAGCTTCTATGGACTGCTCATCATCCTGCCCGTGACGGGCTGTCTGCTGTCTTCGGCCGCCGGCATTCCGGTATCGTTCTTCGGCTTGTTCATGCTCCCTGATTTCGTTCATCGGGACGACGATCTGTTTCACCTCTACGTGGCGATCCACAAATGGTTGGGTTACGGGCTGATTCTACTGATCTGCGTTCATGCGGGCGCCGCACTGAGGCACCATTTCGTATTCAAGGATGACACCCTGCGGAAAATGCTGCCTTAGCCTGCGTTCTCGATCACAAACCGCGCGAGCTCGCGCAACAGGTTTTGGATCGCCTCGTTGGCCGCCACCACCCCGGCATAGGGGGTCTTTTGCGACATGGGTTGGCTCACCGACCATTCCTTCGTCGCGATCACCTGATTCGTGGCAGCGCGACTCAGAGCAACACGCATCGTCAGCCGCAGCGTGGCGGGGTCGGACGTGAAGTCCTGCTCGAGCTGCAGGAGTTCGGTGCGCAGCGCGAACGTGTGGCGTCCAAAATAGGGTGCCGACAGGACCTCGCTGAAATAGTGCGTGCTGCGCAGCGTCTGGACGACCAGTGGCTGGATCATCTGCGAGGGGGTTTCGGCCCATGCATTGCGGGTGAAATAGGCGACTTGATAGGGCTGAATCGAATAGGCCATCTGCGTCTTGGCATAGGCCGGTGCGATCTGTGGAGTCAGCACCAACAGGGTGGCCGGATGAGTCGTTTCGCTGGGGAGATCGAGCGGAACATTGTTCAGGACATTTCTTTGCGTATCCACGTTGACTGGAGAAAACAGCGCGCAGCCGGAAAGGGACACGACGCATACGAGCCAAGCCACTCTGCCCATCGCGACTTTCACTTCGGTTCCCCCGGTCCGGGCGGCGGCGGAGTGGTGCCGCGAACCAAGACCGAGGGGTCTCGATCGATCTTGGTGGCTACGCCGGTCAAGATGGTGGTGAGATTATCCAGGTTGCTCAGCGCCTGCTGGGCCTGCGGCAGGATTTGCAGCTGGAGCGCGCTCACCGTGTCATGGCTCGACTCCAGAAGCGGTGCAAGGTTGGTCAAATCATCGTGAAGCTCCGGAACGATCTGCGTGTGGAGCTGGCTCAGGGTGTCGTCGGCCGATCTCAACAGCGGCCCGAAACGACGGCTGGCGCGTTCCGTGTTGGCGACGATGGAGTTCAGCTTGTCGGTGTTCACCGCTAGCGCCTGGGTGATGTGCTGCAAGCTGTCGACGGATTGCTGCAGTGCCACTATGGTCTTTTTGTCCAGCAGGGATCGTAGCAAGTCGGTGATGACCTGGACATTGTCCTTCACCTGGTCGATCGACGTATCGAGCGTTATGATTTTCGATGGCGCCGTCGGTATGATCGGATACGGTTCACCCGGCAGGGTAGTCAGCGGGTGGAAATCGTCACCGACGTCATCAAGAGAAATATAAACATAGCCGGTATATCCGCGTGTCGCGAGCCCTCGCGAGGTGATGGTCGCTACACTGGCCGATGTGACCGGCGCACTCTTGTCGATGCTCAGCACAATGCTTACCGAATGCGGTCCAACCAAACGGATTTGTTTGACCTTGCCGACCTCGACGCCGTGGAATTCGATCGGCGCGTCGATCGCGAGACCCGAGACCGGATCCTCGGTATGGATCCGATAGGTGGAGTATTGGCTGCCGGAATGCACGTACCAGATGGCCCCAGCGAGAGCTGACAGCAGCACGACCGTCACAAACATGAGCCTTGCCATCGTGTGGGTGCCGATTTTCACTGCGCCTCCCTTGCGGGTTAGAGGACATCCGGAACCTATCGTAAAATGGCTCGAGCGGGTTACGCAGGGAAAATCATCGGCGTTCCCTGGGGGGGGTTCCGGGCCGGATTTTGCGGAACGATTGCCAATCGGCTAATACTGGGTCCCTCTCACCCCTTGCGGGCGGGCAAGCCGATGGAACTGCTGGAGCGCGAACGTTGTCTGGCGGAGCTGCACGGATGGCTCGGCGCTGCGGCTGACCGCGGTGGCTGTACGGTGCTCGTAGGCGGCGAGGCGGGGGTCGGGAAGACGGTATTGTTGCAGGAGCTTTGCGCCCGGCAGAGTGTCATGCGCAGTCTGTGGGGCGGGTGTGATGACTTGTCCACGCCCCGACCACTCGCTCCACTTCATGATATTGCTCGCGAGACGCAGGGCGCACTGCTGGCATCCATCGGCTCGACTGCGAGTCGCGGTGACATCTTCACCAGTGCGCTGGACGAACTGGAGCGGATCTCGACGCTGCTTGTGTTGGAGGACATGCACTGGGCGGATGAGGCCTCGCTCGATCTTCTCAAGTTCCTCGGTCGCCGTATCCACCGCACGCGCTCGATGATCGTCGTATCGTACCGGGACGATGAGGTCGGCTCGAGCCACCCGCTCCGCGTGCTTATCGGCGATCTGCCGCGCGCGAGCACACATCGGATGTTTGTCGCGCCGCTATCCGAACCGGCCGTCGTGCAACTCGCCCGCCGCGCCGGTCGCAGTCCCGAGGGGATCTATGGCATCACGGCGGGCAACCCGCTGTTCGTCACCGAGGTCCTGGCGGCCAACGCCGACAGCGTGCCGGCCACAGTGCGCGATGCCGTGTTGGCCCGCGCGGCCCGACTGGCGCCTGCAGCGCGCGAGCTCGCCGAACTCGTCTGCGTCGTGCCTGGAAAGACCGAGCCATGGCTCCTCGATCAGGCCGCACGGCCCGATATCAAGGCAATCGCGGGATGCCTGGGAATTGGCATGGTCCTGTCCGGGGATGGCTCGCTCAGCTATCGGCACGAGCTGGTCCGTCGCGCGCTCGAGGATTCGCTGCCGCTGCCGCGCAAACTGGATCTGCACGCAAAAGTGCTCGCGACGCTCGCAGCGCGCCCGGGGGTTCCAGCCTCGCGCCTGGCGCATCACGCCTCTTGTGCGCACGACGCAGAGGCGGTGCGGCGGTTTGCACCGCTGGCCGCGGCTCAGGCTGCCGCGGTCGGAGCGCATCGCGAGTCCGCAGCGCACTTCGAAGCCATGATCCAGTGTTCCGACGACTGCCCTCCGGCCGATCGTGCTCGCTTGCTCGAGCAACTGTCGTACGAGTGCTATCTGATTGGGCGGTACGCGCGTGCGAGTGAGACGCGAGTCGCTGCGCTGAAGATCTGGCGTGGGATGAAAGCCCGCACGCAGGAAGGCGATGCCCTCCGCTGTCTGTCGCGGCTTGCCTGGTTCGAGGGTCGACAAGCCGAAGCCGAACGCTACTGCGTCGAGGCAATCCGAGTGCTCGAAGTCCTGCCACCGGATCTCGTGCTGGCGAGGGCCTATGGCGATCGGGCGCATCTCGACATGGAGGCCCACAATAACGAGTCGGCGATCTCGTTCGCGAATCAGGCCATTGCACTCGCGCAAGCCTGCTCGGATCATCTGATCGAGAGCGATGCGCTCAGCGTGCTCGGCACGGCCCGTCTCGTCAGCGGCGACGATTCAGGCTGGGCGGATCTCGAGCGCAGCCTGCAACTCGCGCTCGCCAATGGCTTTCACGAGCAGGCCGCCAGAGCGTACACGGGCTTGTCCGCAATGGCCGTATCGTGCCGCCGGTACCACGAGGCGGGTGGGTATCTGAGTGCCGGGCTGGAGTACAGCGAGGAGCGTGAGCTGGACTTTCTGCAACCCTACATGCTCGCGTACCGTGCACGGATGAAGTTTGAGCAAGGTGAATGGCTCGGGGCGAGCGAAGATGCGGAGGCGGTGCTGTTGCATCCGCGGGCGACGCCCATAACGCGTATTCCCGCTTTGCGCACACTCGGGCACCTGCGAACTCGACGAGGCGACCCCGATGCCCGTTCACCGCTCGAGCACGCGCGGACACTCGCCGGTCCGAATCCAGAGTTGCAGCGCTTCGGCACGCTCGCGGCCATAGCCGCCGAGTCTGCATGGCTGGCGGGCGATCTGGATGCCGTCGTGCGAGAGGCAACGCCTGCCTACGAGCGCGTGTCGCAGCGACGGGATCCCCGAATGAAAGGCGACCTCGCCGCCTGGCTTTGGCGCGCTCATGCGCTCGAGGGCGCGCCCGTCGAAATCGCAGAGCCCTACGCGATGGAGATCACGGGAGACTGGCAGGGTGCCGCGCAGGCCTGGCAGACACTCGGCTGTCCCTATGAGCGGGCGATCGTGCTTGGCTGGTACGGCGGGGAGACTGACCAGCGCGAGGCGCTCACAATCTTCCAGCGGCTCGATGCTGCTCCCGCCGCGGAGGCGCTGCGCCGCGAGATGCGATCCCGCGGCATTCGCGGGGTCCCTCGCGGCGCGCGTACCTCGACGCGTGAACACCCCTTCGGCCTGACCCGGCGCGAGGCGCAGATTCTCGCGCTGATGCGCGATGGCCTTCGCAACGCCGCTATCGCCAAGCGCCTGTTTCTGTCAACGCGCACGGTCGATCATCATATCTCGGCCATCTTTGCCAAACTCGGCGTCACCTCGCGAACGGAAGCCATCGGGATCGCACGCCGGCAGCCGGGGTTGGCAGACTGAATCTCGGGTGTGGTGCTGCCACAGCACCACACCCGGCTTGCAGATCACTTCGGCGATAGCGTCACGGGCACCTCGGTGATGCTGTCGACCGGCAGCTTATTGAGCTCGGCGGCCTTACGGACGGCCGCCTCGCTCGGCCCTTCATAGATACAGAAGGTCTTGGTCTCGTTAGCATTGGCGTAAGACTGGACCCAACGCACGCCGACCGACGCATTGTTCGCGTTCACCTTTTTCTTGGTGGCGGCGTCGAGTCCCTGGAGCGCTCCGGGCGGGAAGGTCCGCTCGACGACATAACGATGCACGGCACTCTTCTCTGGAGATGCCGCCGGCTGGGTGGGCGCGTCCGCGAACGCGGGGGCGACAATCAAGACAGACAGTAATGCAATGAGCTTGTTCATCGGGGTCTCCGGAATGAATTGCAAATTGTTGTTTCAGGGGCCGAGGTCGCTTCAGGACTGAGCTGCGCGCCGGTCAGCGGTGAGGAGGCGTGGCACGGCGCCCCGGCTCAATTGAGGGGCTGATGGTCGCACGTCACTTGCGTGTTCCAGTCGGCATAGCTTCCCTTCGGGTTGTGCTCCCATGCCCAGACGTGCAGCTCGTAGAACGCCGGCAGACCGTAGCGGTTGGGAGCGGCGATGTAGTTCAGGAGATTCCCGTCCAGTGCCGGCACCGCACCGGCCGCGGGATTGCTGGCTTCCCAGACACTCGCGAGTACGATGAACTCGACGCCCACGAGGCGCATGGCACCGTTTGCCATCGGCTCGTAAATCAGAGCTTCAGGCTGGCGCGCATTCAGTACGCCCGCGCTGATGCGAGAAGGCAACACAAGATGCACGCCCATGGCCCCGGTATCCGGACCACTGACGCACGGGGTGGCCGTCACCCAACCTTCTGCGATTGCGACATTGATGTCAGTGTAGCGAGCCGTGGCATTGTGCACCCTGTTGATCAGCGGCGTGCTGTCCCCATCGGCCCAGGCCACCGGCAGCATTCCCAGAGGCAGGAGGACCATCAGCGTGCGCAGTACGCGCGGAATCAGTTTTGAAACATGCATATCCTTCCCCTTATTTACTTGTAGAAGTACGGATCGAGGACGCGAACCTCGGTGATTCGCGAGACTGGCAGCTTGTTACGGGCTGCAGCGCGGCGGACCGCCTCAGGTGTGGGTCCGTCATAGATACAGAACGTATACTTGTGATCGGGTGTGACGTAGGAGTGGATCCACGTAACGCCGTGCTCGGCGTTGTTATCCGTGACCCTGCGGCAAAGACTCGCACCGCCCTCGTCCTGCGAGATGTGGAGGCCGTCTGGAAATTCTCGTTCGATCAGGTAGCGGGCCATCACGAGGTCCAATGAGGCAGAGGCATTCGGGCAGGGGGAATACTGCCGCGCAGGAGATGGGCTCCCATCGGCAGGCCTGCCCAGATTGATGCGAGAGCTTGCCTATATTGGGGACTGGACCGGACTGACGCCGCCCAGGGGCCGATGCCGCGGCGCTAATACGCCGCTGGCAACGGACGTGGTCAGAATCGTGCTCTAGCCCGGGACATTTCCTGGGGCAGTCTGCCGTTGCAAAAGCGAGCGCAGCGAGCTCAACTCGTGAGCTGCATTGCCACGTCGCGCAGAGCACGCTACATAACCATCCGGCCGCACGAGTACGGTATCCTCGAAATTTGCCCGTCGCACATCGACGAGATCCGCCACTGATTCCAGGAACTGACGCTGGGGGTCGCCACTGGAGAAGTCTGAATTGGTCAGGAGCACGAAGTGGCTACCAATGCCCCGGCCCCCGCGCTGCCACTCATCGAAATACCGCTCACCGCTCCCCTCGATGATCGGGCTGTGTCGATAGGCGATCCCGAGACCGGAGAGGCGCTGCACGAACGCATGCTGAAAGGCTGGTAGATGGGACAACCGGGGAATCAGCGCATCGCGCAGGGTCTGCGCGAATTTGCTCGGCGTTGCCATGGCCTTGGTCAGCAGATCCGTGGTCCTCACGACCGCCTTGATCACGGGACGCCGCTCCGCCGTGTAACTGTCGAGCAGCGTCTCACTGGCGTGGCCACGCACCGCGAGATCGAGTTTCCAGACCAGGTTCCAGACATCCTGCAGCCCGGTATTCATTCCCTGTCCGCCGAACGGGCTATGGATGTGTGCAGCGTCGCCCGCGATGAAGGTTCGCCCGACCCTGAGCCGGGCAACCTCTCGGTGATGGATTCGAAAATAGCTGCTCCAGTTCAGACGAGTCGCTTCGATTCCGTGGGGCGCGCGCATGCACAGCAATCGTTGCACAAGTGCGAGCGAGGGCACTTCGCCGTCGCTCTTCTCGACAGTCGCCACGATGCGCCGACGAGTCCCACTCATGGGGAAAATCGCGAGCGGCCCGGACTCGTGGGGACAGAGCTGCATCTCATCCCCGGGGAGCGCGTCGTTGGTCTCGACATCCGCCAGCATGAATAACGCCTCGTATTCTCTGCCCTCAAATGGCAGACCGAGCAAGCGGCGGACAGTGCTATGAGCGCCGTCGCAACCGACGACGAAGCAGGCTCTGAGCTTGAGTGGCACGCCTTCGCGGTCGAGCGTCACACTCATACAGTCCTCTTCATCGGTCGCCGATATGAACTTGGTCCTATACTCGACGGCTGCGCCGGCGCGGTTAAGTTGTGTGACCAGCAATCGTTCGGTGATGTCCTGCGGGACCATGGCGATAAACGCGTAAGGGCTCTCCGCAGGGGCGAAATGGATGCGGGCCAGTGTGTTCTGATGACTGATCACCGCGACTGAGGTCACGCGGTTCGCGGCTTCGAGAAACGGGCCCACGAGCCCGGCCATGTCAAAGATCTCGAGGGTACGCGGAAAGATCGCCAGCGCCTTGGAATGCTCAGACTGGGTGGCATTGGCCTCGATGATCCGGAATCTCAGGCCGCGGCGAGCGCACTCGTTCGCGAGAAACAGGCCCACCGGCCCGGCTCCAACAATGAGTACATCGGTATCGACTGCTGCGCGCATGGGTGGCTCCTTTCAGGGGGGCAGAACCGGGGAGAAATTCTACCCCCCGGAGCCCATCCCCTGAAATCGAAAGCCCCGCTAGTGCCCTCCCAAATGCCCCAGAATCTTGCCGAGGGCATCGAACACACCGGTCACCCGGCCGCTCACGTGCAGAAGTGGCAGGAGCGTTGCGATCGAGCCGAACGATGAGCCCACCAGCTGTGAGAAGGAGGTGAGATCGAATGGCACCACGCGCATGCCTTGAATGCGCGTGAACATCGTCCCCAGCGTCGAGAGCTCGGTCAAGTCCCGTATCTCGTCGGCCGCCGACTGCGGAGCACGATCCTGTACCAGCCAGCGATTCTCCACCTGCTGGCTATGCTCCGTCACTCGTTGGCGATAGATCATCAAAGCCCGTTGCTTGCAGTGATACAGCTGCCGCGTGAACATGAACAACGGCAAGACGAACAGCAGCGGCGCGCCGATGCCGAATCCCACCAGAGGACCCCAGACTGTGAGGGTTGAAATGCCGTAGCCCAGGATCGTGATCTCATAGCCCACGGTCGAGACTATATTGCTGATGCCGTAGGCGAGGATGAAGATCGCAAAGTGGCTCTGTGTACTGCTGATGAAACCGACTCCGCCCACCAGGTCCGGGTGCGTGGCATGCAGCGCGAGGCGCGTCCGGCTGACTCCATACAAGTAGTAAATCCACAGAAAAATCTTCCAGCCGAAGCGCAGCCAGGTGTAATCCAACAGGGGTAGCGCCACCAGGAATTCCCACGCTCCGGCCAAGCTGAGCGTGCGCCAGCACGAGCCCCCTAAGCAGTAGGTATGCAGATGCCAGGTTATTGGCGCGTGTGCGCGGAACTCCGGGACGAGGATCACCAGTGACAGGCTATAGGCGAGAACGATGCAGACGACATCAACTCCCCTGCACTTGCGAAGCCCCGCGATGCGAGCATGCAGCTCTGACAGACGGTGCCGGTCCTCTGGCCTGATGACGCCGCAGGAGACGAATTGCTGCCCGGCGCGCCGCGTGCTGGAGTCGATGATGGGCTCGGCCAAAATGAACAGCGGCATGCCGAGCAGAAACTGCGCGTACGCGGCAAAATCGGCGAAGAAATTCGTCGCCACACGACCGCCGCCGCCGAATCCCTGCCACCACGCCAGCGCGGCGACGGGCACCCAGGTCAGCAGGATCACGAGTGCGCAGCGCTTGAGCAAGGCAAAGCGTGAGTACTTCCCTACGCCCAGCGCTGCGTAGACTCGATTGAGCCAGTCGCCCTCGAACAGAGAAAAAGGGGCGGGATCGGTCGCAGCGTCCGAGGACATGGTTGCAAGAGCTCCGGTGCTTACCCGCAGGGCAACTTGTGTGGGCAGTCGGAACTGTCCGAATTATCTTAGCATGTGCCGACAACCTGATCCTGGTGTTCGAGCCAGTCGACCTCCAAAAACATCACCGCGGTGGCGGCTCTGCTAGCAGTACAGCACGGCCTTTTGGACCTCGACGTGCCGATCGGCGAGTACGTACCGGAGTTCACCGTGCAGAGCCGGTTCGAGGCGGCGCCGCAGGAAAAGATCACCCTGCGACAGCTCTTGAGCCATCGCGCCGGCTTCACGCACGAAGCCCCGATCGGCAACAATTACGCGCCGGAGTTTCCTGACTTCGAAGCTCACGTACGCAGCATCTTCGCAACCTGGCTGCGGTATCCCGTCGGTGAGCGATACCGCTATTCGAATCGTGGTTTCGATCTCGCGGCCTACATCGTGCAGGTTCGCACCCGCATGCCCTTTGCGGAATGGGTCCGCACCGCGGTATTCGAGCCGCTGGGCATGCTCGACAGCACGGTGGCGACCGAGGTCTACGTGCATCGCAGGAACCGTGCAGTCGGGCACCTGAAGGGCTGCACGAGTGTGCCGCTCAAGATTCCCCTGATTGGCTCGGGCGGTGTCTACACGAGCGCGCGCGACATGGCAGCCTATACGCGCTTTCACCTCAACCGCGGCAGGGCCGGCGATCAAGTGATCCTCAGAGAGAGCCTGTGGCACGCCATGCACGGCTTCGCGTTCGGCGGGGATTACGGCCTCGGCGTCATCCGCGAGGAGCTGCGCTACGGGGACACTCCGGTCCGCCTCCTCAGTCATCAGGGAGGTGGGTTCGGCTTCGGATGCGTGTTCGACTATTGTCCCGAGGCGGGGCTTGCGTGGATTGCCCTCTTCAATCGGCCGGTGAGCCCAGCCTATCACTTCGGTAAAGGTTTGATCGACGGTCTGCTGGCGCAACGCTTCGGGGCTCAACGGCCGCGACATCCCGTGCAGGATCTCGCGCCCATCGAGCTTCCCACCGAGCAGCTCAAACCCTTCGTTGGCAACTGGATAGGCCGCGCGTTCAGTCGGGAGTTGAAGATCCGCAACGCCACGCTCGGCATGCAGGTGGACACGGCATTCGAGCCACTCAGGTTCCTCTCACCCACCGCCGCCTTTACCGCCGCGGAAAACGGCAACGCGGTAGTGTATGACTACGATGCTGCGCGCCCCCGCGAGCCCGCTCACCTCGAGTGCTTCGTGGGCGAAATCAGTCTCGACTACAATGACGGCCCGCACGATGTCGCAGGTCCGGACAAGGCAAGCTGGATGCCCTACGAGGGCGAGTATCACATCGACCAGTGGGGCGCGCCCTCCGAACAAGTGACGGTACACCGGAAGAACGGCTGGCTGTACTTGAACCACATCCGGCTGATCGTCGAGTTGGAGCCCGGTCTCTTTTTCACCTCTGACGGGGAAGCCGTGGACTTCAGGTCCGCCGTGCTGACTTGGCGCAACCTGCCTCTGCAGCGCCCCGCCTGAGCGGCGGTTGCCCGGCCGTAGGGGCGGACTCGTTGGCTCAGGCAGTTCTCAGAGGAGAGGCGTAGAGCATCATGTTACCGTCCGGATCCAAGACGGCGAATTCACGCATGCCGTAGTTCGTGTTGCGCAATGGCTTGATCCGATCGGGGCCCGCAGCCTGCCACCGTGCGTGCAGAGCCTCCGCGTCGTCGACCCGAACGAAGACACAAGAGGCCGTGCGCTTGGGATCGTGATCCGGCATCAGCGATAAGAACAGCTCAATGCCATCGCGGCGGGTCATGACGAAGTCACCGTGGACGGCGACGGTATAACCGAGCGATTCGTAAAACCGCACGCTCCGGCCTACATCGGTGGTGGGCATGATCGGGCAGACACTCTGGCAGCGGCCGGTATCATCAGTCGTGTTCATGGTCCGCCTGCTGTCGGCCCATCGCGCAAAGGGCACCCAGGCCCTTGCGCATTTGGGATACGCATTGCGCGCCCACTTTCGCCGTGAGTGCGGTATCGACACGTTTGCGCGCTCCGGCCTGCACCTTCGCCGCCATTTGTCCCCGTTCGGACAGCGTGATACTCAGCTTGCGCCGGTCATCGGGGTCGACCTTGCGGTCGAGGTACCCCCGCAGAACGAGTGAGTCGACGAGCTGTCCGGCCGCTTGCTTGGATACACCCAGCTCGGTAGCAAGCTGGCCAAGTGGCACCCCGGTGGCTCCCAGCGCCAGCCCGCCGATTACATAGAGTCCGTTTCGTGGCAAGTCATCGCACCCGGCTGCCTGAAGCGCCGCGCGCATCGCACCCCCGTACGCAGTGCGCGCGTGACGCAGCAGGACAGGAACGACGGCAGTCTCGTACCAGTGGGGCACGGCGGTGGCATCAGTCATGGGATCTCCAATCAGGAGGGAATATTGACAGTCATGTATATTGACTGTCAAGAACGTTTATTAATATCTTCGACGAATGCCGCTCCCGTAAAAGGAGAAGCGTCCGACTCCGTGTCCGTCAGGAGGCCACGAACAACGGTAGCCGAACTGCGACCCGGGCACCGCCGCCGGGTGCGTCGCCGATAGTGAGGGTACCGTCCTGTGCCTCAACGAGGCTGCGCGCAACTGCCAGACCCAGACCGGCACCGCCCGTTCGGCGATTGCGCGATCCCTCGAGTCGCACGAACGGCTCCAGGATCTGTTCGCGCTGGTCCGGAGGGATGCCGGGCCCCCGATCGTCCACCAGCAACCTCACGGACGCATCGTCCGAGTGGATGGATAGAAGAGCCACCTTGCCGTAAACCAAAGCATTGTCGAGCAGATTTGAGATCACGCGGCGCAGGGCCAGACGATCGCCCAGGACCGTCGCATTGAGGGCGGCGGCATCTGGGAGCTGAAGATCCACCGGCGCGCCGGCGGCGCGCCGATCATCCACTTCCGCTCGCACCGCCTGCACGAAGTCAACCAGCTCCTGAGCCAGTTCCCTCGCTCCTGCGCGACTGGTGAGCAGCGCATCATCCAGAAGACGGATCATGTCCGCGATGTCCGCCGCCGCCCGATCCCGCTCCTCCTCGTCCGGAATTCGATCCACGCGCAAGCGCAAACGCGTCAGAAATGTCCTGACGTCATGTGAAATCCCCCCAATCAGCGCGATCCGGCCTCGAACCAACTGTGCCAGCCGAGCCTGGACGCGGTTAAATGCCACTTCGCGCTGCAGGGCCCACAGTGCGATCAGCCCCAGCACCGCGCCCGTCAACCCGGCCACGAATCCCACCGGAACGCCGAGCAGATTGGCGACCGGATAGCTCAGCGCATCCACAATCAGCGTGTCCCCGGTCACCAGGAGCACGCGGATCTCGAGATCCACGGGGGTCACGAACGTGAACCCGAGTCCCCCACCTCGTCCCTGCCCGCGTCGCACAGTCACACTGTTGGGCCGGCCACCCATGGCCGCCAGATACTCATCAACGGCCCGCTCCATGACTCTCGGAACTCGCCGCAGTCTCGGCGGGATATCTACCTGATTTCCAGGGTCCAGTCGTGCGCTCATCGATTGCGATGTTACGGCGCGCAGTACGAGCTCCCGCTCTGCAGGCGAGGCCTGCTCCAACAGGGAGGCCAGTGCAGCAATCCGCCCGGGCAACGGCCGGTCGTTTCGATTCGTACTGGAGGTCGATAGGTACAGGTGCGTGACCGTTCCGATCCAGACGATCATCGTACTCAACACAATCATCAGACTGATGCGGACCGCTGACGGTAGAGGCATCAGCCGGCCGGTGTCACGTGAGCGGTCAACAGGTAGCCGCCATTCCTCACCGTGGATATGAGTCTGGCTCCAGGACAGGCCCGATCGAGCTTGCGCCTCAGTCGCGAGACGATCATGTCAATGGATCGATCCAGTGGGTCCGGCACCTTGCCGCGCGTCCATTTGCCGATCTGATCGCGTGTCAAGACCCGCCGCGGGCGCTGAATGAAGCACGCAAGCAAGTCGAACTCGGCGGAAGTCAGGCAGAGGAGCCCATCGTGCTCATCGAGCACCTGCCGTGCATCGAGGTCGACTTTGAGAGCTCCTATGGAGAATCGTCTGCAAGCCGGCTCCTGGATGCGGGGTCCGCGACGGAGCATTGCGCGCACCCGTGCAATGAGCTCGCGAGGTCCGAACGGCTTGACAAGATAGTCGTCGGCGCCGGTCTCGAGACCGGCCACGCGGTCGATCTCGTCCGCCTTCGCGCTCAAAATGAGGATGGGACAGCGCTCATGAGCATGGAGTCGGCGGCAGATGGACAGCCCATCTTCGCCGGGCAACATCACATCGAGGATCACCAGCCCCGGCCTGGTTCGCGCCAGGATGGCATCCATGGCGGCGGCGTCCTCCGCTGCCTCCACGCCGAACCCTTCATTCCGCAGCACCTCGCTCACCAGCCGCCGGATCGCGGCATCGTCCTCGACGACGAGAATGGTTGCGCTGGTCTCAGGCGTCACTTCGATCATGGAGCCGTTTTAGCCGGATCGGACGCGATACTCAACCCGTCGGACGCGATACTCAACCCGCATCGCTTGCAGTTACACATCGTTACCTGCCGGTGACCAAATGCCGCAAACCCGTCGTCACCCCAAATTCCCGATGCCCGTTGCTGGGGACAGGAAATCGAGGAGCTGGACGATGAATGCACGAATATTGGCGCGAGTCACGGTCTCATCGGCTTTGTTGGCCCTGGCAGCTTGCGGTGGTGGTGGCGATGACCCCCCGGTCGGAGACAGTACGTTTGACGCAGTGGACTCGGCAGCACGCGCAGCCTTCGACTCAGAAGGCATCTCCGGAATGGGACTTGCCATTTATGACCGCGATGGAGAGAAAGTCTTCGAGCACATGTATGGGGATTTTTCGCCCGACATGCGTGTAGCGATTGCTTCAGCCTCCAAGCTCGTTTCGGGTGCCACGCTCTTCCGGCTCATGGATGCAGGCTCGCTGAGCCTGGATTCGACCACCGCCCAGGTACTCGGTTGGACGGGCGAGGAGGGAGCGATCAGCTTGCGGCAGTTGCTTTCGTTCACCTCGGGCCTGGCGCCGGAGAATCGCTGCACCTACGACTCGACGGTGACACTCGACCAGTGCGTCACGACCATCTCCCAGACGGACATGATCGCCGCTCCGGGTACGCAGTTCGATTACGGCAGCGTGCATCTCAGTGTAGCCGGCCGCATGGCTGAGGTGGTGACCGGGGAGTCCTGGAACGACCTGTTCGCGCAGGAACTGCGCGATCCCCTGGGACTGCCAGCCGACTTGCAGTACTACGCCAACCCGTTGAAACCTGCCAACACGGACAACCCGCTGCTGGCAGGCGGCCTCATCATGTCCATGAATGAATACGCACGCATCCTGCAGTTCGTGTTCGACAAGGGAGCGTGGCAGGATTCCCAGCTGCTGGCGCCAGGAATCTTCGACACTCAAGCGGTTGAGCCGTATCCCGGCGTCGTGATCGGCACGAGCCCCGCCCCCGATCTGCGTTACGGACTGACAGCCTGGCTCGACTGCGGCACACCTCAGACCGGCTGCCAGCAGATCTCCTCGCCAGGCGCGTTTGGCTTCACGCCCTGGATCGATCGGAACGCCGGCTATTACGCCATCCTGGGCATGCAGGACATGAACAACTCCAAGACTCACTTCGGCGGCCATCTCGAGCAGCAACTGGCGCCGCTCATCGTACAAGCTCTGCAGCAAAAGGGAGACTGACATGAGAACCTCGATGATACGGAACATGGCGATCCTCACCGTCAGCGTCACGCTCAACGCCGGCTGCATGATGGCCGCCCGGGCGGTGACGCACCAGGGCCAGACGGAATCAGGCAGGATTTTTGACTCAGCCGACACCAACGGTGACGGCGTGATCACGCGCGCAGAGTTTTTTGCTGCGCAGGAGCGCCTCTTTACCCGTCTCGATCGAGATGCCGATGGGTATGTCGACAAAGACGATCAATCACACCGATTGGCTGGACGATCCAAGGCGCAGGGCCGACTCGCCGAGCTGGTTGCGCGGCTCGATAAGGACGGCGACGGTCGCATCAGCGAGGCCGAGTTCCTCGATGGCTCTGCTTTTATGTTTGACCGCGCCGATGCGGACCACAACGGCGAGCTCAGTACGGAGGAAGTCGCGGCGGCGAAACAGAAGATGGCGCAGCGGCGGGGATCGTAGGCAGGACGAATGTCCACCCGGCGCGGTACCGGTGCGGTTGCAAGATTTCGTTGTTATCCTCGAGATCCTCGACAGCGAGAAAGACGCCCCGACGGGTTCGGGGAAAGACAATGGAGCTACTATTGACAGCCGCGACGCCTGCCCTCGCGCCCCGGTCCGGCGTCGTCGGCAATGCTTTCAGGACCTCGAAGCACGGAGTCGTGTTTGCAGCGTTGGTCTGCAGTTTGCTCGCTTCGACCCTGTCCACGGACGCCGCTGCAAGTGCCGTCACCGCCTCGAAAAGGGTCGCGGCGATCGAGCATCTATATGCCGATGTCAGTGACGCCAACACGATCCTGGCCACCCTGGATTCCGGCCTGCGCAGCCGTTATCTGGGCAAAGGCCGGGCCGCCTGGGTGCAGCTCTATGGTGAGAACCGCGCCAGACTGGCCAAGGAACTCGATGAATTGCCCCCATCCGGCTTCTCCGATCAGGACGGCAAGGCCATCGCGGCCATGCGGAAGCAGCTGAAGGCCTTCACCGGCGGTGAGCCGCCCTCAAGGGCGAGCGCCCAATGTGGGGATGCGACCCGTCACGACATTGGCTATTCCGACCTCAAATCCGCGCTGGTCGCTTGTTTCGTCGAGATTGGCAACAACCTCCGCTTCGAGGGCGGCAAGATCAACCGGGTTTCCGCCCTCGACCTGCTGGAGGAAACCGCGGAAGCCGGCCGTCGCAAGGCGGTTTTCTTCGCCTTTACTCCGCTGTGGCAGGCCATCAATGGCCACAACGAGGCTGACAGCCCGTATCGCCGCATGATCGCGGCAGCGGCCGCGGAAGGGTCCCAGACGGGGACTGAAATCGATAGCGCCGCCCGCGACGTCGGGGTCGATCCTTCGGAAGTCGAGCGCTGGCTGGTCCTGATCCTCAATGCCTGGCGTGAATCGAGTGGCGATGTCATGGTTGAGCCTTGGGATTACCGCTTCCAGGCAGGCATGGCCGATCGCCTGCTCGAGCCATACATCCCGCGGGAATCGCTGCAGCCGATCAACCAGCGTTACTACCGCGATCTGGGCGCTGACCTGAAGCAAATGGGAACGCTGTACGATCTGGCCCCGCGTCCGGACAAGGCGCCCCTGGCTTACACGGAATTTGTCACGCACGGACGCACGGTGAACGGCGCCTGGCGCCCCACGGTCGCGCGCGTTTCGGCCCCATACGAGCGGGGCGGTCTGCTCGTATTGAATGAGCTGGTCCATGAGAACGGCCACGTGGTGAACATCATGGCGATTCGAAATCGCCCTGCCTTCGTGGACTGGCCAAGCGACCTGTTCACCGAAGCTTTCGCGGATGTTCCCGCCTGGAGCACTTACGAACCCACCTGGCAGCGTCGCTACCTGGGACATGAAGTCCCGGAACCACTCTCGCTGCGGGCTTTATATTCCGCCGTCATGCTGGATGTGGCCTGGTCATTATTTGAAGTGCGGATGCTGCGGGCGCCCACGACCGACCCCAACGCGCTTTGGACCGACATCACCAGTCGCTACCTGCACGTCGTGCCTCATCCCGAGCTCGCCTGGTGGGCGGTGCGAGTCCAGCTGGTCGATCTTCCCGGCTACATGGTGAACTACGGATTAGGGGCGATACTGACCGCTGAAATGCGCAAGCACCTATCCCAGGCCCTGGGCGCCTTCGATGCGGGAGACCCGCGCTGGTATGGGTGGCTCTCCGAACGGCTGCTGCGCTATGGCTCGGAGCGCGACACTCGCACCTTAATGGAAGGCTTCCTGGGCCATCGAGTCTCGCCGCAGGCGCTTCTCGAGCAGCTACACCGCCTGAAGCCCGGCAACACCCGCACAGACGGCTGATCCAGCGACCTGGCGAGCAGTTCGTCTGCTGCGTTTGTTCGGGTGAGCCTTGCGCCCTGTGGCTTTTGCTGGAGGAACTCAGAAGAAGGTGTATTTCAGATTGACGTAGAAGTTCCGCAACAGGGGGTCCGCCACGAGCGCGTTGTACCCGGCCGCGAAGTTGTTTTGCTGTGCATTGGTGAAGGGCGGATTTTTGTCGAACGGATTTTTAACTCCCAATAACACGGCCAGCTTGGGTATCGGCCTGTAAAGCACGTAGGCATCCCAGAGCGAATAGCTGCCCACGGTCCGCTGGGGGCCCTGATTGTTGGGGCCCGTGCCGAGGGTCGGAAAGCCCGACTGCCAGAGGTTACCGTTGGAATCCACGACATTGCCGGGCCACGAGCCCGGATAGTTCGTATTGGGGACGCCCCGCACGGGGTCAAAACCCGCGGCGGAAAACGCGCGCTGCGTCGCGCGCAGCTCCTGTTGCCTGCTGTAACTTCCCGTGATCGTGAAGTTATAGCCGTCGCTCGCCAGATCTCCGTGTCCGAAGATGAAGTCCGCCTCGCCCGAGCCGCCGCCGGTTTTCTCCGGTTTGTCGAAATTGGCCTGGACTTCGGCCCCCTGGTGCGGGTCACCTTGCGATGGCTCACCGGAGCCATAGTTACTCGCTTCCAATCGGGAATCGAGGCGCACTTGAGGAAGCCTTCGAGATCCGGCAGACGCTTGATTTCCGAGGCCATGATGGCGGGCTCGATCTTCACATGCGCGCTGCTGGTGGTGGTGCGGGTGAGCCAGTCAGTAGACTTTCGGCTTGTAGAGTGTGTGGTCTGCAGGACTTCACGCTGGCCGATGAGCTTGGAGGCGAGCTCGGACGTGCCGCCGCGCTCGCTCGCCGAGCAGCGCAGGATCAATGTGTTGCCGCAATTCTCGACAATAGTGTCGGCGGTGCCTCGGCCATAGGGATCGCAATGATCTTCTCTTCGGAACATCGGGGCTTCTTCATTCGAGTTCTCCTATGGAAAACTCTACTTCGAAGTGGTCCTGGTCCTCAGGGGGTTACAAGCGTCCGCCCGCTCACCGATGGCGACGACCCGAAGGTATATAACGCCGTGACGACCGGGCCTCCCAAGCCCATTCTGTTACTCTCTACGACCGTTGGTCCTCAAATCCGTACGCATTTAATTTATGGATTCGAAACGCGCAGTACCAATGTTGATTGCGACCCTGTGCCTGATGGTGGTGGTGAACGCGTCGGCCGCGCAAGCTGTCCCTGAGAGAGTTCTCGAATACGAGCGCGGCTTGACGTCAACTGAAGTGGCCGACTTCGAAGCCATGAGGCAGCGCGTACCTTCTTACAAGCGCGCGGCCCTCGAAGCTCTACTACCTTGGCTCCCTAAGGTAACCGGCCCGTTGCCACTGTATGACGGCGACGTCCCGAACTCCAAAGCTGCCCCAGACCTTGAATCTCGAAGTCGGATTTTGGGGATGGACATTGTTTACAAGGTCTCGTACCCCACCTACACCGTATATCTACCGGCAGCCGCACGAGCCAGTGGCACTGCCATCGTCATTATTCCCGGCGGCGCGTACGAGGAACTCACTTGGTCTTTGGAAGGGACTCGTACTGCGGAAGCTCTCCAGGATCGCGGGATCGCTGCAGTCCTGCTTAAATATCGTATACCCAGCGAGTCCACGATGTTGGACAAGTCCATAGGTCCGCTGCAGGACGCGCAGCAAGTATTGCGCCAGGTTAGGCGTCACGCACAGATCTGGGGGATCGATCCTCACAGAGTGGGAGTCATGGGGTTCTCCGCCGGAGGACATCTTGCTGCGACTCTCGGCACTCACTTCGACGCCGCATTGGTGCCCAATCCCGATGCGATGAGCGTCCGACCGGATTTCATGATCCTCTGCTACGCCGTGATCAGCGCTGAGGATGCGACAAAGACGAACAAGAACGCGTTCGAAGCACTACTGGGCCCGAATCCAAGTGCTGACCAAGTACGCCGATTTTCCAACGAATTGTGGGTTCGCGCGACTACCCCGCCCACGCTGCTGATTGCCGCGGAGAACGACACTTCGGTCGATGTAGAGCATAGTATTCACTTTTATGATGCACTCCGGAAACAAGGTGTGCCCGCCAAGTTGGTGTTATTTCCACAGGGTGAGCACGGTTTTTTCCAGTTGACGCAGGATGAATGGCGGGCGCCTTTGTGGGCGTGGCTCGCGAGCAATGGTTGGCTGAAGCCTTAATATATGAGCTCGCCTCGGGCAAGCCGATGCCGCAGGCAAAGCCTGCGAAATGGGGTGCCACGATGTTCGGTTTCCGCGCGCGTCGCTGACCGCGAGAACGGCGTGGTGCCCTGGAGCGACCCAGCCAGTCCGCTAGGCTCTACCGAGATTTCCCGACTGAGGCGACCGACAGGCGCTGCTCCGGCGGGTGGATCTCCCGCAATCTCACCGTAAAGAACGTAGAGTTTCCAGCGTCGCCTGGCGAAGACTCGTGATGTCCTGGTCGAGGTGATCAATGGCCACCTCGCCGTCCTGACCCAGGCTCTCCCAGTTCGCGCGCCAGCTGTCGCGAAGCGCGATCGCCCGCGGTTGTACTGTCCCCGGGACAACCTGCGCCAGGTCGTTGATCACGATAATGTAAGTCCACCCCGTCCTCGGACTGCCGCTTACCCGGTCGCGATCGTAGTGCGCAAGGAATACAACGCGTTCGAAATCGGCCAGCTTGGTCAGAATCTCGAAGGCTGCTGCCCGGATATTGCGGTTATGCTCCGTACGCTCATTGCGCCATGTGTTGTACCCCAAGCTGCTCAGAGCGATCAGCAAGCTCGTCAGCGCTACGGCATTATTTCGCACTTGCTCGCGGATAGTGGCCATGTTATGTCCTTAGTTGTCGCGCATGTCGAATCGCAAGGCGCCCCCACCCACCTGGCGAACGCCAAGGCACGGGTTCGTCTACGCCGCGTGAAAGCGCCCTCGCTTGCGCAGGATGGGTGTTTCCAGCTTCACATCCATCTGATGCGAGAAAAGATCAGCCAAACGATTGCCGGACCGCCGGCCGACCAAGATAGAAGAGTATGGCGCCGCCAGCAGCAATTCCGACTGCACCTTCAAGGTAGCGACCCATGAGAAGCTGAACCGCATCGCCCAGCACCTGCCCGGCAAAGATGACGACCGCCAGAACCCAGCCCCAGTTACGCCTCAAGAAGCATCCAGCACTGGTCGCTGCCATCGCGAGGGCGAGTATGAGAAAGATCGGCCCGAGCCAGAGACGGTAGGGCATGAGCAAGCTGCGGCGCTCGGGATAAAGGCTCCAAAGCGCTTCCAGCCGCGAGCCCGGACTCATGAGCGCAGTGCCGACGCCCAGCAGAATGAGGGTTGCGACGGCGAAAAACACCGCAACGAGCAGCAAGGGCAGAGGTGTGTGCCTGATGGGCATCTGTGACTCCCGGAGGCACGAGCCTGGTCAGCGCTTCCAGCTGAATGAGGGCATCGAACAGTCGATCGATTACAATCTTGCCCCCCTTTCACAGGCTTTGCACGATGAGGAACACAACGGCTCCCGAGCGCTCCGTAAATCTGTTCGTTTTATCCGTCATCGCCGTCCTGGTGGGCGGGGTGACCGGGTTCGGATCGATACTGTTTCGCGCGCTGATCGCCGTCGTTCACAACGTGAGCTTCTTCGGTCGTCTCTCCACGCTCTACGACGCCAATATCTACACGCCTGCGGCGCCTTGGGGAGCGTGGGTGATTCTCGTTCCCGTCATCGGCGGACTCGGGGTCGTTTTTCTCGTCAGGACGTTCGCGCCGGAAGCTCGCGGCCATGGCGTTCCGGAAGTCATGGACGCGATCTTTTACAAGGAGGGTCGTATCCGGGCGGTCGTCGCGGCCGTGAAGTCTCTGGCTTCGGCGCTTTCGATTGGGACCGGTGCGGCCGTGGGCCGTGAAGGTCCCATCATCCAGATCGGCGCCTCACTGGGTTCCAGCATCGGCCAAATCGGCCGGCTGGAGGCCTGGCAGCGCATCACGCTCGTGGCGGCCGGAGCGGGCGCCGGCATTGCCGCAACCTTCAACACCCCGATTGGCGGAGTGATCTTCGCAATCGAGTTGATGATGCCCGAGGTCAGCCCGCGAACGTTCCTGCCCGTGGCCCTGGCGACCGGAACCGCGACTTTCATCGGCCAGATCTTTTTGGGCCCCCGCCCCGCCTTCGACGTACCGGCGATCGCCGCTCTTTCCGTTCAAGCGTCGGCAATTTATGTCCTGGCGCTTTACGCCGTGCTCGGCGTAATAGCAGGCGGTGCAGCGGCCGGCTTCATCCGGGCATTGCACCTGGCCGAAGGACAATTCGATCGGATCCACAATCCGTACCTGCGGCACGCGCTCGGAATGAGCCTCGTCGGCGCGCTGATGTACGCCTACCTTCGTTTCAGCGGGCACTATCAGATTGACGGCGTCGGCTACGCGACCGTACAGGACGTCCTGCTGGGCGGTCTGGCTGCCGCGCCCTTCCTGGCATTGCTCGCCGTCTCGAAGGTTCTGGCAACTTCCATCAGCCTCGGATCGGGGTCTTCGGGAGGAATTTTTTCCCCGTCGCTCTTCATGGGCGCGACGCTTGGCGGGGCATTCGGTGCAGCTTGCCTTGCGCTTTTCCCGTCCGCCGGGATCAGCGTCCCCGCATTCGCAATGGTCGGTATGGCGGCAATGGTAGGGGGCAGCACCGGTGCTGCGATGACTGCGGTCACGATGATATTCGAGATGACCCGGGACTACGCGATCGTCATGCCCATGATCATAGCCGTGGCGATCAGTATCGGCTGCCGCCGAATGCTTTCTCGGGAGAACATCTACACGATCAAGCTGCTCGCCCGGCGACATTTCATCCCGAAAGCCCTGCACGCCAACATGTTCCTGGTTCGCCGCGCTGTGGACGTCATGGATCGTGACATTCTCGTGTTACCTTGCGACATGGCGTTCGATGACTTCTTGCGCCTGCCCGAGCATGAGGGCCGGATGCGTCACGTCGTGGTCATCCGTGATGACAGAATCAGTGGCGTACTGCGCGTCAACACCGCACTACGACGCGGTCTCGAAAGCTCCTACACCGGGCTCTGCCTAGGAGATGTTGCGAGCGCCAATTTCACCATCGCGCGTCGCGAGGACATCATGTTCGACGTCATCGGACGCATGTGGCGCAGGAAGGCGATCATGTCCGTCGTCGTCGATGGCGAGGGGATGATCCCCCGGGCAACAGCTGTTGCCGGTCTGATTACCAAAGAACACGTGGCGGACTCCGTCGCAGAAAGCATCAGGCCCTATGCGGCAGCCGATATGATCCACTAGCAGCCTGCACGGTTTTCCGGCCGATTCTTCCGATGGGATTTGGTGCAACACCGGAAACTGAATCAGGGGCAGGAGCTGCTGACAATGAAACTCTTGTAGAGACTTCGGGATGGTGACGCAACTTTCGCAGCTCGGGTTCATGCTGTTTTTATGCGTGCTCGTGGCCATGCTGACGCGTCGGATGCATGTGCCCTACACCGTAGGCCTGGTGCTGGCAGGCATCGGGCTCGATTTCCTGCCCGTGCATTTTCAGCTGCAACTATCGAAAGACCTGATTTTTTCCGTATTCCTGCCACCATTGGTCTTCGAAGCGGCGCTGCACATCCAGTGGCGGGATCTCAGGAGGGATTTGCCGGTTGTCGCACTGCTGGCAACGGTCGGATTGATCCTTGCGGCCGCCGTCACTGCCGTGGGGATGCAGATGACGGTGCACTGGGGTTGGGCAGGTGCCATCGTCTTTGGAGTGCTGATTGCCGCTACTGATCCCGTTTCGGTGACGATGACTTTCAAGGAAGCCGGCGCGCGGGGTCGCTTGCGTTTGCTCGTGGAAGCGGAAAGCCTTCTCAATGATGGAACCGCCGCGGTCGGCTTTGCGGTCGCTCTGAGTGTGGCCGCGGGCGTACAGAGCACCTTCGCGGACACCGGGATAGCGCTTCTGGTCACAGTCGGGGGCGGAATCCTCACCGGCGCAATCTTGGGTCTCACGCTGATGTTTTTGGCCGGACGAACGGCCGACCACCTGGTGGAGATCACCCTGACGACACTGGCTGCGTACGGCTCCTTTTTTCTCGCCGAGCATTTCGGCTGCTCCGGTGTCCTCGCCGCCCTCACCGCCGGGCTTGTCGTGGGCAATGAGGGTCCACGGTGTTCGATCTCTTCCGCGGGTCGCATGGCGGTGGAGTCGTTCTGGGAATACCTCGCCTTTGTGGCCAATTCGCTGATTTTTCTGTTGATCGGTGCGCGAGAGGCACAGCAGCACTTCGGGGCGGTATGGCAGGCGGCCCTGGCCGCTATTGTCCTCGTCACCCTTGGCCGTGCGGTGGCCATCTATCCGGTATGCGCGCTGTTCGTTCGCAGCCACTTGAGAGTGGACATGGCCCACCAGCACATCCTGTTCTGGGGAGGCTTGCGGGGGGCGCTTGCCCTGGCGCTGGTTTTGGGACTGCCGGATGACCTGCCGCATCGGGATGAGATGATCGCAGCCGCGTTCGCGGTCGTCGCCTTTTCGATTTTCGTCCAGGGTCTCACGATGACCCCGCTACTGCGCAGGCTCGGCCAGCTTGAGGGCAAGCACTGATCCAGGGTGTCGGGCGCGGCAAGCATGGCAGGACTGCGCCATCACAGACCGGCATCGTCTTCGCAGTCGCCTGCTTCGAGAGGGACTTACCGGCAACTCCTGACCAGGCGCCCGAAGAGAACTGAACGCGATACTGCTTCACCCGCGTTTTGCATCTAACCATACCCCGACGTCCGGTCGCCAACTGGAGGGATCTCGATCTCGAGGACTCCACCTTCGACCGCTTCTCGGCATTCCTTGCAGACTGCAACGTCCGCCTGGCGGCGTCGGAAACAGGACCACGTGACTGGGGCGGTTGTGACTCGCCAGATAGACCACAAAGGGCCGCCGAATGGCGGGAGTAATTCCTTCTGTGCGAACAACTGCATGACATCGAACAAGTCGCGGGGGGTGTTGGCGGTCCATCGCTGCGGCGAGCTTGCCGCCGTGCATGTCCTCGAGCGACACGACGGGGATTTCGAGGTCACTTTGCAGTGCATCGCGCGCGGCGCGCGTAAGCGATGCGCGGCGCACCGGATGCACCGTTCCGCGCATCACGAAATTGACCTCGATCTTGACCTCGATGCGACCCTGGTGCACGAGCAGCTTCGTCTCGGCGGCATCTCCCGCCGAGACTCCCCGGGTCTCAAAGCCGCGAGATTTCAACCGCGCGGCGGCCTGTCGAATGGCCTCATTGATACGTCCGAGTGCGGCCTCGCGCGGGAGCGTATGGTCGGGGAAAACCAAGTCGAGGTCGACCGAAAGGCGTGGCATGTCGCGCGAACAGATTGATGGCCGTGCCGCCCTTCAATGCAAAGGTGTCGTCCCCGAGCACCATCGGTGCGATCTGGATCAACAGACGTGCGGTCTCGAGATAGAGTGGGGTCATGGCTTGAGTACCAGCAAACCGTCTGCCGACTTCGACACCCACGGCCGCTTGCTCCCGGTGGGCAGCGTGGCAGGGTCAAGCTTGGCGAACCACGGTAGGGAAAGTTCGCGACCAAGCTGGAGACACAGGCGGACGGTCTTCACACTGGTACAGGGCTGCAGGAGCTCACGTAGCACGTCGCTTCGCAGGTTGTACGTACTTTCGGTGAGTTGTCGGGCTTCCTGCAGCGGCTGGCGTACGCCAACGTCGCTCAACAGCTCCAGCAGGGCGCGCTCCGGTGCCGAGGCCTGCGGTGCCCCTGCCCGTCTCTCGAAAGATCCGACGTGCAGCAGAGCCTCAGGCCGCTCATCGAACAAGCGCTTGCGGTGGTATTCCGCAGGGAAGCGCTGGATGAACCAGCCAGGTAGGCGCGCAGCGATCCACCCGTACAAATGCAGCATCGGTTTCTGTGAGACATAGTGGCGCACGCCATACCATTCGAGCGCGGATTTGCCGCCTACGTGTAGCCCGTCGAACTTCTGCTGGAGAAGGATGAGACTGGGGTACGGGGCCACGGTGTCGTTCGGGCGACAATAGACACCGCGCATCAAGCGCACTTCCCCAGCGCGTGTGGCGGGATTGCACCCGACTTGCGGTTTTTACTGTAGAGACGGCCTTGCGGTCGCGGAATCACGCCGAAAAGGGGTATAGGGCGTCGCCCATAAACACTTGGTCCGGTGCGCTTCGAACGTGCTTAGTGCCGTGAGCCTCGACGCTCGCAACTCACTCTGGCCGGTCGGATTTCCAATGGTACCTATGCAGGCACTACGCGACGCGGCTGGTGTCGCGATTCAGCCCCAGAGAGCCTCCATTCACGCATGTGACTCCTGGATAAAAAGAGGGATGCGCTCATGAACGCTGTCGCGAATCCGCGTCCTCGGTTCGAGCATCGCTTCTACGTCGGAGCGGTGGTCGCCGCTTTCGCTATGGTCTTTGCTGGCTTCGCTCGGCCGTATTACCTCAGGGCATCGTTCGGCGGGCCCGCGCTGCCGCTGCTGTTGCATTTGCACGGCGCGCTGACGACGTCATGGTTCGCATTGTTCTTCACCCAGACCTGCCTGATCGACTCACATCGCATCGCCTGGCACAGGCGACTCGGCATCGTTGGTGCGGTCCTGGCACTGCTGCTGGTCGCGGTGGGTATCACGACGGTCATGCGGTTCGCTTCGCGCTACGTGCACAGTCCGATCGATGGCCCCGTGGCGCTCTCCATCTTGGGATTCTCGCTCGTCGTATTGGCCCTTTTTCTGCTATTTGTCGGCACCGCCATCGTCCTACGGCGACGACCCGATTTTCACAAGCGGCTGATGCTGCTAGCGACATTGAGTCTTCTTCCGCCAGCGATCGTCCGCATTCCCATCGACTTCATTTGGGACAGGAATTCGGTGTCGTTCCTACTCACAGATCTTTGCGTGATCGTTGCAGTCGTCATCGACACCACCAGAAATCGGCGACTGCATCCGGTGTTTGCCTGGGGCACGTTGCTGATCATCGCCTCGACCTGGCTGGCGTATATCGCAGTGCAGACGCAAGCCTGGATGCATTTCGCGACATGGCTGGTGTCGTGACTCGGCACAACTACGTTCACATCCACCGCCCGCAGCGAGGACACCATCATGCACAATCCGCGAACTCCCGCACGCGCCGCGCGTCCCGTACTCGCCGTGCTTGCCGCGTGCTGCGCGTGCGCTGCCGGCTCCGCCGAGCCTCAGAAGAACACCACCGGGCTTCCCACCTATCCGCACGATCAGGGCGGCCGGATGGACGCCGTGTCGCGCTCGCTCCCTAACGGCCAGAACTGCATCCATTACGCAAGCAGCACCACGGATCCACTGCTGGCGGTCATCGACTGGTACAAGACGGCGCTGCCGGGCGCCAGGGTCGAGGACGTGAACAAGGACTCACTCTACGGCAATTACTTCAAGCTCGACGGCGTGAAGCTTCTGGTCGGCAACGACATCGTCAACGTCTACCGCATGACGGGCGGCCCCAACCTGCCAAACGTGAAGAAGGACGACGCGCAGAAGACTACCATCGAGCTCTTCAAATGCAGTGACGCGCAGTCGCCGAAGCGCGACTGAGTGTCGCGTTCAAATGGGCTGGTCACGATGAGCCGAGCAGCGGCCCATGCATCATGCACCCGTGCTATACACCGAGCGTCGCCGAGTGCAGTTACGCGGTAGTCGACGCGCGCTCCATCGTCGCTCTCTGCCCCGAGCTGTGCATGGTGGCCTGGTAAATCGGCATCGACGTCGTAATGCACACCCGCTGACCTTGGACGATAGTCTGCCGCACGCACGACCATCAGCGATAAGGTGCGTGCCGCATCATAGGCTATGACGAAGCGGCTATCCGCAGACAATCTCTGCGCCAATACATCTCGCAGCGATCGAGTGACTATGGAACACAGATTATCCAGTTCCTGTTTGGTGGACGGAAGCGAAACGACCGCCTTGTCAGCCGGTAGCTTTTCCCAACTCATCCTCGCTCCCTAAGACAATGAGGCGCGGCTCACTCAGCACCTGCGTGAGAAAGTGATCCTTCTCTGCACGCTTTCTATTGAATTCCGCGAGTGAATACACGGTCGGGCTAACTTCGCGCCCGAGCACCTGCTGCGCTCGGCGCAGCGGTAGGGCTATGTCAGCAGGCACGAGGGAGCCGATCACCATGAGATCGATGTCGCTATTGCTACCCTCCTGGCCACTGGCAATCGAGCCGTAGACGAATACAAGGCGTAGCTTTCTAGCCACGGAGTTCAACGCATCCCTTAGGACATCGACGAGCCCCGCGGTCTTTACCAGTAGCCCCTGCAGCTCAGGAAATACCGGTGAGTCCTTGTTCGCCTGGTAGTAGACCATGCGTCCTTGCTATTGCGCCGCTCGCGCATTGAGGAGCTCAACGCCACTCTGCAGCGCATGCTGGCGCTCGATCCAGCAGGTCCACTGGTGATCCAGTTCGCGACGTATCGGAGGCCGATCGATGTCGGGTTTTTTGCCTGAATTCCGTTTGGTACAGATAAGGCAACAACGGCGCAACGCAGGGAGTCGCACTCATGAACAGGGCACCTGAGCGATCAATCGCGGTCGTCACGATCACGATCGTCGCGATAATAGCCGGCTATCTAGGGGTTCGAGCTCAGCTCGGCGCGGGCCATGAATCCTTGGTTTCCTCCAGCGGGCAGTTCACAACCCGCGAACGCGAGGAAGCGTTCCTAAGCTGCCTCAAAGTCCAGGCCGAGGGATGTTATATGGAGTGAGGTTTGAAGCCAAGCATCGGGCGGCTCGCTGTTCCACATCGGTCGTGGAATAGCTGCGGCAGGCGGATCGTGACCCAACCCATTGAACGCGATGCCATTTACCGCCGTCGCAATCGAAGCAAGACAGCTGCGGGCGCTGCTCGGAGGAGTGCAGGCAGTGGCGGCGTCGATAGCGCAAAGGCGGCCGGCCTACAACCGCGTGATCGCGCTGGGTCTGTCGCGAAGGTTGCAGGCGGCATCTGCGATATTCGCCCGACTTGGCGATTCATCGGACCCGCGGCCGTGGGACGCAGAATGCGCCACGCTATGGATGACATCGCCGGAGGGGGGCTCAACGTTTCATGCGCCGCGAGATCGTCCGAAAGGCAGTTCTTCGCCTCGATTGACCTGGCAAGGGTGCTACGGCACGGCGCCTTCTAATTGCACCTCGTATCCAAGGGGCGATCTCAGCGTGCCCTGGCCTCGCCGCCCTCCCTGGATGCGACGCTGAATCGCGTGACGACACGCCCCCCACCGATGCTGCGCGCGGGTGCGGTGAGAGACGAGCCGCCAATCGAGCCGACTTCGGCGCCTGCAGTCGAATCC
>DASXZI010000013.1:0-1612 GCA_036501985.1 Steroidobacteraceae bacterium | reverse complement strand
CGATCGAGGAGAAGGTCATGGCGCTCAAGGCGCGCAAGGCCGAGCTGTTCTCCTCCGTGATGGACAGCGACGGCGCCTTCTCGTCAGCGCTATCCCCCGACGACATCCGCGCCCTCTTCGGCTAGCCCCGCGCGGGGCGGCCCGGGATGCTCAGCCATGGCCTCCCCTGCCGACGTCAATCTCGGGTTGACGATCACAGATCGTCAACCTAGAGTTGACAACATGAATGAGTTTCCTGTTCCGCTGGACAACCTGATCGCCTACGTCAAGGCCCAGCACCCGGATGGCGGGCCGCTGGAGAACGTGGCGGACGCGTTCGCCGTCTCCGCCAGGCTCGATGAGCAGTCCGATGCGCTGATCGGCTACTTCGTGGACCAGGCCCGGCGCTCCGGCGCCTCCTGGAGCCAGATCGGCGCCGCGATGGGCGTCACCAAGCAGGCCGCGCAGAAGCGCTTCGTGCCAAGCAAGGCCGCCGACCTTATGGAAGGGAACCCGCAGCCGTTCTCCCAGTTCACCCCACGCGCCGCACGCGCGATGGTGGCGGCTGGCCAGCTGGCCACACCAGGGCCGCTCGGCGCTGGGCACCTGGCGGCGGCGCTGCTTTCCGACCCTGAAGGGCTGGCGGCCAAGGCGATCGCGGCGGCCGGGCTGACCCCCGAGCAGGTGTACGCCGCGCTAGGCACCGGCCCGGCGCCCCCAGTGGAGACCCCCGACTCGGCGGGGCTGCTCGAGCTGTCCTTCGACCAGTCCGCCAAGGAGGCGCTGAAGGGCGCGCTGAAGTCGGCACTGCGCCTCAGCCACAACTACATCGGCACCGAGCACTTGCTGATCGGCGTGCTGGCCACGGACGGACCGGTAACAGAGGCGTTCACCACACTCGGCCTGCCCCGGCAGCGCGCCGCAGAGCTGATCACGGCTGAGATCGCCGCATTCCAGGCCCGCAAGGCAGGCTGACGCACGGCTTTCATTTCCCGGCCCGCCCCTCGGCAGCCAGTCCTCGAAGTATCTCGATATCGTCGATGTCCTTCTGTCGCCATGGCCGGCCGTTGCGCAGGTGCGGGAACTGCTCCTTCATGGCGAGCATGCCGGAAACGCTCATGACAGGAACCGGCATGCCATCGAGCGTCCCGGGCTCGTCGTCGAACGATCCTGGCGGGAACAGCCAATCGGACCATCGCCCCAGGAGCTGAACGGACGATCCGTCTGGCTGCCGGTCAAAGTATGCGGTGCTAAACAGAACATCGTCCCACGTGAACTCGCAGGCTTCCGCTGGCGGCTGAGTTGTCAGAGCCGTGGCACCAGCTTCCACGAGCACTGCCTTCGACCGGTCGGCGTGAATGCGCTCGACCCAGAACTCGACGTCGCCGTGCTCGCGCGTGATCCGGCCGATCCTGGCATCGAGGCCCCAGCCACCGAACAGCCACACCGGGATACCGGCGGACTGCGTAACCGCTATGACCTTGCGAATAATGCGCAGCTGCCCTTCGGTGCTCTGGTCCATGCTCAGGTTCGGGCCGGTGCGGAGCGATCGACGGTGAGGTACCAGTAGCCGCCCCCGAGATTCAGCGCCCCAATAACCAGGAAGAAGGCTGCCCATCCGTGGACGCCGTAC
>DASXZI010000012.1:0-419904 GCA_036501985.1 Steroidobacteraceae bacterium | reverse complement strand
TGGTCATTCCCGACGGCATGGGCGCGATCGTGCGCACGGCCGGTGTCGGCCGCACGACCGAAGAACTGCAGTGGGATCTAAACAATCTTAAGACCGCGTGGGACGCCATTGTGGTTGCCAATGACGGCAGACCGGCCCCGTTCCTTATTTTTCAGGAAAGCGATGCCGTGACGCGCGGCCTGCGCGACTATTTCTCCGATGATGTCGGCGAGTGCCTCATTGACCAGCCCGAGGCCTTTCAGAAAGCGCAAGAATACATGCAGCGCTTCATGCCGCCGGATGCGCAGCGCAAGCTGAAGCTGTATACCGATCCTGTCCCTTTGTTCACGCGCTACCAGATCGAAAGCCAGATCGAATCGGCGTATGCGCACAAGGTCACCCTGCCCTCGGGCGGCAGCTTGGTGATCGATCACACCGAGGCGCTGGTTTCAATCGACATCAATTCCGCCCGCAGCACCCGCGGCGGCGACATTGAAGCCACCGCGCGCAATACCAACTTGGAAGCCGCCGAGGAAATCGCGCGGCAACTTCGGCTGCGCGACATCGGCGGCCTGATCGTCATCGACTTCATCGATATGGAGTCCACGGCCAATCAACGCGCGGTGGAAGATATGCTGCGCGACTCGGTCAAAATGGATCGGGCACGCATTCAACTCGGCCGGCTCTCGCGCTTCGGTTTGCTCGAATTGTCGCGCCAACGTTTGCGGCCTGCGCTCAGCGAAACGACGCATATCAATTGCCCGCGCTGCGGCGGCATGGGCACGATACGCAGCGTGGAATCCATGTCGCTGGCCCTATTGCGTCTGATCGGCGAAGAGGCGCGCAAAGAACGGACCGGCCGCGTGGTTGCGCAAGTGCCGGTCGATGTTGCGACCTACCTTATGAACGAGAAGCGCGAACAGCTCAATCAGATCGAATCGCGCGACAAGGTATCGCTGATTATCGTGCCGAATCCGCACATGCAAACCCCAGCGTACAGCTTGCGCCGTGTTCGCGACGACGAAAAGGAGCTTCCGGAGAACAGCACGGTCAGCTATCAATTGGCCGATCAACCCAGCGTTGATGATTCGAATATCGGCAATCGAGACAAGAAACCGCCGGGCGATGTGCCGCTGGTGCCCAGCATCCTGCCCGCCTCGACCGCGCCCATCGTGCCGATGCCGGCTCCGGTTGCAGCCAAAGCGCCGGCCGAGACCGCACAGGTCGGCGCGCTGGTGAGATTTTGGCGCTGGCTGTTCGGCGATCCTGCCGCCCGTTCTGCGGCCAAGGCGGCCGCTGCGCCGGCACAACCTCAACGCGACCGGCCGCAGCATCGCGACGTCCGCCACGATCGCTATCGCAGCGGAGGCGACCGAGATAGAAACCGCGATCGCGGCGACCGCGACCGCAATCGCGACATTCGTCGTGATGGTCCTCGGGATCCGCGCCGCGACGGCCGTCCACGGGGTGAGAATCCACGCGACAATCGCAATGAATCTCACCCGCGCCGGCCTGACAGCCCGGGGCAAGAGCGCAATGCCGGCGGCCAACGCAGCGAGCCGTCTCGGCAGGAACAGCCATCCCGCCAGGAGCAGGCGCCTCGCCAGGAGCAGGCGCCTCGCCAGGAGCAAGCGCCGCGACAGGACCAGGGCCCTCGCTCCGGCAACGACACGGAGCGCTCACCCAACGAGCGCGGCGAACGCAGTGAGCGCGGCGGAAGAAGCCGGCGCCGGCGCGGCCGCGGACGTCGTGACGGTGGAGAAAACACCGGTAATGGCTCAGGCGCGAATCAGTCTTCAGGCCAAAGTACAGGCAACAACTTCACCAGCCCCGAGCAGAGGACTGGAGAGGCCGCGCCGCCCACGGCGACGCCCGCTTATGAGCGCCCGGAGGAGCGGCCGCCGTTTGAACCGGCGCGTGAGCAGCCAGCTGCGGCGCATGAGACAGCTCCGGCGCGTGATTCGGTTGCAGCGGCAGCTCCGGCCCCCGCGCGTGCGGCTGAGCCGGTGCCGGCCAGCACGGGAACGGACAACAAGTACGTTGTCTGGTCTTCGGCGCCTAATCAGCAATCGGGTCCTGACGAGCGGTGACGGTGATGGAGCTGACGCAGCCTTAGGTCGAGTGCCAAGCTGACGCAGAGCAGCGCGGCCGCGAGGCCGCGCAAGCTGGCAACCGCCGACCAGGACACGCGCATGAAAATCGAGCGGGTGGGCGGCTGGCCGAGCCTCACCCAAGCATAGAAGGCGGCCGTAAATACCATTGCGGCGAACGTGTAGATCAACCACCACACGAGGCGTTCGCGGCTTCGCACCAGCCGGTTCGGCACCGCCGCTTGAGATCCACGGCGCAAGCCCCAGGACAGCATCCCTAGCACGGCAACGAGTCCAATGAGCGAGCCGAGATCCTGCAATACGAAATGGGCCGGGAGATGTCGGCTGCCAATGTCGAGGGAATCGTCGAGCACGGGAAACATGCGCACGCCGCGGCCGCCGCCGTGAGTAAAGGCATCCCAAATCAGGTGCGTCAAAGCTCCCGCCAACACGCCGATGCTCGCGAGGAACCATTGCCGCAGTGATCGAATATCCGCCTCGGCCGAGAACGGACGCCAGCGGGCATAGGGGCCGTCGGGCAGCACCTCCAGAATGGGCGATTTGATCACGAGCTGAAACACCCAGTACGTAACCAATCCAACCGGCAAACTGAACGTGAACAACGCCGTGAGGCTGTGGGTTTCGACCCGTGGCATGCCCGGAAAAAATACTCGAAAATCCGGAACCATAGCGCCGATAGTTGCGGCCGATAATAGCTGCCAACGCGCGAGCCAGCGCGAAAAAGGCAGCACGACGGCGGTGTGAGAAATCGTGAAGGGCATGCGCTCAGCTCTTGGGTGTCATCTAATTGTCACAAAACGAATCTATATAATGGGGACTGCGCCTCATAAATTTCTGGAAACACAAATGGCCAATACAGCCCCGCTCGACCAGAGCTCGTTAGGTACTAGCAAGCCGGCCTCATCTAGACTGGTCACGCACAAGTCCAATCCCTGGTTCAATGTTCTTGCGATGGTGGTGGTCATCACCGGAATCATATACGCCGGCTATCATCTCGCGGAGGACTTGTCGGTGGTGCACGACACGCGAGCCTATCCGTACATCCTGCTCGGCATCGCCTTGGTGATCGCGCTGGGGTTCGAGTTCGTCAATGGATTTCACGACACGGCCAACGCGGTGGCGACCGTCATCTATACGAATTCCATGTCGCCCAACCTTGCGGTCATCTGGTCTGGAGCTTTCAATTTTCTGGGCGTGCTCGTTTCCACCGGCGCCGTCGCATTCGGGATCATTTCGCTGCTGCCGGTCGAATTGATTTTGCAGGTCAGCAGCGGTGCAGGCTTCGCCATGGTGTTCGCCTTGCTGATCGCGGCGATTCTGTGGAATTTGGGCACCTGGTATTTTGGTCTTCCCTCGTCGAGCTCGCATACGCTCATCGGCTCCATCATCGGCGTGGGCCTCATGAATCAGCTCATGGCGGCGAGCGGCTCGGGAACCAGCGGCGTCGATTGGGGTCAGGCGACCAAGATCGGCCAAACCCTATTGATCTCGCCGTTGATCGGATTCAGCGCGGCGTGGCTGCTACTGACGATACTCAAATCAGTCATCAGAATTCCGGCGCTCTATAAGGAGCCTGAGGGCAACACGCCCCCGCCGTTCTGGATCCGCGGCTTACTGATCCTGACCTGCACCGGCGTGAGCTTCTTTCACGGCGGAAATGACGGCCAAAAGGGCATGGGGCTGATCATGCTGATCCTCATCGGCACCGTGCCGACCGCCTATGCGCTCAATCGCACCATGCATGAACAGGACGTGAATGCTTTCATGACGGCGTCGGCGCAGGCGCATACCGCGCTTTCGCATTACGCCGTGGGCGCCGCGCCGGCCGATCCGCGCGCCGCCGTCGTGGATCTGGTGCGCAGTCGCTCAGTGACGCCCGAGGGTGTCGCTGCCCTCGGCGCGCTCACTGAGACCATCGGCTCGGAAGTAGGCCGATACCACTCAATGGATAAGGTTCCGCCTGGCTCCATGGTCAATATCCGCAACGAGATGTACCTGGTTAGCGAGGGCCTGCGCTTCATGGGTAAGAGCAATTCATTGAACGTATCGGCCGCCGACCGGGCCTCGCTCAGTGCGTACAAAAAACAGCTCGATCATTCCACTAAATTCATTCCTACATGGGTGAAGGTCGCGGTCGCGATCGCTCTCGGGCTGGGCACGATGATCGGCTGGAAGCGCATCGTGGTGACCGTCGGAGAGAAGATAGGCAAGGCCCACCTCACCTACGGTCAGGGTGCCGCGGCCGTCGCCAACGGCTCGGGCATCCAGAAGGACACCGTGCGCAACGTCATCCTGGCCTGGGTGCTGACGCTACCCGTGTGTGTGGCGCTAGGAGCGATGCTTTTCGCGATGGGCCTGTTCTTCGTCCTGCGTGTGCTGGGAGTCCACTGACTCGAGGCGATCCAGGTTCGAGCGGATGTGGGCCGCTTCCGCCGCCGTGCGGGCGAGCGCGATTGCCTGGCCGAAGGCGGCGCGCGCCTCGGCCGTGCGGCCGAGCTCCTTGAGCAGCGCGCCCTTCACACCGAAGAAATAGAAATATCCGGCCAGGGGCCGGGCCAGGGGCTCGAGCATCTCGAGTGCCGCCGCGGCGCCGCGCAGCCGGGAGACAGCCACCGCCCGATTGAGGGTCACCACCGGTGAAGGCTGCACGCGCTCGAGCACTCGGTAGACCTGGTCGATCGCGGACCAGTCGGTGTCCTCGAAGCGCGCGGCACGTGCGTGGACCGCGGCGATCTCGGCCTGCAGCTGGTAAGCACCGGGCTGCTGCTGGCGCCGGGCTTTCTCGACCAACACCAGCGCTTCGGCGATCAGACCGTGATTCCACAGTTGGCGGTCCTGATCCTCGAGCAGAACGATATTCGCCTGCGCGTCCAGGCGGGCCGCGGCGCGAGCGTGCTGCAACAGCAGCAGCGCCGTGAGCCCGATGATCTCGCCCTCACTGGGAAAAAGCCGCAGCAGCAGGCGCGCCAGACGGATCGCCTCCTCGCACAGCGGCAAGCGCACGTGCGCGTCGCCACCGCTGGCGGAATAGCCCTCGTTGAAGAGGAGGTAGATCATCGCTGCGACGGTGGCGAGCCGCTGAGCACGCTCCACCGGTCCCGGCGTCTCGAATGCAACCGAGGCATCCGCCATGGCGCGTTTCGCCCGGGTGATGCGCTGGGCCATGGCGGCTTCGCTCACCAGGAACGCGCTCGCGATCTCCTTCACTGACAGGCCTGACACGATGCGCAGGGCGAGCGCGATCTGCTGGGTCGCCGGCAGATCGGGCTGGCAGCAGATGAACAGCAGCCGCAACACGTCATCGTGATAGGCGGAGCTGTCGAGCCGCTCGGCCAGGGCGGTTTCGGTGTCTTCCATGTCCGAGACCAAGGCCTCGTCGGCGAGAGGGTCGTGCTTGCTGCGACGGCGCATCTCATCCAGCGCGCTGTTTCGCCCGACGAAGATCAGCCATGCGGCCGGGTCGCGCGGAGGTCCATTCAGCGGCCAGCTTTTCAGGGCTCTCAGGCAGGCCTCCTGGAAGGCTTCCTCCGCCACGTCCAGGTCTCGGAAGTAGCGCAGCAGCGCCGCCACCGCTTGGGGGCGCGCGGCGCTGACAGCAGCCCCTATCCACGCGGCATCCGTCACTGCAGCCCGACACCCGGATAAAAGGTGGCGACCGGGCGGACTTCGAGGGCGCCGGTGTCGCCCACCAGCGCGCGGGCTACTTCGATCGCTTCCTCCAGCGTGCGGCAGTCCACTAGGTAAAACCCCAGAAGTTGCTCCTTAGTCTCCGCGAACGGGCCATCCAGGACGAGGGGTCCCCGGCCGGCTCTCATGGTCATGGCGGTAGTGGTCGGCATCAGCCGGGCTACCGGCCCCAGCCGGCCCCGCGCCGCCAGTCCCTGGGCGACGAGCTCCCGCTGCGCCAGGACGGCGGCTGCCTTCTCTCGGGACCATGCCTGGGTCTCGGATTCGAGGTTATAGCAGAGTATGCAGTAGAACATCGATGGCCTCCTGTGCTCTACAAGGACGTGCGAGCGGGCTTGGGCGAGACATGGGCCTCCGTACAGATCAAAAATAGGAGCTTCCGCATCGCCCTGGCCTGCGCTACGGAGCGGGGCGCTGCGGCTTTTCAGAACCAGTTGTAGTTGAAGCTGATGCTGATGCGCTCGAAGCCGACCGGGTTCGCGGCGACTTCATGCCGCAGCCAGCTCTCGAAGAGGACGACGGTCCCGGCCTGCGCCGGGATGACGACCCAGGCGCGATTATCAGCGCGTTGGGTGCGCAGCCGGGGAGGCGCTGCCATGAAGCGATCGAGTCGCGGGTCTTCGAATTTCAGTCCGGGCGAGCCGGTGGGCGTGCGGACGAAGTAGGTGCCGCTGACGCTCGAGAGCGGGTGCAGGTGCAGGCCGTGTGCCACGTGCCGGGGCATGATGTTGACCCAGCAATCGGTCATGGCGAGGGGCCGCCGGCGCAGGTCGAACTCGAGTGATCGGGCGAAGGCGCGAACATGTTGTTCCAGGCGGCGCTCGAGCTCCGCGAACGTCGGTGACAGCCTATGCAGCTGGCTGACGGAGCTGTAAGAGGTATAACCGCCCGGGTAATTGTTTCGCGACCATCTGCGGCCTGCAGCATCGTCTACACGCAGCTGGCGGCATTCGTGCAGAAGGCGTTCGTTGAGGCGCGCGCCGGCGCCGCTCCGCAAGGGGGCTCGGTACACGAGTGTCGGAAACAGTTTCCGCAGGGTCATCCGGCATTCTGAGGAGGCGGGAGCGGGAGCTGCCTCGAGATCGATTCCGGCACGCTCGACCCCGGCTGTGCGCCACGCAACCATTCGAGGAACGGCGTGACGGCAGAGTGGCCCTCGGGCGGCGCCCACGAGGCAAACTCCGCGGCTGTGCTCGCATCATAGGGGCCTTCCTTGATCTCCAGGAAGGCCGCTCCGTCAGCCGCTGCGAGGAGCGTATGCCACGTTCCCTGGGGAGTCTCGAAGCCGATGCCGGATGCTCCATCACCCACCGTGTGGCGCGCCGTAACCGTGCCCTCCCCATCGAAGGTCAGCACGTCAAACCGTCCGCGCACGACCACCGCCAGCTCGGATTTGGTGCCGTGACGGTGCGGCCGGAAATAGGACGCCCGGTTGGCCGCGATGAAGAAGCGCTGCACGAGATCGGCCGGGGAGGCGTGAATGTTGTGATTGGCGCGCTGGCGCGGGCTCGCGGCTGCGCGCAGGGCGAGCTCATCCAGGAGGGCATGGGGAAACAGTTTCATTGCAAGTGGCCCTGTACGGTGCGGCCGCTATTGTGAACGATAACGAGTGGCCACAGACCACGCCAGAACGAGGCGACCGGCGATGAGCACCAGCCAGAATCAAAGGGGTGAACGGTTTCGCACACTGCACGCGCGCGGGACCTTCGTGATCGCCAATGCCTGGGACGGTGGCTCGGCCAAGGTACTGGCCGGGCTGGGCTTTGCCGCCCTGGCCACGTCGAGTGCGGCATCCGCGTGGACGCTGGGAAAGCTCGATGGGCAGGTGCTGCGCGAGGAGGCGTTTGCGCAGGCCCGCATCATTGCGAGCGCGACCGAGCTGCCTCTCGCAGCCGACCTGGAGAAGGGCTTTGGCGACTTACCGGCTGCCGTCGCGGAGACCATCCGCCTGGCCGCGACGACCGGACTGGTCGGTGGATCGATCGAGGACGCCAGCGGCGATTCACGCCATCCTCTGTATGAGCCGGGTCTGGCTGCCCAGCGGGTCGCCGCAGCGGCCGAGGCGGCGCATGCCCTCCCCTTTCCCTTCACACTGACCGCGCGAGCGGAGAACTTCCTCTGCGGCAACCCGGATCTGGACGACACGATCCGACGCCTGCAGTCTTTCGAGCGGGCCGGAGCGGATGTCCTGTTCGCGCCCGGGCTGCCGGACCTGGACGCGGTACGCAGCGTCTGTTCCTCAGTCTCCCGGCCGGTCAACTTCATGGTCGGGATGCCCGGCAATTCGTTCACGTTCGCAGACCTCGCGCAGGCCGGTGTGCGACGCATCAGCCTCGCCACCTCGCTTTACCGTGCTGCCATGACTGGGCTCATGTCGGCAGCCCGAGAGGTCCGGGAGCGCGGAACCTTCGGATTTGTCGATAGCCCGGTCAACAACGGCGATCTGGACGCGTTCTTAAGGAGCAGATAGCCGCGTTCCCCGCTGGAACAAGCTCCGCCGCGGCGCGTGTAAACTTCTGTTGCGCCACTGAGTCCGGCGCGGGAGGTAGGTATGGCGATGTCGGCATTGAGTGGGCTGGGAATGCGCCTCGCCGTTCCCGTTGCGGTGGCCTCACTGTTGAGCGGGGTCTGCCTGGCGGCCGAGGGGACGCCAGCGGACGAGAGCGGCCAGCAGGCCGTGTGGACGCAGAAAGAGCTGAGCTTCGTCTTTCAGGGGTTCACCACGCGCTATTCATGTGATGGGCTCAAGGACAAGATGACGAGCGCGCTGTTGCAGCTCGGTGCGAACAAGAAGGACCTGCAGGTTCACGAGACGGGCTGTGTGCGAGGCTTCGGGAGACCCGACTTTTTCCCTGGCGTGCGCGTCAAGATGACCGTGCTCCAGCCGGCTGCCAGCAGCACCGACAGCAGCCAGGCTCCCGTCGCGGCGCACTGGAAGCCGATTGCGGTCAATCTGAGGGATGTCAACAGCTACCCCAACGACTCGGGTGAGTGCGAGCTCTACGAGCAGATCCGCGATAAGGTCTTGCCGCTTTTCACCACGCGCAACGTGAACCTGAGTGGCACGTGCGTGCCTCATCAGGAGTCCGCGGCCGGTCCCAGTCTGAAGCTGGAGGTACTGCAGCCGGATGCGACCGCGCCGGTGGCTTCGACCCAGCCGTCCAGGTAGCTCGGGTAGCGTCGCTGGGACTGCCAGGGACCTGACCGGGCCGGCCTTCAGCCCTGTCTCTCAGGCGGCGGCATCTGCGGCGGCAGAGGGTGTACTGGCCTCGGGATGAGGCTCCGCGGAGCCGTGGGTCTTGACATCCGGCAGCAGGCCCGCGAGCAGGCCGATCATCGGCAGGAATGCACACGCCTGGTAGACGAGGTTGATTCCCCACACGTCGGCCGCCTTGCCCAGCACGGCGGCGCCGATGCCGCCCATTCCGAACGCGAATCCGAAGAACAGTCCTGCGACCGTGCCGGTGCGGCCCGGCATCAGCTCCTGTGCATAAACCACGATGGCGGGAAATGCGGACGCCAGGATCAACCCGATCGGCACCGTGAGCACGCCGGTCCAGAAAAGGTTGGCGTGCGGAAGCAGGAGCGTGAATGGCAGTACGCCGAGGATGGACACCCAGATGATGTATTTGCGCCCGACGCGATCTCCCAGCGGGCCGCCGATCATCGTGCCCACTGCGACCGCGCCGAGAAACAAGAACAGATGCAGTTGCGAGTTCTGCACCGAGACGTGGAAGCGGTTGATGAGATAGAACGTGTAGTAGCTGGTCAGGCTCGCCAGGTAGAAGTACTTCGAGAAGATAAGGGCCAACAGCACGGCGATGGCTCCCCGCATCCGCCTGGGGTCCACCGCGGCAGCCGGTGAGTCCATGCGCCACGAGCGCATCTTCATGGAGGGCATGCCGTGCGCCTTGTACCAGTGCCCGACCTGGAACAGTACCAACATCGCCAGCATCGCTGCCGCGGAGAACCACGCCACGCTGGATTGACCGCGCGGGAGCACGATGAATGCCGCCAGCAGGGGCCCGGCGGCTGAGCCCAGATTGCCGCCTACCTGGAACACCGATTGCGCCAGCCCGTGCTGGCCGCCGGAGGCCATGCGAGCTACGCGCGAGGATTCCGGATGAAACACGGAGGAGCCGGTGCCGATGAGCGCGGCAGCCAGCAGCAGCAGGCTGTAGCTGGAGGCGAAGGCGAGCAGCACCAGACCCACGAGCGTGAAAGCCATCCCTGCCGCGAGGGAATAGGGGCGGGGAGAGCGATCCGTGTACGAGCCGATCACCGGCTGCAACAGCGAAGCGGTGATCTGGAAGGTGAGCGTCAGGATCCCGATCTCGCCGAAGCTGAGCGCGTAGGAGCTCTTGAGCATCGGGTACAGCGCCGGCAGCAGCGACTGCATCATGTCGTTCAGCAAGTGGCAGAAACTGATGGCCGCGAGAATGGTGAACATGGTGCGGCCGGCCGAGGCGGTTTTGCTCAGGGTAGCGGTAGCTTCAGTCAAGGGATCTCCGGCTGGGCAGGCCGCTAGAGTGCCGCAAGCCAGCGCGGATGCCTATCTCCCGGAATGGGGGCCCGCACGGTCACTCGAGGCCGCGCGCAGCCCGGCCACACCTTGTCGGCGTGGCCGGTTTCCCCCCGCTTGGCGGCGCGGTGCCTGGGGCACCGCTGCCGATGGCGGCTTGCAGAGCTTTTCGACCAAGCTCCGGACCGAAGGTTCGCGGCTGGCCCTGGGGGCCAGCCGCTCGCTCGCACTAGAAGCGCTGCCCGAACTTGAGGCCGATCATGCGCGGTGTGTTCGGTGTGTTGTAGATCGCCACCGTTCCGCATTTAAACACGTCGCAATTGGCCGTTCGGTCGAGGATCGCCCTCTTGTCGAACGCGTTGCTGACGAACAGTGTCGCGGTCCAGCTGTTTCTCTGCAGCTCGGCTGAGAGATCGGTGACTGCGTAGGAAGGCATCTGGCCGAGCGCATCCCGCACCGTGACGCGCAGGTCGGCCCAGCGCGCACCGACGTACGTTTCCGATGCCTGCAGGTTCAGCAGGTAGTCATTTCCTAACGACCACGTGTAGCGGCCGGTGAGGTTGGCCTTGAATTTCGGCGTCACGGGCAGCTGGGTGCCCGAAGGCGCGAAGCCCTCGTAACCCGGCTCGAGGCACGTTGGAATACCGTTCGCATCGGGCGCGGCGTTGTCGCAGTAGGTTTGGGTCAGCTTGGCGTCCAGGTAGGCGGCGCTGGCGGCAAGCGTGAAGCCGTTCGTGACACGGAACTCCAGCTCCGACTCGGTGCCCTTGATCTCGGCCTCGCCGGCGTTGTTTATGATCGTGAGAGAATTGATCCCGAGGAAGGCGAACTGGAAGTCCTTCCATTTCTCTTCGAAGATCGCGCCGTTCCAGCGCAGGCGGTTGTCCAACCACGTGGTTTTCCAGCCAAACTCGTAGTTGGTGAGGAAGTCCGGCTTGTAGGGCGGCAGCTTGCCACCGCCGTTGCGGTTCACACCGCCAGGCCGGAATCCCTTCGACCAGGTCACGTAGATCATGTGATCCGGATCGATCTTGTAGGTCAGGTTGATCTTGGGCGAGTTACCGGTATCGGTGCTGCGGCCGTTGAGATCCTGGCATGGCGCGCCGTGGAAGGGCACGAATGGCAGGGCGCAGATCGCAACGCCTGAATGGCTGCTGTAGGTATCGTTGAAGCCGTAGAACCCCTGCAGCGTGTTGTCGAATCGCCAGTGCCGCAGTCCCGCATTCAGGGTCAGGTTATCCAGGATGTCGAATGATGCCTCTCCGAAGACCGCCGCGTCGCGGTCCACACGCTCCTGGTCGGTGAGCCAGATCGTCCCGGGCCAGCCGGGCACGGATTGGTTGAAGGGGCCCGAGGATGCGAGCGGATCGTTCATGGCGGGTCCGCCGGGTATCGTGTAGTCCTGCGAAATCTCATGCACCTGCCGCTGCAGGAACACGCCCGCCGTCAGCCGGAACCGGTTCTCTTTTGGCGTGGTTACCCGAAGCTCGTGGCTCAACTTGGTGTAGTGGTCGCGTCCGACGATGTATTGCGCCGGATTGATGACCTTGCCGGCGTTGTCGCGGAAGTACGTTCCAAACCCGCTAAAGCCGTAATAGTTGTCGTAGGCGAGGGAGTAGTCGGTGTAATCCTCGTTCTCATGCGTATTGCGTGTCAGGTACGCGCCCGCGTACACGATGTCGAAATTGTTAATCTTGCCTTCTATGGTCAGCGCAGACTGGATCCAGGAGTCGCGGATCTCCTCGGGGAAGTACTTCTGCACTTCCAGATCGCCGACTGCCGGGTTGTATCCGAAGAATCCGTGCGTGTCGGTGGCCTGACCCATGATCTGGGGGGTGATGGTCCAGTTGTCCGTCAGATCAACTTTGAGGGCAGCGCGGCCACCCTTGGTGTCAACGGTGTTGTAGTCCTTCTTGACCTGAGCTGCATTGTTCTGCGTGATGCCGGCTGGCGTGTCGGACGGATACGTCACGGTCCCCGGTACGTTGTCGATGAATCCCGCATCCCTTATGTCCCAGCCGACGAGGCGCACGGCCGCGATCGAGGTGATCGGAATATTCACGAATCCCTCGACCGTGTAGCCCTGCCCGCCGTGATCCACCGTGTTGCCTTCGACGTCGTAGCCGCCTTTGAAGGCGGTCGGATCGGGCTTATTGGTGATGATGCGGATCGTGCCGGCTTCGGAGCTGGCTCCGTACAGCGTGCCCTGCGGCCCCGACAGCGCCTCGACGCGCGCAATGTCGTAAATATGGATGTTGAGGTTGCCGTCGATGGTCGTGACCGGCTGCTCATCCAGATACATGCCCACACTCGGCAGGGACCCTGAATGGTTGCCGTCGCCTCCGCTGGCGACACCGCGCATGTACGTGTGTTCGAAGGCGGGACCCGCCGTCTGGAAGGAGACGCTCGGCAGCAACTTCGCGTAATCGTCGAAGTTGGTGACGTTCATCTGCTCGAGCTTTTCGGTATTGATCGCCTGGATGCTGATGGGCACATTCTGCAGATTCTCGGCGCGCTTCTGCGCCGTCACCACCACCTCTTCCAGACCGTTGGCGGAGGCCTCGGTCTCGCTCGGCGCCTGGGCGCGTGCGGTCTGCATGCAGGCGAGGATGGCCGAGGCCACGGGCGCAACCTTCCACAGTATCTGCCTCGCCTTGCGACCCTGCAGGCGCTTGAGTTTTCGCATTCGACTACGTGTCACAGGGAACCCCCCTCGTTGTGTTCATCTGGTGCGCGCGAGCGACCTTCGGCTGCTCGCGCGGCTGCATCAAACCCCGGCACCGCCGGATACTGCTCGAGTACCGGGCCCAGAGCGACCCTGAGCGGCCCGAGCCACGGCTCGAAGTGCCGCCAGTGATCGAGACCTTCCTTGTAAATTGGCTGCCGCACCTGCTGCGAGCTGGCCGTGCGTACCGCGCGCTCGTTCGCATAGAACCGCAGGCAGTCCGGCTCGAACGGCAGGCCGCAGTATTGCAGCAGGCGGCGCACCTCGGCTTCCGTGTCCTCGATCAGCGATTCGTAGAAGACCCGATGGATCCGCCCAGGCAGCACCTGGTCGAAGTGTGCCATAAGCTCGACGTAGTCGCTGTAGTACCGGCCGATATCTTCCTGGCTGTAGGTGAAATGCTGGCCACGGGCAAAGTGCTGCTTGAAGCCGGAAAAGCAGCAGCCAAGCGGGTGGCGCCGGGCGTCGATGATCCGCGCATTCGGCAGCATCAGATGAATCAGGCCGAGGTGCGCGAAATTGTTCGGCATCTTGTCGATGAAGAACGGCGCCGCGCTCTTGCGCTGGATGCGCGTCTGCTGCAGGTACTGCTCACCCAGGGCGCGAAACTCATCGGCGCTCAGGTGAGCCAGGGCCTGCGGATACTTGGAGGCGCCGCGGTCGGCCTCGCGCATGAACGACCGGGCGATTCCCGGCACGTCCGGCAGCTCCATGGTGCCCTCCACCTGCGAGTGGCTGGCCAGAATCTGCTCGAGGAGAGTCGAGCCGGCGCGCGGCAGGCCGACGACGAAGATGGGGTCCCGTGCCTGCGTTCCGTACCCGGCTCGCTCCGCGAAGAATTCGGTAGTGAACAGGGCTTTGCATCGCCGGACGTGCCCCGTCATCTCTTCAGCCGAATAGCGCACGCCCGCGCGGCGGATTCGATTGCCCTGCGCGTAGTGCTCGAACGAGGCGGCATACCCGCCGGCGTCCTCGAGCGCTTTGCCCATGGCGAAGTGCAGGTGCAGCCGGTCGTCATCGCTCAGATCGGCTCTGGCGAGCTGCCGGCGCATCGAATCCAGTTGGGCCGGCACGAACCGCACCGTCTTCAGATTCGCGAGGCTCCAGTACGCCTCGCCGAGACTGGCCTGCAACTCGATGCTTTTCTCGTAGGCCGCGATACTGTCGGTCTCGCGACCTTCGGTCTTCAAGGCGTGCCCGTAACTCATCCAGATCCTGGGTTGCAGTGGATGGGAGGCCAGTACCTGCTCGTAGAGCTCGATCGACTGCGCGAGCTCACCGATCCGCGCCAGGATGGCGGCCTTCAGGTTCCGGTAACCGGGGTTGAGCGGATCCTTCGCCAGCAGGGACTCGATCTCGCGCAGCGCCTCCACGGGCTTGTTCTGCCTATGCAGCACCAGAGCATAGTTGTGGCGTGCGGGAGTGAAGCTGGGCGCAAGCTCGAGGCAACGCGCCAGAAGGTCTTCCGCATCCTGGTAGCGTCGCAGCCGGGCGGCAACCTCGGCGAACATGCGAATCGCGGCGACGTCGGTCGGGTATTTCTTCAGGTGCTCGCGCAGCAGTGCCTCTGCCTCGGGAATCCGGTTGTCGCAGAGTGCCGCGGCGGGGATCAGCAGACGCGGGTCCCGCACGGAGCTCTTGATGTGCTGGGCGTAAGCGGCATCCGCACCGGCCGCATCGCCGGTGATGGTGAGCTGATCGCCGAGGGCACGCCACGCGTCCGTCAGGTCCGGTTTGAGGGCCACGGCGCGGCGCAAGGCGGGAATCGCCTCCAGATTACGCCCCACTGCACTCAGGGCCAGTCCGAACTCCAGATGGACCGGTGCGGCCGCGGGCTGAGTGCGTGCGAGCGGGTCCAGCACCTCCAGCGCGCTTTCGGGCTGGCCGCTCAGACGGTGTGCCGTTGCGAGGATCAGGCTCGCCACGGGATGTCCGGGCACGGCCTTGAGGATCTCCGTGGATTGTTCGGCGGCAAGCCGCGGCTGACTCCCCAGGAGTCGCGCCGCGTGGGTCAGCGCGACCTCGAGGCTGCCTACCGGCTCTGTCGTTACGTTCACCAAGTCATCCCGTTCGCACCCCGTCGCCACGCGCCGACCCAGCACTCGCGATGCAGGCCCCCCCGGCCACCTTATGCCAATCAGGCGATTTTTCAAGATTTTGGGACCACGCAGCTCGCTTTCGCCGCCCGGCAGAACACGCACGAGCCCCCAGGGCGCCGGTGAGCGCGAGGCCTCGCGGGAGCTACCGGCCCCTCAGAACTTCTGCGCGAATTTGATTACGACGGTTCGCGGTTGGGTCGGAATGACGTACGGCTGGTTGCAGGTAGTGGTTGCGCATTCCACGTAGCGGGTCAGCTGCGCCCGCTTGTCCGTCACGTTCGTGATGGTGAGCTCCAGCGAGCTGTTGTTCCTGCCCAAGCCCGTGGACAGGTCGAACAGAGCGTAAGCGGGCAGCCTGTCCGGATCGAACTTGTAAGTCACGGTAGCGCGGTAGGTCTTGCCGCAACCGAGTTGTTGAGATCGGTGCACGGCGCTCCATGGAAGGGCTCGAAGTTGGGTTGGCCGCCCACGCCCGGCGGCCGCATTGGTATCCGCAACGTTCTTGATGTACCCCGGGTCGTGCTCATCCCAGGCCACCAGGCGTACCGCCGCCACCGGGGTGAGTGGCAGGCTCACGTAGCCCTCGGCCACCCAGCCGCTGCCCCCATGGTTCACGCTGTTGGCGCCGATGTCGTAGCCTGCGGAGAATGCGCTGGGGTCCGGCTTGTTGGTGATGATGCGGATCGTGCCCGCCTCGGAGCTCGCCCCGTACAGGGTTCCCTGGGGCCCTTCCAGCACCTCGATGCGCGCGATGTCGTACACGTGAATGTCGATCGTGCCGTCAATGGTCGTGACCGGCTGCTCGTCGAAGTACGTGCCGACGCTGGGCTGCGAAGCTGAATGATTGCGGTGCAGCGCCGTGCGAATGGCCAGGACATCCGGTGCCGAGAAGTGGAACGTCTTCAGATTGGCGAGGCTCTAGTACGCCTCTCCGAGGGTGGGCTGCATCTCGATCGCGCGCCGGTAGGCCGCGACACAATCCGCCTGTCTACCGGCAGTCTTCAGCGAGTGACCGTAGCTCATCCACATTCGGGGCCGCTGCGGGAACTCGCGCAACAGGCCCTCGTAGACCTCGATCGACCGTGCGTACTCGCCCAGATAGGCGAGGCTCGCGGCCTGCAGGCTGCGATAGCCCGGATTACGCGGCTGCAGCTGCAAGCGGCTCAATCTGCGCCAACGCCTCGGCAGCCCGGGCCTGGCGGTTGAGCACGACCGCATAGTTGTAGCGAGCGGCATGGAAGCTCGGGGCGAGCTCGAGGCATCGCTCCAGGAGCTGCTGGGCATCGGGGTAGCGCCGCAGCCGGGCGCGTGCATCATCCACTGCGCGCGCATCGCCAGGCGCATCCATGTGGTCTGCCAGCACTCGCCACGCTTCGGGCGAATCGGGCTGGCCTCCGCTGGCGGCCTCGAGCGCGACGACGGCCTCGCCGAGCCGGCCGGCCTCGCCCAGGGCAATTCCCAGCTCCAGAAGGACGGCCCCCGAGTGTGGCAGCTCCCGCGCCAGCGGCCCGAGTACCGTGAGCGCCGCCTGTGTATGCCCGCCAAGGCGCGCGGCTTGGCCCAGGAGAAGTCGTGCCTGAGGATGCCGGGGATGGACGGCGAGAATCTCCCTGGCCTGGTGGACGCTCTTGTAGCTCGCGCGCAACGAAGGCGCGCCAAGTTTGCGATGCCGAGGGTAGAAAGGTGCCGCACGCTGCGTCAAGTTGTTGCGGCCAGTCGACCTCGCACCGCCAGGGCCTCGGGCGTTTTTGGCCGGAGGGCGATGCGCAGGACCTTCGACGTGCCGCACCCGGATGCGCTGGGCGGCCCGGGGATGCGCCAAGGCCGTCGATCCCCGGGACATTGTTGGATAGTGTCCGGGCAGAGCACGCGAGAGCTTGCGATGTTGGTTTCTCGACGGTGAGGCCCCGCTCCAGACCAAGCACGCTCAGTCAAGACAGCACGATGCTCCCGGAGGTATTCTTGAGCCCGATCGCTTGCGCCTCGCGCACCTCGCGGCGCGAGACGATCGAGGGACTTGCGATTCATCGACGGAGATCAGATTAATGGGTTCGAGCAACGTCGGTCAGGTTCTGCCGGCCAGCGCTTTCAGCTATCTCGTTTCCCTGCGTGCGCGGCATCCGGCATCGAGCCTGGCGGTGTTGACCGAAACATTGGGCCTGGAGCCTGCACATAGCTGGACTGTCGGGGAGCCGCGCCGCTCACAGACCGGCGCGGCCCTGGGCGGCAGCCATCGCGACTCATACTGGTCGGCGCCGCTGCCTGCGCAGCTGCTGGGCTCCAGCGATATCTCGCTCGAAGCCTTCCTGACTCAGCAACTGCTGCATCTCGCGCGCCACCGTGAGTGTCTGCGGCAACTGCAGTCCGATGGCGGCGAGGTGTCGCTGCTCATCGAGCTGTCGCCGGGCGCCAATGCGGCGTTCACACTGAGCAGCCGGGTCGCGCGCAAGCTCGCCGACCTGAACATCGAAGTGGAATTCCAGTTCGTAGCCGATTGAGCCCCTCCGCAGGGCGGCTCGCCGTAGTGCGCGCTACTGCCGCCGCCACAGCCTTCGCGCTCGTCGCCACGCTCTGTACCGGTCCGGCAGCCGGTGCGGATGCGCTCTCGCACGGACGCTTCAAGCACGTCGAGGTCTTCCGGCCCAGTGGCGGGGTGAAACATTTCGCACTGCTCATGTCCGGCGACGGCGGATGGAGCTCGAAGCTGGCCACCATTGCCGAATCGCTCGCGGCCGAGGGCACGATGGTCGCCGGCATCGACACGGCGGAGCTGTTCACCAGCCTGGAAAAGGACGGCGGGAGTTGCGTGGCACCCGACGGAGATCTGGAGAACCTCAGCCACTACATCCAGGCCTACTACAAGCTGCCCACCTACTTCACGCCCATCCTGATCGGCCACTCGGCCGGTGCGACACTCGCGTACACGACACTCGCGCAGGCGCCCCCCGGGATCTTTGCGGGCGCCGTGACGCTCTCTTTCTGCGTGGATCTCGATCTGCGCAAGCCCTTGTGCCAGACGCAGGGGCTGCGGTTCAAACCTCTCGCTCATGGAGCCGGCGCGCAGTTGCTGCCGCCGGCGAAGCTGAATGCGCCCTGGATAGCGCTGCACGGAACCCGTGACCGTGTCTGTCCGATCTCACGGGCGCGGGCCTTCATCGCCAGTACCCCCGGGGCGAAGCTCGTAGAGCTGCCGGGCGTGGCCCATAACTACTCCGGGACGAAAGGCTGGCTGGAGCAGTTCGATGCGGCCTACGCCTCCATCGCCAGCACGCAGGTGCAACGGCTGCCGGTGCCGCCCGCCAGTCTCGCCGACCTGCCGATCGTCGAGGTCGAAGCCACCGGGACGGCAGCCCCGGCCAATGCCGACACCTTTGCCGTGTTGATTTCCGGGGATGGGGGCTGGGCGGGTATCGACAAGGAAGTGGCCTCGCTGTTGGCCGAGCGCGGCGTACCGACGGCCGGAGTGGACTCGCTGCGCTATTTCTGGAGCGTCCGCGAGCCCGCCGGCCTCGCCCGGGATATCGATCGCATCGTGCGTTACTATGCCTTCCACTGGAAGAAGAAACACGCCATCCTCATCGGATACTCCCAGGGAGCCGACGTGCTGCCATTCGCGGTGAATCGCCTGCCCAAGGCGACGCGGGCGCTCGTCAGCCTCACCGCGCTGATCGGCGTCAGCAGCTCGGCCGCGTTCGAGTTTCACGTGGCAAACTGGGTCGGTGCCGACAGCGCGGGACTGCCCGTGCAGCCCGAGATAGACAGACTTTCGTCAGTGGATACCCTGTGCATCTACGGCGACGACGATACGGATACGATCTGTCCCAAGGTCAGTGCTCAGCACGCACGTGTGGTCGAGCTGTCCGGCGGCCACCATTTCGGCGGCAACTACCTTCCCCTGGCGCAGCTGATACTCGATCGCGCGGCCGCCCGGAATCAGTAGTGCCGGCCCGGGTCTGCGCATGAGAACCGCCCTCAAGTGGGCGGGCGCGCTCATCGGGACGGCTCTGATCCTCTCGGCCGCCCTGATCCTGCAGAGCTGGTACTTCCGACCATTGCGGATCGGTATCTTCTTCGAGCGGGTGCTCATCCAGTTCCTGCTGGAGGACCCGGAGGCTGCCTCCTCGCTCGGGATCTTCGAGCGACTCGGCTACAAGGGGTTCGACGGCAGTCTCACGGATGTCTCCCCGGCTCACGAAGAGAAGCTGGCGCGGATGGTGCGCGAGGATCTCGCGACGCTGCACCGGTACGATCGCTCCAGCCTGGCTCCCTCCGAGCAGCTCTCGTACGACGTGCTCGACTGGTTCCTGCAGGACCAGGTGAACGGGCAGCGCTGGCTGTACTACGACTATCCCGTCAACCAGCTGTTCGGAGTCCAGAGCGCGACGCCGGACTTCATGGTGCAGATCCATCCGATCGGCGATGGGCGCGATGCACGCAACTACATCTCGCGGCTGACGGACTTCCGCCGCCAGTTCGATGGGCTGCTGGAGGGCCTGCGGCTGCGCGAAGCGAAGGGGATCGTGCCGCCGGGCTTCGTCATTGCACGAGTGCTCGCCGAGATGCGCGCGTTCATTGCGGTGCCCCCGACCGGCAACGTGCTGTACATCAACCTGCGCGAGAAGCTGGGCAAGCTTCCCGGCATCCCTCCATCCGAGCGCAGCCGGCTTCTCGGGCAGGCGCGCCAGGCCATCGAGCAGGCGGTGTATCCCGCCTACCGCACTCTGATCACGTATTTCGAGCAGCTCGCGCCCCGGGTAGCGCTCGACTACGGCGTGTGGAGGCTGCCGGACGGGGATGCGTATTACGACTACCTGATCCGCAGTCATACCACGACTTCGCTCGATGCCGCAGCGGTGCACCAGATCGGCCTGGAGGAAGTCGCGCGCATCGAGAAGGAGCTGGATGCCATACTGAGATCGCAAGGCCTGGACCACGGCACGGTCGGAGCACGCATCGCGCTGCTCAATGCCGATCCGCGTTTCCAGTACCCCAATGATGAGTCGGGGCGCGCGCAGTGCCTCGCCGACTATCAGCGCTACATCAACGAGATCATCCGTGATCTGCCGCGGGACTTCGCGGCGCCCCCGGCCCTCGATGTCCGGGTCGAGCGCGTGCCGGCATTCAAGGAGAAGACGGCCCCGGGTGCCTACGCCGATACGGGCTCCCTCGACGGATCGCGCGTGGGTGTGTTTTACGTCAACCTGCGCGACATGCGGGAAATCTGGAAGTACCAGATGCGTACGCTGGCCTATCACGAGGCGGTTCCCGGACACCAGCTGCAGGCGGCCATCGCGCAACGCCTGCCCGACGTGCCGATCTTCCGTAAGGTGCTGCCGTTCACGGCCTACGACGAGGGATGGGCTTTGTATGCGGAGCAGCTCGCGTGGGAGATGGGATTCGAGCGCGCTCCACTCGATAACCTGGGCCGGCTGCAGGCCGAGATGTTCCGCGCCGTGCGCCTCGTGGTGGATACCGGTATTCACCATCTGCGCTGGACCCGCGAGCAGGCCATTGCCTACATGATGGAGAAGACGGGCATGGCCGAAGGCGAAGTCGTGAGCGAGGTGGAGCGCTACTACGTCGTGCCGGCGCAAGCGCTCGCATACAAGATCGGCATGCTGAAGATCCTGCAGCTGCGCAGCCGCGCTCAGGAACAGCTGGGCGCGCGCTTCGACATCAGGCAGTTCCATGCAGTCGTGCTCGGCAACGGCGCGCTGCCGCTGGGGATCCTGGAGAAGCAGGTGGATGCGTGGCTGGCGCGCGCGGGCAACGCACCGGCTGCCGGAGAGACACAAACAAGATGAACGCCGTGGAATGCACTCATGGCTACGAGCAGTGGCTGGCGCAGCGTCTGAGCCTGATCAAGGCTGACATCAGACTCAAACACCGCCGCATGGAGCAGGATCCGTTCTTCTTCCTGCGAGCGACGTTCTATCGCTGGGCACAGTTGTGGTCACAGCAATGCGCCAGCCTGCGCACCTCGCCGCGTGTACTGGGAGTAGGGGACCTGCACGTGGAGAATTTCGGAACGTGGCGCGACGGCGAGGGCCGGTTGATCTGGGGAATCAATGATTTTGACGAGGCCACGACCCTTCCCTATGCCAACGATCTCGTGCGCCTGTGCACGAGTGCGCTCATGGCGATTGGGGAGTCCCGGCTGGCGACTCCCGCGCGGCTGGCGTGCGAGTCCGTTCTCGAGGGATATCTGCAGTCTTTGAAGGCTGAGGGAGCGCCCGTGGTTCTCGCGGAACGACACCGCTGGCTGCGTGACCTTGCGGTGAGCCGCCTCAAAGAGCAGCGTAGTTACTGGGAGCGCCTGCTCAGCCTGCAGCCGGTGCGGAGGGCCGTGCCTGCGCGGGTGCGTCGGCTGCTGCGAGCGGCCATGCCAGAGCGGGGTGTTGCATTCCGGATCGTCCATCGACAGGCGGGCCTGGGCAGCCTGGGTCGTCAGCGCTATACGGCCCTGGCGCATTGGCGCGGCGGCACTATCGCTCGCGAAGTGAAACCGCTGGTGGCCTCCTCGTGGTCATGGATGCATGAGGCCGGGGTAGGGCGCCTGCGATACATGGAGATCATCCGACGCGCCGTCCGTGTGCCCGACCCCTTCCTGAGCGTCCGCGATGGTCGGGTTGTCCGCCGGCTCGCCCCTGACTGCAGCCGCATCGAGCTGCAAAGCGTGGCGGGGATCCGCGACGAGTGCAGGTTGCTGTGGATGATGGGTTGGGAGACCGGCAATGTGCATCTGGGGACGCCGCGGCAACGCAAGGTGATTCTGCAGGACCTCGCGCGCAGCAAGCCGGACTGGTTGCTGAAGGCTGCCCGGCGCATGCGCGAGGCGACGCTCGAGGATTGGCGGCAGTGGTGCGAGGGCTGAACTGGTGTTTCAGCCCACCACCGCTGGGGTGCGTTCGACTGTACTGAGACGAAACTGGCGGTGCAGCAGGATGAGGCTGAGAATCGCCTGCACCGATACGGTGCATACGGACAGATACCACAGGTGGCGCAGCTCGAAGTGAGGCTGTGAGCCGAGCCACGCGGCCGGAACCGCAAACGTGATGAGTCTGGTTGCGGAGCTCAGGAGCGACGGCCAGGTATTGCCGAGCGCCTGGAACAGGCTCGAGCATGTGAAGATCAGTCCGGTGGCGACGAAGTTCCACGAGATGATGCGCAGGTAGGGCGCAGCGACGCCGATCACGGCAGGGTCCACGCTGAAGGCCCTCACCAGAATCTCGGGTCGCCACTATCCACCGTGTCTGGAGTGGAGCCTCCTCGGGGCGTCAGCGCCTTCCTGGGCCAGCTAACGCCTGCACTGCACCCTGGGCCGTTACTTGGGCTCAGCCCCGGGCTGCGGGTCCGACATCGGGAAGCTCTGCGCACCGCTACGAGGTGCCGGCGCATCGCTGCGGGGCGCACCGTTCGCCGGCGGGGGCGTCGGCGCGGAGGCGGTGGGCGGAGGAGCCGAGGAAGAGGCCGATTCCGCCTCCGTGCTGTTGTTCACGGCTGCCAGAAAGCGTCGCGCGCTCTCATCGTTGCTGTGCACATTCCCCGAAATGATGTCCGAGGCCATGATGCCCGGCTTGCGATAGAACGCCGAGTTCGCATCGTCGTCGATGGTCAGCGCGGTGCCATCGAGGGCAAGCCCCGCAAACACGCCCCGACTGCGCGAGTAGGAGTACACCTCCGCCTTGAAGCTGGTGTCGGTGGAGGCGGAAGCGCTGCGTCCGACGGGGCCAGCGGCCACGGAAGCGTCGGCGCCCAAGGTCATCTTGCCGCCGGTGATCCCTTCAACCCCGCGGCGTGTCGTGAACACCAGCATGATGTCGGTCGACTGCACGCCCCACTGCCAGCCGAAGCTGCCGCCAGTCATGGTGATGAACGCCGGGCTGGTGAACCGGCCGTCCTTGTCACGGACGACCAGGACGCCGTGACCGCGTCGCCCACCGGCGAAGAAGGCGATCTTGGTCATATCGGGGATGATGGCAATAGCGTAAGCACGCTCCAGGAGCTTGTCCGGGATGTACTGGTCCCGCCCGTTGCGCAGCTCTTCGAGCACCTGGCTCGCCATGAGCAGTCGCCCCTCTTCCCGTGCTTGCGCCCAAGCTCCCTGCGTGCTGACGCAGAGCGCGATGGCGGCTAGAACGGTGAACAATCTGATGCGGGTTCGCATGCTGAGTTCCTCTGAGCTGTCGCCGGCTGCAGACAGCGCGGGCGACCGATTGCGCAAGCTTAACTCAGCTACGCCGGCAAGGGGACGGATTGCTCAGAACCAGACGGACAGGAAGGCCTGGAAGATGTTTGCGTTCAGCTTGTACAGCGGCTCCTGGCCGGGCCGGATGCCAGCGGCAGGATCGATCAGCAGCGCGTTGCGGAAATCCTTGTAGTCGATGAGCAGATGGTCGATCCGCATGGTGAAGCTGCTGCGATTGATCCACGGCACGGGTGGCTTCGGAAATTCCCACGAGGCGCCGATGCCCAACGAGTAGCTGTTGAAGGCGGCCAGCTCGCGGTCGCGCGCTTCGAAATTCTGGAAGTTGAGGCGCGGGAAAATGTCGCTGTAGAAGGTCGCGGCATTCTGCGTATAGAAGCGCACGCTCCCATCGAGAATCAGGCGCCTCCACAGCGGCTGAGTGTAGCCCAGCTCGAAGGTATGAGCCCGGATACCCCACGTGTCCTGGAAATAGCGGTACTGGCCGCTGAGGGCGGCGCGATACGGCAGGTAGTATTTCGCCTCGACGGAGGCAGCGTTACTGGTCCGCGTATTGGGATAGATCTGGTCCGCCTTGCTGTAGCCGAGCGCCTGGCTGGGATCCAGGAACAGGATCTCGCGGTAGGGGCTCTGCAGGTACCCCTGGTCGGTGAGCACCTCGTAGTTGAAGGTCATGATCAGGCTGCGAGTCAGGATCTGGCTCAGCCCGATCGTGTAGCCGCGATGATCAGCGTCCTGGCTGAAGGCGCCCGGGTTGAGTACGCCGGGCTCCTCGGGGAAGGGCACGTTCTCGATGCGGCCGTTGACCTTGCCATCCTTGAAGACCCTGTCCCAACCGCGCTTGTAGGTCATGGTAAAGGTCGTGAGGTCCCCGAACATGTCCTGGCTGATCGAGTAGTACGTGGTATTCGCGCGGTAGTCCGGCTCGACACTGTTGATCAGGCCGGCGCTGTAGGTGGATTTGCCGTGCAGGTATTCCAGGCCCGCACTCTTCTGCTTGCGCGTCTCCTTGTACGGGCTCGCAGCGAGCTTCACGTCGATGGAGGCGCTCGAGATCATGTCCTCGTAATAGTTCGCCGTGAGTGCCAGGTTGTCCGTGAGCTTCTTCTGGATCAGCAGGGATGGCCCCTGGACCGTCACTCCGCCGCCCTGGTAGCGGTGGTACAGCAGATCCGTTCGATCTTCGGGAAGCACCCCGGCAAGGGCCGGAGCGACGCACAGGCACAGGGCGAGCAGTGTGCCGGCGTGCCGGCGCAGCGCTGCATCCACCCGCCGCTGCAGGCCGCTCAGTTGCATCCGCAGCCGCCACCCACGCCGCCGGTTGCACCGCGCGCGCCCTCGCGCGACTCGAAGACGTGCTCGCGATACACGCTGGAGACCGGATCGCGATTGAAAGCCATGATCGGATCGGCGAAGTGCTCACGCTCGTAAGGCTTGACCCACGGCTCGATGGGCGAGCAGCCGCTGAGCGCGATCCCGAGCGCGCTGGCGAGCAGAGCCAGAGTGAGGCATCTGGCCCGCCGTGGGCGCGAACCGCCTGCGTGCCCGGCTTGCCGCGATCGTTCGATCAGCACCCTGCAACGAGTGATCATGAAAGCTGCTCCGGCTGGCGGCCCGTCATTCGCGAACCAGCGCGCGGATGCTGTTGAGATAGCCGTTCTCGTCACCCGGCTTGTAGCCCCGGTGCAGCACCCGCAGGTTGCCCTTGCGGTCGATGATCACCGTGCTCGGCATCCCTTCGACATCGTAAAGCTTGCTGACCTCGCTTTTCGTGTCATACACGATCGGGAAGCTGACCGGGGTCTGCTTCAGCCAGTCGTTGGCGGCGTTCGAGTCCGGCTCCACGTTCACACCGATCAGGGTGAAGCCAAGCTTGCCATACTTCTTATAGATGTCCTGGAGCAGCGGCATCTCCTGGCGGCACGGTCCACACCAGCTCGCCCAGAAGTTGAGCATCACCACCTGACCCTTGTACTGCGTGAGGCTCAGGTTGCCGCCGCCGCGCTCGGCCAGCGTAAAGGCCGGTGCCGGACCGGTGGGGTCGGCCAGCGCCGTGGGCAGCACGCCAAGCAACGTCACGGCGAGCGCGGCAAAAGCCACGCCTTTTCGCCAGCGGGCAGGCAGTTCGGTTCGGTTTCTCATTGCGCAGTTCCTGTGCTCAAAAGAATACGGTCGCGCCGATCGTCGCTTCCATGTTGTTGGTCAGCTTGGAGACTCCCAGCAGATCGGTCCTGAAGACCCGATCCTGGACCTGGATGTGCACCGCAAGCCAGTCGGCCGGCAGCACCCGGTAGCCTGCGCCGAAATTCACTGTGAACCGATCGTCGCCCGCGAACTGAGTGCTGCCAATTCCGCCTACCAGGTAGAAAGCGCTCGACAGAGCGACGCCGCGACCGAGAAAGGCCTCGCCCGGGAGGAAGTTGTAGCCGAGGGAGAGATCGTAATACGTGAAGCGCCTCTCAGCGCTGGTAAGCAGCTGGATATTTCCCCCCAGGGTCTCGAAGCTGGTGCGTCCCCCATAGGCGCGGCCGGCCTCGCCCAGGAAGAAGAAGTCCTCGGTGATGTGGTAGGCAGCCGAGATCCCATAGGTGGACTGGGTGCCGAAGTCCTCGATCGAGATGAAGCCGTACTGCAGTCCCAGCTCGACGTTCGAGCTCTTGATCTTCGGCACCTTGATCTTGCGTCGCTCGATTTCCGGCTCGACCACCCGTGGGGGGGAGGCCTGCGAGTCCTGCTGGGCGGCCTGGCTGTCGGCCTGCGCGGCTTCCTCGCGGGCTTCGGCCCGCGCCTGGCGCACCTCGCTGCGGTGGTGAAACCAGTTGCGTACCGAAGCGCAGCCCGGCAGTCCCACCAGGACCGCGCTCAGAAGAAGAATGCGAAACCCAGTTTCCATTCGTCTACTTCCTCATTTGCATTGCGCTTCGTGAACACGATGTGGCTCTTGTACTCGGCGCGCACGAAAAACCGGCGCGTGAGGTAGAAGCGCAAGCCTCCCCCGACGTAAGCAGTCTGATCGGTGCGCTCTGAAGGTACCACGAGGGTCGCTTTCGGCGAGACGTGCACGAGACCGGTCCCCAGCATGAAGAATGGCGAGAGCCGCCATTCCGGAACCAGTACGTGCGAGAAGCCGAAGTCGGCGACCGTGCCGTTGGAGAACTTGCCCAGGAACTGTCCGAGTGAAACCTCCGCGGCGAGCTGAGGATTCACGGAGAACGACCCGTAGCCCGAGATCAGCGTGGCGCCGCCGTAATCGCCCGCGAAGATCCCCATCTCGAAGCGGTGCGAGGTGAACCCGGAGCGGTCGCCGAGCTCGAAGCGAAACGGCGTGCCGTCGGCCAGCACCGTGCGCAGCATGTCGCGCTGCGCCGCCCAACCCTCGACACCGCGCGCGGTGCGGACCTTGAACCAGTCCGTGCGCCGGAAGAGCACTTCCACGCTCGCGTCGCGCTCGGCGACCTGGAAGACCGGATAGCCGCGCCCTGGCCCGGTCCGCAGCTCCAGGTACGGCGCGGTGACGAATACCTGAAGGTGCTCGCGCTCGCGGCCGATCGCTGCCACCGGCAGCAGCAGCGAGAGCAGCAGTCCGACGAAGAGGAGATTGCGCAATGATGACTTACCGGGCTCCACTGCCATGGAGCATCTTAGAATTCCGCATGGGCTGTCGGTCGTGCAGTGCTCAGTTTCCGCAGGCGCCTCAGTTGACAGGAACAGCCGGATCGAACGGATTGTTGAAGTACTGCGCGCCAATATCCAGCCACTCCGAGATCAGGCGAAGCTCTGCCGGACTCAGGTAGCCCGCGTGGGTGCTGCCGGAGCCCGGTGCGAAGCGGCCGAGGAACGCGCTGGAGAGGGCACCATTGGCGCTTCCCGCATTCATGAACGGCCCTACAGGTATCGTCGTCGGTGCACCGTTGGGGTCCGGCGGGCCCGGGACGTCCTGCAGGGCGCCCATGTTAACTTCTTGCTCAGCATGCGGGAACAGGAGTTCCTGATAAGAGACGAACTGCTGCGGCTCGGCGTTGGAGGCGGCGTTCGTCAGGTCGAGCTGGCCCGCCGGCACCTCGGCCGTCCCGGCGGCGTTCTTCGGATTGTGACAACCTGCCCGGGAGCAGGTGTGATCGGCGGTGACGGCCCCGGCCACCACCGTCTGGCGCGTCAGGTCCCAGAGCGCCTGAATGTGCTGCGGGTAATTGATGACGATCCGGCAGTTCGGCGCCCAGGTGCCGACGCAGGCCGCGAGCGTCGGGATCGCCGTCATGAAAGTCGGATCGTCGTACCTGTAGCTGATCGGGCTTCCCGGTGTTGCCTGCGACGGATCGGTCCAGACGTCCGTATACAGGACATTCATGGTGGGCACCATCTGCGCGCAGCGCGGTGAGTCATTCTCGCAACTCAGGCGCATGCGCGCCTGCGCCATCGTCTCACCAGCCTGCGGCAGGAAAGCATTCGGACCGGTGGCGATCGTGTGCGGAAACGGGCTTCCCGTGGCCGCCGCGCCGGCGTAGGCGGAATTGAACAGCCCCGTACGTCCATGAGAGATGGGATGCTGAGCCGTGGCTGGCGTGTGGCAGCCGTTGCATGTGATGACTTCACCGGGCAGCCCCTGCAACCAGACCCCCTGCTCGGGGCCGATGCGCCGCCCGTTCGCATCCAGGACGCTCATCATGAAAGCAACGTTCGCGGGCACTTCGATGTGTACCGAGCCGTCCGGCTCGATGGGCGCATAGCCCATGATCTCGCGCATGTAGTTGCTGGCCCCGAAGGCCGCGCCCGCCAGGTTGACGAGAGTCTTGTCCGGGAGCGACACCGCCTTCTCGAGCCGGATGAATCGCGCCGGGCGCTGGCTGGCAGGCGTCTTGGCAGGATCGGCCACGCTCTGGATATTGGGTTTCGCCGTGTCCACCCCGTCAAAGTCGTAGACACTGCGGATGTCCAGCACGCCCACCCCTGCCGAGAAAAGGTCCTGGTCGAGATCCACGCCGGGGATCTTGTCGAGAATGACTGTCTGCACCGGACGCGGCTGCGCGGCGACCAGGTCGGTCACCATGACCCCCTCCACGGGCGGCATGAGCGGCAGCATGGTGTTCTGATTCGGGTCGAACATCCAGGCACTGTAGAGCGGCGGCGCCGTGGTCACGTTGGGATCGGCGAGCGCCGCGGCGGTGCACGGGACGATCGTCTTGGCAGTGTTCAGCAATCGGCACTGTGTCCAGGTCACGAGGATGCGGTTGGTGCCATCCCAGAGCGGAAACGCCGAGTTGAACCGTCCACCGGGCGAGGGACCTGCAATGGTGGAGACATCATTCGGCGTCGCCGGGCTCTGCGCTGGTCCCTTCGCGCTCGCGCTCGCCAGTGTCGGCTGCGTGTTCTCGACGAAATCCTTGCCGTCGATGATCGTGAGATTGCCGCCGAAATCGATCTTCTGTGTGTCGGAAGCGTCGCTGTATGGACGAATGAGGGCGAGCAGGTCGCCGTTTTGCATCTCCCGCACCTTCACGAACTCGATCACGCTGTCGTTCGTGCCCGTCATGTGACTGTTGGCGCCATAGTAGAGCTCGAGGTCGCTCCCATCGGGGTTGGCGGAGTAGAGATGCATCGCGTCGTGGCCCGGTGCGTGATCCCAGCGCGTCCACAGCACGCGGCCGCTGGAGAGCACGCTCGCGTCGCGGTCGTGGCTCTGATTGAACGTGACCTGATGGACGTGGGTGCCATCGGCATTCATCACGTGCAGGTTGAACGCCGACTCGGTGCGATCCTCGTCCTGCGCTTCGAACTGCGGCTTGCCTTCGTCGAGCAGGATGCCCTTGGATTGCGTCTGGCGGGTGGAGGAGAACACGATCCTGCCGTCCGGCAGATAATGCGGCGACTCGTCGTTGACCGTCGGCGGATCCGGGTCGGTCGTCGGATCGATCACCTGGTGCAGCGTGTCGTTGGCGATGATGTATTCCCAGATCCGCCAGGACGGTGGGTCCTTGGCCTTCATGTTCGGGGTGATGGGGCCGCGCATCGCAAAGGCGACCCGGGTCCCATCGGCCGAGATATCCACGTCCTTCACGTCGTAGAGGGCATTGGCCGTCACCCGTGTCGTGATGTTTGTCTCGTTGGCGCTCGGGGAAGCGCTGTCGCGCTTGAACAGGTCCGCGCTCGGAACGAGATCGCGCAGCACGCGCAGGTCATCCGGTTTGGTCGGGATCGTGCGCTTGACGTAGAAGATCGGGAAATCGACGGTCGCCGGATCGGCAATCTGGCTGTTGGCGACATCGATGTGCGCATTACCGCTGCACGCGCACAGACACGCGAACAGCAGGGAGGCGGCGAGCGTCGAGGTGCCGCGCGCGAACGCTGCGCCGGCGCGGCCTGCGGGCGCCAGCCTGCGCATGATGTGTGTCACAATTTCGGCATTCACGTTCATCCAACTCTCTCCAGATCGTCCGATCCCCCGTCAGCGCGTGCCCTGCGCAATGTAACGTAATTTTAGCCGCATCCCCGGCCGCCATTGCGTTATGCCGACTGCATCACGGCATGCAGATGCGTTTCGCGGTTCCCTGCCGCTGACTTCGGCCAGCTGACAATCGCGGGCCTACTAGGTAGACCTTCGATCGGCGGGACGCCGTGACCGGACTCGCACTTTGCCTCGTCCTGCACCACGCGGTCCAACCCCCGGGAAAACTGTCTGTGTCCGGCGACGTCATGGAATTCCGACATTCGGGGACGGCTTTGACGACAGCTATAGTCTGTCCGCGCATCGGCATTGCACTGGGAGTTAACGAGCGCCATGGTCACCAACAGCACCAGGATCCAGAACGGGAAGACACGCGCCGCGCGTGTGTCTCGCGCAGCACGCGGCGCGTGCGCGCTCGCCGTGCTCGCCCAGCTCGCCGCGCCGGCCCTCGCCGGCCCGAACGAACAGGCGCAGCGCATCTACGAGCGCATCGCCGGCGTCCCGCCGACCCCGGCGGTGCTGGCGCAGATGGCCCAGGCCATCAGCAGCGGCTCGGGCCAGTCCGGCCTGCAGGCCGCGGCGGCGATCGCGACCAACGCGCCATCGTTCTACAACATCACTCTGAAGAACCTGGTCATCCCGTGGACGAACCGCGATGGCACCGTGTTCGCGCCCCTGAATGATTACGCGGCGACCGTGATCGGCATGGTAAGGGACAACGTGCCGTTCAATACGGCGCTGTCCGCTGACATTCTCTACACGGTGAACGCAAGCGGCCTGCCGGCGCCTTCCGTGTCGAATAACGATCACTATGCGGCGGCCGAGACCAACGGGGTGGATCTGAGCAGCGCGCTCAAGGCCACCACGCAGTCGGTGGTCTACGGAATTCCCGCCGCGGCCACCGCCGGCCTGCTCACCACGCGCGGCGCGGCGTCCGCCTTCTTCATCAATGGCACCAACCGCGCCATGTTCCGGTTCACGATGATCAATCACCTGTGCAGCGACATGCCCACCTTCATGGACACGACGCGACCGACGGATCGCATCCGCCAGGACGTCGCGCGTTCACCCGGTGGTGACAGCCGCACCTTCCTGAACAACTGCGTCGCCTGCCACAGCGGCATGGATCCGATGGCGCAGGCCTTCGCCTACTACAACTTCGATGCGACGGTCGGTACGCAGGGCGCCCTGGTCTATACGCCCGGGAAAGTTCAGCCGAAGTACCTGATCAACGCCCAGAACTTCGCCCAGGGCTTCGTCACGCCGGATGACAGCTGGTCAAACCGCTGGCGCGCCGGCCCGAACTCCGTGCTCGGCTGGGACACCAGCCTGCCCGGATCCGGCACTGGCGCCAAGTCGCTGGGCCAGGAGATCGAGTCGACCGACGCCTTTGCCCAGTGTCAGGTCACGAAGGTTTTCCAGGCCGTCTGTTTCCGTGCTGCCACGAGCGCCGCCGACATCGCTACGGTCGCGAGCATCAAGACCAGCTTCAAGGCGGGCGGTTACAAGCTGAAGCAGGTGTTCCAGCAGGCGGCCGCGGCCTGCCCGGGCACCTAAGAGAGAGCCGCAATGAAACGCAAGCATCCTCACAGCCGCATCGAGCCGATCTTCGCAGGCGTCCGCGCATTGCGGGTTGCGGCAGCCCTTGCGCTGAGCGCAGCTCTCGCTGCCTGCACCGCCGGTGGCGCGCCGACCGCGGTCAATCAGGCGACGAGCAACACCACGACCGCGAACGCATACACCGGGCCTGCGGCACAGACCGCGGACATCCAGGCCTTCCAGATCAATCTGTGGCAGAACATCCGCGTCGCCAATCGCTGCGGCGGTTGTCACCACGAGGGCGGCCAGTCCCCGACGTTCGCCCGCTCCGATGATGTGAATCTCGCATACCAGGCGGCGCTGCCCCTGGTGGATATCAGCAACCCCTCACAGTCCACGCTGGTGCTGCGTGTCGGTAGCGGCCACAACTGCTGGGTCGCGGATCCGAATGCGTGCGCCCAGACGATGCTCACCTGGATCAACAACTGGCTGGGAGGCGGCTCGGCCGCGGCCACCAAGATCACGCTCACTCCGCCTCCGGTGCAGTCGGTGGGCGGCAGCAAGCTGTTCCCGGCGGATTCGACCCAGTTCCAGAAGCTGATCTGGCAGCCGATCCTCACCCAGTTCTGCAGCAACTGCCATCGCCCGGACTCGGCCACCGCGCAGGCGCCGTACTTCGCCAGCAGTGACCCCGACCAGGCCTACCTTGCGGCGCAGGCGAAGATCAATCTGAGCGTGCCGGCGCAGTCCCGCTTCGTCGAGCGCCTGCAGAGCGAGTCGCATCATTGCTGGGCCACCACCACGGGCGGGCCGCCGGATTGCCCCGGCAGCGCGGCCATCATGCAGGCAGCGATCACCGCCTACGCCAACACGATTCCGACGACTCAGGTGGATCCATCGCTCGTCGTCTCGAAGGCTCTCAGCCTCGAGCAGGGCACCATCGCCGCGGGCGGCAGCCGCTTCGAGGCCAACATAGTCGCCAAGTACATGTTCGAGACCGGGACGGGCAACACCGCATATGACACGAGCGGCGTGAGCCCGGCCGCCGACCTCACTCTTTATGGTCCGGTGACCTGGGCCGGCGGCTGGGGTATCAATGTCCCGATGGGTGGCAAGGCCCAGGCCTCCACCTCGGCCAGCCAGAAGATTGCGCAGATGATCCAGGCGACCGGCGAGTACTCCATCGAGGTATGGGCCGCGCCGGCCGACGTCACGCAGACGGAGGCGTACATCCTGTCCTACTCGGGCAGCGACAAGACGCGAGACATGACGCTGGCGCAGCACATGCAGCAGTACGAAGGCATGACGCGCAGTACGGTGACCGACAGCAACGGCTCGCCCCCGCTTCTCACCGCCGCAGCCAACATGAACGCCCAGGCGGCGCTGCAGCACATCGTGCTCACGTATGATCCGATCAACGGACAGAAACTGTACGTCAACGGCGTGTTCACCGGTGACGTGGATGCCAGCAAAGGCGCGGCGCTCTCCAACTGGGACAGCACCTTCGCGCTGGTGCTGGGCAGTGAAGTCACGGGCAAGGAGCAGTGGACCGGCCTCATCAAGTTTGCGGCGATCCACAGTCGCGCCCTGACTCCGGCGCAGATCCAGCAGAACTTCGCCGCGGGCGTCGGGCAGAGCTACTACCTGCTGTTCGACGTGAGCTCGCTGTCCGGTATTGCGCAGACCTACATCCTGATGCAGGCCAGCCAGTACGACACTTACTCCTACCTGTTCAACAAGCCGACGTTCTTCAGCCTGGACCCCAAGGCCGCGCCGTCGAACCTCGTCATCAAAGGCATGCGCATCGGCATGAACGGCTCGGTGCCGACCGTGGGCCAGTCGTACGCGACGCTCAGTGCGACTGTCGGGCCGCCGGGCTACAGTGCCGCCAACGGCCAGCTCCTGTCCGGCGTCGGCGCGGTAGTCGGCGTGGATGCCGGCATGGCGAGCGATATGTTCTTCATCTCGTTCGATCAGTTCGGCTCGCATCAGCATGTATTCGTCGAGCCGACCTATACGCTGCAGCCGCCCGTACCCAGCACGACACCCCAACCCGATCTCGGTGTGGCGACATACGAGCGGCTCTACCACACGATGTCGAGCATCACCGGCGTGCCATTCACCAATCCCACGATTGCTGCGCTGTACAACACCGAGCAGCAGTCCATGCCGGCCGGCCCGCTGCTGAACGCGTTCGTCTCCTCTGAGCAGACGGCCCTCTCGCAGCTCGCCCAGGCGTACTGTGCCCAGCTGGTGGGCACCCAGTCGTATCGGGACGCGTTCTTCAAGACGACAGCGCTCGATTCGCCCATCAGCTCGAACGCCATGGCGTCTGCCTTCTTCGGCACGACCAGCTCCCCCAACTCGGCCAACATCACCCTGGCGGTCACGCCGCTCGTGAGCGCGACGGTGGGGACCGCCAATCCGCAGACGGCCACGGCCATGACCACCGAGCTGAGCCACCTGCTGCCGCTCATCCCGACGCTGCCGGGCGAGGCATCCACGACAGTGTCCCGGGCCGTCCAGGCGGCGTGCACCGCCGCGCTGGGCAGCGGCGCGATCACTCTGCAGTAACGGTTTCAGGAGAGACGCAGATGCTCATTCGCAAGAAAATGCCCCGGCCGCACGCTCCGGGCGAACCGTTGCTCCACGACGATCATCCGCGCCCGGTCACGCGGCGCCAGATGCTGGCGGCCGGCCTCACGAGTGCTCCCGCGCTCGTCATGGCTCCGGCGTGGCTGGCTGCGCTGCTCAAGCCCGGCAGGGCCAATGCGGCCCTGGCCAGCGACATGCAGGCGCTGTTGCCCAATGGCCAGTGCAATCTGTCTGCGCCGGCAAGCGGCATCCCGGTGGTGTGTTTCGACCTGGCCGGTGGCGCGAATCTGATCGGCTCCGAAGTCATCGTCGGCCTCAAGGGCGGCCAGGCTAATTTTCTCTCGACCGCCGCTTACGGCAAGATGGGCGTGCCGGGCAACATGGTCCCGACCGCGAACAGCGCGTTCGTCAGCAGCGCACTCGGGCTGTTGTGGCACTCCGATGGCGCCATCCTGAGGGGTATTCTCAGCAAGGCGACCACGCCGGCAACAGCGCTCGGCACGAACGGCGCCGTGATGGCCGCGATGTCGCAGAACGACACCAACACCAATCCCCATAATCCGATGTACGGCCTCGCAGAGGCGGGCGGCAAAGGCAGCTTGCTCAGTCTCATCGGATCGCAGTCGACGGTCTCGGGCGGTAATTCACAGTCGCCGATGTACATGATCCAGCCGGCGCTGCAACCGACCAGGATCGCCAGTCCCGGCGATGCGACCGCGCTCGTGAGTACCGGCGGCGCCTCGGCCGATCCGGTCGATGTCGCGGTGCTGCAGGCGCAGGCGCGTATCACGGGGGGCAGTACTCCGTACGACCAGACGAACACCGCCGGTAGCGAATTCGCCGGCGCTTTGAGCCCGCCGCAGGGCGCGACGCCCGGGACGCTGCTGTATCCGACTGACCCGACCCTGGACGTGCAGCTGAAAAATCAGTTGCGCTGTGCCTACGTGCAGAGCGCCAACACCGCAGATGTCTTCGGTAACCCTTCGACGCTCGATCCGACCCAGGATCCCCTGATCAGCGGCGGCGCCTCGCCCATTTTCACGGCGGCGGACTTCAAGGATTCCGACATCGCAGCCACCGCCAGCGTCATGAAGCTCGTGGTCGACGGGTTCGCTGCGGCCGGCACCATCACCCTGGGCGGCTACGACTACCACGACAGCACGCGCGCTACGGGCGAGACCAGGAACTTCAAGGCGGGGCAGATGATCGGCGCCGTTCTCGAATATGCGCAGCGCAAGAAGGCGCCCGTCATGATCTATGTGTTCAGCGATGGCTCGCTGACATCCAGCAGCATGGTGGACACGAGCACCGCCGGCCGCGACAAGCTGGCCTGGCAGGGTGACAACCAGTCGGTCGCCTCGACCTTTTTCCTGGTCTACAGTCCCAAGGGTCGGCCTCAGCCTCGCAACGGCGCGGCCAGTCAGCAGATCGGATGGTTCACCTCGGACGGGTCGGTGGATCCGACCTCCAACCCGGCGGCCAACTCCGTCAACCAGCTCGTCGAGACCGTCATCCTCAACTACCTGGGCCTGCAGGGAAAGGAGGGCATGTTCAATACCTTCTTCCCGACGCAGGGATTGGGCTCGACCAGCGCGCAGGCCGCACTGACCGCCTTCCAGCCGATCGTCTGAGCTTGCGTGGCCGGCGCGGGCTTCGATCCCGCGCGCCGCCGCGTCGCAGGCCGCACCGCGCGTGCCGCTGTTTGCTGTCGCGCAATGACGACGTTCGCCGGGGCGGGCGACCAACCCTCGCTCTGGAGCAGCAGAGCATCCGGTCATGACAGCGCCCAACTCGCCTCGATCGAGACAGTTTCCCAGCCCGTGTCCACCCAGGCCGAGGCATTTGCACCCTCGAACCTGGAGCTGGTTCGTTGACAGTCTGAAGTTCGCTGTGCGAGGGTTGCCGCGCCCTCGGTCGCTTCCCGTGTGGATGGAAGATAATTGAGCTTGCAACGGCCGCAAGGCCCCGTGCCGCGTCGATTTCGCATCGGCTGGCGCTGGCTGGTCGCCATCGCCGTCGGCGCAGCCGCGCAGGCCGACACCGCTTACCCGCTTCTAGGACACGAGGCGCCCGATTTCGCGCTGCACGCGATTGCCGGCGAGAACGTACGTCTGTCCGAGCATCGGGGTGAGGTTGTGGTTCTGAGCTTCTGGGGCAGTCGCTGCACGCCTTGCCGCGCGCAGCTTGCGGCGCTGAATCGCAGCTTCGGCACGTACCGCTCGGCGGGCATGCAGATCTACGGAATCGGCGTCGATGACGACCCGGCACGGGCGCTGGCCTTCGCGCGGGGCGAGAATCTCGCTTTCGCGCTGTTGCTGGATCCCAGCAAGGCCGTGAGCCGCAGCTATGAGGTGGACAACCTGCCCATGACTCTGTTGGTCGACCGTGGCGGAATCGTGCGCCATGTGTTTCGGGACTTCGACCCCCGGAGCGAGGCGCTCTACCTGCAACAGCTGCGAGCGTTACTGAACGAATGAACGGAAGATCTATGCCGTACCTTTCCTTGCTTCGCCCGGTCCAGATGCGGGTTGGGCCATGCCTGGCCGCCCTGGCATTGCTCGTGATCGGCTCCTGCCTGCTGCCGGCGCAAGCTTTCGCGCAGACTGCGGCTCCCGCGGCGGCGAGCGCCCAACGCCCCCCGCCCGCTGCGGCCAGCGCTCCGGTTCCCGCTGCGGCCCCGGCTGCGCCTGCTGCCTCTGGCGCTGCCGCGGCCGGCTCCACCCCCGGGACGCCCCCCCTGGCGCCCCCAGCCACCCCCGGTGGGGCTTCCGCGACTGCGGCAGCCCCGGCCGATGCGAGCTCTGGAGAGTCGCAGGCCGATACCCGCGGACTGGACCGGGAGGTGCAGGATCTGAAAAAGGACGTGGTTGACCTGAACCGGGATCTGTTCGTTCTGGAGGAGGAGCTGCTGTTCCCGGCGAACACCCAGGTCGCGGTCTTTCTGTCGATGGATGTGGGGGATTTCTTCGCGCTCGACTCGGTCACGCTGAAGATCGATCAGAAAGAGGTGATCAACTACCTTTATACCCCACGTGAGGTCGATGCTCTGCTCAAGGGCGGCGTGCACCGGCTCTATCTCGGCAACCTGAAAGTGGGCCCGCACGAGCTGGTCGCGTTCTTCAGCGGCAAGGGGCCGAATCAGCGCGACTACAAGCGCGGAGCGACGATCCGGTTCGAGAAAGGCATCGGCGCGAAGTATCTCGAGCTGAAGATCAATGACCGGCAGCGCCGCCAGCAGCCGGAGTTCGAGATCAAGGACTGGGAATAACCTCTTGGCGGTTTTCAGGGCAATGCGCGCGCTGCTCTTCGCTTCGATGGCGGTTGCACTGGCCGCGCTGGCGAGCGCGCCGGCGGCCGCGCGTCGCCACGATCCGGAGAAGCTTCCCGAGACCCGCATCCGCGATCTTCATTATGGCGACGTCCTCTTCTATCTCTATCAGGATGAGGATTTCGAGGCGATCACGCGCCTCACCGCCTACCAGCACTGGGGCCGCATCCCGCACCATGAGGATGAGGCGCAGCTGCTGCTCGGAGGTCTGTACCTGTCGCTGGGCATGCACAACGAGGCCGGCGAGCGGTTCCAGACGCTTCTGACCCAGGACGTCCCCACCGGGGTGCGCAATCGCGCCTGGTATTACCTCGCGCAGGTCTGGTATGCGCGCGGCTACCTCGACCAGGCCGATGCGGCGTTACGCAAGGTCCAGGGCAAGCTGTCTCCCGAGCTCGAGGCGCAGAAGGAGCATCTGTTCGCCAACGTGCTGATGCACGAGGGCAAGTTCGACGAGGCCATTCAACTCCTGTCAACTTCCAAGACCTCGCCGCTTTGGTCCGCATACGCCCGTTTCAATCTGGGTGTCGCCCTGGTGCGCGAAGGGAGGCTTCCCGAAGCCGATCCTTTCCTCACGGCGGTCGGAACCTTGTACGTGGAGTCCAAGGAGCTGCTGGCGCTCAAGGACCGGGCCAACGTGGCGCTCGGGTTCGCGTACATGCAGGCCAATCAGCCGGCGAAGGCCAGAACGGCCCTGGAACGTGTCCGGCTCAACGGGCCGTACTCCAACAAGGCGCTGCTGGGAATGGGCTGGGCCGATGCCGCCCTGGGGAACTACCGCGGTGCGCTGAATCCTTGGCTCGAGCTGCGCGGGCGCAGTCTGTTGGATGCCGCCGTCCAGGAGTCCTACCTGGCAGTGCCTTATGCCTTCAGCAAGCTCAACGCCAACGCACAGTCGGCGGAGTACTACGAGACGGCGCTGAAGTCCTATGACACCGAGACCACCCGGCTGGACGAGGCGATAGCGCGCGTTCGCAGCGGCAAGATGCTCGAGGAAGTCATCACCGGCGAGCGTGACTCCCGGTACGGCTGGTTCTGGCAGCTCAAGGAGGTGCCCGATGCGCCCGAATCCCGCTATCTGTACACCGTGCTGGCCGGACACGATTTTCAGGAGGGTCTGAAGAACTATCGCGATCTGCTGTACATGGGCCACACGCTCGACCACTGGAGCGACAGCATGGAGGCCTTCACGGACATGATCGACACGCGTGAGCGCGCTTACGCCGTGCGGCTCCCCAAAGTCGATGCGCTGCTGGCCTCCGGAGCGATCGACCGCCTCGCCCAGCGACGTGGTGAGCTCGAGAGCCAAATCAACGCCATCGAGGCGAGCAAGGACGTTGCAGCCGTCGGCTCACCGGAGGAGCGCGAGCAGTGGGCGCGCATCCAGCGACTGGAGGCAGCACTGGCAGGCGCACCGGACAACCCCCAGAACGCGGAGCTGCGCGAGCGACTGCGGCTCGTGAAGGGGGTGCTGTACTTCCGGCTCGACGAGTCCTTCAAGGCGCGCATGTGGCAGCAGCATCGCAGCATCAAGGATCTCGATCTCGCCCTGAACGAGGCGCGCAACCGCTGGATCCGCGTGGACCGGGCGCGCAAGAGCGTTCCCACCAATACCGGAGAGTTCGCCTCGCGCGTCGCGGCCCTGAGGACGCGCATCGATGCCCTGCAGGTGCGCCTCGCCGCCACCGGGCAGAAACAGAGCGCCTATCTGGCACAGGTCGCCGTCGGGGAGCTCGAGCAGCAGAAAAACCGCCTGGCCACCTATCAGGTCCAGGCCCGGTTCGCACTGGCCACGATGTATGACCGAGCGGCCAATCCCGATCAAACGCAGGGCGGGGAAGCACCAGCGTCGGCTCCGAAGGCTGCGCCGGCTCAACCTGCTCCGCAGGCCCCGCCCGCAACCGGCCCCCATGAGGCGCCGCCGACTCCGCCGCCCGGGGAGCCGAAGCCGTGAAAGCCTTCCCGGCCCTGACCTGCGGGCTGATTCTCGCTACCGGGTGGCTTGCCGGGGTTGCCCGGGGCGCCGATCCGCCGCCGCCGAAAACGATCAAGGATCTCGAGTCGCATCCGGTCACGGTCCGCAAGGACAGCAAACTCGATGCGAGCTCGGCGAAGGCGATGGAGAATTACCGGCGCTTCCTCGAGCTGCAGAAGACGGACCCCCAGCTGCGCGCGGAGGCCATGCGGCGCCTCGGGGATCTGAATCTGGATGCCGGCGAGCTCGAGCGCATGCAGAACGAGATCAGCCAGATCGACCTGCAGGGAGCCGAGGCGATCCGCCTGTATTCCACGCTGCTGAAGGCCTATCCCGACTACAGCCGCAACGACCAGGTGCTATACCAGCTCGCCCGCGCCTACGAGACCACCGGGCAGCCCGATCAGGCGCTCGCCACTCTGGACCATATCGTGCAGCGCTATCCTCGCAGCCCGCAGCTCGATGAGATCCAGTTCCGGCGCGGGGAGTTGCTGTTCTCGGCGAAGCGCTACGCCGAGGCCGAGAAGGCGTACGCCGTGGTGATCGCGCAGGGCAAATCGTCACGCTTCTACGAGCAGGGCCTGTACAAGCACGGCTGGTCATTGTTCAAACAGTCGCTGACCGAGGAGAGCCTGCCTTCCTTTGGCACGCTGCTCGACCAGAAGCTGATCGGCGGCGGCAAGGCGATCCGGCTCGAGGATCTGCGGCGCGCAGATCGCGAGCTCGTCGAAGACACGCTGCGCGTGATGAGCATCACTTTCTCGTACGCCGACGGCGCCCCTGCCCTCGACCAGTACGTCAACAAGCAGGGAGAACGGCCGTACTCGTACCTGCTGTACTCGAGGCTCGGCGATCTATTCGTGGACAAGCAGCGCTATCAGGATGCTGCGACGACCTATCGCGCCTATGTCGCCCGGGATCCCTACAGCGATCATGCCCCCAACCTCGCGATGCAGGCGATCGAAGCCTATCGCAAGGCCGGCTTCAGCGACCTCGTGCTCGAGGGCAAGCACGACTATGTCGAGCGCTACAATTTCAGCTCGCCGTTCTGGAAGGAGCGCGATCGGGCGCAGTATCCGACGGTCGTCCAGGAGCTGAAGACCAACCTCAAGGATGTGGCGACCTATTTCCACGCCACCGCCCAGAAGAGCAAGCGGGTCGAGGATTACCAGGAAGCCTCCAAATGGTACCGGGACTACCTGAAGTCCTTTCCGGACGATCCGGACTCCGCCGCCACCAACTACCTGCTGGCCGAGACCCTGTTCGAGAGCCACCAGTACGCCGAAGCCGCAACCGAGTACGAGCACACCGCCTACGACTACCCGAAGAACGACAAGTCGGCGACGGCCGCCTACGCCGCGCTGGTCTCGTACCAGAGAGGCGAAGAGTCGCTCACCGGCAGCGCGAAGAGCGAGTGGCACAAGCGCGCCACGGATGCCGGCGTCAAATTCGCGCAGACTTTTCCGGAGCATCCCGACAGCAGTGGGGTGCTCACCCGTGCCGCCGAGGACATTTTCGCCGCGAGAGACCTGCCGCGCGCCATCACGGTGTCCGAGTCGATTCTGGCGCGCCAGCCACCGGTGGAAGCGGCCAAGCAGCGGATTGCCTGGACGATCATCGCGCAATCGAACTTTGACCAGGGCGCGTACGCGAAGGCCGAGCCTGCCTTCCTGAAGGCGCGCGAGCTGGTCGGGAGCGATGCCAAGATGCGCGCCGATCTGACCGAGCGATTGGCCGCCACGGTGTACAAGCAAGGCGAGGCGAAGCAGAAAGCCGGCGACAGCGCTGGCGCAGTCGATGACTACCTGCGGGTCGCGCGTGTCGCGCCGGACTCGAAAATCCGTTCCACCGCGCAATACGACGCCGCCGCGCAGCTCATCAACCTCAAGCAGTGGGACCGGGCGATCGGAGTGCTGGAGGACTTCCGGCGCGAGTTCCCCAAGGATGCATTGTCCGAGGATGTCACGCGCAAGCTCGCAGTGGCCTACTCCCAGGCGAATCGTCCCGGAGAGGCGGCCGCCGAGTTCGAGCGCATCGCAGCGAACCCGGCCGAGCAGCGCGGCGTGCAGCGCGAGGCGCTCATGCAGTCGGCGGACCTGTACGCCAAGGCCAACAATTCGCCCAAAGCAGTGTCGATGCTGGAGAAGTTCATAGCCACCAACCCTGCGCCGGTGTCGGATGCCGAGGAGGCACGTCAGCGTCTGGCGGACTACGCGGGCAAGGGCGGCGACGTGCAACGCCGCGATTACTGGTACCGCGAAATCATCAAGGCGGACTCGCAGGCTGGCGCACAACGCACGGATCGCACGCACTTCCTGGCCGCCAAGGCGCAGCTCGCATTGGCCCAGCCGGCCCGTGATGCCTTCCATGACGTGCGCCTCAGCGCCCCCTTGAAGAAGAGTCTGGTCGCCAAGCGCAAAGCGCTCGAGGAGGCAATGAACGCCTACAAACGGGCGGCCGACTATCAGGTGGCGGAAGTCACCACCGCCGCCACGTACGAGATGGCCGAGCTGTATCGCACCCTTGCTCACGATGTGATGAATTCCGAGCGGCCGCGCAATCTCAAGGGCGACGCGCTCGAGGAGTACAACGCGCTGCTCGAGGAGCAGGTGTTTCCGTTCGAGGAGCAGGCGATCAAGGCTCACGAGATCAACACGGTGCGCGCCAAGGACGGCATCTACGATGAGTGGGTGCAGAAGAGCTTCAAGGTGCTGGCGGAGCTGAAGCCGGCGCGTTACGGCAAGACGGAGCTCACGCAGGACGTCGATGCGGTTCTCAACTGACATCCGCCTGATCTGGCCACTCGTGCTGCTGCTCGGCGCCTGCGCTTCGGCGCCGCCGAAGCCCGCGCCTGCGCCGAGAGCCACGGCCCAGCCCGGGACAGCCGCTGGCAGCGCCGCGCCCGGTGGCGCCTCTGCGGCGGCCTCCACCGCCGGCACGGGCGCTTCGCCGGCGGGCGCTCAGACTCCCGCGGCACCGCCCACGGCGCGTGAAACGGCGGACTTCAACCGCGCCATCGGCTTCATGCGCAGCGGCAACGCGACACAGGCCGAGCTGGAATTCAAACAGATGACGCTCGCCTATCCCAACCTGTCTGCGCCGTACGTCAATCTGGGGATCCTGTATCGCAAGGCCGGTCATCTTGACCAGTCGGAAGCCGCACTGAAGAATGCCGTGCAGCGCAATGCAGCCAGCGCCACTGCCTGGAACGAGCTCGGTGCCACTCAGCGGCTGCGCGGTGAATTTCCGGACGCAGCCGCCGCGTACGAGAAGGCGATTGCGGCAGATGCAAATTTCGCCGCCGCCTGGCGGAACCTGGGCGTGGTCTCGGACCTCTACCTCGGAGATCCGGAGCGCGCGCTCACCGCGCTCGAGAAGTACAAGGAGCTGACCGGCGAGGACCGGCCGGTGACGAGTTGGATCGCGGAGTTGCGCCAGCGCACGGGCAAGCCGCCTCCGAAGCCGCCCGCGGCGGCGGACAAGTCCGGGCCACCCGGGCAGGTGAGCGATCCGGCGCCGCCGGCACCCGCCTCAGCGCCACCCACGGCTGCGCCGCCGCCAGCCGGGTCGCCACCACCCTCGACGGCGCCGAAATCAGGAGACTGATCATGCGGGATCGCAGCGCACGCAGACTCTTCATCACCCTGGTCGCCGGGTCTCTTGCGGCCGCTCAGGCGCTCGCGTGGGCACAGCCAACCGAGCCCCCGCGGTCCACGGGCGCTGCCGCTGGGAGTCAGTCGGCGCGTCCACCTTCCCGGCCCACCGGCGCGACACCCTCTCCGCAGGATCTCGAGCCCGGCGTCAACACATCTGCGACGCCCCCGAGCCCCGCTCCTGGCGATTCGGGCAACGTGCCCGGTGCAAGCGCGGATGGTGTCGAGACACGCTCGGCGCCGCCGGTCGAGCCGGGCCCGAGTGCCGCAGATAAAACCTCGACTGCGTCACGTTCCCGACGGCCGCCAGCCGAGACGGCGAAGCCGGCGGCCGCCGCCCCTGAGAGGCCCCGACCGGGGATAGCCGCGGCCAAGGCGCACGATACGATCCAGCTCGACACCACCGATATCACCGGTAACCGCGAGCTGCCGAAGGTGCTATACATCGTGCCCTGGAAGCGCTCGGATCTGGGCGATCTCGTGGGAAAGCCCGTGAACAGTCTTCTCGATGAGGTCCTGACACCCGTCGATCGCGATGTTTTCAGGCGCCAGAACCGCTACTACGACGCCCTGAAGCCGGATTCCCCCAAGGACGCCGCCGCGGCTGGCTCCGGCCAGAAGCCGTGAGCGGGCCGCAGAATGCGCTGCATGCAACTGTCATACAACGCACAGGCATTGCCGGCGGTCCGGCAGGGGCCGGCGGCGGCGCTTTCAGGCCAGTTGTGAGGAGTGGATCGCAGCAATTTTCCCTTATGTCATTCAGTTTCGCTGGGCTTGGGTCACGTGTGGGCTTGTACCGACCGGGAGTGACTTAGATGGATTTGTGGAGCGTCATCGTTCGATTCTTTCAGGGCGGCGGGGACTTCATGTACCCGATCGCGATCGTGTTCGTGGTGGGTTTGTCGATCGCCATCGAGCGTTACATCTACCTGACACATGCGGCGGTGCGTAACCGCACGCTGTGGAACGAGGTGGTGCCCATGCTTGCGCAGGGCAATTTCCGCCAGGTGGTGCAGGCCACCTCGAAATCCAACTCGGCGATCGGCCACATCCTCAACTACGGGCTGGCTCGCATCCAGTCGGCGCGGCGCCGCGACGACATCGAGAAAGCGATGGAAGAGAGCCTGATGGAGGTGGTGCCGCGCCTCGAGCGCCGTACCCACTACCTGGCCACCTTCGCAAACCTCGCCACGCTGCTGGGCCTGCTGGGCACGGTGATGGGCCTCATTCGCGCCTTTGCGGCGGTGGCCACCATCAACCCCGCCGAGAAGGCCAACCTGCTCTCGGCGAGCATCTCCGTGGCGATGAACTGCACCGCGTTCGGCCTCATGACGGCCGTACCGCTGCTGTTCATCCACGCGTTCCTGCAGACGAAAACCACCGAGTTGATCGACAGCCTGGAGATGGCCTCGGTGAAGTTCCTCAACGCGATCACCGAGCGGCAGCCCGCGCAGGCGGCCTGAGCCGCGCGCCTGCGTTGCGGTTGAGTCTCGGGCATGCGTAGGTCTTACGCCAACAAGAAGCTCGCGCGGCATTCGCGTCGTCCCGCGGAACTGCTGCTCGTGCCCATGATCGACATCTTCACGGTGCTCGTGACCTTTCTGCTCATGACCGCGGTGTTCTCCCGCACCGTGATCCTGCAGCTGAACCTGCCGGCCGCGCAGACCGAGTTCCGCGACCCGCCGCCCGGACTGCAGCTCGAGGTGATGGTCCGCAAGGATCAGCTGCAGGTGGCTGACCGCAACTCGGGACCGCTCGCGACCCTTCCCAACACGCAGGCCGGCTATAACTACGACGGCCTCACCGATTACCTCAAGCGCGTCAAGGCGAAGTTCCCTGAGAAGACCGATGCCTCGATCCTGCTCGAGCCGGACACCGCTTACGACACGCTCGTGCAGATCATGGATCGTGTGCGGGTCTTCGAGGTCAAGCAGGGTCTGAACACGGTGCAGGCCGAGCTGTTTCCGGATATCTCCATCGGGGATGCGCCTGCCCCCGAGCCCGCTGCCGGTATGCCCGGCGCGACCCCCACGGCGCCTGCCACGAGCGCGGGCCCGGGAGCCCCCCACACATGAGCATGTCCAACCGCGCGCGGCGCATGGCCCAGCACCACCTCCGGCACCGCGCCGATGCGGAGCTGAACCTGATTCCCCTGATCGACATCCTCTCGGTGATGGTCGCATTCCTGCTGGTGTACTCGACCGAGGTCGAGGTGATCCAGAACAGCAAGGGCATCGAGATACCCCAGTCGATCGCCGAGGCCGCGCCCAAACAATCCGTGGTCGTGATGATCACCAAGCAGGATCTGTTCGTGCAGGGTGAGCACATCGCAACCGTCCAGGAAGTGCGGGCCGCCCAGGATGCGACCATCGCGCCGCTGGCCGCCGCATTGAAGCGGCCGTTGCTGATCGGCAAGGAGATGTCCGAGCGGGATCTCGCGCAGCGGGAGATCACCATCATGGCGGACAAGTCGCTCCCCTACGAGGTGCTCAAAAAGGTCATGGCGACCTGCACGGACGCCGACTACGGCAAAATCTCGCTTGCCACGCTGCAGAAGGAGAAGCCCGTGGTGGCGGCCCAGTTCAGGCCATCGTAGCGGGCGCGCGGAATCCTTCCATGACCACGCTGGTACCGTTCTATCGTGAATATGACCTTCCCTGGGAGGTCGATACCGAGGCGAGCGCGCGCTTTCGCAAGATCCTGCGCGTCCTGCTGATCGTGTTCCTGGTGTTCGGCATTCTCTTCCCACTGCTGCCCACGCCGAAGCGCACCGCGGCGGAGACCGAGGTCCCACAGCGCCTCGCGCGAGTGATGATCGAGAACAAGCCGAAGCCACCACCGCCGCCCCCGCCGGTACCCAAGGAGCAGCCGAAGCCGAAGATCGAGCCGAAACCGGTGCCCGTGCCGCGGCCCGTGGACCAGAAGCAGCTCGCGCACCAGAAGGCCGAGAAGCAACTCAACCAGGTGAAGGACGAGCTCGCTGACCTGCGCGAGCAGATGGACCTCACGCCGCTCTCACAGACGAAGAACCTGTCGGGCGCGGTTGGCGCGGACTCGCACGCCGAGCGCTCGCTCATCACTTCCAAGGTGGGCACGAGCAGCGGGGGCATCACCTCCGCCAACAGCAGCCGCGGATTCGGCACCGGCGCCGGCTCGCTCACCGGTCACGACACGACCGCCGTTACATCCTCGATCGCCCGTTCCGGGCTCGACAGCCGCGGACCGACGCGCAGTGGCGACAGCGGCAAGGCCGCCCGGTCGCGCGAGGAGATCGAGCTGGTCTTCGATCACAACAAGGGGGCCATCTATGGCCTGTACAATCGCGCCTTGCGCGAACGCGCGGAGCTCCAGGGCAAGCTGGTGCTGGAGTTCACCATCGCCCCCTCGGGGGAGGTGACCATGTGCCGCGTGGTTTCCAGCGAGCTCAACGATCCGGATCTCGAGAGCAAGATCGTGGCGCGCGTGCGGCTGTTTCACTTCGAGGCCAAGGACGTCGCGCCGATCACCACGACCAAGCCCATCGATTTCTTCCCGTCGTGAACCTGAAATCCGAAATCGAGTACTTCACGGAACTGCGGCTGCTCGACAAGGCGCGGCTGCTCAATATGTTCCTGCATGAGCTCGCGGAGGAGGCGCGCGGCACCTATGGTCCAGGAGCCGAGCAGGTCCACGACGCCGCCCATCTGCGTTTCGTCAACGAGATCACGCATCGCCTCACGCGCGTGATCGAGCAGCAGCTCGCCGAGGATGCTACGCGACCCGCAGACGACGTGGTTCTGCGGATGCTGCTCGCACCCCGTGCCGATAAGGTCGCCGAGCGGCTGGTGTACAACGCCTACGCCCGGGCCATACGTGGCTTCGAGAGTTATGACACGACGGTGTTGATGAACTCCTAGGCGCTCGTGCCTCAGAGCGCCCGGCGCAACCTGCGCACGGCTTCGCTCAGCTCCTCCTCGTTGAATGCCGCGAAACTCAACCTCATGTGAGGCTGGGGGCGGCCATCAAATGCGTAGCCCCTGGCGGTCGCGATCACGAGCTCGTGGGTGAGCGCGCGCGCGGCCCACCGGTCCACATCCACTCCCGGGGCGGCCGTCACCCAGATGGCAATGCCGCCGGCCGGGGTGGTGAAGGACAGCGCGTCCGCCAGCTCCCGGCGCAGGGCACGTGCGAGAAAGTCGCGCCGGCCCTGATAGATTCGTCTGGCGCGTCGGGCGTGCCGCTGCGCATCGCCTGCCTCGAGAAGCTCTGCCACGGCGTACTCGAGGGTATGGTCGCCCTGGCGATCGATTAGAAAGCGGTGAGCCGTGAGGCTCGCCAGGAGGGATCTGGGCGCGACGACGTAGCCGAGCCTAACACCCGGGGCGAGAATTTTGGCCAGGGTGCCGATGTACACGACGACGCCCGCGCGGTCGGCGCTGGCAAGTGGCAGCACTGGCCGGCCGTCGTAGTGAAACTCGTGATCGTAGTCGTCCTCGATGACGGCAAACCGCTGGCGACGCGCTAACTCGAGAAGCGCGATCCGACGAGCCGCCGTCAGCGTGGCGGTCGTCGGATACTGATGGTGAGGAGTGACATACACGGCTCTGATCGCAGTGCGCTCAGTGAGAGCCGCGAGCGCCTCGACCTGCATACCCCCGGTGTCAACCGGGACCGGCAGCAGCCTTGCGCCGTGCTGTCGGAACGCAAGCCATGCCGGCCGGTAGCCCAGTTGCTCGACCGCGACGACGTCCCCGGGTCGCAGCAACGCACGACTGACAAGATCGATGGCCATCTGGCTGCCGGAGGTGACTACGACATCCTCGGATACGGTCGCCAGTCCTCGACTGCCCGCCAACATGTGGGCGAGAGCCGCTCGCAAACGCGGGTGGCCCTGGGGGTGGCCATAACTGAGGACGGTTCTGGCCTGCTTTACGAGTGCTCGTCTGAAGGCGCGAGCGAGCTCCGACGCCGGGGCCAGACGCAGATCGGGGACGCTGCCGCTGAACTGCAGTCCCGGGAGATGGGCGGGGATCAGCTGTTCGAGGTCGGGCGCCCGCTCCAGATCAAAGCCCATGGGGGTGGCTGGCCGTCCCCGCCGTGACGCACGTCGGGCCGCGGCTGGCCTCACCTGCGCGAGCGCGCGCGAAACGAATGTGCCGCTGGCACGCGCGGGCTCCGTCCAGCCCTCGCCAGCGAGCTCTTCGTAGGCGGCGAGCACGGTATTACGGTTGACCTGCAGCGTGGTGGCCAGCGTCCGGCTGCCGGGTAGGCGCTCTCCGGGACGCAGACGGCCGCGGCGGATCTCCGCGATGATGCCCTGCGAGATCCGCCGGAACAGAGGTGCGCCGGAGTCTGCGGCGACCGTCAGGTCCAGGGACCAATCTGAGACTGGCCTGCTCAAATTACGGAAACTGGATCTTTTAGGTAGGCCATTATAGGCGCATCGTGCCGTCCCGGGGCAGTCCCTGGCAGGCGAAGGGCCACGTGCGTGCAAACCATTCAAGCGACCCCGCGTACGAAGGTTGTCCGGCATCGTGAGCGCGGCAGATATGAGCGCGACACGATCAATGCGATTCTCGATGAGGCACTCATCTGTCACGTGGGCTATGTCCTGGACGGGCAACCGTACGTGCTGCCCACCACACATGCGCGCAGCGGTGATCGGCTTTACCTGCACGGTGCCATCGCAAACCGTATGTTGAAAAGCATGAAGACCGGGATTGCGGTCTGCGTGACCGTGACACTGCTGGATGGGCTGGTGCTGGCCCGGTCCGCAATGCATCACTCCATGAACTACCGGTCGGCCGTGCTGCTGGGCGTCGCCCGTGAGGTGACCGACGAGGGCGAAAAGCGGGCTGCCCTCGATGCGCTGGTGAATCACGTCGTGGCCGAGCGGGCCTGCGGCATACGCCCACCCAACCCCCTGGAGCTCAGGACGACCACGGTTCTATGTCTGCAGATTGCGGAGGCTTCCGCAAAGGTCCGCGACGGGCCGCCCATCGATGACGAGGCCGATTACGCGCTGAGCTGCTGGGCCGGAGTCCTGCCGCTGGAGCTTCGAGCCGGGCCGCCCATCGATGATCCCAGGCTGCCCTCTGGCACTGCGGTGCCCCAACAGGTCGCGGTGTACCAACGCCCGGGGAGGCGCGGATGAACTGAGCGTTGCACGCTCTGCGGCCGCAGTCTAAGTTGGCGCGGCCGGGCCAGGTGACTCACTGACCGGCAGCAGGAGACATCTGGCGATGACCCAGCCGCTGCCACAGATCCTCATCCTCCTCGCCGCCGCCGTTTTCGCCGTCACGGTGGTCCGACGCATGGCGCTGCCCGCCGCGGTCGCTTACCTGGCCGTCGGCCTGGCGCTGGGTCCGCACGCGATGGCGCTCGTGTCCGATTCTGACACCACGCGGCTGCTCGGCGAGCTGGGCGTCGCCTTCCTCCTCTTCACACTCGGTCTGGAGTTCTCGCTGCCGAGAATGGTTGCCATGCGGGGCGAGGTGTTTGGACTCGGGGCGGCGCAGGTCGTGGGCACGACCGCCGTCTTTGCCGGCATCGCCTGGCTTCTGGGTCTGCATCCGCTGACCGGCATTGTCGCAGGAGGCGCCATTGCGATGAGCTCGACGGCCATCCTGTTGCAGCAGCTCACCGAGCGGGCGGAGTTGAATCGCACGCACGGGCGCCTGGCCTTCAGCATGCTGCTGTTCCAGGACCTCGCGTTCGTGCCGCTGCTGGCACTGACCTCGGCACTGGCAGCGGGCCGGGGCCACTTCGACTTCCGCCAGAGTGCGATCGCGGTCATCGGCGGCGCCCTCTCGGTAGGCATCGTCCTGGCAGCGGGTCGCTGGCTGCTGCGGCCACTGTTTCACGAGATCGCGCACAGCCGCCTGCGCGAGCTCTTCACGCTCGCGGTGCTGCTCGTCGTGCTCGCCTCGGCCTGGATCTCCAACGCCGCCGGGCTGTCGCTGGCCCTGGGGGCGTTCCTTTCGGGGATGATGCTGGCGGAAACCGAATATCGGCACCAGATCGATGCGGTCATCCGACCCTTCCGCGACATCCTTCTGGGCATGTTCTTCATCTCGGTCGGAATGCTGCTGGACGTGCGACTGCTGATCGGCAGTGTGGGGCTCGTCTCGACGATGCTGCTGGGCATGATCGTCCTCAAGGCGACGATCGCCGCGCTGGTGACGCGACCCTTCACGAATTCCCGCTTCAAGGCGCTGCGTACCGGCATCGTCATCTCGATCGGCGGCGAGTTTGGAGTGGCGCTGTGTACCATCGCGCTGCAGTCGGGACTGCTCCCGGCCTCGCTCGGCGAGCCGCTGCTCGTCGCCATCGTGCTCTCGATGGTCATCAGCCCTTTCATTCTCAACAACAACAAGCGCCTCGCGCGCTTCATCCTCAAGGAGCGGGGGCCCCCGCACACCGCGAGCGAGCGCGAGGATGCAGCCACGAGTGAGATCGCGCACCGGGAGCACGTGATCCTGTGTGGTTTCGGCCGCGTTGGTCAGAATGTAGCGCGCGTGCTGGAGGGGCAGGGCTTCGAATACATCGCGCTCGACCTCGATCCGGCGCGCATCAGGGCCGCGCGCCAGGCAGGAGATCCGGTGTTATACGGAGACTCCTCCGACGAGGAAATGCTTGCCAAGGCCGGCCTCGACAATGCCAGTGCGGTCGTCATCAGCTTTTCGGATCCCGCAACCTCCATCGGCATCCTGAGGAGCATCCGCACTCTGCGTCCACACGTGCCCATCCTCGTTCGTACGCAGGACGACGCCCGTCTTCAAGAGCTCACGCAGGCAGGTGCGACGGACGTGGTCCCGGAGACATTCGAGGCGAGCCTCATGCTCGTCTCGCATGTGCTGATGCTGTTACACGTTCCGGTGACTCGCGTCGTGCGCACCGTGGGCGAAATCCGCAGCAACCGTTATACCGTGCTGCGCAACATCGTCCCCCGCGGCGATCCGCGCCCCATGGATGAGACACAGGAGCATCGGGAGGAGATCAAGTCGATCGTCGTGCCACCCGGAGCCTGGGCCGTGGGCCGCACCTTGCGCGACGTGCGCGGTCGCGGTATCGAGGTGACCTTCACCGGTGTGCGCCGTCAGGGCATTCTGGGGCGGGAGCCCGCGGAGGATACGGTGCTGCGGGACGGGGATATCGTGGTGATCTACGGGCAACCCGAGGATCTGGAGCGCGCCGAGGCGGTGCTGCTCGCGGGGTGAAGCGCGGCCTTCGGTTAGAATGGCGCCGAACAGCGTTTGGACACGACTCAAGCGAGGGTATGCGCATGCACAGAAGCCGGCTCGCGGGATTTATCATCGACTGCCGCGCGGATGACCTCGATCAGGCCGCGCAATTCTGGGGCCACGCGCTCGGCTACCGCCTCAAGTCCTCCGCGAATGCCGAAGACACCGGCTACCGGCTGTTCGACACCGGCCCGGAAGGGCTGCATATCGAAGTGCAGCAGGTTGAGCATCCCAGCCGCGTGCACCTGGATATCGAGGCAGACGATATCGAGGCCGAGGTGAGGCGTCTGGAGCGCCTGGGCTCGAAGCGCGTCGCCCAGGTTCGCACCTGGTGGGTCATGGAGGCTCCGACAGGGCAGCGATTCTGTGTCGTGCGGCCGCAGCGCGCCGACTTCGCATCCAACGCAAACACGTGGGACACCTGATGAGCTCTCCCCGGCGCATGAGTCGCAGCGACATCCACTTTCCGCCGAAGCACGAAGCTCTGCGGGAGGATGTGCATGCGCTGGGGGCTCTCGTCGGCGACATCCTGCGCGAGCAGGGGGGGGCGGAGCTGCTCGAGCTGGTCGAGCAGGACCGCGTGGCCGCCATTCTCCGGCGCGATGGGGACGAGAAGGCCGCGCAGGACCTCGCGGCGCGCATCCAGGGGCGCCCACCAGTTCTGGCGCGTGACCTGGTCCGCGCGTTCTCGACGTGGTTCCAGGCTGTGAACCTCGCTGAGAAGGTCCATCGCATTCGTCGCCGGCGGCAGTATTTCCTGAATGACAGTCAGCGCCCGCAACCTGGTGGTGTGGAGGATGCGATTGTCGTCCTGAAGGAGCGCGGGCTGCAGCTGTCCGACGTGCTCGAACTGCTCGCAGCGCTGCGCATCGAGCCGGTCTTCACTGCGCATCCCACCGAGTCCACCCGACAGACCATTCTGCGCAAGTACCAGCGCATCGCCGAGCGTCTGTTCGACAGACTCGACCCCACGCTGACTCCCAATGATGCGCGGCGCCTGTGGAGCAGCATTCGCATCGAGCTGACCGCCGGCTGGCAGACGGAAGATCATCCCCGTGAGCAGCTCACGGTAGCCGATGAGCGCGAGCACGTTCTCTTCTACCTCGTGGACATCCTGTATCGTGTCGTACCGGCCTTTTACGAGGAGATTGCCCAGGCGCTCGAGAAGGTCTACGGCATCCCGGGCGATTCGCTGGATCTGCCGAGTATGCTGCACTTCGGCTCGTGGGTCGGGGGCGACCTGGATGGCAACCCCGACGTGCATGCCAAGACCATCCGCGAGACATTGGCTCGTCAACAGCACGTCATCATCAGCACCTATTTCAAGGAGTGTCAGACGCTCGCTCAGCGTCTGCCGCAGAGCGCGAGCCGCACGAACGTGGCCCCGGATCTGTCGAAGCGGATCGACGAATACTCGGTCCTGTTGCCCGGCGCGCGTGCGATCACACCGGCCCGGCACGATCGCATGCCCTACAGAGTCTTCCTCGCGCAGATCAGCGAGCGCTTGCGCCATACCTATGACGGCCGGCCGAACGGCTACCAGTCAGTCCGCCAGTTTCGCGGCGACGTGCAGCTCGTCGCGACGAGCCTGCTCGCCAACAAGGGAGCCAACGCGGGCCTGTTCTTCGTGCGCAGGCTGCTGCGCCGGATCGACACATTCGGATTCCATCTCGCAACGCTCGATGTCCGCCAGCACGCATCGGTGCTGCATCAGGTGATCGCGCAGGGATTCGACGACCCGGAGTGGCTGCAGCGACCGGGCCCTGAGCGGCTGCGCCTTCTGACGGATGCCCTGCGCCGGGATGCCGGTCCGATCGTGGAGCTCGATGCGCTCGGAAAGCGCAATCTCGCGGTGTTCGAGGCCATCATGCAGGGACGGCATCGGTATGGACCGGCGGCCGTGGGCTACTTCATCGTCGGTGGGGCAAGAGGCGCGGACGACATCCTCGCTGCCCTGCTGCTCGCTCGCTGGGCCGCGGCCTATGACAAGCGCACCGGAGAGGTTGCCCTCGATATCGCACCGCAATTCGAGTCGCTGGCCGCCCTGGAGCACTGCGGCGAGACAATGCAGGAGCTGCTGGCCGAGTCCTTGTATCGCCGCCATCTGGATGCCCACGGACGCACACAATGCGTGCTGATCGGGTACTCGGACGGTACCAAGGAGGGTGGCCTGTGTGCCTCGCGCTACGCCACGCATCAGGCTCAGCGGGCGCTCTCGCAGGCTCTCGCCGCTGCAGATGAGCGTCACGTGATCTTTCACGCTCGCGGTGGGAGCATCGCCCGCGGCGGAGGGCGCGTTGATGCGCTGGTGAAGGGCGCACCGGCCGGCGCCGTGAACGGCGTGCTGCGCCTGACCGAGCAGGGTGAAGCCGTTCAACACAGTTACGGTCTGCGCCCGATCGCCATGCGGACTCTGGAGCGTGCGTTCAATGCGCTGAGCCTGGCCACTTCGGCTGCCAAACGCGGGACACTGGCCGCGGATGCTCCCGACGGCCTGGAATGCGCCAGCACGATCGCCACGGCGAGCCGCGAGGCGTATCAGCGTCTGGTGTACGGGCAAGCCGACTTTTACGGTTATTTCCGCGCCGTGACGCCCATCGACGTCATCGAGCGCATGCAGATTGGCTCGCGTCCCATTCATCGCGCCGGTTCGCAGGGCTTGGATGGACTGCTGCCCATGCCCTGGGTGTTTGCCTGGACTCAGGCCCGACACATGTTGCCCGGGTGGTATGGCGCCGGCACCGGCCTCAGGGCCGCCGTCGACAGGCATGGCCTGGCCTCCCTGCGTGGGGCCTACGCGAGCTGGTTCTTCCTGCGGAATCTGATCGACGACATCGAGACCATGCTGGCGCGAGCGGATCTGGAGATTGCTCGCGCGTACGAGGTCCTGGCCCCGCAAGCCCTGCGGCGCTTCTTCCCTGATATCCAGGCCGAGTACACGAGCGCGCGCGAGCAGGTTCTGGCGATCAAGGATGTCCACGAGCTGCTCGACTCGGAGCCGACCCTGCAGCGCTCGATCCGCCTGCGCAATCCATACGTGGACCCGATGAATCTCATGCAGGTCGATCTGCTGCAGCGCTGGCGCGCGAGCGCGCGCGCGGATCGGGATCTTTTCGAGGCACTCCTGGCGAGCATCAGTGGCATCGCGCAGGGATTGCACAGCACCGGCTGACTCCGGCGCCCCCCTCCTGCCAGACCTGCAGGAGCAGACGGTCACGGAGGGCGGCAACGCTGGCCGCGGCGCCCTGCCGCCGTAACTCAGAGCCCTGGGGCTGCGATCGCCGGTAGGCTGAATCCCGGGACGGGTCGGCTCATTGCGGGCGTACCCCGGCTCTGCCTGGGTGCGTCTGCCCACGGCGCGTACGGTACGGCCGGGAGCTCGTCATCATCGAGGGTGCTCTTGGGAATCGGCAGATAGCCCTCGAGCATCTGCATGAGCGTCTCACGCGCGCGCGCTACCCGGCTCTTGATCGTGCCGACGGCGCATCCGCAGATCGCCGCCGCCTCCTCGTAGGAAAAGCCGCTGGCGCTCACCAGGATCAGAGCAGTCCGCTGGCCGGGCGAAAGGCAGGCCAGCGCGCGGTTGAGGTCCCGCAGCTCGAGCTTGCCATCGTGATCGGGCGGCACACTCGGTTCCGGCAGCAGATCCGTGTCCACGCCGTGCGCTTCAAACTTGCGGCGGCGCAGCTGTGAGTAGTGCTCGTTACGCACGATCGTAAAGAGCCAAGCCTTGAGGTTGGTGCCAGGCCGGAAGCGATCAATATTGCTGAAAGCGCGCATGAGCGCTTCCTGCACCAGATCGTCGGCACGGACACCGTCGCGCGTCAGCGAGCGCGCGAACGTATGGAGCTGGGGCACGAGGGCCACCATATCGTCTGTCACCATTTGTCGTCCTCTTTGCTGAGCCGCCGAAAGTACGGCGCACTTTGCCAAGCAGGGAATCACGCCTGATGCGCAAGGTACCGGCTCGGTAGTTGCGCCAAAGTCGGAAAGGCTCCACGAAAGCAGGCGCCAATTCCCCTTAGCTGCTGTAAGAACTGTCCTACGAGGCCGCGGTCACGGGCCTCCAGGAGGTCCCGACGCGGCCCCGATCCCGCCCTGGCGGCCTGTTGCAGGCCGGTTTCTTGCGCGATGGATGCTGGTGCGGCGCGCTAAAGAGCTCCCACTGGGCAGACGGGCAGATGCGATGGCAGAGATGGCAGATTGGAGGAATGGGTCGGCCGCGCCAAACGGATCGGAGGACGATGAAGACAACCCACCTGAGCGATATCGAGAGCGCCCCCATCTACAGGATCTGCCCCCGGGGTGCCGGCCGATGGGAGGTATCGCGCGAGGCTTCGCGGGAGCTCGTAGCGGCTTTCAGAGACAAATCCAGCGCGCTGGCTTATGCCATGAGCCTCGCGCGAGCCTCAGGCGATGAGAAACCTGCGCTGACTACCCGCCCGGATGCTCTTCACAATATCATCGACCGCAGTCGCAATATGGAGCGCGTTTCGGCGTAACGCCAGGCGGCGCGAGCTGCACGACGCCGCGTGCGAGCTGGCCTGCGTAGTTGAGTTCGCGTGCGTGCGTAACTGAACTCGCGTACGTGAGTAGCTGAACTCGCGCAGGTCGGAGAACTCCTACGATCCGAGCGGCTATATGCGCGGGAACACCCGGTCTTGCGCTGATATTCTCCGGCTCCCAACGCGAGGCATCATGAGACTCAGAGGTCGCAATCCTCGGATCGCAATCCTTGGGGGAGAAATTCATGACACCACGAGCAGCATTGATTCCGGCGGCATTTCTGGGGGCACTGGCCGCAGCGTGCGCCACACAGCCGCAGCCAACGGAGGAGTTGACCCGCGCGCGCGCGGTGATACAGCAGGCGGATAAGACCAACGCTCAGCGTTACGCGGCCGCGGACCTGCAGCGCGCCCACGACGAGCTCAACAATGCAGAGAAATCCAGCGCCGAGAAGAAGTACGACGAGGCCAGGCGTTATGCCGAGTCAGCCGAGGCGGACGCCGACGTAGCAACCGCTCGTGCTTCGGCAGGAGAAGCTGAGCGCGCCGCCCACGAGGTCAATCAGGGTAATGAGACGCTGCGTGATGAGTCCGAGCGTCGGGCGGCTGGAAACGCATCGGGAGTAACTCCAGCACCCGCCACGCCGCCGCCCCCCGAGGCGGTTTCGCCGACAAGCCCCAACTCGGGTCCGAACTGAAAGCGCTCGAGGAGATCGACATGAAAACATTTACGCTAATCGGGGCCACCGCCTTGCTGCTCGCCGCCTGTGCCACGGCGCCCCAGAGAAACGAGCAAGTCGACCAGGCACGTGCCGAAATCGACACGCTTTCCCAGGATCCGCTGGCCCAACAGGCCGCGGCTCATGATCTGGACGCGGCACGCGCGTCTTTGCAGGAGGCCCAAGGGGCCCTGCAGAACCGGCAGCCGACCCCGGTGGTGGACCATCTCGCGTACCTGGCGCGCCGTCACGCAGAAGCCGGTGAGGCTCGAGTAGCCGAAGCGCATGCCCGGCAGGATGTCGCGCGCTCGCAGGACGAGCGCAGCAAGATTCTGCTGGCCAATCGTGAGCGCGAGACCCAGAACGCGCAGGCGCAGGCCCAGAACGCACAGGCGGAGGCCGAGAGCGCCAAGAGCCAGGCGCTCGCCGCGCAGACTCAGCTAGCGAGCGCCCAGCAGCAGCTCGCCGACCTGCAGGCGAAGAAGACCGATCGCGGCTTGGTCGTGACGCTGGGCGACGTGCTCTTTGACACGGGTCAGGCCACTCTGAAGCCCGGCGCGGGCCGCGCACTCGATCGCCTCGCTGGATATATGAAGTCCAACCCGCAAACGCGGATCCTCATCGAAGGCCACACCGACAGCCGCGGCTCGGACGACTATAACCAGGCACTGTCCCAGCGGCGTGCCCAAGCGGTCGCGACGGAGCTCGAGTCTCGCGGCGTAGCAGAGGATCAATATCGGATTCGAGGCCTGGGTAAGTCATATCCGGTGGCATCGAATGACACGGCAGCCGGGCGACAGCAGAACCGCCGCGTCGAGATTGTTTTCAGCGACGCATCCGGGCGCTTTGCGCAGGGCGCGACTGACTCCGTCCAGCGGTGAGGTCACGCCCCCGCGCTGAGGTCACGCCCCCGCGCTGAGGTCACGCCCCCGCGCTGAGGTCATGCCCCCGCGCTGAGGTCATGCCCCCGCGCTGAGGTTAGCCACTGCGCTGAGCCGGTGAATTCCCCAGCTAAACTGCCTCGGCAGCAAATGAATGGTCCAGGGACGGACCGCCTCACCGGGTCGGACTAGCCAGCACAAGGATCACGCGATGGTTGGCCGCGCGATGGCCTGACCTGAGCCAAGCAACCCCATCCGGCAGGCAAACAAGCGCCCTTGCAGGCGCAAACGCCCCGCACGCAAGAAGCGGCCCGCAGGGCAGAGTCACTTCTGTCAGTAAGGGCCCCTAAAGTCAGGCGCGCCGGAAGTCCACGGCAGGCAACTGCATTGAGCGACGGTATTTGGTCACCGTACGTCGCGCGACCTTCACGCCGCGATCCGCAAGCAGTTCCGTGAGCTGTACATCCGAGAGCGGATTACGACGATCTTCCGCCGCGATGAACTCTCGCAGCAGCGCGCGAATGGCGGTTGCGGAGCACGACCCACCGCTAGTCGTAGCCAGCTGGCGCGAGAAGAAGCGTTTGAAAGCAACGACGCCCCGCGGGGTAGCCATGTACTTGTGGCTCGTCGCCCGCGATACCGTGGATTCGTGCAGGCCCAGCTCATCGGCGATCTCACGCAATGTCAGCGGCCGCATTGCCAGATCGCCATAGTCGAAGAAGTTGCGCTGCCGAGCCACCACGGCTTCGGCGACTCGCTGAATGGTGAGGAAGCGTTGCTCGAGATTGCGGACGAGCCAGCGTGCTTCCTGCAGGTGCTGCGCGAGCAGCGCAGTCTCACCGTCGCGCGCTTGGCGGAAATAGTCCGCATACTGTTGATTGACCCGGATGCGGGGATAGATCGCCGAGTTGATGCTCACCAGCCAGCGCTTCTTCTCCTTGCGCACGATGACATCGGGAACGATCGCGCGCGGCTCGAACGTACCTACCTTGGAGCCCGGGCGCGGATCGAGGCTGCGGATCAGCTCGATCGCCTCGCGCAGAGCCTCTTCGGAGCAGCCCAGTCCCTCCAGAAGGCGCGTGTTATCGCGTGCCGCCATCAGCGGCAGCCGGTTCTGAACGATCTCCAGCGCCAGTTCGCGTCCCGGCGTCGTGCGCTCCAGCGCCTGGAGCTGTAAGGCCAGGCACTCTCCGAGATCCCGCGCCGCAATGCCTGCCGGCTCGAGCGTCTGCACGATACGCAGAGCGGTCTCCACCTCACCAGGCAATACACCCGGTGCGAACCGCCGGATCTCCTCCAGGGGCTGTCTGAGAAACCCATCCTCGTCCAGGGCATCGACGACCAGGTTCGCGAGCGCGTAGTCGCGCTCTCCCAGGCCGAGCAGCAGCAACTGTTCATGCAGAGAGTCGTGGAGTGTGGAAGGGGATGCCGTCCACTCGGTCCAGTCGGGCGTATCGTCCGCCCCGGCACTGCCGGAGCCGCTGCCGGAGAAATCGAGGTCGTCGTGCGAGCTCTCCGCCGATTCCTCGGCCTGAGCGCGCGTATCCGCGGTCTCCGCCACTTCTTCCAGAAACGGGTTCTGGGCAATGGCCTGGTGCAGTTCTTGCACACACTCCAGAGCGGAAAGCTGCAATAGCTTGACGGATTGCTGCAGCCTGGGCGTGAGGGTGAGCTGCTGCTTCAGGCGCAGTCCCATTACGGCATTGGGCATTTCCGGGAATCCTCGAGCAAGCGATCGACTGAAATCACAGCAACAGCTATGCCAAAGCTTCGTGGAAACCGGCAGGCGCTCCCCAGGGGCTCATTCTGCCGTTCCAGCGACCCCGGGCTCATCCCCCGACGGAGAACTTGCAACGGCGTGTAAGAAACGCCGGCGCCGTACGCTGTCGCTGCGAGATCAATGCGAACGGTATGAGATCAATACACGACGACGGCCCAGGTTCCCGCGCTGCGGCTCCGCCGCAGGCCCTTGCGATTGCGCAGGCATTGTCGATCGCGCAGGCACATTCTGCCGTCCTCGCACTGCGCAAGGACGAGCTGGAAATGGTGCTTGCCACCGCGGGCCTGGGGTCCTGTCACATCGACGCGCTGACGCGCGAATTGCAAGCCAATTCGCAGTTCAAGGCGGAATTCGGCTGGCCACCCGATGCGTTGCCGAACTGGCCGGACCTGTTGGAGCGCGTCGGCTCCGAGCATCGCGGGACACTTGCCGAGGCGCTCGAGGCGACTCTGCGTGACGGCGGCGATCTCGAGTTGCTTGTGCAGACGCAGTGGCCCGGAGGCACCGCGCAGTGGATCGCTCTGCGGGGGCGGCTGGTGAATGATGCCGGCGGCAGCTCCGCGCTCGTGCTCACCTCACGCAATGTCAGTGCAGAGGTCGGTGCGGCTGTCAGCGAAGCACGCCGCCAGGCGGATGCACTCGAGCACGAGCGCCGGCTGCGGACCGAAGCGCAGACGGCCAATCGGGGCAAGGATCAGTTTCTGTCGATGTTCTCGCACGAACTGCGCTCGCCGCTGAATGCGATCCTCGGCTGGAATCGAATTCTCGCGCTGAAGCGGGCGGACGATCCGGAGGTGGCTTCGATCGTCTCGCGCATCGACCACAGCGCGCGGGCGCAGCTGAAAATGGTCAATGATCTGCTGGATCTGGGTCGCATCGAGACCGGTAAGCTGCGGATCGAGCTGCGGCCGATGCAGCTCGCGCGGGCTGCTGCCGCGGCGCTCGATCTGGCCCGGCCTGTGGCGGCGGCAAAATCCATAGCGATCGTCGCCGACTTCGAGCCCGGTGGCGGAGCCTTGCGGGGCGATCCGGACCGGCTGCAGCAGGTAGTGTCCAATCTGCTGTCCAACGCGGTGAAATTTACCCCGGCGGGTGGCCGCATCACGGTCACTCTGCGCAACCGAAACGGCTTTGCCGAGCTGACGGTGCGAGACACAGGCCAGGGAATCGCTGCGGATCTGCTGCCCCATGTGTTCGACAGGTTCCGCCAGGGCGATAGCTCGAGCACCCGTCAGGCAGGCGGTCTCGGGCTCGGACTTGCTCTGGTGCGCGAGATCGTGACACTGCATGGCGGATCCGTGTCAGCCATGAGTGCCGGGGCAGGCGCTGGTGCGAGCTTCCGGATCCGCTTTCCGGCGCGGCCTCCCTGGCGGGCGGCCGAGGTGCCCGATGCGGCAGGCATCAGCCTGAGTCATCACGGAGACAGTCTGAGCGGACTGTCCATTCTCGTGGTCGACGACGAATCCGATGCACGGGCGATCGTTGCGGAAACCCTGAGATTGGAGGGGGCACGCGTGACGGTGATGGACTCGGCCGGATCGGCCTACGCGAAGGTGCAGGAGCCCGATGCGCACTTCGACATCATCGTGACCGACATCGCCATGCCGGAAGAGGATGGCTACTCACTGGTGCGCAAGTTGCGCGCCCTGCAGACCGGGCGACAGCTGCTGGCGATAGCGGTTACGGGTTACGCTTCAAAAAGCGACGTGGCGGCGGCCATGGATGCCGGTTTCGATCTGCACATCGCCAAGCCGCTCGACCTGGATGCGTTTGTGCCCATGGTGCGCCGACTGGCCAATGGCGGCCGGTGAAGCGAAGTCAGCTTCCCCGGCGGGGCGGAATCAGATTCCGGACTGCCAGGTGCTGGGCATACCGGCCGCTCCGATCGCCCCTTCGATGACCAGACACACGTCCCGCGCCTCCGGCTGCGCGCGCAGGCTGCGGGCAATGGAGTTCAGAAAAGTGCACATCATCGGCACGTTCGGGTGGCTGGCGTGCAGCTGCTCTTCGACCCGGTCGATGAGCTCTATCAAATCACCCTGATCGCAGCTGGGGAAGCTCATGCTGGTCACAGCCTGCTGAACTGTGACGAGCGCCTGGTGTATTGCGGTTTGCTGCGCCCCATCCATGGATGCGAAATGTGAACCCTTCGCGAGCCGCATGCAACTGTTGGCTGTTGGCGCCCCCGGGGATCATCATCTACAGGCGAAGCGGGAAAAAAAGAGCGGGCTGGTCGCACCACAGCCCGCCAAACGGGGGGTCTTCGGTAGGCGCCATCGCTGCCGAGCCATGGCGCGAATCTGACTCTAAAACATGCAAAACGCCCGCAAAGGGCGTGCCCGAGATCGTATGCAACGCTTGTGCCAGCCGACCCCATGTGGGAACGATTCATGCTCGAGCTGGTACGGGAGCATGGTGTCGGCGAGGTGGATGAATGCGAACTGCACAGACCATAACGACCCTCAACAGGCTCATCCGGATCTGCCGGGACGCGGAAGGATCCTCTCGGTCATGGAGCCGCGCGGCCGCGAGTGCGGAGCTGCGTAGCCGGTTGATGTCGCGGAGCGAGGAATGGGGACGGCACGGCGATGAGCTCCAGGCGCTTGTTCTGCTGCTGGGCGGCCGCCCCGAGACGGCCGGCTCGGTGGGAGCCCAACTCCGACAGCTTTGGAGCCTCTGCCACGGCACCTTTCTCGGTCGCGACGACCTCGCGGCCCTGCTCGCCTGCGAGCAAGCCCGGCAACATGCCCTGGGCTGCTACGACCGCGCGCTCGAGGATTATCTGCCCGAGAGGATCCGCCGGACGCTCAGTCTGCAGGCGCGGCAAATTTCCTCGCGCACCGAGCCGCTGGCAGGGCGCGTAGGCCATTTCGCAGCGCACTGAGGGCACATTGGCCGTGTAAATCATACCGGCCATGGAAAAAATTCCGCGCGCCTCAACGGCCTGAGACATCCCAACCTGACGGGCGATTGCGATGAGGTTTTTCGCTCCCGGAGGTGCCTCCGGCAGCCCCTCACGGGCACATCTCCTGCTGGATTTCGCACCGCCCTGGCTCTGCATCGCGCGGGCGGGGCACGTCGTGAGTTGGCGAGGTGTTTTCATGACCTACCGTTACGCGATCGTGGCTCTGAGCGAATTGCTGTTGGTCACCCGGGAGGCGGAGCGGGGAGTCAGCGCCTGTGCGCAGACCGCCCGGAGCGAACCGCTGCGCAGGCTCTTCACGATGCTGGCTGCGCGGTACCGTGCTGCGGCCGTCGAATTGCGCGAGCTGGTCGATCGGATGGGGGTCGATCCCGGCATCCGCTGTGTCATCCCGGGCGCTGCGAGTCGTGGTTGGGTCAGGGTGCATGCTGCGCTGGCGCTGAACGACGATGGGGCCCTCGTGGACGAGTGCGAGCGAGGGGAGGATCATGCGCTCGAGGTGTACCGCAACGCGCTCGACGATCACCTGCCCGAGTTCGTAAGGCAGGTGGTGCTGCGGCAATTCGAGACTCTGATGAACGATCGCCACCGGATCCGCCTGCTTGCGAGCGAGCCGTGCGCCGATCTTGCGGTCGTCGCGAGCTACGGTGAGCCGGCCCGGCAATAGGATCGACTTCGTGCTGCTCAGGCGCCCCGCGCTGGCCGCGGTGGTCGCGCTGGCCCTGGGCATGGTGCTCGGTCCACTCGGACTGCATCTGCTGCGGCCGCAGCTCGTCGATGACGGCGCACCCATCGAGTCGCTCAGTGAGATTTCACTGTTGATCTGCCTGTTCTGCGCGGGCCTGCGGCTGCGACTGCCTCTAGCCTGGCATCACTGGCGGATGCCCCTGCGACTGTCCACGCTGACCATGGGGGCCACCGCAGCGATGGCGGCGGCCGTCGCCCACCTGATGTTCGACATGAGCTTCGCGGAATCTCTGCTGCTGGGGGTCATCGTCGCACCGACCGATTCGGTGCTGGCCTCGGACGTGGCACCGCACTCCGACAGCGAGCATGACGGGCTCGCGTTCGTCCTCGGCGCCGAGGGGGGGCTCAACAACGGACTGGCCACGACACTCGTGCTGGTGGTTCTGGCTCTGATGGGGCTTAGCGACTCAGACTCGCTCTCCCTGGGGCCGATCTCGCTCATTGCCCTCTGGGCCGTATGCGGCGGCTTCATGGTCGGGTGGCTGACCGGTACCGGGGCGGCACGCTGCATCACCCTGCTCGACCCCGAGCGACGCACGGACTTTCTGGAAGAGACCCTTGTCTTTGCGGCCGCCGCCCTGGCCTACGGGGCCGCGCTGCTGCTGCACACCGATGGCTTCCTTGCTGTTTTCGCCGCGGGGGTCGCCCTGAGCCACGGGGGTCGCCTGAGACGGCTGCCCCGCAACCGGCCGCTGATGCCGCGAGTGCTGCGGATCAGTGCCCGGATCGAACGATTCGCCTGGCTGGCCGTCATCGTTCTCCTCGGGGCGCTGGTGGCCAGCGTGGACTTCCGCGGTCGCATGCTGGTGTTCGCCCTGCTGCTATTGCTGCTGGTACGGCCCCTTGCTGTCCGGCTCGGCCTGGGTGGGATGGCCGTGGCGGAGAATCAATGGCGGGGCATCGCCTGGTTCACCCCCCGGGGGGTGGCCTCCCTCTATTGTCTGGCGCTCGCCATCGACCACGGATTGAGTTCGCTGTTCGCCCGGGAGCTGGCGGGCATCACGCTCGTGGTCATGGTGAGCTCGATCATCGCCAGCGGCATCTCGGGCTTGCCTCTGAGCCGCGCCTCCCCCGATACGGTCGATCTTTAGCTCGGGCGTCTCTTGAGCGCTGACCGTGATAGGCTGCAGCGCACCGGGGCGTGTCCTTGCGGCTGCAGCCCTAAAGGCGCCCGACCAGACCAGTAAAGGGCGCCGCCGAACCTCTTGGGTCCCTCCTGCGGCCATAATCGTTATGATTGGCAAAGATGCGGCTGCTCTCCGCGTGTCTGGCGAGGGCGACAGTTGCAGGCAGGGCGCGGGAGCCTAGACTGAAATCCCAGCTTCAGAGGACTCAATGGCACACGCTTTGATAGTCGACGACGACACCGATGTCGTGGACTGGCTGCAGGAAGTCGCGCGCATGGAAGGCTTTACGGTGGCCCGGGCTCACAGTCTGCGCGATGCCCGGATCGAGCTCGACCGCCAACGCCCCGATGTGCTCTTGACCGACCTTCGCCTCCCGGACGGGGAGGGCATCGAGCTGGTACGCGAGCTGGAAAAGCCCGAAGCCACTGAGGTCATCATCGTCACGGGCCACGCTACCGTGGACAGCGCCGTCGCGGCCCTGAGGGCCGGCGCGACCGACTATCTCGTGAAGCCGGCCGACCTCGATCGCGTCCAGGCCGTGCTGCGGCATGCCAAGAAGACCTCCGCGCTGCAGCATGAGATTGGCGAGCTGCGCGAGGAGCTGCGTAAACTCGGCCGTTTCGGCCGGATCCTCGGCAGCTCCCCGCGCATGCAGGTGCTGTACGACCAGCTCACCCGTGTGGCTCCAACATCGGCGACCGTCATGCTCATAGGCGAGAGTGGCACCGGCAAGGAGCTGGCAGCGGCAACCGTGCACGAGCTTTCGCGGCGCCGTGACGCGGCGTTTCTGCCCCTCAACTGCGGCGCGGTCGCACCGCAGTTGATCGAGAGTGAGCTCTTCGGCCACGAGCGCGGCAGCTTCACCGGTGCGGATCGGCAGCACAAAGGCTTTTTCGAGCGCGCCAACGGCGGCACGATTTTTCTCGACGAGATCACCGAGATGCCGATGGAGCTGCAGGTCAAACTGCTGCGTGTGCTCGAGACCGGCACGGTTACACGGGTCGGAGGCAGCCAGACCATCCCCAGCGACGTGCGTGTCATCTGCGCCACCAACCGCGAGCCTGAGAAGGCGGTCGTGGACGGCAAGCTGCGCGAGGACCTGTACCATCGCCTCAATGTGTTTCCAATCCGCCTGCCGCCGCTGCGCGAGCGCGGCACGGACATTGAGCAGCTCGCGCAGTTCTTTCTGGACGAGCTCAACCGTAACGAGGGGACCAACAAAACGTTCTCGCGGGATGCCCTCGTGCGGCTGTACCAGCAGGCGTGGCCCGGAAACGTGCGCGAGCTGAAGAACTACGTGCAGCGCACATTCATCATGGCCGACGAGGTGATCGAGTTCGAGATCGGCAACACCGACAGCCCGCCCAAGGGCGAGGACACGATGACCCTCACGATCCGCGTGGGAACTCCACTCGAAGAGGTGGAACGGCGGGTCACCATGGCGACGCTGGCGTACTGCGGCCACGTGAAGCGCAAGGCCGCCGAGATCCTCGGGGTCAGCCTCAAGACGCTCTACAACCGCTTGGAGACCTACAATGGCAAGGAATCCGTGGGTGCCGATGGCAAGGAGGAATCGATGAACGCGCAGGATTCGGCCTCCTGAGCGACTCACGAGTGCCGGCATGATGCGCATGCACAGCCGTCCACCAGAGGGGTTTGGCGTGCGTCGGACGATTCCTACACGAGGGCGAGGCTTGCGCTACGACGCGGGCTCCCTGACTCCCACAGCCGCGCACCCGCGCCGGCGCGTACCTTGTCTGCCCCATGGGAAACCCGGTCACCGTCCCTGTACGCACACAAGGCAAACATAACGCCGTCATGCCAGCCACCCGTGTCGCAGTAGTAGACGACCACCAGCTCGTCCGTCTTGGACTGAAGCAGATCATTGAGAGCCAGCCCGATTTCGCGTGGGCGGGCGAGGCGAAGACCGGACGCGAAGCCCTCACGCTGCTGCGTGCGGCTCCCTGCGACGTCCTGCTGCTGGATCTGTCGCTGCCGGACATGTCCGGCCTGGACGTCCTGCGCCAGATCAAGGCGCACCATGACTCCGTCGCCACGCTGGTGCTGAGCGCCTATCCCGAGAATCAGTACGGACTGAACGTTCTGCGGGCAGGGGCGAGCGGCTTCGTGAGCAAGACTGCCGATGACGGGGAGCTGTGCCGCGCGATCCGGGCTGCCGTGCGCGGTGGACGCTACGTCAGTCCGGAGCTGGCGGAAATGCTGGTCAGTGGCATGCAGGGGGCCGCCGGCGAGCCGCGCCACAGCGTGCTCTCGGAGCGGGAATTCCAGATCTTCTGCAAGCTCGCCGAAGGCAAGAGCGTTTCGGAAATCGCGGCCAAGCTGTTTCTGAGCGTCAAGACGGTCAGCACCTATCGCACCCGGATCCTGGAGAAGATGAGCATGAAGACGAATGCTGACATCACCTATTACGCCATCAAGAACAATCTGCTGCAGTAATCATGGCCACCGCCCAAGCGCATCCCCCCGGCGCCGGCGAATCGATCGCCGCTGAGCGGCGCATCCTGCTGATCGAGGACTCGGCGGTATTGACACGGCGACTCGTGGACCTGCTGTCCGAGCCCGGCCGGGTCGAGGTTGCAGCACAGGCCACTACGCAGGCCGAGGCGCTGCAACGCCTGCAGGAGGCCGCATTCGACGTACTGGTGGTTGACATCGAGCTCGCGGAGGGCAATGGAGTCGCAGTGATCCGGCATGCGCGCCAGGTGTATCCGCCGCAGGCGCAACCGCTCATCGTCGTGCTGACCAACTACGCCTCGGATTTCGTCCGCGATCACTGCTTTGCGGCCGGGGCCGACTACTTTCTCGACAAGATGCGGGACATCGCCCTGCTCAAGGCGATCGTGGTCGATGGGCATTCCAAATGGACGCCGCCGTCGGTGAGTCACTAGGTGGGCTCGAGCCGCTAATGATCGGCGCGACGGGGACCTCGAAGCGCAAAGTCGTACCCGCACCGGCTTGTGAAGTAACACTCATCGTCCCGTTGAGCGAGTGGATGCGCTGGCGCATGCGCATCAGTCCGCGGGAGCTCAACAGGTGGGGCGCGGCGCTGTCGAACCCCTGACCATCATCCATCAGCGTGACCGTGCAGCGTTCAGCGTGGCCGCCGAGAACCAGTTTGACCTGGTGGCATTTCGAGTGGCGAACGATGTTCGCCAGTCCTTCCTGCACCACGCGAAACAAACCTATTGCCACCTCTTTCGGCAACGAATCACACGCATGCTCGATGGTGACCGCACACTCGAGACCGGCCTGAGCGCAGACAGACTCGAAGTGCGCGCGGATTGCAGTGGGGAGGCCAAAGTGATCGAGCAGCGAGGGGCGCAGCTGCTCGACGACCCGGCGCTTCAAATCCATGGCCTCATCGAGCACCCCCCCGAGTTGCGCCAGGCGATCCTGCAACGCGGAGCCGGTGAGGCGCGACTGAACCCAGGAGAGGTCCATCTTGGCAGCGGTCAGGAGGCCGCCGAGCTCATCGTGCAAGGTGCGCGCGAGCTGAGATTTCTCCTGCTCGGCCAGACTTTGCAGATGCCAGGAGAAGGCGGACAGCTCGTGGGTTCGCGCCTCCACGAGTCGCTCGATCTCGGCCGAATCGCTCTCGAGCCGCTCCAAACTCATCCCCTCCGCATTCTCGCCGGACCGGCGGGGCGCGTTCCGGGCGCCTCGCTCGTCGTGATGTAGCAGATACCGCGGGAGGCCGCCAGCTTGGCAGCGAATCTGCTGGGTTTCCGTGGGCCCGGCGTCAGTATCAGGCCGCCAGCACCAGGAGCATGCCGACGATGACGGCCAATAATGATGAGAGCTCGCGTATGGTCATAGCCGTGTGATGGTGAACCAATGGGGCCAGACTGGACCGTCCCTGTCCGCGGGGCCATTCCGCCAGTGCCGGATCGCCGGCACGGCATGGCTGAAACACCTGTGAGAATAGTCCTACAGAGCGCATCGTTCGCCGGGAGCTACGGGCGGGGCGCAGAATTGTCGGGAGCGCTGGCCTGTCGGCTCGAGTCCTTGTCGTCATCGCCCCAGCTACGATCGCGCGCCTGGGCGGCCGCATCCACCGCCGGCGCCTTGCTCTCGCCGAAGGTATTTACGTCCGCACCGGGGGCGGTAGTGCGGCTGGCCGCGGGATTAGCGGGCCGTGTCGCGGTGGAAGCGGTGCTCGATTGCTGCGAGCACCCAAGCGTGCAGAGCACGAGAAGGGCACAGGGAACGGTCGCGAGTATCTTCATGAGCATCACCTCCGGAATTCTCCACAATGCGGTCAACTTATCGGTGTGGCCATGCCGGGGCAGTCGGCGCAGGCCGGGAAAACAAGCCGATGGCTCCCAACGCCTTGTAGGAGGGTACCGACGGGGACCTGGGCTATGCCAGCGGATGGCTCCAGCCCAGCCCGCCGCCCCAGCGCAGGAAGATGCGGCGCCTTGCGGCACCAGGCGATGCCGAGCAAATGCCCCGGCGCTTCGGCTCCAGCGAAAGAGGGCCGCCTGCGGGCGGCCCTCTGTCAACGGACAATACGGAAAGCTTACTTCGGCTGCGCAGACTGGTCCGTGCTGGCGCCGGCCTTGTGATGCTTCTTCCCGTGGTGCTTCTTGGCGCTCTTGGCCGGAGCGCTGGCTGATTGATCGGCGGGCGGCGGGTTGTCGGCGGCCAGCACCGGTCCCGCGAGCAGAACAAGACTCAGGACGGCGACGACTTGCTTGAGCATCGAGAGAGTCTCCACTAGAGGTTTGAGGTCGAGGATCGCTGACGGCTTGAGTTCCCGGGCCGTCGCAGCGCGCCTATTATGACGGAAAGTGGTGCTGCAAAGTTTCCTGGAATGTAAGCGCGTGCGGAAAATCTGCGCGCGGCAAATGTAAATGTCTGCAAACCGGCGGTGGTCCGGGCTCCGGGCAACCTGGCAGGCGACTTTTCCCCCGGGTGCTAGTGGCCTTCGAAAGCCACGAGCGTCCGAACGGGTACCCCAAGCGCCTCCAATTTGCGCCTGCCCCCCAGATCGGGCAGATCGATGATGAAACAGGCTGCCAGGATCTGGGCTCCCAAGGAGCGCAGCAGCTTGACCGCGCCTTCGGCCGTGCCGCCGGTGGCAATCAAGTCGTCCACGAGGATGATGCGCTCCCCCGGCAGGACGGCATCCTGGTGCATCTCCATCTCGTCCAGCCCGTATTCGAGCGAATACGCCACCCGAACCGTGGTGTGAGGCAGCTTGCCCTTCTTGCGGATCGGGACGAATCCCGCGGCGAGCTGGTGTGCGACGGCGCCCCCGAGGATGAAGCCCCTTGCCTCGATACCGGCGACGCGATGGACTTTCGCGGTCGTCCACGGCTCGACCAGCTCATCCACCACGCGGCGAAATGCTCGCGCATTACCCAGCAGCGTGGTGATGTCCCGGAACAGCACACCTGGCCTGGGGTAATCGGCGATGGTCCGGATGGAGTCTTTGATTTCCTGGAGGGTACCCGCGTCCACGGCGCGACTGTACTCTGGTTGAAGGCGCAGGCTACAGATATCCGCGCGGCCAGCTATCCCGCATAGCCGGTTATCGCGCACAAGCCAGCTATCCCGCGTGGCGGCCACGGGCCCGTTTGCCCCATACGAGGGTCTGGTTGTTTGCCGGCATCGCGTGATCGGCCAGCAGCTCCAGGCCCGCGCTCCGGGCAAGGGCGTCCACGGCTTCGAAATCGCGTATTCCGCTGTCCGGGTCGCGGCTGCGCAGGAATTCGTCGAAGGCGGCGTTGCTGGCGCTCGTGTAGCGGTCCCCGTAGCGGAAGGGCCCATAGATGCAGACCACCGCGGAATCCTCGAGCACCCCGGCCAAGCCATGAAAGAGGTCCCGGACAGCGCTCCAACTCATGATGTGCAACGTGTTTGCGCTGAACAGACCGTCCACGTGGCCTGCGCTCCATGGTTGCGTGCGCACGTCGAGCTCGATCGGTTCCTGCACGTTGGGACCGCCCTGCGATCGGATCCGCTCGCGCAACCCGGGCAGGTAGTCGCGGGTATCGCTCGGCTGCCAGCTCAGATGCGCCAGGTTGGCTGCAAAATACACAGCGTGCTGGCCCGTGCCGCTGCCGATCTCGAGCACCGAGCGGGTGTGGGCAAAGGCCTCGGTGAGAATGCGCAGGATCGGGCCTTTATTGCGCTCGCAGGCTTCAGACAGCGGTTGCAGGTTGCTCGTCACGGGGACACTCGTTTTGCGGCGATGGACCGCGACCTCGCCAGTGTGCCACGCGCACGGCTGTGCAGGGGATGCTGTGTCGCGGCGCGATGACGTGGGACAATGAAACATCCCGCTCATTCGAAGGTCACTCCATGCAAGCCATCGAAGCTCTGCTGCAACGACATTCCGCGCGAGCGCTGGGAGAGCCCGCACCGGACGATGCGGCGCTCGGGCTCATGCTACAGAGTGCGGTCCGTGCACCCGATCACGGGCGACTGCGCCCGTGGCGCTTCATCGTGATTCGGGGTGATGGCCGGACGCAGCTCGGGAGATTGCTGGCGGACCATCTGCGACGCAGCCGCGAGAGCGTGAGTGAAGAGGCGCTCGAGCGCGAACGCCGCAAGGCCCTGCGGGCGCCGGTGATCGTCGTGGTGGCGGCGATCGTCGCGGCGCAGGCGAAGATTCCAGCCATCGAGCAGATTCTCTCGGCCGGTGCGGCCGCGCACGGTGTATTGCTCTCGGCGTTCTCTCTGGGATTCAACGGAATGTGGAAAACCGGCGGGGCTGCCTACGATGACACGATGAAAGCCGCGCTCGGACTGGAACCAAAGGATGCGATCGTGGGCTTTCTGTACCTGGGCACCGAGGAGGCGGCCGGCGAGTCTCCGCCGGGACCACCCTGGCAGGAGTTCGTACGGTATTGGGAGCGGCCTGTTTGAGTGAGCAGCCGCCAGGATTTCCCGAGAGCGGGAGTCGCCAGCGGGCCGTGATCGGCGCCTTCGGACTCGATCTGAGCGCCGGAAACCCTCAGGTGAGGCCCGGCGATGATTTCTTCGCACACGCCAGCGGTACCTGGTACAACAGCTTCGAGATCCCAGCCGATCGCACGAGCTTCGGAGCGTTCACTCAGCTCGATGAGCTTTCCCGCGAGCGCGTACGGGAGATCATCGCCGCCGCGGCCGCTGCGCACGGGCCTCCTGACAGCCCCGAACAGAAGATCGGCGACTACTACACGAGCTTTCTGGACGAAGCGCAGATCGATGCGCGCGGGCTCGCGCCGATCGCGGCTACGCTGGCGCGCATCGCGGCCGCGCGCTCGCACGCCCAGATCGCCGCACTCTTTGGCCTGCGCGGCCATGCCTCACTGTTCGATCTCGATCTGCCGCCCGATCTGCGCAATCCCGATCGTTACGCAGTGCTCATCAGCCAGGGGTCTCTCGGCCTGCCCGACCGCGATTACTACCTCAAGGGTGATCCACAGCTGCGGGAGCTGCGCTCGAGATACACCGCCTACGTCATCCAGATGCTGACGTTGACAGGCTTCGGCGATGCCGATGCGCACGCGCATGCGATCGTGCGGTTCGAGACTCGTGCCGCCCGCCAACACTGGCCGATTGGCAGCAGACGCGACGTCGAGGCTACTTACAACCCACGGGACCGTCGGCAGCTGAGGGCCGAGGCGCCCGGGTTCGACTGGAGCGCCTTCCTGCAATCGGCGCAGCTCGGAGCGCGCCAGGACTTCATCATCAGCGAGCCGAGCGCGATTTCGGGTCTGTGCCGCCTGTTCGCCCGGACACCCGTGTCCACCTTGAGGGCGTACCTGACTTTCCGTTCTGTCAGCGATCACGCCGCGTATCTGCCCAGGCGTTTTGACGAGGCGCGATTCGAGTTCTACGGGCGCGCCTTGCGCGGCCAGCCGCGGCAGCGCGAGCGATGGAAGCGTGGCGTCGACGAAGTCAACGCCGGGCTGGGTGAGCAGGTCGGTCAGCTCTACGTCGCGCGACACTTTCCTCCCGCATCCAGGGCGCGCATGCAGGGGTTGGTGGCGAATCTGCGCGCCGCGCTGGGGGAGCGCATCGACGGCCTGGAATGGATGACGCGCGAGACCCGGGACCGCGCCCGCCGCAAGCTCGCGAGCTTCACACCCAAGATCGGTTACCCCGATGTATGGAAGGACTATGCGGGGCTGCGGGTGCGGGCGGGCGATCCGCTCGGCAATGCGCAGCGCGCCGTGGCGTGGAAATGGGAGCGGCGGGTCGCACGGCTCGATCAACCGGTGGATCGGGACGAGTGGCATATGACTCCGCAACAGGTCAACGCCTATTACAACCCGTTGAACAACGAGATCGTATTTCCGGCGGCCATTCTGCAAGCTCCGTTTTTCGATCCGAATGCCGACGAAGCCGTCAATTACGGTGCGATCGGAGCGGTCATCGGTCACGAGATCGGGCACGGCTTCGATGACCAGGGTCGCAAGTTTGGTCCCGACGGCAGACTCTGCGATTGGTGGACCGAGCGCGACGCCGAAGCTTTCAACCGCCGGGCCACCCAGCTCGTGAGCCAATACTCCCGTTACGAGGCGTTACCCGGACTCAGGGTCAACGGCACCAACACACTCGGGGAGAACATCGGTGATCTCGGCGGCCTGAGCATGGCCTACCACGCATACCGGCTGTCGCTCGCAGAGCATGCCGCGCCGGTCATCGACGGCCTGACAGGCGATCAACGCTTTTTCCTCGCCTGGGCGCAGATCTGGCGCGCCAAGTATCGCGATGAGCAGATGCGCGAGCTGGTTCTGTCGGATGTACACAGTCCGCCGATGTTTCGCGTCAACGGGCCGCTGCCTCACATGGGGGCCTGGTATGCCGCGTTCGAGGTCCAGTCGCAGGACAGGTTATTCATCAGGCCCGAGAATCGGATTTCGATCTGGTGAGCAGGCGGGGCAGGTCGCGGGCGGATACCGGGCGACTGAACAGAAAGCCCTGGGCTTCGTCGCACTGATAGGCCCGCAGCGCACGGTGCTGCTGTGCCGACTCCACTCCTTCGGCCACCACCTTCAATCCCAGATTGTGGCCGAGAGCGATGATCGCGCGCACGATCGTGGCGTCGTCGGGCTCGCTCGACATGTGCTCGACGAATGAGCGATCGACCTTCAGCCGGTCCACGGGAAAGCGCTTGAGGTACGACAGACTCGAGTAGCCGGTGCCGAAGTCGTCCACCGCCATCTGCACACCGAGTCGCTTGAGCTCATCGAGCATGGCGACCAGCTGCGGCGCATCGTGCATGACCATGCTTTCCGTCAGCTCGAGCTCGAGGAAATGCGGATCGAGGCCGGTACTCTGCAGCACTTCGGCCACCGTCTGGACGAGATTCTCCTGGCGGAACTGGCGAGGCGAGACATTGACCGAGACCACGATGGGTGGCAGGCCGGCATCCTGCCAGGCCTTGTTTTGCGCACAGGCGCTCTGCAGGACCCACTTGCCTATTGGAACGATCAGTCCGGTCTCTTCGGCAAGCGAGATGAACCGCCGCGGCGGGATCGTGCCCCGCTGCGGGATCCGCCAGCGCAACAGCGCTTCGGCACCCACGATCTGCCCTGTGGCGAGATTGATGCGCGGCTGATAACGCAGCACGAACTGATCGCGCTCGAGCGCGCGGCGCAGATGGGTCTCCAGCTCCAGGCGTTCGGTCATGAGCGCGTTCAGATCACGCGTAAAGAACTGGAAGTTGTTGCGGCCGCTGTCCTTGGCGCGATACATGGCGGAGTCGGCATGCTTGAGCAGGGTCAGCGCTTCCTCGCCGTCCTCCGGATGCAGCGCGACTCCAATGCTGCAACTGACCAGGAACTCGCCTTGCTCGATCACCCACGGCTGGGACAGGACGCAGAGCATCTGGCCCATGAGCTGGCGCACCGCTTCCGGGCCGCCGTGACCGTTGATCAACAGCACGAACTCATCGCCGCCGAGCCTGGCGACCGTGTCACAGTCGCGTACGCACGAGCGCAGCCGCGCCGCTACCGTTTTCAGCAACTCATCGCCGAGATGGTGGCCCAGACTGTCATTGATGAACTTGAAGCGGTCCACATCGACAAACGCGACAGCGATGCGCCGGTCCGAGCTCGCTGCGGTGAGCAGGGCCTGCTGCAGCCGGTCCTGCAGCAGAGAGCGGTTGGCGAGGCCGGTGAGGGTGTCGTAGTTGGCCTGGTGCTCGATGCGGACCTGGTAGAGCCGGCGCTCGGTGATATCCTCGACCGTGCCCTCATAGCCGAGCAGGCGGCCGTCCTCCGCCAGGACGGCGCGCGCATTCTCCGAGATCCAGATGATGTCACCGTTCCTGCGGTAGACCTGCGACTCGAAGCTGGTCACTGAGCCGCGTGCCTTGAGGATCTGCGTGAACTCTTCGCGCCGCTGTTTCTCGACGTAAAGCTGGCTGCCGATGTCGCGCACCCAGGCCATCAGCGCCTCGGGTGACTCGAACCCGTAGATGTGGGCGAGCGCCGGATTTGCGTCGAGAAACTGACCGTCGGTCGTCGACCGGAAGATGCCCTCGATGGCATTGTCGAACAGCCCGTGGTAGCGCCGCTCGGCTTCGCGCAAGGCGTGCTCGGCGCTCTTGCGTTTCGTGATGTCCTCTATGAGTCCTTCCACGGCCACGGGCTTGCCGTGCTCATCGGCCACACCCGTACCGCGCTCCCACACCCAGCGGGTGCTGCCGTCAGCGTGCACGATGCGGTACTCGAGATCGAATGCCCGGCCTTCTTCGACGGCGCAGCGGATCGCCTCCCGCACCCACATCCGATCCTCCGCAAGCAGGATCTCGCCATACGAGAGGGTCGGATTGGACAGCAGCTCGGCGGGTGGACGGCCCGTGACTCTCAGGCAGCCGTTGCTCAGAAACTCCATCGGCCAATCGCCATCCAGCCGGCGGCGGTAGACCATGCCGTCCACGTTGGCGAGCAGCGTCCTGAGCATCCTCGCGTTGTCGTGGGCGTTGTCGGCCTCGGACGGCGGAGATGCAGCGGGCTTGAGTGAGAGCGCCGTGTTCATATGAAGCGCCGATGCAGCAGCGCGCACCGTACCAATTCAGCGTGCTCTTGCCGTCAGCGGTTCGTCACAGATGTGACATCTCGCGGCGCTATTTCACATAATCTCAAAGCTAGAGCACGTTCTCGCCCCCAGAGGCCTGAGATCCGCAGCTAACTGTCTTCGCCATCGGTGGACGTCAGGGATACCAGTCCGGAGGGAAGGTTGGGGTCCGTGGCCGCGCTGCGCTCCCCCATGGTCTCGCCCAGCCGACGCTCGATCAGGTGCCGAACGCGCGGGGGCTCCTCCCCCTGATGAAAAGCGAGCACACGTCGCTCGGTGTCCTGATCGGCGACCGTGAAGCGGTGATGCCGGCGCAGGTGCTCGACCCAGTTGGGGCTGTGATAACGCTCGAGCCAGACCTCGGGCACGGCCAGGTCCTGCATCAGCGACCAGCGCCGGGCGCCGTCGCGGCGCCGGATGCGGCGCAGCTCTCGTATGGCCAGTCGAAACGGCTCACTGTCCGCTGGCGCAATCCGGTACTCGACCGTGACCACCACCGGGCCGCTGTCCATCAATCGGTCCAGTTGAGCACGGTTGATGGAGGACCATGTGCGAGAGGGGTCGAGGTTGAGCCCCTCCGGCTGACGCAGAGGGAGCCATCGGCCGAGCACAGCAGAGACCGCCATCAGCAGGCCCGAAATTACCAGGCAGCGGGCCAGTCCGAATCCGCTTGCGACTTCACCCCACAGCCAGCTTCCAATGCTCAGTCCTCCGAAGGTGACCATCTGATAGATGGCTACCGTGCGGCCGACCACCCAGCGGGGTGAGGAGGTCTGAACCGTCACGTTGAACGTCGACAGCGCCAATACCCAGCAAGCGCCGCCGAGCATCAGCGCGACCATGCTGAGGGCATGCCAGGAGCTGACCGCGGTCACGACGCCCGCAACTCCATAGCCTGCGGTCGAGGCCTGCACTATCTGCTCGTTCGCGAACTTTTCTCGCAGGGAAGTGCACGCCAGAGCTCCGAGCACTGCGCCGCTGCCAAAGGCTCCCAGCAGCACACCGTAAGTGACCGCGTTGCCGCCGATAAGGTCTCGGGCAATCAGAGGCATCAGAGCCCAGACGCTGCTGCCGAGCACACCGAAACCGATGCCGCGCACGAGCACCGTGCGGATCTCCGGAGAAAGCCGCGCGTACCGTACCCCCGCTCCGATGGCCATGAAGACATTCTCGGGTGGCAGAAACGCCGCCGCCCGTGGTCGCCTCCAGAAAGCCAGCACCACGATCAAGCCCACATACGACAACGCGTTGACGAGAAACGCCGCGGGCGGGCCAGCCTGGGCAACGATCACACCGCCGATGGCCGGTCCCGCCGCACGTGCCAGATTGAACGACAGGCTGTTGAGCGCAACCGCGGCGGGAAGGTCGGCGCGCGGAACCTGCTCACCGACTGAGGACTGCCACGCCGGGCCGTACAGCGCCGTGCCACAGCCGATCAGAAAGGTCAAAGACAGCAACAGCCACGGCGTGATGAAACCGAGATAGCCAATGATACTCAGAGCGCCTGCGACCAGCAGCATCAGGGACTGCGCGATGACCATGATGAGGCGCCGATCCCAGATGTCCGCCGCAGCCCCGGAGGGCAGCGAAAGCAACATGAGCGGTAGGGTCGTCGATGCCTGCACGAGTGCCACCATGTCGGGCGACGGCGCGATCGAAGTCATCAACCACGCTGCGCCGACAGCCTGGATGAGACTTCCGAAGTTGGAAATGAGACTTGCGGTCCAGATGGCCGCGAAGATCCGCGAGTGGAACGGCGCCAGCGTGGGAGAATCGCGCCAGGACGCAGGCAACAGGGCGGACAGACGGGAGCGAACCTTCACTTCGCAACGTACCTCGGCCGGCTCTCCGGTCCGGCAAGCCCCCGAGATTCTAGCAATCGCTCCAGCACGACCGTTGCCATTTGACTACATCGGGCTCTGCTTATGTGCCGAGCCCGGCTGTCCTCGCCCGGGTCGAACGTTTTCTCAGGGCTTGACCACGGCCAGCACTACGATGGCGATGAGGAGGAGTGCGGGAATCTCGTTGAAGACTCGATACCAGCGCTGCGAGCGCGCGCCGCGGCCGTTTCGCAGCGCGACCATCAGGAACCGGCACCAATGGTGATATCCGATGAGCGCGAGCACCAAGATGAGCTTTATCCGCAGCCAGCCTGCCTGCAGGTACGCCGGCGAGGCGAGGATCATCAGGAGGCCAAACAGGATTGCGAGGACCGCACCCACCGTCATGATCGCGAACAGGCGGCGCTCCATCAGGCAGAATCGTTCCAGCCCGAGGGCATCCGTGGCAGCGGCGTGATAGACGAACAGGCGCGGCAGGTAGAACAGCCCTGCGAACCAGGTAACGACGAAGACGATGTGAAAGGCTTTCAGCCAAAGCATGGCAGCATGGATCCAAGCGAGTAAGAGGACCGCCGCGCATGGAATCACGCCGCGACTGGGGCGCGCAACCCGGTCCGCCACGGACTTCCCATGTACCGGACGAGACGGTCCGGGTAATGTAGGCGTATCAACCACAAGAAGAGTGAGCCGATGACACTGCGAAACATCGAGATCGCGCAGCGCGCGAAGATGCAGCCGATCGCCCAGATTGCGCGTGAGCGCCTGGGCTTGCCCGAGGACAGTCTGTCACTGTACGGCCGCTACAAGGCCAAGATATCCCTGGATCACGTGCGCCAGCTGAACAGCCGTCCGGACGGCAAGCTCATCCTGGTGACCGCGATCTCGCCGACGCCGGCGGGCGAGGGCAAAACGACGACCACCGTGGGTCTCGGAGATGCGCTGAATTTCACTGGCCGCAAGACCTTGATCTGTCTGCGCGAGCCGGCACTCGGACCGGTGTTCGGCATGAAGGGAGGCGCCGCCGGGGGCGGCTATTCGCAGGTCGTCCCGATGGAGGACATCAACCTGCATTTCACGGGAGACTTCGCGGCCATCGCGCTCGCCAACAATCTGCTGGCCGCGCTGATCGACAACCACATTCACCACGGCAATCAGCTCGGCTTCGATCTGCGGCGCATCAGCATCCGCCGCGTGGTCGATGTGAATGATCGCGCGTTGCGCGAGACAGTCGCTGGGCTCGGAGGTCCCGCCAATGGCTATCCGCGGCAGGACGGCTTCGACATCGTGGTGGCCTCCGAGGTCATGGCGATCTTCTGCCTCGCCACCAGCCTGGCCGATCTGCGCGAGCGGCTGGGCAAGATCGTGGTCGGTTACACGAGCGCGCAGAAGCCGATACTGGCCCGGGACCTGAAAGCCCATGGCGCCATGACCGTGCTGTTGAAGGACGCGCTGGCACCCAACCTGGTGCAGACACTGGAAAACAACCCGGCATTCATCCACGGCGGCCCTTTCGCCAACATCGCGCACGGTTGCAACTCGGTGGTGGCCACGCGAACGGCCCTGAAGCTTGCGGATTACGTCGTGACGGAGGCCGGCTTCGGCGCCGATCTGGGAGCGGAGAAGTTCGTCGATATCAAGTGTCGCAAGGCCAACCTGCGGCCCTCCGCAGCGGTGATCGTCGCTACCGTGCGCGCGCTGAAGTACCACGGGGGAGTGGAGGTGGCCGATCTCGCCAAGGAGAATCTCGGCGCGCTCGAGGAAGGCATCTCCAATCTCAGACGGCACGTCGAGAATGTGCGCCACCGCTACGGCTTACCGTGCGTCGTTGCGATCAACCATCGCGCCGAAGATACCTCGCGTGAGGTGCAGCGGCTGGTGGACCTCGTGGAGCCCCTGGGCGTCAAGGTCGTACTCGGGCGCCACTTCGCCGAGGGCAGCCAGGGAGCCGTGGACATCGCTAACGAGGTCGTGCGCCTGTGCGAGCAGCCGAACGACTTCAGGTTCGTCTACGACGAGCACGCCACGCTGTGGGAGAAGATCAGAACGATTGCGACCAAGGTGTATCACGCATCCGACGTCGATGCGGATGCGAAAGTGCGGGCTCAGATCGATCGCCTGCAGCACGCCGGTTACGGCCACTACCCGGTATGCGTGGCGAAGACGCAGTACTCCTTCAGCACCGATCCAAAGTTACGTGGTGCGCCGTCGCACCACATCGTCATCATCCGTGAGGTACGCCTGGCGGCCGGCGCGGAGTTCATCGTGATGATTTGCGGCGACATCATGACCATGCCGGGTCTACCGGCGGTCCCCGCGGCCAACTCGATCGACATCGACGAGAACGGCACGATCGTCGGGCTGTTCTAGTTGTCGCTGTTCTAGTTCCGGGGCTTCACGGCGGCGGGGAGTTGCCGGAGAACCTCACGGCGGTGGCGCCCTTCACGGAGCCGATCCGGGCACGATCGCTGACGTACAGCTTGACGTCGCGATCGAATACGAGTGAGCCCTGGACGACCGCCTCCGGGCCAATCACGACCCGTGGCGTCGTCCAGGAGCCGGAGTGAAACCAGCCTCCGTTCTCCTTGTTGACGAGGATCCCGCCTTCCACATGCGAGCCAGCTCCGATCTCGATATCGCCGGCCGTCGTCTCGATACCGCCGCCGATGTGCGCACCCTGCAGCTTGATGGAGCCGTTGACGTTGGAGACACGGCCGCCGACATCCGCGCCCTGATCGAGCGCAATGGAGCCGTTGACGAGGTGCACGTTGCCGGTCACCCGGGCGCCTCGTTCCAGATCTACTTTCCCGTTGACGGTCTCGAGAGACTGGGCGGCTGCCTGCTCGCGCACGGTGATGCTACCGTTCACGGTCTGTGCGCGTTTGACCACCGAGCGGGCGCCGAGCTCGATTGACCCATTCACGGTGGTCGCATCGCCCGAATGGGATCCGGCCGCGATCTCCACCGAGCCGAGCACCCGCGAGATGTCCTCATCTGCGGCCCGCACCGCCTGCAGCGCCGGACCCACCGTGAGCAACGCCAGAACCATCAGACGAAACATGGATCGCAACATGGGCCGCACTCCGTTTCCACCCTGCCGCAATAGTGATGCGATCGAGGCGCGAGTTCAAAGGCGATTCGCCGGAGCGATCGGGTGCCGCGACCGGCGGCAAAGTGGTCCGGAAGCGGTGCGGCAGTCATAATCGGCGCATCTGCAGAGATTCCGGTGCGTAATGAAAAGACAGTCGGTCGCTCCCAGGCAGCCTGAAACGCGACGCATACTCGTGGTTGACGTGGGCGGCTCGCACGTGAAATTCCGGGTCGGCGCGCGTGGCAGGATTGCCAAGTTCGTGTCCGGTCCCGACATGAGCCCGCAGCAGATGGTCCGCTCGCTGCTCGAAGTGCAGCCGCCATCGAGCTACGACGCCGTCTCGATCGGATACCCTGGCCTGGTGCTGCACGGCAGGATCGTCGCCGAGCCCCACAACCTCGGCCACGGGTGGGTGCATTTCGATTTCGCCAAGGCTCTGGGCGCGCCGGTGCGCATGATCAACGACGCGGCGATGCAGGCTATTGGCAGCTATGCAGGCGGCCGGATGTTGTTCCTCGGGCTCGGCACCGGGCTCGGCGCGACGCTGATCCTCGAGGGCGTGGTGGGCCCGATGGAGATCGGGCATCTCCCCTACCGGCGTGAGCGCTCGTTCGAGGACTACGTGGGCGAGCAGGGCCGCGTGCAGCTGGGCAACAAGAAGTGGCGCAAGGTCGTGGCCGAAGTAGTGGAACAGCTCAGCCGGGTGCTCGAGGCGGATTATGTGATCCTCGGCGGCGGCAATGCGAAGCGCCTCAAGAGCCTGCCGCCGACCTGCCGCCTGGGTGACAACCGTAACGCCTTCATCGGCGGACTGCGCATGTGGCAGCATGCCAGCGATCCGCTGCAGCTCGTCACCGAACGCACGCGGCGGCGTGCGGTTGACCGCTCTCGCACCGGGACCCGGCGCCGCTCAGCCGCCCACGCCCGCGTGTCGCCGGGCCGCGACCTGTGACCCAACATCGCGCGGTTCGCGCAACCTGTGGAAATCTTCAGTCAACGCTGTTTGATGTTAGCCGTTTTGAGCGCTCAGTAGCATGTGCTACGCGAACATCGATCCGGAGAACGCGTATGAAGGCGACCGCAAAGTGCGTGGGAATCCTCGCTGCAGGCCTGCTGAGCGGCAGTGTGCTCGCGCAGACCGCGCAGCAGGACCAGCAGCGCGATGTGAACCAACAGGAGCGCATCGAGCAGGGGTTGAAGTCCGGCCAGCTCTCGACGGGCGAGGCCGGTCAGCTGGAGAGGCAGCAGCAGCATGTAGACGGGATGGAAGCGCACGATCTGAAGAACGGCTCCATCAGTCCGTCCGAACAGGCGCGGCTCAACACGGCGGAAAACCGTGCCAGCCGCGATATAGCGGCCGACAAACACAACGCCACCACAGGCAACGCCGGTTCCGCCTCTTCCGCGCGCATGCAGGCCGATGTGCAGCGCAACGCGAATCAGCAGCAGCGGATCGCAAACGGACTGGGCAGCGGCGCACTCACCAACCATGAGGCAGGCTCGCTCGAGCGTGGCCAGGCCTACACCGACCGGCGCGAGGCGAATGCGGCGGCTAACGGCCGGGTAGGCGCCCGCGAACAGCGCCGTATTCAGCGGTCCGATAACCACCAGAGCGGGCGCCTCTTGCGCAAGAAGCACAACCTGCGTACGAAGTAGTGACGCACTTCACGGCGGTGTCTTCGGCACCGCCGTGGGCGCCTGGCGTGCGTGCCCTGCAATACGCGGGAGAAAGACTTGCGGGGCCTATCCAATATCTGCGAATCTTCAAGCGGTATGCCATTCACCTTTGCGCATCCGGCAGCCGTTCTGCCGCTGCGCCGCTTCAGATTCCTGCTGACCGTCCCGCTCGTCATCGGCAGCCTGGTGCCGGACGTGCCCTACTACTTTCCGCGGCGGATTGCCCAGCTGTGGAACGACACCCATACCCTCGACGGCTCATTCTTCATATGCCTGCCCCTGGGCATGGCGCTCCTGGTTGCCGTGGTGCTGCTGCGCGAGCCCCTGACGGTACTGCTGAGTCCGCGTGCCCGGGCTGCTTCGCTGCGGTCCATCGAGGAATTCGCGCGGCGCCCGATGCACTGGCCCATCGCCCTGCTGTCACTGTTGATCGGGACTTGGACGCACATCGGCTGGGATTCATTCACGCATCCTGACGGATGGACGACCATGCGGGTGGCAGCTCTAGGCGCGCCGATTTCCATATTCGGCTGGGGCACGACCATGAGTCACCTGCTGCAGTACGTAAGCTCGGTCGTGGGGCTGGTGGTTGTCGCGGAATGGATCAGGCGTGCGGTGCGGCGGACGCCGGAGCCGGCGAATGCTGAGCTGCTACCCTCGCGCACGCGTCACGCCATCCTGCTGATGGTCGCAGCTTCCACCGCACTCATTGTCGGGATGCTTGCGTGGCGCCAGCAGTGGTACCTCGATTCTTACTACCATCTGTGCTACCTGTTGCTGACGCGCTCGATCGCGTGGTTTGGCACTCTTTATCTCGGTGCCGGTCTCGCGGTCATGTTCAACAGGCGCGCTCTGCCTGAGGCCGCGGCCTGAGCCGCCCCTCAGACCAGGAAGCCCGCCGCACCGAGTATCGTGCCGATGATCTCGGCACCGAAGCCGAGTGCGGGAAAGAAACGTCGCCGCGACAGGAAGTACAACGACGACAACACCAGGCCGAGCTCGAGAAATCCTTCGCCCAGATCCAAACGAATCGCCCGCCGCTCCTCGCGGCGCGTCTCCTCTTCCGCGGCGCGGGCGACCTTCTCAATGTCGGCGGTTTCCTGCGCATGACGGCCACTCTGTGAGGAGTAGCGCTGGATGAGCACCCGGACGTTGCTCTGCTCAGGAGCCAGAGCACGCGCTACGAGATTGCGCAGATGCCGAGGGCGAACTCTTCCTCGCTCGAGGAGCGGTTCAGCGTGGAGCAGCGAAGACCTGCGTCCAGTAGATGCCGCCGGGACTCGACGTGTTCACGGCGTATGCAGCGGCCATCTCGTCGAATCGCGGGCTCATGAGGTTCTCACAGTGGTGCGGGCTGGCCAGCCAGCCGCTTACAGCTTCCTCGGGAGTCATAACGCCGCTCGCGACGTTCTCACCGACAATTCGCCAGCGGTAGCCCGTACGGCTCACCCGCTCGGCAGGACTGCTACCGTCACGACCCGTGTGATCCAGGTATCCGTGGGCAGCCATGTCGCGAGAGTGAGCCTGGGCCGCGCTCTGTAGCGCGGGGGCCAGTGCGAGGGGTGGCGCGGCCGGGTACAGGACGCGGCCGCAGCGCTGGGGACGCGAGCGGGCCAGATTTGTCAGCGCCAGCACGCGACGCTCGACTGCGGCCTGCTCTGCCGGTCGCGGCGGTGAGAACGGTGCAGCCAGGACGAGCCACAGATCCGGACCGCGGCGATAGCTTCCGATGTCCCGCAGATCCCGGTCACCGATGCGGGAACAGAACTGCCGGCTGACGATGTGCTCGAGGGCGCGATCGTCCGGCACATTGGTCACGCGCACGGAAGCCGAGACCACCGCCCGGTATCCGGCCCGGTCCGCTGCCTCGCGCAGGCTCTGCCCGAGTGCCAGCCCCCGGGCCGCCTCATCCAGCCGCGGGTTGTCACGCAGTCGGGGAGCGCCCCCGGGACTTCCGGGGCAACCCTGCAGCCGGACGCGATTGACGGCCCCTGCCGCATCCGCAAGGACACTCGGCGGCAACACCGCCAAAACAAGGGCCAGCAGGCAGATACGCAACAATAATCGCAACCTCTATGGACGAGGGTACACAGCTCGGTCATCTTTGACGTATGCGTGCGTCACCGAAACGCTCCAGCCAGACTCCGACCGCCAGCGGGCCCTGGCGCGACGGCAACCGGTTCGTGCTGCTCGAGGCGAGCGAGCAGTATCTGCAACGCATGGCGCAGGCAATCGATGACGCGCGATCTTATGTCCTGCTGGAGATGTACCTGGTTGAGTCGGGGGTCGTGGCCGGCCGCTTCGTGGAGGCCTTTGTGCGCGCCGCCCGTCGCGGTGTGCGAGTGAATGTGATCGTGGACGGGTTTGGATCTCTTGCGCTGTCGCAGGCGGATCGCCGCGAGCTGACCGACGCAGGTGTCGAGCTTCGCGTGTTCAACGCTCTGCGCCTGGTCAAGCGACTGAGCAACTTTCTGCGCGATCACCGAAAGCTCATGCTCGTCGATGGCGAAGTGGCGTTCGTCGGTGGGGTCGGCCTGGCTGACGAGTTCGGAGTCGTCGGCCCTCCCGGATGGCCCTGGCGAGACCTCGTCGCTGAAATACACGGCCCCGTAGTGGCGGACTGGCAGAGCGCCTTCGCGCAGACGTGGTCGGCGAACGGTCCGCCACTAGCGATCAAGACTCCTTCACCCGGTGCCGTATCAGGTGAGGGGTCTCGCGGCCGCGTGGTTCTCAGTGAAGCGTGGTACCGCTCGGAGCTGGCGAGTGCGGTGGCTCGCCGCATCGAGGACTCCCGCGAGCGCGCCTGGGTCATGAGCGCGTACTTCGTACCTTCGCGGCGGTTCCGCAAAGCACTGCGGCGCGCGGCACGGCGCGGCGTGGACGTTCGGCTTCTCGTGCCGGGCCCGCTCACTGACCATCCCTGGGTACGGCACGCGGCGCGGCGCTTCTACGGGAAACTGCTGCGCAACGGAGTGCGCATCTTTGAGTTCCAGCCGCGCGTGCTGCACGGCAAGATGACCGTATGTGACGATTGGGTGAGTGTGGGGTCGAGCAATCTGGACCGCTGGAGCTTCAAGTGGAATCTCGAGGCGAATCAGGAGGTGCAGAGCGAGACGTTTGCGGCAACGGCCGCCAGTGTGTTCGAAAAGGATTGCGGCCAGTCCCTCGAGCTGGATCGCCGGCGCTGGCCGCAGCGCGCTGCGCTCGATCGTGTGCAGGAGCAGATCGCGGGCGCGCTGGACCGGTGGCTCGAACGCTGGCGACGGCCCAATTCTCCCTGAACACCCCTGGGTCCGAGTCCGCAGCACGCTCACTCGGAGGATGTGGCTTCCGGGACCGGCTGAGTTGAGAACAGCTCGGTGGTGCGCACGAAGGCCAGCAGATTGGCGGATGTCAGCGTCATCTGGGTGTGATAGGCGCGGATGGCGAGCAGCTTGCGCTCTTCCTCGTCGGCCTCGAGAGTGAAGGGCGTGGGTGAGAGCCCCGCATCGAGCGGCGAGGGAGTCAGCGCCTTTCCCGGCTCGAGCCCCTTGGGCGCAGGCCAGCCCTCTCCACCGTGAACGATCCAGTAGCGCGCTCGTGTCGAGCCATTGCGATGGCTCAGCACGCGAATGGTCACGATTCCGCTCGCGCGATGGTCCGGATGCGTATCGCGTGGGCTGGGCGCCAGGATCAGGGTCGGTCGCACACGCTCGAATACCGTGGCGAGATCATTCTCCAGGCTCTCACCCGTATAGGCATGGCCGGGAAACATCGCTGCGCGGTACGGGACGCGCGTGGCACCTGTGAATCCCGACCGATAAGGTGTGATGTAGTTGTCCGTGGCCAGAGCGAGTATCCCGCGATCGGGATAGCCCAGAAAGTATTGCCGGGTGGGGGCAACGCCCAGAATCATCGCCGCCTGGCGCGCTTCGGCCATGCGCCGGGCGCCCAGATCACGCATTTTCCCGGGATCGCCGAAGAGGCGTTTCTCGATCATCAACCGGTCGAGCTCGGAGGCATCACCACTGGTGATCCAGACGATGCTGACACGGCCTCCGAGGCGCAGCACCCGCTGCATCACACCGGCACAGCACAGGGACTCATCATCCGGGTGCGGGGCGACCACGAGTAACGAGGTGGCCGAAGACAGCGGGAGAGGCTCCGCAGCCGCACTGTTGCAGGCTGCAACAGTGCAGGCTGCAATCGCCAGCGTCGAACCCAGGCTCAGCGAGCGCACGGCAGTTCACGTCTCGGCTGCAAAAACCGCCCGAAGTGTAATCGATGCAGGTCAGGCAGTCCGTGGGCCACTCCGCAGCGGCACGAGGTGCTACGGCTTGCAACCCGCGAGATGGCGCACCGCCTCCGCGACCGCCTCCGGGTGATCGTGCTGGATGTAGTGTCCGCTGTCCCCGACGCGGATGTGGCGCGCAGCAGGGAAGTCAGCGGCAATCTCGTCCTGCAGGCGGGCCGCCAGCGCCCGGGCCGCCGGAGTCTCGCCCGTCGGTCCGCGTGTGCTCGATAGCACTATGGTCGGAATGCCGGTCGCGTGCGGGCTCGAGTGCACCTGTTCCCCCGCCGCGGCGCTGTCGCTGATTTCCCTGCGCACGATCCACGGCATGAACAAGGTAACGGCCCTGCGGGAGTTGTAGGGAGTATTGGCCTGGTTGCCCGGGTCGAGGTGCTGCTCCCAGTTCGTGGAGTCCACCAGCACCAGGCCCGCAACTTCCTCGGGATAATTGCGGGCGAAATACTGCATGTACAGTCCGCCGAGCGAGTGGCCGACGAGAATGTAAGGCGGCTTGATGTGCTGGCGCTGCAACTCCGCGCGCAATTCCGCAACGATGGTCACCGAGTCGCGCGGCAAATTGGATGGGTCGCTGCCCAGGTACCCGGCCCGATTGTAGGCAAGGGTGCGTGCACAGCGGGCGCTGATCAGCGGCTGCACCGAGTTCCAGACATCCAGCGTGTCGCCGAGTCCGGACTCGAGGATGACCGTGGGTGTACCGTGTCCCTCGAGCCGGATCCGATGGTGCAAGCTCTCGGCCGGCACGGCCAGAGCGACAGTGACACACCAATAGAGTAGCGACGCCTGCAGCCGCGCGGTCAGGCACATGGCGGCAGCATAGTCGAGGCCGAGCGCGGTGGGCCAGTGGAACCGGGCGCCCGACGACGGCCGTTCAGCTTGACCTCGACGGTCAGGAGCTGCGCACTCGTCCGAAGCGGGCCAGGTCGAACGCCGAGACGTCGAAGCGGGTCGGCCGCCCCATCACGAGCTCGGCGACCAGCTCCGCAGTCACGGCCGAAAGCGTGAGGCCGAGATGCTGATGCCCGAAGGCGTAGAACAGGTTGGCAGGACCCGGCGCGCGGCCGATCGCCGGCAGATAGTCGGGCAGCGTGGGGCGCGGACCCATCCAGCTCGGGCCATCCGGGTCACACTGATAGCCAAGCTGGCGCAGCGTCGCGCGCAGTCGTGCAGGCTTGCGCGGGTCCGGGGCAGCTTCCAGCCCGGCAAACTCCAGGTAGCTGGAGGCACGCAGGCGCGAGGCCATCGGAGTCACCGCGACGCTGTAGTCGGCGTACGCGATCGGCGCATCGGCGAGTGCCGCATGCCCAGGCAGCTCGATGTGATACCCGCGCTCCGCCTCAAGGGGCGCTCGCAGTCCGAACGTCGCGACGAGCGGCGCCGACCAAACACCGCAACAGACCACCGCAGTCTTGACCAACATTGAGCCGGCGTCGGTGAAGATCTCGATGGTATCTCCAGAGGGCGCCACACGCCGGACGAGGGCGCGTTGCAGCGTCGCGCCGCGTTGCGTGGCGCCGGCGGCCAGCGCCTGCGCAACCTGCGCCGGATCCAAGACATGCGCGCTGTCGGGAAACCACAGTCCGGCCGCTGGTCCCCCATGCGACCGAGACGCGGCGCGCGACTGTGCGCCGAGCGCGGTTGTGCCGGCTGCCGCCGATGCAATGGCTCTCAACAGCTCGGCCGGGATAGGCGAGGTGGCAACCTCCCAGTGGAGGGCCTGCCTGCGCTCGAGCGCAGCTTTCGCCACCGCGTTCCGACCCAACCACAGCGCGTAGTGGCCGTTTCGGCGCAGCAGATCGCGCCGACCAACTTCCTCAAGCAGCTTTCCGAGCGCATCGGCAGCACCGCGCACCAGCGGGCTGAAGGAACGTGCGTTCTCCTTCTGTCGGAAGGCGGCCACGGCAAAGCGGGAGAACCAGGGTGCCAGTGCCGTCAGGCGACGACGCGGAATGTCGAGAGGGCCCCCCAGTGAGAACAGCTCTCGCCAGAACTGCAGCAGAAGCTGCGGCGAGGGCAACGGTTGCACCTGCTCCGTGGCTACGTGACCGACATTGCCGAATGAGGCGCCGGCGGTGGCCGGTTCGGCTCGATCCAGTAACAAGACACGCCGACCGGCCCGGGTCAGCGTCCAGGCCACGGCGCAACCAATGACTCCCGCTCCGATGACGGCGACGGCGCTGTCGCCGCCGTTTGATTCCGCCATGCGAGCCGGCTACCCTGTCGCCATACGAGCCCTACCGTATACGATCTACGACATCTCAACAAGCGGCCATGCCCATGCCTGCACCGATCGCCTGCACCTGGTCGGGAGTGTTCCCGGCCGCCACGACTCAGTTCGACGAGGCTTTGAATGTTGATCTGCCGGCGACCTGTGCCGTGCAGGCGGCGCTGATTCGCGCCGGTGTGCATGGCCTGGTCATACTCGGCACCTGCGGCGAAAATAACTCCTTGAGCGCCGACGAGAAGCGCACGGTGCTGCGGGCGGCGGTGGAGACCGCGGACGGTCGCGTGCCGGTTCTGGCGGGAGTGTCCGAGCTGACGACGGCGAATGCCGTAGCGTACGCACGCGATGCGGCACGCATCGGTGTCAACGGCCTCATGGTGCTCCCGGCGATGGTTTACGTACCGACTCCGGCGGAGCTCGAACATCACTTCCGTACCGTGGCGCAGGCGACCGCGCTGCCCGTCATGCTGTACAACAATCCGCCGGCGTATCGCGTGAACGTCGATCTGCGCACCCTCGAGCGGCTCGCGGAGCTGTCCAACATTGTCGCGGTCAAGGAGTCGGCGCCTGATTCGCGGCGATTCACCGACTTGCTCAATGCATTCGGCGAGCGCTTCGTGCTGTTCGCGGGGCTCGACGATGTCGCCTTCGAAGGTCTGTGTCTGGGAGCGAAGGGCTGGGTGTCCGGACTGACCAACGCTTTCCCGGAGGAGTCGCTGCTGTTCTACTCAGCTCTGCGCGAGGGAAATCTCGAGCGCGCGCGTGCCATCTACCGCTGGTTCATGCCTCTGCTGCATCTGGATTCGGAGCACGACCTGGTGCAGACGATCAAGCTGGCCGAGCAGATCATGGGCCGGGGCTCCGAGCGGGTCCGGCCTCCGCGGCTGGCGCTCTCGGGTGAGCGGCGCGCGGCCGTCACGTCAATGGTCAAGGAAGCGGCGGCCCGACGCCCGCTCTAGCGGGACGAGCGAATGAAGTCCGTTTTCTTCTGCATCGACGGACATACGGCAGGCAACCCGGTGCGCCTCGTTGCCGGCGGCGCGCCTTTTCTCGCGGGCGCGAACATGAGCGAGCGTCGTCAGGATTTTCTGGCGCGCCTGGATTGGATACGCCTCGGGCTGATGTTCGAGCCGCGGGGCCACGACATGATGTCCGGCGGCTTCCTCTATTCGCCGTTCGACCCAGCGAACGATGCCGCGCTGCTCTTCATCGAGACGAGCGGGTGTCTGCCGATGTGCGGGCACGGCACCATGGGTATTGTCACGTTCGCGCTGGAGCATGGACTCATCAGGCCGCGGACCTACGGCCGGCTCAGCCTGGAGGTGCCGGCGGGTGTCATCGGGATCGAATACACCGTGCGCGGCGACAAGGTGACCGGCGTCGCGATTCGAAACGTACCTTCCTACCTGGCCGTCGAAGGCGTCCGTATCGATGTTCCCGGCCTGGGCCCTCTGAGCGTCGATGTGGCCTACGGCGGCAATTTCTACGCCATCATCGAACCGCAGGGAGCCTATACCGGCATCGATGCGCTCGGCGCTTCCAGGATTCTGGCTCTGAGTCCGGTGGTGCGCTCACTCATGCGCCAGGCCGTGGAGCCGGTCCATCCACTGGACTCCACCATACGAGGCGTCAGTCACGTGATGTGGACTGACTGTCCCAAGGGCGAGGGCGCGGACGGCCGGAACGCCGTGTTCTACGGCGACAGAGCCATTGACCGTTCGCCCTGTGGCACCGGCACCTCAGCAAGGCTGGCACATCTGGTCGCGCGCGGCCGCCTGCGCCCCGGGGACTCTTATGTGCACGAGAGCATCATCGGCAGCCGCTTCATCGGCCGGGTACTGCAGACAGTGGACCTTCACGGCATACCCGCTATTATTCCCTTGATCGAGGGTTCCGCCTTCGTGACCGGATTCAACACCGTGTGGATCGACCCTGCCGAGCCGTTCCCCACGGGCTTCCAGGTCATCTGAGACGGAGCCGGCGATCGCGGAGCCCCCGACAGTCAGTCACATGTCCGAACCACTGATTCGCACCATGAGTGGGCAGATCACGGACCGGATCCGGGAAAAGATCCTGACAGGGGAGTATCCCCCCGGATCGGCGTTGCTGCAGGATGTCATTGCGGCGGAGTTCGGCGTGAGCAAGATTCCGGTGCGCGAGGCGTTGGTGCAATTGCGCGCGGAAGGCCTGGTGGACGTCTATGCCCATCGCGGATTTCAGGTGCGACCTCTGTCTTCCACGGAGGTGGACGAAGTCTTCAGGCTCCGGCTGCAGATCGAACCGGAGGCCGTCGCGGAGGGCGCCCGGCGGGCCACGCCCACGGACATCGATGCGGTTCATCTCGCCTTCACCAATCTCAACGATGCGCTCGCAGCCGGTCAGCTGCACGAGTCGGGCGAGCTGAATCGCTCCTTCCATCTGGCACTGGCGGTGCCACGCCTGCAGCCCGTCACAGCCGAGATTCTCAACAGACTCCACACCCTGTCACATCGCTACGTACGCATGCATCTGCTGCCGCGAGGGCGCGTGACACGTGCCACCCAGGAGCACACCGATCTGTATGAGGCCTGGACCCGTGGCAACCCGGTCGAAGCGAGCCGACTGACTCATGCCCACATCGAGAGAACGCGTGAGGATCTGGCGCGACTCCTGCAGCCATCGCAGTAGTGCCCGGGCCGTGGGTGAGTCAATACGGCCGGCCGAGCCAAGAGGAATCCATGACGAACGCACGCCGTCCCCGCTTTCACCTCGCCTTTCCGGTCCATGACCTGGAGGCGGCACGCCGCTTCTACGGCGGCCTGCTCGGATGTCCCGAAGGCCGCTCGGCGCAGCGATGGGTGGACTTTGATTTTCACGGCCACCAGATCGTGGCTCATCTGTGCGAGGGGGAAGGACATTCCGCGGTCAACGAAGTGGACGCAGAGAACGTCCCGGTCCGTCATTTCGGCGTGATCCTCAGTGTGACCGACTGGCGGGCCGTCACGGACCGGCTCAAGAGCGCCGGGGTCCGGTTCATCATCGAGCCGCAGATCCGGTTCGAGGGTCAGGTGGGCGAGCAGGCCACCTGCTTCTTTCTCGATCCATCCGGTAACGCCCTCGAGCTCAAGGCATTCGCGGACGATGCGATGGTTTTCGCCCGATAGGCCGACCGGGGAGGTGTGAGCCTCCCAGCTGTCTGCCGCAGCGGACAGTTCCCGACGGGACCGTGGGGTCGTACCCTTGGCGAATGTGCGAGCGACTGGTCATTCCGGGCCGGGAAGAGGCGGAGCAGGAGATCTCCGTCCGCAATCCCTGGTGGTCGTTCTCCACCCGATTCAACGTCGCGCCTCTGCAGGGCATCCCCGCGGCCCGTCTGCATGAGCGGCACTCCGAAGGAGTCGTAATGCGCTGGGGGCTGCTGCCCGCCTCCCGTAAACCCGAGGCCCCGGGGGAGCCGCAGTCTACCGTCGCCAGCACCGCCATCGAGCAGTCCGAGGAATATCGCACCGTGTGGCTCCACGGGCGGCGCTGCATCGTGCCGGTTGCAGGATTCTATCTCTGGGAGCGCCCGGAGGCGGGGCACCACCAGCCGTTCTACGTGCGTGTAGTCAACCGGCCCGTGTTTGGATTGGCCGCGCTGTGGGACCGGTTCGTGACCAAAGAAGACGATGTCATCGAGGGGTGCGCCCTGATCACCGTGCAGGCCAACACACTGCTCGCGGGTATCGGCTGCGAGGACTCGATGCCGGCGATCCTGCCTCGCGAGGCGTATCAGAGCTGGCTGCAAGGGCGACCCGGTGAGGCACGCTCGCTACTGCAGACCTACCCGACGGAGCGCATGGTCCGACATGCGGTAGGGCCGCATGTCAACTTTCCGCAGTACGACAATCCGAGCCTCATCCGCCCCATCCGGCACGGCTGATCAGTGCGTTCTCGGCTTGGTGAGGTAGTCGCTGCGATCGGCGGATTGCACGCTCAGGTGTGAAATGTTGCCTCCGCGTCCTACGGTCACTGCAATCCGCGAGCCCGCCGGACCCACACTCCAGAGCTTGCGCAGCATTCCGGCCAGGTCGCTGACCGGCTCGCCCGCCACCTCCAGCAGCACATCGCCGAGGCGCATCCCCGCCCGCTGGGCCGGTCCACCCCGTGTCAGGCCACCGACCACGAGGACTCCCTCCAGCGCCGTGGCATACATGCCAAGCCATGGGCGTGCTGCGTGAGAGGGACGGCCCAGGCGCAGCATGTCCTGCAGTATGGGCTCGAGCAGGTCGATGGGTACGAACATGTTGGCATCGGTGCTGTGAGAGTCGCGGGTTTCCTGGACCAGCAGCGAGCCCACACCGAGCAGTCTGCCGTCGCGGCCGACGAGTGCGGTGCCGGCCCATTGCGGGTGAGCCGGTGCGGTGAACAGCGCCTCTTCGAGCAGGTATTCCCAGTACCCGGCGAACTGCCGCTTGGCAATCAGTTTCGCCTCGAGCGCGTGCCCGAGTCCCCCGTGCCCGATGACGGTCACGCCCTCGCCCACCGAGGCTGCCGCGGAGCATCCTCGCGCCATCGCGGGCGCATCCAACCGGCCCAGCGGCTGGATGAGGCCGAAGCCGGTCACCTGGTCATAGCCGGCGAGGTATCCCGGCAGGACCGCACCATTGCTGGTCGTCAGCCAGATGGACTCGGCCTCCGTGATCAGATAGCCGATGGTGAGCACGAGTCCGTCGGCGCCGATCACAACCCCGTGTCCCAGGCGCTCCGTGCCCAGAACGGCAGCGGTGAAGGCGCTCTCGGGTACCTCCGCGTGCACGAGCACCACGGACTGCAGAGCCGTTTCCAGATCGAAGTGCAATTGCTCCTGGCGGGGCTGCAGCCGCTCGGGAAATGACCAGGTCCCCAGCGTACTCATGCAACACCTGTGACGCTCGTGCGATCCAGCCCGCTCCGAGCGCTCAACCGGCTGCCGGCGCCGCTAGGCCGTGGCCGGTTGCTGGCAGAAGAACAGGTGAGCCGGTAAAACATTGAGCGGCTCGAATTTGCGCTTGACATACCCGAAGATTCGCGTCAGGTCGGGCAACACCCGAGTGGTGAACTGGTAGACGAGGAACGAGCCGCCGGGCTCGAGCGCCTCGCACGTGTTGTGCAGGATGGGCTCGCGCAGCTTCTGCGGCATGGTACCCAGAGGGATACCCGAGATGATGTAGCTAGCCTTGGCATGGCCGTGCCGCTGCAGGATCTCCCTGACATCGGCGGCCGAGGCCTGTGTGACGTGGAATCGATCGTCCACCAGGGTCCGGCTCAGAAAGCTGACGAACTCCGGATTGGTCTCGATCGCTATGAGACACGCATCGGGCCGCATGCGCCGCAGGATCTCCGCGGTGATGCCGCCCACGCCCGGCCCGTACTCCACGATGACCCGAGCCTTGTCCCAATCAATGGGCTGCAGGAGCTGCTTGATCAGGAAGCGTGAGCTCGGAATGATCGAGCCCAGCATGCGCGGATGACGGAAGAAATTACGGGCGAAGAGAAAAGCATCCCCGCGTGGAGTCCGGCTCGTGGAGGCGTGATTCCTGGACACGATGTGTTCCGCGTGACTGTTGCCCATTCGAAACTCCTGCATGATAAGTAAGTTCCGGTTCCGGGGCCGTCGTGCACCGAGTCCCCGTGTCCGAAGGCGGGCCTTGCGCCCATCCCGCCCTCTTTAAGCCTAATCTATAGCAATATTCGACACGGCTTGCCATCCGGCAGGAACTTCAGCCACCGGCACGGCGCGCCTCATAGCCGAGCTTGCACAGCTCGGCAACGAGCCGGTCTCGATGCTCGCCCTGGATCTCGATGCTGCCGTCCCGCACGGCACCGCCTGCTCCGCAGCGTTTCTTGAGCTCGGTGGCGAGTGCCTCGAGCTGCGCCCCCGAGAGGGGCAGGCCCGTGATGACCGAGACACCCTTTCCATTGCGCCCGGCTACCTGCCGGCCGACGCGCACCGGTCCACGGGCCGATCCAGCCCCCGGGGACCCTTCGGGTCGGAGGGGCGCCGCGCCTCGGAGCACCACACCCCGGAAAGTCGGTCGGGCTTTCATAAGAAACGGAACATTTCGGTCAATGACCGGAACACCCTGCCTGCAAGAACTCGTGCGTCACCTCTCGGGTGCCACTTTACCCGGGGGTCAGAGCATTTCCAACGCAGCGGGACCGCGGGGTGGCGGAAACAGGCGGCTCAACTCCACGAGCTCACCCGGGTCCAGCGGGCGTTCCACGCAGGCGAGATTCTCCAACAGCCGCTCGCGCCGGGCTGTCTTGGGAACGGCGATGACACCCGGCTGTGCCAGCAGCCACGCGAGGGCTACCTGTGCGCTCGTCCGGCCCGAGCTGCGCGCAAACTTCGTCAGGCGCGAATCAGCGAGCAGCCGACCCTCCTCGATCGGTGAGTAGGCCATGATCGGGATGCCCCGTTCGCGCAGCCACGGCTGTAGATCCCACTCCAGGGCCCGCCGGGTCAAGTTGTACAGCAGCTGGTTCGTCTGCACCGTGCGGCCCGCCTCCGTCTGCCACAGCTCCTGCATGTCCGCGAGATCCAGATTACTCACGCCGTAGTATCGGATCTTTCCGGCCTGGCGCAGCGCCTCGAACGCCGCCATGGTCTCTTCCAGCGCAATGCTGCCTCGCCAATGCAGCAGATACAGGTCGATACGGTCGGTGCCCAGTCGTCTCAGACTGCGCTCGCAGGCTCGTGGCACACCGCTGTGACTCGCGTTGTGGGGATAAACCTTGGTGACCAGGAAAACCTCTTCGCGCCGGCCCGCAATGGCCTCACCCACCAGTTGCTCGGCGCGACCATCGGCATACATCTCGGCAGTATCGATGAGGCTCGCGCCACGATCGAGGCCGAGGCGCAGCGTCGCGATCTCCTCGGCGCGATGCGCGGCATTTTCGGCCAGCCGCCAGGTGCCCATGCCCAGTGCCGGCACTGCCTCGCCGGAAGGAAGCTTCACGGTGTTCATCGAATCGCCACATTGAGCCGCGGGGGGAGTCATTATCCCGGATTGCCGGACGCCTCGTCGGCGGGGTGGTCGCTGTCGGATGAAGGCATTGGCGCGGGTATGGTGTTTGCGCTTGCTTGCGCTGGACTGCTGTCATGCCGTCCTGCGTTGGAAACCCCAAAGGCAAGCGAAGGTGACGCTATGAATACGCAAACAGGCCTCAGCATCCTGGCCGCCCTGTGCCTTGCAGGTACGGCCTTCGCGCAGTCTGCGGCCACGCCGCCGGATGAGCCCAGCTCGGCGCCCCAGGGGCAGCCCCCGATGCCGGACCAGGGGCCGCCGAACCCGACCAATCCCTCGAGCCGGCAACCCGATCAGGCGAACCCGGCAACTTATCCCGCGCCGCCCAACAGCGGTAACTCCAATCCCAGCTCGGCTTCGAGCCCGCACCAGAGGGATGTGACTTCAGACACAGGCAGCGAAGCACAGACCTCTCAGAGCCCGGACCCCAGGGCCGCATCCACGCCACACCAACAGGGTGCCATGCGCATGGCCGCCGCTGGGGGCATCACTTCGGGCATGGACGTGCAATCCCATCAGGGGCAGCAGGTCGGCACCGTCATCAGGGTGGTCAACGATTCCTCGGGCAAGCCCGCCTACGTGGTGATCAGCGATCAGAGCGGCAGTGACACGGCGGTACCCTATCGCGCGGCCAAGCACATGGTCCGCGGCGGCAAGATCCTCGTAGACGCGAAGCGGCTGCAGTCGGCCCCGAAGGTCCCCGAGAGCCAGCTCCAGGACACCTCGAATACCGATTGGCAGGGCAAGGCGGACAGCTACTGGGAAAAGCGGGGTAAGAAGCCGGACTGAGCGCCTGGGCGATCCCCCCGCGGGAATCCGGGACAGATCTGATATTGCATAAGTGGGGGGGACGGTGCCGGCGCCGCCCCCGTTTGGGTGGGCTCACCGGTTCCTGTGCCGCCCTTGCAGCCACCCGTCTCGCGCCAGAGCGGCGCCGTGCACGGCGAGCCCCTGCGCTGTCGCGCTGCATCGCTGCGCCGGCAGCGGCCATAGCTGCCGCTTCCGGGCCGATCGGTGCAGGGAACGTTGCGCGAATCCGGCCTTCGCGATGCAAATTGGAACGCTTCTTGCGCTGGGCGCAAGTAATATTCCATTCCAGCCACTATCCGGCCAATATCCGGCCGGTTATCAGCGAGTAAACAGCCCATGGCCCAACGGTCACGCCTGCACGTGCCCCACCCACCGGCTCGCCCGGGCGACAAGCCGGACTTCAGCTATGTCGGTCTTGCGCCGGCCGGGGCGGCCCCCCGGCCCGACGTCAAGGCGGCGGTCACGGACATTCAGGCTCTCGCTACGTCCCTGGTACGGGTGCTCGACGATGCGCATCAGGCGGTTGGCCCGTGGAATCCGCACCTGGAGCCTGCGGATCTTCAGATTGGATTGCGGCACATGCTGTTGACCCGGCAGTTCGACGAGCGCATGCAGCGCATGCAGCGCCAGGGCCGCATCTCCTTCTACATGAAGTCCACCGGCGAGGAAGCCGTCTCGGTCGCGCAGGGCATGGCCCTGCTGCCCGGCGACATGTTGTTTCCCTCCTACCGCAACCAGGGTCTGTACGTCGTACGCGGGCGCAGCCTGACCGATCTGATGTGTCAGTGCCTATCCAACACGCACGACATGTGCAAGGGCCGCCAGATGCCCGTCATGTATCACTGGGGCAGCGGCAACATCTTCTCGATCTCGGGCAACCTGGCCACCCAGTTTCCGCAGGCGGTCGGCTGGGCGATGGCGGCCGCCATCAAAGGCGAGGATCGGATCGCCGCGAGCTGGATCGGCGAAGGCTCGACCGCCGAGGCGGATTTTCACCATGCACTCACCTTCGCGGCGGTCTACGCTGCGCCAGTCATCCTCAACGTGGTCAACAATCAGTGGGCCATCTCGACGTTCCAGGGGTTTGCCGGAGGAGAGCACAGGACGTTCGCCGCGCGTGGTCCCGGCTACGGCATTCCGGGAATCCGCGTGGACGGCAATGATTTTCTGGCGGTGCATGCGGTCACGAGCTGGGCGGCGGAACGGGCGCGACTCAGCGGTGGCGCGACCCTGATCGAGCATGTTACGTATCGGGCCTCGGCACATTCGACCAGCGACGATCCGTCACGCTATCGCCCCAAGGAAGAGTGGCGCGCGTGGCCGCTGGGAGATCCGATCACGCGACTGAAGCAGCATCTGATCGCGCTCGGCGAGTGGTCCGAGGAGCGGCACAGTGCGCTGGAAAAGGAGCTCGAGGCTCACGTAACGGCTTGCTGGAAGGAAGCTGTTTCCTACGGAACCCTCAGCGACGGCCCGACTCTCAACGCCGCGACGATGTTCGAGGACGTGTTCAAGCAGATGCCACCGCACCTCGTGCGCCAGCAGGAGCAGCTCAAGGCGCTGCAGGCGCTCGGCCCCAGCGGGCCGCCCGGGCAGCAGCTCGAAGAGCAATCGCCCTCCATGGCGAAGGAGGGCTGAGGCGTGGCGCACATGAATATGGTCCAGGCGCTCAATTCCGCCATGGACATCATGCTTCAGCGTGATCCGCGTGTGGTGATCCTCGGTGAGGACATCGGCTATTTCGGTGGCGTGTTCCGCGTGACCGACGGCTTGCAGAGAAAATATGGCGAGCACCGCGTGCTCGATACCCCGATTGCCGAGGGAGGAATCGTCGCCGCCGCCATCGGCATGGGGGTGAACGGGCTGAAGCCCGTGGCCGAGATTCAGTTCGCCGACTACATCTATCCGGCATTCGATCAGGTGGTGAGCGAGCTCGCACGGCTGCGTTACCGCAGCGCGGGCGAGTTTTCCGCCCCGGTCACGATCCGCACGCCGTGCGGCGGCGGAATCCGTGGCGGCCAGACCCATTCGCAGAGCCCTGAGGGCATCTTCACCCATGTGAGCGGCATCAAGGTCGTGATGCCATCCAACCCGTATGACGCCAAGGGTCTGTTGATCAGCTGCATCGAGGACGATGATCCGGTCGTATTCTTCGAGCCCAAACGGATCTACAACGGCCCATTTGACGGCGATCCGCATAAGCCCGCCATACCCTGGAGCTCGCATCCCCGCGGCGAAGTCCCGGAGGATCATTACACCGTGCCCATCGGGCGCGCGGAAGTAACACGCCCCGGCAGTGATGTGACGGTACTGACCTATGGAACCATGGTCCACGTAGCCGCTGAAGCCGTGCGCCTCTGCGGAATCGACGCGGAGATCGTGGACATCCGCACCCTCGTACCTCTCGATGCCGACACCATCTGCACCTCCGTCTGCAAGACCGGGCGCTGCGTGGTGGTTCACGAGGCCACCGGCTTCAGCGGGTATGGGGCAGAGCTGGTGGCCACCGTGCAGGAAGGTTGTTTCTGGAATCTGGAGGCGCCGATCCGGCGCGTGACCGGCTGGGACACACCCTATCCGCACGCCTTCGAGTGGGACTACTTCCCGGGGCCCGCCCGGATCGCGCAGGCACTGAAGAGCGTGATGGAGGAAGCGTGAGCCGCTACGTGTTCAAGTTGCCCGACCTCGGCGAAGGCACGGTCGCGGCGGAGATCGTCGGCTGGCATGTCAAGCCGGGCGATCAGGTCGCCGAGGACGACGTCATGGTCGAGGTCATGACGGAGAAAGCCGCCGTCGAAGTACCGGCGCCGGTCAGTGGCCGCGTGCTCTCGACGACCGGAAATCCGGGGGACATGGTGCCCGTTGGAGCCGAACTGATCGTGCTCGAGACAGAGGCCGCCGCTGCCTCACCGCCAACCCGCCCCGCCGACTCTCGCAATTCGGCCAGTGCTGCGAATCCGCCGAGTCCTGCCAGTGCCCCCAGTCCCGCCAGCCCCCCCGTTCAGTCCGCTCGAGGGGATGCAGCTACGGGGCAGGCGCCGAGGCCACTCAGTGATCGCCGGCCGGACCGAAGTCGGTCGAACGGGCACGGCCCGGTCTACGCGGAAGACCGACCGACGCGCGTCGCCACGTCACCCGCCATAAGGCGCAAGGCGCGCGAGGCGGGCATCGATCTGACTCAACTGACGGGCTCCGGTCCGCATGGCCGGATCCTGCGCCAGGACTTCGACGCGTTCATGTCCGGGCGCGCCGACGTGAAGCGGCTTCGCCCGGTGAGCTCGGCGAAGCAGGCTCGGGGAGAGGACGCCGCCACGCAGGAGATCAAGGTCATCGGCGTACGGCGCCTCATCGCCCAGAGAATGAGCGAGAGCAAGCGCAACATTCCACATTTCGCCTACGTCGAGGAGCTGGATGTCACCGAGCTCGAGTCCTTGCGTGGGCATCTCAACTCGCAGCTCCGCGCGGGCGCCGCCGCCATCACATATCTGCCCTTCATTGTCACCGCGCTGGTGCGCGTGCTGCCTGAGTTCCCACAATGCAATGCGCTGTATGATGCCGAGCGGGGAGTGATCGTGCGACATCGTGCGGTGCACGTCGGAATCGCGACGCAGACTTCGGATGGGCTGAAGGTGCCCGTGGTGCGCGACGCCCAGTCGCTGTCCTTGTGGGAGCTGGCGGAAGAGATGCGCCGCGTCACGGAGGCCGCGCGCACCAACAAGGCCACGCGGGAGGAATTGACGGGCTCGACCATCACGGTGACGAGTCTCGGCAAGCTGGGCGGCATTGTCACGACCCCCATCATCAACGCGCCCGAGGTGGCCATCATCGGCATCAATCGTGCGGTCGAGCGGCCTGTCGTGCACGCGGGGAGCATCACTGTGCGGCGCATGATGAATCTGTCCTCATCCTTCGATCACCGTTTCGTGGATGGCTACGATGCCGCGGCGATGATCCAGGCCCTGAAGGATCGCCTCGAGCATCCGGCCAGCCTCTTCATCGAGCCGTGAAGAAAATCTAAACGCCACTCAATGCACTCTGTTTGTTCGCTGGCGCGCGCGAGCGCACGCTACGCATCGTATGGAGAGCATGGGGCCTGCAACCGCAGGTCCGGAAGCCCGACCGGGCGCGGAGGCGAAAATGAGCGTTGCAAAACCGTCGTTGTTCGAGGCCATCCTGGCACGGCTCAGCCTGGGAGCGATCCCGGTGGATGGCACCCACTGGTTCGATCCCAAGAAGCCCGCGGAAGAGTCTTCCCAAGGGCGTTGCGAGGGGCCCAATGCGAGCTGGTCGCCCGAGACCTTGAGAATTTCGGCGCCGCGGTAATCGGGAGGTCCCATCATGAACGCTGTGCTGGCAGAAAGATTCACCGACGTGCAGGCCTCGGTACAGTATCTCGAGCCGGGAGCCGAGAAGCCGCGCTCGCTTGAATATGAGCCCCCTCCGGGGGTGCCCCGCTCGACGGCGGTTTACCGCGGCAGGACCGTGACGATCCACGACATGCGGCCGATCGCCCGGACGCTGTCGCTGGAGCGGGAAGGATTCCGGCTTCTGGCCGTGCCAAGCAGCGTGCGCGACTTCAGCGACGAGGAAGCGGTCCGGACACATTACTACCCGGAGGCCGTGGCTCTCATCAGGCAGGTGACCGGCGCCGATCGCGTGCTGGTGTTCGATCACACGATTCGTCGTCGCATCACTGGCGCAAGCGATCGGACCACCGGTATTCCGCGCCAGCCGGTGCCGCGCGTGCACAACGATTACACCAGCGATTCGGGCCCGCAGAGAGTGCGTGACCTGCTCGCCGGGGAGTCGGACCAACTGCTGCGGCGGCGTTTTGCGGTGATCAACATCTGGCGCCCCCTCAAGGGTCCCGTCCAGGATTCGCCACTTGCGGTCACCGATGCTCGCAGCGTTGACCCCAGCGACCTGATAGCCACTGACCTGATCTACCCCGATCGCCGGGGTGAGATTTACTACGTCCGGTTCAGCCCCGCGCATCGGTGGTACTACGCGCCGGCGATGCGAACCGACGAGGTCATGCTCATCAAATGCTTTGATTCGGCGCGGGACGGACGCGCGCGCTTCGTGCCACACTCGGCCTTCACGGATCCGAGCACGCCTGCGGGTGCTGCGCCGCGCGAGAGCATCGAGCTGCGCACATTGGCCTTCTTTCCCGAAGCCTCGTAGCCCTGCAGCGCTGCCCGCCGAGCTCAGGTGGCGAGCGCGGCCTTGATTCGCTGCGGGCTCAGAGGCAGATCCCGGATGCGCTTTCCGGTTGCGTTGGCCACTGCGTTGGCAAGCGCTGCCGAGGCCGGTCCCTGGGCCACTTCGCCGCAGCCGAGGAAGGGCTCCCCGGGCCGCTCGAGAATCCGCACCGTCATGCTGTCGGGAACCGATCCGAATCTCAGTATTGGATAGGTGGCCCAGTCCACGGAAGTGATGCGTCTGCGGTCGAAACGAACCTGCTCGAACAGCGTCCAGCTGAGCGACTGCACCAGCGCGCCTTCGATCTGATTGCGGATGCCATCCGGGTTGATGACTTCGCCGGCATCGACAGCGGCGGCGGCGCGCACTACACGTACGCGCCCGGTGCCAGGATTAACCTCCACCTGCACGGCGATTGCGCAGTACGCGGCGAGATTCTTGTAGCGGGCAAACGCAAAACCGAATCCCTGGCCGTTTCCCCCAGCCGGGCGCGCCGCCCAGTGGAACTCATCGGCTGCCGCGCTGAGGACATCGCGCCCGCGTGGATCGTCGAGCTGCCGGAGCCGGAATTCGACCGGGTCGGCGCGGGCCGCGAGCGCCAGCTCGTCCATGAAGCTTTCGATCGCGAAGATGTTCATGTGCGCGCCGAGGGAACGCAGTGCCGAGATACGCACCGGCATATCCGGCAGGAAGTGATGCACGATACGCGCATGAGGCAGGCAGTAGAGCGGGATGGCGTTGCGATCGCCGCCGCCCTCGGGCAGCGGGAGAGGTTGGGGATCAGGCACGGGAAAGGGTTGAGCGAGATACTGAGCTGCCAGCAGTGCGCCGGCCGGTCCTGGTCTCATGGAGTGGGTGTTACTCCAGACGCCGTATTCCCATGTGTCGATCCGACCTGAAGAATCGAGCGAGCCGCGCGCTCTGGCGAGCATGGCGGGGCCAAACGGCTCCCACGCGTGCTCCTGCTCTCGCATCCATTGCAACCTGATGGGACGCTCCGGAATCGCCACTGCGAGCAAGGCGGCGTCGGCCGCTGCATCATCGGCACCGTTGTGCCCGTAACACCCTGATCCCTCCACATGGATGCAGCGGACCTTGTCCGGCGCCAGATGCAACATCTCGGCGATCGCCTGCCGATCCGGGTAGACCCCCTGTGTGTGAGACCAGACGGTAAGCGCTCCATCGGTAAACTTTGCTACCGCGCACGAAGGACCAATGGATCCATGGGCAATGTAGGGACGGGAGTAGGTGACTTCGAGTTTGACGGATCCGTCGGCTGGCGCTTGCGAGTGGGAGGAAGCCAGCGTGTCGACAATGACCTCGTCCCTGGAAGGCAGACCGAGCAGCAGCGGGCGCAGATCCGACTCTACCGGCAGGGTGGCGCTCTCGGACCAACGGGCCGACCGGGCCAGCACTTGCATCGCCTTGACCGCCTGAAACTCCCGTTGCGTCACGACTGCAAGGAAGCTGCCATTGCGTACAACCTTCATGACTCCGGGCATGCTCTCGACGTCCTTGATGTCCGCATCGAGCAGCTTTGCGCCATAAGAGGGCGGTCTTACGACCCGCGCATGCAACATTCCGGGCAGCCGCATGTCCTGCACGTAAGCCGCACCGCCGCTGACTTTTGCGGGGATGTCTACCCTGGGGACGGGGTGATTCATGACCGAGAAGCGCCCCGGATCCTTCAGTTGCGAGACCGGTTGCGCCTGCACGTGCCAGGAAATCGAGGCGACCAGGTCGCCATACAGCAGACGACTGCCACTCGGGGCTATCACGGCCCCCGACTCGGTATGTAACTGCTCCGGCGGGAGACTCAGCCGGCGTGCCGCCTCGACGATGAGGATCGCGCGCACCTGGGCGGAGGCGTTGCGGAGGGCCGTGCCACTGTCCTGCACGGAATGACTTCCAGCAGTGTAACCCTCGTTGGGCGTGCGGTCGGTGTCGGCGCTGACGAGAGTCAGGTGACCCCAGGGTACGTCGAGCTCTTCGGCGACGACCTGCAACAGCGCAGTGCGGATTCCCTGACCGAGCTCCGCCTTGCCGGTGAACGCCGTCACGCGACCGCCCGCATCGATGCGGATCCAGGCATCCAGCAGCGGATCCCGCCTGAGGCTGCCTGGAAGACTGGCCGTGCCCGTCTGCGGCTGGGCCGCCCCCTCGGCTTCGCGGCTCCAGGACGACGGCGACAGCGAGAAGCTCAGAACGAGCGCCCCCGTTCCTTTGATGACCGTGCGACGGGAGAGCGTGCGTGCGGTGCTCACGCTCACCTCTCGGGGCGCTCACGCTGCTGCGGGTGCCTCGACAGGTCTCGATCATCGGGGCGAAGCCGATCCTCGGGAGCGGCCGGGCTGGGCCCATCGCTTCCATGCCGGTCTGGACCCGCCGCCCCGCCTGCCTGTCCGCTCGCTCCTGCTGCATGCGTAGCGGCCGGATGTCCACTGAGAATGAGCGCGGCAGCCCGGTGCACGGCCCGAAGTATGCGCAGGTGGGTGCCGCACCGACACAGATTAGGTTGGAGGTGCGCACGGATCTCGGCATCGCTCGCGCGCGGGTTGGCCTGCAACAGCGCCTGCGCGCGCATCATCATTCCGGCGATGCAGAACCCGCACTGCGCTGCCTGTTCCTCCATGAACGCCTGTTGAATTGGCGCAGGGTCCTCCAGGGTCCCGATGCCTTCCAGCGTCGTGATCTGTTTGCCGGCCAGCAGCATGATCGGGATCACGCACGCCAGGGCAGGTGCGCCGTCCACCAGTACGGTACAGGCCCCGCACTGGCCGAGGCCGCAGCCGAACTTGGCCGCGTTGAGCTGCAGATCCTCCCGCAGGACGTAGAGCAGCGGCGTGTCCGGATCCGCATCGATGCCATGGGTCTGGCCGTTCACGGTCAGATCAATCACGGGCGCGCCTCCGTGCCTCACGCACGCGCTCGATCGCCGCGGGCCACGGGGCCTTGCCCGCGAAATGCATTCTCAGGTAGCTCATCAGTGCGTCGAGCTGCGTATCGGTCAGCGCACTGGCAAAGCCTGGCATGATGGGACCCGCGGCTCCCTCGGAGGGCCTCAGGCCGTTCAGGACGACGTTGACAAGGTTGATTGCACTGTCGCCCGTCACGGCGGTGCTGAGCTCCAACTGGACTCCGCCGAAGGGCAGCGGTCTCGTGCCGTCATGGCACTGCGCGCACGTTGCCGTGTAGATCCGCTCACCATCGCCACTACTGGCCTGGCCGCTGGGCGCCTTGCCCGCAGCCGGCAAACGCGGTGGGTTCATCAATGATGCCACGTAGACCGCGATGGCGGTGCGGTCGCCGTCCGGCACGTCCCCCAATCCAGCCGTCACCTCAGCCATCGGCCCCAGCGCGACACCGTGCTGGTCGTGCCAGCCATAGTGGAGATAAACGTTCAGCGCTTTCGCATCCCAGCGCACGCGCGCGTGCGCCGCAGAGTCAATCGCGTACGCGTACCAGCCATCCGTCTCGGTCCCCGCGAAACCCTGCGATGGATTCTCGGCGCCGAATCGGTTGCGTGGCGTGTGGCACGCGCCGCAATGAGCAAGTCCGTTCGCCAGGTAAGCACCCTGGTTCCACTGTCGGTCGTGAGCAGCGTCCGATTGATACGGCCCTTGGCGAAAGAACCACAGCTTCCACGCGGCCACTACCCAGCGGACGTTCATGGGGAAGGTCAGGTGATTCTCTTGCGCCTGTGCCCTGATGGGACGTCGCGTCATCAAGTACGCGTAGAGCGCAGCGTCGTCCGCATCGCTCACGAGAGTGAAATGGTCATAGGGAAAAGCTGGATAGAGGTGGCGTCCTTCGCGGTCAACACCCTCGCGCATTGCGCGCCGAAATGCAGCCCTCGACCAGCGTCCAATACCGGTCTGCGGATCGGGCGTGATGTTGGTCGAAAAGATCGTTCCGAAGGGAGTGGCGATGGGCCGTCCGCCCGCGAGAGCCTCGCCCTGGGACCTCGTATGACAGGGCCCGCAGTCCCCGAGAGCGGCTAGTTGTGCGCCTCGCCGGACACTGGCCGCGTCGAAGTCATGGGCCGCGGGGGGCTCGATCGGGTCCAGAACCTCCCGCCACGCCAGGAGCGAACATGCCCCGACCGCGAGAGCCACTGATCCGAGGACGCCAACGAGGATGCGCCCGCTCTTGGGGAGCTTCATTGCCGAGTGTGCCTTGCAGAACTGAAGCGCAAGCTTGCCCGCGCGGACGAGCCGTCCGCGATTAAGTGTATATTGCGCGAATACCCGATCGCTCGCGCCCATCCACGATCGCCCCGACTGGACGGGGCCGGACACTCTTTTGCGGAGGATCCCATGTCACGCCCGCCGCTGCCCCCCTTTACCGCGGAGACGGCCGCCAGGAAAGTGCGGCTGGCCGAGGATGCCTGGAACCGCCGCGACCCGAATACAGTGGCGCTCGCTTACAGCGAGGACAGCCGCTGGCGCAACCGGTCCGAATTCATCCAGGGTCGCCCTGCGATCGTGGCTTTCCTCACCCGCAAGTGGGCGCGCGAGCTGGACTATCGTCTCATCAAGGAAATGTGGACCTGCAACGACAACCGGATCGCTGTGCGCTTCGCTTACGAGTGGCACGATGACAGCGGTCAACACTTCCGCTCGTACGGCAATGAGAACTGGGAGTTCGACGGGGAGGGTCTGATGCGTGTGCGCATCGCGAGCATCAACGATCTGCCGATCGCCGCCGCGGACCGCAAGTACCATTGGCCACTGGGCCCACGACCGGAAGAGCATCCGGGCCTGAGCGCACTCGGGCTATAACGCCTGTCCGCAACCCGTTGCAGGAGGTTTGCCAGGGTCGGCAAAAAGCTCGATGATCGGCTCCCGCCAGACCAGCGTCCCCGCCCCAGCATGCTCGAGCTCGTGATTGATCAGCGCCGTCGCGATCTGGGCGGCTTCGAGGTCGGTCGAGTATTGCCGTTCGCCTCGCGACGCATGGTCGGCCCTTTCATCTTTTTCGATCACATCGGGCCGGCGGATTTTGCGCCGGGCCTGCCCGCGAACGCCGACGTCCGTCCGCATCCTCACATCGGCCTGTCCACGGTCACCTACCTGTTCGAAGGCGAGATCATGCATCGGGACAGTGTTGGCTCGGAGCAGGCGATCCACGCGGGCGAGGTCAATTGGATGACGGCGGGGCGCGGCATCACGCACTCGGAGAGGTTCGAGAAGATCCGCGCACTAGGGGGCGCGCTGCACGGCATTCAGTCCTGGGTCGCCTTGCCACAGGCGGACGAGGAAACCGATCCGGCATTCCGGCATCACTGCGCCGATGAGCTGCCGGTACTGGAGGCCGGCGGTGTGTGGATGCGCCTGATTGCCGGGCACGGGTACGGAGTCGGCTCGCCCGTCAAAGTGCATTCGCCGCTGTTCTATGCGCACTGCGAAATGAAGGAGGGCGCGCGCGTCCAGCTTCCGCCGGAATACCCGGAGCGTGCAGCCTACATCGCCTCCGGGGCGGTTGAAACCGAGCGCCGCCGCTTCGGGGCAGGCCAGCTACTGGTATTCTCGGCGGCACACGCGCCCCCCAGCCTCAGCGCTTTGGCTCCGGCAACCGTCATGATCCTGGGCGGCGAGCCCGTCGGGGAGCGTTTCATCGAATGGAACTTCGTGTCTTCCTCGAAGGAGCGCATCGAGCAGGCCAAGGCGGACTGGCGGGCTCAGCGCATGAAGCTTCCCGATCTGGATCATTCCGAGTTCATCCCCTTGCCGGCGGCCTAGGCTCGCCGGCCCTCGTTCCGGAGGCATGCCCACGTGAACCAGCGAGTGCCCGACCTGGCCGTTGCACCACAGGCCACCGACCATGCCCTCGGCGCCGAGCGTGCGCCCGTGACCGTGGTGGAATACGGTGATTTCGAGTGCCCGAACTGCAAGCAGGCGGCACCGGCCCTGAAGCTGCTATTGGAACGCTTCACCGGTGGCGTTCGGATCGTGTTCCGCCATTTTCCGCTCGAGGAAGTGCACCCACACGCTCTTGCCGCGGCGGAGGCGGCCGAGTGCGCCGCCGGCCAGGGCAGGTTCTGGGAGATGCACGATCTCCTGTTCGACAACCAGGAGCATCTGAAACTGATGCAGCTGCACTCGTACGCGCAGCGACTGGGGCTACAGATGGCGCGCTACTCCGCCGAGATGGATGATCATGTCTATCTGCAGAGAATCCGCGAGCACCTGGACAGCGCGCACCGAAGCGGGGTGCGCGGCACGCCTGCGCTGTTCGTGAACGGACGCATTCAGGATGTCTCGTTCGGCATGCGAGCCCTGTTCGATACGGTCGAATCAATCCTGCATCAGCAGCGTTGACCTTCACGAGTGCAGGAGGATTCGCTGAAGCCGCGAACGGACCCATGCCGCGCCCGACGTTGAGGCGGATCCGCTGCTCATGACGGCGGCGTTGATGGTGCAGGGGTGCGGCTCCGATGTCGGCAAGTCAGTGCTGGTGGCCGGCCTGTGCCGCCTGTTCACCAACCGCGGACTGGCGGTCCGACCCTTCAAGTCGCAGAACATGTCGAATAATGCCGCCGTGACAGGCGATGGCGGTGAGATTGGCCGGGCTCAGGCCCTGCAGGCGCTGGCGTGCCGGGTACCGCCCTCGGTGGAGATGAACCCGGTCCTGCTGAAGCCCCAGAGCGACGTCGCCGCCCAATTGATCGTTCGTGGGCGCATGGCCGGCACGCTCGAGGCCGGCGCGTACGCCCGCGACAAACAGGCGCTGCTCGGCATTGCGGTCGAGTGTTACCACAGGCTCGCGAGCCAGGCGCAGCTGATGATCGTCGAGGGCGCGGGAAGTCCTGCCGAAACCAACCTGCGCAGGCATGACATCGCCAACATGGGGCTGGCGCACGCCCTGGATCTGCCGGTGGTTCTCGTCGGAGATATCAACCGCGGGCACGTCATTGCCGCCCTCGTGGGCGCGCACGTGGTGCTCGACGAGCCGGACCGGGCGCGCGTGCGGGGTTTCATCGTCAATAAATTCCGCGGCAGCCCGGAGCTCTTCGAGGAAGGCGTGCGGCAGATCTGCCGCCTCACGCAGTGGCCGTCCCTCGGGGTGGTGCCCTGGCTCGCGGCCGCGGCCCGCCTGCCATCGGAGGATGGGGTGGCGCTCGAGGAGCCTGACGGCTCAGGCACCGCGAGCGCGCGTGTCCGGATCGTCATCCCGCAGTTTTCCCGCATTGCCAACTTCGACGAGTTCGATGCGTTGCGCGCCGAACCTGGCGTGCAGGTCGAATTCGTTCCGCCGGGGCGTCCACTGCCCGCTGGTGCCGCGCTCATCATTCTGCCGGGCACGAAAGCCACCATCGCGGACCTTGGCTTCATGCGCGCGCAGGGCTGGGACATCGACCTGATCGCGCACGTGCGCCAGGGTGGCCGCGTTCTGGGTATCTGCGGCGGCTATCAGATGCTGGGATACCAGGTGAGCGATCCGGAGGGAATCGAAGGCCCTGCCCAGAGTGTGCCTGGCCTGGGACTGCTCGATGCCACCACCCTCATGTCAGCCCGCAAGACCCTGCGGGCCGTCTCGGGGGTGATACTTCCCGGGCGGGATAGCTTCAGCGGATATGAAATGCACGTTGGCTCGACCGTGGGAGGGGCGCTGCGGCGACCGCTGCTTGAGCTTGCGGATGGAAACGTCGATGGTGCGATCACCGAGGACGGCCGGATCGCGGGGTGTTACGTGCATGGTCTTTTCTCGACGACAGCCGCGCGGTCTGCGCTCGTCGCATCGCTCGGCGCCCAGCCCGCTCGCGCCGACCATGCAGTGCGCGTGGAGCGGGCGCTTGATGAGATCGCCGACGCTCTGGATCGCTGTCTCAATATCCGGATGCTGATGGCGATCGCCGATCTGAGACTGCCGGTAATCGACAGGTGAGCTCCATGTTCGAGCCCAAGACAGATACGCCGCCTGCCGCGCCGGCAGGCCCCTGGCTGACGCCTGTGGAGTTGCTCTTTCTCGGGGCGATCTGGGGTGCTTCGTTCCTCTTCATGCGCGTGGCCGCGGTGCACTTCGGGGCCTTTGCGCTGGTGGAAGTGCGGCTGTCTCTCGGAGCTCTGGTGCTGTTGCCGCTGCTGTGGCGTTCACGGAGCCAGCTCGGGCGCCGCCAGTGGCTGAAGCTGGCGGGCATTGCAGCGGTGAACTCCGCGATCCCCTTCACGCTGTTTGCCTGGGCGGCGGAGGCTGCCCCCGCCGGCATCGGCGCAATCGCCAATGCCACCACTGTGATGTTCACGGCCGTCGTGGCACTCATCCTGTATGGCGAGCGGATCAATGCGCGGCGGGCAGTGGGGCTGGTGATTGGCTTCATCGGCGTAGTCGTTCTGGCAAACGGCCGGACCGGCGGCCTTAGCCTGTGGCCGGCGGCACTCGCCGGCACCGGTGCCGCGTTCCTCTATGGCCTGGGTGCGAATCTCGTGCGACATCAACTTTCTGGTCTGCCCACGGGCGCGGTCGCTGCTGCCACGCTGCTGTGTGCGGCGGCCCTGATGGCCCCCGCAGCCGTGGCAACCTGGCCGGCGACGCCGATCCCCGCTCTATCCTGGCTCTGTGCCGTGCTTTTGGGTGTGTTGTGCACCGGGGTTGCGTACGTTCTCTATTACCGCCTCATCCACCGCATCGGCGCCCCGCGCGCATCGACTGTGACCTATCTGATACCCCTGTTCGGCGTCTTGTGGGCTTGGCTCGCGCTAGGCGAGCCAGTCACGGCCAACATGGCAGCGGCGGGTGTGCTGATCCTGGGAGGCGTCGCACTCAGCCAGCAATGGGGCAGACCAGGAGCTGCCCGGACGCGGCGCTTTCGCAAGCCACAGAGGGCATGAGGCTATAATTCGGGGGCTCGCAATCAGGACAGGTGGAAAGGCCCGACGATGCCCAGGCTGAACGTGCAGGTTACGGACCCGGGGTCGCCTCGTGTGCGGGCAGCGCGTCGCCCAGGGGCGTTGCAACACTGGGTGCGGGCCGCCTGCCTGGCAGGGGTGGGCGCCACTGCCTTCGCGATGACCGCTGGCAGCGCAGCGCCCGCGCAGCTAGAGGCGGTGCGGATCGGGATCATCGGAGCCGGGCACATCGGGGGCAATCTGGCCCGACTGTGGGTCAAGGCCGGTCATGAGGTCCTGCTGTCCTCTCGCCATCCCGAGGAGCTCAAAAGCCTGGCTGCCTCGCTCGGGCCGAAGGCACGAGTGGGCACGCCACAGCAGGCGGCCGCCTTCGCTGACGTGGTGTTGATTTCGGTACCGTACGGCGCCATGCCCCAGATTGGGCACGACCTCTCGCGCGAGCTGGCGGGAAAGATCGTGCTGGATACCGGCAACCCCTACCCCGGGCGCGATGGGGACATGGCTGTCGAAGCACGCCGCGAGGGGACGGGTGTAGCCTCCGCGCGGTACCTGCCCGGCGTGCGCTTGGTGCGCGCCTTCAACGCGATCAACTACATGGACCTGGCGAGCGACGCGCACCGCTCAGGTCAGCCGGTCGCGATCCCGCTCGCCGGCGATGACCCGGAAGCCCTCAGGGTGGCGCAGCAACTCGTCCGGGACGCCGGCTTCGAGCCGGTCGTGGTCGGAGCTCTGGCGAGTGCCCGCAGATTCGACGTCGGTACGCCGGTCTACACCCAAGTCCTCACAGCTCCCGCGCTGCGGCGCGCGCTGGGCATGCCCGCAAAACCCTGAAAGGCATTTCGGAACATGACAAAGACCTGTGCTGCACGGGCGCGCCCTGCGCGGCCGCGATGGGCTCTCATGCTGACAGCGGCCGTGGCCGCTGCCGGGCTGGCGGGTGTCTGCGGGTGCCGGTCGCGGGGAAACGACGCGGATGCCCGCCTGAAGGCGATCTACACGACGGAGTGGAAGTGGCGCGAAGAGCAGCTGGCCGATGGCGAGGACGCGCAGCGGCCCATACCCGATCACTTGCCGAAAGTCGATCCGGCCACGCAGCAGACCCGGCTTCGATACTGGGAGGAGGTCCTGGGGAAACTCGATGCCATCCCGCGCGGTCAGCTCTCGCCGCGGGAACAGGTGAACTACGACGTCTACCGCCCGCAGATCGAGGCTCTCGTGGCGAACCAGCGCTTTCGCGACTACGAGATGCCGGCCAATTCGGACACGACCTTCTGGACCAATCTGGGCTACACCGCCCGCCGGCCGTTCCGGACGCTGCAGGATTACCGCAACTGGATCCAGCAGCTGCACGACGTGCCGCGCTATTTCCATGAGCAGATGGCTGAGATGCGCGCAGGCCTGAAGCGCGGCTTCACGCCCCCGCGGGTCACGATGGAGGGACGTGACGCCTCGATCACTGCAGTCACGGAGGCCACGCCGGAAGACAGTCTGTTGTACACGCCCTTCAGGGAGATGCCCGAAATCTCCGCAGCCGACCAGGCAAGCCTGCGCGCCGAGGCGATCGCGACGATTCGTGAGGCCGTGCAGCCCGCATACGTGGAGCTGCTGAGATTCATGCGCACCGAGTACGTCCCGGGCTGTCGCGTCACGCTGCCCGCCCAGGATCTGCCGGACGGGGCCGCCTATTACCGGGCAAAGATCCGAGAGTTCACCACGCTCGACATGGATCCCGCGGCGATCCACTCGCTCGGCGAAGCAGAGGTGGCGCGGCTGCACGCGCAGATGCTGGCCGTGATGAAGGAGAGCGGCTTCAAGGGTGATTTCCCGGCGTTCCTGCAATTCCTGCGCGCCGACCCCCAGTTCTACGCCAGGAGCGCCGATGAGCTTCTCATGCGCGCCGCGTGGATCGCGAAGAAGTTCGATGGCAAGGCCGCGCAGTTTTTCGGCTACCTGCCGCGGGCGCGCTTCGCCATCAAGCCCGTGCCTGCGGATCTGGCGCCCTTCTATACGGCCGGTCGCGGCGGACCGGGTGTCTACCTGCTCAATACCTACAATCTGCCCGCCCGCCCCCTTTACAACCTCACCGCGCTGACACTGCACGAATCGGCCCCGGGTCACGCCTTCCAGATTCCGATCGCCGCCGAGCATACCGACCAGCCCGCCTTCCGGCGGCTCACTTACATATCGGCCTACGGCGAGGGCTGGGCCCTGTACTGTGAGCTGCTCGGTGAAGAAATGAACATGTACGAATCGCCGTACGATCGGTTCGGCATGCTGGGTTACCAGATCTGGCGGGCGGCGCGCCTGGTGGTGGACACCGGTGTGCATTCCCAGGGCTGGTCCCGCGAGCGGGCGATCGCGTACCTGCAGCAATACACGGCGCTTCCCCAGCATGAGATCGAGACAGAGGTCGACCGCTACATTGCGTGGCCCGGACAGGCGTTGTCCTACTACCTGGGCGAGCGCGCTATTCTCCAGGCTCGCGACAAGGCGCGCCGCGCGCTGGGGGCGCGTTTCAACATCCGTGCCTTCCATGATGCGGTGCTCGAGCTCGGATCCGTTCCGCTGCCGGTTCTGACGGCGCGCATCGACCGGTTCATCGCCGAAGGAGGCAAAGGGCCCTACCCAGACATGGAGTGAGCGGGAGCCGTGCGTGCGGGGGCTCCGGGGACCCGCCGGCGCCTCGAATTTCTCAGGAACCGCACGATATGGGAGGCGGGAAGATGCCGAAGTCCACCCAACAGGATGATGCCGCGGCACGTGAGGACGGCCTCGCACGCAGCCTGCAGAGCCGCCACATTCAGCTCATCGCCCTCGGGGGCACGATCGGTGTCGGGCTATTTCTGGGCTCGGCGGGCGCGATCCACAAGGCGGGCCCTGGTCTGCTGTTGAGCTATGCGATCGGCGGGGTCGCCATTTTCTTCATCATGCGTGCCCTGGGTGAGTTGCTCACGTACCGCCCGGTTGCCGGGTCCTTCGCCAGCTATGCGGAGGAATTCATCGGACCTTTCGCCGGATTCGTCACCGGCTGGTCCTACTGGTTCATGTGGGTCGTCACGGCGATGGCGGAGCTGACGGCGATTGGCATCTACGTGCGCTTCTGGCTACCGGATATCCCGCAGTGGCTGCCGGGGCTGTGCGCGCTGGCGGTGCTGTACGCGACCAACACCCTCGCGGTCCGCGTGTACGGCGAGATGGAGTTCTGGTTTGCGCTTCTCAAGGTGATCACGATCGTGGCGCTGATCGTGGTGGGTCTCGTGGTGATCGTGTTCGGCGTCGGTACGCTCGGTCCGACAGCGAGTTTCACCAACCTGTGGCGGCAGGGCGGATTCATGCCATTCGGGCTGCTGGGTGTGCTGCTCACCCTGCAGATCGTGATGTTCGCCTATTCGGGCGTGGAGCTGGTGGGCGTCACCGCGGGGGAAGCGCGCAATCCGTCGGTCGTGCTGCCGCGCGCAACCAACAGCATCATCTTCCGGATTCTTCTGTTCTACGTCGGCGCGCTCACCGTGATCATGGCGCTCGTGCCGTGGAACCAGCTCGATCCGAACATGAGCCCCTTCGTGCTGATGTTCGACCGGATCGGCATTCCGGGCGCGGCCAACTTCATCAACGTGGTGGTCATCACCGCAGCGGCCTCTTCGTGTAACGGCGGCCTGTTCAGCACCGGGCGCATGCTGTACTCGCTTGCCTTGCGCCGCCAGGCCCCGTCGGCATTGGCAACGCTGAGCCGTCGCCACGTTCCGGTGGCGGGCGTCAATGCGTCGGCCATCGTCATGTTGCTCGGCGTGGCCCTCAACTACATGGTGCCCAAGGATGTCTTCACCTGGGTCACGAGCGTGGCACTCATTGGCACGCTCTGGACGTGGATCATCATCATGCTGGCGCACAAGGGCTATCGGCGCGCCGTCAACGAAGGGCGCTGCCGCGCTGTCGCCTATCGAATGCCGGGCTGGCCCGTGGCGAACTGGCTGGTAGTCGCCTTTCTGCTGGTCGTCGCGGCGCTGTTCTGGCTGGATGCAGACACTCGCGTGGCACTGTACGTCGCGCCTTTCTGGTTCGCGTTGCTTGCCGTCGGCTATCGCTTCGCCAGGTAATGGGTGCATCAGTCCCGCGAGGCGACCTGCGGCGCGGCTCTTCCCAACAGCCGCACTGCGGCCTGAAACAGCCGGGCGCGCAGCTGAAAACGCTCGCTGGCGCGCGTGATGTAACGGACGGACACTTCCACGCCGCCGACCGCGGGCTTCAAGCTGACGCCGGGCGCGGCGGACAGTGCCGCCCCACGCCGGGCCGGCGCGGCCCGGCCCCACTCCTGCTCGGCCTCCGTGATGCTCTTTTCCGTTGCCGAGACGACTTCCTTGAGGATTGCCTCGGCCACCGTGTTGGGATCCTTCTCGAACGGTACCAGCACCAGCAGCTCGTCCCAGAGCCATTGACCGGAGGTCGAGAAGTTGAAGTAGTGTTTCTCCACGGCGAAGCTGTTGGTGAACGTGACGCGCCGGCCGGTCGGATGGCTGGTATCCGTCCAGTTGCCGGTCTCGAGCAGCACGGTGTGAAACATGCCGAGCTCCACGACTTCGCCGCTGACCCCGTTGATCTCCACCCAGTCGCCGAGGCGCACTCCATTGCGTCCCATCAGTACGAGCCAGCCGATGAAGGCAACAATGAAGTCCTTCAGCGCCACCGTGAGTCCTGCGCCCGCCAGCCCGATCATCGTGCCGAGCTGGCTGGGCACGCCGATGATCACCACGAAAATGACGAGCACGCCGACGATCTGAATGGCGACCCGTGTGACACTGCGCAGGGTCTCGATCTGGCGGCGGTCGAGCCGGGTACGACCCAGCAGGCGCTGCAGCCAGCGGTCAAGGAACAACAGCAGGAGCAGTGTGCCCACGACGACCGCCACGCCGGAGAGCATGCCATGGAGCACTGCAAGGGACTTCGCCCGGCTCAGGGTGTTCCAGTTGCCGTAAGCGCCCGAGAGCTGCTCGAGCGCCGCTATGCGTTGATCCAGCAGAGTCAACCGCTGCTGGTCGGCGGCAATCCGGCGGGTCGTTCTGGCGAGCGACGCCGAGTCGGTCGGAGCTTGCACGGTGCCTGCGCCGCTGGAAGGGCGTGTCGCACCAGCGCCCGCGGGGGCCTGTGCCCTGCCGTCGCCCGTGGGGGCCTGTGCCGTGCTGCCGCCCGTGGGGGCCTGTGCCGCGCGGCCGCCCGTGGGGGCCTGTGCCGCGCGGCCAGTCGCGGGCTCAGCCTGCTCATGCGCCGCGAGCGGCGGCATCTGATCCTTGAGAGTCTGCAGCTTCCCCGCGAGTTTCTGATGCTCCCCTCCCAGGTAAGAGGCGTAGGCCGATGCCTGGGCGCCGGCGTACAGGAGCCACTCCTGCTTGCGATGCAGAGCCAGCCACTGGCGCATGTCACGAACCAGGCCGCCGGCTGCGCCATTTGTTGGCTGCGCGGCGGCTGAGCCAGCGATCGGGGCGGAGTGCGCCTGAGCTGCCGCGTGCTCCTGCATCATTGTCTGGACACGCTGATGTTGGTTGCCGCCGGCTTGCAGCAGATCCTCGTTGGCCTCGTCGACTTCGTCCTTGTCGAGCTCCAACTGCGAGGAACCCAGGTCGAGCTGATCCTGCAGGCGGCTCTTCTGAGCGTCGTTCGCCTGAGCGAGGCTCGCCGTCAAGCGCGTGACATTGGCCTGATCCGACTCGAGAAGCTTCTGGGATTTATCCAGCCTTCCCTGCACGGCGCGCGCCTCGGCAGTGAGCTCCGGCGGATGCGCTTCCAGGCGGCGCAGTGCCGCCGTAAACGCCAGGTCCAGCTCGTGATCGGCGAGCCGTTGGGTCGAGGCGGCCAGGCGCTGCTCATCGGGGCCATCGGCAAGCGATGCCAGGCGTTGTGCGAGGAGGAAGGTGCCCTGGTTGACGACCGAGGCGTCCGCCTGCTGCAGCGGTTTTCCAAGCCGGCTGACGCTGCCATCCTCCTGGTTCGTGTACCACCAGCCGTACAGGGCGGCCCCGAGCAGAATCAGCAACAGGACCGCGAGCGTTTTCTGCAGCACACTCATGAGGCTCTCGGATCAGGATGGGACCGGCAGCATGCTAGATTAAGCGTGAGGCAGCCGCACGTGGCGCGCATGCCAGATTTAAGGACAGGGGCCTGATGCCACGCCGAACCGCTGCCCGGTCGAGCCAGCGTAATGGTGCACGGACACGCCGACCGGTCCGCCGATGGCGGCCGTGGCCGAGGCCGGCTGTGCGGCGACGATGGCTGCGAGCCTTCGGACGCGCGCCACGCACTATGCAGGCCGCTGGCCTGCTTTTGATCCTGTCGGTCATCGCGCTCGCCGTCAACTGGGTCTACCAGGTCGCGCGCAAGCCTTCCGAGCTTTTCTTCCCGGTGAGCGGAGTCCTTTACAAGACGCCGGCCGAGACCTGGCGTGACTACGAGCCGGCCTTCACCAGGTATTCGACGCCCGTCATGACTCCGGAGCTGCTGGCGGCGCTGGCACAGGTGGAGGGCTCCGGCAACCCGGTGGCGAGAACGTACTGGCGCTGGTCGTGGAGCCTGCGCCCATTCGAGCTCTATCGACCTGCTTCGAGCGCGGTCGGCATGTATCAGATTACGGATGGCACGTTTGCCGAGGCGAAGCACTATTGCATCCACGCTCATGCGGTGGTGGAGGATGGTCCGTGGGATGCCTGGAAGTCATGTTGGTTCAACGGGCTGTACGTGCGCGTCTTCCCCAGCCACGCGATCGAGCTGACGTCGGCGTACCTGGATCGCACCGTCGCGAGCACGCTCGAGCGCCATGGCCTGGGCCGTGCGACGCCGCGACAGAAACAGGAGTTGGTGGCTATCATCCATCTGTGCGGCGCGGGTGCGGGCGATGCCTACGCGCGCCGCCACTTCCAGCTCGTCGAGGGTCAACGGTGCTCAGATCACGAGGTTCGCGCCTACGTCGCGCGTGTCGAGGCGATGAGGCGCGTTTTCAGCAGGCTGGCAGCGGCGGCAAGTCAGTGAGGAGTGCCTGGTGATCCGCCTCCGGCGGAACCTGCGATGAGCGCCGCCAGGTGATCGCTCAACTGAGCCAGTGCCTGACTCATTGCCACGGGCAGGCTGGCGGCTCCGGCACAATTCCCGGACGCAACGTGCGTTTCCTCGCTGCCGCGCTGGCTTGAGCCGTCCGGGGGCTTCAGGACCCAGGCGGCTCGCAGTGTCACCACGCAAGCGCTGTCGCCGTCAAACCGCTGAATATCCACCGCGAGGGACTGGCGACGCTCGCCCGCAGCCGGCTCGTTCGGGTCTGCCACCCGATCGGCCGGCAGACGCGCGGCGAGATCCGCGGTCAACACGCGCCGGATCATGTCATCCAGTGGCGCTGCCCAGCGATCGTCCTCCAGCAGCTGAATCCGGGTGGCATCCATGCGCTGGAGCAGCTCAGCGCGGTCGAGCTCCGTGGGAACGGTCAGGCGATCGAGCCGCACGGCTACCAGATCGGCCGATGTAGCGAGGCGGCTCTCGGGCTTCACGACGGTCAGAACGTAGTAGCGCACCGGCGGGCTGGAGGCGCATGCGCCCGCCAGAAGCGTTGCAACGGCCGTGCAGAGAATCGGCGCTCTCACTTGTCATCTCCCTTGCGTCCGCGCAGCAGTGCTTCCGGGTGGCGGTCCAGATAGTCTGCCAGGCCCCTGACCGAGCGCGCCGCTTCGGTCAGCTCCCGCATCAGCCGCGGCAGGTCAGTGCCTGATGGAGCGGTGTTGCCCATCAGGCTCTGCATCGCATTGAGCGTGCTTTGCGCCGAGTCGGCCGTCTCACGCAGGCTCTTGACCAGCGACTTGATGTCGGGCTCCACCTCGCGCGTCATCTGATCGAGCCGGGTGAGCGTCTGGTCGAGGGACTGCAGCGCGTGGCCCAGCTGCGGGCCTGAGGTAGCCCGGTCGAGATTCTTCAACACTCCCTGCACGTCACGCAGTACGTCGCCCAAGTCGCCCGAGCTGCTGCTGGGCATGCGGACCTGCTCTGCCTGGTGCTCGAGCGCAGCGTGCGGCGCGCCCGGAACCATGTCGAGCGCTACGATCTTCAGCCCGGTGATGAAACTGATCGAGCTCGCCTGAGCGCGCAGACCATGCCCGACGAGGGTCTCGATCCAGCGGCGGACCGCTTCGCGTTGATCAACGCCCGCGGGCCGCGGCATATCGAGGATATGAACCTGTTCCGGGTCGACAGCGAAGGTTGCCCGGGTGACCAGGGTCTGCCGGCGCTCATCCCATGCCAGATGTGCTTCCGTGACGTCTCCCACTTCCACGCCGAGGAGCTCGACCGCCGTCCCCGCACCCAGTCCGCGCTGCTCTCCCTGAAAGTCCGCAACATACTCCAGTGTCGGCCCCTGGGGTGCGCGCTCAGCGGCCCGGCGGTTGTCGTACAGGTTGAAGGTAGCTGCGGCGGGGCTCGGCGCCCCGGCCAGGACGGCCTCCGGTGTCTCGAACGCGACACCGCCGGAGAGCAGCTGTTCCCAGGAGTTCGCGCGGATCCGGATGCCCTGAGAGCCCAACGTCAGATCGACACCGCCTGCATTCCAGAAGCGCGTCTCACGATGCACGAGCCCTTCGTATGGAGCGCGCACGAAGGCGGCGACCCGCACACCCTTGTTGCCAGGCTCGAGCGTGTAGTCCTCGACCTCTCCGACGATAATTCCCCGATAGGAGATCGGCGAGCCGCGAGTGAGAGAGCCCAGATCGCCCGCCAGCAACGTGAAGGCACGTCCGGGCGTATCCGGTGGCAGGACCGGCGGCGCCTCCAGGCCGACGAACTGGCGCTGCTCGGTCCCCGGGCTGCCGGGGTACATCTCGATGTAGGAGCCCGACACGATGGTCGAGAGGCCCGAGATCCCGCCCACACCCACATGGGGAGCGATGATCGCAAAGCGCGTGTTGGTCGTCAGATGATCGGCGGCAGCCCGCGTCATGCGCGCGTGCACGATGACGCGCGACATGTCCGCTGTCAGCTCGAGTGAGTCGACGGTACCCAGATCCACGTTGCGGTGCTGAATCTTCGTCTGGCCGACCTGCAGACCCTCGGCATTCTTGAAGGAGATCGTAATGGCCGGGCCCCGGTCCGCGAGGGCTCGCCAGGCGAGCCAGAGGAGAACTGCGGCCGCACCGAGCGGCACGACCCATACCCAGCCGAACCAGCCGCGCGGTCGCAGCCGCGCGCGGGGCTCCTCCTGCGCCTGCTTCTCCTCCGTGTCCTCAGTCATGTGCTCTCCGGGAGACATCCCACATCAGCCTCGCATCGAATATTGCCGTCGCGACCATGGTCAGGATCACCACGGCCGCGAATGCAACCAGACCATTGCCTGCGTGGACGGCGGTGAGCTCCCCGAATTGCAGCACGGCCACCAGAACGGCAACGGCAAACACATCGACGTTGGACCAGCGTCCGACCGTGTCGATGATCCGGTAGAGCCGGGTGCGGCCAACCAGGTAACGAGCCGATCTGGTGCGGATCGACAGCAGCATCCACGTCAGTCCGACGAGCTTGACCAGCGGCAGAACGATGCTTGCCGTGAACACGATCAGCGCCAGCGGCCACAGATCATTGCGTGCCAGCTCGAAGACGCCACTGAGAATTGTGTTGTGTTCCTCGTGTCCGAGCCGGACAGTGGTCAGCACGGGCAACACGTTCGCGGGAACATACAGCAGGCAGCTCGCCACCACGAGCGCCGTGGTTGCCTGCAGCGAGCGCGGCTTGCGCGGCGAGAGGCGGGCGCGGCAGCGCGGGCAGTGACGGCCGGCGGTGACCGGAACCATCAGATTGCAAACCGTGCAACTGATCGTCGGGCCGCCCGCCGCGGGCCCGAGGGGCCGCTCGAGCATCTCCCAGACCGTGCGCTCGTCGAGCTCGATGAGTGCCACGAGCATCACGAATGCCGAGGCGACCAGACACCATCCTCCGCTGCCGATCGCCACGGTGGTCATCGTGTTGATGCGACTGTAGGCGACGAAGCCGCCTACGAGGTATACCTCGAACATCACCCAGGGGCGCAGATACCGGCTCCAGCGGAACGCTGCTCCGACGCCCCGCCTCTTCCCCAGGTGCAGGCTGGCCAACACCCAGATCAGCAGCGTCAGGAATACGGCCGGCAGCACCATGCTGAACGCGCCGACCAGCAGGCCCAGGGAGGGAAATCCGTCGCGCCACATCGCCACGGCGCTCGCGGGCAGCACTGTGGAGCGTTGCGCGCCGTAGGTAGAGACAACCATGAGTGGCTCGATCGCAGCGGGCACGAGCAGCAGGAGCGCGGCCAGGCAGAGCGCGAGCGGTGCGGAGATACGGCCGGTCGTCGGGCCGGCGAGAGTGCGGCCGCAGCGGGCGCACTCGGCTATCTGTCCCCTTCCGGGCGGCGGCAATCGCTGTAACAGCCCACAGTCGGGGCAGCCGACGCGCTCGAACGCGGGGCCTGGAGGCCGGTCGGGGGTGCTGCGGGGCGGGTTGGCAGTTGGAGCCATCTTCTGGAGTATAGAACGGCTGTATACTGCGCTGTATCCCTCCCCGAAGACGCAGCGTGCCCACACCAGACGCCTCTGTCGGCCAGAAGATCGCACGCTACGCGCTGATCGGCTCGCTGGTCGCGCTCGGCGCCTGGATGTTGCAGCACTTCCTCGCCGCCCTGTGCTGGGCCGTCGTGCTCGCGCTCGCGACCTCGTCACTGTATGACCGCTGGCTCGCCAGGTTTCACGGCAAGCACCGTCATGTGTGGGCTGCGCTCACTTTTACCGCCATTGTCGGGATGGTGTTGATCGTTCCGCTGGTGTATGGAGGCGTGGTGGCCGTGAGGGAGGCGATCTCGCTGGCGCGCGCGTACCTGGAATCAGCCAAGGGGGGCGGGCCGCCCGACCTGCCGCAGTGGATCCTGCAACTGCCGCTGATCGGTGACTGGATCCACAATCTGTGGCTCGACCAGGTACACCACGCGAGCGCCGCGGCCACCCCGGCCAAGCCCGCCGTGTACGAGTGGACCCGAATGGTCGGAATCCAGCTCCTGCGGCGCCTGAGTACGCTGGTGTTCACGCTGCTGACCCTGTACTTCGTGTATCTGAACCGCGATGGCTTGCAAAAGGACGTGCCGCTGGTCAGCCGCCGGCTGTTCGGTCCGACCGTGGAAGGCCTGTTGACTCGGGCCGCCGAAGCGGTGAGGGCGACCGTCGATGGCATCGTGCTGGTCGCGGTCGCGGAAGGAGCCATCATGGCCGGCGTATATGCCGTCGCCGGCGTGCGCCACCCGATACTGAGCGGTGCGGTGACGGGCATCTTTGCGATGATTCCGTTCGCCGCACCGGTCGCATTCGGAATCGTCGCGCTGCTGCTTTTCAGCCAGGGTGCGGTCGGGCCTGCCGTCGGGGTGCTGGTCTGCGGCTGCGTGATGTTGTTCATTGCCGATCACTTCGTTCGTCCGCTCATCATCGGTGAAGGTGCGAAGCTGCCTTTCCTGTGGGTGCTGCTCGGTATCCTCGGCGGGGTCGAATCCTTCGGACTGATCGGCATCTTTCTCGGCCCCGCCCTGATGGCAGCGCTCGTGGCCCTGTGGCGCGGCTGGGTCTCCCAATCCCGCCGGGGGTGACCACCGGCTGAGCGCGCCGCGTCGGGCTTGGCGCACTATTGTGGCGGCGGAGTCTCGCTGGCGGAGACGTGGTTCAGCGCGATCACCCAGCGACCCCCCAACTTGCGCAGCAGACGGGTGTTGATGCCGTACTGGGGGTGCCGCGGACGCTGCAGCTCGAACTGGCTGATCAGCTGCGCGGCATCGGGCGCGAGCATCTCGATGCGGATGTTGAAGAAGCGCAGCTTGCCGCGCGTCTGCGGCGATCCACCGTAATCGCGTAGGTAGTGATCGAGCGTGCCCTGCCACCCGGACTGGAAGCGGCCGCCCGACACGAAGATGACATCGGGATTCTTGAAACCCTGCATGTAGCCGCGGAAATCGCCCCGATTCCAGGCATCCTGCATGCGACTGATCACTTCGAGGATGGCCTTCTTCTCGGCTTGCGGAGCAGGCGGACAGGCAGCTGCGGCGCAACCGAGCGCGCACGCCAGCAACGCCAGGGTCAGGCCGGCCAGAGCAGGAGCAGGCAGCGCACGCGAGCGGCTCATGGGGCGCGCCGTCAGTGATGATGGCCGCCGGGCCCGTGGACGTGGCCGTGCGTGAGCTCTTCCTCCGTCGGCTCACGCACGTCGGTGATCTCGATATCGAAGTTCAGATGCTTGCCGGCCAGCGCATGGTTTGCATCGAGGGTCACCATGTCTCCCGCAACGCGGGTCACCGTCACGGCCCGCGGCCCCTCGGCGGTCTGCGCATGCAGGCGCATACCGGTGCTGATCTGGGCGATGCCCTTGAGCGAGCGCCGCGGCACCTGCTGAACCAGATCCTGGCTGTACTCGCCGTAGCCGTCGGCCGGCGCGACTTTGACGCTCAGTTTGTCTCCGGCGTTCCCGCCCTCGAGGGCCCGCTCCACACCCGGCACCAGGTTGCCATGACCGTGCAGATAGGACAGAGGCTGCCCCGTCTCGGAGCGGTCAATGATCTCGCCCGCATCATCCCGGAGGATGTAGTGAAAGCTGACCACGGAGTCCTGCTTGATGCTCACGATGTAATCCTGGTGAGTGGCTCGCTCGCAGTGTAGCGAAGAGCGCGCGGGAGCGGGAACACTTCGCGCCGTACTGCGCTGCATCCAACACCGATCCACGGCTGCGGAGGATCGAGTCGCAGATCGCTCCGCGGCGGCTGGCGCACGCGGGTGCCCTCGGATCGCTGAGTCAGCCCGGCGAGACAGTTCGGGGTGTCGCGGGCAGGCGTAGAAGGCTGACTATCGCAGCGGCGATCGACAGCATGGCGGCCGCGCACAGGGCCAGGTTGGAGCCGCGCGTCTCGTAGGTGCGGAACAGGATGGCGACACCGGCGGCCCCGAGCGACTGACCCAGCAGTCTCGCGGTGCTGAGCATGCCGCCGGCGGCCCCGCTGCGCGCGCGCGGGGCGCTGGAGAGCATCGCCCGATTGTTGGGAGACTGAAAGAATCCGAAGCCGAGCCCGCACAATCCCATGCGCCATGCGAAGCTCGCCGGCGAGCCGCTCGCGGGGAACCAGGCGAGCAGGCTCAGCCCGCTGCCCATCAGGAGCAGACCCAGCCCACCCAGGACGGCGGCGGGATAGCGGTCCGCCAGGCGGCCGGCTATCGGGGCGGCCACGGCCAGTGCGACCGGCCACGGGGTCATCAGCAGCCCGGTCTCGACCGCGCTGTGCCCGAGCCTCTGGATCTCGAACGGCAGCGCGACGAGAGCCGAGGTCTGTGCCATGAACGAACAGACCGAAGCGGCGAGCGACAGCGAGAACAGGCGGATCTTCAGAAGGTCGAAAGGCAGCAATGGCGCGGCTCGGCCGAGCTCGTGCCGCACGAAGATCAGTCCCAGCAGACACCCGAGCCCGATCTGCGCAAGCCCGAAGCCAGTGGCGCTGTCGTGAGCGAGCGCTTGCAGCCCGCCGATGAGCAGGCCGAACGTGCCTGCACTCAAAGCGGCGCCCACGTAGTTGAGTGTGCGCGGCGCCCGCTCCGTCTCAGGCAGCGAGCGGGTGGCGATCACCACGGTGATGAGACCAATGGGGACGTTGATGCCGAAGAGCCAACGCCATGGGCCGACGGCGAGAACGGCCGAGGCAATGGTAGGTCCGATCGCCGCACAGGTGGCCACGACGAACGCGTTGATTCCGATAGCCCGGCCCAGCATCCGCTGGGGATAGGTAAAACGAACGAGTGCCGCGTTGACACTCATGATCCCGGCCGCTCCAAGCCCTTGAATCACGCGCGCGAGGCTGAGTGCGAACAGCGACGGCGCGAATGCGCATGCCAGGGAAGCAAACGTGAACACTGTCAGGCCCACTTGCGATATTCGCCTGTAGCCGATGATCTCGCCCAGCGAGGCGAGCGGCAGGAGGCAGATCAGGATCGCGATCTGATAGGCGTTGATGACCCAGATCGATGCTGCGCTGGTGGCGTGAAAGTCCCGCGCAATCGATGGCAGAGCAACGTTCGCGATACTGCTGTCCAGCACGGACATGCTGATGGCCAGCACGATCGCGAGGATGGCCCAGTAGCGGCGCGGCACCGGGAGGCCATCGGCCTCCGCGACGGCGGCGCGCGCTTCAGAGCCGGGCATGGTGCCCGATCACTGCGGAAGATCCGAAGCCTTCCAGCCGCCGCCGAGAGCCTCGATCAGCGCCACGCTCGCCTGCAGGCGACCCGAGAGGACGCTCAGGGCGGTCTCCTCGCTCGTCAGCCGGGTGGTCTGAGCCGTAATGACACTGCTGTAGGGGACGGTGCCGGCCTTGTACTGATTGAGCGTGAGCGTCTCGGCCTCCCGGGCCGCTTTCACGGTGGCATCCTCGATGACCCCCTGCTGGTCGAGTATGCGCAAGGTGGCGATCTGGTCCTCGACCTGTTGAATCCCCGCCAGCACCGTCTGTCGATAGGAGTCGACACTGGCTTGGTACGCGGCGCGCGCTTCGGCGACCTGTGCCCGCCGCAGCCCGGCATCGAACACTGACAGGGCGAGCGAGGGGCCGAATTGCCATACACGATTGGACGTTCTGATGAGCCGGCTGATGGTATTTCCAGTGTAGTCGTCGGAGCCCGAGAGCGTGAGACTCGGGAAGAACGCCGAGACGGCCACGCCGATCTGTGCGTTGGCTGCAGCGACCTTGCGCTCGGCTTCCGCCACGTCCGGCCGTCGCTCCAGCAGGCTGGAGGGCACGCCGGCCGGCACAGTGGGGACATCGGACCTGATCGGCGCAACCGGAAGCGAGAAGCCCGCAGGCTGCTGGGCAACCAGCACGGCAATCGCATGCTCGAGTATGGCGCGTTGCAGCGGAGCGCTGACCTGTTGCGCCTGGCTCGAGAGAAGCTGCGTTTGCGCGGTCACGACATCGGCTTTGGCGGCGACCCCGACGCGATAGCGGTTCTCGGTGATCTTCAGCGAGAGCTGCTCGGCGGCGACGATGTCATCGAGAATGACCTGCAGCTGGTCCTGGGCGCGCAGCTGGAAGTAGTCCGTGGCGAGCTCCGCCTGCGCCGACAAGCGGGCCGCGGCCAGGGTGGCGGCGCTCGCCTGGGCCGAGGCGCGGTCGCTCTCCACCGTGCGCCGGATCTGACCCCACACGTCGATGTCCCAGTTGGCCGAGGCCCCCACGCTATCGAGCGTGCGGGGTGCTTGGCTGGCGGTAGCGGTGCGCTCACGGCCGCCGCTGACGGAGACGGACGGCCACAGGCCTGCCTGCGCCTGCCGGACCAACGCCCGGGATTCCTCGAAGGCCGCTTCCGCCGCCTGGATGTTCTCGTTCGAGATGTTGACCTGCGTCTCGAGCGAGCTCAACAGCTCATCGTGAAAGACCAGCCACCACGGGCCGCGATCCAGCGTATCCGCCGGCTCGCTCGGCTTCCAGCCGTTCTCTTCCTTGTAGGTGGGAGTTGTGTTGAATGCCGGCCGCTTGTAATCGGGGCCGACGGCACAAGCGCTCACGAGCGCAAGCATCGCCCCGATGCACGCTGAGCGAATTGCGTTCATCACGTGCCTGGCTGCCATAGCGGCTGTACCTGTGTGCGGCTTTTTTCGCCCCAGCGCTGTATATAGAGATAGACCACGGGGGTCGTGTACAGCGTGAGAAGCTGGCTGACGATCAGGCCTCCCATGATCGAGATGCCCAGTGGCCGGCGCATTTCCGTACCGTCTCCCGAGGCGATCGCCAGAGGGAGAGCTCCGGCGATGGCCGCGAACGTCGTCATCATGATCGGGCGGAAGCGAAGGGAGCAGGCGCGTGCAATCGCCGCGCGCGAGTCCAGCCCGAGGCTGCGCTCTGCGTCCAGCGCGAAGTCCACCATCATGATGGCGTTTTTCTTCACGATGCCGATCAGCAGCAGGATCCCCAGAAAGGCAATCAGGCTGAACTCGGTGCCGGTGGCCATGAGCGCCAGCAGGGCTCCGACGCCGGCCGAGGGCAGCGTCGAGAGGATCGTGATGGGTTGGCTGTAGCTTTCGTAGAGCATCCCCAGCACGACGTATATCGCAAGCAGCGCCGCGGCCAGCATCAGGGGCTGGGCGCTCGCGTTCTGCTGGAACAGCCGCGCGTTGCCGTAGGAGGCGCCGTGAATGCTCACGGGCACGTGGATCTGATTCATGGTGCGCTCGATCGCTGCGAGCGCCGTGCCGAGCGGCTCCCCCTCGGGCAGATTGAACGAGATCGAGGTGGAGACGGAAGTGCCGGTGTGATTGACGCTGACCGCCGTGGTCCCCGTGGCGAAATGGCTGAACGCCGAGAAGGGCACCACGGTCTCGCGCGCTACGCTCACCGCGCTGCCGGTGGATGTGTTGCCTCGGCCGGCATTGGCCAGTGAGTTGGCCGCGAGGTTGCGCGCCGCGTCCTGCGCGACAGCGGCGGCGGAGGTGCTGAGTGAGCCTGCGGCACTGGCCGAAGGACTCGCAGTGCCGGGGTTCGGCGTCGTACCGGGCGGCGAGCCGGGAAGGGCAGTTGCGCCAGGTGTCGGCCCGGCGCCCGCCGCTGATGCCGGCGCAGTGGTGGATTTCAGCACGGTGGTGCCGGCCACTGCCTGTGTGGCCTGCGTTCCGCTCACCGCGCCGCCGGAGGTGCTGACGTACAGCTCCTTCAGGACTTCCGGGTCCTGCCAGAATTGCGGCGCGACCTCCATGACGACGTGATACTGCTGGGGGCTGAAGGGGTTGTAGATCGTGGAGACCTGGGCCTGGGCGAAGGCATCTCCGAGCGAGTTGTCGATCTGACTTTCGGTGAGGCCGAGGCGCGAAGCGCTGTCGCGGTCGACGATCAGATCAGCTTCGAGCCCGCCCGGCTGCAGATCCGAGTCCACGTCCTGCACCTCCGGCACGTTCTGCAATGCCACCCGCAGTTTCTCGGACCAGTCGCGCAGCTCGGTCAGGTCATCGCCCATCAGGGTGTACTGATACTCGGAGTTGGCGGAGCGGCCGCCGCCCCCGCCGATGTCCTGGATGGACTGGAGGTAGGTAACGACGCCCTGGACGTGGGCGAGTCGGGGTCGCAGTCTGGCAATTACCCCGTCGGCCGAGATGCGGCGTTCCGATAGTGGCTTCAGCGTGATGTAGATGCTGGCGGTGGCACCGCTGGAGGGACGGAAGCCGCCGCTGCCCACGCTGCCGGTAATCTTGGACACGGCCGGATCGGCCTGCACGATCCGTGTAACCTCCTGCAGCTTGGTCTTCATGAGCTGGAAGGAGACGTCGGCGTCTCCGCGGATTCCGCCGCGAAGCTGACCGGTGTCCTGTTGCGGAAAGAATCCCTTCGGCACGACCACGTAGAGATAAACATTGAGGCAGATCGTCGCCAGCAGGAGCAGCATCGTCATCCGCGGGTGATCCAGGGCCCACCCCAGTGTGCGTGAATAGTTTTCGCGGGAGCTGTGAAAGACGCGCTCGAAAGCGTGGCCCAGGCGTGTGAACTTGCGCTTGCGCTCTCGTCGGAGCAACCGCGCACACATCATGGGCGTCGTGGTAAGCGAGAGAGCCAGGGAGATCAGGATCGCCACGGACAGCGTGACGGTGAATTCCCGGAACAGCCTGCCCACGAGCCCGCCGATGAGCTGGAACGGGATGAAGACTGCGATCAGCGAGAGGCTCATCGAGACGACGGTAAAGCCGACCTCGCTGGCGCCCTGCAGAGCAGCCCGCATCGGGGTCATGCCGTCCTCGATGTGGCGGGCCGTATTCTCCATGACGACGATGGCGTCATCCACGACGAAGCCGGTCGCAATCGTCAGCGCCATGAGAGAGAAGTTATCGAGCGTGTAACCGAGCAGATACATCGCCCCGAACGTGCCCACCAGGGAGATCGGCACGACCACCGCCGGGATCAGCGCCGCGCGATAGCTGTGCAGGAACATGTAGACGACCAGGATGACCATGGCCACGGCAATCAGCAGCGTCTGCTCGACCTGGTGCAGCGAGGCGCGGATGGTGATCGAGCGATCGTAGGTGATGGCGAGATCGACATTCGGATCGATGGAAGCCTTCAGCATCGGCAGCTCCGCCTTCACGGCATCGACCACCTGGATGATGTTGGCCCCCGCCTGCTGGTAGACCTGCACCGAGACCGCCGCCTTGCCGTTGTAGATGCCGTAGGTGCGGATGTCCTCGGTCGCGCCATCCTCCATGTCAGTGACGGTCGCCACATCGCCCAGCCGGACCATGTTGCCGTTGCGGTTGGCGATGATGAGATCACGATAGGGTCCGGCGTCCCGGGCGTTGTCGTTCGTATAGATCTGATAGTGCAGCCTGTCAGTCTCGATGGCTCCCTTGGGCGCGTTGGCATTGGCGTTGGAGATGGCGGCGCGGATGTCCTGCAGGCCGATGCCATACTTCGAGACGGCCAGGGGGTTGATCTCCACGCGGACCGCCGGCAACGCCGAGCCGCTCACGCTGACGCCACCCACCCCTTCGATCTGCGACAGGCGCTGCGAGATCACGGCGTCGGCGGCGTCGTAGATCTGGCCCTGCGTGAGCACGTCGGAGGTCATCGCGATCGAGAGGATCGGAAACAGAGCGCTGTTGAGTTTCCTGTAGCTGGGGTTGCGCGTCAGCGCCGAGGGCAGATCGGCGTGCGCGGCAACGATTGCCGCTTCGACGTCGCGCGCGGCGCCATCGATGTCCCGATCGAGTCCGAACTGCAGCTGGATGGTGGTCGCGCCGACGCCGCTGGTGGAGGTCATGTCGGTCACATCCGCGATGGCCCCCAGATGGCGCTCGAGGGGCGTGGCCACCGAGCTCGCCATGACCTCGGGGCTGGCGCCCGGGAGAGAGGCGGACACGAAGATCGCGGGCACATCGATCTTGGGGAGGGGGGCGACCGGCAGCAGGGTGAAGGCCACGGTGCCGCACAGGGCGACCCCGAAGGTCAGCAGGATCGTGGCGACGGGCCTCGCGATGAAGGGCGCAGAGATGTTCACGCCGGACTGTCCGCCAGATCGCTGCCCCCGCCCGGCCGGTGCGGGCCCGGCTCGCGAGTATTGCCCGAGCCCCCCCACATGCGCTTGGCAATGCGATCGAATGCGAGATAGATCACCGGGGTGGTGAAGAGTGTCAAGACCTGGCTGAGCAGCAGGCCCCCCACGATGCTGACCCCGAGAGGATGGCGCAGCTCCGAGCCGGTGCCCGTGCCGAACATCAGCGGCAGCGCGCCGAAGATCGCCGCCACGGTCGTCATCAGGATGGGCCGGAACCGCAGCAGGCAGGCCTGGTAGATGGCCTCGCGCGGTGAGAGCCCCTGCTCGCGCTCGGCATCGATCGCGAAATCGATCATGAGAATGGCGTTCTTCTTCACGATGCCGATCAGCAGAATGATGCCGATCAGGGCAATGATGGTCAGGTCGTCACCGGCCATGATCAGCGCGAGGAGGGCGCCGATACCGGCCGAGGGAAGCGTGGAGAGGATCGTGATGGGGTGAATGAAGCTCTCGTAGAGCACGCCCAGGACGATGTACATCACCAGCACGGCCGCGATCAGCAGCAGCAGTTCGTTGCTGAGGTTGCTGCGGAAGGCGAGCGCCGCGCCCTGGAAGGTCGTGCGGATGCTCGCGGGCATGCCGATGCTGCGCTCGGCCTTCTCTATGGAGTTGACTGCGGCGCCGAGAGAGGCCCCGGGGGCGAGGTTGAACGACACCGTCGTGGCAGGGAACTGTGCCAGGTGATTGATGAGCAGCGGCCGCGATTGCACGTTGACTTTGGCGATAGCCGACAGCGGCACCTGGCCCCCTCCCGCCGAGGGCACGTACAGGGAAGCGAGGGAGTCCACCGAGCGGTAAGCTTCCGGGTCGGCCTCCAGAATCACCCGGTACTGGTTCGACTGCGTGAAAATCGTCGACACGATGCGTTGGCCAAATGCATCGTACAGCGCATTGTCCACGGTTCCGACGCTGATCCCGAGCCGCGCCGCGCTGTCGCGGTCGATCGTGACATAGACCGCGAGGCCGTCATCCTCCTGATTGCTCACGACATCGGACAGCTGCGGCTGCTTGCGCAGCACCGCGACGAGCTTCGGCGACCAGGTGGAGAGTGCGACCGGATCGGCGCTCTCCAGGGTGAACTGGTACTGCGTGCGGCTGACAGTGTTGTCGAGCGTGAGGTCCTGCACCGGCTGCATGTACAGGGTGATCCCCGGTATGTCCGCCGTCTCTTCCCGCAGCCGGCGGATGATCTCGCTGGCGCTGAATGTGCGTGACTGCCGCGGCTTGAGGTTGATGAGGAAGCGTCCGCTGTTGAGCGTCACGTTGTTGCCGTCCACGCCGATGAACGAGGACAGGCTCGCAACGTCCGGATCCTTGAGAATGACCGCGGCGAGCGCCTGCTGCCGCTCCGCCATGGCCTCGTAGGAGATCGATTCGGTGGCTTCCGAAACGCCCTGAATCAAACCGGTATCCTGGTCGGGGAAGAAGCCCTTTGGAATGAGCACATACAGTGCGGCCGTCACGGCGAGCGTCCCGACTGCGACGTACAGGGTCAGGCGCTGATGATCGAGCACCCATGTCAGCTTGCGTCCGTACCACTCGACCAGGGCGGTGAACCAGGCGGACGCCTCGGGCGCAGACTGCGATGGCGGCCGATGGCGCAGGAGCTTGGCGCACAGCATCGGAACCAGTGTCAGCGAGACGACGGCCGAGATCAGGATGGTGACGGCGAGCGTGACCGCGAACTCGCGGAACAGCCTGCCGACTACATCCTGCATGAACAGCAGCGGGATGAGGACCGCGATCAGGGAGAGGGTGAGCGAGATGATGGTGAAGCCGATCTGGCCCGCACCCTTGAGCGCGGCCTCCAGGGGCCGCTCACCGAGCTCGATGTAGCGGGCGATGTTCTCGATCATCACGATGGCATCATCGACCACGAATCCGGTGGCGATCGTGAGCGCCATCAGCGACAGATTGTTGAGGCTGAAGTTGGCGAGGTACATCACGGCGAAGGTGCCGATGATGGACAGAGGCACCGACAGGCTCGGAATCAATGTCGCCGGCACGTTGCGCAGGAACAGATAGATGACCAGTACGACCAGCACCACCGCAAGGGTCAGTTCCAGCTGGACATCGCGAATGGAAGCCCGGATCGTGGTGGTGCGGTCCGTCAGGATCGAGACGTCCACGCCGGGCGGAAGCGAGGCTTGCAGGCTCGGGAGCAGAGCCTGAACGCGGTCCACCACGTCCACGACATTCGCTCCAGGCTGGCGCTGCACATTCACTATCAGCGCTGCGGTGCGGTCCATCCAGCCGCCGAGCTTGGTGTTCTCCGCGCTCGCCGCCAGGGTCGCCACGTCGCGCAGGCGCACCGGCGAGCCGTTGCGATATGCGATGACGATGCTTCCATACTCGCCGGAGTCCTTGATCTGGTCGTTGGTGTTGATCGTGTAGGCGCGCGATGGGCCGTCGAGGGTCCCCTTCGGGCCGTTCTGGTTGGCGACGCTGATGGTCGTTCGCAGGTCATCGAGATTGAGCCCGTAAGCCGCCAGCGCACGCGGATTGACGATGACCCGCACTGCAGGGCGGTGTCCGCCGCTGATGCTCACGACCCCGACGCCCTTGAGCTGGGAGATCTTCTGCGCGATGCGGGTGTCGGCCAGGTCCTCGACTTCGGTCAGCGGCATGACCTGCGAGGTGATGCCCAGGGTGAGGACCGGAGCGTCGGCGGGATTCACCTTGGCATAGATCGGCGGAGCCGGCAGATCCTGGGGCAGCAGATTCTGCGCGGCGCTGATTGCCGCCTGCACCTCCTGCTCGGCGACGTCGATGGCCAGGGAGAGGCCGAATGTCAGGGTGATCACCGAGGCCCCGGCGGAGCTGGTCGAGGACATCTGATCCAGTCCCGGCATCTGGCCGAACTGCTTCTCCAGAGGGGCGGTGATGGCTGAGGTGATGACCTCGGGGCTCGCCCCTGGATAGAACGTCTGCACCTGGATCGTGGGGTAGGCCACCTCCGGCAACGCCGACAGCGGCAATTGCAGATAGGCGATCAGGCCCACGACCAGGATCGCCACCATCAGCAGCGTCGTGGCGACCGGCCGCAGGACGAAGAGGCGCGACGGATTCATGCGTCTTCGCGGGCGCTACTGCGAGGACTGCGCGTGCGCCCGACTGCGGTGGCCACCCTTGAATCCGCTGTGCTGATGAGCGCTGGCAGGCTGTTGTGGATGCTGCGGCGTATTGGCAGGCAGCAGCACCGGAGCGCCGTCACGCAACCGGTCCCCGCCCTCCGTAACGACCACGTCGCCCGGCTTGAGGCCCTTGGTCACTGCAACGCGTTCGCCATCGACAGCGCCAAGCGTAACGGGGCGTACCGAGACCGTACTGTCGTTGTTCACCACGTACACGAACGTGCTGATCACGCCCTGGGGAGCGCCCCGGTGCACGGCCGATCCGGGGATGAAAGTCTGGTCTTTCAGGGTGTTCACCAGGAGCTGAATGTTCACGAACTGATTGGCGAACAGCAGGCCGTCCTTATTATCGAACAGGGCGCGCAGCTTGATGGTGCCGGTGGTGGTATCGATCTCGTTGTCCACCGTGAGCACCTTCCCCGTGGCGAGCCGGGTGCTGTTGCTGCGGTCGAACGCCTCGGCCGTGAGAGTGGCACCGGCGTGCAGGCGTTGCATCAGCACGGTGACGTTGTCCTCGGGCACGGAGAAGATCGCGGTGATCGGCTCGAGCTGAGTGACCACGACTATCCCGTTGGGGTCGCCCGGCGTGACGTAGTTGCCCTGGTCCACCTGCCGCAGTCCGACTCTGCCGGTGACGGGAGAGACGATGTGCGTGTACTGGAGGTTCACCTGCGCCGAGTTGACCGTCGCCTGGTCCGATTCGACCGTCCCTGTGTACTGGTCCACGAGCGCGCGCTGCGTATCGAGCTGCTGCTGCGCGATGGAGTCCTCGGTGATCAGCTCCTCGAAGCGTTTCAGATCCAGTCGGGCATCCGCCAGCAGCGCCTGGTCGCGCCGCAGGTTGCCTCGGGCCTGTGCGAGCACTGCCTCGTAGGGACGCGGATCGATCTGAGCGAGAAAGTCTCCGGCATGCACGAGCTGGCCTTCCTGGAAGGCGATCTTCTGCAGTTGTCCGCTGATCTGCGTCTTCACGGTGACCGTCGCGAGCGGCGTGATCGTTCCCAGAGCGGGAATCCTGACGTCAATGTCCCCGGATGCGACGGTGGCCACCGAGACCGCAACCGGTCCGTTTGGACCTCCACGCCCGCCGCGGCCGCCACGGCCATGGCCGTCCCCGAACGCCTGCAGTGCCGCCTGATGCTGGTGGTGCCTGTAGGCGAGGATCCCTATCAGGGCGAGGATCACTGCCACGACGAGCGCCAGCCGATGGCGGCGGAGAAATCCCTGAGGATCGGCCTCCCCGGGGGGACCCGCTTCTTCTGTTTCGTTCACCCGAGGCTCACCCGTTTTCGGCCACCACACAAGAGATCTCCGCGCGGACCCTCACAGCGGCGGGTCCATCGTGCTGAGGAAGCGGTTGAGCCTGTCCTGCGACACTCGAATGGCACGGCATCCAATCGTGGGGGGTGCGCCCCCCGGCCCTGGCGTTGACTGCCCAACGCGGGCGGAAGTTTCCGGGGAATGACACTCCAGACACTGTAAGCAATAGTTGTCCTGTCGGGCGGGGAAGTCCTTGACAGACAAGGACGGAGTATGCCGGATCGGCGCCGCCGCCGGGGCGCGACCCCACCTTGCGCGGGCGCGGGCGAGTTGGTGGCCCCGGAGGCCTGCTATAGGATGCACGGCGGTCGCAGGCGCAAACAGCTGAACTCTACAACCCCAAAAGACAGGCTCAGCGCCCCGGCGTCGGCCACACCCGGCACTCCACGCTGGGCTGCGCTCACTGCTCTGGGAATCGTGTACGGAGATCTCGGGACCAGTCCGCTGTACACACTGCAAACGGTCGTGCTTGCCAGCGGCGGCCGCTTCACGCCCGAGAGCGCGCTTGGCATTCTCTCGCTGATCTTCTGGACGCTGATCATCACGGTCTCGATCAAGTATTGCCTGTTCGTGATGCGAGCGGACAACCACGGCGCCGGGGGGATCATGGCCCTGATGAGTCTCATCGGAGCGAACAGTTTCCGGCGCGGGGCCGGCGTTGTGACGGTCATGGGCCTGCTGGGCGCATCCCTCATCTACGGCGACGGTGTGATCACGCCGGCGATCTCCGTGCTGAGTGCGGTGGAGGGTGTCAATGTCGTGACCTCCGCCCTCAGGCCCTTCGTGCTGCCGGTCGCCGTGTGCATTCTCGTGGCGCTGTTTGCCGCGCAGCGGTTCGGCACCGAGCGCATCGGACACGCCTTCGGACCGATCATGCTGCTGTGGTTCATAGTCATTGCCGCCCTGGGGCTGAGCGGGATCGTGCGCCATCCGCAGGTGCTGGCCGCGGTCGATCCCCGCCATGCCATCGGCTTCCTTTCACATCACGGCGGGACGGGCTTGCTCGTGCTGGGCGGGGTGTTCCTGTGCATTACGGGTGCGGAGGCGCTCTATGCCGACATGGGGCACCTGGGGCGCGGGCCGATCCGACTGTCCTGGTATGCGATCGTGCTGCCCTCGTTACTGCTGAGCTACGCGGGGCAGACGGGACTGCTCATCGAGCACGGCACCATTCGCGGCAATCCATTCTTTCAGCTCGCGCCGGGCTGGGCGGTGTATCCGCTGGTCGTGCTTGCCACGATCGCCACCATCATCGCCAGTCAGGCAATCATCACCGGCTCGTTCTCGATGACCCGCCAGGCCATGCAGCTCGGCTGGCTTCCGGGTGTCAACATCCGCCAGACCTCTGATCGCGTGTACGGGCAGATCTACGTGCCGGTGGTGAACTGGCTGATGATGGTGGCGACCGTCGTCATCGCCGTCTCGTTCGGCAGCTCCGATCGGCTGGCGAGCGCGTACGGCACCGCGGTGGCCACCACGATGCTCCTGACCTCGTGTCTGTTGTTTGCCGCCATGCGGCGGGTGTGGCACTGGTCGCTGCCGCTGTCGATGGCCGTGGCCGGAGTGTTCCTGCTGGTGGACCTCGCATTCTTCTGCGCCAATCTGCTGAAGATCGCCGATGGCGGCTGGCTGCCGCTGATGCTCGGCGCAGTGGTCTTCTTCATCATGACTACCTGGCGTTCGGGCGTGGAGTGCATTCACGCCTGTGTCGAGCAGCCGGAGTCGGCATCGCGGGATCTGCTGGCAGCCCTGGCTGCCGGAAAAGTTCCGCGAGTGGAGGGGACTGCCGTCTTCCTGACACGTCTCTCGCAGCAGATCCCGCCCTTGATGATCGATCACGTGAAACACATGGGCTCGCTGCACAGACGAGTAGTCACATTGACCGTGCTGTTCGAGCCGACCCCCCGGGTGGGCGAGGATCGACGCTGCACGATCGAGCAGATTGCCGAGGGGATCTGGCATGCGACCGTGCGGTTCGGCTTCCTCGAGATACCGGATCTAAGCGATGGGCTCACCCGGCTGGCGAAGCTCGACCCGGCGATCGACCTGCGTGCGGCTACCTACTTCGCCGCGCGGGATCTGGTTGCGCGCCGGGCCGGCCGCGGATTGCTGGGTCACTGGCGGCTGCCGCTGTTTGCGTTTCTGCTCCGCAATGCGGTCAAAGTGATCGACCGATTCAATCTACCGTCGGGCAACGTAGTGGAGATCGCGCGTCAGATCGAAGTCTGAGCGGCGCAATCAGGCCCGACGCGGTACGGTGCACTCCCCCGGCGCGCACTCCAGATGAGCACGATCCCAACCGGCGCTCTCGGCGGCTGCCTCGTAAGTGCTTTGCAGAAACGCGAGCAGCGTGCCGTCAGGATCCGATGCCGTTCGCACTACCTCATACGGAAGCAGGAACTCTCCGAGCGCCGGGTTGTATGAGGCGCCCGCCGGCAGCACCGGCCGCTCACTGAATCCGGGCGGGGCCGGATAGGCATACGAATAGAAGGCCGGCCAGGGCACTGAGCCGTTACCGGGCCAGAATCCAGCGCTGCTCACCTCATGTGAATACGCCTCGCGCATGACGGCCGCCGAGAGGCCCGGAATCGGCGTGGTGAAGGCCGGGGCCGTCCGGCCGGAAAAGCGTGTGACCGCCAGGTCGAAGCTGCCCCAGAAGAAGTGCACCGGGCTGCTCTTGCCGATGAATCCGGTCCGGAACTGCTTCAGTACGCGATCGACCTGCAGCAGCACCCGCCAGAAGCGATGTGCAGAGCCGGCATCGTAGGCGGAGTGAATGCGGTCGCGCCCGAAAGGCAGCGCATCGGCGATCTCACACGGGCGCTGGTTGATCTGCGTCGCCAGATCCAGCTCCACGAGCGCCGCCATCAACCCCTCATGGAAGTCGGCCACGGTGCGCGGCTGCAGCGCAAGCCGGCGGCTGCTGCCATCGCTGACATCGATATCGAGGACATGCGTGTTGAAGTCGAAAAGGATCTCGAACGAGCGGGAGCCGTGCGGGATCGGTGAGGTCGTCAGTCCGCGCGCCGTCACATACAGCGGCACATGCCAGCTGTGGTTGAGCCACGGAGTGTGAGCCAGGCGGACCTTGCCCACGACCTGCGTCCACAGGTGCAAGGTGGCGCAGGTCTCCTGCCACGCCTCGTAAGGCAGCTCCGGCCACGTCGAAGGGGGCGGCGCACTCATCTCGCCATATTACGCGCCGCGCCGCACGGGCGCATTCGGGCATAATTCACGGCCTTCGACGGAGGGCATAATATGGCGGAGTCACTCGATATCGTGGCGGTGGTGGGCAGCCTGCGGCGCGAGTCCTTCACGCGGCGCCTGGTGCAGGCGCTGGCGGCAATGGCCCCGGCCTCCCTGCGCATCGAGATCGTCGGCATCGGCGATCTGCCTCTCTACAATCAGGACCTCGAGAGCGCGCCGCCCCCCGCATGGCTGGCCTTCAGGGAACGCACGCGGCGCGCCCAGGGCGTTCTGTTCGCGACTCCGGAATACAACCGCTCGATGCCCGGCCTGCTAAAAAACGCGATCGACGTCGGATCCCGCCCGTACGGCAAGAGCGTCTGGTCGCGCAAGCCCGCCGGCATCATCAGTGCCTCCCCGGGCGCGCTCGGCGCGTTTGGCGCCAACCACCATCTGCGCCAGGCACTGGTGTTCCTCGACATGCCGGCCATGCAGCAGCCGGAGGCCTACATCGGCGGGGTGGACAAGCTGCTCGATCCGTCGGATCAGATTGTCAATCCCGCCAGCCGCCAGTTCTTCGAGCAGTTCCTGAAATCATTCGAGGCCTGGGTGAGGCGGCACGCCGGATGAAGGTCTATTCCTGGAATGTCAACGGCGTGCGCGCCGTCTGGAAGAAGGGCGCGCTGCAGGGGCTTCTCGGCAAACACCGACCCGACATCCTTTGCCTGCAGGAGATCAAGGCGGAACGGGGGCAGATCGAGATCGATCTGCCCGGCTATCACAAGTACTGGAACTCCGCAGTGCAAAAGGGGTATTCCGGCACCGCTATCCTCTGCCGGCAGAAGCCCTCGGCGGTCATCAACGGGTTTCCGAAAGCGTTCGCCCGGCGCTTTCGCTTCGCTGACGAGCTTCAGCGCGACAGTGCACAGGAAGGGCGCCTGATCACGGCCGAGTTTCCGGGCTTCTACGTCGTAACCGTGTATACCCCCAACGCGAAGGATGACCTGAGCCGCCTGGCGCTGCGCCACGAGCACTGGGATCCGGCGTTTCTGTCCTACTGTCGGCAGCTCGAGAAGGCCAAGCCCGTGATCTTCTGCGGCGACCTCAATGTGGCCCACACGGAGCTCGATCTGGCCAATCCCAAGTCGAACCGCGGCCGCAAGGGATTCACCGACCAGGAGCGCAGGGGCTTCCAGAACCTCGTGGACGCAGGGTTCGTGGACACCTTCAGGCTCTTCAGGCAGGGCAACGGCCACTACTCCTGGTGGAGCAACTTCTCGAACGCGCGCGCGCGTAACGTGGGATGGAGGATCGACTACATACTGGTGTCGGCCTGTCTACGCGGGGCGGTGCGGGCCGCTGATATCCACGCCGATGTCCTGGGCAGCGATCACTGCCCGGTGAGCATCACGCTCGATGGGCTCTCACAGACCCTCGCGCGCCAGCCCTCCAAAGGAGGCACCCCGATCTCGAAGTATGCTCAGTCGGGAGCGCGCATGCGCAAGTCCGCCTGAGCTCTTCAAGACCAGGGCATCTGCGCGCCCCCGTGGCGGCCTGCTGCGGCAGCCCCACCCGGGCAGCTCAGCGCGGCGTCCGTCGCTTCGCCGGGTCCAGCGTCAGGCGTGTCCACATCCGTTCAACCTGACTCGCATGCATTCCCGTGGCGGGGATGGAGGCAGTGGCCGTATCCTCATCGAGAACGCGGTTGATGCGCAGAACGGCGAGAGCCCCGACGATGCGCCCAAACTGAAGCGAGCGGCCGAGCGGGGTCGGATGCGCGGTTGCGGCGGTGGTCTGAGCCTCGAGGGCCTGCAGCATCCTTTCCGATAGCTCCCAGCTGGCTCCGATGTGACGTGCGACGCCGCTGCTCTGGGCATCGAGCAGGGCGGCGATGATGCGGGCGTCTGGGGTCAGCTCCGGCTCGAGCGCATACTGATCCAGTGCGGCGCGGAAGATGACGATGCCGGCAAGCCCCATCACGAGACTGAGCAGCTCGGCGGCGAACGGGTCGGCCTGCTCGACCAGCGCCGCGCAGGCCACTCCCGCGCTGGCGGAGCGGAATGCGTGCTCCCAGGCTGTCTCGGGAAATCGTGGGAACTGTGCCCCACCGATGCGGAAGATCGGCTGCATGAGCACCGCGGAGATCAGCGAGCGAAGGCCATCCGTGCCCAGCAGGGCGACCGCCCGGTCGACGCTTTCCACCGGTTCGGGCGTGACCCGGTAGTAAGAGCTGTTGGCAATCTTCAGCAGCCCTCCGACCAGGGCCGGATCGCGGGCAATGATCGAGGTGAGCTCGCGGCGCGAAATGTTCTCATCGTTCGTGGCGCTCAGCAGGCGAGGCAACATGTTGGGTCGACGCGGGGCGTAGCGCTCACGTGTCGCCGCATCTTCCAGCGCACCGATCGCGGACTGCAACAGCCGCTGGTGGGCTGAGTCACCTGCCGCGCTGGGGGCCGCTGAGCCCAGCGCATGCTCGTGCAACCTGGCGAACACTTCGGGCGGCGTGAGCGCGCGCGTCTGGCCGGCCTCGGAGCCGGCAGGGCTGCCCGCCGCTGAGGCCTGAGCCGGGGCGATGTTGGTCCGCACAGCGGGCGAGCGTTCGCGCCGGGTTCGGCTCAGCACAAGCCAGGTGATCGCCGCCGCCGCGCCGGCTGCCAGCACGATGGCAACTATGACCAACACCAGGCGGCTTATCATCGCAGCAGCAGCGGTCTCCTCTGACCGGTGGACGACAACGGACATTTCGCCACAAATACCGTCAATACGCGAGCCGTCCGTCACGCATGCTATCCTGCGGCCCCCTTCGAGCACGCCCCCGCGGTGCGCCGATCCTTGCATGAGACCGAGCATTGCATGCCGACGGAGCCGGTCGCGGCCACGCCTGTTGCCATGGGCGCGGCGCCGGTTGGCCAGCGCCGCATTGCTGGCTCTGGCTGTCTCGGCCGCGGGCGCCGCCGGCGCTCGTGAGGCCCCCAGCGAGTTCGGCGTGGATGCGCCCGAGCTCGCTCCCCTTGGCGATTTCGGTGTCGGGGTGCGCACGATCTTTCTGGTGGAGCCCGATCAGCCTGATGTGCTGGCCTTCAATTCCGCCAAGGGTGCCGCAGCTCTGAGGGAGCGCCGCCTGACGGTCGATCTGTGGTATCCCGCGAAGCCCGCGGCCTCCGCTGCACGGGAGATCTACTCGGCGACCTTTCCGTCCGAGCCGCCTGCCGCACCCGTGAGCTTTTCGGTGCCGGGAATCGCCGTGCGTGACGCTGCTGCGAGCGGCGGCGGATACCCTCTGGTGGTCGTCTCTCACGGCTACAGCAATGCGCCGGCGGCCATGACCTGGCTGACGGAGAACCTCGCCTCCAAAGGTTATGTGGTCGCTGCGATCCGACACGAGGATCCGCCGATCACTTACCAACCGGGATTCCCGCAACTGCTGCTGCGGCGCCCACTGGATATCGCGTTCGTGACCAGCGCGCTGCAAAACATGCTGGGGTCGCAGCATCTGGTGCAGCCTGAACGGACGGCACTCGTCGGCTACTCGATGGGCGGCTACGGCGTGCTCACTTCGGCCGGAGCCACGCTCGATCCTGCGAGCCCGGCAGTGAAACTGGTGCCGGGCGGATTGCTGCGCCCCTACGCTCGCGGCGGGGCACAGCGTGAATCCGTCCTGGTGAGATCGCTGCGCGCCGTGGTTGCAATCTCCCCGGCCGGCGGCGGCTCACTGGCCGCGTGGGGAGCTGAGGGCTTGCGCGACATCAGCGCGCCGCTGCTGCTCATCGCCGGGGACAGCGATCGCACCGTTGATTACACGACCGGTGCACGGGCCATGTTCGACCACGCCACCGGTACGCATCGCTACCTTCTCACCTTCAAAGGGTGCGGTCATTCTATCGGCCTGAACCCGGTGCCGGAGGCGATGCAGGATCGCCTGTGGGACCAGGACTGGTTCGAGGATCCGGTCTGGCGAAAGGAGCGTATCAACGAGATCAACGCGCACTTCATCACTGCGTTTCTCGATCTGTACGTCAAAGGGGACGCGAGCCGCGCCGCCTATCTGAACGTGCCGGTCACGAATTCCTCCGCCGGGGTCTGGCCGACCCATGAGGGCGATCTATACGATGCCTACAGCCCGGCGACCGGAGGGATCACGGTGTGGAAGGGTTTTCAGCGCAACCATGCTGCAGGACTGGAGCTGTTGCAAGCCCAGCCCGTGGCACCCGCTCACTGACTTGACGGAAAGGGCCGTAATTGACCTCGAAGAGAATGCTGCGCGCAGCGATTGCGCTCTGGATGGGACTGTTGATCCTGCAACCTTGCGCTGACGCCGGGCCCGCCGCCGCGCAGCATCTGCCGGCCGCTTATGACATCGTGATACGCAACGCACGTGTCCTCGATGGGATGGGCAATCCGTGGGTGCGCGCCGACGTTGCGATCCGCGACGGACGTCTCGCGAAAATCGGGCGCGTCGAGGGCACCGGCCGGCGCGAGATCGACGCCAGCGGCGACTACCTGTCCCCGGGCTGGATCGACATGATGGACCAGTCGGGCGAGGTGCTGCTGCGCAATGGCCTGGCCGAGAACAAGCTGCGCGAGGGCGTCACGACGGCCATCGCGGGGGAGGGCGGGGCGCCGGTATCCTCCGCCGAGCTGGCCGGCTACTTCGAGCGCCTGCAGAAGCAGGGGATTTCGCTCAACTTCGGCACTTACTACGGCGCCGCGCAGGCCCGAGTGGAAACGATGGGAGAGGCAGACGGCCGGCCGACGACCGAACAGATGAACCGGATGAAGGCGCACGTGGAGCAGGCGATGCGCGCCGGCGCGCTTGGACTGGGTACCGCGCTCATTTATCCGCCTGACAGCTTCCAGACGACCGACGAGCTGATCGAGCTGGCACGCGTGGCCGCCCGGTATGACGGGATCTACGCCAGCCACGTGCGCGACGAGAGCGCCGATCTGCTCAAGGCCATCGGCGAGTCCATCGAAATCGGCGAGCGGGCCGGGATTCAGGTCGAGATCTTCCACTTCAAGGCGGCCTATGCCCCCGGCTGGGGCAAGCTCGTGCCGCAGGCCGGGGCGCTGATCGAGGCAGCCCGCGCGCGCGGCGTGAACATCGCCGCCGACATGTACGTCTATACGGCCGGCGGTACCGGCCTGGATATCACCGTGCCGAACTGGGTTTTCGCGCAGGGGCGTGAGAAGGCGGCGCAGCGGCTGAAGGACCCGAAGGTCCGCGAGCGTCTGAAGAAGGAGGTCCTCGCAGGCTCGCAGCCCGGTTGGTCCAATCTCGTGGCCGCCTCCGGCGGCTGGGATCACGTCGTGCTCGCTAACGCGTTCAACTCCAAGTACGACGCGTATCGCTACAAGAGCCTGGCATACATCGGCCAGCAGCTGCACCAGGATCCGGCCGATGTCGCCTGGGATATCGTGCTCGGTGCGTTGCCCAACCGGGCGATGGGCCTGTTCTTCATGATGAGCGAGCCTGACATCGAGACCGCTCTGAAATTCCCGTGGATGTCGATAGGCAGTGATGCGGCAGCGAGTGATGTGCCGGGCCAGATGGATGCCCTGGGGTTGCCCCATCCCCGCGCGTACGGAAATTTCCCGCGCGTTATCGCCGAATACGTGAAAAAGCGCCACGTGCTGAGGCTCGAGGACGCAGTGCGCAAGATGACTTCGTGGCCTGCAACGCGGATGCGGCTGTACGACCGCGGAGCAATCCGCGAGGGGCTGTGGGCGGACCTGACGGTGTTCAACTACGACCGCATCGAGGACAAGGCGACGTACAACGATCCGACCGCCTTTCCCACAGGCATCGACTACGTACTGGTGAACGGACAGGTGGTCATCGATCGGGGCCACCACACCGGCGCGAAGCCGGGGATGGTGCTGCGAGGATTCGCCGCCGACGCGATCGTGCCACGCCGCGCAGGCAAGGCGAAACCGCACCGGGAACGGAGCGCCTGACCCCGGTCGCTGCGCTAGTCTCGGCGGTACAGATCGATCTCGGCACGCAGCAGCCGCGATCGTTCGGCAGAGGGTCCGACGAGCACCTCGATGGCTCCGGGCTCAAACATTGGCCGCAGGTCCCGGCCCGGGAAACGCAGCTCGGTCGCAGCGAAGCTCATCCTGACGGTGGCCGTCTCAGCGGGCTTCAGATTCGCCTTGCCCACGGCGCGCAGCTCGAGCACAGGCCGGGTAACGCTGGCCACCTTGTCGTGAGTGAATACGAACAGAGTCTCCTCAACGGCGTGCCGGCCTTCGTTGGTGACATCCACCTGGATGGAGATGGTGTCATTTTCGTTTGCCCGATCCGGAGTAACGCGCAGGTTCGCCACGGTGCAGCGTCCGTAGGTGAGTCCATGCCCGAACGGATAGAGCGGCTCGTTGGGCAGGTCGAGATACTTGCTGGTGAAATGATCCTTCGGATCGGCCGGGCGGCCGCCCGGTCTTTCCCCATAGAACACCGGCACCTGTCCCACCGCCCGCGGCCAGCTGATGGGCGTGCGGCCACTCGGCGCAGCGCGTGCAGTGAGGACGTCGGCAATTGCATTGCCTGCTTCGCTGCCCAGGAACCAGGCCGCCATCAGGGCATCGGTCCTTTCAGCCAGCCAGGCGATCGTCAGGGGGCGTCCCGAAAAGACAATCACGGTCACGCGCTTGCCCAGCTCACGGGCCCGATCGAGAACCGCCTCCGCCAGCGCGCGTTGCTCGCCTGGCAGATCCGGGCAGGCGCGGCTGGCGGCCTCACCGCTCATCGAAGCGGACTCGCCGAGGCACAACACGATCGCATCTGCGCCGGCGCACAGGGAGAGCGCCTGAGCGATCCCGCTGCGATCAGCACCTTCGATCTCGACTCCGGGCGCCGTGACGATCTGCGTGCCCGGCAACGCGTGCCGCAGGCCCGCCAGAACACTCACCTGACCCTCGGGCACTCCGGCCGCCCACCACGGGCCGCGCATGTCGCCAGCCGCATCGGCCAATGGACCGAGGACGCACAGGCGTGCCAGAGGCTGTCGCAGTGGCAAGGTGTCGTGGTCATTCTTCAGCAACACCATCGATCGCGTGGCAACCGAGCGCGCGAGCTCTCGCCGGCGAGCGATGGCGGCGGCCGGCTCGGGCCGCGAGCCGCGACGATAGGGATCATCGAAGAGCCCGAGGCGCTCCTTGAGTGTCAGGACTCTGCGGACGCAGGTGTCGATCTCCTGCATGGTCACCTGGCCGCGCGCGAGTGCCCGTGGCAGGCAGCCGCGGTAGGCATCCGCCATCATGTCGATGTCCACACCGGCTTTGAGTGCCAGGACGGCTGCTTCGGTCAGATCTGCCGCGACGCCGTGGTTGATAAGCTCGGCGATGGCATGGTAATCGCTCACGATCACGCCCTCGAAACCCAGCTGCTCGCGCAGGTAGTGGCGCAGCAGCGCGGTGTTGGCGGTCATGGGAATGCCGTCGAGATCGGTAAAGGCAGGCATGATGCTTGCCACGCCCGCTGCGACCGCCTCGGCAAACGGGGGCAGGTATACTTCGTGCAGCGTTCTGGTTGAGATGTCCACCTGGGCGTAATCGCGTCCTGCCAGGACCGGCCCGTAAGCGCAGAAATGTTTGGCACAAGCGGCGAGTGCCTCCGCGGAGGCCAGTTCCGCTCCCTGGAAGCCGCGGACCTTGGCGCGCGCCAGATGCTGCCCCACCCAGCAATCCTCACCGGGACCCTCCGCCGTGCGCCCCCAGCGCGGATCGCGGGAGATATCCAGCATCGGTGCGAACGTCATGGCCACGCCGTCCGCAGCGCCCTCCTTCGCAGCCTCGCGCGCCGTCTCCTCCCATACCTGCGGGTCAAACAGTGCCGCCTCGCCGAGCGGAATCGGAAACAAAGTCCGATGCCCGTGGATGATGTCGAGGCCGATCAGCAGGGGAATACGCAGACGGGACTCCTCGACAGCGAGGCGCTGCATCTCGCGGACGGGGTCGGGACCGACCAGGTTGAGCAGATTGCCGATGGCACCGCTGCGGATGGCATCCGTCGAATCCCCGGCGATGACCGGCCCGGTCACGGCATAGCCTGCGGCCGACATGGTGAGCTGCCCCAACTTTTCCGTCAGCGTCATCTCGCCGATCAGTCTCTCGATCCGATTCATCAAAACCCGTCCTCCCACGCGCTACCCTCATGATAGAGAGGCCGGCGGAAATCGCCAGCCGGACTGTCGGTCACCGTGGCGTGGGGGGGCAGCGGGTGGATGGCGGGGTCGGAGCCTCGGCTGCGGCCGCTGCCGGGATGCGAAATCCAACATGCCAATTGCGATGAAACCGGTTCAGAATCGGCCCTCGACACCCGGAAAGGGCGCCGCACGGCGACTCTTCCCCACGTACCAGGAGCGCCCATGCACGGAACCGATCAGCCCTCTGCCGCCGGGTCGAGGACTACCCCCGCCGGGCGGCCGCCGCCAGCGCCGGTCAGCGCGGCCGCGCTCGCCGAGCTGGGCGACGAGGAGTTGCTGGAGCGGGTTCAGCGGCAGACGTTCGAGTACTTCTGGGACGGCGCTCATCCGGTCAGTGGGCTGGCGCTCGACCGGTGTCTGACCTACGGCCACCCGACCGATGACAAAGTGGCGGTCGGGGGCACCGGCTTCGGGCTGATGGTGATCATCGTTGCGGTCGAGCGCGGGTGGATCACGCGCGAAGCGGCCGTCGAGCGGCTCGGGCGCATGCTCGATGTGCTCGAGCGCGCGACGTGCTATCACGGCGTCTTCCCGCACTTTCTCAACGGGCGCACCGGCGCCACCATTCCCTTCTGGCGCAAGGACGATGGTGGCGATCTCGTCGAGACCTCGTTCCTGTGCATGGGCCTGCTGTGCGCACGGCAGTACTTTCAGGGCGAGACCCCGGCCGAAAAGTCACTGCGCGGCCGGATGACCTGGCTCTGGGAGGACGTCGAGTGGGAGTGGTACACCCAGGGCGGCCGTGACGTGCTCTACTGGCACTGGAGCCCGAACAACGGCTGGGCGATGAATCACGAGATCCGTGGCTGGAACGAATGCCTCATCACCTACCTGCTGGCTGCTTCCTCGCCACGCTTCTCGACCGAGGCGCGCGTTTATCACAACGGCTTCGCTTCCGGGCGTGCCTTCCTCAATGGCAAGTCCTACTACGGCATCGAGCTGCCGCTGGGCATGCCCTACGGCGGCCCGCTGTTCTTCGCTCACTATTCCTTTTGCGGTCTCGATCCCCGCGGCCTGCAGGACCGGTATACGGACTACTGGGAGCTCAACCGCCGACACGTGGCGATCAACCATGCGCACTGCGTGGCCAATCCCAACAAGCACAGCGGCTACGGGGAGTCATGCTGGGGACTGACGGCCAGCGACGACCCGGACGGCTACTCGGTTCATGCCCCGGACATGGATAACGGCACGATCGCACCGACGGCCGCTCTGTCGAGTCTGCCCTATGCGCCGCGCGAGGTGTTGGCTGCCATTCGGCATTTCCTCGACCGCTACGGCGAGCGCGTCTGGCGGCGCTATGGTTTCGTGGACGCGTTCTGTGAGCAGCGCGAGTGGTATGCCGATTCCTACGTCGCGATCGATCAGGGGCCCACCGTGATCATGGTGGAAAACCATCGCACGGGCCTGCTCTGGAAACTGTTCATGAGCGTGCCGGAGATTCAGGCCGGGCTCCGCAGGCTCGGCTTCAGCAGCCCGCAGCTCCCCCCGGTGAACGGCCGCTGATGCTGGCGCGCGCTCAGACTCTCGAGCCGTGGCTGGACGCACAGCACGAGCGCGCGCTTCGCGCGATGCTGATGAGCGTCTCGCCTGTCGATACCGTGAAGAGCCGGCCCGGGTTTGGCCAGACCGTGCAGCCTCGCCGGGGCTCCGTCGTCGCCTCGCCGGTGCTGGCGGACTGGGATCCCGAGCCGGACTACTTTTTCCATTGGTTTCGCGATTCCGCGGTCGTGATCGACGCGCTGCGACTGTTGCACCAGGCAGGCCGCCTCGGCGCCGAGGCCCTCGGACACTTCTCGGACTTCATCGACTTCAGCCTGTCGCTGCGCTCATTGGATGGAGCCGCTCTGCTGGCCGGACGTGCCTGGCGCGAACGCTGCTCCTCCGAGTTCGAGAAGTTTCTGCGCTGCGAATCCGACCTGGCAAACGTGGGCGGGGACACGGTCATTGCCGAAGCGCGGGTCAATCCGGATGCGACGCTCGACTTCTCGAGCTGGAGCCGGCCCCAACATGATGGCGCACCCATGCGCGCGCTGGTCGCGCTGCGCTGGATGCAGGCGCTGCCGCTGGAAGCAGGTCTGCGAGCCCGGGTGTCGGCACTGGTGCGCTCGGACCTGCAGTTCACCGCCCGCCGCTGGCGGGAGCCCGCGTATGACATCTGGGAGGAGGAGAAGGGGCTGCACTACTACACTCTTTGCCTGTCCGCCGCGGCTCTCGAGGATGGCGCGCGCTGGCTCCAGGCCGAAGGCGAGCTGGAGCTCGCCGATGCCTATCGCACGGAAACGCGCAGCATGCATGAGATGCTGCAGGGCTTCTGGCTGTCCGACTCGGGATACTACCGATCGCGTGTCCTGAGCTCCGGCGCCCGTTCCTCCAAGGAGCTCGACATCGCGGTCATTCTGGCTGCGGTCCATGCCAACCGCGATGGAGCGAGCCACACGGTGACCGATCCGCGCATGCATGCCACGCTGGACCGGCTCGAAGCGCTGTTTGATGGAACCTATGCGATCAACCTCGGACGCCCCGAGGGCCGGGGGCCGGCCATGGGACGTTACGCCGGCGATGTGTACTTCTCGGGAGGGGCTTACTACTTCTCCACACTCGGGGCCGCCGAGTTCTGTTTTCGCGCTGCTGCGCGCTGCCCCGACACGGCGCGCTGGATCGAAAGAGGCGATGCCTTCCTCGAGACGGTGCGGGCCTATACGCCTGCGGGCGGTGAGATGTCTGAGCAGTTCGACCAGCGCACCGGTGCGCAGAGCTCGGCACGGCATCTGGCGTGGAGCTACGCATGCTTCATTTCGTGCGTCGCCGCGCGGCGCGCGGTGCTCGGGCACGCCTGAGGCGCGGAGCGAACCAAGTGGCGCACGTCGAGGACAAACCGGCAACGACGATCGCGGGCGACGATCCCGAGGCGGCGCCCGAGGTCGAGGCCTCGCCCGAGTCGGGGCTGCTGCGCCAGCTCGGCATGATGATACGCGGGCTGCGCCGCTCGACAGTCGCCAAGACGCTCGTATTCATGGTGATTGTGGTCATCATCGTGGTCGTTGCCACGGCATACGGTCAGATCCGCCTCAACCGCTGGAACAAACCCTTTTACGACGCCCTCTCGCGGCGCGATCTGCGGGACTTCCTGACACAGCTCGCCGTGTTCTTCGTAATCGCGGGCGCGCTCCTGGTGCTGAACGTCGTGCAGCGTTGGCTGGTGGAGATGCTGAAGGTGCGGATGCGCGAAGGCCTCGTGCAGGACTTGCTCCGGGACTGGATGCTGCCGCGGCGGGCGTTTTGGCTGGCCAATGCCGGCGGCCCCATGGGCGTGAATCCGGACCAGCGCATGCACGAGGATGCGCGCAAGCTGTGCGAGCTGTCCTGCGACCTGGGAACCGGTCTGCTGCAGGCCGGAATCCTGTTCGGCACCTTCGCCGGGGTCCTGTGGGTGCTGTCCGCCGACTTCAGCTTCCGCATCGGCGATCGCGAGTACGCGGTCCCCGGATTCATGGTCTGGGCGGCCATCGTGTACGCGGGCGCGGGCTCACTGATGAGCTACTGGGTAGGCAAGAGTCTCATCAGCCGCAACGCCGAGCGCTATGCGCGTGAAGCGGATCTGAGGTTCTCGCTCGTACGCATCAACGAGCATCTGGATGGCATCTCGCTGGCGGCCGGAGAGGAGGACGAGCGGCGGCGTGTCGAGCTGCATCTGGGCAACGTGCTCACGGCCACGCGGCGCCTGGTCACCGGGCTCACCAACCTGACATGGATCACGGCCGGATTCGGCTGGATCACGATCGTGGCGCCGATCCTGGTGGCGGCGCCGCTGTATTTCGACGGCAAGATCTCTTTCGGTGGCCTGATGATGGCCGCCGCAGCGTTCACGCAGGCGCAATCCTCGCTGCGCTGGTTCGTCGACAACTTCAGCACCATCGCCGACTGGCGCGCGACGCTGCACCGGGTAGCCAGTTTCCGCTACGCCCTCACCAGCTCGGAGATACTGCAGGACTTCGAGACACGGCTCACGTATGTCGAGGGACCTCCGGGTCAGATGACGATCGAGGAGCTGGAGATCGCCTCGCCCACCGGCTACGACATGCTGCGCGAGCGCCAGGTCGTGGTGAAGGCCGGCGAGCGTGTTCTGATCGTCGGCGCTCCAGGCACCGGCAAAACTCTGCTGTTTCGCGCTTTGGCCGGGCTATGGCCCTGGGGAGCCGGGACGATCACGCACCCCAAGGATGCGCAGATGCTCTATCTGCCGCGCGGCACGCCCTATCTGCCTCGCGGGACGCTGCGCGAAGTGCTGGCTTATCCGCTGGAGGTGGACCGGTTCGAGGAGAGTACTTATGCGCGTGCGCTCGGCCGTCTGGGCTTGCAGCGCCTGGCTCCGCTGCTCGATGCCACGCGCCGGTGGGATCGCGAGTTGAGCCAGGACGAGCAGCTTGCGCTGGCGTTCGCACGCATTGCCCTCCAGGCACCCGCATGGCTGTTGATCGACGACACGCTCGGCTCGCTCGAGGATGAGGCACTCGAGCGCGTGGTCGATCTGTTTGCCCACGAGCTCGCCCATACCAGCGTCATTCATATCGGCAGGGCGGCGCAGGCACGCGATCCTCTGTTCTCACGCGTCCTGCATCTCGTCAAGGCTCCGCCGGCAGCCACGCAGACACTTTACAAGGCCACGGAGGCGCCGCCCGGCGCGCCGGCCATCGATCATCGATGAAAGCCTGGCTCGCACTGCTGCTGCTCGTCCTGCCGGTGTCCTGGGCCGCTGCCCAGGATCTGGAATTCCACCCGCCGGCCTCGGCGAGCGATCCGGCCGTGGCGGGCATCATGCGCGATCTGGCGATCCGCATTCTGCCGGTCTATCAGGAGAACGATCAGGATCGGTACCTGAAGAACCTGTCCGCACTGCAGATGGTGGCCCGAAACTTCACGGGCGCCTGGGCGAGCCGCCAGTCGCTGCGCGACCGCCGCAAGAACGACACCCGTCATCCGATGGGCACATCGCTCATCTATGACATGTACGCACAGGCGAGGGATACCGAGGCGCAGAAGAGCACCCCGTTCAACAGGGCTTTCACCCAGGCCTACCGGGACACGGTCGCCAGGCTCAGCGATCTGGATGCGTACAGTATTACCGGGTGGCTTGCCCTGCCGGTGGGCGGTTTCGAGGAGAGCGTCCAGAGATCATTCGATCAGTGGCGCCCCAAGGGCAGTATTCCTCAGAACGAGGCCGTCGAGCTCGTCTGGAACTACTTCGTATTCGACGCCTACCGCAGCTTCCACCCGCTGGTCGCGGGACTGAACGAGGAAGATGACGCGCGCCGCTATGTCATCGACTACGACGTGCTCATCGATACACCCGAGCACGTGAGTCTCTCGGCGGTCATGGTTCGTCCGAAGGACGACACCAAGCCCCTGCCGACGTTGCTCGAATTCACCATCTACGTCGACGCCCACACGTTTGCCCGGGAATGCGCCGCGCACGGTTACGTCGGGATCGTCGCCTTCACGCGGGGCGAACGCCGCAGTCGCGGCAAGGTGGTTCCCTATGAGCACGACGGCGAGGATGCGCGTGCGGTCATCGACTGGATCGCGAAGCAGCAATGGAGCGACGGGCGGGTCGGCATGTACGGGGGCACCTACAGCGCGTTCGCCGAGTGGGCGGCCTTGGCGAAGCACCCGCCGACGGCGCTGAAAGCCATCGCCACGAATTCCGCGACGGCCCCGGGCATCGATCTGCCCATGCTAGGCAACATCGTCCGCAATTCCGCCTATCGCTGGTCGGGCTGTGTCGCGGGTGAGAAGGATTTCGACGACAAGACCTGCGCCGACGATACGCGCTGGCGTCAACTCGATGAGGACTGGTACCGCAGCGGCAAGTCTTACCGGGATCTTGACCGCTGGCTGGGAGGTCACAACGTGATCTTCCACACGTGGCTGGATCATCCCAGCTACGATCGCTACTGGCAGAAGCTGGTGCCCTACAAGGAAGGATTTGGGCACATCGGCATTCCGGTGCTGGCCACCACCGGTTACTACGCGCTCGGCGAGGTCGGGACGCTCTACTACTTCACCGAGCACTACAAGTACGATCCGCACGCGAACCAGACATTGCTCATCGGGCCCTACGACGACGGCTCCATGCAGCACGGCGCACCGGTGAATCTACAGGGCTACCAGGTGGATCAGGCCGCGTTGGTGGACTTGCGCGAGCTGCGTTATCAGTGGTTCGACTCGATATTCAAGGGCGCCGAGAGGCCCCCTCTGCTGCAGGGGCGTGTCAACTTCGAGGTGATGGGCTCCAACGAGTGGCGCCATGTCGCCTCGCTGGAAGCCATGGGCACGGGGACCATGAGGTTCTTCCTCGACGCCGGCGCAGGTGCCACCTACGGCCACCGGCTCCTCCGGCACAAGCCCCCGAAGCCGACCTACGTCCAGCAGGTAGTGGATTTCAAGGACCGGAGCGATGCCGCCTGGGTCCCCCAAGGAGGCGTACAGGCCCATAGCCTTCAGCTGCACGATGCGATCGCGTTCGTGAGTGAGCCGTTGCAGAGCCCGGAGGAGTTCAGCGGGCTGCTCTCCGGGCGCCTGGACTTCACCGTCAACAAGATGGACATGGACCTGAATATCACCCTGTACGAGCTGCTGCCCAACGGGGACTACCTGCAGCTGTTCGATCCCGCCTACGAGTTCCGGGCGAGCTATGTGCACGACCCCATCAACCGGCACCTGCTGCGCGCGGGCGAGCGCCAGCGACTGACTTTCAAGAGCGATCGGCTGACGAGCCGGCGGCTCGAAACCGGCACGCGGCTGCTGGTCGTCCTGGGTATCAATAAGCGCGCCGACCGCCAGATCAACTACGGCACCGGGGCGCCCGTCAACGACGAGAGCATCGACGATGCGCGCATCCCGTTGAAGGTCCGCTGGTACAGCGACAGCTATATCGATCTGCCGCTGCGCAGGTGAGCCGTAGTCGGGCCGGCGACAGCGGACGCATTTCCTTGGGGGGCAGTGTCGGATCTGGCAGTCGTGCTTCGTCCTTGGGGAAAGGCATCCCCAGGAGCCAGTCATGCAAAGTCTCTACCCGTGTCTGTGGTTCGACGGTCAGGCCGAAGAGGCGGTGCAGTTCTATGCGAGCGTATTGCGCAATCCGAAGGTGGGCAGCGTGGCCCGCTACCCCGAGGGCAGCCCCGGGCCGGTCGGCAAGGTGATGACTATCCAGTTCGAGATCGAGAACCAGCGCTTTCTGGCGCTCAATGGTGGACCCCAGTTCCACTTCACGGAGGCCGTCTCCTTCGTGATCCATCGGGAGACGCAGTCCGAGATCGACGAGCTGTGGGAGAAACTCGGGGCAGGGGGCGAGCACGGCCCGTGCGGCTGGCTGAAGGACCGGTTCGGGCTGTCCTGGCAGGTCGTGCCGCACGCCCTCGGCGACATGCTCACCGATCGGAACGCGCTCAAGTCGCAGCAAGTCATGCAGGCCCTGCTGCAGATGGGCAAGATCGAGATCGCGCGGCTCAGGCAGGCGTTCGAATCCGCGTAGCCGATCGGCCGTCATCGACTCCGGCGGGGCCGGCATGGACCCGCCGTCGTCCGTCGGGACCCCTGCGGGCGGTTGATCTGCGCCGCCGCCACGGGCCATCATTGCCCGCCGACCCCATCAAGACGATCGCGCCTCAGCAATATTCGCCGTGCCGCCTTCAGGAACTCAACCGCTCAAGTGGCAGGTGAGGCTGGCCCGTCTGCGCCGGCTCGGCGCGCGTGGCTCGGAGCTGCTCGATTCGGCGCTGCTGCCTTTCAATTTGCCGGCCGTGCTGGGGCCGCTCGCCGACATTCTCGTTTTCGTCGCCGCGACCGCCCTCGGGCTGCAACTGGGATCTGCGCAGATGGTCAGCTTTGCTGCGGGTGCCTTGCTCAACTATCTGATCAACCTCAGGCGAGCTCTCGTGGCGGCCGGACGGACGCGAGATCGGCGACTGCATGTGCATCTGCTCGCAGTGAGTCTTCTTGCCCTGTTCTTGCGCGGAGGCGTGCTTTCCCTGCTTACCGACACCTGGGGGTGGCCGCCCCAGGCAGCCATTGTGGTTGCCGTGCTCACTTCCCTCCTGATCACGCAATCGGGATACGGGCTCGCGCTGTCGCCGTCCACCCGTACCATCGGTCAGGGCTTGCGCTGGCAGCAGATCGCGTGGGGAATCGTGGCGTGCGCCTTTGCATTACGACTCGTGTATCTGACGCAGATGCAGTTATTGCCCGAAGAGACGTATTACTGGAACTACTCGCAGCATTTGGACATCGGATATCTCGACCATCCTCCGATGGTCGCCTGGCTGATTCGCTGCGGCACGCTGCTCTTCGGCAACACCGAGCTCGGGGTCCGCATCGGCGCGTTGAGCAGTGCGGCCCTGGCCTCGCTGTTCACTTACCGCCTGACGCGTAACCTGTTCGGCGAAGCCAGCGCGCTCGTGGCCCTGGTGTTGATGCAGACGCTGCCGTTCTTCTTCCTCGCAGGCATCCTCATGACCCCGGATGCACCGCTAACCGCGGCCTGGGCGGCGTCGTTATATTTCATCGAGCGTGCGCTTTTCGGCAGCCGGACCCGGGCATGGTGGTTTGCGGGGCTGAGCATCGGGTTGGGGTTGGTTTCGAAATACACGATCGGCCTTCTGGTCGCGGCAACGCTGGTCTTCCTGCTCGTGGATGCGCAGGGCCGCCGCTGGCTGGCACGCTGGCAGCCGTACGCTGCGACAGCGCTTGCGCTGGTGTTGTTTTCACCGGTCATCGTCTGGAACGCGCGCCACGAGTGGGCGTCGTTCGCCTTTCAGACAGCACGCCGACTGGCGGACACGCCGCAGTTCGCTCTACACAAGCTCCTGGCGTCCGCGCTCATCCTGCTCACGCCGACCGGCTGCCTGACGCTCGTGATCGCTGCATTCGACCGCTCCCGGGTTGCTGCGCAAGATAGTCACCTCGTGGACGAGCGGCGCCGGTGGCGCTTCATCCAGGCCTGCGTGCTCGTGCCGCTGGCCGTTTTTGTGCTCTTCAGCCTGCGCCACGAGGTGAAACTCGACTGGACCGGCGCGCTCTGGGTCGGGGCCGTGCCAGCCCTGTCGTTCTGCATCGTCTCGTTCGGAGCGCGGACGGCGACGCGATTACGCATGAGTACCCACCGCGCATGGCTGCCAACGATGGTGGTGTTGCTCGTGCTTTACGCGGCGGGCCTGCACTACCTGGTGCTGGGGTTACCCGGCCTGGTTTACAGCCGGCATGTGGAGCTGGTGCCGGTTGTCTGGCGGGATTTCGCCCGGCAGGTCGTCGAGGAAGCCGGCGCGATCCGCCAGCAGACCGGAATCGAGCCCCTCGTGGTCGGCATGGACCGCTACATGATTGCCAGCGAGCTGGCGTTCTACGGGCAGGACGGCCGGGCCTCGGTGAGCGAGACCTCGAGCCGCCATCTGTTCGGTCTGGATGGACTGATGTACGAGCAGTGGTTTCCGACCGAGCGCCAGCGGGGCCGGAATCTCCTGCTGGTAGGGTGGAGTCCGGAAGACCTCTCAGGCCCCCGCATTGAATCCCGGGTCGCCCGGCTGGGGCCTCTCCAGGAGGGAACGCTCCAGCGGGCCGGCATCTTCGTGCGTCACTACTACTACCGGGCGGCTTACGGATTCGAGGAATAGGGGCCCCGCGGAACGCTGATGGCCGGCTTCGTTCCCCGTATCCTGTAAACCGAGTCCAGGCGGCCGCGTTTATATTCACTCGCTGGGCTTCGTCTGTAATGCCCGGTGCTCGCCCGAGGTCACGTCATGGTCAAGAAATTATTCAACGCTTGCGGGGTGGCAGTTTTGGCCGCCTGCGCGCTGTCGGCCTGCACGACTTTGCGCGTCACATCGGACGTCAATACCCCTCTCATCGGGACTGTTCAGTGCCATACGTTTGCCTGGGCCGGTTCATTTCATGGAAGCAGCGACACGCTGCGGAGCACCGTCGCCAACCCGGTAAATGAGAGTCGCCTGCGCGCCGCAATCGAAGCGAACCTCAGGACCGTCGGGGTACAGCCGGCGCCCGGTGTGGATCCCGGAACTGGGCAGCCACCGCCATCGGGCAACGCCACCGGTGCCGATTGCCTCGTCGGCTACGGAATCGGCATGCGCAATGTGATCGAAGGCGATCCTTACGGGTACGGTTACGGATGGGGTTGGGGTTGGGGCGGCCGACCCGGCTTCGTGGGAGGCGGCTGGGGTTGGGATTATCCCTACGTCTACCACGAAGGAATCATCGCTGTAGATCTCTACGACGCGCGCACCCGCCAGCCGCTGTGGCACGCCTCCGTCAATCAGAATCTATCGGGTGCGACCGGTGAGAAGGCCGACCAGAAGATCCAGGCGGCCGTGGCCACCATTTTCACCAAGTACCCCCATTGATGCACACCGGGTAGATGCACGCGGGTAGCTGCGCGCCGGGTAGCTGCACACCGGGTAGCTGCACACCGGGTTGGTGCGCACCGGGTTGGTGCGCACCGGGCAGCAGTGCAGGGTGTCAGGCCACCACCAGCCAAAGTGTCCCGAACAGCAGGGTCAGTATTGCAAGCGGGGCGCCCACCCTGAAGTACGTCCGGAACCCGATGCTCACGCCGAGTGCCTGCGCTCGCCTGGCCACGATCAGGTTGGCAACCGACCCCATGATCGTCAGGTTTCCGGCCAGCGTGGACGCCATGGCGACCAGCAGCCACGCCTGTTGCGGATGCGGCAGACTGCCGAGAAACGGTCGCAGCAGCAGCACCGCGGGCACGTTGCTCACGATGTTGGACATGGCGGCTGTGAAAACAGCCAGAATGCCCGGCTGCCCGAGGCGCAGCGCCTGCGCCATCGCCGGCGCATGCGGCGCCAGCACGCTGCGCTCGATGCCCCCAATCAGGATGAAAAGCCCGACGAACATGAGTAGCAGGGGCCAGTCGAGCTCGGCATAGATTCGCTCGGGCTTGAGGCGCCTGGTCAGCAACATGAGCACGCCCGCGCTGATGGCGACCGCCGGCGGCGGCAACCCGGCGAAAAACCCTACCACCATGGCCGCGGTGATGACGGATGCTTTCACGACCAGAGCGCGGTTGGCCCGGGGCAATGGCGCGGAAGCGACCGGCATGAGGGCTGCGCCCGTGCGGAATTCTGCAGGGAAGGCGACCACGAGCACCACGACAGTCAGCACGAGGGAGACCGCGGCCACCGGCGCCAGCGCGCCGGTGAAGGTCGAGTACGGGATGTGGGCGATACTGCCCACGATCATGTTCTGAGGATTACCGGTAATGGTCGCGACGCTGCCGGCATTGGATGCCATGGCCACCGCCAACAGATAGGGCACGGGATCGCGCCTCAATCCCCTCACGATCTCCAGGACGAGCGGTGTCAGGGCGAGACAAATCGTGTCGTTGACGAGGAAGGCCGACAGGATTCCGGAAACGCAGACCATCCAGCACAACAGCAGGACCGGGCCTCGCGCGCGCCTCGCGACTGCGGCACCGAGCATCTCGAACAGACCGGACAGTCTCAGCGTGGCGACCACGATCATCACACCCAACAATAGCGTGATGGTGTCGAAATCGATGGCCGCATAGGCCTCGCGCAGTGTCAGCACGCCGGCGGCAATCATGCAGGTTGCGCCGGCGAGGGCGGCGCCCGTCCGATCGAGCCGCAGTCCCGGAAATCGCCCCCAGGCGATGGCGACGTAGGTCACCGCGAAGATCACGACCGCCGCGATCTGAGTACTCCCGCCGCTCACGAGCGACCTGTCATGAGTGACGCTTCCTGTGAGTGTTTCGTGGGCTCGCGCGGCCCGAGCAGTCGGCGCCCGTCGCAGCGAGTTGCACGTTCCCCCCGCCTCCGCCGGCTCTCTGCCGTCCGGTTGTCTCCGAATTGTCACAGACTTTATCTAGTGTAGTCATTGGCGCAACAAAGTGTTCGTGGAAGTCACGATCACGAGGCGACATCTCCGGGGAGACGACACGATGAGTCCGAGAATGCCCGTCCCGGGCCGAATCCTTACCGTCAGTGCCGTGCTCGGCGCTCTCCTCGCCAGCAACGCATACGGGGAAAGCGCCGACTTCCCCGGGGAAGGACACTCCGTGAAGCATGTGCTTCTCATCAGCGTTGATGGACGCTCGATCTTTCGAACTACGTGGCCTCGCACCAGTGCTACGATTCCCTGCACCTGCAGACGGTGCTCAATCAGATCGACGGCTTCAACCACGATCGCACGAAAAAGGTCGGCGTGCCCACCCTGTTCGGCACCAACTTCCAGGCAGTGAGTGTCGGGCCGAAACTGGCGGTTGATCCGGTCACGAGTCTGAAGGGCGGCTACACCGATGTGCTCGGTACCCCCGGTGAGGCCCTCGCCGGCGAGCTGGATTTTGTCGACCAGTCACTCGGCCGCTTCGTGGCGGAGATGCGCAAGCAAGGCATCTTCGATTCCACGCTGATCGTCATCGGCGCCAAGCACGGTCAGTCGCCGATCGATGGGACGCGCCGGGTGGGCATCGGGCACGGCCAGCCAGCCGCGACGATCGGCCCAGCCGACGCGTTCGATATCTCCGATGACGGCTCGCTGATCTGGCTGGCCGACCAGGAGCTGGTCGGCGGCGTGGTCAGCGCGCTCAGCATGCCGGCCAACCAAGCGGCGCTCGGCATTCAGGAGATCTTCGCCGGCGCCTCGCTGCGGAACAAATTCAACGATCCCGGCAGGGATCCGCGCACGCCCGATATCATCCTCAAGGTGAGCACCGGCGTGATCTTCACCGGCGGCACGAAGCTCGCGGAGCACGGCGGCTTCAACGAGGATGATGTGCATACCGCCTTGCTCGTGTCCTACGCCGATGCGGATCCAGCAAGCGTCTCCACGGCAACCACCAACCAGCAGGTGGCAGCCACCATTGTCCAGGCACTCGGCATCGATCCGGACGAGCTGCAGGCGGTGCAGCGCGAGCAGATTCATCCGCTGCCTTTCCCGGCCCGGTAGGCCGCGGCACCGCTCGGGGGGCTCTCGCCCCCTCAGGGCCACGCAGGCTAGGCAGAGCGGGCAGGCCAGGCAGAGCGGTTAGCGCTCCGGCAGGTCGCCATAGGCTCGGTTCTTCCATCGGGCGCCGCTGCCCGTCCAGAAGCGCACGGCGGAATCGAGCGTCGCTGCCATGTAGAACAGCGCAATCATCGGCAGCGCGAGCGACCACAGACGGCTGCGTCCGTAGCGATGCAGCGTAGGCAGGTAGCTCATGACGGCGAGTACACAGGCCGCCACAGCGCAGGCGCGGCGCCAACCCCGCTCGAACAGGGCTTCGGCGACGGGCGCGAGCCAAACCAGCGAGAGCCCGATCAGAGTGAGGATCAGCAGGACGGCCGAGTGGCGCAGCTGCGTGAACGCCGTACGTGAAATCATCCGCCATAGCTCGCCCCAGCCAACATAGCGGCGGATGGATGTGGCCAGGCCCGAGTGGCCGAGATAGACCGATCCACCGCGCTTGACGGCTTTGGCGAGGGTGACGTCATCGATCAATGCATCCCGGATGCCGGCGATTCCCCCGATGCTCTCGAGCGCATCCCGATGGATCAGCACCGTTCCACCGGCCGCGGCGGCGACCGATGAATGAGGGTCGTTCACGCGCGCGAAGGGATAGAGCATCTGGAAGAAATACACGAAGGCCGGAACGAGCGCGCGCTCGGCAAGACTCTCACAATTGAGCTTCACCATTTCGCTCACCATCCGCAGCCCGGGGCGCTCGAGGCGCGCCATGAGGCTCGACAGATGCCGGGGACCATGAACGATATCGGCGTCCGTCAGCAGCAGCACGGGCGCGTTCGCGACCGCCGTGCCCTGGCTGACTGCCCACAGCTTGCCAGACCATCCTGCGGGCTTCGGCTGAGCGCGAATGATGAGGAGACCCGGCGCAGTGCCCGCGCGCGCCACCGTGGCATCCGAGGAGTTGTCATCGACCAGGATGACCCGATGACGGCCGGCATACTCCTGCGCGAGCAGAGATGCGATTGCCGGCTGAACGGTTTCCGCCTCGTCACGCGCCGGCACGATGATGTCCACATCGGGATGCGTGGCGGGGATGGCCGGCGGCAGCTCCGGGCCGGAGGCCCAGAATCGCCCGTGGGCGAAAACCAGGTACAGCCAGATCAGCAGACACAGCGCGGCGATCATCAGGTTATTGTCAAAAACTCGGCACCGTAGTGCAGCGGCCAAAGCGTCATAAGGGGTCAGGTGCGATGAGCGTCAATTTATTATTAGTCAGCGAAAACAACCCGTTATAGCGGTCGGAGCCGTCCTACAACCATACCAGTCTTTCATCGATAGCGCCCCCGGCCCGCCCGGTTCATCCTGAATACCGTACCAGTTCATTGGCAGCGGGCAGAAGGGGCTCCCTGTTGAGGATCTCGGCTAACAAGATAACGTTTCTGGGGATTGCAAGCCTGTTGGCGAGCACGCTCGCAACGGTTGCTGAAGCCGGACCCCCGGGCCCCGGGCCAGGCGCGCCTCGTGCCCCCCAGTTCATGCTCTACTTCAGCCGGCCCATCGGGGGCGGGGCAGCCGGCCCCTCCCTGCATCCAACATTCGGTCTGAAGCTCGCGCAGGTACGCCTGATGCCGAGCTCGGGCGATCCGCAGGCGACGAATGAGCCCATGCAGCATCACGAGCTGGTCAACTGGCAGTTGGGTGGCCACTCGGGGCTGCATCTGTCCGACATGCGAGTGCAGTTTGGCCGGCGCCTCACATGGGATGTTTCGCGCGGGTCATTTGGCAGACCGTCCCAGCCTGGTATCGCCATCGGCCCGACGGCGTTGCGGGCGTCGCTGGCAGGCATCGCATCGCGCCCTCAGCAGGCGCAGGGCACTCGCGTCGCGGAATCCGACCGGATGGAACGGATGGAGGCAACCCTCGGCGCTGCGCGCACCTCGCGGGAGGGCAACTCAGGACGGCCGGCCGAGCACAACATGGCGGCCCTGACGATGGCCGCGCTGGGTCCGGCCCAGTCAATATTCCTGCCGCACCGAGCCGTGCCGCATCCCCATGAGATGCCGCGCAACAACTGGCTGCAGCGCTGACAGGTTACCTCTTCCCGAAGATGCTCTTGGGCAAGCGCACGTGCACGCCGTAGTTGGGTTTGTCCACTAACTGCGTGATCGCGACATTACCCGCGATACTCACGAGCTGGTACGCCTGCTGCCGGGTCAGCTTCTTGTCCGAGACGAGAAAGTCCACCATCTGCTGGATGGCGATGCGGGTGGCGGCAGTCAGGTCAGGGTCGGTGCCCATGCTGATGAAGTCGGTGGGTGTCTCGGCCCGCGGCCAGGTCAGCTTCATGTCCTTGCGCACCGTGAGCTGCAGGCGCCCACGCAGCGAAGTCTCGATGGCGGTCTGATCGACTTCTCCATCTCCCTGCGCAGCATGGCCGTCACCGATCTCGAATAGTGCGCCGCGCGCGAACACCGGGATGAACAGAGTGCTGCCGGCGACCAGCTCGCGGTTGTCGAGATTGCCCGCGTGAGGCCCGGGGGGATTGCTGCTCAGCCGGCCGAGCTCCGGGGCCGGTGCGACCCCCATGCTGCCGTAGAAGGGACGCAGGGGAATCACGATGCCGGGGGCGAATTCCGCCGTCATCCTGGCGCGGTCCAGGCTCAGGATACGCACGGGAACGTTGGGCTCGCAGTTCTCGGGCAGAAAGCCCTTGCAGCCGTTGTAGCCATAATCGATCGGCAGGGAGATCGACAGGATCTTCACCTCCAGGACGTCTCCGGGCTCGGCACCCTCCACATAGACGGGACCCGTGAGGATGTGCCCGCCCGGACCGCGCTTGTCACCGGTGACCTCGGCAACGATGGTCTTGAGCGATGCCTGGATCTTCGCGTCGGAAACGCCGGCCTTGGCCAGGCCCTCCGGCGTGTTGGTCAACAGCGTGTCGACATCGATGATGTCCCCGGAATCGATCCGCAAAGCGGGCTTGGCCTCGGCCCAGTAGTACCCGTAGGCGACGGTCGAGGGCGTCACCTCGAGGCGGTGCGTCTTCGGCGGATGAGCGTTTGCCGCGAGAGTCAGGCCGAGCACGGTGCAGAGTGAAGTAATGAGAAGAAGCCTGTTCATGGGACGGATGAACCTCATGGATGTCCTGCAATTCGTTGTTGATGAAGCTGACACGAGTGACTGCCATCCCGCGTTGGCTTGCGATCTTAGCGCACAGGGAACCACCCCGCGTCTGGCTCGTTGCTCCACCGGTTAGTCGGCTCCACCGGCTATTTGGACATCCCTCCATGAGCGGCATCCGTCGGCGCGACGTTCTCAAGGGCACGGCACTGGCTCTCGTGGGCAGCAGCGCAGCACATGGCGATGTCCTTTCGCAGCAGCTTCCGTGGCATCCGGAGGCCGGCGATCCCCCCGAGGCGGTGAAAGCAGGGCCGTGGTCATACTTCACGGCCGCCGAAGCCGCCGCAGTCGAAGCTCTCGTCGATAGGATCATTCCTCCCGATTCGGCCACGCCCGGCGGCAAGGACGCCGGATGTGCGGTTTTCATCGACCGTCAGCTCGCGGGCGCGTACGGACGCCTTGCCGGACTGTACACACTGCCGCCCTTTTCCAAGGGCATCAAACAGCAGGGGCCGCAGAGCGCGCAGACCCCCGCCGAGCTCTATCGGCAGGGGCTCGGGGCTCTCGATCGCTATTGCCGGTCCGGCCAGGATGCCAGGCCGTTTGCCGAGCTTTCGACCGGGCGGCAGGACGAGATCCTGCAGGGACTGGAGAGCGGGACGGTCAAGCTGGAGGGTCTCGAGGGCACCACGTTTTTCGAAGCACTCGTGAAGGACGTGCAGCAGGGGTTTTTCGCCGATCCGATCTATGGCGGCAATCGCGACATGTGTGCCTGGAAGATGATCGGATTCCCCGGCACCCGCTATGACTATCGTGACTGGGTCGGGCGTCACAACGAGCGCTACCCGTATCCCCCCGTCGGCATCGGGGGACGGCCTGACTGGGATCCGGATAAAAGCTGACGATTCATGACGCAAAAGCTCCCCGCTAAGGATGTGGCCATCATCGGGCTCGGGTGGACCGGCTCGATCGTGGCGAACGAGCTGACGGATGAGGGGTTGGATGTCGTGGCCATCGAGCGCGGCCCGTGGCGTGACACCGCTACTGATTACCCCCCGTCCTATGCCGCGGATGAGCTTCGCTACCGCATCCGCCACGAGCTGTTCCTGCGTCCCGAGCAGACGACGTTCACCTTCCGCAACAAAATGGATCAGACCGCGTTGCCGATCCGCACGTGGGGCGCGTTCATGCCTCCGAATGGTGTGGGCGGCGGCGGCGTTCACTGGAACAGCGAGACCTGGCGCTTCCTGCCTTCCGATTTCACGCTGCGCACCCACCTGACAAAACGCTACGGTGCGCATTTCCTGCCCGCCGACATGACGATTCAGGATTGGGGCGTGACGTACGAGGAGCTCGAGCCGCACTATGACAGGTTCGAGTACTTGTGCGGAACCTGCGGCACCGCGGGCAATCTGCAGGGTCACATCCAGGAAGGCGGCAATCCTTTCGAGGGACCGCGCTCGCGACCGTATCCGAACCCGGCCCAGCAGCAGCCCTTCAGCCACACGCTGTTTGCCAAAGCCGCCCGCGAGCTGGGCTACAAGCCCTTTCCACAGCCCTCGGGCAACATGTCGCGCGCCTACACCAATCCACTCGGCGTACGCATGGGACCGTGCACGTATTGTGGATTCTGCGAGTGGTTCGGTTGCGGCAACTATTCCAAGGCGAGTCCCCAGACCACGATTCTGCCGGTGCTGCTGCGCAAGCCCAACTTCCAGGCACGTGATAACTCGGAAGTCATCCGCATCAACACCGACCGCTCGGGAAAGCGCGCCACGGGCGTCACTTTCGTGGACACGGCGGGCAACGAATGGGAGCAGCCGGCGCAGATCGTCATTCTGTCGGCCTATACGGTGTTCAACGTTCAGCTGCTGCTGCTCTCGGGGATCGGCCGCCCGTATGACCCGGTGGCCAATACGGGGGTGATCGGCCGCAACTTCACCCATCAGACCACCTCGGATGTCACGAGCTTCTTCGATCCGGCCAAGTACATCTTCAATCCGTTCATTGCCTCCGGCTCGATCGGCATGTGCATCGATGAGTTCAACGGTGACAATTTCGACCATGGGCCGCATGGCTTCGTCGGCGGCGGCTACATGGGCCAGGTGCAGACCAACGGACGCCCGATCGAGACCACCCCCGTGCCGCCGGGCACGCCGAAATGGGGAGCGAAGTGGAAGGAGGCCGTGCGTGAGAACTACCAGAGCGCGGTCAAGCCGGGCACCGGCGTTCACGGCAGCATGTACAGCTATCGGGACGTCTATCTGGATCTCGATCCGACGTATCGGGATCGCTTCGGCCGGCCGCTGGTGCGCATGACCATCGACTTCCATGACAACGAGCTCAAGCAGAACGCATTTCTGACCGACAAGTTCGCGGAGATCTTCCGCACCATGGGCGCCCGGCAGATCCTCAAGGAATATCGCAAGGGCCCTTACGACATCACGGCGTACCAGACGACACATCTGTGTGGAGGGGCGGTGATGGGCACCGACCCGAAAACGAGCGCGCTCAACCGGTACCTGCAGAGCTGGGACGTGCCGAATCTGTTCGTCATGGGCGCGACCGCCTTCCCGCACAATGCCGGGTACAACCCGACCGGCACGGTTGCGGCACTGGCCTACTGGTCCGCGGCGCAGATCCGCTCCCGCTATCTCAAGAATCCCGGTCCGCTCGTCGATGCGTGACACGGCGCGCCGGTGGCGGATGGTCTGTGCGGCATTGACGGTGCTCGCAGCCCTTTGCGCCACCTGGCCGGCCGGGGCAGCGCAGTCGCCCCAGAATTTCGCGCAGATCGAGCGTGGCCGCTATCTGACCGTCGCGGCCGATTGCGCAGCCTGCCACACCGACCCGGTCCGCAGGACGCCCTTCGCGGGCGGCCGGCCCGTCGAGACGCCCTTCGGTGCGGTCGCCGCCGCCAACATCACCCCTGACCGGGAGACCGGCATCGGCGGCTGGAGTGATTCCGACTTCGAGCGCGCAGTGCGCGAGGGCGTGATGCCCGACGGGAAGCGACTCTATCCGGCCATGCCTTATCCTTACTTCACTCACATGAGCAGGGCGGACGTACTGGCCATCCGTGCCTATCTCGCCACGGTGGCGCCTGTTCATCACGTGGTGCGGTCCAATCAGCTGCCCTTTCCGTTCAACATCCGGGCCCTGATGCGACTGTGGGACGCGTGGTACTTCGAGCCCGGGGAGTACAAGTCGAATCCAGGCAAATCACCCGCATGGAACCGCGGCGGCTACCTCGTCGAAGGCCCTGGGCACTGCGCTGCCTGCCACTCGCCCAAGAACTTTCTCGGCGCGGATCGCGCCGAGCAGAGATTTCGCGGCTACTCCCTGCAGGGTTGGTTCGCTCCCGACATCACCAACGACCCTCAGCGCGGCCTCGGTAACTGGTCCCAGACGGACATCGTCGAGTACCTCAAGACAGGCCACAATCGCCTGGCGGCCGCCTCCGGTCCCATGGCCGAGGAGGTGGCGCATTCGAGCTCGAAAATGAGCGATGCGGATCTGGAGGCCATTGCAACCTACCTGAAGGATCAGCGCGGACAGAGCGAGAGCGCGCGGAGCGTGGCGAAAGACGACCGGTACATGAAGGTTGGGGCGGCGATCTACGCAGACCGCTGCGCGGCGTGCCACAAGGCAGATGGCACAGGCGTCCCCTACCTGATTCCGAACCTGGCCCAGTCCTCCTCGGTCGATTCGCGGCTGCCGCTGACCGCTCTCCGTGTGATCCTGCGGGGTGCGCGTAGCGTGGCTACGCCTGCGGAGCCGACTGGCCCCGCCATGCCTTCGTTCGGGTGGCAGTTGAGCAACGCCCAGGTCGCAGCGGTGACTACCTACATTCGCAACAGCTGGGGCCATGCGGCTGCGCGCGTCACGGCTGAGGATGTCGGCAAAGCCCGCAGCAGCCTTGCCGAACGCACCGATTGAGCGCCGCCACGCTCACTTCTTCCGGCGAATCGCTGTGACGATCGGTGGGATCTCGATTCCGGGACTCGCGCTGCTGGCAGTGTCGAATTGCCTGTCGTTCAAGAACATGACACTGCAGGCGCTGCATGCATAGAAAGCGGTTTCGTACCGTGTACCATTCTTTCGCAGCACGCTGACGCGATGGTAGCGGTCGAAGCCGCATACCCTGCAGCGCCAGTCGCGCGGCACATCCCGTATGAGAGTGTTCACGGTGCGATCGTAGGAAAGGCAGTCGCGCGAGTCCATTCAGTACCGGCGTCACGGCGGTACTGGATACGCACCGGCAGGACAGGCAGCCGCTGGACACGCAGCCGCTGAATACGCGCCGGTGGAGCACACAGCGGCGAGGGAAAGCGCCGGGAGGGCGAGCGGCGGAGTACGCCCCACGGGCTAACCCACCTACGGGCGCGGACCGTCAGCTTCCGGCTGGCGAGGGCTTCGACGCGGGGCTCACGTCAAACTTCATGTGGTGCAGGTCCAGTGTCAGCACCGATCGGGACAGTAGCGCGTTGCCGACCGTGGCTTCGAACAGGCCATCCGGCTGATGGACCTTCGGCGTGGGCAAGTAAATCACCGGGTGAGTGCCCCCCAGCTCGTAGTCGGCGAAGCGCACGTTCTGCGCCTTCGCTGCTCGCATCGTAACGCCACCATCGGTGTTGGGAAAGAACCGCGACCGGTCGCTGGCGCCGGCGAGTGCTTGCAGGTGCAGCTTACTCAACGCAGCGTCGTAGACGAGCAGTGTTCCGGTATAGCAGGTGTCGATCTGAGCCTGTACGGGGCGTCCATCGATGTCGAAAGGTCCACCGGTCAGGATCGCGGGGCCGTGCTGGCCGAACGTTATCGTCCGCAGCGTGCCGCGCAAGGGCGATTCATCAGAGTCGGTCAATATGTCCGAGATGCGCAGCCGATGCCGCGCATAGTCCACCTGCACGACACGATCCTTGAGATCCGTAAATGCGATCGCTCCGTCAAAGACGATCCGGTGCTTCGGCGGGCCGAGATCGGCGCGCGGGAAGGCGAGCAAGCGGACCTTGAGATTCAACGAACCCAGACGCACCGTCCGCTCGCCAGCCTGCACGATGCCCTCGATGGGCTTGCCATCCCGGCCAGTCACCGGCTGCAGCGGCCAGCCCAGCTCCCGCGCGGATTCGGCCGTCACATACGAGTGCACGTCGCCTGTGTCGAGAAGGAAGGTCAGCGAGCGGCCACCGCTCACTTCCACGGGAAAGCAGATCAGGCCGTCATCGCAGGCGTCGAAATGCACCTGCACCGGGAACGGCACCGGTTTCGCGATGGTCATCCCCGAGCAAACCAGCAGCAGCAGCGGCACGAGTGGACGTCGCATCGGAATGCCTCTCACTTGTTGTGCAGCCCCTGATCGGCTGCGTGCAGCCAGTCGTCCCGATCCGCGCCGGCTGGCATTGTCATGGCCGCCTCGCGGGCCCGCGTGTAGTAGTCGCGCGAGCTGCTCGCATCCCCCGTCCTGGCGAGGGACTCGGCGAGAGCCAGCAGGTTGGGAGGATAGCCGGGGCGAAGCGCGACGGCGCGGCGCGCGGCGGTGAGCCCGGCGTCGGCATCTCCAGGCCCCAGCGGCCACGCAGGCGCCCGAATCAACACCAGGGCACGCACTCGCGCGGGACCCGCCTCATCGTAAGCAGGATCGGCCGCCTCGGCTTTCGCAAGAGCATCGAGCATCCGGCCGAGGAATTCCCCTGCATGCGTCGGATGTCCGCGCGCCTGCAGTCCGAGCGAGACGGCATCGCCGTACTGGCACGCCGCGGAATCGGGGGCGATCGCCAGACAGCTCTGCGCGGCTTGGTCGGCCTGGGCTGCAAGGTCGCTGCGCGTACGTGCATCGGGTTCGTGCTCACTGCGGTCGGCATCCGATTTGATGGCCGCCGCGAGCTCTTCGACCGAGGCCGCCGGAGAGTGAACCGGAGCCTCGGCAGTTGGCTTGGGAGTCGTCGCGCAGGCCGCGGCCAGCAGCGCCAGCGTGGCGAAGCCGATTCGCCAGCTCACGGCGCGGGCTTCGCGCCAGGCAACTGCGGCATCACGAAGCCCTGCAAATGCAGGGAGCCGAGAGTGTCGGTGCTCGGGCCGGAATGCCCCATTCTGAGCAGGCCGATCTGCAGGGCGTGCGCTCGCGCCGGAGTGAGGCGCGAATCGACCACCGCAATGATGGCGACGGGGACAGGCGGCGACTGCAGCACGCTCGCCAGCTGCCCGGCGAAGGGCAGAGTGGGTACGGCTGCTGCCTGAGTCTGATCGAGCAATGCAACAACCGGATCGCCCGAAGCCACCCGGCGCAAGGCGCTCAATAACTGGCCGGTCGACTCCACCTTGATAGCCGGTGACAGTGTCCACGCGCCCAGGGCGGACTGCTTCACGAAGGTCGGCGAGTAACCGGCCACACTGAGGATCGTATAGCCGTTGAGTGATTGGGCCCCGATGGGGCGCCCTGCACGGGCGACCAGGGTCCACCGCTCGGTGGTCCCGGTCCCGGCCACGTCCGCCTGAGCCAGGGGTGTCAGATGGAGCTGGGACGCATGCTCGACAAAAAACGGATAGGGCACGAAGGCGAGCACGGCATCGGGACCGGCGAGCTTGGCGAGACCGCCCGATTCGGTCGGATCGTAAACGGCCGCGAGGCTTCCCGCAGGCCAGCCCGCGCTGGCCACGGCGGCGCTGGCAAACTGATCGACGAAGGGCTGTGCATCACCGGCGCCGCCCGGATAGCCCGGCGCGCAGAAGATCAAGGTTGCAATGGTGGCCGTCAGCAAGCCGCTCATGTGTTTAGGCTATCATCCCTGCGCGCCGGCGACCTGCACGGTCGAGAACGAGCGCACCTTCACCGATGAGTGTGCCCGTCTCGCCCCAGATGGTTCAATTCTTCATTCGAGTGATCCGGGCGCGGCTCTGGATCGTCGGCATCTTTCTCGTTCTCACGGCTGCCGGGATCTACGGCGCGCTCCAGGTCCCGGACGATCCGGCCATCGACCGCCTGGTGGTAGCGGGTGATCCGGTCGCCCGCGCCACGCTCGACTTCGACAAGCTGTTCCCCGAGGGCGACCAGGCCCTCGTGATGCTCGAGGCGCCGGATCCGCTGAGTCTGCCGGCGCTGCGTGCCGCAGAAAGGGTCGAGAGTGAGCTGGATAGGATCCCGCACGTCCAAGCCCATAGCCTGATCACGCTCTATCGGCGGGCAAACGCGGCCCGCGGGATCGATGCGGTCGAGGCGGTCCGCATCCGTGCATTCGCAACCGGCACTTCGCTGTTCCGGCGCGCTGGACTTCTGGGTGAGCATTATCTGGGAATCGCGCTGGAGCTGCGCGTCAAATCGCCCGCCGAGCGGGACCGTGCGCTGGGTGCGATCGATTCGGTCGTGGTGCCACTCGAGTCGAGCGCGGGGCCCTTCACAGCCGTGCGCCGCGTCGGCTCGCCATGGCTCGACGCATGGCTCGAGCGCCGTACCGGAAGTGCTACAGCACGATTCATGCCCCTCTTCGGGCTCTTCCTGATGGCGCTGGTATTCATCGTGTACCGTTCCTGGCGGGCACTTGGTGCCATCATTCTCACCCTCGGTGTCGTGGTCGCGATCGCGGTTGGTCTCGCCGATCTGTTCGGCTGGTCGCATACGGTGATTTCCACCCTCGTTCCGCTGACCGTGATGGTCACGACCACAGCAACCCTCGTGTATCTGCATTCGAGGTACATGGAGCCCGACGATGCTCCGGACCTTCTCCAGCACCATGCGCGCGCCCTGACCAACAAGTTTCTGCCCTGTACCGCCTCGATGTTCGCCACCGCCGTCGGCTTCGCAGCCCTGGCCGTTTCCGAAATCCGCCCGGTACGCGAAATGGGACTGTGGACCGCCAGTGGCCTGATCGTGGCATGGCTCGGCTGCTTCACGCTCTTTCCCGCCTTGCAGTCGCTGCTGCGTGCGCCGCTGCGATCGGAGCGTCCCGCAGCAGGAAGGTGGTTTGCGCGCTTCGTGGATGTGCTCGTTCCCGCAAGCCGCCGCTACCGCTGGCCGCTTGTCGGAGGCGCACTCGTACTGATGATCTGCGGTGCCGGCGCGTTGTTCGGTATACCCGGCCTGCTAACACCTTTGTCGTTGCAGACCGACGTACTGACGTACGTGAACCCCAGCGAGCGTGTCGCACAGGACACTCGCCGCTTTCAGGAATCGAACGGTCTGGATGTCGTCGAGTTCTGGGTGCAGACCCCGCCGGGTCACGCCCTGGACCCCGGATTGCTGCGCGGCCTCGAGCAGTTCATCAGCCGGCTCGAGCGGGATCCGCGGATCACGGCCGTGGATGGCCCGACTTCGGCTTTGCGCTGGGAGCGCTACGTACAGAGCGGCTCGGATCAGCTGCCGGCGGCGCGCTCCGCCTGGCCGAAGCTGGCCGCCGATCTCGAGCAGATCATGTTGACCGAGCCGGCCGCCCGCGCTTACGTCGATACTGCAGATCTCGCCAGCGTGCGCATCAGCATTCGCGGCCGCGCCGATCTGTTTGGACGCACCGGCTCCATGCGCCGATTCATCGAGCGAGCCTGGACGGCGACTCAGGCGGCCGAGCCCGATCTGCGTACCACACGTGCGCGCGCAGTGGGCAAGGGAGTCCTCGCCACCGAGATCACCGAACGGCTGTTGCCAACGCTGACGGAGAGCTTTGCAATCACGGCCAGTGTCATCTTTCTCGCGTTTCTGTTCGTGTTCCGCAGTCCCTCGGCACGACTGATGACGATGATCCCGTCCCTGTTCGCGATCCTATCGGTCTTCCTGGTCATGCGCTTCAGTGGGATCCCACTCAACATCGCGACCATACTCATCGGCTCCACCGTGCTCGGTGCGACCGAGAACGACCAGATCCACTTCTTCTACCACTTCCAGGAGGGCTCCTCCGGCGGCGACACAGCCGAGGCGCTGCGGCATGCCATGCGGGTGGCGGGGCGGCCGATCCTGTTCGCAACCCTGATCAACGCCAGCGGGTTTCTCGCTCTGGCGCTGTCGGACCTTCCGCCGATGCGTCAGTTCGGCATCGTGAGCTCCTCCGCGTTCATACTCGCACTGCTCGCCGACTTCACGGCTCTCCCCGGTGCGTTGTGGATCCTCAACCGCCGCGGGCGCCAGGCTCTCACCGAGGCTTCCTGAACTTCAGGACCACCTGATCGGTCCTGCCACGAATCGCCGGATCGAACACGAGCAGGCGGTGCGTGTCGGCAGGATTGCGCAACACTTCGCTGTGAGCGTCCACCTGGAAGCCCGCCGCCAGGGCTTCGCGCACGATGACCTGTGGGTCGATGCGATGCAGGGTCCCGGTGTCGCGCGTGCCGGAGTTCGCGGCCGCGGCATGATCGATCACCAGCAGGATGCCGCCAGGCTTGAGCGCCGCGTACAGGGATCGGGTGACGGCGGGGACATCCGCCGGCCCCATGAAGGAATCGTACAGGTCATGGAAGTTCAGCGCGGTCCAGACCAGGTCAAGCGGCTCGGGCACGCGGAAGCGGTTGACCGGCAATCGCACTACCGTGACGTTCGCGTAGCGATTGTCGTGCTCGATGGCACGCGTGCCGGCGGTCTCCCGCGGCGCGCAGTTTTTCATCTGCTCATCGGGCACGAAGGCATAGACGCGCCCCTTGGCACCGACAACACGACTCAGCAACCGGGTGAAATAGCCGCCTCCGGACATGAAGTCCGCCACACGCTGGCCCGGCCTCACTGCGCTGAACGCCAGCACCTCGGCGGGCTTGCGATCGCCGTCCCGGGCCCGCTCCTCGAGCGGGCGCGCCGGGTCGGCCAGTGACTTCGCGATGTAATCGGGGACGTCTGCCTGGGCCTGGGCGGCGAGCGCGGCGAACATGATCAGCGCGCCAGGGATTGCGCGGGCGACCTTGAAGGATGCGAGCATGATCGAGGTCCTCTTCATCAGGCACTGACTGGTGCGCACCGACTGTACGAGTTAAAGTGCACTTCAAGTCAAGCACGCATTCAAGTACCGGATCTCAGTTGCGAACGCTATCCATCGGTGCCGTGGCTCGGGAGTCCGGCATTGCCGCCTCCGCCATCCGCTTCTACGAGAAGGAAAGTCTGTTGCCGGTGCCGGCGCGCCTGCGTGGGCAACGTCGGTATGACGAGGGGGTGTTTGCGCGCATCGAGATCATCAAGCTCGCGCTCGAAGCGGGCTTCACGATCGCTGAGACGCGGAGTTTCCTGTCCGGATTTTCGAAGGAGACACCGCCGGCCGCACGGTGGCGAGCGCTCGCAGCACGCAAACTGGAAGAGGTGAGCGAGCTCATGCAGCACGCGCAGCAGATGAAGGCGCTGCTCGAGAACAGCTTTCACTGCAATTGCCCGAGCCTGGCGGATTGCGAGAGTTTCCTACGCGCGCGCCGGGCAGGGGCTGCGCGACGCTCAGCGGGCTCCTCGAAATCCCGCGGGCCCTGAGCTCAGCGACGAGCGCCTGGACGGGAAGGGCGGGAAACCTTGGCACGCGTCGGGGATTTCCCGGAGCGCTCGGTGCGCCGGCGGGGTGCGCGGAGGGCTCGGGTGCGCGGCCGTCCGGTGTCATTCAGGTATTCCATCAGTACGCGCGCGTGATTGTGCTCGGGGTCGTGCGCCGCGTAGAGGAGGGTTACAGCTGAGGAGCGGAGCCTTGCGCGTAGAGATTCCACAGGGTCAGCATTCGCTTTGAGCTCTGCACGATAGCGGCGGCGGAATTCGTTCCACCGCTGCGGCTCATGGCCAAACCACTGGCGCAGTACTGTGCTCGGCGCGATGTCCTTCAGCCAGAGCGTCAACTGCGCGGATTGCTTGGAGATTCCGCGAGGCCAAAGCCGGTCCACGAGGATCCGGGCGCCGTCGCGTACCGCTGGTGGCTCGTAGATTCGCTTGATTCGTACAGCTCTCATGTCGGCCGGCCCCGGGCAGCTCGTGAGGGGGCATTCTAGTGCCGGGAAGGACACGCTGCTGCCGGGAGCGGCTGCCGACACCAGCCTGGCGCGGCGTCGCCGCAGAGAAGCACTTCGCCCGGGGGGTCCATAGGGGTGCGCTCCTGTCCGGCACCTATGCTATAGGAGGCGCTGCCCTGCATAGCGTGGCGTCCTTCAACATGAGCGACTCGAGGCCCCTATCCCGTTCGCCCCGGCGTTACAGCGCTGCCAGTACCGTGGGCCGCGGCAAGGCGATTCAACTCGAAGTAGCCCCGCGGCAGACTCACTATGCGCAGGCCGGGATGGACATCTCATTCGGTGACAGCTCGGTTCTGTGTGCAGCATGGCCCGCACCGATGTGCATCGTCAGTGACGGCGGATACGGTGTGCTGGGGTTTGAAGGCGATACCTCCGGCCACCTGGAGCTGCCGCAGTGGTACGAGCCGCACGTTGCGACCTGGGCCCGGCACGCGACCCCGCAGACGACCCTGTGGTTCTGGAACAGCGAGATCGGCTGGGCCGCCGTGCATCCGCTGCTCGAGCAGTACGGCTGGCGCTATGTCAACGCGAACATCTGGAGCAAGGGCAAGGCGCATATCGCAGGCAACGTGAATACTGCCCGGATCCGTCGCTTTCCAGTCGTGACCGAGATCTGCGTGCAGTATGTCTTCGAGGCGCGCGTCGATGGATTAGGGCTGCGCGAATGGCTGATTCGGGAATGGAAGCGCACCGGTCTGAGGATGCGCGCGGCGAATACGGCCTGCGGGGTCGTCGACGCAGCGGTGCGCAAATATCTCGACCCGGGGCATCTGTGGTATTTCCCGCCTCCGCAGATGTTCGAGAGACTGCAGGCGTTCGCCAACGAGCACGGTGCAATCTGCGGCCGGCCCTATTTCGCCCTCGATGGCCGAACCCCCGCCAGTGCGCAACAGTGGGCCGCCATGCGCGCCAAGTTCCGATGTCCGTTTGCAGTGACCAACCTCTGGGAGCGGCCCGCGCTGCGTGGCCGGGAGAGGTGTGTGGTTCCGGGTGGCCGCGCTCTTCACCTCAATCAGAAGCCCCTCGATCTCATGTCGCGCCTCATCGAGGCCAGCACCGATACCGGCGATATCGTTTGGGAGCCCTTCGGCGGGCTCTTCAGCGCGACGATCGCCGCGAGCCGCGCCGGACGGCGCGCGTACGGTGCGGAAATCGATCCAACGTATTTTCACTTCGGGCTCGAGCGTGTCAGCCAGGAGAGCCGCTGCCGGGTGACTACAGCGCAAGCAGGGTCCGACTGACGCGCGAGAGGGCTCAACTGCCGCGTGAGAGGCTGTGGAAGCCGCCGCGGTTCCCGGGCAGAATGCGCCATCCCTGCGCGCAAAGAAGAACAGCATGCCCAACCTTCACACACTGATGGCCGGTGCCGCCCTGATCGCCCTGAATGGCGCGGCCGCGCTGGCGGCCCCATCGCAGCCCGCCCGGCTCGCCGCCGCTGTCCTGCCGGATCCGGCCACGCCGGGGGCCGCAGTATTGCCCTACGTGAAGGTCTCGGCGAAGCACATCGTTCTGAATCACGTGCGGCTAATCGATGGAATGGGCGGTCCGGAGGCCCAGGATCGGAGCGTGGAGATCGAGAACGGCCGGATCCGTGCGGTGGGCGCGGCCATGGACTCGCCCCCGGCCGATGCCACGGTCCTCGACCTGAAGGGGCGCACCGTCATTCCGGGCATCGTCGGGATGCACGACCACATGTATTACATCGCACGCCCCAACATGGACGCCGCCGGGCATAGCGATCCGCCCCTTGTCGTGCCGCAGATGAGCTTCTCGGCTCCGCGGCTGTATCTGGCCAATGGAGTGACGACACTGCGGACCACCGGCAGCGTCGAGCCGTACGCTGACCTCAACCTGAAGCGCCTCATCGATGCCGGCTCGCTGCCGGGGCCGCACTTGGATGTCACGGGGCCGTACCTGGAAGGCAGCCCGTCGCCCTTCATCGAGATGCACCAATTGAAGGACGCGGAGGATGCGCGTCGGACGGTGGCGTTCTGGGCCGACCAGGGAGTCACTTCCTTCAAGGCCTACATGAACATCACGCGGGCCGAGCTGAAAGCGGCGGTCGAGGAGGCTCATCGGCGTGGATTGAAGATAACGGGTCATCTGTGCGCGGTGACTTACCCGGAGGCCGCCGCGCTCGGGATCGACGATCTGGAGCACGGCTTCTTCGTCAACACGCAGCTCGATCCGGGCAAGAGGCCCGATGTGTGTCCCGAGACGGGCGGGGTGCCGACTTTGCGGGCGATGGATCCGGATGCCCCGCAGGCTGCCGCGCTGATCAAGGACCTGGTCGACCATCACGTGGCCGTGACCTCCACGCTGCCGGTGTTCGAGCAGGGTGTGCCGGGCCACGCACCGCTGTCCCCACGCGCCATGGAGGTGATGACACCGGAGGCACGCGAAGCCTATCTATACCTGCGCAACCGGACCAACACCCTGCCCGCGGATCAGGCTGCCGAGCGGGTCACTGACTATCACCACGATCTGGGCCTGGAGCGAAAATTCGTCGCGGCCGGTGGGCTGCTGCTCGCGGGCCCCGACCCCACGGGCAACGGCGGCGTCATTCCCGGATTCGGAGATCTGCGTGAGATCGAGCTGCTCGTGGAAGCGGGATTCACGCCGGAAGAGGCAGTGCGGATCGGCACATTCAATGGCGCCTCGTATCTGGGACTGACCGATCGCATCGGATCCGTCGCCCAGGGTAGGGACGCGGACCTGGTCATCGTCAGCGGTGATCCGGGTCGTAGCATCACGGACCTGGAGAACGTGGAGATCGTGTTCAAGGACGGTGTGGGCTATGACGCCGCGGCGCTGTTGCAATCGGTACGCGGCCGGTATGGCGAATATTGAGGGGTTCGAGGGACTCCAGCGGCGGGGATATTAGCGGCGTCTTGGGCGTTCAATCCGGGTAGGCCCCGAAACGGCAGTTATCGAAGAGGTCATCCATGAGGCACAGGCCGGCGTTGAGTCTCACTATCCTGCTCGTAGTGACGGGCGGGACAGCCGGCTGTGACCGGCTGGGGATCGGGGGACATGACGGGCCTGTCTCTGACGGTGCGCCGAGCGAGCAGGATCTGCAGAAAATCAGCTACATGACCTCCGCCGACGCCGGCCCCAAGGGACGCAAGCTCTACACGCACTACGAGCAAGCCCGGACGTGTGGAGACTTCGAGCTGGCGACGCGTTGGAACCGTCCACCGAACATCGAGAGCGGGCCCTTTCGCAAGAAGATGGTCTACATCAGTGCGTCCGTTCCGGCCGATTTGCCCAAGGACTCCGAGGTATTCCTCAGAGGCGTGATCGAGCAGGGTGAGACGCTGCCCTCGGGCGCCGCCCGCTGGTACGTAAAGCTGCAGGATGGCACCCGGGTGCAGGCGATCGAGACGGCGGATTTCTACGAGAAGGAAGAGCAGGCCGCGCAGGAGGGAAGCAAGCAGACAGCGCTCGTCGAGCCCAACCGCCCCCACCGGGAGTTCTGTGGACAGGGGGTGTACGAGGGATTGGCCGGGAAGGATACCGACCAGGAGAAGAAGATCCCGCTGGTGTCGATGCTGTTCACCATGGACCGAAAGAAGTGACGAGACGGTCGCCGCACGCGGAGCCAGGGCCGTGATGCGTCAACCCTTCGAGCACGCTGCGGGTGTCCTGCACGCAGCCTGACTGAGTACGCATCTGGTTGCCCACGCACCAGCCGCCAAGGTTGCCCCTTGCTCGGGGCGGACTTACATTTTCGGCGGACCGAAGCACAAGGCGGACAAAGGAGGATGAGTGGCCACGGACATCATTCCGCGCCTCTACAAAGCGTTGCCGCAAGCGAAGGCGTGGATCGATCGGTTCCTCGCCGCTCACGAAAGCACGGCTCAGCCGATGGGCGCGCTCGGCTCTCCCCGGCTGGCCGCGTGTTTCCCGTCGGCGTTCCTCGAGCGCAGCAAGGTGGTTCTGGTGGACCGCGTGACCTTTCCACCGGTCGAGAGCTTCGGCTTGTCCGAATTTGCTCCCCTGCATCAGATGGATTTCGAGGGAATCACCTGCAAGGATACGATCTTCGTGCGGCGCGACCGCAAATACGACGGACTGTACTTTCACGAGCTGGTGCACGTGGCGCAGTGGGCGCGGCTCGGAGTCGATGACTTCCTGTTGATCTATGCTCTCGGCCTTGCTCAGCAGAGCTACCGACACACACCGCTTGAGAACTTGGCCTACAACCTGCAGGCCAAGTTCGAGGCCGGAACACTGCAGAGCGATGTGATCGGGCAGATCGAGCATCTGACGGATCAAGTCTCGGCCGATGCGCGCCAGTTCCTGACAGCGCGCTAGCTCGTGATCGAGCTGGCTGCTGGCCAGGCCAGCTCATTATGGTAACTAGTAGAGGGGGGCCGCGTGGTGGCGGGGCCTCGGTGTGCGGTCAGGTCGTCTCCGCCCCGGTCGCTGATCTGAACCGGTCCAGCGCGCTGGCGACCCGATCGACCAGGAAGGGGGAGTGCCGCCCGAAAACTCTTCGCAGGGTCCACGCCAGTTCCGCTCGCGTCGTGGTCCGGCTGAGATCGAACGTGAGCCGCGAGGTCTCCGTGTGGTCTTTGAGCGGCTCCGCATTCTGGCCCAGCCAGGACTGGCACTCGGCACTCACAGCCCGACTCAGGTCGGCGTGGAAGTTCTTGTAGGCTTCGAAGCGCGCCGAGTGCGGTATGCGTCGCCGAATCATGCCGCCAGTATCGGTCACCCTCAGAAGAATCTTTAGGGCACATTTCACAAAGCGGCATTCGCACGGGTTCTGCCGGGGTGTGTTGGGCTGCCCGGACTCGTGGCCCGGTGTTGACTCTTTGCCTCTGAGCTTGGATCTTTGACGCCCTCATGGCGACCCCCGATCCAGCCGACCCCCCGCGTGCCCCCTTTACGGTCTTTCTGAGCTACGCCTCGGAGGATCGCGAGGCTACCCAGGCCATCCGCGATGCCCTTCCAGGCTATGGGCTCGAGGTCTGGTATGACGAGAGCGCGCTCGAGGGGGGGGATGCCTGGGATCAGAAGATCCGCCGACAGATCCGCGAGTGCGATTTCTTCATGCCGCTGATCTCCGCGCGTACCGAGACCCGCCACGAAGGGTATTTCCGCAGGGAGTGGCGCCTGGCCGTGGAGCGGACTCTCGACATGGCCGACGACCATACATTTCTGCTGCCGGTCGTCATCGACGACACCGCCCAAGCCGGTGCGCGCGTGCCCGACAAGTTTCTCGCGGTCCAGTGGACACGGCTGCCGGTCGGACAGCCGACGGCAGCCTTTGAGGCGCTGTGCCGCCGACTCGCCGCGGGGCAGGGCATCGCGCCGCCCTCCGGGAAAGAACTTCCTCCGCAGGCACGCGCGGAGCGGGCGTCCAGGCCCACACACCGATACCCCGATTTTCCTCGCGAAGAGCCGGGGCAGAAGGTTCGCTTCTGGGCTTTGACGATCGCCTGGCCCTTTCAAAGTGCCTGGGTCTTCTTCAACAGCTTCCCCAAGTGGGTCCGAATCGGCCTTTATCTGTGGCTGATCGTCGCGCTGCTCTCGAAAGGCTGCACGGGGTGGGGTACGGACGAGCATGCGCGCCGCATCACGCCCGAGCAGACCCGCAAGCTCAAGCAGATTTCGGACGACTATCCGGGGAGCCTCAATGAGGCGGACGTGGCCAAGCTCGGCGTGCAGATTGCTCAACAGTTCGCGGGTACGGCCGCCAAGGAAGGCGAGGCGGCGGCCCTGATGGTGGTCCCGTTCAGTACAGGGCAGAGCGATCCGGCGGCCCGCAAACTTGCGGGCACCACCTTTGCGCAAGTCTACGGCAGGCTGGCCATATCTCATCACGGACGGGTCACCCTCGCCACCCAGCCTCAATCCGCCGCAGACGCTTCATCCGCTCTGGATCTCGGGCGCGCGCGACACGCGAAGTACGTTCTGACTGGGACGGTTGAGGGAGAGCCGGGCTCGCAGAGCCTTGCAGTCAAGTTGCTGTCCGTCGCGGACGGCACCGTGTTGTGGACCAAGTCCTACCCCGCCTCGGGTGCTGATCCGGCCACGATCGCCGCCGATGTGGATTCCGCGGTGCTCAGTCTGGACGACGACTGACTACTGTTGCGTTACGAGCCGCGCGAGCGCGGCTCCGCCACGGGCGCCACGTAAAGGACCAGCTCAGGGACTCCAGGTGCGCGCTGCGGCGCGCAGCATGGCTTCCAGACTCCGCTCCACGTCCTCATCTGTGGTCGCCCAGCTGCTCACGCTGATGCGCATCGCGGTGTGGCCTTGCCAGACCGTCGGGCCGCACCAGCACGTCCCTTCTTTCTGCAGTGCCGCGATGGTGTGACGGGTACGCTCGGCATCGTCAAAGACTACCAGAACCTGATTCAACACGACCTCGTTCAGAATCGTATAACCGGCGCTGCGCAATGCCTCTGCAAAGCGCACGGCCTGGCGGCAGTTCCGCTCGAACAACTCCGCAAGACCGGCCTTGCCGAGCGAACGCAGGGCGGCCCATATCTCGACACCGCGGGCGCGGCGCGAGAGCTCCGGGGTGAAGTCGCAGGGGTTGCGGTGCGGGCTCTGGCTCGGAAGGTATTCGGCCGTCACCGCCATCGCTGCGCGCAACGCATCCGCATCCCGGGAGAAAGCGAGCCCGCTGTCGTAGGGCACATTGAGCCATTTGTGTGCGTCAGTCGCCCACGAGTCAGCCCGTTCGAGTCCGTTTGCGAGATGTTTTAATGATGGCGCCGCTTTGGCCCATATCCCGAAAGCCCCGTCGACGTGCACCCAGGCCCCGCCGGCATGGGCCCTCTCGATCAGCGGCTCGAAGGGATCGAACGCGCCGGTGTTCACGTTACCTGCCTGCAGACACACGATTGTGGGTGCCTTGAACCCGGGTAGCGCATCGGCCCGCATGCGGCCCTGCGCATCCACCGGGACGCGCACGCGTCGGCTACGGCCCAACCCTAGAAGACCGAGGGATTTGAGCAGGGTAGGATGCGCTTCCTCGCCCGTGATGACCGTGATCGGTGGCGAGCCGAACAGACCATCCGCCTCGACGTTCCAGCCTGCGTTTGCAAGCACGGCATGGCGGGCCGCAGCCAGCGCAGTGAAATTCGCGATGGTCGCCCCGGTCACGAAACCAGCGGCACTCGAGGCGGGTAATTCAAAAAGCTCGACGAGCCACCGCAGCGCGATCTGTTCGATGCGGGACACGCCGGGGGTGACCTCATGAAGCGCTGCGTTCTGATCCCACGCGCCCGCAAGCCAGTTGGCACCGAGCGCCACGGGCAACGATCCCCCGACTACGAAACCGAAGAAACGCGGACCGGCCATGGCCATGGTCGCAGGGGAAACGGTGCGATCGAGCAGCGCCAATGTCTCGGCGGGGTCGCTGGCGTGCAGCGGCAGGGATTCCTCGAGCTCGATCAGCCCCTCCACTGCCGTGGTGCTCGGCGTGACGGCACGGGTGCTCAGTGTCTCCAGATATCGACGGGCTCTCAGCGCTGCCCAATCCAGTATTGCGTGCATGTGTACTCCCTGACCGCTCTCGGGCGAGGTATTCGATCGGGTTCGAAAGCCAACGGCGCGCGGCGTCCGATGTGGGACCGCGAGCTCATACTCATCGCACTGCCGTCCGGAGCCGGTCGGCGGCCAACGAGAAGTGTTCTGCAGTGTTCCCGGCAGAGTGCCACAGGGCCCCCGAAGGATCGAGCAGTGGTGAGAAGGTATGACCCTATCTGGAAATTAGATCGTGCGTCCCACGCGTCGAGTTCATACTCTGCGCTGCAGCGAAAGGGGGTGTAGATGAGACCGCGCCGACGGGACATGGCGAAGACGGGCACAAACGAGCACGCGGAGCGCGCGCTCCGTTACCGCAACCTGCTCAATCCCTTCGAGCCCGCCAGAATCTTCTCTGACGACCAGGTCGAGTCCATCCACCTGACCGCACTGGGAATGCTCGAGAGGCAGGGCATGCGTGTCCTGTCTGCGCGTGGACGAGCGGCACTGGCGGCGGCTGGCGCCCGAGTCGAGGAATCGACCCAGATGGTCTATATCGATCCCGGACTCGTGGCTCAGGCGCTCCAAACCGTCCCCGCCGAAGTCGAGCTTGTCGCACGCAACCCGGCTCGCTCCTGTCGCGTGGGCGGACGTCACGTCGTATTCGCTCCTGTGGCCGGTCCGCCCAGTGTCAGCGACCTCCAGGGCGGTAAGCGCACCGGCTCGATTGAGGAGTTCCGTAACTTCGTGCGGTTCTCGCAGGCGTTCGATGTCGTTCACGTTCTCGGCCAGATGGTCGAGCCACAGGACGTCCCGATGTCGGAACGACATCTGGAGACATCGCTGGCGCAGTTGACCCTGGGCGACAAGGTTCCGTACTTCTACTGTCGTGGAACACCGCAACTGGCGGACTGTTTCGCCATGGCGCGAATTGCCCACGGCCTCGATGAGGAGACCTTCCGGACCCGACCCGTCTGCTACACCATCTGTAACACCAACTCGCCGTTGCAGCTGGATATCCCGATGACCGACGGCATCGTTGAATTCGCCGCCAACGGGCAGGTGGTGATCGTCACACCATTCACCCTGGCCGGCGCGATGGCGCCGATCACGATCGCCGGTGCTCTGACGCTCGCGCATGCCGAGGCGCTGTTGGGTATCACTTTGACGCAGGCGGTGCGCCCTGGGTCGCCTGTGATGTATGGCAGCTTCACTTCCAATGTCGATATGAAGTCAGGGTCCCCGGCGTTCGGTACTCCGGAGTACACGAAGGCTGCCTTCGGCGCTGGCCAGCTGGCCCGGCGTATCGGGGTTCCCTGGCGCAGTTCGAGTGCGACGGCATCGAATGCGCCGGACGCGCAGTCCGTTTACGAGTCGCAGATGAGCCTGTGGGGCGCATTGCTTGGCGGCTGTCATTTCATTCTGCACTCTGCAGGATGGCTCGAAGGTGGCCTGACCGCATCGTATGAAAAATTCATCCTCGACATCGAAATGCTCCAGATGTTCGCCGAGATCTTTCAGCCAGTCCCCACCTCGGCGGAGGATCTTGGAGTGGAGGCCGTAGTGGAGGCGGGCATTGGCGGGCACTTCTTCGCCACGGCACATACGATGCAACGTTACCGGAATGCCTTCTACAGCCCACTGGTATCGGACTGGCGCAACTACGGCGCCTGGTCGGACGATGGAGCAAGGAGTGCCACGGAGCGAGCGAATCGGGTGGCGCGCGATACGCTGGCGGCGTTCCAGCCGCCCGGACAGGATCCTGCTGTCAGCGAGGCCCTGAGAGACTTCGTCGCACGGCGCCGTAGCGAGGGAGGCGCGCTGCCGGTCTCCTGATGAGGTGCGGTTACACGGTAGTCCGGAGACGCTCAGTGCGCTGCCCGTCGTCATACAGCCACGGGCGATCACGCGTGTCGCTCGATGAGCTCGGCGACCGCTTCGGGCTGATCCTGCAACAGGTAATGGACACTTCGCGAATCGTCCCGGTCTTCACGTCGGCAAACCCGCTTACCCGCAGGTCGTCGGCCAACTTCGGGACCAGTCCCGCAAAGGGTGACTTCTCGCCGGTGGCGAGGAACAACAACGGAAGGCCGATGGGGCCGCCGCGCTGCGGGGCGTTTAATTGCGTGTTGGCCGCAAAAGCGCGCCGAGACTCAGGTTGTTGTGCTCACGGGCAGGACCACAAGAGCTTGGCGAATGGCTCAGGGCGTTGTATCCAGCTCCAATTCCAGCGAACACAATGCAGGCAAGTACCGAATGCGCAGAGTTGACCGAGACGAACCACGAAGGGTCCGTTCGAGTGAACAGGTGCTGTGCTCACCGCTTCTCGATTCGAAATCGCGCCGCGCCCTTCCACAGACCGACGCGACCGAGCTCAGCCAGCACCGAGAGCGGGTGCTCGATCGACAGCACAGGAGTTCCTTCGAGTAATCCGGCTTTGCTGCAGAAGCGCGTCGTCCCGTACGGGATCAGCAGCTCCGGCTCGCTCAGATCGCCGGCATAAAGGAGGACCTCTCCGGGGTTCGGCTCGCACGTCGCATGTTCGCGCGGCAGTTGCTGGCCAGCAGGCCATGCGGCGGTCAAGGGCGACCAAAGCGCCTCACCGCTCCAGCGGGCGTGTAGGACAGTACCCTGATAGGGCAGCATGTCGATCAAACGCTCGCACGAATGCGGCGCCAGATCGCGCCGAAGGGTGGCGGAGAGTCGTACCGTCCCTATTTTCAGATCCAACACAGTCGTTTCCACAGTATTGAGCAGCGAACTATCCTGAAGAGGCTTAGAGCGTGCCTCGATACGGCCGCATCGTATTGGACGGATTCCAAGTTGCGCGCGGCGGCTCTTTGTGCCCCAACTTGGCACCGTGGCCGGCGACTTACGCACTGCGAAGCGCGTGATCGACAGACGAGCGCGGTCTTCTACCGGCTGAGAACGAGGTGAGTGGCGTGCTCGCTAGAGTGATGTTCGGTGACCCGGTAGCCGAGCGCCGGCAGGTCGATCCCGGCAAACATTGCTTCGCCTTGCCCGAGGACGGTTGGAGACAAGGCGAAATGCAGCTCATCGATCCGGCCGGCGCAAAGATATTGACGCACTGTCTCGACGCCACCCCCGATCTTCACGTCCCGACCGCCGGCGGCGAGTTTCGCCTGTTCCAGCGCCGCTTCGATACCCTGAGTCACGAAGATGAAGGTAGTGCCGCCTTCCATCTCGATCGGATCACGCGGATAGTGCGTCAGCACGAACGTCGGAGCGTGATAGGGCGGATTCTTGCCCCACCAGCCCTTCCAGGTCTCATCCGGCCAGGGGCCGCGGATCGGGCCGAACATATTTCGGCCGAGGATGAAGGCGCCGAAGCCGTCCATCGAACGATGTGCGTAGGCCTCATCGACGCCGTCGGAGCCGCCATCCTTGCCAGTCATTGCCCGAAACATGCGCGTACCGAACATCCATTCGTGCAGTTCCAGCCCGCGCTTGCCGAGCGGATGCTCAAGACTTTGCGTCGGCCCTGCGCCGAAACCGTCGAGCGAGATCGAAAAGCCTGCAACGCGTACTCTCGTCATAACACACCCTTCCGCATCAAATGAACGACGAAGTTCCCGGAAACGCCGGGGCCCCGCACGTCCTTGGCGCGTCTTTCGGACCAACGCTCGGGGTCGAGGACTGGCGGATTCTTCTAGCTCGCCGTCAATTCCGCGCCCCCGTTGTTCAGGTTGTGGAGGTTGCCGTCCGGGTCCTTGAACCAGGCCACACGACTCGGCTCACCGTCCTGGGTCACATGGACATGGCCTTTGAGCACGACGCCCGGCAATTCATAGTGCTCGAACAGCACGCCCTTGGCATCCAGCGCCTTGACGATGTCATCGAAGCGCTCGCCCAATGACCAGGTCATGGCGGTGGCCTGATTCGTGCCGGCAAATTGGCTCTCGTAAATCACCACAGTCCTGCCTTTCACGCTGAAGGTCTGGGCCCCCCGCAGAGGCGTACCGATGGGCCTGAAGCCGAGGACCCTTCATAGAAAGGTCGCACGGCCTCGAAGTTCTTGACGGAAATCGTGGCGGACGGGGCGAAATCGGACAGCATGGCATGCTCCTGTGTCAGTTACGCTCAGACCCGTGCCGCAAGCCCTGTGCCGTCCCTGCGGTCGAATCACCGGCACCGCTATGCATCGAGCGAAAATGGGGACGCTCAAAATGTGGCCAGGCATTGGGTCCTCTTCCGAGCCAGGAAACAGCCCCTGAACACTGTCAGGCTGCGCCTGGCGCTCGGCCTTTACTCCACGATCTGACCGGACCGAGTCGCCTTCCGGCTGTCCGGCCGCGGTCCTGGTGTAAACGTCCCGCCGAGGGCCGCCCTGACGGGCTGTGGCGCGGTGGTGATGGTGATCCGAGCAGTGCAAACGACGCGACCGTCGCTTCCGAACCAAATGAGGTAGTAACCGGGAAGATGGGGCGCTAGCGTGTCTTTGTACCCCAGCTCCCCGGTGCATTGGTCGGGTAAACCAAGTCCCATCTCGGAAGTGCCGCAAATGCCGCCGCACGTCTACACCGCGCCACCCGTCTCAACCACATCGTTTTCCGGAATTCTGGTATCGGTTATTGACATCATGCAGGACATAACTATTCCGAGCTCGCCTTCTCCGGATAGGGGATGCCGAGAGCCTCAGCGATCTGCTCGAAGCCGGTCTCGTTTTTTTAGCGCTCTATCGAGAGGCCGCGGAGTTCGACGGCGCTGATCGCCTTCACCGGAAAGCCATTGCCGTGGTCGGTGATGAGGCGGCTCTTGACCTGACGCGGCCGCCGGCGCCTCGGGTCGGGGTGAATACAGATGAGGTCGTAACCCTCGTTGTTCGGGTCTACTTCTGAACTGTGTGCTTGACAGATGGAATGGACGCTCCGTGGTACTACGCGGAGAGGTGTGCGAGTCCCGGTCCGCTGTTAAGGAGCCACTCAAATGCACGTCGAAGTCGTTGGCGTTGATATTGCGAAATAAGTGTTCCAGGTTCATGGAGTGCGGGGAGATCCTGAAGGCTTGCCAGGCATGGCGAGACGTTCCGAGGCCGGATGGGATACCTGTATCACTATTTACGCATGGCCTCCAATGCTGCGTTCGTTAGAAAACCGCTGCGGCTCTGGCCGCGCGACTTGGCGAAGTCGTCGATCTGCTTAAGCAATCGACCGGGTATGGTGATGTTGATCTTTTCAGCTGGACCGAAAAACTTGTCGACCGGCACATCGACGATCCCCCAGGTCCATCCCTTGTACTCCCGGTCCGCCTGCCATTCACTCAGCTTCTTGGGCTCAGGTAGATCCTTCCCGCCCTCCGCCAACACCTCGCAGTGACCTTCAATCGCTTCACGGGCGTTGTCGAAGGCATCTTCGACTGTATCGCCCGCGCTGAAGCAACCCGGAAGATCAGGCACCGCGACACCAAAGGCGCTCTTACGAGTCCCAGTCTCAATTGCGATTGCGAATTTCATGGTTCATGAGCCCTATGAAATATGTACATGAAGATAGCTAGATGAGCCCCGCTTGCTTCCTGATCTTTTGGACCAGCCCTTTCCCGAGATCCTTTTTCGGATTGTGGCACCGTCAGATGCCCCGGCCGCTTAGGGTGCTTGAAAATGTGAAGGCTGCCGACGCATCGGACCTCGACCCAGCCCGCTTTCCGCAACTCCCGGATCAGGTCGTCGCTGCCCATTGGTAGGTATTACACCCACCCTCACCCATCCACACCATAACCACCGAAGACTGGCCCAAGCTAACGGCAACGTGCCGATGATCAGGTGGAGATTGGGGCGCCGCCCTGGCGAAGAGTGCCCCCCCGCGATAATTGGTGCCGAAGGTTAGAGCCTTTAGCGACGCATAAGTCATTGGTCCTATTGGTCAGGGTGAGCCGCCTTATCGGCAAGAGAGGTCTGCCCCGGTGGCAGGTTAAGAGGATCCGGACTGACGAAACCCCGCCGCGAAACCATGGCATCATTGAAAAGTGATGATTGGAATTGAGAGCGAGGTAGATGCAATCGTCCCGAAAGCCGTTCGATCTCAGCCTAGCCTACCCGCAATGGCAAGGGTCGGGCCGGCACGAGAACCTCCCTCGCGGTGCTGTAGCGGCAGCCGCGGTTTGTGGACAATACGCGCCGCTGGTCTGGGTGCCGCCCGGGGACACCAATGCAGATGATGGTTACGGCATCAGGCGTTGGGACGCGATCTTTGCGCAGTTCCGCAGCGCCCAAGCCATTCTCGCGCGCTCCGGTGCGAGGCGGGTGCTGACAGCCGGAGGCGATTGCGCCGTTGATGTCGCGGTAATCGGTTATCTAAACGGCATACATCCGGGCCTTCGCGTGATCTGGGTCGATGCTCATCTCGACGCAAATACGCCCGCGACTTCCCCCAGCGGCAACTTCCATGGCATGCCAGTGAGCGCGATCCTAGGCCGCGCACCCGAGCCGATGCGATCCCTCCTGGGCGTGCCGGTCGATCCGGTCCGCTTCAATTATTTCGGCATCCAGGTTGGCGACGACGGCGACTGGGCGCTGCAACGCGAACTGGAGCTGAAGGTGCTGGATCCGCCGGCATCTATCGACGGGCCTGTCCATGTCCACTTCGATTTGGATGTGCTTGACCCGCGCGAATTCCCTTACGTGGCATATCCCGACGGCAGGCTCGGGGTCGAAGAAGCGGTCGACTTGCTCGGCTGTATCGCTCGTCAGGCCGACGTGGTCGGTCTCACCGTGACCGAGTTCGCCCCCTCCGATGAAGATCAGGCCCGCGAAGGTGGCAGGGTGATTGCGAGGCTCTGCGACGCAGCGGTCGATTCATGAAGCGCGCACCCGCAGACGTACGAGCGAAGACACAGGACATCTCACCGCTGACGTCGTTGTCCAAGGAGCGCTACGCAGCGCTCAGCAGCCTTCCTTGGACTGGTCGGGGTGACAGGATTTGAACCTGCGACTCCTACGTCCCGAAGCCCGAATTTCTCTATTTTCAGGTCACTTATTCAACTCGCTTTTTCGTTCACGTAGTCTTCCAATGTCCTAGGAAACTAGGCCTTTGGAGCGTATCGGAGCGTCGTCCCTCGACTTCTGTCGTACACGGCTGTTTTCCTCGCCGTGGATTTGCGGCCGATTTGCGAAAAACCGTGTTAGGTTCGGACGAGCGTCGGTCACTGAGCACTATGCGTTGCAAGATCACGAAGTCCGTTGTCGCGAGCGCGACCCCGAAACTAACACCGTTTCAGATTCACGACAGTGAGCTGAAGGGCTTCCTGCTTCGCGTGAAACCCAGCGGCGCCCGCTCGTACTACCTCGAGTACCGGACACCGGAGGGGCGCCGGTTGCGCTTCCGTCTGGCGGAGGCCTCCAAGATCGATCCCGACCAGGCGCGTACGCTCGCCAAGATTGCGGCCGGCGATGTGGATATCCAGTCGCGCAAGAAAGACCAACGCCAGGAATTCGATCGAGCGCGCCAGAGAACCTTAGAGGTCTTCCTGGACGAGCAGTACGAGCCCTGGGCGAAGATGCACCTCAAGTCCGTAAAGCCGCTCCTGGAGGCTCTCCGTGCGGATTTTAAGGCCTGGATGGGCAAGCCCATGACCGACATCAACCGGTGGCTCGTGGAAGGGTGGCGCAAAGGGAGACTGGAGAAGGGACGCTCGCCGGTTACGGTGAACCGCGCCGTCCAGCGCATCCACGGGACACTATCCAAGGCGGTGGAGTGGAGCGTCATCGACCGACACCCGTTCACCGGGTTGAAGCCGCTCGAGACCGACAAACGGGGGCGGGTGCGATTCCTGAGTGCGGACGATGAAGCCCGGTTGCGGACGGCCCTGATCAAACGCGAGACAGAACTGCGCGCACAGCGAGATCGGTTTAATGAGTGGCGCGTCATCCGGCACATCGACGTGCTCCCGACACGCGACAGATACTTCGTGGATTACATCCGTCCCATCGTGTTGCTCGCGATGAATACGGGGCTGCGCCGGGCCGGACTTTTGGGTCTCAAGTGGGCTGACGTGGATTTGCATTTCAGACTCTTGACGGTGACGGGAGCGATCGCCAAGAACCGGCAGAGCCGCCACATTCCGCTGAACGCGGAAGCCCTCGACGTCTTGAGCCGGTGGAAGAACCAGCGAGTTCCTGCGAGCCCGGATCAGCTTGTCTTCGGCGGCCGCAAGGGCGAGTAGATGCTGCGGATCGATAAGGCGTGGGCGACGCTGCGCGATGGCGCGGAACTGACCGAAACGCCTCTTCGGGATCCTGAACGGTTTCTTGCGGCAGTGAGCTGGGCGACGACGTCAACAGACAGTCGTCGGTCCGCGATCAGATTGAGGGATCTTGCCCTCTCGCACGTCCGCTCGACATGGAAGGGGAGCAGTCAATTGCGCGCTATAGCACTGAGTGATATAGTACCGTTGAATCGGCGTGTTTTCAGGACAAGGGCGTTCAGCCGGTGGTTACGCAAGACCGAGCTTTCTGATCACCATCTGTGCGAAGCCGTAGCCGAGATGGCAGCCGGATTGGTCGATGCCGATTTGGGCGGCCATGTATTCAAGAAGAGAGTGGCGGTTCCCGGCCGCGGGAAGAGGGGAAGCACGAGAGTGCTCGTCGGGACCAATCTCTGGAGCCGCTGGTTTTTCGTTTACGGATTCGAAAAAAACCAACGAGCGAACATCGACGATCAGACGCTGATCGCTCTCCAAAGATACGCTGCACTTTTATTGAAGTTTGACGCCGAGGCGCTCATCGAAGGCATGCATCGTGGAGAGTTGACGGAGATCTGCCATGAAGAAGCCCAATCGGCTCCTTAGAGAGATTCGCGAGTCCGTGGTCGGACTGCACCGCGCGGGCCTGGTCGACAAACAGACGATGCGCGAGTTCGACATCCTCACGCTGCCTCAGGTTCGCAACCTGACGCCGAAGCAGATTCGCATCCTGCGGTCCCGGTCTAAGATGAGTCAGGCGGTATTCGCTGCTTTCCTGAATACGAGCGTGTCGACCGTGCAGAAGTGGGAGATCGGCGAAAAGAAGCCAAGCGGACCGTCGCTCAAACTCCTGAATGTCATCGATCAAAAGGGTGTCGACGCCCTGATCTGATCCCTCGCGCGCCGGGTTTCTAAAAATATGAGAAAGCCACCGCGCAAAGCGAAAGCTGCCAAACCGGGATCGAACGACAACTCTCGGATCCGAACTCGGGCCGACAGTCAGATCGACACGTCCGATATCGCACAGCTGACGGACGAATTCTTCCGAAGGGCGCAGGCAGTGTGTGGAGCATCGGTTCCCGCATCGTGAAAAAGTCCAGACGCTGTCTGTATTTGTCATAGAACATAACCGCGTAGCTTCCGTGCCGGCGCGCGGCGCACCTCGCATGCTGCGCGTTTCTCGACGAGCCGCCGGAGCGTACGCGCCGTAGTTAGACGCCGCGTCCGCGAATCGTCCCAAACGCAGTGGAAACGCTCGTTGGGGCCAGCGGCGCAGCCGCGTAGGCTCTTCCCCCGCACGCGCTCGCAAGCCCCCCGTGCTCCGGCGCCCGCGACCCTCGTCGTGGGAGTGCCGGCATGGAGCCCAGCAGAGCGAAGGGCGCACTTATGCAAACCGAAGACGGTTTGCGGGCGGCGGGGGACGGGCTACCGCCCGTTCCCCCTGCACCCCCCCGGCGCCGGAGGGCGCCCGTGTACGGCGTGCGGGACCCTGCGCTCTTCGGCTCCGGGTTCGCGCACTCCAAGAGGCGACCGTCGCCCGCGTATGGCTACCGCCACACGCGAGCGACCAAGAGGAGGACGCGGACGGCCGGCACCGATGCCACGGGCATCCGGTGTCGTCCGCCGCAAGCATCACGGTCGTCGGCTCCGCTGAGCACGGGCGCGGCTATCGGGCGTAGCAGAAGTGGACATTCAGACGCCGCTTTGCGGGTCTACGAAACGGGGATATCCTGCCTCGACGCTTTGTGCGAGCAGGAGTTGCCGGATGGAAATTAATCGATTTGTACCGATGTTGCCTGTGAGAAACGTCTCGGTGAGCACGGCAATCGACTATGGATCGGCCTGAATGCGTCGGCTGCGGCATGACTTGGGGCGGACTGTGACCCGCCTGGCCAAGCGGCGCGAGCGGTCGCTTACCATCAGGCTGCGCTCCGGATTGAGTGCGCTGGCAAGCCTTATGCTAAGCGCCTTGGGCTGGTCAAGCCTTCAGGTCACGATCGCCGCCCCCACGCATATAAGCCGCGTCGGCGTAGTCAGTTTGCTGGGTGACACGTTCCATGCCGAACACATAGGGCTAACGGCCTTCAACCAGCGTTCTTATAATGTTGAAGTGCCGGAATGGCAAATCGATCGGGATGTGACTGACTACCTAGTTGCCAAGTTGATGAGTTCGAATCTGAGCGCCGGCTCGGTGAATGTCGAGCCAAATCGAGTAAAGGACTTCTATCGGCTATGGCCCCTGCAGCAGAAGCGGCGCATGGATGCTTCAAAGTTTGTCGAGCTATTTGCGCTCGCATCCGCACAAGGGTATGACACCTTGGTCGTCATGATTCCAACATTTGAGCCAAGTGGTCTCTACTCATTCGTTAACAACACCTATGGATTTTCAGAACGCACAGCGCTCGGCCGATCGAATCGTTCGGCTTGGGGGTCGTTTATTCTAAGAGTCTTCGACGTGGGAACGAAGAAACGGCTGGCAAACGCGGCCGGCTTCCCAGCCGAGAAGGTCGACAACGACATCGAATGGAAATCAAATTTCGAGAGCTATTCCGCGGAAGAGAAAGCCGAGTTAAGGAGCCGCATCGAAGAGCGTCTGCGCCGAGAGATCGATGCCGCGTTTTCAGAGACCCATTTGTTCGCGCGGCCGTCGCCGTGATGACAGGCGGAATCTAGGGGCCTGGCTCAGGTCTGGATCGTCATCAAACGTAGCGACTCAGATTGCGTGAATCTCAGGGTCCGATACCGCACCACCGGCTGCTATGGAGTAATTGGCCGTGCTCTATGACCGTCAGCTCCTGGCCGATCTGAGACGCTCCCGAGCCACCCGCTCGCCCAACCCCTCGCTGCCGGAAGGCTGCGTTGAGCGTGAAGTGGCTCCCAGTGACTGTCTCCGGTGTCAGCTTGGTTTATAGACCATCAGCCAGAACACGACCATGACACTGGAAAAGGCGGGCACGCCGAGCCAGAACCACCAGCGTGCCAAGACCCAGTAGCGTTCGCTCAGGGGTTGGCCGTTGTGTTCCGCGGCGCGAGCCAGATCTCGCATTCGAATCTGCAAAGCGACGACCGGTAGCCAGCAGATTCCAGCAACGCAGAACAGCACGAGGGCGGCGAACAGCCATCCATGCAGCAGCGGATAGCCGAGTAAGCGCGCCAATGCGATTCCGGTTGCCGCCTGCACGACGATTGCGGGCGTCGTAAAGAGCCAGTCCGCCAGGACGACTTTCTCAGAAGCCACGCGGATCGCCGGTGCGCTTCCGCTTCGGTCGACTGCCCATTTGAACAACGCAGTCCCCAGATCTGTGCCGAACAGCAGCGTGGAACTGACGATGTGGACGGCTTTCAGAGCGAGGTAAGGGTTCATGCGAGGATTTCCCGGATGTTCAATCCCTTCAGCGGCGCAAGGTACTCGTCGACCGTCAGAAGACCGACGCAAGGCATGGCGCCGCGGGGAAGGTCTCGACCGGCTGCAAGCTTCTTGGTCAGGGCGATCGAGGCACCACACGGAATATGGGGACAGTGATTCTCGGCGGCAAGCAAGTGCCACGCGATCGACTTTCGGTCACCGTCGTGGCCGATTCCATCGAGCTTGACGAACATGCCTCCTTGGGCACTCACAAGGGGCTCGATCCACCGACTCAGGCGATTGAGCGGTGCAGCGAACGGCAGGGCACTTCGCAAGATGCCCGCTTTCACCAATCGCGCAAGGCCCCACACCACGAGATGCCCCAGGTCGCTGGCGAATCCGGCCTGAAACGTCACGGTCTGTGCGGACGGATAGCGCTTGGGAAAGAGCTCGAGGTCTGGAATGTCACAGCTGCCGAGCCATCGTGATCCGAGCGGTTTTGGAAATCGGTAGCGAAGTAGATCCAGCCACCCCTAAGCGCTCACCCAGGCCCCGGCTTGGTATCGCAGAAAGGGCATCCCGCAGTACCCGAATATCCCCTTCACCGTGGCGAGACCCGGTGCCCGAGCCCCGGAGCTGATGCCCATCTCAATGGAGCGAAGTTCCTGAAACTGAGGCAGGTACCGCTCGATCACGGCCGACGAGAGTCCCGGTACAGAACTCGCACCGCTGATGATCGTGACGCCACGCGCCACGGCGGCTGGGTGCAACGGGCCAGCGGCGGTCTGCGCCCGGCGTCTCGGTAGAGACCTGGCTCTACCACGGCGTCGCCGGGCCACTTCACCACCCAACAAATTGGGTGTGGCAATGCTCCGCGTTCAACCTGTCAGTCGAGAGTCAAAAAGTGGAACCCATTCTGGAACCCACAGGCTCCAAAAAGTGGAACCCATCGGGGTGCACGGGGATAAAAACTTCAATGGAATCATTGGTCGGGGTGACAGGATTTGAACCTGCGACTCCTACGTCCCGAACGTAGTGCTCTACCAGGCTGAGCTACACCCCGAATTGAAGGGCCGGCGAGCTTGCCAGTAAGGGTAGCGGCAAGTACAGCGGGGCGCGCAGTGTACTGAACCGACCCTGGGGATTCAATGGGCGGCGCGGCGCTTTTGCCAGTAGTTCAATGGCTTGCGCGTAGTCCGGCGGCGCTCTCGCGTCCCCGGCTGACGCCTCTGGGATCTCGCGCTCTGACGTTCTATGCTTGACCTGTAGCGCGGGAGACGCGCAGCTCGGGACGGGCCATGAATAACAAAAGAACCGTGACACGGGCGATCGGCCCGCGGATTCTCCTGTGTCTTGCCATCGCCGCTTCGGGCGCGGCCAACGCGGATCTTCTCTCGGCGCAGCAAGCCTACGCCAAGGGCGATTACGAGAAGGCGTTCAACGACTATCGCGACCTCGCCCAGCTCGGCCAGCCGACCGCGCAGTACAACCTGGCCATCATGTATGCGCGCGGCCAGGGTGTTCGGCAGAGCGAGCTCAACGCCTATGCGTGGGCCTCTCTCGCCGCCGATGGGGGTTACCCGAACGGCAAACAGCTTGCGGACAGGTTGCGCCCGGATCTCGCACCAGGTTCGGAGAAGATCGCCGATGACATCCGCAGCCACTATGGGCGACAGGCGCTGGATCAGCGCCTGATGCCCAACATCGAGGCAAACGAGATGGCCGATGTGCTCGAGCGCACGCGCTGCTCGCCCATCAAGGTGTTCTTCCCAGAGTATCCAATCGACGCGCAGGACAAAGGGGTTCAGGGAGGTGTCTCCGTCGAGTTCACCGTTCGTCCCGATGGGAGCGCGCGCAATCCGCGCATCGTCTACCAGACTCCACAGGGGCTATTCGAGTCTACTGTGCGAACGTCGTTGCTGCGTTCGCGATTCTCCACCGCTGTGCCGGATTCAAAGCCGATCCACTGCACGATTTACTACCGCTTCACCGTGTCGAGCGCCCCGGTCAGCGATTACCCGAAGCTCAACAGCCTCGTGCACAAGACATTCATCTCGGCGGAAGCCGGGGATCCCAATGCGGAGCTTCTGTACGGCCTGCTTCTCACTGGCATCCCTCAGCTCAAGAGGCCGCACAGGGACGCGCTGCCCTGGTTTCTGAAGGCCGCGCAGGCGGGCTCTGCGCTTGCCCAGTTCCAGGTCGGCTACAGTCTGCTGACGGGCTGGGGCTGTCACTGCGAGGAGAACAAGGGGTCGGATTGGTTACGGCGCGCAGCGGAGCAGGATCAGCCGGATGCGCAGATCGCTTTGGCGGAGTATGCACTTCGCGGAACGCCTGACGAAGACAGCGCCAAGCGGGCAAAGGTCTGGCTGGAGCGAGCCGCGGCCAGTGGCAACCGTGACGGGAAGCTGTATCTGGCCGCTTTGCTGGCGGCGGCCCCTTACAGCGAGCTGAGGGATCCTTCACGTGCGCACACATTGATCGACCAGGTGTTCGCCCATGTGGAAGACGACCCGACGGCGTTCGAGATACGGGCCGCGGCAGCGGCCAATTCGGGAAACTTCACCGATGCGGTCGCCTTTCAGGAGAAAGCCGTCAGTCGGGCCTCTCGCCTCTCCTGGGATCTTGCGCCGCTGGAGGAGCGTCTGGCGCACTACCAGGCCCGGCAACCCTGGTATGGGGATCTGCTCGGCTTTTAGGCGGCTGTCTTCGCGGAGCGGGGTGCATAGGGTTACGCTTGTCAGGTCGCACGAGAGATTTTGCTGACCCGTGAGGATTGCCATGAATCACGACACCTGCACTCGGGCCGCAGCCCCGCAGATACTGTTGTTCTTCGCGGTGGCTGCCTCGGGGACGGCTTACGGCGATCTGTTGAGCGCCCAGGCCGCGTACAACAAAGGCGCCTACCAGCAGGCGCTCGAAGAGTATAGGGGGCTGGCCGAGCTCGGCGAGCCCACCGCCCAGTTCGACCTGGCTGTCATGTACGCACGAGGTCTGGCCGTGCCGCAGAGCGAGCTCTACGCCTATGCGTGGGCTTCCCTCGCGGCCGAGAATGGAGACAAGAACGGACGCGCGTTGGAGCAGAAACTGCAGCCCGACCTGGCGCCTGGCTCCCGCCCAGGCGTCGAGGAGATCCGCAATCAGTTCGGCCGCCAGGCCCTCGAGGAGCGGTTGCTCCCGAAGATTCAGGATGACGAATCTGCCGAGGCTCAGGAACGGCAGAGTTGCCGAACCACGCGCCTCCATACTCCGCAATTCCCCTCGAGTGCTTTTCGAGAGGGCGTGCAAGGCGGCGTGTACGCGGAGTACACCCTGCTCGCGGACGGCAGTGCCCGCAATCCGCGTGTTATCTACGCACAGCCACAAGGCGTGTTTGATGCAGCCGTGCGTGAGTCGCTTCTGCACTCTCGCTTTGCAGGCAGTGCCGGGAAGCCGATCCAATGCACGAGCTACTACGACTTCGTCAACGCTGGAGGATTCGATGTAGCGCCGCGCAATCTGCTTGCTTACGTAGAGAAGGTCCATGCGCAAGCGCAGGCCGGCGCAGCCGGCTCGCAGCTCCTTTATGGGCTGCTGATCGCGGGCTTGCCGCAGCTGCAGCGGCCGCGCAGCGAAGCGATGTCATGGTTCCTGCACGCGGCGCAATCCGGATCGGCCGTGGCGCAGTACCAGGTCGGCTACAGCCTGCTCACAGGCTGGGGCTGTCAGCGTGATGAGAAAAAGGCACTGCAGTGGTTGCAGCTCGCGGCGGACCATGACCAGCCAAATGCTCAAGTTACGCTCGCGGAGTACTCGTTACGCGGGACACCCGATGAGGCGCAGGTCAGGCAGGCAAAGGGATGGTTGGAGAGGGCCGCAGCCAGTGGCAGCCGGGACGGGAAGGTTAACCTGGCCGTACTGCTAGCCGCGGGTCCATACGCAGATGTGCGCGATCCTGCCCGGGCTCGCTCACTGAGCGAAGAGGCGTTCGCGGGTGTTGAAGACGATCCGACGGGTTTGGAGATTCGGGCGGCCGCGGCGGCCAATGCCGGCAACTTCGACACGGCCACCACCGAAGAGCAGAAGGCCCTCGGGCAGGCCTCAGGTCTCGCCTGGAATCTGGCACCTCTGAAGGATCGGCTGAGTCACTACCGTTCGCATCAGGCCTGGAACGGGAACCTGCTCTGATCGCAACGGCCCGAGCGCGACGTCCTGAGCACAACGGCTCCTTGTGCCTACCTGGCAAAAGGGGCGGGTGGGCCGAAGAGGGACGCACGCCGATCCCCGCCCCGCCCTGCAGTCGGACTCAGGTCATATGCTCGACTGCAAAACGTGCCAGCGATGCGAGTCCGGATCTGAAGGGTGTGTCGTGCAGGACATCGAGCGCGGCGAGCGCCCGTTCGGCTTCGCTGCGCGCAAGTTGTGCCGCGTACTCGAGTCCGCCGGTGCAATCGATTGCCGCAATGATGGGCTCGAGCTGGGTGAGGCCGCCCTTCTCTATGGCGAGGCGGATGGCCGCCTTCTGCGAATCGTCGCCGTGTCGCAGCGCATGAATGAGCGGTAAGGTGGGCTTGCCTTCGGCGAGATCGTCACCGAGATTCTTGCCGCGCTCGGCGGGATTGGAGCGGTAATCCAGAACGTCGTCCACGAGCTGGTAGGCCGTGCCCAGGTGCTTGCCGTAGGCTGCGAGGGCCTTCTGCACCACGATCGGGCTGCCGGCAAGAACGGCGGCCACCTCGGCGCCGGCCTGGAAGAGGCGGGCGGTTTTTCGGTAGATCACCTCGAGGTAGCGCTGCTCGGTCGTGTCCGGGTCGTGCGCATTCATCAGCTGCAACACCTCGCCCTCGGCGATGACGTTGGTCGCCTCGGCCATGATCTCGATGACGCGCTGCGAGGTCAGCGAGGCCATCATCTGGAAGGCGCGCGAGTAGACGAAATCGCCGACCAACACACTGGCCTGATTGCCGAATACTTCGTTGGCGGTGTCGCGGCCGCGCCGCATGGAGGAGCCATCCACCACATCGTCGTGAAGCAGCGTGGCGGTGTGGATGAACTCGATGAAGGCCGCGGCTTCCACCACCGCAGGGCCCTGGTGCCCACAGGCACGACCGGCCAGGACGACCAGCAGCGGTCGCAGCCGCTTGCCACCCCCGGCGATGATGTGCTCAGCGACCTGGTCCACGAGCGAGACCGCACTCTTGAGGCGTGCGCGAATGACTTCGTCAACGCAGACGAGATCCGTCTGGACGAGCGCGCGAATTTCTTCAAGAGTCATGGGTCTGCGGGATTCATCGGTTCGGGCCGGCCTGTCCGGGAGGCCCAGCATCCTAGCCGACACGGGCTGTGCGGAGAATGGCAGCGGAGGAACGCACGCGGGAAACCGGCCGAGCTCCTGCGGAGGGCTAAGTGCCGGCCGGGACTGAAGAAACTGACGTTTGACCGCCCCCGGGGCGGCCAGTAGAATGCGCGGCCTTCTTTGCACTCCCGTTCCCCCTCCCTATCCTATGTACGCAGTCATCGCCACCGGCGGAAAACAGTATCGGGTGACTCAGAACGGCGTTCTGCGCATCGAAAAGCTCGATGCGGAGCCCGGTTCCACGGTCGAGTTCGGCGAGGTGCTGCTGGTGGGCGAGGGCGCCACTGTTACGCTCGGTAAGCCCCTGTTGAAGGGCGGAAAGGTCATCGCCACGGTCGTTCGGCACGGCAAGGGGGCGAAGGTCGCGATCGTCAAGTTCCGACGGCGCAAGCACTACCTGCGCCAGAAGACCCATCGGCAGCCGTTCACCGAGGTCCAGGTCACGGACATCAGCGCGGGCTGACCCGCACGCACACACTTTTTCGCAAGGGTTTGCACTCATGGCGCACAAAAAGGCAGGCGGCAGTACCAAGAACGGCCGCGACTCCCACTCCAAGCGGTTGGGCGTGAAGCGCTTCGGCGGTGAGCAGGTGCTGGCCGGGAACATTCTCGTCCGGCAGCGGGGCACACCGGTGCGGGCGGGCTTCAATGTCGGCATGGGTACGGATCACACGCTCTTCGCCAAGGTCACCGGCCGCGTCAAATTCCAGAAGAAGGGCATGGAGCAGCATCTGTACGTTCACGTGCTGCCCGACAGTTCCGAAACTGCCTGATCCCAGGCGCAAGCGGTATTCTTCCAGGCTCCGGCAGCCGCCGGAGTCTGCGGCCGAGCAAGCGGCATGAAATTCGTCGACGAGGCGCGCCTGAAGGTGCGGGCCGGCACTGGCGGCCGCGGGAGCACCAGCTTCCGCCGGGAGAAATTCGTTCCGCTGGGCGGCCCCGATGGCGGCGACGGCGGGGTGGGCGGCAGTGTGTATCTGCGTGCCGCTCACGGCATCAACACGCTCGTCGACTTTCGCATCGAGCGGACCTTCAAGGCCCCCCACGGCGAGCCTGGCTCCAGCAACGACTGCTTCGGGCGAGGGGGTGAGGATCTCTACGTTCCGGTTCCGGTCGGCACGATCGTTCGAGACAGTGAGACCGGCGAGGAGCTGGGCGACATGACGCGCGAGGGGCAGGTTCTGCTCGTGGCGCGCGGCGGAAAGGGCGGCTGGGGAAACCAGAAATTCAAGTCCAGCACGAACCGGGCGCCGCGGCAGTTCGGGCCGGGGCTGCCGGGCGAACGTCGCGACCTCGAGCTGGAGCTCAAAGTCATCGCGGATGTGGGCCTGCTCGGACTGCCGAACGCCGGCAAGTCCACCTTGATCCGCTCAGTCTCGGCGGCCCGCCCCAAAGTGGCCGATTACCCGTTCACCACTCTGCATCCGAACCTGGGGGTGGTGGATGTCGCCCGGCATCGCAGCTTTGTCATGGCAGACATCCCGGGCGTCATCGAGGGAGCCGCGGAAGGTGCGGGACTCGGAATCCGGTTCCTGAAGCATCTGCAGCGAACCCGCCTGCTGCTGCATCTGGTCGATATTGCCCCGCTCGATCCGGAGGCGGAGCCGGTTGCAGACGCCCGCGCCGTGATCGCCGAGCTGAAGAAGTTCAACCGCCAGCTCGCCTCCAAGCCCCGCTGGTTGATTCTGAACAAGCGCGATCTCTTGCCGGACGCTGACGCCGAGAAGCGTGCACGGGCGATCGTCCGCAGCCTGCGTTTCCGCGGGCCGCACTACCTCGTGTCCGGCGCGACGGGCCGGGGCACGAAGGCGCTGACTGAAGCCGTTATGGCGTTTTTGGAGGAGCAGGATCGCGCCGCACACGCCCGCGAATCGTCTGCAGAACGTACTGGCGACGCACAGCCGGCTTCATCTTGAAGCCCAAAGTGACGCTCGGTGCGGTGAGCTTCGGCAGGGCGACCCTGCCAAACTTCTCGATAGCGTTCATCACAACCTCACTGCATTGCGCGGATTCGAGCCGCCAGACGGCTCTTATGGCGCGCGGCCTTATTGCGGTGGATGATCTGCTTGTTCACCAGCGTGTCGATGACGGGCATGGCCTCTCGGTAGCTGGCCTGCGCCGTCTGTTTGTTACCGCCGGAGATCGCTACCGTGACCGTTCGTACGGCCGTGCGCATCCGTGAGCGCAAAGCCACGTTACGCGTGCGATGCTTCTCGGCCTGCCGAGCAGCTTTTTCGGCGGATTTGGTATTAGCCACGAACACTCCGTCCCGACAAGCGCGGGGGGCGGTAGTCTGCGGAGCCTGCCCCGGGAAGTCAACGCTGAGCACGCTCCGGGCGGCTGCCGCGCCTGCACGGTGCGGTGCGGCTTTCACATAAGAAGCCAGCCTGCTCTGGCGGTATACTTCTACGCTTTGTAGTCAAGGACTTAAGCCGTCCATGGAGCTCATCCGCGGACCCGCCAACCTGCGCGAACGCCACCGGGGCTGCGTGGTGAGCATCGGGACATTCGACGGCATCCATCTGGGGCACCAGGCGTTGCTGCGCCGCCTCAAGGAGCACGCGGTGCGGTTGGCCCGGCCCACCATGATGCTGACTTTCGAGCCCATGCCTCGGGAGTACCTGCTGCCGCAGCGCCCGCCGGCCCGACTGACCTCCTGGCGCGAGCGCTGGCATATCCTGTGTGGCAGCGGGCTGGACTACATGTGTGTACTGCGCTTTGGCGAGGGGCTGCGTAACCTGCGGGCCGAGGGATTCGCGGCTCTGCTGGCCCAACAGTTACACTCCCGTCTCGTCCTGGTGGGCCATGATTTCCGGTTCGGGCGGAACGGGGAAGCCACGGCCTCAGTGCTGGCCAGTGCCGGGAGCGCGCTCGGGTTCGAGGTGGACGTGGTTCCGCCGGTGCTACTGGGTGGTGTTCGGATCAGTAGCAGCGGCATCCGCGAGGCCTTGGCCCGCAACGATTTCGCGCTGGCGCGCACCTGGCTCGGCCGGCCTTACTCGATGACGGGCCGGGTGGTGCGCGGCAATCAACTTGGCCGAGAGTTGGGCTATCCCACCGCCAATCTGCGCACCGGGCGGCGCCGTGTGCCTTTGGCGGGGATCTTCGCGGTACGCGTGGGCGGGGTGTCGAGCACGCCGCTGCCTGGAGTTGCAAGCCTTGGAACGCGCCCCACTGTTGCAGGCAGTGGCGAGATGCTGCTCGAAGCGCACCTGTTCGATTTTGCCGCCGACCTCTACGGCACAGAGATCGAAGTGGAGTTCGTGGCAAAGCTGCGGGACGAGGAGCGCTTCGCCAACCTGGACGCACTGGTGGAGCAGATGCATGCGGACGCGAAGGCTGCACGCCTCATCCTGCAAGCCTGAGAGCGTATTGGAGTTGCGGTGCCCTATGCACCGCGGCGCAGCGGGCGAGAGTGGCGTCTGCGGGCCGCGGCAGCGAAGCCGATGTCGGAAAAGCGCCCCAGGCGGCTTTTTCCCGGGGACTAGTGGAGAGCGTTTTGGCCGAAGAGAACCGATACAAAGCGACGATCTATCTACCGCGCACGGATTTTCCGATGAAGGCAGACCTCGCGGCTCGCGAGCCCGCACAGGTGCAAACCTGGGACGAGCGCGGGATCTACGCACGCCAGCGGGAGATCGCCCGGGGGCGACCGCGCTTCGTACTGCATGACGGGCCGCCGTACGCGAACGGCGCCATTCACATCGGCCATGCTGTCAACAAGATTCTCAAGGACATCGTCGTCAAGTCGAGGTCGATGGACGGCTTCGATTCCCCTTATGTACCGGGCTGGGACTGCCATGGGCTGCCTATCGAGCTGCAGGTCGAGAAGAAGCATGGGCGGCCCGGGCAGAAGCTCGACGCCGCCGCTTTCCGCGCCGCCTGTCGCGCGTACGCCCAGGAGCAGATCGAGCTGCAGCGCAAGGACTTCAAGCGCCTGGGTGTGCTGGGCGACTGGGCCAATCCCTACCGGACGATGGATCCCCACTACGAGGCACAGCAGCTGCGTGCTTTCGGGCGCATCATTCTCAATGGGCACCTGTACAAGGGCGTCAAGCCGGTGCACTGGTGTCTGGACTGCCGCTCGGCGCTCGCCGAAGCCGAGGTCGAATACGAGCAGAAGACCTCGCCGGCGGTGGATGTTCTCTTCCGGGTAGTGGAGAACGCACAGCTTGAAAGGCGCGTGGACCTCATGGCTGGCCGCCTTGGTAGCGCACCGGTCGAAGTGGTGATCTGGACGACCACGCCGTGGACACTTCCTGCCAACCAGGCCGTCGCGTTGGGCCCGGAGTTCCGTTACGTGCTGGTCGAGGCAACGCGGGACGCCGAACCGTATCGGCTCATCGTGGCCACGGATCTGCTGGAGGGCTGTCTGCAGCGGCTGCGCATGACGGCGGGGGAGACGCTGGCCGAATTCCCGGGCAGCGCGCTGGAAGGCCTGATGCTGCAGCACCCTTTCCAGGACAGGCAGGTGCCGGTCATTCTCGGCGGACATGTCACCCTGGAGGCCGGCACCGGGGCGGTCCATACCGCGCCAGGGCACGGCCTGGATGACTTCGTGGTGGGTCAGCGCTATGGATTGCCGGTCGTCAATCCCGTCGGCAGCGACGGCCGGTTCCTGCCCGACACTCCACTGGTCGCGGGACTCAAGGTGGAGCAGGCGAATCCGGTCCTCATTCAGATCCTGCAGGACCGCGGCCGGCTCGCGCACCATGAGTCGTATCGACACAGCTACCCACACTGCTGGCGGCACAAGAGTCCACTGATCTTCCGCGCGACACCGCAGTGGTTCATTAGCATGGATCAGAAGGATCTGCGCGCACACACCTTGCGGGACATCAAGAAGGTGCAGTGGACACCCGCATGGGGCGAGCAGCGCATCACCGGCATGATCGAGAACCGGCCCGACTGGTGCATCTCGCGCCAGCGGACCTGGGGCGTACCCATCCCGCTTTTCGTGCACAAGCGCAGCGGCGAGTTGCACCCGCGTACGCAGGAGCTGATCGAAGCCGTGGCGGCTCAGGTGGATCGCACCGGAATCGAGGCCTGGTTTGCGCTCGATCCCGCGGAGCTGTTGCACGCCGAGGCGGATGACTACGAGAAAGTGACCGACGTGATGGACGTGTGGGCGGATTCGGGGCTGTCCTTCGAGTGTGTCGGGGCCCAGCGCAAGGAGCTTGCGGCGCCCGTCGATCTGTATCTGGAAGGCTCCGATCAGCATCGCGGCTGGTTCCACAGCTCGATCCTGATGTCCGAGGCGCTCTACGAGCGTGCGCCTTACTACGCTGTTCTCACGCACGGATTCACGGTCGACGAGAAGGGACGCAAGATGTCGAAGTCCCTGGGCAACGTCGTCGCACCGCAGAAGGTGGTCAGCACTTTGGGAGCTGACGTTCTGCGGCTGTGGGTCTCCGCGACCGACTACGCCAACGAGATCAGCGTCTCGGACGAAATCCTCAAGCGCATGGCCGAATCGTATCGGCGCATGCGCAACACCGTGCGCTTCCTGCTGGGGAATCTGCACGACTTCGATCCCGCCGGCAATCTGGTGCCGATGGGTGATCTGGTGGGGCTCGATCGCTGGGCCTTGACCCGGACTTGCGAGCTGCAGGCGGAGCTCATCGAGGCGTACCGCCAGTACAACTTTCACCTCATCTACCAGAAGATTCACAACTTCTGCATCGTGGACCTGGGCGGCTTTTATCTCGACGTGCTGAAGGACCGGCTGTACACCCTGCCGCGTAACAGCCGGGCGCGTCGCTCGGCGCAGACGGCGATGCATCACATCGCGGAAGCCATGGTGCGCTGGCTCGCGCCGGTGCTGTCGTTCACGGCCGAGGAGATCTGGAAGTATCTGCCGGGTGCTCGCGCCGAGTCGGTGTTTCTCACTACCTGGCACCCGCTCCCGCAGGTGCCGCCCGATACGATCGACTGGCCCGCACTGATCCATTTGCGCGGCGACATCACACGCGAGCTGGAGAAGCTGCGCAATGACGGCTCGATCGGATCCTCGCTCGATGCGCGCGTGGACCTCTATTGCGAGCCTGCAGACTTCGAGCGATTCAACGCACTCGGCGATGAGTTGCGCTTCTTCCTGATCGCCTCCGAGGCGCGGCTGCACCAGGTCGCCGAGCTGCCGCAAGAGACGGTGCCGACGACTCATGCTCCGCTGCACGGTGCGCGGGCGCCGCGTGTCTCGTTCGCAGTGAAGCCGGAAAGCGCCGCCAAGTGCATTCGCTGCTGGCAACTGCGGCCGGATGTGGGCTCAAATCCCGAGCACCCGTCGATCTGTGCCCGCTGCGTCTCGAATCTCGCCGAGCCCGGCGAGATGCGCAGGTTAGTATGATGGAGCCGGACCGCCCGCTGAAGGGGTCGCCGGCGAATGCTGCCGGGCCGGGCTCACCCGGACTGAGCGCGACGGTGACGGCTGCAGCGAGTGGCTGGACCTGGCTGCCGCTGAGCGTGGCGGTCATCGCCCTCGATCAGCTCTCCAAGTCCTGGATCATGCACCATTTCGGGCTCTACGAGCGTCATCGCCTCCTGTCCGTGCTCGATATCACGCTGATGTACAACACCGGCGCCGCCTTCAGCTTCCTGTCGACCGCCTCGGGCTGGCAACGCTGGGTATTCGTGGCGCTGGCGTTCGTCGTCGGCGCTGCGATCCTCGTGTGGCTGCGCCGGCTGCACGGGCGTTCGCAGGGGTTGTTGTCCTGCAGCCTGGCGCTCATCCTCGCGGGTGCGATCGGCAACGTCATCGATCGACTGCGCATCGGTCACGTGGTGGACTTCATCCATGCGCACTGGAACGATGCCTATTTCCCGGCATTCAACGTGGCCGATTCGGCCATCACCATCGGAGCGGCTTTGCTGCTGCTGGAGGCCTGGCTCGAGAGCCGCGGCAGGAGGGTTCGTCAATGAAGATCTATCTCGCCAACCCGCGGGGGTTCTGCGCCGGCGTGGATCGGGCGATCGATATCGTCGAGCGCGCGATCGAGCTGTTCGGTCCGCCGATCTACGTGCGTCACGAGGTGGTGCACAACGTTCACGTGGTGGATCGCCTGCGCACGCTCGGTGCGGTATTCGTCGAAGAGCTCGGCGACGTGCCGCACGGGGGCACGGTCATTTTTTCCGCGCACGGAGTCTCAACGGCCGTCGAGAACCATGCCCGCCAGCGTGGCCTCACGGTGTTCGATGCGACCTGCCCACTGGTCACCAAGGTCCACATGGAGGTGCAGCGGTACGCGCGTGAAGGCCGCGACGTTCTCCTGATCGGGCACGCCGGCCATCCGGAGGTGGAAGGAACCATGGGCCGCTTCGACACCTCCTTCGGGGGCACCATCCATCTGATTCAGAGCGTGGCGGACGTGGAGCACCTCAAGGCCCGCGATCCTGACAGCCTCGCCTTCGTCACGCAGACCACTCTTTCGGTGGATGACACTGCCGAGATCGTCGAGGCCCTGCGCCAGCGCTTCCCGCAGCTGGCGACCCCGCGCAAGGAAGATATCTGCTACGCGACCCAGAACAGGCAGGACGCCGTGAAGAAACTCCTGGAGAAATGCGACGTGCTGGTCGTTGTAGGCTCGCGCACCAGCTCCAACTCCAACCGTTTGCGGGAGCTGGCCGACCGTGCAGGGATTCCCGGATACCTGGTCGACGGGCCCGACGACATGCAGCGCGAATGGTTCGCAGGCAAGAGCGCCATCGGTGTGACCGCCGGCGCCTCGGCTCCCGAGGTCCGGGTGCAGCAGGTTGTCGAGCGCCTGCATACCTGGGGCGCGGAGCAGCCCCAGGAGATCATCGGTCGCGAGGAGCGTGTCTTCTTCGCGCTGCCGCGCGAGCTTCGTCAGGTCGAGAACGCGCGCAAGTCCTGAGCCGATCTCAGCTGCGCGGACGGCTGGTTGCCGAGGCCTTGCCGTACAGGGAGCGCTTGAGCTTCCAGCGCTTGTGCGACCAGGGCCAGTCCGCAGGAGCCGCGTGGATCTGCTGCTCGACGCGGCGGGCGTAACGCTCGGTCAGCTCACCCGGCTGTAGCCGGTCCCCGGGCCGCGCGAGCAGCTCGAACTCCATCTCGTAGAATCCCTTCGACAGGCGGCGCATGAGGATGAACAGGACCGGCAGGCGCGTGGCGCGCGAGATCTCCTCCGGTCCCATGTAGAAGGCCGTGTCGCGGTTGAGAAAGCGTGTCCAGTGCTTGTGCTCGCTGGTGGTGGGCTCCTGGTCGGCCACCATGGCGACCGCGCGGACCACGGCGCGGCGCCGGATCATGTCGGCCAGCAGCTCCTTGGCGGGGACCAGGCGGCTGCCGAAACGGCTGCGGACCTTCTTCATCTCCCGCTCGGCCCAGGGATTCACCAGCGGCTTGTAGGCCGCGTCCACCGGGTAACCCAGCGTCAGTGACAGAGCGAGCAGCATCCACTCCCAGTTGCACTGGTGCGCCGCCACGAGCAGCACGGACTTGCCCTGCGCGAGCCACTCGAGCGGCAGCTCGATATTGCGGATGCGCACACGGCGTTGAATCTCCTCACCCGGCAGCTTGGCCGACCTGATGATTTCGACCAGCATCTGCGCAAACCCGGCGTAGTAGGCGCGCATGGTCGCGCGCAGGGCCCGCTCGTCCATCCCGGGGAACCCGAGCGCCAGGTTCTGGCGCACCAGCTGCTTGCGGTAAGGGAATACACGGTACGCCAGCCATCCGAGCAGGAAGGCGAAGCCGTAGAGCCAGGACAGCGGGATAACCGCGAGCACCCGCACCCACCAGGCCGCGGGCTCGGGTGCAAGCTCGGACTTAGCAGTTGACTCGCGCGACTTGTCGGGCGAAACCTTTGTGAGCATTCCGCCTTAGCTTACCGGATGCGGGCGGCCCGGCGCTTCGGTTGGCGGCGAGTGGGTCGTCAGGACCCGCCCGAACTTCGGCGCCAGCCAGCGCTCGATATCGTCGATCAGCGTGAACACGGCCGGCACGATGACCAGCGTCAGCGCGGTGGAGGTGATCAAACCACCGATCACCGCAATCGCCATGGGCTGACGGAAAGCGGTGTCCCCGCCCAGGCCGGTAGCCACCGGCAGCATGCCGGCTACCATCGCCACGGTCGTCATCACGATCGGGCGCGCACGCTTGTGCCCGGCCTCGACGATCGCGGTCAGCCGGTCCTTGCCGGCCCGCATCTCCTCGATGGCAAAGTCCACCAGCAGGATCGAGTTCTTCGCGACGATGCCCATCAGCATCAGCGCGCCGATCATCACCCCGAGGGACACCGAGTGCCGCGTGACCACCAGGGCCGCCACCGCACCGCCGATCGACAGGGGCAGGGAGGAGAGAATCGTGATGGGCTGCAGCACCCGGGCGAACAGCAGCACCAGCACCGCGAAGACCATGAGGATTCCCGTGGCCATGGCAATCTCAAAGTTGAGGATCAACTCGTCCATGAACTTCGCATCGCCGATGTTCACCAGGTGCACGCCCGGCGGCAGGCTCTTCAGAGAAGGCAGGTTATAGATGGCCTTCATCGCCGGCCCGAGCTCGATGCCCTTGAGATCGGCGTCGATGAACATGCGCCGGCTCTGATTGTAGCGGCGCACGCGCGTCGGCCCCTCGCCGAAGGTGATATCCGCGACGGCCTTGAGCGGCACGGCTGCGCCCGAGGCGGTGGGTACGGGCAGGTTCTCGAGTGTGGTGAGGCTCTTGCGGCTGTCCTCGAGCAGGCTCACGCGGATGGGCACCTGACGGTCCCGCAGGGAGAACTTCGCGCTGTTCTGGTCGAGGTCCCCGAGGGTTGCGATCCGGATCGTGTCGCTGATGCTTTCGACGGTGACGCCCAGCTGGGAGGCGAGGTCCAGGTGCGGATGAATCAGGATCTCCGGCCGCGGCAAGTCGTTGTTGATGCGCGCATCGCGCAGGAACGGCAGCTTGCTCATCTCATCGACCACCCGGCGGGCAGTGGTGTAGGTGAGCTGCGCATCGTCTCCAGTGATATAAATGTTGACGTCCCGCCCGTTGCCGTTGCGCTGGAAGTGCACCTGGGCATCCGGAATGCTCTTGAGCTTCTGCAGCGTGCGATCCTCCCATTGCCGCTGCGTCACGCTGCGGTCCTTGGCGGGTACGAGTGCGATGTCGAGCTCCGCCTGGCGGACGCCCTCGTCATTGGCACCGATCGACTCAACGATGTCCTTCACCTCCGGCTCGCGGGCGATGACCCTGTAAGCAGCCGCCGCCACGGCGGAGGTATCCTCGAGCCGCACTCCCGGAGGCAGCTCCAGCGTGAGCTGCGAAAAGTTGATATCCGCCTCGGGGATGAAGGAGAAGGGAACCAGCGCCGCGCCGATGATCGAGAGGATGAAGAACACCGCGCCGCCCAGGACCGTTTTCCACCGGTGAATGGCACACCAGCGCAGGACCTTCTGGTACCAGGACATGAGCGGCCCGTCGGTGTGCACCGCGACGCCGTCGGACTTCAGCGTATAGGCGGCCAGTACCGGCGTAATGAGTCGCGCGACCAGCAGGGAGAAGAACACGGCGGCGGCCACGGTAAGGCCGAATTGCTTGAAGTACTGTCCGGTCAGTCCGCCCATGAAGCTCACGGGCAAGAACACAGCCACGATGGTCGCCGAGGTGGCCACTACCGCAAGCCCGATCTGGTCGGCGGCGTCCAGGGCCGCCTGAAAGCCGGCTTTGCCCATGCGCATATGGCGCACGATGTTCTCGATTTCGACGATGGCATCGTCCACCAGAACACCGGCGACCAGCGACAGCGCCAGCAGGCTGATCGAGTTGAGCGTGAAGCCCATCCATTGCATGAAGGCGAATGTCGGTATGGCCGACAGGGGGATCGCCATCGCCGAGATCAGCGTCGCGCGTCCGTCGCGCAGGAATAGGAACACCACCAACACGGCCAGCGCAGAGCCCTCGAGGAGGGCGCTCAGTGCGGAGTGGTAGGTATTCTTCGTGTAGTCCACGCTGGTGTAGATCGGCGTCATCTTCACCTGAGGATTTTCCGAACGGATCCTGGCCAATTCCGCCTGGATGCCATTGTCGACCGTGACGTCCGAATAGCCCTTCGCCTTGTTGACAAAGAACGTCGTGGCAGGCCGGCCATTGAGGCGCGCAATGGAGCGTATTTCGCCGACGCTGTCGCGCACTTCGGCAAGATCTGACAGCCGGGCGAATCGGCCTCCGGGCAGGACGATCTGCGAGTCGCCGAGAGCGGCCGCCGTCGGCGCACCACCCAGGACACGGATGGCTTGCTCGCCGCCTCCGAGCTGTGCGCGGCCGCCTGGGGAGTCCAGGTTCAGGTTGCGCAGTTGCTCATTGACCTCAGCAGCCGTAATGCCCAGGGCCTGCATGCGCGCGGGGTCCAGCTCCACGCGAATCTCGCGGTTCACGCCGCCACCACGCTGGACCTGCGCGACGCCGGTCACCTGGAGCAGCCGTTTCGTGATCGTGTTGTCCACGAACCAGGACAGCTCCTCCTGGGTGAGCGAGCTCGAGCTGACGCCGTAGTAGACCATGGGGCCGCCGTCCGTCGTGAGCCTTTGGACGACGGGTTCCTGGATACCCTGCGGCAGCAGCGGGCGCACCTTCGCGACTGCATCGCGCACGTCTGCCACTGCGCGATCGAGGGGCGTGCCGATCTCGAACTGGATGGTGATGGAGGCTTGCCCTTCGACCGTCCACGAAGTGATGTTGTCGATGTTGCCGATGCCGGCAACCGAGCCTTCGACCTTCTGGAGCACCTGTGTCTCCATCTCCTGTGGCGCCGCGCCCGGCTGGTCGATGGTGACAAACACGACCGGAAAGGAGACATCCGGGTTGGCGGTGATGGGCAGTCGTACGAAGCTGACGAAGCCCATGAACAGCAGCACGACGAACAGCACCATCGGGGGCAGCGGATGGCGGATGGCCCACGCGGAAATGTTCCTCATCGCGGTAGCGTCCGGATCAGGAGGCCGGCTGCCGGCTCGAAGTGGGGTTGAGGACCTTCACCTGCTCGCCGTCGTGCAGGAAACCGCCCGCCGTGGTCACGACCTGCTCGGAGCCTTTGAGGCCCGAGGCGATGACCACGCCGTCGTCGGAAGTGTCCGCGACGCGCACGGCGCGACGCTCGGCCCGACCTGCGGAATCGACAACAAATACGTAACTACCGTTGGAATCGGTCAGGACGGAGGTCTGCGGGACCACCGGACGCAAAGTCTTGCTCACCGCGACGGTGCCGCGAGCGAAGGCGCCAGGCCGCAGGGCCGGGTCCGGCCGGAGGGTGATGCGGATTTCGCCCAGCCGCGTTTGCGGATCGATGATGGCTCCGAGCAGGCGCACCCGGCCGGGAAAGGCTTGCGACAGCCCGGTGAGATGCACCATGGCGGTATCACCCACCTTCACCTGCGCGAGATCCTGCTCGGCAAGCTGACCCCGCATCTCGACTTCGCCGCCGCTCGCGACCCGGAAGAGAGCGTCCCCGGCGGTGCTGGCGATCTGGCCGACTTCCGCGCGCCGAGTCAGCACGGTGCCGGCGATCGGCGCCACGATGCGTGTGCGGCTCAGGCGGGCCTGGGCTTCCGCCAGTTGGGCGGCGGCCACCTTCACATTTGCCGCATCGGTGACCGCTGAGGCGCGGCGCTTCTCGATGTCCTCCGCCGAGAGCGCGCCGGCCGCCTGGACGGCCTGGGCACGTCGATATTCGGCCTCCGACAAGGCGGCCTGGGCCTGCGCCTGCTCGACGGAAGCCTCGAGACGATTCACCTGCGGAATCAACACTGAGTCATTGAGCTTGGCCAGAAGCTGGCCGCGCTCGACGTGATCTCCCGCCTCCACGTAGACGGCCACAATGCGGCCGGTATCGCCGTCGTTGCCGATGGGCATGTCGTAGCGCGCAGCGATCGCTCCCGTAAAGGTCACGCTGGTTGTGACCGGCCGCACCCCCGGGGTCATGACGGAGATCAGCGGCACGTTCTGCTGATCGGCGAGCGCGACGAGAGCCGGGTGGGGGCGCATCACGGTCCAGAGCACCGCAGCAACCGCCAACACCAGTACCACGGCCCCGGCACGCAAAATCCACCCGCGAGGACGTCCTGGCTGGGCAGTGCCCGCAGGTGTCAGTACCTCGTGCACGGCCGGGTCCGCCAGCCGCTCGAACCCCTGGCGATCGCGTGCGATCCACGTCACGGGCTCGGCAGGCCCCGTCGGGAGGTCGATCTTGGGTTCCGGAGTTGCACCCACCTGAGTTTCCTTTGTATCCGGCCGCTGCCCCGGCGGCCCTTGTCCAGAGTTGGAAGCGTCTTGACGGGGCAAAGTTTAACGCCCCAAAAACTATTTCCTGGCCCCAAAGCGCCAGGGGGACCGCCCGGGGCGGCGGGCCGATTCCGTGACAATTACGTTGCAGACAGGCAGTTGCGGGAGCAAGACAGTCCGCCTGTGCACACTCTGGTGCCGGCTCACGGACTCGAACCGTGGACCCCATCATTACGAATGATGTGCTCTACCAGCTGAGCTAAGCCGGCACCGAACGCCGAATTCTATAGGGTGCCACCTGCCTCGTCATCCGTAGACCCCGTACACAGGGGGCCCTCGCGCGACTCAACCCGGGGTTGCAGGCAGCACCCGGCGCAGCCAGGCGGCAATATCCGCGATCTCCGGCACGGACACCGAATGCGCCATCGGGTAGGAATGCCATTCGACCGGGTAGCCGGCAGTCTCGAGGAGCTGCCTGGCTTGCAGCCCCGAGCGCACATCCACTACGGGATCCTGACTGCCGTGCCCGAGAAAGACTGGCGTGGACTGGTTCGCGGGACTGCGTTCGTCCGCGAACCGGGACTCGAGCAACAGGTAACAGGACAGTCCCATGATGCCGGCCAGGCGCTCGGGATAGCGCACCCCCGAGAACAGCGAGATGGCGCCGCCCTGCGAGAACCCCGCGAGCACGATGCGCTCTGTGGGGATGCCCCGTGAGTTCTCGCGCTGGATCAGATTGCGGACGGCCGCGTCGGAGGCCCGAATGCCGCTCTCGTCCTGCGGAGTTTGCCGGTCGAAGGCGAGGATGTCGTACCACGCCCGCATGCTCATGCCGCCGTTGATCGTGACCGGTCTCACAGGCGCATGCGGAAAGACGAAGCGCAGCGCGCGCTCGGCCGGCCGCACCAGCTCGGGCACGACGGGCTCGAAATCGTGGCCGTCGGCCCCCAATCCGTGCAGCCACAGCACCGTGCCGCTGGGCTGCGCGCCGGTCTCGATCTCAACGGTGTCTATGACTTTTTCCGCAGGCGGATCACGAGGTCGATGCCCGCCACCTCGGTACCCGGCGGGGGGGCGGGCAAGCGGCTGAATTCGACTTCGGGAACCGGCACATCGATGAGCGCGCCGCTGCTCACGTCATGGAAGTGGTAATGCGCGTCCACGTTGGAGTCGAACCAGGCACGCGAGCCGTCTATCGAGAGTTGACGGATCAGCCCCCGGGCCGCGAACAGGTTCAGCGTGTTGTAGACGGTTGCCTTGGAGACCCGCGCGCCCGCAGCGCGCAGGCTGGCGAGGATCTGTTCGGCCGAGAGGTGTTGCGGGGCCGACAGCAGCAGTACGGCGATCTGCACACGTTGCGCGGTGGGCCGGATCCCGCACTCGCTCAACCGCTGCTCGCAGCGGGTGGGGGCGGGAACGGCGGGCCGGGCTTGCAGGTCCATGTTGGCGATTATAGCCGCAAACGGCTGAAAATCCCGCACTGGACGGCCGGCCGCCGCAAGCTGCCGCTCAGGCCGCGAGGCGGCTTTCCAGGTGCCCGGCGAGCTCGACGATCGTCGGGAAGTCGAACAGCTCGGTCAGGTCCACCAGTCCCGGATACTCACGGTCGATCTGCTCGTGGATCTCGATCAGCTTCAGCGAGCTCGCCCCGATCTCGAACAGATTATCGTGCACGTCGACGCGCTTGCCCTCGAGGGCGCTCTCGCAGATCACTCTGAGCTTGTCCTCGATCTCGGTCCGCGTGCCGGACTGGGACCCACGCTGCTGCGTACGCAGTGCCCTGAGCTCGCGCCGCTCCGTGTCGAACTCGCCATCGGCCCAGGCGACCTCGAGCAGGTGACGCTGGATCTTGCCGCTGGTTGTCTTGGGGATCCGCTTGACCGGAATCACCTCGGCGATCTCCAGACCGGCCTGCTCGTTGACGAGCCGGGTGACTTCGAGCGCCACCGGCAGGAAATCCTCGACCGTGCCCCGGTGCAGCACGAACACGACGAGCTGCTCGGTCTCGGCCCCGCGCGGGCGTACCCCGGCCGCCACGACTTTCCCCAGCTCCAGTCCCTGTGCCCGCTGCGCGATCGCCTCGATGTCGTGCGGGTAATAGTTCTGGCCGTTGACGAAGATGATTTCCTTGGCGCGGCCCGAGATGAACAGGCCCCCCTCGTACCTCAACCCGAGGTCGCCGGTGCGCAGCCAGCGGTCCGCCGTGAACGCTTCGGCATTGGCCGCGGGGTTCTCGAAGTAGCCCTGCGTGACGTTCTCACCCCTCATGTGAACGTGGCCGATGTGGCCCTCGGGCAGCGGCTGGTCATCATCGCCCGCGATCCGCACCTCGCAGAAGGGAATGGCATTGCCCTCCGAGACGAGCGCAATCGCATCCCGGTCCGATCCGGGAACCGGCTCGACCGGGTCTCCTACATTCATGCGGTGTCGGTTGAGAGTCAGCGTGCGCAGTGGGGAGCCCACCGGGGGAAAGCTGACGGCGAGCGAGGCTTCGGCGAGACCGTAGACGGGAAACATGGCATTGCGCGGCAGGCGGGCGGGGGCGAGACGGTCCAGGAACTGATTGCACAGCTCGACCGAAATCGGCTCGGCGCCGTTGAAGATCAGCCGCACGGCCGACAGATCCAGGTCCTCGACCGGCCGCTCGGCCAACACCTTCAGATAGTGCTTGTAGCCGAAATTCGGCGAACACAGGATGCTCGCATGCACCTGCGAGGCCAGTGACAGCCACAGCAGTGGGCGGCGCACGAACAGCTCCGTCGGCATCAGGTGCGTGTGCACCCGGGCCGCGAACATGAACAGGTGAAAGCCGATGAGCCCCATGTCGTGGGTGAGGGGCATCCAGGAGAGACTCACGTCGTTTTCCGTCAACTGCGCGGCCTGATTGGTTCCCAGGCAGTTGGCCACGATGTTGGCGTGAGTGAGGACGACGCCCTTGGGCTCGCTGGTCGAGCCCGAGGAGAATTGGATGAATGCGGTGTCGCCCGGCCGTGCTTTGTGCAGCCTGCCGGCCCGCGAGATGTCATCGAGATCGTCGACCAGGAATGTACGGGAGCGCAAGGCAGCGGCCGTGTCGCTCTCGCCCAGCTGCCCGGCCAGCGCGTGGATGCGATCGAGGGATTTGCGGTCGGTGTAGATGAACGGATTACCGAGCTTGCGCGCGATGCGCAGCAGCTTGTGGCGATGCTCACTGCTGATACCCAACGCCACCGGCACGGGGATGATGCCCCCGAGGATCGCGGCCCAGAACGCATCGAGGAACTGCTCGTTGTTGCCCAGATAGATGATCAGCTTGTCTCCGGGCTTCGCCCCCAGGCGCTGCAGGTGATGGAGAATGCCGACGGCACGCTCGTAGAGCTCCCCGAACGAGACGCTGCGGGACTCGCTCTCACCTTCGAGATAGGTGAGGGCGCGTGCCACGGTGCGATTGCTTTCGATCAGCTCGGTCAGTGTGGTGGCTTGCGTCATCAGCGGCGTTCCAACCTCATGTGCAGGGGATGGCGGGTGCGCAGGTTGATCTGCGCTTCGAGCTCGAGCGGCCTGTCGGGCACGTAGAGCAGACGGAAGCGCCGGGCAACTTTGTACAGATGCATCAGCATCTCATACAGCGCGAGCGTCTCGCCGATGCAGTGACGTGGGCCAGCCGCGAACGGCATGTAGGCAAAGCGCGGGCGTCTTGCCGGCTCGGTCGGCGTGTCCGAAGAGGGCCCGGCCTGGCCGCCAGCGGTGTCCGCCTCATCCGCGGCAGGCTGCGAGGCCTGCGGCGCACCCTTCGCGAGCTGGGCCTCATACTCAGGCGCGAACCGCTCCGGCCAGAACCGCTCGGGGTCTTTCCAGAAACGCGGATGCCGGTGCACCAGATACAGGGGGATCAGCACATTGGCGCCCGCGGGAATCTCATGGCCCCCCAGCACGTCTGCCTCGATCGTGCGCCGCGACAGCAGCCATCCCGGTGGATACAGCCGCAGGGCCTCGTTGATGACCTGCTGGGTGTAGGCCAGGCCCTCCATTCGCTCGAGGCTCGGAGCCGGCTCGAGCGGGGCGGCGTCGATCTCGGCGTGCAGGTGGCTTTCCGCCTCGGGATGCTGCGAGAGCAGATACCAGGTCCAGTTCAGCGCGCTGGCCGTGGTCTCGTGGCCGGCGACCACCAGCGTCATGATCTCATCGATCAGCTCGCGCTCGCTCATGCCCTGGCCGCTCTCCCGGTCCCGGGCGCCCATCAGCATCCCGACGTAGTCAGCGTGCTCCTCGTGGTGCTCGCGGCGGCGCTGGATGATTGCGGCCACCAGCCGGGTCAGGCCCCGGAACTTGTAGGCGAACTGCAGGTTGCGGGCCGGCTCGCGTGTTACGACTTCGAACGCCTCGGAGAGCGCGGGCAGATCGGCTCCGAAGATCGAGCGCAGCACGATCTGCAGCGTCAGCTCGCTCATCTCGTCCGTCACGTTGACGGGCTCGCGCGCCTCGGCAAGGCGCTCCCACCGCTCGATCAGCCGGTCGTTGGCCTCAGCGAGGGTCGCGGCGAACTGGGTAATGACACGCCGGTGAAAGAACGGCTGCATCATGTAGCGCTGTCGCCTCCACAGCTCTCCCTCGCTCGTCATGATCCCTTTGCCGAGCAGAATCTTCACACGGTCGAGGCCGAGGCCCTTGGTATAGTTGCGGTGGTTCGAGACCAGCACCCGCTTCACATCATCCGGATGATGGATGACGTACGTGTAGGACTTGCGTCCCGGCGCAAACACGCGGTAGATGTCGCCATGCCGGGCAAAGAGCTCGGCCATGCGCTCCAGGGAGTCGTCCGTGGAGCCGATATCGAACTGAAGCGGAACCTCGGGCGGTGGTCGCAGCTCGGATTCGGTAGCGGTCATGCAGGGGCCGGATGGGCAAAACCGTAATCTTATCTTACCCGGACCTGCCGCGTAGATGGCCCGCGGCGGGCATATGCACATGAGCGATAAGGGTCCGGACGGCGGCCTTCGCAACACTCTTTACCGCAACACGACGCGCTCCAGCCGCCGCATGACGCGGGCCCGGCGGCTGCTGTACCAGCTCGCCGTGCCGGTGGGCCTCGGGATCATCCGGTCCTGGATGAAAACCTGCCGGGTCGTGGGCGTGCGCGGCGTTGAATCGCTCGAGCAGGCACTTGCCCGGGCACCTTCGCTCGTCCCCTGTTACTGGCATCAGCATCAGCTCTTCTGTGCGCGCTTCCTGTTGGACCAACGCTCGCGCGGGCTCGCGCCGGGCTGGCTGATCAGTCCCTCGGTCGATGGTGAGCTCGGGGCGATGATGGTCCAGCGCATCGGCGGCCACGTGATACGGGGCTCATCGACCCACACAGGGGCACGCGCGCTGCGCGATTACTATCAGGCGCTGGTACGCGACGGCGTCTCTCCCGTCATTACGCCGGATGGGCCACGGGGACCGCGCTTTCGGTTCAAGCCAGGAGCCATTTTGCTGGCCCAGATATCAGGGCGGCCCATATTGCCCATGGCGTACGCAGCCTCGCGTGCGTGGCTGATCAAGTGGGACAAGTTTGTCATTCCCATGCCCTTCGCGCGGATCGTGATCGCTATCGGTCCGCCACGGTACGTGCCGCGCGTCTTGGATGCGACCACGATGCAGAGCCTGCAGACAGACATGGAGGCGGAGCTGCGGCGGCTGTATCTGACTGCGCGTGAGGCGCTCGAGGGGGCCGATCTGTGAGGCTGGCGCGCCCGCTCGTCATGAGGTTCGGTGCGTTCGGCGACATCGTGTTGCTCACTGTGCTGTTGCGGCAGTTGCACGCGCGTTTTGGCCAGAAGGTCGATGTCATTGCCTCGGGCCCCTGGACCCGCCCCCTGCTGCAGTCGCAGCCCGCTCTCGGGGAGCTCTTTCTGATTCGCAGCCGCCGTACGCCGTACTGGCTCAGCCGGGACCAGCACCGGCTCATCGGCTGGCTGCGGCGGCGCGGGCCGGGGCCTGCCTGGTTCTGCGATCTGGGCCTCGGCACGCACTTACTCGAGCGAGGAGGCATTCCCGCCGGATTCATCTGCGATTCGCGCCAGTTCCCATGGCAACCGGGTGAGAGCTTTGCCGACCGCTATATCCGGCTCGGCAACCATACGCCCGCGGCGCTGGAGGGCCAGTTGCCCGCGCCGATTCCAGCGCTATCGCGTGCAGCTCACCTCGAGATCGACGCGGCTGCGCGGCGGGAGGCGGATGTGTGGATGGGGGGACGCGGCTTGCGCACACGGCCTTTTGTCATCGTGCATCCCGGCAGTCGGCACATTGCGCGCCGCGGGTTGCGCTCGCGTTCAGGGGCTTCCAAATACTGGCCGGAGGAGCGCTGGGGCGCCGTGATGCGGGCGCTGCATGAGCTGCGTCCCGAGCAGGCGATCGTGCTTTCGGGCACGCCGGCGGAATATGGGCTGAACGAGGATATTCTGCGCTGCGCCGGTGTTCCCGGTGCTTGCAACGCGGCGAAGGAGCTGCCGATCCCCCGCCTTCTGCCGGTGCTCGAGCGTGCGGCGAGCATGATTTCGGTCGACACGGGGCCTGCCCACGCCGCGGCCGCACTGGGCTGCCCCACCGTGGCGCTGTTCGGCACGGCCGCGGCCGATCTGTACCGACCCGGTGGTGCGACAACACCTGCCCTTTCCCTGACGGGCCTGGTCGAGGGGCGGCAGAGCATTCTGGGGATCACGCCGGAGGCGGTGATCAGCGCCTGGCAGGAACTGGTCGGCCTCCATGAGGCGGCCGGGACACATTCTGTTAACTCCGTAACCTCAGATCGAACAGCGCGTTAGCTTGTGTTCTTGCGTTAGTGTGCGAGAATCGCGCGCAACTCATTAAATTGCTGAAAGGTGCTTTGACACCTTCAGAGCGCAGCGTGAGGGCGGGAGGGCGCACCCTTGCGGGAAATCGCAATGGAATCTGCGAGCTAACCCCTACGGCGTCACATCGGGGCTTCGACCGGTCGGTTACGCTGCACAGGTGGGTTCGGGAGGAATTCAGGTACATGTCGTCTGTGCCAACGGATAAGCCAGCGGAGTTCACCGCTTCGGACATCCTATCGGCAGATGCCTGGACGGGCCGTCTTCCCAGGCCCGTGCTCGGTCTCGATGTCGCCTGTACGAAGATCGCTGTCGACTTCCAGAACATGCGCAAGGAGCAGATCGACGATTGCACGCGGCGCAATCTCGAGTTGCTGCGCGAGGCCACCGCCACCGACTGCGCCTTTCTCGCCATCTTCGGCCCTGAGGAACTGATCATCGAGGACGTGCGGCTTGCCCGCAGCGCCTTTGCTCAGTGTCGGCCGGAGGGGCTGCGGGAGGCGCACATGGATGCCTTCCCGTGGCTCAAGCCGCGCCTGGATCACCTGCGTCTGTCGGAGTTGCGCGATACGAGCGCGCCGCGACGCGAGCAGGCGGCCGAGGCGCAACGCATGGCCGACCTGCAGATCGGTTCCGCTTTGCTGGTCAGTCTGCGCGTGCAGGGCAGGCCCGCCGCCATCCTGGGCCTTGCCCACACGATGCCGCGCGGCGCCTGGGATGTGAACCTGCAGTTGCTGATGAAGCTCATCGGCACGAGCCTCGCCACAGGGCTGGAGCGAATCCGGATCGAAGCGCGCCTCGCCAAGCTCGAGGAGCGAACCAACCTCGCCCAGCTTTCGGCCAACGACGGGCTGTGGGATTTCGACGTCCAGAACAACGAGGTGTATTTCTCGCCCCGCTGGAAGGCGATGCTCGGGTACCAGGACGATGACATTCGCGGCTCGCCGGACTGGCGCAGCCTCGTGCATCCAGACGATCTGTCGCGCGTGCAGGCAGCGATTCGCGACCATGTGGCGGGCAAGACGGCGGCCTTCGAAAGTACGCACCGCATGCGCCACCGCAATGGCGAGTGGCGGTGGGTCATCAGTCGTGCCACTGCCCGCGTGGACAAGCACGGTCGGCTGCTCCGCCTGGTCGGAGTGGAGCTCGACATCACCGAGCGCAAGATTTACGAAGAGGCGCTGTTCCGCGAGAAGGAAAGCGCCCAGATCACCTTGCAGTCGATCGGCGACGGTGTCATCACTACGGATGCGACCTCCACCATCGATTACATCAATCCCGTCGCGGAAGAGCTGACCGGCTGGCGGCTCGAGGATGCGATGGGGCGGCCGGTCGAGGAAATCTTCCGCGCTTTCCACGAAGAGACCTGCGAGCCGCTCGAGAACCCGCTGAGCGTCTCGATCCGGCGCATCCGTCCGATCAAGTCGGTGCGGCCCATGCTGCTGATCCGCCGGGACGGCAACGAGCTGTACGTGGAGAGCACGGCGGCACCGATCCGTGACGGGTCAGGCCACGTGGCCGGCGGCGTGCTGGTGTTCCATGACGTCAGCGAGTCGCGCGAGCTCAACAGGCGCCTGTCCTATCACGCAAGCCATGACCTGCTGACGGGCCTGGTGAATCGCCGCGAGTTCGAGAGCCGCCTCGAGCGGGCGCTGAAGAGCGCCAAGGCGAGGGAAGCCTCCTACGCGCTGTGCTACCTGGACATCGATCAGTTCAAGATCGTCAACGATACCTGCGGGCATAGTGCGGGCGATGCACTGCTCGGCCAGGTCGGCGCGCTGCTGAAATCCAAGGTCCGCTGGCGCGACACGCTCTCACGCCTGGGCGGAGACGAGTTCGGCATTCTGCTCGAGAGCTGCTCGCTGGATGAGGCGATGCGCACGGCTGAAACCCTGCGCGAGGGCGTGCGCAACTTCCGCTTCACGTGGGAGGACCGGGTCTTCCGGCTCGGCGCCAGCATCGGGGTCGTGCCCATCACCGCGGACAATGAGGACGTGGCTTCCATTCTGTCGGCGGCTGACAGCGCCTGCCAGGCGGCCAAGGAGGGCGGCCGCAATCGCGTGCACAGTTTCGCCGAGAACGACATCGAGCTCATGCGGCGGCGGCGCGAGATGCAATGGGCCGCGCGCATCAACGCAGCGCTGGAGGAAGGGCGCTTCGAGCTCTACCGCATGGCGATCCAGCCGTTGCAGCGCACCGAGGTCGGGGCTCATTACGAGCTGCTGCTGCGCCTGAAGGATGAAGCCGGGCGCATCGTCGCCCCGAATGATTTCATCGCGGCCGCCGAGCGCTATGGCATCACACCGGCAATCGACCGCTGGGTGATCGAGAATGCCCTGCGGTGGCTGGTCTCGGAGGCCGATGAGCGCGAGAAGCTGCTCATGTGCTCGATCAATCTCTCGGGCCAGAGTCTGGGTGATGACAAATTCCTGCCGTTCGTCATCGACCAGTTCCACCGCAGCGGGCTCGATGCTTCCAAGATCTGCTTCGAGATCACCGAGACCGCGGCAGTGGCGAGCTTCTCCCAGGCCAACCGGTTCATCCAGGCGCTCAAGGAGCTCGGGTGCAAGTTCGCGCTGGATGACTTCGGTACCGGCCTGTCCTCCTTCGGCTACCTGAAGCACTTCCCCGTGGATTTCCTCAAGATCGACGGCAGCTTCGTGCGCGAGATCCTGCGCGATCCGATCGACCGCGAGATGGTGCGCTCGATCAACGAGATCGGTCACCTGACCGGCAAGCAGACGATCGCCGAGTTTGCCGAGAACGCCGAGATCATCCAGATGCTCACCAGCCTCGGTGTCGACTACGCGCAGGGCTACGGCATCGCGCAGCCCCAGCGAGTGCTGAAGTCTGCTGTCGCGTAGATCGTAGGCCGCGCGAGTACTGAGGTCCGCCGGCGCCTAGATCGTAGGCTGCGCGAGTGCTCAGGAAGCCTCGCCGCCTGCGAAGTCCAGCCGCATCGACAGATCAATCGCGTTCACGTGCTTGGTGATCGCGCCCACCGAGATGTAGTCCACGCCTGTCAGCGCAATCTGCCGCACGGTTTGCAAGCTCACACTGCCCGAGGCCTCGATCTTTGCCGGGTGAGCTCTGGAGCGGTTGATCTGGACGGCGCTCTTCATGTCAGCGAGGGTGAACTCATCGAGCATGATGATGTCCGCTCCCGACTCGAGTGCCGCGGAGAACTCCTGCAGGGATTCGACTTCCACCTCGACCTGCAGACCCCCCGAGGCCCGGCGGCCCGCGGCGACCGCAGCCGCAAGCGAACCGGCCGCGGCGATGTGGTTCTCCTTGATGAGCAACAGATCGTACAGGCCGATGCGGTGATTCCGGCCGCCGCCGCAACGCACGGCGTACTTCTGCGCAGTGCGCAGACCCGGCAGCGTCTTGCGTGTGTCGAGAATCTCGCAGCTGGTGTCAGCGATGGCTTGTGCAAAAGCTCGCGCCGCAGTGGCAGTACCTGACAGGAGCTGAAGGAAGTTCAACGCTGTCCGCTCTCCCGTCAGCACCGGACGCGCCAGGCCTTCGATCTCGAAGACGGTCTGATCGCGGGTGATGTACTCGCCGTCTGCAACCTTCCAGCTGAGCCTGATCTGCGGGTCGAGCTGCCGAAAGGTCTCATCAACCCAGGGTCGCCCGCACATCACGGCTTCTTCGCGCGCGACCACATGGCCACGCACGCGCTGGCCTGAGGGCACCAGACGTGCGGTCACATCACCGGTGCCGACATCCTCGCGCAACGCCGCCGCGACTTGCAGTTCCACATCGGCGGGTACCTCGCCAACAGTCTGGGAAGCCGATCGGCTCAGGGTGTGGCTCCTCTACAGCGGGAACTGGTGGAATGCGGAACCCATGCACAGGAGCATCGGGATCGAGAGCACGAAGTTGACTCGCGAGGCCAGGCCTGCGGTCTTGCGCGCCTTCGCCTTCTCCTCGTCGGTGGCCGGCACGATGCCCAGGATCTTCTTCTGATTAGGCCATATCAAAGCCCAGACATTGAACAGCATGATCGTGCCCAGCCATGCGCCGATGCCGATGGTGAAGCCGTAGCGATCCTCCGCGCCGTGACCGAACGTCAGCGCGTTGAGGAAGTTTCCCCCACGGGTCAGATACCACGCGCCCGTGACCCAGGTCGCTACGGCCCCCCAGCGGAACCACCACAGGGCACGCGGCGCAATGTATTTGCTGATGCCCGCGCCGCCGGGGCCACCCTTGTCGGCCGCAGCCACCGCCATCCCCGGGGTCTGCACGAGATTGAAGTAGTAGAGCAGGCCGATCCAGGTGATGCCGCTGAGGATATGCAGCCAGCGTGCAAGCGTGGGCTCGAAGAAGGAGCCAGTGTTCATGTGGACGCCGATCGCGATGAGCAGGACGATCACGGCCAGGATGAAACCCGTCCAGATCGAGCCCGAGACCGAGTTGAGGGGATTCATAGTTCGCTCCAAGTTGTTGTTCTCAATGGCTGAAGCGGCAGCCGCGCCCGAGTTTGAAGAATAGGTGAGGACCCCCCATAATTCAATGGCAGCGCCGTGCCGGCGCCGGAGGCTGTGGGACGATGCATCAGAGCGGTGAGCCTATGGACGGGGCGCGCCCCCGGTCTCCCTGCGTGAATATCTGTGAGCTGGATGGTGCGGGCTTGTGCATCGGCTGCCTGCGCACGGGTGATGAGATCGGCCGCTGGAGCGCCATGAGTCCCGCGGAGCAGTGGCGGCTGCTCGCAGAGCTGCGGGTGCGGAAACTGCACACGGTCCAGGCGGTCTGAAGGCTGGCGTGGCGCAACTGGAGGTATCCGGATGGATGTCGTGGAGAGAATCAAATCGGAGCTCGCCTCGAGCCCCGTCGTCCTGTTCATGAAAGGCACGCCCGATTTCCCGCAGTGCGGCTTCTCCGCACAGACGGTGGCGGCCCTGCGCGCGGTGGGCGCCGACTTCAAGCATGTCAATATCTTCGAGGAGCCCGAGCTGCGCGAGGCCCTGAAGCGGTTCTCGAGCTGGCCGACCTATCCGCAGCTCTACGTCAGTGGCGAGCTGGTGGGGGGGTGTGACATCGCCCTCGAGATGTATCGCAGCGGTGAGCTGAAGAAGCTGCTCGCGGAAGCGGGGGCCGTCGCGGCCTAGCTCACTGAATTCAGTGCCGGCCAGGCAGGCTTGGCGCAGATCGCCGCCCGCGCTCACCCCGCAGGTCGATCTTCGGCCGGCACCTCATCGTTCCCCACGCTGATCCAGCCGAGCGAGCAGGCCCGCTCATGGGCATCGCGAAAGCTGTCGCGCAGGCGGTTACAGATCAGACAGAACAGCTCGGCGCTGCGTTCCGCATCGTATGAGGCCGAGTGCGCACTGCTCGGATCCCATTCCAGTCCCGCCACGGCAAGCGCTTTCGCCAGCACCGTCTGGCCGAGCGCCGCGCCGGCGAGTGTGGCCGTATCAAAGCACGAGAAGGGGTGGAACGGATTTCGCTTCACGTCCGCGCGTTTCACGGCGGCGTTGAGAAACCCCAGATCGAAGGCCGCGTTGTGGCCGACCAGGATGGCGCGCCGGCAACCGTGGGCCTGCACTGCATGGCGGACCTCGCGAAAAACTCTGCCCAGGGCATCCTTTTCCGGGATGGCGGGCCGCAGCGGATGATGCGGGTCGATGCCGGTCACCGAGAGCGCCGCGGGATCCAGTCGAGCGCCTTCGAATGGCTTCACGTGAAAGTGGTGGGTCACGCCTCGCTGCAGCACGCCCTCGGGCGACAGCTCGATCAGCACAGCCGCGATCTCGAGCAGCGCATCGGTCTCGGAGTGAAATCCTCCGCACTCCACGTCGATGACGACTGGCAGAAAACCTCGGAATCGCCGCGCCATCAGGCTCATGGCCGCGCCGGGCGCCGCGCCGGGCGCCGGGTTGGGCGCCGGGTTGGGCGCCAGCGGGTTGGGTGCTGGCGGGGTCACTGCGTCGCTGAGGCTCAACGACGCCTTCCTTTTTTCGAGTGCGTCAGTGAGCCGGTTCGCGTGTGTGTCATGGAGTTGGCCTGCAGGGATGTCAGGGAGAGGGGTCGCGCAACAGACGCCACATTACGCGCTCACCGCTGCGCAGCGGCACGAGCTCCTCCGCGCCGAAGCGGTAGGTGTCAGGGACTTGCCAAGACTCCTTCACCAGGGTGATCGTCTCCTGATTGCAGGGTAATCCGTAGAACCGGGGCCCGAATTCCGAGGCGAAGCCCTGCAGCCTGTCCAACGCTCCGATCGCCTCGAAAACCTCCGCGTACAGCTCGATTGCCGCATGCGCCGAGAAGATGCCCGCGCAGCCGCAGGCACTCTCCTTGGCGTGGCGCGCGTGTGGGGCGCTGTCGGTCCCGAGAAAGAAGCGGGGCTTGCCGTCGGCTACCGCATGCAGCAGCGCACGGCGATCAGGCTCGGTTTTCAGTATCGGCAGGCAATAGTGATGGGGCCGCATGCCGCCTTCGAACAGCGCATTGCGAGTCATGGCCAGGTGCTGCGGAGTGATCGTGGCAGCGACCCGCCCGCGAGTGCCGGCCACGAATTCAACCGCCTCCCGCGTCGTGATGTGCTCGAACACGACGCGCAGGCGCGGGTGCCGTTCCACCAGCGGCGCGAGCATGGTGTCGATGAACCTGCGCTCGCGATCGAATACATCCACGTCACGGTCCGTGACCTCACCGTGGACCTGCAGAACGATATCGCGCTCGCTCATGCGGGTCAGAACCGAATCCAGACGGCGCAGGTCCGTCACACCCGCATCGGAGTGCGTGGTGGCCCCGGCTGGATAGAGCTTGAATCCGTACACGTAGCCGCTGGCCTTCGCCCGATCGACCTCCGCCGGGTCAGTGTGATCGGTGAGGTACAAGGTCATGAGTGGCTCGAACCGGGCCTCTGGCGCCAGCGCCTCGAGAATTCTCTTGCGGTACGCTGCCGCCTGCTCGCACGTGGTCACCGGCGGTTTGAGATTGGGCATGACGATCGCGCGCGCAAACTGCGCAGCGGTGAACGGGAGCACGTCGCGCAGCCCCGCGCCGTCGCGCAGGTGTACGTGCCAATCGTCCGGCCGGCGGATCACGAGGCTGCTCATGGTCCCGGTCCCGCCGCATCCAGGATCTCCTGCCTCAGAATCAGCTCGAGGGCGAACCTCACGCCGAACCCGGTGATATCGGTGTTGATGTGCCCCAATCCCCCGGGACGCATCGCGGCTGACAGATCAACGTGTGCCCAGGCGATCTCGTCCGGGACGAAGCGGCGCAGAAAGCGGGTTGCGAGGATGTGGTCTCCTTTGCCCTCCACGCTGCACTGAAGGATGTCCGCGACCTTGCTCTCCAGATCGGTGTCGTAGTCGGCATCGAGCGGAAAAGCCCAGACTCGTTCGCCGCTGCTGCGACCCGCCTGCACCAGCGTGGCGGCGAGGTTGGGGCGGTTGGTGAGCACGCCGCTCATGCGCTCGGTAAGCGAATACACACAGGCGCCCGTCAGGGTGGCGAAGTCAATCATGAAGCGCGGACGGGTCCGACTCGCCAGGGCCAGGGTGTCGGCCAACACCATGCGCCCTTCCGCATCGCTGTGAATGACCTGGATGGTCACGCCGTTCGTGGCTGTGACGACTTCCTGCGGGCGGTAGGCATTCGGGCCGATCCGGTTCTCGGTGATGGCGAGCCAGGCATCTACGGCGATCGGCGCCCGCAGCTCCGCCAGCGCAAGCAGCGTCGCCAAGGCCACCGCGCTGCCCGACATGTCGATGTGCATGTCGAGCATGGAACGGTGCGATTTGAGGTTGATGCCGCCCGTATCAAACAAGATTCCCTTGCCCACGAGTGCCACATCCGGCGCGCGGATGCGTCTGCGAGGAGGGCGATATGTCAGATGCGCGATGCCTGCACCCGGACCCTGGTTAGCCCTGGCGACTGCCAGGAACGCGTTGGCCCCCAGGCCTCGCAGGGCCGCCTCGCCCAGCCAGCGCACGCCGATACCACTGCGCTTGGTGAGAGTCTGGATTACCGAGCGGTACCCGTTCGCGTCCAGCAGGTTCGGCGGCAGCGCCGTCAGCCACCGAGTCAGGTTGGTGCCGCGTGCGGAGGCAAGCGCGTAGGCAATGTCGATTTTCGCCGCCGCGCTTTGCCTGCCCGTGCGCTCGCCCAGCAGGACGATGCGCTCAATGTTGCGCTCCTCAGCCGTCCGAGCACGAAACGACGGCAGGCGGAACGCATGCGCGAGCGATGCCGCCAGGAGAGCCTCGAGCGAGGCTTCGGCAGCGCGCCCCGTCCCCGGAGCCGCGAGGCCCAGCGATCTTGGGTTTCGGGCGAGCAGTTCCTTGAGCATTTTGCCCGCGAGCCACAGCCTCTCGAAAGTGCTGGCCTGTGCCCCAATGTATCCGAGGACCGCGAGTGTCTGCCTGCGGTTGGCGAGGACCGTGGTGCGCACGGTTCCGGCGCTCGGTTTCGAGCGGGCGTTGAGCTCGTGCCAGCGCTCGCTCTCGGGCATCTGCGCGAACAGGCTCGGGGACGCAGTATCGGGCAAAATGGCCAGAACGGCGTCCAGATTTCCGGCGCCGCCCATACTGGCGCGCTCGACAGTCGGCCTCTGTGCGGGCGGCAGGAGCGAGCTGCGCAGCCTCGAAGTGGCGGAGCGCGGCGCGATCCGCGCGCTGACTTGCGCGCCCTGAGCTTGCTTGACCATCATGAATGAAACCCGGATCATGGCGCCGCTTGTACAGGCGCAAATTTTCCCGCTTGACGTCGGTTGCTGCCGGCGCATCTTATTCCATTTTTCGCGTTTTATTTTCACCCTGGAGCGGCAGCGAGCCAGTGGCCACGCGAGCGCGACTTCCCCTCACCGGAGCCGCCCTGTCAGATCGGCAGCCCTCAGCGCATGTCGCATGAAGCGACCCCAGTAAGCTCGAGCATCCCGCATGACCGAATCTCCCAAACTCGAAGACCTCGATCCCGTTGAAACCCAGGAGTGGCTGGAGTCGATCGACTCGGTGCTGAAGACGCACGGCGCCGAGCGCGCCCACTACATCCTGGAGCGCCTGATCGACTACACGCGGCGCAGCGGGGCGTATCTGCCGTTCAAGCCGAACACCGCCTATGTCAACAGCATTCCCACCGGCCGCGAGCCGGAGTATCCGGGCAATCGGGCGCTCGAGCGACGCATTGAGGCCTACATCCGCTGGAACGCGATGGCGATGGTCGTGCAGGCGAACCGGGTATCCACGGAATTCGGTGGGCACCTGTCCAGCTACGCCTCGTCCGCCACCCTCTATGAGGTCGGATTCAATCACTTCTGGCGAGCTCCTTCCGAGCGCCATCCGGGCGACCTCGTCTTCGTGCAGGGACATTCCTCACCCGGCGTTTACTCACGGGCTTATCTGGAAGGGCGCCTGACGGAGGATCAGCTGCGCCACTTCCGACAGGAGGCGGGCGGTCCGGGCCAGGGCCTCTCCTCCTATCCGCATCCGTGGCTCATGCCGGACTTCTGGCAGTTTCCGACCGTGTCGATGGGGCTCGGCCCGATGATGGCGATCTTCCAGGCGCGGTTCATTCGCTACATGGAGCATCGCGGCCTCACCAAGCCGTCCGACCGCAAGGTCTGGGCGTTCCTCGGTGACGGCGAGATGGACGAGCCGGAGTCGATGGGCGCACTGACCATGCCCGTGCGCGAGGGGCTCGACAACCTGATCTTCGTGATCAACTGCAACCTGCAGCGGCTCGATGGTCCGGTGCGTGGCAACGGCAAGATCATCCAGGAGCTGGAGGCGGCGTTTCTGGGCGCCGGCTGGAACGTGATCAAGGTTCTGTGGGGCTCGCGGTGGGATCCGCTGCTGGCGAAAGACCATCACGGACTGCTGCGGCGGGTCATGGAGGAGTGCGTCGATGGCGAGTACCAGAACTTCAAGGCGAAGGGCGGCGCCTACACGCGCGCGCACTTCTTCGGGAAATATCCCGAGCTGAAGGCGATGGTCGCCAACATGTCCGACGAGGAGATCTGGCGGCTGAACCGCGGTGGGCACGATCCGCGCAAGGTGTACGCAGCGTACGCCGCCGCGGCCGCGCACAAGGGCCAGCCCACGGTGATCCTCGCCAAGACCGTTAAAGGGTTCGGGCTAGGTAAGGGCGGCGAGGGCCAGATGGTCGCTCACCAGCAGAAGAAGCTGTCGGAAGACGACCTGCGGGCGTTCCGCGATCGCTTCCACATTCCGGTCGCGGACGAGGACATCGCGCGCCTGCCGTTCCGCAAGCCCACCGAGGACACCGAGGAGTACCGCTACCTGCGTGACCGGCGCACCACTCTGGGCGGCTATCTCCCGGCCCGTCGCAAGGAGGCGCCGCCCCTGGTCGTGCCGCCGCTGGAGACATTCGGTGCGCTGCTCGAAGGCACCGGCGAACGGGAGATCTCCACGACCATGGCCTTCGTGCGCATGCTCACGGTGTTGCTGAAGGACAAGAACATTGGCCGGAACATCGTGCCGATCGTGCCCGATGAGGCGCGCACGTTTGGCATGGAGGGCCTGTTCCGGCAGATCGGCATCTATTCCTCCGTTGGGCAGCTCTACACACCGCAGGACGCGCAGACGCTGATGTCCTACCGTGAGGACAAGAAGGGTCAGATGATCGAGGAGGGTATCAACGAGGCGGGCTCGTTGTGCTCCTGGATCGCTGCAGGGACGGCCTACAGCAATCACGGCACCAACATGGTGCCGTTCTACACGTTCTACTCGATGTTTGGTTTTCAGCGGGTGGGGGACTTCATCTGGGCAGCCGGTGACAGCCAGGCACGTGGATTTCTGATGGGCGCCACCGCAGGTCGCACCACGCTGGCTGGCGAGGGACTGCAGCACCAGGACGGACATAGCCAGCTGGTGGCGACGACGCTGCCCAACTGCGTGGCCTACGATCCAACCTACGCGTACGAGCTCGCCGTGATCATTCACGACGGCATGCGGCGGATGTTCGTCAATCAGGAGAACATCTTTTATTACATCACGGTGATGAACGAGAACTATCGCCAGCCCGCGACTCCACAGGGCGTGGAGGCGGGCATCGTGAAGGGAGGCTACCTGCTGCAGATCGGCGGACGCGGCAAGGTGCGTGCAACGCTGCTAGGCTCCGGCACGATTCTGCGTGAAGCCCAGGCGGCCGCTCAGATTCTCGAGAACGACTACGGAGTGCCGGCCGACGTGTTTTCCATCACGAGCTACAGCGAGTTGCGCCGTGAGGCGCTGGAAGTCGAGCGCTGGAACATGTTGCATCCTGGTGAGCCGCAACGCCTGCCGTACGCACGACAGATGCTCAGCGAGCGGGACGGGCCGGTCATCGCGGCGACCGATTATGTGCGCAGCGTGCCGGACCAGATCCGCCAGTGGGTTCCGGGCCGCTACGTGACGCTGGGCACGGATGGCTATGGCAGATCCGACTCACGCGCCGCATTGCGCAAGCACTTCGAGGTGGATCGGCATTACATCGCGGTTGCGGCACTGAAGGCCCTGGCCGATGAGGGCAAGGTCGATCAGAAGACCGTTGCCGGCGCCATGCAGACGCTCGGCATCGATCCGGCCAAGCCGGTACCCTGGAAGGTCTGAAGGTCACGCCGATGAACGCGGCAGAGCGCCTCGTGGAAGTGCGAGTGCCCGACATGGGCAACTTCAAGGATGTCGACATCATCGACATCCTGGTCAAACCCGGCGAATCGATCGAGCCCGAGGCTCCACTCGTCACGCTGGAGACCGAGAAGGCGACCATGGACGTACCCTCCACGGTGGGCGGTATCGTCGAGAAGCTCCACGTCGCCAAGGGGGGCAAGGTATCCACCGGTGACCTGATCGCCACCGTGCGCGCCCAGGCGGGGTCTGCGGAGGAAACGGCCCAGGCAAGCGGTGAGGTCGAGCGCCAGGCAAGCGGTCAGCCAGCCCCTGCGGACAAGGGGGGCCACGGGGCTCCCGCGGAACAGGAGCACGCGAAGGAAGATAACAAGTCGGCCGCGTCCTCGCGGGCGACCGGACGCGCGAAGTCGAGTCCGGCCGCTGCTGCGCCCACGCCCGCCGGTGGGGGTGAGCAGGGCGGTGCTCCTGGACGGGCGCCAGTGAGGCAGCTCTCCGGAGCACGCAGCGAGACGGATTCCGGAGAGCGCGATCAGGCGGGCACGGGCACCCGAAGCGCGACCGCTCAAGCGCCGGCGCCCGCTGGCGCAGTGTTGCCGCCCATCAACGAGCCCGGCTTCTCGCGTGCGCACGCGGGACCTTCGGTGCGCAGATTTGCGCGCGAGTTGGGCGTCGACCTGACCCGTGTGACCGGCTCTGGTTTCAAGGGGCGCGTGACGCACGACGACGTCAAAGCGTTCGTGAAGAAGTATCTGTCGGGGGGTGCTGGTGCCGCGGCAGCCTCCACCGGTGCCGCACTACCGGCCATTCCGGCAGTGGATTTCGCGCAGTTTGGGCCGGTCGAGACCCAGCCTCTGTCACGTATTCAACGCATCTCGGGGTCTCGTCTGCATGCGAGCTGGGTGAACATTCCGCATGTCACCCAATTCGAGGACGCAGACATCACCGACCTCGAGGACGCCCGGACGAAGCTCAAGCAGAAGGTGCTGCGGGAGGGGATAAAGCTCACGCCCCTGGCGTTCATCGTGCGAGCGTGCGTGAAAGCGCTGCAGGAGTTTCCGGTATTCAACTCGTCCCTGGATCCGGACGGTGCGCAGCTCATCGTTAAGAAATATGTCCATATCGGATTTGCAGCCGATACCGCGCACGGCCTGCTCGTTCCCGTGATCCGAGACGCCAATCGGAGAGACATCTACGAGATCGCCCGCCAGCTCGGCGAGCTGTCCGGGAAGGCGCGTGCGGGCAAGCTCACCCCGCAGGAAATGCAGGGCGGCAGCTTCACCATCTCGAGCCTCGGCGGCATCGGTGGAACGGCCTTCACACCGATCATCAACGCGCCGGAGGTTGCCATTCTCGGCGTTTCGCGCTCGACGCTACGGCCTCTCTACCGGGACGGCGAGCTCGCTGCGAGACTCATCCTGCCGCTGTCCCTGTCTTACGACCATCGTGTCATCGACGGCGCGACGGCAGTGCGCTTCACGACGTTTCTGGCCGAGACTCTCGCCGAGCCGCGTGGATTGCTCGAGGCGGTGCCGTGAGCCGGTTGGATCTGGTGGTCCCGGATCTCGGCAACTTTGCCGACATTCTGGTCGTCGACGTGCTGATCAAGCCGGGAGATGCTGTCGAGGTCGATGCGCCGCTGGTGACGCTCGAGACTGACAAGGCCTCCATGGATGTGCCCGCCACGGCCGCGGGTACCGTTACGGAAGTTTTGCTCAAGCGCGGCGACAAGGTCTCCAAGGGCTCGATCATCGCGCGGCTGGAGATGAGCTCGCAGAGCGAGCCGCAGGCGACCTTCAGCGCCGCATTCGACGCCGAGGAGTTGGAACGCACCGTGCGTCAACCCACTCTCTCCGCATCCGCCGTTGCCGCGCAGCAGGCAGCGGAGACCCGGCGCGAGCGCCCGGTCCGCGCTGGCGATGGCGTGTCCGCGTCGACGGATCGTGCTGGCGCATCGGGGGTAGCCCCGGTAGAGGCCGAGTCCGCTTCGAGTGGCGACCGAGCCCGCAAACCTAACTCGCCGGACAACGCCAGTGCTGCCGAATCGGCGCGTTCCCCGGACAACGCCAGTGCTGCCGAATCGGCGCGCTCGCCTGATCGGGCGGACAGTGCCCCACGTCCGGAGGCCGTCGGCGACACGGTACGGATGCCTGTCCCCGATCTGCAGCTACGTGACCGGGGCAATGCAGAGTTCAACCGGGCGACTCAGCTACTGGTGCTGGGCTCGGGTCCGGGAGGCTACACGGCAGCGTTCCGCGGCGCTGATCTGGGCATGCAGGTGACGCTCGTGGAGCGCTGGTCAGTGCTCGGGGGCGTCTGCCTCAACGTGGGCTGCATACCCTCCAAGGCGCTGCTTCATGCCGCGAAAGTCATCGAAGACGCCGAGGCGATGGGTGCCAACGGCATTGCCTTTGGCGACCCGGCGATTGATCTGTCCAAGCTGCGCGCCTGGAAGAGTGGGGTCGTCAGGAAACTCACGGGCGGCCTGCGAATGCTCGCCAAGCAGCGCAAAGTGGAGGTGGTGCAAGGAGTCGGGCGCTTCGTGAGCCCGAACGTGCTCGAGGTGATGGGCAGCAGCGGCTCCGAGCGAATTCGCTTCGAGGCCTGCATCATTGCCGCCGGCTCGGAGGCGATCCGCCTGCCTGGCCTGCCGTCCGATCCGCGCGTGATGGATTCGGCGGATGCTCTGGAGCTGCCGGAATTCTCCGGCGGCCTGCTCGTGATCGGGGGCGGAATCATCGGGCTGGAGATGGCGTGCGTCTATGATGGCCTGGGAAGCCGCGTGAGTGTCGTTGAGATGACCTCTCAGCTCATGCCCGGGTGCGATCCGGATCTCGTGCGGCCTCTGGAGCGGCGCATCCGCGGACGCTACCAGCAGATACTGTTGAACACCAAGGTGGCGGGCGTCGAGCCGTTGCAACAGGGTTTGCGAGTGACTTTTGAGGGTGAGAGGGCGCCTGCGCCGCAGATGTTCGATCGAGTGCTGGTCGCCGTCGGCCGCGTGCCTAACGGCAAGGCCATCGGTGCGGATGCCGCGGGCGTCACGGTATCGGAACGCGGCTTCATCCCTGTGGACAAGCAGATGCGCACCAATGTCCCGCATATCTTCGCCATCGGCGACATTGCCTCTGCGCCCATGCTGGCGCACAAGGCAATGCACGAAGCCAAAGTCGCTGCGGAGGTGGCTGCGGGCCACAAGAGTGCATTCGATGCGCGCGTGATCCCCTCCGTCGCATACACCGATCCGGAAATCGCCTGGGTCGGACTCACCGAGACGCAGGCTCAGGCGCAGGGCATCCCCGTGCGCAAAGGCGCCTTCCCCTGGGTCGCCAACGGACGCTCACTCTCCCTCGGTCGGGAGGAAGGGTTCACCAAGCTCCTGTTCGATCCGGACACGCATCGCGTGCTCGGAGCAGGCATCGTCGGCACCAACGCGGGGGATCTCATCAGTGAGGCGGCCCTGGCCATTGAAACCGGAGCCGATGCCGCTGATATCGGGCTCACCATTCACCCTCACCCGACCCTATCGGAGACCATCGCCGGCGCAGCCGAGGCGGTTGAAGGCACATTGACCGATCTGTATATCCCAAAAAAATAGAGGTCAGCCACGCTGTAGAGGTCCGCGAGCCTGTAGGGCGTCAGCGAGCCTGTAGAGGTCAGCCAGCCTTTCGTGGTGCTCGTTTTTTGCGTCCGTGTGCCACCGGTGCGTCGGATTGCCGGATCTTGCGCGGCGGTGTCTTGTCCGGGTACTCACACAGATCTTTGATGATGCACTTCGGACATGCGGGTAAGCGTGCCGTACACACATAGCGTCCATGGAGGAGCAGCCAGTGATGAGCGTCCTTGAGATATTGCCTGGGTGTCACAGCGAGGAGCCCGTCCTCGACCTCCCGCGGGGTCGTTCCCGGGGCGAGTCCAGTTCGATTCGCCACACGGAAAATGTGCGTATCGACGGCAATCTCCGCCTGGCCGAATACCATGTTGAGAATGATACTGGCGGTCTTGCGGCCGACACCCGGAAGCGCCTCGAGTGATTCGCGGTCGGACGGGACTTCACCAGCATGGCGAGCGAGGATCTGCTGGGACAGGCCGATCAGATTCTTTGCCTTGGTGTTATAAAGCCCGACGCTCTTCAGATACGGCTTCACGCGCTCGAGACCGAGCTTCACCATCGCTGCCGGTGTATTGGCCACTGGAAACAGCTGGCGGGTCGCGCTGTTGACGCTTTTGTCGGTCGTGTGGGCCGAGAGCATCACGGCCACCAGCAGCTCGAAGGGGGTCGCGTACTCCAGCTCAGTGGTGGGCGTGGGATTCGCGGCCTGCAGCCGGCGGAAGATGGCCCTGCTTCTGGCCGGGTTCACGAGGTCTCGGTCGCGCGCTCGGCGCGGGAGCTATCGCTGCAGTGTATGTCGGTCTCGGCGCGCGCGGCCTGCTTTCTTTCCGAGAGCAAAGCCGCTTGCCGTGCGGCGCGCTGAGCAACCCGGGCCGTGTGCGCCTGGAAGCGCGCGCGGTTGTGTGGTGGCTCCGGTGGTATCCCGGTTGTCCGCGGCACGATCTCGATGCAATCAACCGGACAGGGCGCGACACAAAGCTCGCAGCCGGTACACAGCGCCGTTATCACGGTGTGCATGACTCGCCGCGCACCGACGATAGCGTCCACGGGACAGGGGGGTAGGCATCTCGCGCAGCCGATGCAACGCTCTTCATCGATGACGGCGATCAGTGAAGGCCCTTCGAGGCCGTGCCGCGGATTGAGGGGCAGCACCTCGCGATCAAGCGCAGCGGCCAGCGCCGCAAGCGTCGCGGCGCCTCCCGGCGGGCATTGGTTGATCGACGCATTTCCGCCGGCGATCGCCTGCGCATACGACCGACAGCTGTCGTAACCGCAACGGGTGCACTGAGTCTGGGGCAGCAGCGCATCGATGCCATCGACCGTGGGCAGCGTCTTCACGGGCGTCAGGTGATTTTCATGCCCGGTGCAGCGCCGGAATCCGGCGACAGAAGATACAGGCCGGTATCGTCACCGCCCGCGGCCAGTACCATTCCTTGCGATACGCCGAATTTCATCTTCCGCGGTGCAAGGTTGGCCACCACGACGGTCAGACGGCCGTTGAGCGTCGCCGGGTCGTAGGCGGATTTGATGCCCGCGAACACGGTACGCGTGTCCGAACCCACATCGAGTGTGAGCTTGAGCAGCTTGTCGGCCCCCTCGACGTGCTCGGCGCGGACGATCCGGGCAATGCGCAGGTCGATCTTCCGGAAGTCATCAATCGATACCGTGGCGGCAGCCGCCGCGCAGGGGGCTGAGGCGGGAGCGGACGAGGGCGAGGCGGGAGTAGCCTGGGAGGAGGCCGAAGCCGCCCCGGAGGAGGCCGAGGCGGCAGGAGGCGGGGTTGTGTTACTCACCAGGGGGGGCTCCTTGCTGGGCTCAAACAGCGCATCAAGCTGCTTCGCCTCGACACGGGTCATCAGATGATGGTACGGGTTGATGCGTCGTGGCAGCACAGCGGCATCGGTCCACAGAAAAGACCGCTCCAGTCCAAACAACTCACGGGATACCCTTTCCGCCACTCTTGGCAGTACGGGCGCGAGCAGCACGCTCAATACCTTGAAAGTCTGGAGCGCGCGCGAGCAGACGTCCTGCAGCTCGGGGAGTTTGTCCGTGTCCTTTGCGAGGATCCATGGCTGGTGCGCGTCAAAGTCGTGATTGGCGCGATCGGCGAGCGCCATGATCTCGCGCATCGCCCTGCCGAACTCGCGTGCCTCGTAATGCTCGCCCACGACCAGCGCGACTGCATGCGCTTCACGCTCCAGCAGGGCGGTATCTCCGCGGTACTGCAGCTCGCCGCCGAAGTGCCGGGTGATGAAGGTCGCGGCGCGGCTCGCGATGTTGACATACTTGCCGACTAGGTCGCTGTTGACCCGGGCGAGAAAGTCTTCCGGATTGAAGTCGAGGTCCTCGACGTTGGAATTCAGCTTCGCGGCCAGGTAGTAGCGCAGCCACTCGGGATTCATCCCGACCTCGAGATAGCGCAGCGGGCTGATGCCGGTGCCGCGCGATTTCGACATCTTTTCGCCGGAGACGGTGATGAAGCCATGGGCGTAGACGTGGTCCGGCACCTTGTAAGGTGCGCCCGCGAACCGCAACATGGCCGGCCAGAACAGCGTGTGGAAGTAGATGATGTCCTTGCCGATGAAGTGCAGCTGCTCGCTGTCCGGGGCCTGCAGGAACTGCTCGAACGTGCGTGGCTCGCCCGCGCGGCGCGCGAGACCGCTGTCGAAGTAGTGCTTCAGGGCCGCCAGGTATCCGATCGGTGCATCGAGCCACACGTAAAAATATTTGCCGGGCGCATCCGGAATGGGGATGCCGAAATAGGGCGCATCGCGCGAGATGTCCCAGTCCCCCAGCGCCTGCTCGCCTTCGCCGTTCAGCCATTCGCGCGCCTTGTTCACCACCTGAGGCTGAAGGCGCCCGGGGGTATCGAGCCATGTGGTGAGAAACTGCACGCAACGCGGATCGGACAGGCGGAAGAAGTAGTGCTCGGAGCGTTTCATCACGGGCTTGGCGCCCGAGAGAGTGGAGTAGGGGTTGATGAGGTCGGTCGGCGAGTTGACGATGCTGCAGGATTCGCAGGCGTCGGCGTACTGATCGCGGGTACGGCAGTTAGGACACTCTCCCTTGATATAGCGATCCGCGAGGAACATGCCCTTCACCGGATCGTAGAACTGCTCGATGGGCTTGACGTAGATCAGCCCGGCGGCCTGCAGTCTGCGATAGATGTCCTGCGAAAGCGCCACGTTCTCGGGGGAGTCGGTCGAATACCAGTGATCGAAGCCGATGTAGAAGCCCTGCAGATACTTCGGCCGGGCCGCCGCGATGCCGCGGACGAGCTCCTGTGGGGGGATTCCCTCGGCCTGCGCCTTGAGCATGATCGGCGCGCCGTGAGCGTCATCGGCGCAGACAAAGTGCACCTGATTGGCGAGCATGCGCTGGTAGCGCACCCAGATGTCGGCCTGGATGTACTCCATGATGTGGCCAATGTGAAAAGGACCGTTGGCGTAAGGAAGCGCGGTGGTGACAAACAATCGGCGCGGCATGCCCCTAGTGTACCTGCCGCCGGGCACGGATGTGCCAGGGGCGTGGCCAGCGTGCCACGCGCGGCTGTTCGCCGGCACGGCAGTCACCTGCCAGCACGGCGAATCGCGCTCGAATGGCCCGGGGCGGTCCGGGACGGGCGCGTCTCAGCGCCAGCTAGCCCGAGTCCTTGACGGGCTCGAATTTCGTCTTGTTGATCGCTTTCTTGTAGGCTTCCTTGCCCGTGACCTGACGCTGGTCCAGCAACTGTTGGATCGCCGTGTCCATCGTGCGCATGCCGAACTGACCGCCGGCCTGCATGGTGTTCTCGAGCTGATCGAGCTTGCCCTGACGGATCAGGTTCTGGGAGGCGGGTGTGTTCACCAGGATCTCGAGTGCCGCGACTCGCCCCTGCTTGTCGGCGCGCTGCAGCAACTGTTGCGAGACGACGCCGCGCAGGGATGTCGATAGCATCGTGCGCACGTGCGACTGCTTGTCGGCCGGGAAGACGTTGATCATGCGGTCAACGGTGGGAGCGGCGCCGTTGGTGTGCAGTGTGCCCATCACCAGGATGCCCATCTCGGCCGCCGTCACGGCGATGCTCATCGTCTCCAGGTCACGCAGCTCGCCGACCAGGATGACGTCCGGATCTTCGCGCAGGGCCGAATGCAGCGCGGCTGCGAAGCTCGGGGTGTGCACGCCGATCTCGCGCTGGCTGATCAGACAGCTCTTGCGCTGATGCACGAATTCGATGGGATCCTCGATGGTGAGGATGTGGCCTTTCACCCGCGAGTTGATGTCGTCGATCATTCCGGCCAGGGTGGTGGACTTGCCCGAGCCCGTCTTGCCGGTCACGAGAATCAGCCCATTGTTCGCGCGGCACATCTGCCGTACCGCCTCGGGCATCTTCAGCTCATCGAGCGACAGCGCCTTGGACGGGATCGCGCGGAACACGGCGCCCATGCCGCTGAGCTGCCTCATGACGTTGACGCGGAAGCGGCCGCGATCGCTCAGCGTATAGGCAAAATCCGCGCCGTCCTTCGTTTCGAAACGGTCCGTGGCCGGCTTGGACATGATCTCGTAAAGCGCCTGCTTCACGTACTCGGGCGCAAGCCGGTCCGGCCGCAGGGCGACCAGGTCGCCGAACAGCCGGATGCGGGGCTGATCGCCAGCGATGAAATGCAGATCGGAGCCGCGCTTCTCGAGGATCTCGGTGAGGAATGCGTCGATTTCAGCCATCTTGCTGCTCAGCCGGAGCTGCTCGAGGCGTGAGATGCCCCGGACGGCGCCACCTCGATCTTCGGCAGCATGCTCGTATCGGTGACGTATTTCTGAAACGCACGCTTGTCCATCGCGTACGTGTAGGCATCATCGGGGTCGATCTCGCGAGCGGAGATGGCCGCCAGCAGCGACTGGTCCAGCAGCGACATGCCAAGGTCGCGCCCCATCTGCATCTGGGTCGGAATCTGGTGTGTCTGCTCGGACTGAATGAGCTTGGCGATGGCCTTGGTCATCATGAGGACTTCGCATACGGCCCTGCGGCCGCGCGCGTCCGCAGTTTTCACCAGGACCTGAGTGACCACGGCCAGCAGACTCTGCGCGAGGAAGCTCTTGGTCTGCTCGCGCTCCTCGACCGGCAGGGCATCGATGATGCGGTCGATCGTCTTGACGGCGCTGGTGGTGTGCAACGTGCCCAGCACCAGATGGCCGGTCTCGGCCGCCGTCATCGCCATGGAAATGGTTTCCGCATCGCGCAGCTCGCCTACGAGGATGACATCGGGATCCTCGCGCATGGCGGCACGGACGCCTTCGGCAAAACTCGGGATGTGGGTGCCCAGCTCGCGCTGAATGACCTGACTGTTCTTGCTCCGGTGCACGAACTCGATCGGATCCTCGAGGCTGACGATGTTCAGCCGGCGGGTCTGGTTGAGATGATCGATCATCGCCGCGAGCGTGGTGGACTTGCCGGTTCCCGTGGAGCCGGTGACGAGAACCATGCCCTGGTGGTAGTCGCACAGCTTCGTGACGGTGGACGGCAGCGCGAGCTTCTCGAGAGTCGGCACTTCGGAGGGGATGGCGCGAAACGTGGCTCCGACGCCGGTCTCCTTGCGGTAGACGTTGACGCGGAAGCGCCCCCCTTCGGCGGAGACGTACGAGAAGTCGAGATCATTGCCCTTGTTGAAGATCTCGGACTGCGAGCGGGTCAGGATTTCGCTGATGTAGCCCTCGAGCTCCCCGGGGCGCAGCTCGCGGAACTTGATCGGGAGCAGGTCACCGTGCAGGCGCAGCATGGGAGGCACCCCCACGGCCAGATGCACATCCGAGCAGCCCTGCTGCGAGCCCAGCTTCAGAAACGCGTCGATACGCGCCAAGACGACCACCCTCGATTGCGATATGGCGGGTTGTTTAGCCCGGAGCAGGCTGTGGAATCAACAGGTTGTGCCTGGAAATTTGACGTAACGCACGGAGTTTGGCAAGGCCGGGGGGCCGGGCCCCCTGGGCAGGGGCGATCAGACGTACCGCTCCAGATCCGCCCGCAGCTCTTCCATGGACTGCTGCCGCTTCGACTTGTCCACGGACATCGCCTTGCCGACCAGCTCCGACAGGGCCGGTGGCAGGTTCGGATTGATCTCTCGTGCCACGCGCGCCTTCCCCTGGACGTGCTGGTACATCACGGACATGTGGTCGCCGCGGGAATAAGGGGGCACTCCCGTGATCATCTCGTAGATGATGACCCCGAGCGCGTAGATGTCAGCGCGCTCGTCCACCTTCTTGCCGAGGATCTGCTCGGGCGCCATGTACTTGGGTGAGCCGATGACGTAGCCGGTCTTGGTGAGCTGCGTATCGCCTTCGCGGTGCGCGGCCGCGACGCCGAAATCCACGATCTTGAGCAGCCCTTCCTGGTTGATGAGCACGTTGGCCGGCTTGAGATCGCGATGCACGATGCCGACCTGATGAGCGACGGTCATCCCGGTGCACATGTCGATCCCGAACTGCATCGCACGCTTGAGCTCGAGGGGCTTCTCGTTGACGACTTCGCTGCCGAGGGTGTGCGAGGGGAAGTACTCCATCGAGATGGCGTAGTTGCCCTGCATGTAGAGGAAGTCATAGATGCGGATCACGTTCTTGTGCGTGATCTTGCGCGAGTAGCGCAGCTCGTGGACGAAGCGTTTCATCACCTCTTCGTCGTTCGAGACGTTCGGATTGAGGAATTTCAGGATCAGCCGCTCGTCGACGACCGTGTCCTCCATCAGCAGCACCGTGCCGAAGGCGCCCCGGCCGATTCGATCGATGTACTTGTAGCGACCTTCGATGATATCGCCGGGCTTGAGCGTGCCGATGTCGAGCCGCCCGGCCGCCTCGCCCTGCTTGGCGGCATGCGCAACCGCCGTCTCCGACATGAGCAACGTCTTGCCTTCGGCGGGTTGTGGCAGGGGTGGCCGCACGGCCGAAGGCGGCACTCCCGCAGGATGACCGACCGTACCGCCGGTGGGAGTCGAGCCCGTGGTGGGTGTCAGCCCGCCCAGCAGCCGGTTGTCCAGCTCTGCCATCGCGGAAGCGGCCATGCGCGCGATGGTCTGATCATTGGAAGCGGCCTGGGTCTGCAACTCGAGCCTCAATTGATCGACGCGGCGCTCATCCACCAGCTTGGCTAGCGCCTGAATGGCCTCGAGCCGCACTTCGCGCTCGGACCGGCCCATCAGGGGCATCAACATGTCCACGAACTTCGAATCACCCAGCCGGCCGATAGCCCGCACGACGATGGGCAGACCCTTGGAGTTGCCCGCCTGCAGCATCTCAGTGAGCCGGGGCAGCGCGCGCTTGCTGCCGATCTCCGCCAGCGCATCGACCGCGCGCTCGCTGACCCACCAGTCGGCATCGTGTGTCGCCTGGATCAGCGACTCGACAGCCCGTTCGTCCTTGGTCTGATTCAGGATCTCGATCGCCGCGCGCCGGATGTCATCGTCCTTGTCACGCACGAGTTGCAGGACCGCCTCGATCACCCGCGGGCCACCGATCTTGCCGAGGGCGTCCGCGGCGCGGCTGCGCACCCACCAGTCGCTGTCCTTGAGCGCCTCGAGCAGATACTTCACGGACTTGGCATTGCCGACCTCATTGAGAACCTCGACGGCGGCGCGGCGCGCGTTCTCGTTCTCGTCCTTCAGGACCTCGATGAGGTGGCGGATCGTGTCCGGATGGTTCGCCTTGATGACAACGTCGATGGCCTTGTTCTGAACATCGATCTCCGGATCCTTGAGCAGCGCACAGATGCGCTCGATATCGATCGGTCCGTCCATGCGCTGCAGCGCCGACAGCGTGGCGCCGCGGATGAGCTTGTTCGGGTCGCGCAGTTGCGCCTGCAGCGCAGTCTGCACTTCCGGCGTGTTGAAACGCGCCAGCAGATTGATGATGTGCACCCGGGCGATGGGGTCCTTGCCCTGCACCCTTCCGACGAGCTCCGGCACTGCGCTCGCATCGGCGATCTCGCCGATGATCCGGAACAGCGCCGCCTTCTCGTTGGGCTCCTGCGCATAGGCGGCGCTCAACAGGTCGCGGACGCCGAAGCGGGTCTTCTGGGCTGCGATCACCTCGAGGATCGCCGGCTTCGAGATGCCAGGGGTCGCCAGCGCCTCGATCAGCAGGTGCGGGGGATAGTTGCGGTTGCTGGTCAGCGCCCAGGAGATGCCGGCGATGACTCGGGCGCTGCCTTCCACGAGGCCGCGCACGAACTGGGGAAAGGTCTTTTGCCCGACCAGGCCCGCGAGCACCTCGACGAGGGCTACGGTGGCGGTCTTGCTCGCATCCGGGAGCGCCGCGAACACAGGCTCGATCGCCCCCGGCCCCAGGTCCTTCAGCCGCAAGACGGCCTTCTGGGTGGCGGGGCTCGAGGGGTCGTTCGTTGACCGGATTTCCGTGATCAGCCGGTCCGCGCGCAAATTCGTGAAAAAGCTCATTCAGCTCCGGGTCGGTTCCCGCGCGCATACGCTATTGTGCCGGGCGCCCGCGGTAGTTTGATGCCTCCACCAGTTGGCTCGGGTTGTCCGCGGCTTGCGAGCGCACACCGGCGGGCAGGGGCGATTATGCCACAGCCTTGGACGAGGCCGCCGGAAGGGCACGACCGCCGAGCATGCGGTCGTCGCAGCCTCTACAATCCAACCCCTGGCCACGCCCGGTTACTCAACATGATGGATGACTCCAACCTTAACGCTTTACGAGCCGCTTTGGATTCATACGTGGATCCCTACCTTGGGGAGTCCCTGGGTGCGGCTCAAGCGGTACAGGGGCTGGAGGCGGCCGGGGCGGGTGTGCTGGCCCGTATCCGGTTGGGGTTCCCGGTGGGCGGATACCGGAGCGAGCTCGCCCAGGCGTTGGGCCATCATCTGGCCGCGGCCGGCATTGCCCCGGCCCCGACCCTGACCCTCGAGCTCACGGCAGACATCCGCGCGCACGCCGTCCAGCGCAATCTCAAGCCGCTCGAGCGCATCAAGAACGTTGTCGCGGTGGCTTCGGGAAAGGGCGGCGTCGGCAAGTCCACGGTCGCCGCCAACCTGGCGCTCGCCTGGGCGGCCCAGGGAGCCCGCGTCGGCATGCTGGATGCCGATATCTATGGCCCCAGCCAGCCCCTGATGCTCGGGCTGGCCGGGCAGCGTCCGGGCTCGCCGGATGGCAAGCATCTGAAGCCTGTTCCAGCCCACGGCATCGTGGCCATGTCGATTGGGTTCCTGGTGGACGCGGAGCAGCCCATGGTCTGGCGCGGGCCGATGGTTACGCAAGCCCTCAGCCAGCTTCTGTCCGAAACGCAGTGGGGTGAGCTCGATTACCTGGTCGTGGACATGCCCCCCGGCACGGGCGACATCCAGCTCACGCTGGCCCAGCGCGTGCCGGTGGCGGGGGCGGTCATCGTCACGACGCCGCAGGACATCGCGCTCGCGGATGCCCGCAAGGGCCTGAGGATGTTTGAGAAGGTTTCGGTCCCGGTGCTCGGAATCGTGGAGAACATGAGTATCCACGTATGCTCCAACTGTGGGCACTCCGAACACATCTTCGGTTCCGGTGGGGGCGCTCGCATGGCGGCCCAGTACGGCGTGACGCTTCTGGGTGAGCTGCCGCTCGATGCGCATATTCGTGAGGAAGCCGACGGCGGCTGCCCGAGCGTGGTTGCCGCACCCGAGTCGGCGCGCGCCCAGGCCTATTTCGCCATGGCGCGCCGTACGGCGGCCGCGCTTGCGCTGCGCGCGCGCGACCGCAGCAGCGTATTTCCAAAGATCGTCGTCGAAGAGAGCTGAGAAAAGCCTTCGGGGAGTGCAGGGGATGAGCATAAAGTCCGACAAGTGGATCCGGCGCATGGCGCAGGAGCAGCGCATGATCGAGCCGTTCGAGCCGGAGCAGGTCCGGTACGTGGACGGCAGGAAAATCGTCTCCTATGGCACCTCGAGCTACGGCTACGATGTCCGCTGCGCCGGTGAATTCAAGATCTTCACCAACATCAACTCGACGATCGTCGACCCGAAGCAGTTCGACGAGAAGAGCTTCGTGGACCTGCGCGCGGATGTCTGCATCATTCCGCCCAACTCCTTCGCGCTCGCGCGCACCATCGAGTACTTCCGCGTGCCCCGCAACGTGCTGGTGGTCACCGTGGGCAAGTCGACCTTCGCGCGCTGCGGCGTGATCGTGAATGTGACGCCCCTGGAACCGGAGTGGGAAGGTCACGTCACGCTCGAGTTCTCCAACACGACGCCGCTGCCGGCGAAAATCTACGCGAACGAAGGTGTCGCGCAGATGCTGTTCTTCGAGTCTGACGAGATTTGCGCCACGTCCTATAAGGATCGCGGCGGCAAGTACATGGGTCAGCGCGGCGTCACGCTGCCCAAGACCTGAGGCCGGCGCCGGGCGCGTCAGTTGCGCCTGAGGGACTGGATACGCATGGTCCACTGGACCTCGCCCAGACGCAGCTGCTGCACCCGCACCGGGATGTAGCCGTGGGCAGGTGCGCACCAGAAGCGGGTCACGCGCGGTGAGTTCCGTTTGTGGCTCTGATAGATGACCGTCGCCACACGCCCGAGTGGAGTCTCGAGTGTCTCCTCACCCTCGCGCGTGTAGCTGTACTCGCGCACTGCATCCCGGTCGAGCAACAGCACCTCCGCCGGCGGTCGGCCCCTGAGCAGGTCAACCATCAGCGCAATCTGCACCGACAAGTCATCCTGCAATCCGGGCCGGGTGGGCATGTCGACCGGAGTGTCTTCGTACACCCCTGCCACATGGCCGTGTGCCCAGTCGAATCGCACATCCACGTCGCGAGCGGTGGAGCTCGTGCCATCGTCAGCCTTGTAGCTGAGCGGCTGCGTGCCGGCGGCCGTCACGCGCAGGATGCTCTCCTGCGCGGGCCGTTCCGAGAACATCCGGCCGATCCCGCGTGGCTCGCTTCTGGAGCGATAGACCCAGATATCCTCCCGATGCTCGAGGTCGAGAGTCGAGACGGCGACGGTCATGCCGTGCCAGGCCCACGCGTAGGAGGCTTCGAAGGGCTCCAGCTCAGCGGCCAGAGCGCTATGCCAGCCGAGCGCGGTCAGGCTCAGCGTGCACAGCAATAGGATGTGTACCCGATGTCGCATGGTCACGATTGGCCTAATCGTGCTGCAATTCGCCGAAATTCTCCACGACGGGCGTGTCGAGCGGCTGCCCGTCCAGCAGCACGCGGCCCGCGCTCCAGGTGAGCCGGCCGTCTGCGACCCAGCCGATCGCGCGGGGGTAGATCGAGTGCTCGCTCTCCAGGACCCGGGCCGACAGGCTGGCCTCCGTGTCGCCCCTGAGGACGGGCACTCTTGACTGCAGGATGACCGGACCGCCATCCAGCTCGGCGGTCACGAAATGAACGCTTGCGCCGTGCCAGGGGTCCCCGGCTTGCAGGACGCGCCGGTGAGTGTGCAGGCCGCGATACGCAGGCAGGAGCGAAGGATGGATATTGAGCAGGCGGCCGGCGTAGCGCTCCACGAAGCCCCCTGACAGCACGCGCATGAAGCCTGCGAGGATGAGCAGATCCGGTCGGCAGGCGTCGATGCATTCCCCGAGCGCGAGCTCGAAGGCGCTGCGATCGGCGGCGCCGCTCCAGGGAATGACGTGCGCTGTGATGCCCATTGTCCGGGCGAGCGGGACGCCTGCGGCCTCGGGGCGGTCGGCGATCACGACGCTCACGCGAGCGGCGATCCGATTCTCGCGGCAGGCCACGGCAATCGCCTCCATGTTGGAGCCGCGGCCGGAGATCAGAATCGCGAGGCGAAGCGGGGCCCGGATGCTGGTGCTCACTCTTGAATGACTACGCCGCGTCCACCCTGGCGCACCTCCCCGATAACGGCCGCATTCTCTCCGCGCGCTGCGAGCAGCGCGACAGCAGCCTGTGCGTGGCTCGCCGGCACGATCGCCACCATGCCGATGCCACAGTTGAAGGTGCGGTACATCTCCCGCGACTCGATGCGCCCGACTTGTTGCAGCCAGTCGAAGACGGGGTCGCGGTGCCACTGCTGGCGATTCAGCACCACTTCCAGATCGGCAGGCAGCACGCGCGGAATGTTCTCAGAGAGACCTCCGCCGGTGATGTGCGCAAGCCCCTGCACGGGCACCGCGTGGATCAGCTCCAGGATCGGCTTCACGTATATGCGGGTCGGAGCGAGCAGCCTGTCGAACAACGGCCGGGACTCCACAGTCGTGTCGGAGTCCGCGCCGGCGATGCTGATCAGCTTGCGGATGAGCGCATAGCCGTTGGAATGCGGTCCCGAGGAGCCGAGCCCGATCACCGCATCGCCTGACTTGATGCGGCGGCCGTCGATGATCGCCGCCTTCTCGACGACGCCGACGCAGAATCCAGCGAGATCGTAGTCGTCGCCGGTGTACATTCCGGGCATCTCCGCGGTCTCACCGCCGACGAGCGCGGCCCCGGCCTGCGTGCAGCCTTCGGCAATGCCCCGAATGACGCGCTCGGCGACCTCGACGCGCAGTTTGCCCGTGGCGTAGTAGTCCAGGAAGAATAGGGGCTCGGCCCCCTGGACGACCACGTCATTCACGCACATGGCAACCAGATCGATGCCGATCGTGTCGTGACGGCCGGTCTCGATGGCCAGGCGCAGCTTGGTGCCGACGCCATCGGTTCCGGAGACGAGCACCGGGTGCTGGTAGCGGCCGGCGGGCAGCTCGACCAGAGCACCGAACCCACCAACGCCGGCCAGTACTTCCGGACGCTGCGTGCGGCGCACGATCGGCTTGATCCGCTCGACGAGCTCGTCGCCGGCGTCGATGTCGACGCCGGCATCCCGATAAGTGATTCCCGGTGTTTCGTTCATGATCCGTCAGCGGCTGGTGGGCGGCCGGGACGCTGCCGACCGTGTGATATTCTACATTCCGCCGGTCCCCGGAGGCGCGGCGAATTTACCCTCCGCGCCGATGCACCCCACGATGTCCGCATGGTTGACAACAGGTCCAATCCCATCGCCCGACACTTGCGATTCCCCGCAGCGCTCCTGGCCCTGGCGTGGCTCGCCTGTTGCGTACTGCCACCTTGCGCCTGGGCGGGCCGGCCGGTCCGCGTCTACGAGGTAGACATCCGGGGCGGCCAGTCCCCAGCCGCCCTTCAGGACGCCATGCGTGAGGCGCTGGTCCGGGCAACAGGCCGGCACGACGCCGCAACGGATCCTGCGTTCGCCGCACTGATTGCCGACGCGCCGAAATACGTGAAGGCGTACACCCCCGGAGCGCGCGGCCAAAGTCAGGTCGTTTTCGACGGTGTGGCAGTCGAGCGTGCCATCGCTGCAGCGGGGCGCGGAGTGTGGGACAGGGATCGTCCCTTCACCCTGGTGATTCTCTATCCGCCACTGCCGCGTGCGACCGAGGATTCCGCGCGAAATGAGCTCGAGCAGGCAGCCATGGCGCGCGGTCTGCCCATCAGTCTCGTGCCCCTCTCGCCCCTGGACTCGGCCGGCAATGACCTGGGATCCGATGCGCTGATGCAGATGGCGCAGAAGTTCGGCGGCGACGCCGTGCTGGTAGGCCGCAATGATACGGGCGCGGCGCCCGGTCAATGGCAATGGACGTTGCACACGAGTTTCACGAGCCAGGGCTGGAGTGGTCCGCTGGCCGCCGGAGTTGACGGGGCGGTGGACATCCTCGCTCCGGCCCAAGGTACGTCGCTCGCGCAGACAGAAGTCCGGACACAGGTAGAGATTCAGGGCGTCTCGTCGCTGACGGATTACGCAGTGGTGCAGCGAATGCTCGAGAGCGTACCCGGAGTTCGTCGCGCCGCTGTTGGAGAGGCACATGGTGCTTCCATCACGTTCGATGTGTTGGTGCGGGGAGGCGCCGATGCGGTCAGCCGTGCACTGGGCAGCTCCAATCACTTCGCCCGGGCGGATACGTCGAATGCACAGCTCATCTTCCAGTATCGTCCCTGAAGACTTGTTGCGCGACCCTCACCGGCAGGTAACCCGCGCACGATGCGCCCGAAGGTCAGTCTCGGGGAGCTTGCGATGAACGACGGCCGTGCGCCACCTGCCTAACCTGATCTGCCTGATCCGCATCGCGCTCGTCTGGCCGATCGCGGCGGCGCTGTACGCCCAGCACCCTGGCGAGGCGCTCGCACTGTTCATGCTGGCGGGGTTCTCCGACGGGCTCGATGGGTATCTCGCGAAGCGGTTTCACTGGACCTCCGAGCTGGGCAAGGTGCTGGATCCCCTTGCCGACAAGTTGCTGCTGGTCATCGTTTTCGTGGAGGGGGCGTGGCTCGAGCTGATTCCGTGGTGGCTCAGTGCCGCGGTCGTGGCACGTGATGTGCTCATCGGGCTGGGAGCGCTCACCTTCCGCCTCTGGTTCGGCCCTTTGCAGGGTCGACCGACCGTTTTGAGCAAGATCAACACCGGCATGCAGCTGCTCTACCTGACGGCCATCATGGTCAACGCAGCGCTGCGCTTTCCTCCGCGGGAGGTCCTCGATGCTCTCGGGGCCATCGTGCTCGTGAGCACCGGGGTGTCCGGCCTGAACTACTTCGCCCTCTTCACTCGCCGGGCATGGTCTCAGGCGGTCAGCACTCCCTGAGGAGACCTCAGCCGTGCAGCAACTTCCGCTCGGCGTACGCATCCCGGATCGCGCGGTGTTCGGGAGTTTTCTGCCGGCCCGCAATCGCGAGGCGCTGGAGCATGCGCGCCGGCTCGCCGGCGGCGACTGCGCGGGTGCGACCTGGTTCTGTGGCGCCGAAGGTGCCGGCAAGACGCATCTGCTGCAGGCCATCTGTTCGCGGGCCAGCGAGGCCGGCCGCGCCGGCTACTTCCCGCTGCGGGAGCTGGCGCCCCTGGGAATCGGGGTGCTGGAGGGCCTGGCTCAGCTCGAGTGTGTTTGTCTCGATGACCTGGAGCGCGTGGCCGGCGAGCCGTCCTGGGAGCGTGCGCTCTTTGGCCTGCTGCGCGAGATCGAGGACGCCGGACGCCGGCTGGCACTGGCGGCGGCCTCGCCACCAGCGCTGGTGCCTTGGAAGCTTGCCGATCTGGGCTCGCGGCTCGCCGCCGCCGCCGTTTTTCAGCTGCGCGTTTTGAACGAAGGCGAGCAGCGTGAGGCTCTTCAACTACGCGCCCGGATGCGCGGAGTCGAGCTTCCCGAGGAGACATCGCGCTGGCTGCAACGCCGATTCCCGCGAGACATGCGCACGCTTTACGACCTGTTGGATACGCTGGACGAGGCTGCGTTGGTGGCTCAGCGCCGACTGACGATCCCGTTCATCCGGTCGGTGCTGCGTGAGTGACTCTGGCCGTGTCGGCACTGCCACGCCTCAGGTTGCTCGCAGCCGTGCCGCAAGAGAGGCCACTCTGCGGCCCAGCGCCTGGGCGAGCGCTTTTTCCTCCTCCGCCAGCACCGGGTGCTCTTGCAGACCCGACACATGCGAAGCCCCGTAAGGTGTGCCGCCGGTTCGAGTCTCGTTGAGTGCGCGCTCCGTGTATGGCAGGCCGACCAGATACATCCCATGGTGGATGAGCGGCATCATCATCGACAGCAGCGTCGTCTCCTGGCCGCCGTGCATCGTCTGCGTGGAGGTGAAGACGCCCGCAGGCTTTCCAGCCAGGGCACCGGAGAGCCACAGGCTGGCGGTGCTGTCGAGAAAGTACTTCAGGGGCGCCGCCATGTTGCCGAAGCGGGTCGGACTGCCGAGTATCAGACCGTCGGCGCGCCGCAGCTCCTCGAGAGACACATAGGGTGGCCCGCTGGAGGGCACCAGACGAGCCGGTCCCTCGCTCTCGGCGAATACGGGCGGCACCGTGCGCAGCGTCGCGCTGACGTCGGCCACGCTCTCGACTCCTCTGCAAACCTGGCGAGCGAGCTCGGCCGTGGCGCCCTTGCGCGAATAGTACAGAACCAGTATTTCCGTCATCCGATCCTCTGCCGCACAACCCGCGCCAGGGTGAGCGTGCACGCCTGCGGCCACGCTCTGCGCATCGGAATACGTTGCCACAGACAGTCGGTGCCCGGCCATAGCCGCTCCCATCCCTGGACGCCCGCGGCCATTCTCGTTGCGCGCCGCCGCTTGGCACAGCCGGGCAAATGATGTGTCTTGCGCTAATATTTCGCCCATTGGTGATGAGGAGACGGCTTGGTCTGCAGGAAGTGTCTGGTGGATGGCCGGGTGCAGGGCGTGTTCTACCGGGCCACGGCGGCCCGGCGCGCGCGCGCTCTCGCGATCACCGGCTACGCCCGGAACCTGCCGGATGGACGGGTGGAAGTGCTCGCCTGCGGCGATGAGATGGCCGTGCAGAGCTTCGTGAAGTGGCTCTGGATCGGCTCATCGGCCTCGAAGGTCACCTCCGTCGAGGTCCTGGAGGCGTCCATCGATGGGACTCGGCTGCCCACCGAATTCGCCACTGCTTGAGCTGCACCGCCGGCGCAGCCGTCCTGAGGTCAATCATGCTCGATGCGCGACTGCGACGGTTCGTATTCCTGGTCCTTGCCCTGCTGCCATTCGCGGCTCAGGTGGTCCACGCCAAAGCGCCGCAGCCGGCGCACGCGCCTGCCGAGCAGGGTGCTCGGCAAACGGCGATCGTGGCAGCCGCCAACCCGCTGGCGGCGGATGCCGGAGCCGAGATTCTGCGCAAGGGAGGCGATGCCGTGGATGCCGCCGTCGCGATCCAGGCCATGTTGGGACTGGTCGAGCCGCAGAGCTCCGGCGTCGGCGGCGGTGCTTTCATGCTGTATTACGACGCCGCGACCAAGGTGGTCTCGGCACTGGATGGCCGCGAGAAGGCGCCCGCGGGTGCTACGCCCGCCATGTTTCTGGACGACACCGGCAAGCCGATGTCGTATCTGCAGGCGGTCCGCACCGGGCGTTCCACGGGCGTACCGGGTGCCATTGCGATGTTGTCGATGGCACACGCCCGTCTCGGGAAACTACCCTGGCGTGAGCTGTTCGGGCCGGCGATGCGTATGGCAACGAGCGGGTTCAAGGTCTCGCCGCGCCTGGCCGGCTACCTGGCGCCGGGCTTCGTGCTCCCGACGACCCCTGAGGTGCGAGCCCTGTTTGCTCGTCCGGACGGCCAGCCGCTCCAGGCAGGTGACCTGTTCCGTAATCCGCAATATGCGCGCACGCTTCAACGCATCGCCAATGAAGGACCGAGTGCGCTGTATGAGGGAGGCATTGCCGCTGAGATCGTCAAGCGCATCCATGAGGAGCCCACCCCCGGCACCATGACTGCGCGCGATCTGTCCGCTTACCGCGCCGCATGGGACGCGCCTCTGTGCCGTCCCTACCGCGAGTATTCGGTGTGTGTGCCGCCGCCGCCCTCGAGCGGCGTCAATCTGCTGCAACTGCTGACCATTCTCGATGACACGGACATTGCCAGCCGCGGACCTACCGACCCACAAGCCTGGTTCCTGTTCGCCCAAGGGAGCCGCCTGATGTACGCCGACCGCGATCGCTACGTCGCCGACCCGGCCTTCATCCCGGTCCCCGTCGCGAAGATGCTCGATCCGGCCTACTTGAGCGAGCGGGCGCGGCTCATCGGCGAGCGTGCCGGTCCGGCCCCAGAGCCTGGCCAGTTTGCCGGCCTCAGCCGCGCGCCGGATGCGACACGGGAGGCGGCCGGGACGAGCCATTTCGTCGTGATGGACTCGGCCGGCAACGTCGTCTCGATGACCACGACCGTCGAGTCGGTGTTCGGCTCGGGCCGCACGGTCGGCGGCTTCGTGCTCAACAACCAGCTCACGGACTTCTCCTACCGACCAACCGATGAGCATGGACCGGTCGCCAACGCGGTGCAGGGAGGCAAGCGGCCCCGTTCTTCGATGGCGCCCATCATCGTGCTCGATCACGACGGCAGATTCGTCGGTGCCCTGGGCTCACCCGGGGGCTCTGCGATACTCGAGTACAGTGCGAAGACTGTGGTAGGCGCGCTCGCCTGGCACCTGTCGATGCAGCAGGCCATCGACCTGCCCAATCTCATCGCGCACGGAGATGACTTCGCCGGGGAGATGGGACGGTTCTCCCCGGCAGTCATCGCCGGGCTGCGTGACCGAGACATCGATCTCGGGGAGGGACGGGCAGAGAACTCGGGCCTGCACGGCATCCTGCGCAAGCCGGATGGCACCTACGAGGGAGGCGCGGATCCACGGCGTGAGGGGGTCGTCAGGCTGATTCCGCCTCAGTGATGCACCCGCTCGGCGGAAGGAAAGCCGAGGTCATCGGCGCCACCCCACTTGGTCCAGCGGGTCAGGACTTTGTCAGGATAGTCGCGCCGGCCGACGCTGCCGTTGTAACGGGCGAGCGCCTTGCGCACGTCATTGCGCTCATATCGCAGGTAGTAACGCAGGATCGCGCAGCCCATGTGGATGTTGGGACCGGCGTGGATCAGCTCGTACCGCCGCATGCCGAGCTGCTCGGGCCAGAAAGGCATCACCTGCATCAGCCCGACTGCCCCCGAGGATGAGACCGCCCAGCGATCGAAACGGCTTTCGACGTCCATGACGGCCATGACGAGGCCGGGAGGCAGGCGCGACTCCCCGGGCCGGTGCGTTTCGCAATACACCTGCTTGAGGATCTCCATGCGCTCGTCGCGCTCTTTGAGCACCTGACGTAACCGGGGCTCCATCAGGGTGTACCAGACGGCCGAGTCGTAATGATCCGTGAAGCACTCCGCCTGTGAGATGGCCCTCGCGACCACTGCCCGTAGCTCCGGATCGCGCTGCTGATCGGCCTGTACGCTCGATGAGAGCAGCAGGACGGCCGCGAGGATCGCCTTGCGCAGGCGCTCAGGAAGCCAGGCGTGAGCGAATGAATGCGACCGCATCGGCGGCGGGGAACTCCTGGCTCTGCGTGTCCCGGCGATGGCGGTACTCGAGCTTGCCGGCTTCCAGGCCGCGCTCGGCCACGACCAGCCGGTGCGGGACTCCGAGCAATTCGGCATCGGCAAACTTGACTCCGGGCCGTGCGTCACGGTCGTCGTACAGCACCTCGATTCCGGCAGCAGTGAGCTGCATGTACAGACGATCGGCCACCTCCTGCACCCGTGCGGACTTCTGCTGACCGATCGGAACGAGCACTACCTGGAAGGGGGCGATGGGCTCCGGCCAGATGATGCCGCGCTCATCGTGATTCTGCTCGATGGCGGCGGCAACGATCCGCGTCACACCGATGCCGTAACAGCCCATGTGCATGAGGACTTCCCGGCCGCTCTCATCGAGGACCAGCCCCTTCATGGGCTCGCTGTATTTGCACCCCAGCTGGAAGATGTGGCCCACCTCGATCCCGCGCGCGAACCGCAGTCGCCCCTGTCCGGAAGGGCTGCGATCTCCCTCGACGACATTCCGCAGGTCTGCCGCGATGGCCCCCTGCACGTCACGGTCCCAGTTCGCCCCCGTGTAGTGCATGTCCTTCTCATTGGCGCCGCAGACGAAGTCGGCCAGGGCCAGAGCGCTGTGATCCGCGTAGAGACGGCCTTTGAAGCCGACCGGCCCCAGGTAGCCCGGCTCGGTACCCGTCGCCGAGCGGATCCGCTCGGCGCTGGCCATGTGCAGCGGCGAGGTAACGCCGGCAAGCTTCTGTGCCTTGATGGCGTTCAGTTCATGGTCGCCGCGCACGACCAGCGCCACCACGCCGTTCTCGGTGCCATCCACCAGCAGGGTCTTGACGGTCCGCGCGGGTGCCATGTGGAGAAACCGAGCCAGATCCTCGATGGTTCGGGCGCCCGGGGTAGGAACCTTGCTCAGCGCCTGAGCGGGGGCTGCTCGCGGACCGGGTGGCGGCAGAGCGACCGCCGCTTCGAGATTGGCTGCGTAGTCGTCCTCGTCGGAAAAAACGATGGCGTCCTCTCCCGATTTCGCCAGCACGTGGAACTCCTGCGATACGTCGCCACCAATCGCCCCCGAATCGGCGCGGACCGCGCGGAATTCGAGGCCCGTTCGGGTGAAGATGCGCGAGTAGGCGTCATACATGGCGCGATACCCCTGCCGCAGCGAAGCCTCGTCCACGTGAAACGAGTAGGCGTCCTTCATGATGAACTCGCGGGCGCGCATGACGCCGAATCGAGGTCGCACCTCGTCTCGGAACTTGGTCTGGATCTGATAGAAGTTGACCGGCAACTGGCGATAGCTCTTGAGCTCGCGCCGCACGATGTCCGTGATCACCTCTTCGTGGGTCGGGCCCAGGCAGAAGTCACGCTGGTGGCGGTCCTTGAGCCGCAGCAGCTCCGGGCCGTACTCCTGCCAACGGCCGGACTCCTGCCATAGTTCCCCTGGCTGAACCATGGGCATGAGCATCTCCAGGGCGCCGGCGCGGTCCATCTCCTCGCGGATGATCCGCTCGACCTTGCGCAGCGTGCGCAACCCGAGGGGCAGCCAGCTGTACAGGCCGGAGGCGAGGCGACGGATGAGTCCCGCCCTGAGCATGAGCTGATGGCTCAGTACCTCGGCCTCGGCCGGAACTTCCTTGAGTGTGTTGATCGGGTACTGCGAAAGCCTCATGGCGCGCTCGGTATGCTCGATATCAGTTCGGGTGGACGGGGAATCTCGAGGCCCCGTGGATGGCTGGCCACAGGGCCGTAAGAGAGGATCTTAGCTGATAAGATGCCAGCTAAAGCCCATCGCTGAAAGCCTCGGAAGCTGCCTGCCCATGCAGACGGAAGTCGAAGACGAGTTGAAGCCTCGCCGCAAGGGCATCTATCTGTTGCCGAATCTGCTGACGACCGGCTGCCTGTTCTCCGGGTTCTACGCGATCGTCGCCTCGATCGACAAGCATTTCGAGCCCGCTGGCATCGCCGTCTTCGTGGCGATGCTCTTCGATACGCTCGACGGGCGCATCGCTCGCCTGACGAAGACCGAGAGCGCCTTCGGCAAGGAGTACGACAGCCTCGCCGACATGGTGGCCTTCGGCCTCGCCCCCGCCATCGTGGCTTACCAGTGGGGCGTCGTACGCATCGCCGAGTTCGGCCATTACTGGGGTCGGTTCGGCTGGCTGGCGTGCTTCTTCTACACCGTGGCCGCCGGCATGCGCCTGGCAAGGTTCAACACACGCGCGGCGGCGGATAAGCGCTACTTCGAGGGCCTGCCCAGTCCTTCCGCGGCGGCCATCGTGGCAGCCTTCGTCTGGTTCTCGATCCACTTCCGCGAGCCCGGACTGGTGGGGCTGATCGCCGCCTTCGTGATCACGGCCAGCGCTGGCGCCCTGATGGTCAGCCGCTTCAGCTACCCGAGCTTCAAGCAGTTCAATCTGGATCGGCGGATCAAGTTTGCGTACATGCTGATCGTGCCGCTGTTCTTCGTCCTGATCGCCCTCGATCCCCCGGCAATGCTCCTGTCGATGTTCTCCACCTACGCCCTGTCGGCGCCTGTGCTGTGGACGGGCCGACGGATCCGCCGGCTCTTGCGGAGCACGCCCGCCGCGGGTCCCGGCTGATGGACACCCACCGACGCAGGCAGTACCTGGAGGCGCTCGGAATCGATCTGTGGGTCGCGCGCCGGAGGCCCGCTGGCGAGTCACCTGCACTGACCGAGGCTCCGAGCCCTTCGGCGCTACGGCCCGCGCCCCCGCTGAGCCCGCCGCCCGCGGTGCGTCCGCCGCCCGCGGTGCGTCCGCCGCCCGAGCCGAGCCAGGCGCGCGGGCCGAGCCCACGGCAGCCAGCAGCCGCCTCGCCTCGACCCCCGAGCAATGCAACGGCGCAAGGCGATTGGGAAGGCTTGCGGACGCAGGTCCTGGCATGCACCCGCTGCCCACTGCACACCACCCGCACACAGGGCGTGTTCGGAGTCGGCAGTCGCGAAGCAAAGTGGCTCGTCGTCGGTGAGGCTCCTGGTGGGGAAGAGGACCGCCGGGGCGAGCCTTTCGTTGGCCGCGCGGGGCATCTGCTGGATGCCATGCTGCGGTCGATTGGACTCAACCGTTCGAGCAACGTGTACATCGCGAATATCCTGAAGAGCCGGCCGCCGGGAAACCGGGATCCGAAGCCCGAAGAGGTGGCTGCCTGCCTGCCCTACCTCCTGCGCCAGGTGCAGTTGCTCCAGCCCCGGCTCATGCTCGCGGTGGGACGGATCGCAGCTCAGACCCTGCTGGCCACCGATGCGCCGCTGGGGCGGCTGAGGGGTCGCGTGCACCACTTCGGTGAGCTGAATACGCCACTCATAGTGACGTATCATCCCGCCTATCTCCTGCGAACTCCCGGCGACAAGCGCAAGGCGTGGGAAGACCTGAAATTCGCGCGCAGCGTCTTCAGGGAGCTGAAGTCAACCTGAGTCAACAGGGCACTGATGGCAACCGCGCCCGAGCTGTTCGATGCCGTTCCGGACGTTCACATCCGCCCGATGGTGGAGAGTGACGTCCTCGACGTCGTCGCCGTCGAGCGTGCGTCGTACCAGTTCCCGTGGAGTGAGGGGATCTTCCGGGACTGCCTGCGTGTCGGTTACGTATGCCGCGTCATCACCGTTGCCGAACAGGTGATTGGCTACGGTGTGATGAGCATCGGCGCCGGTGAGGCGCACATTCTCAACCTGTGCGTGAGCGAGGTCTTCCGCTGCCGCGGAATCGGCAAGCGGCTCCTCGACTATCTCATCGAGAGGGGCACAGCGGCCGGCATGAGCGAGGCGTTTCTCGAGGTGCGCCCCTCGAACGCAGCGGCGCTCAGACTGTATCTGTCATACGGCTTCGAGCAGGTGGGAATGCGGCGCGGCTACTATCAGGCCGTGGGTGGCCGCGAGGATGCGGCCGTCCTGCGCTTGATGTTGCGCGGGCGCGGACGCACCCGGCCCTGAGCTCCAGAGGCTGCAGCTCGGGAGCTTGCTCCGACCGCGGCCCGAGCTTCGTGCGCTGTGCAGCGTGAGGAATCGTGGCGGGATCCGGTCAGAAACTTCTGCGCCCGCTCATGTACGCCTCCGCGAAACCGCAGGCGCGCTCGATCAGGAAGGGAGTCATCTCCTGCGCGGTCTCGCTGGCCTCGCGGGTGTGTACCCAGCCCAGGTAAGTCGTGCCGCGCGCGGCCAGGAACAACGATAAGCGCGTTAGAGCCGCGTCGGCGAGGGCGCGTTCGCTGCGGTAGCCGCCGATGAGCGCCTCGCGAGCAGTGTGGAAGGCGTCCTGGTCCGTGATGAAGTAAAGCGAGGTCGCAAGCTCGAACAGGTGCCAGCCGAAGCCGGCATCGTCGAAGTCGATCACGCAGAGGCGGCCGCCGTCTACCAGCAGATTCTCCGGCACGAGATCGGCGTGGATGAGACCGTAGCGGTCGGCCCCACGGCCGTAGGCCTCGAGATCCGTAGTGATCGCACTTCGTGAGCGCTCGAGCACCCGCCGCTCCTCGGGCCGCAGGGCTTCGAGCTCCCAGAAGCGGCCCCACAACGGCTGCTCCCCCACGAGACCGGCCGTGTCCCAGGCGTGGCGATGAAAGCCAGGAGGCGGTGGCCAGCGCTGTCCGTGATTGTGCAGGCGGGCGGCGATGACCCCGATCTGCGCGTACTGGTCCGCGATCGAGCCCGCACCGCCGGCGATGCCCTGCTCGACCGACCCGAGCTGGCTGCCCTCGATCCACTCGAACACATCGATCTGCCGCGAGTCCCGCGCACAGAGCGTCTCAGCCGCCTCGGCGTCCGGTCCCGAGTCAGTGGGGACCAGCTCGAAATCGCGCCCGCATCGCGAGCCGATCACACGCGGTACCCGGATGCCCGCGCCATCGAGCGCGCGCAACCACGTGAACTCCGATTCGAGCGCAGCGTTGGAGTGATAGCCGTGCCGGTGAATGCGCAGCACCGCGCGCCGGCCTCCGGCGAGATCGAGCCGGAACACGGCATTCTCGCGCACTTTGAGGACCTCGATCCGAATCACATCGAGCGCCCAGCGCTCGAGTGCGCGCTCGGCGAGCCTCTGCATCTCGCGGAGGAACCTCTGCGCATCGGTCGCCCCGCTCACGAAGGATCCCGCTCCGACGCCCGTCATAGTGAGATGAGCGCCTGGTCGAGCGTGTCCACGAGAAGGTCCGCGTGTTGCCTCTCAAACGGCATGGGGGGCCGGATCTTGAGGATGTTGTCGTGCGGACCGATTCGGCTCAGCAGCACTCCGCGCTCGCACATGCGATTCACCAGGCGTTTCGTCTCGGCCGTGGCCGGCGTCCTGGCGGAGCGATCGGTCACCAGGTCGACTGCGAAGAAAAGGCCCGCACCACGTACGTCGCCGATGAGTGCATGCCGATCCTTGAGTGCGGCGAGCCGCTCGAGCGTGTAGTTGCCTACACGCTGCGCGTTCGCCAGCAACTGCTCGTCCTCGATCACGTCGAGGACCGCCGCGCCCACCGCGGCGGATACGGGGTTGCCGCCGAAGGTGTTGAAATACATGTTGCGCTCGGTGAACCCGTTGATGAGCGACGGGCGAGCGATCAGGCCGGCGAGCGGATGTCCGTTGCCCATGGGCTTGCCCAGGGTGACGACGTCGGGTACCACACCGAGCCTCTGGTGGCCAAACATGTGACTGCCGAGCCGGCCGAACCCCCCTTGTACCTCATCGGCAATGAACAAGCCGCCTGCGGCGTGCACGTGCTTGAGCGCCTTCGCCATGAAGCCGGCGGGCACCGTCGGCAATCCCTCGCTCGAGAAGGCGGTGCACAGCAGAAGGCCCGCGAAGCGCACGCCATCGGCGGCGAAGGCCTCGATCGCGCGCTTCACCTCATCGGCGTAGGCCGTGGCCAGCTCCTTGTCGCTGCGCCCGGCGCGATCCCGGTACGGGTCCATCACCGGTACGGTGCGTACGTGCGGGCCCCGTTGGGCCGCCGGGGTGAACAGCGAGCTCACTTGCACGACCGCCGCGGTGTTTCCGTGGTAGGCCCAGTCGGTGACGATGATACCTTCGCCCGCGGTGGCATCGCGCACGATACGCAAGGCCAGCTCGTTCGCCTCGCTGCCGGTGCAGCAGAAGACCGCCATCGAGAGCTGCGGATCGAAGAGCGCGGTGAGCCGCTCGGCGTAGGCGACGATGTTCTCGTCGAGATAACGAGTGTGTGTGTTGAGTTGGGCGGCTTGCCGGCTCAGCGCGGCGACCACTCGCGGATGGCAGTGCCCCACGTGCGGCACGTTGTTGTAGGTGTCCAGGTAGCGCTTGCCGTCGGCGTCGTAGACCCAGACACCTTCGCCTCGCACCAAGTGCAGGGGCGTATCGTAGAAGAGCGGCGAGTGACGGCCGAGCACGCGATAGCGCCGTTCGAGCAAGGGTTGAGTCGACATCGGTTACTGCCCCCGGTAGAAAGCGTCGAGCACGACCGGACTCTCGGGCAGGGTTGAGCCGCCGTCCACCACGATCGTCTGGCCGGTGATGTAGGCGGCTGCGTCGGAGGCGAGGAACAGCATGGCGTTACCGATGTCGAGCGGATCGCCCAGCTTGCCGAGCGGAATCTGCCGAGCCATCTCGGCGAGTGCCTCCGGCCCGCCGAGCGCTTCCATCGCGGGAGTGCGAATGTAGCCCGGCTCGACACCATTCACCGTAATGTTCTGGCGCGCGTACTCGAGCGCGGCGGTACGGATGAGACCGTTCATTCCGCCCTTGGAGGCGGCATAGTGAGCGGTGCCCGGCATGGCAACGTTCGGTCCGGTCACCGAAGAGGTGAACAGGATCCGGCCGCCGCCCTGCTTGCGCAGATGCGGAAGCGATTCCTGGATCAGCCAGAAGCCCGCCTTCAGATTCACCGCGAGGGTCCGATCCAGATCCTCATCTGAGAGCGCCTCGATCGCAATCACGGGGTACACCGCCGCGTTGTGCACCACGATGTCGAGCCGTCCGAAGTGCGTCACGGTCTCTTCGACTACGCGCTTCACCTCGCTGCGCCTTCCGACGTCGGTCCGGTTGAGCCATGCGACATCGCCGGCCTTGACGATGGAATCGGCCACCGCGCGTCCATTTCCCTCGCTGCGTGTCGCGATGACCACCTTGGCGCCCGCGCGGGCGAAGACACGAGCGATCCCCTCGCCGATCCCCTGACCGGAGCCCGTTACGATGGCCACTCGGCCGGACAGATCCACGTTCATTCGACCCTCCAGCCCCGCAGACGCTCGGGTTTCCACCAGTAGAACTGCGCCATCAACAGCGCCAGCGCAGCAATCGCAATCTGCAACGCACGCACCTCGAGGCGATAGCAGGACACCATGACTGCGAGCGACAGCACGAGGGCGAGCAGCGCGACCGGTCGCCCGCCGAGGGCGCGATACGGGCGGGGGAGTTGGGGCTCGCTGCGGCGCAGGCGGATGAAGGCGACCAGCAGCAGCGCATGCGACACGCTGATCAGGAAAATGAAAACCACCATCGCACCGTTTGGCGGGAAGACGGCGGTCACGAGCGCAATGGCGGCGACCAGGCAGACCGCGGTGGCCGGTGCCTGACGGCGGTTGAGGCGACTGAAGGCAGCCGGCAGGAATCCGGCCTGAGCGAGATGATAGAACTGCCGCGAGCCGGCGTAGCCGAGCGAGAAAAAAGTGCCGAGAATCGCGACGAGCGCGCCTGCGCCAACCAGGCGCGCCATGAACGTAGCTCCGGTGCGGCCCGCGTCGACGGTGACTGCCGCAAACAGCGGATCATCCACACTCGCAAGCCGGTCCGCCCCCGCGCCGCCGGTGGCGATGAACAGCACGCCCAGGCCGATCACGAACGCGACGCCGATGGCGGTGGCGAGCGCCTTGGGCATGTTGCGCGGCATGTCGCGCATCTCGGCGGCCGCATGGGCTGCCTGCTCCACCCCGAGGAACAGGAACAATGCGAAGGGGATGCAGCTGGCGGCACCGGCGAGGCCGTGTGGCAGGAGACTCGGTGCTGCCGCGCCCGACGAGCTGCTGTAGAGCCGCGATGCGTCGAACTCCGGCGCCATGAAGGCGCAGAACGCAATCAGGATGAGCAGCGCGGCCCCACCCACGAGCACGGTGAGGCCCACCGCCTCGCTCGCGCCGCGCAGCTGCGGGCCCATGACGAGCACCAGGATTGCGATCTTGACCGGCCAGCCACCCGTGCCGAGCCACGCCGAGACGTAGGCCTCGCCGAAGGAGATGGCGAGACCGGCGCCCACGGCGAGGGCGATCGCGACCGACATGCCGGTCAAATAAGCGCCTGCGGGGCCGAGCGCATGTCGCACGTACCCGTCGAATCCGCCGGTCTGGGGGAACGCCGCAGCGAGCTCCGCGAGGGTCTGTGTGAGGCACCAGAACAACACCGCCATGGCAAGCGCGGCGATCAGCATGCCGCCCCAGCCGCCCACCGCGAGCCCGTAGTTCCAACCGGCCGCGTTTCCGGAAATCGCGATTGCAATGCCGAGGACCGCCACCTGTAGCCAATGCAGCGCGCCCGCCTTGAGGGCTGCGGGCGCGGCTTCGATACCGGCGGGAGTGTCGCTCACGTTTGGTTTCCTGGCGGCTGACGCGTAAAAAGCGCTGCGCGAAAACCCCTTAGTCGACCTGGGTCGAGTATCATGATGCGCGATCCATGTGTCAACCTGTGGAGTCCGGGTTGGGTCGATCGACAAACGCCTCGTTTCGAGCACCGGGGATAGTCCGCCGCAAACGGCTGCTCGCGGCGGCACGTGTGCTGTTGATGCGGCGCGATCTCGACCAGATCAGCCTCGCCGACGTGGCGCGGACGGCGCGCATCCCGAAAGGCTCGGCCTATCACTACTACGCTGACATCCTGGATCTGTACGTCGCGCTCATTGGCGTGCTCGGCGAGGAAATGCTGGACGACGTGCGCCGGCCGCTGCGCGGGCGGGCACGCCGGTCGTGGCATGACATCGTGGCAGCCCTCGTGCGCCGCGGCGCGCAGTATTTCAACGAGCATCGTGCCGCGCGCCAGCTGCTCATCAGCCCGAAGACGCCGCCGGAGCTCAAGCTGCGCGATCGACAGAGCGACAAGCGCATCGCCCGTCTGTTCGAGGAGCAGATCGAGCGGCGCTTCGTGCTGCCGCGGCGCGCGGGACGAACCGAGATGTTTTTCCGGGCTGTCGAGATCGCCGATCTCATGTTCAGCCTGTCGATGCTCGAGCATGGTTGCATCACCGCGCAGATGACCGAGGAGGCGATCCGTGGTGTGACTGGCTATCTGGGCTCGCACCTGCCCGCCGCGCTGCCGCGCCGCGCTGCGCCTGCACTCAAGGGCCGCGCGCGTGTTTGAGCTTTGAGGCTCCCGACTACAGTATATAGTCCATCGCCGCAAAAGAACCTGCATGAAACGGACCACTTCCAGAGGGCGCAAGACGCCCGCACTCGGGCCCAACGCATCTCTCGTCGGCAGGCCGGATTCGCGCCGGGCGCTCGCCACACCCGCGCTGATCCTCGATCTCGACGCTTTCGAGCACAACCTCCTCACCATGGCGAGGCTCAGCAGGCGGGCAGGCCTCGAGCTGCGTCCACACGCCAAGACGCACAAGTGCATAGAGCTGGCGCGGCGCCAGATTCGCGCCGGCGCGGTCGGGGTTTCGGTCGCAACCTTGCGCGAGGCGACGGTGATGGTCGAGGCGGGCATACCGGGTGTGCTGCTCACCACACCGGTCGTGGGGGCCATCAAGATCGAGGCGCTCAGCCGTCTGGTCGGCAAGAGCCGCGGCTTCATGATCGCAGTCGATGACGCCGGGTACGTGGCCGCGCTCGAGCGCGCACTCGAGCAGCGGGGTCAGAGACTCCCGGTGCTGGTCGACATCGATATCGGCATGAAGCGAACCGGCGTTGCCTCGGTCGCGGCAGCTCTCGAGCTGATTCGCCGTGTGCAGGGGTCGAAAGTGCTCGAGCCCGCCGGGCTGCAGGCCTATTCCGGACGGGTGCAGCACATCGCGCGCGCGGCCGACCGCGCACGGGTCTACTGCCGCCAGCTCGAGCATCTGGCGCGGGTGATCGCTGCGGCCGCAAGGATCGGCTACGTGCCCGGAATCGTCTCCGGCGGCGGGACCGGCACGTTCGATATCGACCGGCGCGCGGGGCTTTTTACGGAGTGCCAGTGCGGTTCCTATGCGGTGATGGACGTCGAGTATCAGGATGTCGAGCTGTTCGCGCACGGACCGCATCCGTTCAAAACGGCGCTCTTCGTGCAACTATCGGTGGTGAGCAACAACCACCCGCGCTGGCCGACCCTTGACGGGGGCTTCAAGTGCTTCTCGATGGACGGCCCGCTTCCACAGCTCGCCACCGGGGCGCCGGCCGGCGCTGCCTACGAGTTCTACGGCGACGAGTTCGGTAAGATCAAGCTCGCGGGCCGTTCCCGTCCGATGAAGCTCGGCGACAAGGTCGAGATCGTCACGCCGCATTGCGATCCGACCATCAACATGCACGACTATTATCATTGTGTGCGCGGCCAGCGGCTGGTGGATATCTGGCCGGTCGACGCCCGCGGCTCCCTCTAGCTCCCTCATGCGCCTGTATCGCTACATTGTCCCAGGGCTTGTCGTTCAGGCGGTCATGGTTGGCGGTGGCTACGCGACCGGTCGGGAGCTGGTCGAGTTCTTTTTGTCGAAAGGCCCCGCGACCGCGCTCGCGGGTCTCGCGCTGACGGCGCTCCTGATCAGCATGAGCGCGGTGGTGTCGTTCGAGCTGGCGAGACAGTCCCTCACGTTCGACTACAAGAGCTTCTGCCGCCTCTTCCTCGGCCGCTTCTGGGTGCTGTTCGAGATCGGTTACTACGCGTTGCTCGTGCTGGTGCTGTCGGTGCTGTCGGCCGCAGCTGGAAAGCTGCTCGCGCAGATGGCCGGGCTTCCCGAGCTCGCGAATTCGCTCCTGTTCATCCTCGCGGTGGCGTTCGTGGTGTTCTTCGGCAGCACCGTGATCGAGAAGGTCATCTCGGCCTGGTCGGTCCTGTTCTACGCCACGTACGGCGCGATGTTCGCGATGGTGGTATTCAAGTTCGGTCCGCAGTTGGGTGCTGCGCTCCACGCCTCCTCGCTCGACTGGCCTGAAGCCGTGCGCGACAGCTTCAGCTATACCGGCTACAACGTGGTGATCCTGCCGATCCTGATTTTCGTCGCGCGCAACTTCGAGTCGCGCGCCGACGCGCTGATCGCGGGGGTCATCGCCGGCCCGCTGATCTTGCTGCCGGGGCTCGCCTCGCTCCTGGCGCTCTCGGCATTCTATCCTGCCATCCTCAATGAGCCGTTGCCGATCTCGGTCGTGCTCGGCAGCATCGGCCATCCGGTGCTCGCAACCTGCGTTCAGCTCGTGATCCTCGGTGCCTTCGTCAAGACCGGGGTCGGCCTGTTGCACGGCCTGAACGAGCGCATCGCGCGTGCAGCCAGTGATCGCGGCAGGACGTTGCCGCGCGCGTTCCGGCCCGTCGCCGCGCTCGCCATCCTGATCGTGACGGTGTTCGTCGCTTCCGCGGTCGGCATCATCGATCTGATCGGGCGAGGCTATCGGTACAGCTCTTACTTCTTCCTGCTTGTCTTCTTTTTCCCGCTCATGCTGCACGGGACCTGGCTCGTGTTTCGCGGCTCGCCCGCTGCGCCGGCGCGTCCGGAGGTGATTCCGTCATGACTGCGAATTCCGCCTCGCGGCGCTCGTTGAGATCCGTCGCGCGGGCCGCCGTGGGCGCGGCCGTTGGGCTCGGCGCCTGTGTCCTGGTGCGCGTGGGACACGCGCAACCCACTGCTGCCCAGCCGGAAGCCTCGCCGCCGGCTGCCTCACAGCCGGCCGCCACTGTGCTTTCCGCGGAGGAGATCGAGCGCCGGCTCGCGCGCATGCCGAAATCGAGGCGCGATGCCCTCATCATGTCGAGCGGCAGGGTGCCGGGGCCGGACTTCTCGCCACTGTTCGAAAAGCAGGTCGTCGAGATTCCGATGCGGGACGGTGTCACGCTGCACACCGAGATTTACTCGCCGAGAAAGCGCGCCGAGTCGCTGCCAATCATCTACGAGCGTACTCCGTATGGCTTGAGCCATGACGCCACGGGCTACTCGGCGCACCTGCGCATGTACCCTGAGCTGATTGCGGATGGGTACATCTTCGCACTGCAGGACGTGCGCGGGACCGGCGACTCGCACGGCGAGTTCGTGACGGGGGGAGCGATGCGCGATCGCTCGAAACCGCATTCGATCGACCCATCGACCGACGCGTATGACTCGATCGACTGGCTGGTGAAGCACGTGGCGGGTAACAACGGCAAGGTCGGCACGGTCGGCATTTCCTATGGCGGATTCATGGTCACGCGCGCGCTCATCGACCCGCACCCGGCGCTCAAGGCCGCCTCGCCGCAGGCGACCTGCGCCGACATGTTCGTGGGCGATGACTGGCATCACAACGGGGCCTTTCGTCTGAGCTACAGTTTCGACTGGATTGCCGAGATGGAGGCTGAGCGGCACGGGGGCGGCGCCTCCGCGCTCGATGCGCTCAAGCGCCACGACAGTTACGAGCAGTTCCTGGCGCTGGGGCCCTTGTCCAACGTGAACGCGCTGTACTTTCACGGCAACGCGCCGAGCTGGAACGCGTTCGCGGAACACCCCAACAACGATGAGTTCTGGACCCGCGAAATGTGCGGCGTACTGCCTTTCACGCAAAAGGTGACCGTGCCGACGCTCATGATCGCGGGATACTTCGACGCCGAGGACTTCTATGGGCCGCTCGAGCTCTATCACAAGTACGAGACGCAGGACCCGAAGCACCTGGTGAGTCTGGTGATCGGGCCCTGGTATCACGGGGAATGGAGTCGCAGTCCCGATGGCCGATCCATCGGACTGATCGACTTCGGCCAGGACACCGCGCGCTGGTATCGCGATCACGTGCAGGCGCCGTGGTTCGCTCACTGGCTGAAGGGGCGGGAAGCGCCCGGACTGCCGCCGGTGCTGGCATTCAGAACCGGCACCGACCGGTGGGAGCCTTACGGGGCGTGGCCGCCGCGCAAGGGCATCGAGGAGCGCAACCTGTACCTGGCTGCGGGTGGCAAGCTGTCTTTCCAGGCACCTGAGGCGAATGATGCGAACGCTTCCCGCGGCGCGAGCGAGCACGACGATTACCGCTCGGATCCGGCGAAGCCGGTGCCGTACTTTCCGCGCCCGATCACCGAGGAGTACTGGGCCGAGTGGCAGCTCGCCGATCAACGCTTCGCCGCCGGGCGGCCGGACGTGCTCAGCTACGAGAGCGATCCGCTCGAGCAGGATCTCACCGTCTCCGGCGACCCCGTCGCGCATCTGTTCGCAGCGACCACGGGCTCGGACAGCGACTGGGTTGTGAAGCTCATCGATGTCTATCCGGAGAGCGAGTCCGATGCCAACTTACGCGGTTTCGAGCTGATGGTCGCGGGCGAGGTGTTCCGAGCCCGTTATCGCAACAGCTTCACGACACCCCAGCCGCTGGTGCCGGGTGAGGTCACGGCGTACGCGATCAAGCTGCGCGACCGGAACCACACCTTCAAGGCGGGCCACCGCATCATGGTGCAGATCCAGAGCACGCTGTTCCCGGTGATCGACCGTAATCCGCAGCGCTACGTGCCGAACATCTACGAGGCCACGCAGGCGGACTTCACGGCCGCGACGCAGAGCGTGTTCCGCTCGAGGCAATATCCGTCGTACCTCGCCTTGCCCGTCAATTCACGGCCGGTGCGAGCCCTGCCCGCGGGATTGCCTCAATAGCGCACCTGTAGATCGATGCCGACGGTCCGCGGCTGTTCCGTGACCCAACGGTTGAGAGAGGGAATGTTGACCGTCTGCGCAACGTTGTTCGTCAGTATGACCATCCGGTTGGTCAGGTTGTCGCAGAACAGGAACGCCGAGAAGCGGTCCGAGGTGAGGCCCGCCCGCGCATTCAGCAGCGAATAGCCTGCCAGGTTGTTGCGTACGAAGGTGATGTCCTGCATCGGCCCGACGTAGGAGTAGGTGCCCCGCGCACTGAAGTTCAGGCCAGCCGCCACCGGTGTCGAGTAGATCAGCGAGGTGCTGGTGGTCACGTCGGGGACGTCGAGCAGTTTCTGGCCTGCGACGGTGTTGGTCGCCTTCACGCTGTCGTTGAACGTCGCATGCGTGTATCCGGCGCTCTCGGTCACCGTGATGGACGGACTCAGGTTCGCGGCTATCTCGATCTCGGACCCGTACACGCCCGCGGTCCCCGCGTTGGCCGTGAAACCGAAGCCGCAGGACGGATCCACCAGCTGCTGCACGTTGGTCCAGCGCTCGTAGTAGACGGCGCTGTTGATCTGGAAGGTATTCCCGAGCGCGCGCGCCTTCTCGCCGACCTCGTAGCTCCAGACGTTGTCCGGACCGAACTGATTGGGCGCGGAGCTCAGGCCGAGCGACTCGAGATTGCCCGGTCCCGTCAGGCACTGCGCCGGACCGGTGAGTGGTACGGGCGTGTTTGGACCGCCGGGCCGGAAGCCTTTCGCCGCGGTGGTGTATACCAGCAGATTGTCGGTCGGCGTATAGGACAGATTCACCTTGGGGTTGAAGCCCTTGTTCTCGGCGCGGCCGAATTCCAGCACCGTTCCCGGGCCGCCGGCGATCGAGGCGATGCCGCCGTTGACGGCCTCCTCGGTGCTCGAGTAGCGGTAGTAGCGCAACCCCAGGGTCGCCTTGAGGGGATCCAGCAGCTTGTAGGAGGCTTCCCCGAACAGCGCGCGTTGACTGATGCCGATCGGCTCACCCACGTCGATCAGGTCGTCGGTGCCGAATATGGGGATGAGACCTTCGTACAGCGAGAGCGACGTCGTGTTGGATTTGAAGTTGCTGTAGAACGCACCGGCGAGCCACTGGAAACGGCCGTCGCCGTTCGAGGCGAGGCGCAGCTCCTCGCTCAGCTGGTCGCTGAAGTCGGTCTCTTCCTGGGAGCCGCCACCGATCCCGGCGGGAGGATAGAAGCTCGGGATCCCGAGCAGCGCCTGGATGGTCTCGGAGATATCCTGGGTCTGCTCGTCGTGCCGATTCCACTTGGCGGTCGCGGAGGTGAGGTCGGCAAAGTCGAAGTGATACTTGACGGTCAGGGTGTACAGGGAGAAGTTGTCCTCGAGCGGCTCGGCAATGTCGAACGGCTGATAGTGGGCGTAGATGTTGCCCGGCGGATCGTCGATGGTAAACGGGCCGCCCGTGGAGATCCGCTGATGCATCATGCCGGCCTGGACGGTCAAGTTCTCGCCGAGCTTGAGCAGCACGCCGATCCGGCCGCCCCAGAGCTGTTCCGAATTGACATCGGAGTAGCGCTTCTGAACGGGCGCGGCGAGCACGTCGCCGCGCGTCAGGCCGCCGTTGGTCTCGAGCGGAAATGGATTCAGCACGATGCGGTCAATCCAGCCCGACGTGTTCTTGTAGGTGCCGACGAAGCGTATCGCGGCGACATCCTCGGCGATCGGCAGGTTGAGCATCGCGCTGCCGCCATAGTTGACTCCGCCGCCCTCGGTCCCGGACTCCTTGGTTTGAGCGGTCACCGCCACGGTATTGAGCTGAGGGGCGTTGGTGACCAGCTTGATGGTGCCGCCCATCGAGCCGGCTCCGTACAGAGTGCCCTGGGGACCACGCAGCACCTCGACTCGGTTCAGGTCATACAGGTCCGGGTCGATGACCACTTTCCCCTGCGCGGCTTGCGCGGGGGCGGTCAGCGGCGCATCGTCCATGTAGAAGCCGACGGTCGGCGAGAAGCCGCCGGTCGCATCCAGTCCGCGCATCTCGAATTCGCTTTGCCCCGGTCCACTGGTCTTCATGGAGACGCCCGGCGTCTCCTGCGCGATCGCGCGAAAATCCTCGAAACCGCGCGCCTGGATCTCGGCCTCCGAGATGGCGGTCATGCTGACCGGAGTCTTCTGCACCGTCGACTCGCGCTTCTCTGCGGTCACCACGATCTCCTCGAGCCCGCTCTCCTTGCCTGCGGCACTCGAGGCGGGCGGCGGCGCGGTCTGCGCGAGCGCGCAGTGAGCGGCCAGGCCGAGCAGAGCCACCAGCGGCGTCGAACTTCTCATATTGCTCCCGTCACTTTGTTGGTTTCCCGTGAATGTCCGTCATCCGGCGACCCGATTCTGCGAGGGCCTCTCGCCGAACACGATAGCACGCGACTGGTTCGCGCCGCACCCTTCGGGGCCGAACGCCGTGCGCACCGACGTGCGCTGGCGTGAAAGTACATAGTCGACTCGGGTCGACTTGCTGCCAACTCAGCCAGCTGACCCAGCTGACCCAGCGCGACGAGTGCGATGGGTGCGATTAGCGCATGCAGGCGACGGTCGAGCGCTTCTTGCGGCCTCTGGAGCCTACGTTGGGCGGCACATGAAGGGGTCGGACTCGGTGACCTGGTGGCCGGCGAGTCTCATGGCCAGCAGGATCTGCTCGGCGACCTCGTTCCGACCGATGTTGCGGAATCCGCCAGCCAGCCGGCCGGCGACGACGGTTCGGCCGCCCCCCAGGAGCCGTCGAAGCAGAGCGGAAGGCTCGGCAACCATTGCGAAGGCTGTCCGCAGGTCAGCGGGGTGGTCGGTGAACTGACCTGGAGCACACGCGATCAGCGCGGCCGGCAGATTGAAGATGCGCAGGCCGTCTTTGACTTCGCGATCGCCTGCGGGTGGAAGCTCCAGGCGCACGTCGAACACGGACGTGCCAAAGAGAAGCCGGGTGGGCTTATTGCCACCCCTGGTGGATCGCGCCCGCAGCTGCCTGGGAACCGTCCAGTCGCCTATGTGAAGCCTGAGTGACTGCTCCGGACTCAGGCACCAGTCTTGTGCGAATCGAACCTCGAGGTATTCGGCGCAGAACGACCAGAAGGACGCGTACCAGCCCGTGTTTGCGGCGGCCGGCTCATCCGGGCGGGTGGGGGTATACCAACCCTTCAGCACTTCGCGGATGACGCCCACCTTGAGGAGGCGCTGGCGATGGGTTCGGGAAAGCTGGCTCGTACGGATCGCCACGGTCCCTTTGTCCTGCAACTCCTTGAGGGCAGATAGGGAGTCGGCTAGCTTTTCGGAGGCCACGGCCATGAGCGTTCTCAGGCTATCCGTCTGATAGGATCCAGCTTATTCGGCTCTTCAATTTCTAGGTTAATCTGTTCTACAATTTCTAGGTTATCGTGTCAATTTCGCCATGCGGTCTAGTATTATCAATCACTTACGATAGGCGGCCAGGTCGGTAACGCTGGGCTCGAGCGAGCCGAGGTGAAGCGACGCTGCAGCAGATGTCGTGCATATGCTTGTGTACATGGCGAGGAAAAGTGGCGGGATCAGAATCAGAAATCTCTAATGAAATCAATCGTCGAAGGACCTTTGCGATCATCTCCCACCCGGACGCTGGCAAGACCACGCTGACCGAGAAGCTGCTGCTGTTCGGGGGCGCCATCCAGATGGCCGGCGCGGTCAAGGGCCGCAAGGCGGCGCGACATGCGACCTCCGACTGGATGCGGTTGGAGCAGCAGCGCGGGATCTCGGTGACCTCCTCGGTCATGCAGTTTCCCTTTGGCGAGTGCATCGTGAATCTGCTGGATACACCCGGACACGAGGATTTCTCGGAAGATACCTACCGGACGCTCACCGCCGTGGACTCCGCCCTGATGGTCATCGACTGCGCCAAGGGCGTGGAGGAGCGCACCATCAAGCTCATGGAGGTCTGCCGGCTGCGCGACACGCCGATCATGACGTTCATCAACAAGCTCGATCGCGATGGCAGGCCGCCGGTGGACCTCCTCGATGAGATCGAGAAGGTTCTCGGCATCCGCACGGCGCCCATCACCTGGCCCATCGGCATGGGCCGCGAGCTGCGCGGGATCTATCACCTCACGGAGGACCGCATCTACGCCTACACGGCGGGCGAGCGCGGTCGCGTCGGCGAGAATCGGGTCATCGAGGGATTGTCGAGCCCGCAAGGCCGTGAATTCCTGGGCGATCTCGCCAGGGCCTTCGACGAGGAGATCGAGCTCGTTCGGGGTGCGGCGGCCGAATTTGATCCCGCGGAGTACCGCGCCGGCCGGCAGACGCCGGTGTTCTTCGGATCGGCCATCAACAATTTTGGCGTCGAGGAGCTGTTGAGCTCCTTCACCCGCCATGCGCCCGGCCCGCAGCCGCGGGCAGCGCGACAGCGCACCGTGGATCCGCTCGAGACCGCCCTGACGGGCTTCGTGTTCAAGATCCAGGCAAACATGGATCCCATGCACCGCGACCGGATCGCCTTCCTGCGGCTGTGCTCGGGGCAGTACACCCGAGGCATGCGCTTGCATCACACGCGACTGGCGAAGGAGGTTCGTGTGGCCGATGCCCTGACTTTCATGGCATCCGATCGCGCGCAGGCCGAAGAGGCGTACGCGGGCGACATCATCGGGCTGCACAATCATGGCACCATCAATATCGGCGATACGTTCACCGGCGGGGAGCACCTGGCCTTCACCGGCGTGCCGAATTTCGCCCCGGAGATCTTCCGCCGCGCGGTTCTCAAGGACCCGCTAAAGATGAAAGCCCTCAGCAAAGGTCTCTCGCAGCTGTGCGAGGAGGGGGCGACGCAGCTGTTCAGGCCGCTGCGCAATAATGACCTGATCCTCGGCGCGGTGGGACAGCTGCAGTTCGAGGTCGTCGCCTTCCGGCTGCAGGACGAGTACGGCGTGCAGTGTGTGTTCGATGCTATCAATGTACACACGGCCCGCTGGGTAGACGCCGACAATGAGCGCAAGCTCGAGGAGTTCCGCAACCGTGCTCACGACAACCTGGCAGTCGATCACAGCGGAGCGCTGGTCTACCTGGCGCCCTCGCGGGTCAACCTGCAGCTTACGCGGGAGCGCTGGCCCGAGATTCGCTTTCACGAGACGCGCGAGCACGCCGTGTGAGTGACGCCAGTGCTACTCGCGTGACGGCCGCGCAGGGCACGCCCGCGCCCGGGCGCCGCAGGGTGCTGACGAGACGCCCCGTCTTCGGCTGGGCCATGTACGACTGGGCGAACTCCTCCTTCGCGACGACCGTCATGGCGGGCTTCTTCCCGCTGTTCTTCAAGCAATTCTGGAGCGCCGGCGTTCCGGCGACCCAGAGCACCTTTCGGCTCGGTCTTGCCAACGGCGTGGCGAGCTTCGTGGTGGCTTTCATGGCGCCCCTCGTGGGAGCCATCGCCGACAAGGGACGTGCCCGGGTGCGGCTGCTGGGACTGTTCACGGTGCTGGGCGCGGCGATGACCGCGGGTCTGTATTTCGTCGGCAAGGGTGATTGGCAAAGCGCCACGGTGCTATACATCGCGGCCTCCCTCGGTTTCTGGGGAGGCAACCAGTTCTACGACTCGCTGCTTACGGATGTCTCCGACGAGCATGAGTACGATCTGGTCTCCGGGTACGGCTACGCTCTCGGATATCTCGGCGGCGGACTGCTGTTCGCGCTCAACGTGGCCATGGTGTTGAAGCCGGCCGCATTCGGTCTGGCCGATGCCGGCGCGGCGGTCCGCTGGTCATTCGTGTCGGTGGCTGTGTGGTGGGCGGCCTTCACGATTTTCACGGTGTCGCTGGTGCGGGAGCGTCCGACCCATGCGCCGTTGCCGGCCCTTGCGGCCATCCGGGCCGGCGCCGCGGAGCTCATCAACACCGTCCGCCTGCTGCGGGGCGAGCGCACGGTACTGTGGTTCCTGCTGGCTTACTGGTTCTATATCGACGGCGTGAACACCATCATCAAGATGGCGGTGGACTATGGACTGTCGCTGGGTCTGAAGCAGAACAGCCTGATCACGGCGCTGCTGGTCGTGCAGTTCGTGGGCTTCCCGGCGGCTTTGGCATTCGGCTGGCTCGGGCAGAGGATCGGTCCCCGCGCAGGCATTCTCATCGGCATCGCCGTGTACTGCGCGATCGCCGGGTACGCCTACTTCCTGCACACGGAAGCCGAGTTCATGATCATGGCGATCATCATCGGTCTGGTGCAGGGTGGCGTTCAGTCGTTGTCGCGATCCCTGTTCGGACGGCTCGTGCCGGCGGGGAAGGCGGGCGAGTTCTATGGCTTCTACAATCTCATGGGCAAGGCGGCGGCCATCCTTGGGCCGACGCTCACGGGCGTCGTCGCGCTGCTGACCAACGACTCGCGCCTGGCCATCCTGTCCATCGTCATCCTGTTCATCATCGGCGCTTTATTCCTGTGGAAAGTGCCAGTCGCAGCCGCGCCACGTCCTGCTCGAAGCCCCTGACGCCGGCTTCCCGCTGGCGTGCGCCGGATGCGCCGAATCGCAGGTCGGCGTACCGCATGAGCAGCGGGCGAATCGCCTCGGCGAGATCCGGCCTGGCGCGTTCGATTTCCTGCGCATAGGCGAGAGGCCCCTGAGTGCTCTCGCGGCCGAGACCTGCCCGTGTGAGCTTGCGGCACAATCTTCCGTAAGCGCGAGCGAGCCTGTCTGGCATCGGCGCCAGCGGAGCGCGGCCCAACTGCCAGGCAATCCACGCCAGCCACGCAATCAGCGCAGCAGCGAAAACCCACCCGAGCTGTCGCACACCCGGTGAGTTGAAACCGAGATTCGCCAGCACCCCCAGCTGATCCTCGTAGTTGAAACGGACCACACGCTCATTCCACCACGCGTTGAGCGCATCCCAACGCTCGAGCGCCGCATTCAGCCACGGTCGTGACCACACGAAGCGCGCCGGAGCGGAGACCGCGTTGGGAAGCAGATCGAGAATGCCCCGGCGCAGGCGCTCAGGCTCGACAACGCCCGTCGGGTCGACACGCGCCCATCCCCTTCCTTCCAGCCAAACTTCCGCCCACGAGTGGGCATCGGACTGGCGCACGATGAAGTACCGCCCAATGGGGTTCCACTCGCCACCCAGATACCCGGTCACGACCCGGGCCGGCACACCGCCCGCGCGCATGAGCGTGACGAACGCCGCGGCATAGTGGCCGCAGAAGCCCACGCGGGTGTTGAAAAGGAAGTCATCGACGGAGTCGCGCCCCAGTGCTGGCGGAGTCAGCGAATAGCTGAAACCCCCGGTGCGAAACAGATCCAGTGCCGCTGTCACGAATGCATGGTCAGATGCGGACCCGGCCCGCAGCTTGCGCGCCAGTCCCAGGGTCCGAGGGTTACGGTCTGGGGGCAGTCGGGTATCGCGGTGCCGCGCCAGCGAGGAGATCTCTGCTCTCGAGCGGGTTTGCGTGTAGGAGGTGGCGGTGTAGGTGGTCAGTTCGGTCACCGGCTCCGCGGCCACCAGCTGGTAGTCGTAGGTCAGAAACGCTCGTGGATCCGGAGCCCCACTGGCGGTATCGAGCGAGAACCACCAGCGCCGCGAGCTCGGCTCGAGCGAGACCTCGTACCGGTAAGGCATTCCGAGGTATTCCAGCGGTTGCGGGTGATAGGCCGACGCCGGGCCGCGGCGCCAGGTGTAGCCGTCGAATTCGTGCAGCACTGGCCCGCGCCAGTAACGCTCCTGCGGAGGCGGTGGGGAGCCCTCGAAACGGGCTCTGAAGGCAACTTCATAGGAGGCCGTGAGCTCGGTAATGCTTCCGGGAGTCATCGTGTCGCCGAGCCCGGTCTGTGCCTGCGAGGAGCGCGGGATTGCCCAGAAGGCGCCCGGCAGGCGCGGGAAGAACAGGAACAGCGCCACAGCCAGAGGCAGGGCGTACAGAAGGCTGCGCGCGGCCAGTGCCATCGCCGCACGGGTGCCGAAACTGCCGGATGAATCTGCGTAGGCCACTATCGCGAGTGCCGTGCAACACAGCCACGCGTGCGCAAGGTACACCGGAGAGCGCAGCAGGCCCTGTCGGTCCAGACACGCAGCGAGCAGCAGGAACAGCGAGGCGCCGATCATGATGTACTGGTCGCGACGCGTGCGGGTTTCCAGCAGCTTGATGCCGCCCATCAGCACGAGCAATGCCGTGCCGGCGCTCAGGCCGTTCAGGGTCCGGAACCGCAGCAGCACGGCGGCGACCAGCAACAGGGCAAGCGCACTGCGAGTAATCGTCCCGGGCAATGGCACGGGCCGTGCGATGGCGAGCAGTCGCCAGAGGATGAAGCCGAAGGTGGCGACCGGGACCCAGGCAGGCACGCGGTCGATGTTGAGTACGACTCCCGTGGCGAATGCGATCGCCGCCCACTCGAGGCCCCCTCGGGGTGTCAGGCGAGCCATGCCGGAGCTGAGCCGGGCATGCGCTCGGCAGGGCTCACCGCGACCGTGCCGGAGGCTGCATCATCGAGTCCAAAGAGCGCCAGGGCCGCAAGACACCGATGCCGGTGCTCCCGGCCATGGTCTGCAGGGATGCGCGCGCCCGGCAGTACGAGCTCGTAACGCTCGCCGGCCGTCTCCGCCTCCACCACCCAACGCGCAAGCTGCTCGAGTCGCGCCTCCGTGTGCAAGCCGCGCAGCGCTTCGAACTCGAAGCGGCGCAGCTGCGAAGCCGTCGTGCTGTATTCCTTGACGAGCAGCGGCGCTTCGCGGGCGTACGCCTTCCAATCCACCTGCCGGGGCGAGTCGCCGTCGCGAAAGGGGCGCAGACCCAGCCACTCATCCGATCCGGTGTTGGTCAGTGAGCGCACGCCCTGGCGCTCACCTGCGCCGCCTGGCATCGGCAATGAGCCCTGTGGGTATGGGTAGACCAGCATTTCCAGCGGCACGTGCACCCACGTCCACGTCCGGAACAGGCCGAAAGGGTGGCGAGTGATCAGCATTAGCCTGTCGACGCGCACCCTGCCTCGTCGGGACGCAGAAAGAGACAGTGCCACTGTGTGGCTGCCATGGGCGGATACATCAGTGGTGGCCGTCGCGCCACCGTCCAGGGCGGTCCCGATCCGGTAGCGCGCCGAGGCGGACGGATTCTCGAGAGCCAGAGTCAGGATTCCCCGGCTGCGCGCGAAGACCGGCGGGGCCGCGGCCGACAGCAGCCTCACTCCGAGAAGGTTGCGGTGGCACTGATGCATGCTGACGAGTGTGAAACCCATCAGCGCGAATGTCAGGAACAGCGCGCTGCTGTTGGCGTAATTCAAACCCGCCACCAGCATGAGGATCTGCAGCAGGCCGAATGCGGCCCCGGCGCGAGTCGGGATGATGTAGAGCCTGCGGCGCAGCAGCATCACCGGGAGTATATCCAGGCCCTGACGCCGCCTGACCCATCGCGCCAGCCGCTCGCGCAGGGAGGCTTTCATCACAGGGGCACGGGTACCGTTGCGATCAGCTCGGCGGCGAGCTCCCGGCCATCGGCGCTGCCGAGGGGCTCACGTCGCTCGAGCCGGTGAGCGGCGACCGCGGGCAGCACAGTCTGGATGTCTTCCGGGAGCACGCAGCGGCGACTCTCCAGATACGCCCAGGCCTGGGCGGCGCGCAGCAGGCCTTGCCCCGCGCGCGGCGACAATCCCAGTTTCAGATCCGTGCGGTCGCGAGTACGCGCGATCAGTCCCTGGGCGTAATCCAGCACCGCATCGGAGATGTAGACGGATCGAACGTCATGTTGAATACGCACCACCGCTTCCGGCGTGAGAGCCGGGTCGATCTGAGGCAGCAGATCGCGGCGCTCGCCGCCGCGCAACAACTCACGCTCGTGCGCCGCGTCCGGATAGCCAAGGGTGACCCGCATGAGAAAGCGGTCGAGCTGCGACTCGGGCAGGGAGAACGTCCCGAGCTGCTCATGCGGATTCTGTGTGGCCACGACGAAGAATGGATCGGGCAGCCGGAAGGTCGTTACGTCTGTGCTGACCTGACGCTCTTCCATCGCCTCCAGGAGCGCGCTCTGTGTGCGCGGGCTCGCCCGGTTCACTTCGTCCGCCAGCAGCAGCTGGGTGAAGATCGGGCCTTGCCGGAAGTGAAATTGATGGCTGGACCGATCGAACACCGACACGCCGATGATGTCCGCCGGCAGAAGGTCGCTGGTGAACTGAACCCGACGCCAGGCAAGTCCGAGCACGTGGGCGAGAGCATGCGCCAGAGTCGTTTTGCCGACGCCCGGAATATCCTCGATCAGCAGATGACCCCGGGCCAGCAGGCACGCAAGACACAGGCGCACCTGGGCGGGCTTCCCCAGAATGATGGTTTCGAGCGTGCTGACAGCGCGATGCAAGGCCGCGGCAGTGGAGTCGATCGCGGTGGCGGCATTCATGGCGCCATTAATACCCGCACCCGTTCGAGTTGCGCCGTGAGGCTGGTCACAGTGCGTTCCAGCTCTGCCTGACGCTCACGCTCGATCTGCACCACGGCCGCTGGAGCGTTGCGTACGAAGTTATCGTTGGCCAGTTTGAGCTGCGCCCGCGCAAGGTCCTGTTGGGTCTTCGCGAGCTGTTTGCCGAGGCGCTCCGCCTCGGCTCCTGCATCGATCAGGCCGGCCATGGGCACCAGGATGGACAGCTCCCCCATGAGCGCGGTGGCCGATTGCGGCGCCGGCTGTCCGGCCGTGAGCACGGTGATGCTCTCGAGCCCGGCCAGCTTCTCCAGATAGGCCCGGTGCTGCGCGACCCGGGCGAGATCGCGCTCGTGGGCTCCCTGCAGCACGACCGGAATGAGCCTGGAGGGCTTGATGTTCATCTCGCCGCGGATCTGGCGCACACCGAGCACGAAGGACTGGATCCACTCGATGGCGCTTTCGGCTTCCTCGTCCACCGGATACTCGACGGCGCGGGGATACGCGGCCAGCATCACGCTTTCGCCGGATCGCCCTGCCAGCCCGGCGACGCCCTGCCAGATCTCCTCGGTGATGAAGGGCATCAGGGGATGTAATGCTCGCTGCAGCGCCTCCAGAATTCCGATCAGTGTGCGGCGCGTTCCACGCTTGAGGGCGTCGCTGGAAGTGTCGGACAGCAGTACGGGCTTGGTCAGCTCGAGGTACCAGTCGCAGAAGGCGTGCCAGGTGAACTCATACAGCGCAGTGGCCGCGTAGTCGAAGCGATAGTCGCGGAATGCCGCTTCGACCTCACGCACCATCCGGCCGAATCGCGACCCGATCCAGCGATCCGCGATCGACAGCTCGAGCGCGCCCGGGTCCTGCGCGGAGGAGTCGGCGGCAGACATCGAGACGAAGCGTGCCGCGTTCCACAGCTTGTTACAGAAGTTGCGATAGCCGCCCACTCGTCCCAGGTCGAAGCGGATGTCACGGCTCGGCGAGGCGAGCGCCGCCAGCGTGAAGCGCAGTGCGTCCGTCCCGTGAGGAGCGATTCCCTCGGGAAAGCGCTTGCGGGTCGAGCGTTCGACGGCGGCGGCAAGCTGCGGCTGCATGAGTCCGCTGGTGCGCTTGCCCACGAGCGCCTCGAGTCCGATGCCATCCACCACATCGAGAGGGTCGATCACGTTGCCCTTGGACTTCGACATCTTGTCGCCTTGCTCGTCACGGATCAGACCCGTGATGTAGACATCCCGGAAGGGCACCTCGCCGGTGAACTTCAGGCCCATCATCATCATGCGCGCGACCCAGAAGAAGATGATGTCGAAGCCGGTGATCAGCGCGCTGGTGGGATAGAAGCGGGCGAGCTCGGCAGTCTGCTGCGGCCATCCCAAAGTGGAGAAGGGCCACAGCGCCGATGAGAACCAGGTATCCAGAACGTCCTCATCCTGCCGGAGCTCTACCGTGGCGGGCACGGCGTGGCGCGCCCGGGCTTGCGCCTCGGTGCGGCCGACAAACACGTTGCCGTCCGCGTCGTACCAGGCCGGGATGCGATGTCCCCACCAAAGCTGGCGGCTGATGCACCAGTCCTTGATGTTGCGCATCCATTCGAAGTAGGTCCTGGCCCAGCCGTCCGGAACGAAACGGGTGCGACCGTCCTCGACGGCCGCGACTGCCGGTTCCGCGAGTGGCGCGATGCGCACGTACCACTGATCGGTCAGGTAGGGCTCGAGCACGGCGCCGGTGCGATCACCCCGCGGTACCACCAGCTGATGCTTCTCGATGCGCTCGATGAGACCAGCGTGCTGCAACTCCGAGATCACCCTTCCACGGGCCTCGAAGCGATCCAGTCCCCTGAACCTTTCGGGCACGTTGTCGTTGAGCGCGGCGCGGGGAGTCAGGATGTTGAGTTGCGGCAGGCCATGGCGCGCGCCGACCTCGTAGTCGTTGAAGTCGTGAGCCGGAGTGATCTTGACCGCACCGGAGCCGAATGCCGGGTCGACGTACGAATCGGCGATGACCGGGATCGAACGCTCAGCCAGCGGCAGGCGCAAGCTTCGGCCGACGAGCATCCTGTACCGCTCATCATCGGGGTGAACTGCCACAGCCACGTCACCAAACATCGTCTCCGGCCGCGTGGTCGCCACCACAATCCAGCCCTCCTGGCCCTCCAACGGGTAGCGCAGGTGCCACAGCTGACCCTCCTCCTGCTCGCTTTGCACCTCAAGGTCGGAAAGGGCAGTCAACAAGACCGGATCCCAGTTGACCAGGCGCTTGCCCCGATAGATCAGGCCTTCCTCGTGCAGTCGAACGAAGACCTCCACGACGGCGCTCGAGAGTCCCGGGTCCATGGTGAAGCGATCGCGCGACCAGTCGACCGAGTCACCGAGGCGGCGCATCTGATCGGCCATCGTTCCGCCGGACTGGCTTTTCCACTCCCACACACGCTCCACGAATGCTTCGCGCCCGAGCCTCGCGCGAGAGATCCCCTGAGCGTTCAACTGGCGCTCCACGATCATCTGCGTGGCGATTCCCGCGTGGTCGAATCCTGGTTGCCACAACGTGGCATCCCCTCGCATGCGGTGATAGCGGGTCAGCGCATCCATCAGCGTGTGCTGGAAAGCATGACCGAGGTGCAGAGTCCCGGTGACGTTCGGGGGCGGAATCACGATGCAATACGGTGCACCGGATCCGCGAGGCCGGAAGGCGTCGTTGGCTTCCCAGCGCTGGTAGATCCGCCGCTCGATGTCGTGCGGCGCGTAGACTTTATCCATCGATTGCTGCTTCTGGTGGGCGTGAAGGCGCCCGGTGTGCCGCCAGATTATAGCGGCCGCAGACTACTTTGCCCGCCGCGGGCGGGGTACGGTTATTCCGCGCGAATGTTATGTGAGGCGGGCTGCACGCCAAGGTCCCGGTAAGCCTTGAAGCGCGCCCGCCCGGCGCGCCGGCGCGCCTCCTCACCATCCACGATTTCGGCCACGCGGCCCGTCTGAGAGAGGCAACCCGGTATCCCGGGCGCGAGATTGATGATGATGTCGAAGGATCCCTGTGGAGTGATTCCCGCGCTCAACAGCACGGGAGTCTCCTCTGGCGCGGTGCCGGAGCCGAGCACATCGTGCGGCACGAAGCTTCCGTCCATGAAGGTCCACAGCAGCTCGTCGAAGGCCTTCAGCTCTTGCGGATCGCTCAACCAGACCAGGGTCCGCTGAGCGCTGAGGTAGGCTTTCTCCGCGAGCTTGCAGCCGAGTCTGAGTCGGGCCGAGGCCGAAGCTTCCCCGAGGACGTAGAAATCCACCCTCAGCGCGGCGCCCGGGTCCCCCGCCCGTGAGCCGTCAGCGGCGGATGAGGCGGGCGATGAGCGCCTTGCGGCGCTCGAATCGGCAGAATCGGATGTGGCGACGCTCTCGTCCATGACTCACACCGTTGCGTCTCACGTGAGCGCGCGATGGATCAGAAAGTCCGCGAGCAGCGGCGTGGGCCGGCCCGTGCTTCCTTTCTGAGCACCGGATTGATAGGCGGTTCCTGCGACGTCGAGATGTGCCCATGTGAGCCCCTGCGTGAATTTTGCCAGGAATGCCGCGGCCGTGATGGCTCCGCCCTCCCGGCCGCCCACGTTCGCGAAATCCGCAAAATTGCTCTTCAGCTGCTCGGCATACTCCTCGGTCAGGGGCAGGGGCCACGCCCGATCGTCAGCGCGTACTCCGGCCTCCACCAGCTCGCGTGCGAGCTTGTCGTCGTTGCCCATGACTCCCGCGTGATGATGCCCCAGGGCGACCACGCACGCACCGGTCAGAGTCGCGATGTCCACCACCGCGGCGGGGTTGAACCGCCGCGAGTAGTGCAGGGCATCGCTCAGAATCAGCCGGCCCTCCGCGTCCGTGTTGAGAATCTCGACCGTCAGGCCCGAGGCGCTCGTAGCGATGTCGCCCGGCTTGACGGCGTGGCCGCTGGGCATGTTCTCCACGGCGGCGACCAGGCCGATGACGCGCATCGGCAGGCGCAGGCGCGCGGCCAGCGACAGGGAGGCGATCACGGCAGCGGCGCCGCTCATGTCGAATTTCATCTCATCCATGCCGGGCGGGTCCTTGAGCGAGATGCCCCCGGAGTCGAATGTCACGCCCTTGCCGACCAGCACCACCGGCTGACTCTGGGCCTTGCCCCCCTTGTGCTCGAGCACGATGAAGCGCGGCGCCTGATGGCTGCCCTGCGCCACGGCGAGCAAGCAGCCCATCTTTTCCTTGCGGATCGCGGCCTCATCCAGCACCTGAACGCGCAGCGAGGCGTGCGCTTTTGCCAGGGCGCGCGCCTGATCGGCGAGGTAGATCGGCGTGCAGAGGTTCGCGGGCAGGTTGGCGAGATCGCGTTGCAGGGCCCCCGCCGCTCCGATCGCCTCGCCGTGCACGAGGCCGCGCTCGGCAGCCTTGATTCCAGCTTTGCGGACCGGACCGGCCAGCACCGTCTGCAGTGCGGGGGGCTTGGGCTTCTTGGCGCTTTTCAGGTCGTTGACGCGATACAGGCAGGCTGCCGTGAGCTCGGCCACCGCTCGGCCGAAGTAGTAGTCGTCCAGCTCGCGCGCGGCAGGGCGGTCGAGGGCGACGGCAACGCTGCTGATACGCGTACGCAAGACCGCCGTGAGGGCGCTCGTGAGGGCGCGGCGCCAGGCCTTGCGACCGAAGCTCTTGCGGGGGCCCAGACCGGTCAACAGCACCCGGGAGGCCTCAAGACCCGGCAGGTCGGCGAGCAGCAAGCTCTCCCCTGCGCGCCCCGACAGGTCGCCCCGCGAGAGGACTTTCTTCAATCTTCCATCCGTTGCGGTGTCGATGGCCTGGGCCTCATCGGCCAGCTCCCCATCCTCGAAGACGCCGACGATCAGACACTCGGCCCCGAGCGTCCCCGGTCCTCTGGTCCAGACCTCGAAATGCATTCGATCGCCCCTCTTAATTGCGCACCCGGAAGAAACTGATTTACCTTACCCGCCTTGCCTGCGCCACGCCGGCGCTTGTTGATTCGTGCGTAGAGGTGCCGGGCGCAGTGCGGCACCAAGTGTAACCTGAGCGAGTGGCTGGTTGGGGAAGATCCTCGGGCGCTACATCTTACGGGAAACCGCGGCCGCCTCCGTGGTCATCACCAGCGTACTGCTGGTGATCCTGCTCGCCAATCAGTTCGCCGTGGTGCTCGAGCGAGCGGCGCTGAATCAGTTTCCACAGGGGGTCGTGCTCGAGCTGATCGGCTTGGGCGCCCTGCAAAACCTGAGCATTCTCATTCCAGTCGGGCTGCTACTTGGGGTGGTGCTTGCATTCGGCCGGCTCTATCACGACAGTGAAATGGCGGCCGCGCTCGCCTGCGGCGTCAGACCTCTGAGCATCTATGCGCCAGTCGCCCTGCTGGGCGTGGCGGTGGCTTGTGCGTTGGCCTGGCTCACGCTCTTCCTGTCCCCGCAGGCGACCGCACGGGCTCTCAGTCTGCGCAACGCCGCAGTGCGTGCCGGTCGATTTGCGCCGATCACCCCGGGGAAATTCCGTACGTTCGGGTCCGTGAACGCGGTCGTGTACGCGCAGGACGTCAAGCCTGACGGCACGCTGGGCAATGTGTTTGTGGAACACAATGACGGACCCCGCGTGGAGGTTGCTGTAGCGGAGCGTGCCCGTCACACCGTGACTCCGGACGGCATGACTCACACCATCACCCTATACGACGGCGAGCGCTTCGAGGGGGTTCCGGGAAGCGCTCAGTTCCGCATCGTCCGGTTTGGCGAGCATGTCGTTCCCGTGCAAGTTCCGGTGCTATCGGATGTCGTCCGGAACATCGAGGCGCAGCCGACGAATACGCTCCTGGGCTCGAGTGACCCGGACCGGCTGGCCGAGCTGCACTGGCGGATCGCATTGCCCTCGATGTGCCTGGTACTGACGCTGCTGGCGGTGCCTCTCTCCCGGCTGAGACCGCGCCAGGGGCGCTATGCGCGCGTCTGGCTCGCCATCGTGCTGTACTTCGTCTATTCGAACCTGATCTCCGCCGGCCGGGTGTGGCTGGCGCGCGGGGATTTTCCGGCATTCCTTGGTTTGTGGTGGACGCACATCATCGTGATACTTCTGTGTGCCGTCGTGATGCTCGGGCCGCGCATGCTGGCTAACATGCGGCTCAGGCGCCGGCCATGAGTCTCCTGGACCGATACATCGTGCGGACGATCCTCGGCGCCGTCCTGCTCGTCATGTCCGTGGTGCTGGTGCTCGGGGCCCTGGTGGTGTTCATCGACCAGCAGGACGACATCGGCATCGGGCACTACACGATGATGAGCGCTTTGTGGTTCACTCTTTTGAACCTGCCGCAGCAGGCCTATGAGCTGCTGCCGATCACTGCGCTCATTGGCTCCCTGCTGGGCCTCGGCTCCCTCGCCCGTGGCAGCGAGCTCGTGGTGGTGCGCGCGACCGGAGTATCCACGCTGCGCATCGCGGGGGCGGCAGCGATGGCCGCGGTGCTGCTGATCGGTCTCGAGCTGTTGCTCGGAGAGGTGCTGGCGCCACCGCTGCAGGAAGCAGCCAAGGAGCAGAAGGCATTCAGCAAGTTCAGCAACATCAGCTTCGGCGGTGGGAGCGGTGCGTGGGTGCGCGATGGGAAACTGATCCTCAATGTCGCGCGCCAGTCAGGACAGCGGCAGTTCGGCGGCATGCAGGTGTTCGAGCTGTCCGCTGATCATCACCTGCTGGCCATCGGCCACGCCGGGCGCGCGACCGCGGAAGCCAACCATAAGTGGCTGCTGAGCGATTACACCGAGTCCAGATTCACGCCGCAGCGCGTGCTGGCACAGCCGCTCGGGCAGCGTGTGCTCGAATCCAACGTGACGGCGGGATTTCTGGGACTGGCGGTCGAGGATCCCGGCCAACTCACCAGTCGCGCGCTGTTGCGCCTCATCCGGTATCTGCAGGCGAATTCACTCAACGCAAGCCAGTACCTGTTCGCTTTCTCCTCGCGGATCGCTCGCACCGTGGCCATCATGTTCTCGGTGCTGCTGGCCGTTCCGTTCGTGCTGGGCTCACTGCGCTCGGCCGGGGCGGGCACCCGAATGCTGCTCGGCCTCGCCCTGGGGATCGGCCTGTTCCTGCTGCAACGACTGATCGAGAGCGGGACGGTCGTCTTCGATCTCAATCCCGTCGTGCTGGCGTGGATGCCCACCGCGCTGCTGGCCGCTGTGACGCTCCTGTTGCTGTCCCGAGCTCGTTGAGGAGGGAGCCGTCCCGACCGGAAGTCGCCGGGGGCGGGCTGAGGAGGCAATCCGTCGAGGAGGGGCCTACTGCTGTGCGGGACCCGTCGGAGTCGCGCCAGGCTCCTGCTTCGCCTTGCCGGGTTTGGCGCCGCTCTTGGCGCCTTTGGCCGGCTCTGGCAGCTTCTTCAGCAGCTCCTCCAGCGGGCGGAACATGCCAGTGTACTTGTAGCTGGGTATCTCGAACTCCCATCCCTTGAGGCGCTTCTCGAGGCTGGCTGCCTCGCCCTGCGTTTCCCTGGCGCTCGAGCGGGGCGTGAGCGTGATCAGCGTGCGGGTGCCATCCTTGCGGCCCGCCACTTCCACTTCGAGACCATCGAACGTGCGGAAGGTGACGCGTTCGCCGGCTGCCGCAGGCGATTGCGTTGTGCTCGACCCCGTAGCGGGTTGATCGCTGGCGCGGTGGACGTCATCCAGCGTCAATCCGGCGAGCGATCCGGCCATTGGATCGGCTGCTGTGGGGCTGGCCAGCTCCCGGCCCTTGGGAATGTCCGTCACTTTGAAATCCTGCTGCTGTTTAGTATCGCGCGTCGCGGTGTAGGACGGACCACTGGCCGGCTTGACGGAGAACTCCTTGATCCGCTCCTGTTGGATATCGATGATCTCGGGCTCGAGCCAGCGCTGCGGAGCGGGGTCGAGTGAGACAAGCGGCTGGGCGAGGAGGCTTTCCGGCTGGCCGACTACCCGCACGAAGCCGGACTTGCCACTCGAGGACTTGCCGACGATGAGGGAGTAGGTCTTCTTCGCTGTCACCGCATCGACCTGGACGCCTGTCGCCTTGGGCGAGTTGACGTCCTCGACACCAAGCTGAGGATAGTACTCGGGGGTGCGCGTCTTTTCCTCCACCACGTTGAGTGCGGCGAGATCCAGCAGCAGCTTGCGCACCTTGCCCGAATCGGCGGCATAACTGCGCTCGCTGACCGTCCAGTCGGACGCTCCCTTCCTTAGAGTCGTCTGCGTTCCGTCACCCTTGTGAAGCCGCACCTCGGTAACCGAGTTGACGGCGCTTTCCAGTCCGGGCAGAACGAGATCGCCTGCAAGAGTGGCATGGGCCAGATGTCGTGTGGAGGAAAGCCAGATCGCGAAGGCGATGATGAGCACACCCAGGAGCAGCAGAACGGTCACTCGCCGTACGCTCATGGCTGGGCTTCCTTCGGCGCCGCCGCGGGCCTGGCGGGATGCCTGACGGCCGTGCGGCGCCGCTGCCTGCGCCACAGCCCGATGAGCAGAGCCGCGATCACGAACAAGGCCGGGAAGACGATGATGTCCAGGATCTTGATCTCGGTGCCCAGGCTCTTGATGTCCTCGTCCAGGCCCGCGCGTACCGCACGCAGATCCTTGCGGATGCGCAGCTTCTCCTGCTGGAAGTGATCGAGCTCTTTTTCCTGCTCCGGCGTCAGGATGACCGCCGACTTGTCATTGCGGCGTGACTGCAGCTGCGTCAGCTTCTGCTCCGTGTCTCGCAGTTGCTGCTCCAGCTCCTGCTCCTTGGCCCGGAAACGGTCGTCCGCGTTGCGACGCAGAGCTTCAACCCGGTCGAACGGACGGGTGAACGTGGCGCGACCGCGCACGCTGATCAGGTCGGTGCTGCCTGCAAGGTTATCCAGCGAATTCATCACGAGATCGCCGTTGTTGGCCCACGGCTGCTCGATATGTTGTCCGAAGAAATCCTGCTCGCGCACCCACAGGTAGTCGGAAAGCATGTCCGTGTCCGCAAAAACGACGAGGTTGAGTGGCTTGGCTGAGCCCTTCAGCGCCGTCTGGCCCGCGGGTAGCGTCACACCCTGTGGAGGGCCCGAGGGGAACGCCGACTTCACATCACCCGTGACCCGCGCAGCGATCGTGTAGCGCTGGCCGGTGGCCTTGAACCCGTCGCGCAGGGTCGAAGGGTCCATCAGCATCGCAAACCGCTCGACCGGCAGGAGCTCCGCATCGTTGCTCGAGCGCAGGAGCGGCTCGAAACGCGTCTTGGAGCCTTTGACCGGCTCGAGATGCCCGGCGGTCGCCACGTTTACGTTCGACAGGCCAGCCAGGATGACATCGCTGGTTGTGAAGTCGGATGTGTTGAGTCCGAGGATACCGACGTGCGGCACGGGCTCTTCGCCGCGCCGCATCGACACCGAGAGCGCGAGGGCGCGGTCGGCGACCACCTGGTGTGGATTGAACTGCACGCCCCAGGCCGTCAGCAGATTGCCAAGCTGCGAGGAGCGGTCGGCCGCCATGGCGGCCATCGGGTTCTGCGGATTCGCCCCGGACCGATCCGCCTCGGCGAGCGGATCGACGAAGGCCACGATGTGCCCGCCGCGCAGCGCGAACTGGTCGATGGCGAACTGGGTGGCCGGTGACAGATTCTTCGGGTGCACCAGCACGAGCAGGTTGACGTCGGGATCGATCCGGGTGGCTCCGGGCTCGAGGGTGCGCACCTCAAAGAGCTGCTCGGCCTCGCCGTACACGGCCCAGGGCTCGCGCATCTGCCCGGTCTGCGGGTCGAATCCCGAGTTCATCGGCAGGCTCGAGAGCCAGGCGACCACGGGTTTCTTCGGGTGGGCGAGCTCATAGATCAGCTTCACCACGTCGTACTCGAGGAACATCTCCTTGTTCGGATCGAAGAACCCGATCGCCTGGTGTCCGTCGGTGGAGTTGGTACCGGCCAGGCCGAAATACAGCTGTGCGCCGGAGGCCCCGACCGGCGTGCCCCGGACACCCAGTTCCGCGGCGCGATCCTCATCCTCCGAGAAGGGCTGCGGGTCGATGACATGCAGCTGCAGCTTTCCACCGGAGCGCGTGGCGAGCTCCTCCAGGAACTCGCGTACGCGCACCGCATAGGTCTTGATCTGCGGAATCTGCGTGGCGGTCTTCTCGGAATAGAAGAAGTAGAGATTGATCGGCTCCTTGATGCTCTTGAGGATGCGATCCGTGCCGGGTGCGGTCGTGTACAGGTGATTTTGCGTCAGGTCGAGCCGCCAGCCGCGCAAGGAATGGTTGAACAGGATGGTGAGGCCGATGAACAGCAGCGCCAGCGCCAGCAGCGCGCCGCCCCCGAGAGTTGAGCGATTCGTCATGTGCGCGGGCCCTCGCTAATTCGCTTTTCGCAGGTCGAGCGCGATGGAGGTCGCGAGCAGGAAGAATCCGATGAGCATCGCGAAATAAAGAATGTCGCGCACGTCGATCACGCCTTTGGCGATCGACTCGAAATGGGTGAGGAAGGAGAGCGAGGCGACCGCATCCACGATTACCTGGGGCATCCAGCCGATGAACAGGTTGAGCAGCGGCGGGAATCCGGCCAGCAGGAACAGAAAGCAGACGACGACGCCGAGGATGAACGCGATGACCTGGTTGCGCGTGAGCGCGGACATGCACGAGCCGATGGCGAGGAAACCGCCGGCGAGCAGCAGGCTGCCGAGGTAGGCGGCCAGGATCGTGCCGTTGTCGGGCCTGCCCAGGTAGTTGACGGTGATCCACAGAGGAAAGGTCAGCGCGAGAGCGAGAGCGGTGAATATCCAGGCGGCGAAGAACTTGCCGAGCACCGCCTCCCACAGGGTCACCGGCTGCGTCATGAGCAGCTCGATGCTGCCGGACTTGCGCTCTTCGGCCCACAGTCGCATGGACAGCGCCGGCACCAGGAACAGGTACAGCCAGGGGTGGTAGCTGAAGAAGGGTTGCAGGTCGGCCTGGTTGCGCTCGAAGAACCCGCCCAGAGAGAACGTGAAGAAGTTGGCCAGCACCAGGAAGATCAGGATGAAAACGTACGCCAGCGGCGTCGCGAAATAGCTCGCGAGCTCGCGGCGCATGATGATGCCCACGTTGCGCATGGTGTCCTTTCGTTCTGCTCGCTTCGATCGGCGCTAAGCGGTGATGGTCCGGAAGACTTCGTCCAGGCGGCCCGATTCCAGATGTAGCTCCTTGAGCTTCAGCCCCTGGCGGGCCGCGAGCTCCGAGAGCGCCGGCAGAATCGTTGCGCCTGCGCGCGGTAGTGCCGTGATGCGTGCATCGCGCTCACTGACCTCCACCTCGGCGACCGAGGGCAGGGCGCGAACCGCTTCGCGCGCAGCTGCGAGCTGATCGGCGCGCTCGAGCTGCAACGACACGGCGTTGTGATAGCGGGACTTGCCCGCAAGCGCAACAGGCGTGTCGTCGGCGACGATGCGCCCCCGAGCGATGATGATGGCCCGGGTACACACGGCATCCACCTCCTCGAGGATATGCGTGGAGATCACGATGATCTTGTCGCGCGCCATCTCGTTGATGAGAGTCCGGACCTCGTGTTTCTGGTTCGGGTCAAGGCCGTCGGTGGGCTCATCCAGAATGAGCACCGGCGGATCGTGCACGATGGCCTGAGCCAGGCCGACACGGCGGCGAAATCCCTTCGACAGCGTCTCGATGCTCTGCTCCAGGACGGATTCGAGCTGCAGCCGGCCAATCACATAATCGAGCCTGGACTCGCGCCGGGCGCCCTCGAGCTGACGCAGGTCTGCGATGAAGTCCAGGAAGCTGCGCACCGACATCTCGCCATACGTGGGGGCGCCCTCGGGCAGATAGCCGAGGCTCGCTTTCGCGGCCAGCGGATCGCTCAGGATGTCGTGCCCGCAGATGCTGGCGTGTCCGGCGCTCGGGGTGACGAACCCGGCCAACATGCGCATCGTGGTGGTCTTGCCGGCGCCATTCGGACCCAGGAAGCCGAGCACTTCGCCCGGTCCCACCTGGAATGTCACGTCATCCACGGCGACCAGCGCGTCGTATCGCTTACTCAGGTGTTCAGTCTTGATCATAGGATGGCGCTGTAGAGTCAAGGCCCGTTACAAAAGTTCCCACGCAAAGACAGGGGTCGCACGGTTTAGGTGCGCTTACGCGCGGATACCGTTGATTATTCCCCCGAGTCTGGCGGGCGCGCGATTGTGAACGGGCCGAGACACGAAATTCAAGCCAGCGTACTTCCATATTGCTCAAACTCCCCTGGCGGCGCTTTGAGCCCGCACCGCCGGCTGCGATGGATCGCGGCGCTTTGAGCCCCGCACTGGCGGCGGCTGGGGCTGGTCGGCGCTTTGCGCCGGCACCGGCGGCCACTGCGCCACCGTTGGTGCCTTTTGTACTGAAATTATTCCGTAATATCAGTCTCTTAAGATACAAATCTAATGCTGACTGAAGGCGGCACGGGCGACCGTGTCACCGATCTGCCATGGCCCTGTCACAGGTGGGTCAAACGCTGGCTCGACACTTCGCGCAACATCCGAACTGGATTTGGGCGAGGTTTCGCATGCAGTCATGGAGCTACGGTGCCGGGAGCGCCTGTCCAGGCTGGAGCAGCGAGGACGCGTTTGTGGTCCACAACGAAGTGGAGCGCGGAGCGCCCTTCTGTGCGAACCCGGCTTGTGCGCTGCATGTGCGCCTGAGGGACTCGGAGGTCCACGGCGGGGGCAACTGGATCTCGCTGCCCGATGGACGCGTGTTTGGGCGCACCCGCTTCGGCGAGCAGTTGCTGTGTGATGCGTGTGGAACCCAGCGGGGACCGGTGCGGGTCAATCCAAGCTGACCGCGCTCGTATTGCCTCCGCAGATGACTATCGCGACACGCTCGCCCGGTCGTGGCACATAACGTCCGCTGAGGAGTGCCGCAAATGCGGCCGCTCCGCCAGGCTCGGCAGCGATTCGTGTCTGGCGCCACAGGAGGCGCTGAGCTTCCTGGATGGCGGCATCCTCCACCAGCACGGCTTGCGCCACGAATCTTTGCGCGAGCGGAAACATGAGCTCGCCCACCCGCAGGGGCGCCAGCGAATCCGCTGCGATACCGCCTGCTTCGGCATCCACCGGATGGCCGGCTTCCAGGGCCCTCACCAAAGTTGGAGCCGTTACCGGCTCGACCGATACCAACTTGACGCGGCCGCGGAACCACGCCGCGAGGCCGCCGATCAGACCACCTCCACCGACCGCGACCAGCAGAGTGTCCGGGAGCGGTGCTTGCCGTTCGAGCTCGACTCCGAGGGTGCCCTGACCGAGCAACGTCTCAGTCTGGTCATACGCATGCACCTCCAGCGCGCCCGATGATTCGATCCACTCTCGGCTTGCCTGCAGGGCCTGCGCATACCGCTCGCCCGCGATGACCAGCTCTGCGCCCAGGCGGCGGATCTGCTCCTGCTTGGCTGGAGCGGCCACGCTCGGCACGAAAATCTTCGCACGCACGCCGAGCCTGCGCGCCGCAAGGGCGATCGCCACGCCGTGATTGCCTCCCGAGGCGGCCACCACCCCGCTGGGCGGCACCTTGCGCATGAGCAGGTTGGCGAACGCGCCACGCGCCTTGAAGGAGCCTCCGTGCTGAAGCAACTCGAGCTTCAGTCCCAGCATCCGTGGCGACAGCCCGAAGTCCCGCGCCTGCACTTCCAGGATGGGCGTGCGGCGGATATGCGGCGAGAGCAGCTCATACGCGAGCTCGATCTGCTTGGGCTCGAGGTCATCGGACACCATTGGCTCCTGTGCTGCAGCAGGGCTGCCTCCGAGCGCCGTCAGCACCGCCGGAGAGCTCAAAAATGTCTGCGGACTCTGGGTGCATCCTGAGCGCGCCAGATCAAGATCATGAGTGCTCCACCCAGCATACCGCCCAGGTGCGCGAAGTGCGCCACGCTCGATTGAGCGCCGCTGACGCCCAACACGAGCTCGAGCGCTCCGTAGAGTGTCACGAACAGCCATGCGGGCATCGGAATCGGCGGAAACAGAAGCAGGATGCGTTGCCGGGGAAAGTACCAGGCGAAGGCCAGCAGCAGTCCGAAGATCCCCCCGGAGGCCCCGATCACCGGCTCCCCGGTTTGCGACAGCCACTGCACGCCCAGTTGAGTGGCCGCCGCCGCCAGTACGCTGACGCAATAGAACACCAGGAAGCGGCGCGCGCCCCAGAAGCTCTCCAGTGCTGCGCCAAACATGTACAGGGCGAACATGTTGAAGAAAATGTGCGCCAAGCTGCCGTGCAGGAAGGCATACGTGATCAGCTGCCAGGGGGCGAACTGCGTACCGAGCGGCCACAGCGCGAAGTAAGCATCGAGCGGCAGCCCGGGTACCTTCTGCAGCAGGAAGACTGCGACATTGGCGACGATGATGGCCCGGGTGACCGGCGGCAGCGAAGGTAGCATTCGCTGAAGTGTACCTGTGCGGCAGACTCGATAGGGGCCGAGGGCGGAGGCGATCGCGGCTGCACGGCCCACGGGACAGGAGCTGCCATCGCGGACGAGCATGCCCGGTCCCCGGACGGCGGGCCCCGGCCCGCGTGGTCCTGTGCAGAGGCCGCAGTCGGGCTCGCGGTCCTCAGGGCCGTACCGAGCCCGCACGCGCCAGGGGGCGCTATCATGGCTTCCCTGGTTCAGGTGTGTACTTCGAGGCTGATCCATGACCGATGCCTTCATCTGTGACGCCGTGCGGACGCCCATTGGACGATACGGAGGCGCCCTTGCCAGTGTCCGTCCGGACGATCTTGCGGCGATCCCGATCGCAGCGCTTCTGGCGCGCAATCCGCGGCTCGAGCGCTCCGCGGTCGAAGACGTTCTGCTCGGCTGTGCGAATCAGGCGGGCGAGGACAATCGCAATGTCGCGCGCATGGCGGCCCTTCTCGCCGGTCTACCGGTCGAGGTTCCGGGAGCGACGATCAACCGTTTGTGCGGGTCGGGCCTGGACGCTATTGCGACGGCGGCGCGCCTCATCCGGACAGCGGAGGCCGAGCTGATAGTCGCTGGTGGCGTCGAATCGATGTCGCGCGCACCCTTCGTGATGCCCAAGGCCGATGCGGCTTTCAGCCGCCACGCTGAAATCTACGACACCACGATCGGCTGGCGCTTCATCAACCCGCTGCTCAAGCAGACGTATGGCGTCGATTCCATGCCCGAGACGGGCGAGAACGTGGCGGCTGACTACGGGGTGTCGCGCCAGGACCAGGACAAGTTCGCCTGGCGCAGCCAGCAGCGAGCGGCCGCGGCGCAGGCGCGCGGGTTCTTCGAGTCCGAGCTGGTCCCGGTGCCGATCCCGCAGCGTAAAGGCAGCCCGCTAGTGGTGGGCCGTGATGAGCACCCGCGTCCCGAAACAACTCTCGAGCAGCTTGCCAAACTGCCCACACCCTTTCGCGCCAACGGCACGGTCACCGCCGGTAACGCCTCTGGCGTCAACGACGGGGCATGCGCCCTGATCATCGCCTCTGAGTCCGCGGCCGTGCGTCACGGGCTGACCCCGAAGGCCCGCATCGTCACGGCGGCCACCGCGGGCGTGGCTCCGCGGATCATGGGAATGGGACCGGTCCCCGCCACCCGCAAGGCGCTTGCACTCGCCAAGCTCGACCTCGGGCGGATGGATGTCGTTGAGCTCAATGAAGCATTCGCATCCCAGGGGCTCGCCGTGCTGCGCGAGCTCGGGTTGCCGGACGACGCCGAGCACGTCAATCCGAACGGTGGCGCGATTGCCATCGGGCATCCCCTGGGTATGACCGGCGCACGCCTTGCAACCGCGGCGATGTATCAGCTCATAGCGACGCAAAGACGCTACGCGTTGTGCACGATGTGCATCGGAGTGGGGCAGGGGATCGCGATGGTCCTGGAGCGCCTCTAGCGATGCGGGATCCTGGGTCGAGAAGCCGAATGGAGGCGGCGATCGGCGGGGCATTTGCCGGAGCGCGCATGCAGCATAGTGCCGATGAGCTGAGCTGGTCACCGCCATGGTGAAGGAAGGCGAGCTGCTGTGGACGCCCGGCCCGGAACGGATTCGAAAGTCTCACCTCAGCACTTTTCAGAACTGGCTCAAGAGCGAGCGTGGCCTGCAGTTCGCGACCTACGAGGAGCTGTGGCGCTGGTCCGTGCAGGACCTCGAGGGCTTCTGGCAGGCGATGTGGGAATTCTTCCGGACCGAGTCCTCGACTCCTTACGAGAGCGTGCTCGCCGACCGGCGCATGCCAGGGGCGAAATGGTTTCCTGGGGCGCGCCTGAATTACGCCCAGCACGCCTTGCGGCACGAGCGTCCCGAGGCGGACGCCATCTTGTTCCTGAGCGAACGTATCCCCCTGTCGCGAATGTCATGGCAGGAGCTGGGGGCCAAGGTCCGGGTAGTGGCCACCCAGCTGCGCAAGTTAGGCGTGCAGCCCGGGGATCGGGTCGTCGCTTACCTGCCCAACGTTCCGGAAGCCATCATTGCCCTGCTGGCCACCTCGAGCATCGGCGCCATCTGGGCGAGCTGCGGACCGGATTTCGGCATGCGCGGCGTGCTCGATCGCTACTCCCAGCTCTCTCCGACGGTGATGTTCTGCACCGACGGCTATCAATACGGCGGCAAGGCTTTTGACCGCAAAGCCGAGGTGCGCAGCATCATCGGGCAGCTGCCTTCACTTCGCCACGTCATCTATTTCCCCTACCTTCGCGCAGGGGACGCCGAAGCGCTGTCGGCGCACACGATTTTCTGGGACGAGCTGCTGGGGTACCCGCCGGTCTGTGCGCAGGAGTTCCAGTTCACGCAGGTTCCGTTCGATCACCCGCTGTGGATTCTGTTCTCCTCGGGGACGACCGGCCTGCCCAAGGCGATCTGTCACAGCCATGGCGGCATCCTTCTCGAGCAACAGAAGCACGTCGCGTTCAATTTCGACGTGCCGCCGGGCGGCCGTTTGTTCTACATCAGCACGACGGGCTGGATGATGTGGAACGTGCTCGTGGGCGCTCTGCTTGCGAACCTCGTGCCGGTGCTCTACGACGGGCACGCGGTCTGGCCGGGTCCGGAAGTGCTGTGGAAGCTCGTGGACGATGCCGGCCTGACGCTGTTCGGCGCGAGTCCCGCCTACGTCGGCGCCCTGGACAAGGCCGGCTTCATACCGAAGGACCGGTTCAGCCTGAAGACGCTCGAGACCGTCAAGCTCGTGGGATCGCCGGTCTCGCCGGAATGCATGGACTGGCTGTACCGGAACGTGAAGCGTGACCTGTGGGTGTCCTCGGGAAGCGGTGGCACCGATGTCTGCACCGGTTTCGTCGCGGGCGCGTCGATTCTGCCCGTGCATGCGGGGGAGATTCAGGCGCGATCCCTCGGCGCTGCGGTCCACGCGTTCAACGACCGTGGCGAGAAGGTCGTGAACGAAGTCGGGGAGCTGGTGATCACGGAGCCGATGCCTTCCATGCCTGTTTGTTTCTGGAACGACCCCGGTAACGAGCGCTATCTGGATGCTTACTTCAGGGAGTACCCGGGCGTGTGGCGTCACGGAGATTTTTTCCGGCTGAACGAGCGTGGCGGCTGCTTCGTACTGGGTCGTTCGGATGCCACGCTCAACCGACACGGTGTCAGGATTGGAACCGCGGAGATCTATCGATCGCTCGCCACCCTGGATGAGATCGACGATGCGCTGATCGTCAACCTGGACCTGCCGCAGGGCAGGTTCTTCATGCCACTGTTCGTGAAGCTGCGGGACGGCCGGGCGCTGGATGAGGGACTGCGTGAGCGGATTCGCGCGACCTTGCGCAGGGGCTATTCGCCCCGGCACGTGCCCGATGCGATCTACGAGGTCTCTGCGATTCCGACAACGCTCACGGGAAAAAAGATGGAAGTGCCGGTGCGGCGGATTCTCATGGGCGTCGCGCCGGAGCGGGCGGCCAATCGAGATGCGGTAGCCAATCCGCAGGCGCTGGATTATTTCGTGGAGTACGCCCGCAGCCAGACTGACTACTCCCTGAGCGGATCGGCCGCGGAGCGCTCCTGAGCATGCCGGCGGGCGCCGTTCACGAGACGGCGGCTCGGGGATTTGCCCGGGACGCGCAGGCTTATGCTCGCGGGCGGCCGGAGTACCCGCTCGCGCTCGATCCTTGGCTGCAGTTCACACTGGGTTTGGGCCCCTCCCGCACGGTGCTCGATCTCGGGGCCGGGACGGGAAAGCTGACTCGCCGCCTCCTGGCCACGGGCGCTCAGGTACTCGCCGTGGATCCCGTGGCGCCGATGCTGGCGCGACTGCGACAGGACTTTCCCGGCGTGGAGACACGAATTGGCACGGCAGAGGCCATACCCCTGTTGGCTGGAGCAGTCGATGCGGTGGCCTGCGGCCAGTCCTTTCACTGGTTTGCAACGGAGGCCGCGTTACAGGAGATTCGCAGAGTTCTGCGCTCCGGCGGAGCCCTCGGGCTGGTCTGGAACGTACGCGACGAGTCGGTACCGTGGGCCAGCGCGCTGAGTCGAATCTTGAGCCGATACGAAGGCGATGCGCCGCGCTACTGCGGCGGCGCCTGGCGCAAGGTGTTTGCGACGCCCGGCTTCGGTCCGCTGCAGGAGCGGCGCTTCGTCCACCAGCACAGCGGGCCGGCCGAACAGGTGATCGTGGATCGGTTTCTGTCGGTCAGCTTCATTGCAGCACTGGAGCCGGCGGAGCGCGACCGCGTCGCCGCGCAGCTGCGCGAGCTGATAGCGACGACGCCTGCACTGCGTGAGGATATCGTCACGATCCCCTACGAGACCCTCGCTGTCAGTTGTGCGAGGGATTGACCAGGTTACGGCGGTCGGTCGAGAGGCGATCCAGCATCCATCCGGGATACTCGGTGGGCAGCGCGGAGACCTTGTGCAGGCTCGACATTTCCGCCACGTCGAGCTGAAGATTGCTCGCCGCCAGGTTGTCCAGAAGCTGCTCGTTCGTGCGGGCTCCGATGATGACCGAGGTTACCGGGGGCTGGTGCAGCAGCCACGCGATCGCAACCTGCGCGACCGATACCCGATGCGCTTCCGCGATCGGACGCATGGCGTCGATGACCCGGAAGGCGCGGTCTTTGTCCACCGGGGGAAAGTCAAACGCCACGCGGCGGGCGCCATCCGGCCCCTTGCCGTCGCGTGAGAATTTGCCGCTGAGCAGACCGCCCGCGAGCGGACTCCACGGCAGGATGGCCAGCTGCTCCGCCTGGGCCAGGGGCACGATCTCACGCTCGAGGTCGCGCCCGGCGATCGTGTAATACGCCTGCACGCTCTGGAAGCGCTCGAAGCCGCGTTGCTCGCTGATGCCGAGCGATTTGGCGATCTGCCAGGCCGCCAGGTTGCACAGCCCGATGTACCGGACCTTGCCGCTGCGCACGCAATCGTTGAGTGCTCCAAGGGTTTCCTCCAGCGGCGTCAGAGGATCGAAACCGTGAATCTGGTACAGGTCGATGTAGTCCAGCTGCAGACGCTGCAGGCTCTGATCAACCGCGTGCAGGATGTGCCCGCGGGAGAGCCCGGATTGGTTGGCACCGGGTCCCATGCGCCCGTGGACCTTGGTCGCCAGCACGAACTCATCGCGCGCCAGCCCAAGGTTCTTCACGGCCTGCCCGGTCATGGCCTCCGAGCGGCCTGCATGGTAGACGTCTGCCGTGTCGAGGAAGTTGATTCCATGCTCGAAGGCCGTGCGCACGATGGAATCGACCGCGGGCTGCTCGAGACGCCCAATGGCGCGCCACATGCCATCGCCCGTGCCGAAGGTCATGGTGCCGAGGCACAGCTCGGACACCACGAGCCCGGTATTGCCAAGTTGTTTCATTCGCATGATGGGCTCTCCTGCAGACGGGGCGTGGCGCGCACGGGGGAGGGCAAAGCCTCGCAACAAACGAGCCTACGACCGCCGGGCGGCCGCCGCCATCCATCGCCAGGGAAATTGCAATCAGTGTCGGGCCGTCAGCGAGCGGGAGCCCGCACGCCGGTTATCGCGCAGGCCGGGCGGCCGCCACTCTGTCCCCGGATTGCTCGGAGTACAGTCGTGCAACTGCCGCACCGGCGTCCACCCAGCCCGGTTCGGCACGCGAGCCAGCGTGACTTGCGGAGGTCTCCTTGAGCAGGGACACCACTGTGTCGCTGCGCAGGTGTCCGCTTGCACTGAGCAGCAGCGCGATGACTCCCGTCATCTCGGCTGCTGCCACGGAGGTCCCGGAGACGAAGTCATACTGACCCTGCGGACGCAGCGTCAGAACGTGTGTTGCGGGAGCAGTGAGCGTGGCCCGATTCTGCTCGCGCTCGGCACTTCCCACGCCGACCACGCCCTCGATGTTGGTTGGAAAGGCCGTGGCGGCCTCCGCCATCGAGCCGACAAAGATGACGCCCCGCTTCAATCCGCTGCTCACCAGCTCGGTCAACAACGGATCCGGAGGCCCCGCGATACTGAGATTCACCAGGGGGAGGTGTGCCTCGATGGCCGCAGCGATCGCCTTCGCCAGGGTGAAGGTGTTGCAGGCGGCGTCGTCCGCATCAGACCTGAGCTGCCAGCAGGCCTCGAAGACTTCGATCTGGGCCAGAGGCGCGATGCCGACCATGCCGATGTGATTGTTAGCGACCGCCGCGATCAGGCCTGCCATCGCAGTCCCGTGCCTGTAGTAGCCCGGTCCCGCGTGCGAGGGATTGATGTATGAGTGCGTACCCGCGATTCGCTCGCGCAGGTCCGGATGAGAGGTGTCCACGCCCGTGTCGATCAGCCCTATCCGCACTCCTTGTCCCTGGGAACGCTCGTGGGCCGCCGCAATGCCGAGCGAGACCAGATTGCTCTGGAGCCCGTACAGGGGGTCGTTATAGGAGTCAGAAGTGTGGCTCGGCGGCGGCTGGGATTGCGTGCTCGGCGGCGGCTGGGATTGCGTGAGAGTGTGAAACTCCTGCATGGGCTGAGCGAGGGTGATGCGCGGATCCTTCGTGAGGGCGTTCAGCACCTCGTAGACGCTGCGAGAGTCCGTGATCTCGTAGACGACACAGTGAACGGCCAGCTCCTTGATCGGCCAACTGGCTACTTCGCGCAGCGAATACGTGGCGGCAATCCGTCTGGCCCGCTCGTGGGCACTGAGGGACACGCCGTACCGATCGCCGGCGTAGCGCGTGCCGGTCGTACCCGCGTGAGGGGCAGGCCGGGAAGGCTCATTGGCGAATGTCACAACGATGAGCGGCCGGCTCGTAACGACACCCGAGGGCTCCTGCGCCGTGGCGCATAGCGGGAGCGCCAGCAGCCAGAAGGCGGCGAGAGTCCCCCAAAGGTGCGTGCGTGAGCGCATCAGCGCTCCGGCGGCGCGGAAACTCGCTTATCCAGCGTGTCGTCCTGCGCTAGCGGCTGGACCCAGAGAACCCGCGGATCAGCCCGCAGGCGCGCCGCAAGTGTCTGCAACTGATGGTTGACCGCCACTGCCTGTGTTCCGGGCGTCAGCGCGGCCGGCGTCACGCCGAAGACTCCCGTGCTACCCGGTCCTTCCACGACCCGGGCGCCGTTGGCACGCAGCAGGTCTTCCACCTGCGCAATCGTGAGCGAGCGGTCGAGCGCGATGTGCAGCACGGTGGGAGTGGCGTCAGCAGCGTCGGTATGCGTCCGGTACAAGGGCTCGGACCAGCGATAAGCGGTCGTCAACAGCCCGGTAATGGCAAACAGCACCAGGAAGCTGGCGGCCCAGGCCACTCCCGGCGGCCGCCACAATGAGACGTGGCCCAGCCGGCTCGCTATCGACCGGGGAGACAGTGCCGGCTGCCGTGCAACGCGCGAACCGCGCTTGTCGGTCTGAGCATCCGCGTCGATGCGCTCCATCAACTTGCGTAACGAGGGCCCCGGCGCGTAGATCACACGATCCGGCTCTGCAAATGCGCTGCACATCCGGCGCTGCAGCGCGAGCTCTTCCTCGCACCGCGCACAGCCGCGCACGTGCTGCTCAGCGCGCTCCCGCTCGGATGGGTCCAGGCGGCCGCTCGCGAGCCATGGCAACACGAGCCACATTTCCTGGTGTTCATTGCGTTCATCGACGGTCATCATTTCCCGCCTCGCTTCTCGCCCGGGCTGGCCGTTCCGGCGAGCACGGGAAGGATCTTCTGCAGTTTGGCCCGCGCGTGGAACAGTCGCGTCTTCACCGTGTTCACCGGGCAGCCCATGATTGCCGCAATCTCCTCACACGAGTAACCGAGCTCATAACACAGCTCGACGGCCAACCGTTGCTCGACCGGCAGTTGGGCAAGGGCACGCACCAGCCAGTCGCGCAGCTCCTCCGCCCGCATCGGTTCCTCGCTCGTAGGTAGCTGCAGAGTCGCGTCCGGGTTCTCCACCGCCCCCATCCTCGCCGAGGACCGGAACGCATTTCTCGCTCTGCGATAGGCAATTCCCAGAATCCAGGTGGAGGGCTGGGAATCACCCCGGAAATCGCCTGCCTTGCGCCAGACGATCCAGAAGGTGTCGTTGATGACCTCTTCCGCGATGTCATAACGCCTGGTGAGCCGTGTCAGGAACCGCGCAAGCCGCCTGTGATACAGGTGGTACAGTTCCTCGAACGCGCGGCGGTCGCCGTTAGCGATGCGGGCAATGAGTGCGGCCTCGCGGGCCGCCGAGGCCCCACTTCGATAGCCTGGCTCCACCGTGCTCGGTGGGCTCTGCGGCTCGGTGTGCGATGGACCTCTCAAGCGTCGTACCCTCTTCCCGGTAAGTGTCTTGCGCGCGGGCCGGGGTTCAATATACCCGCCTGTCGGGACGAAGGCGGCGGAGCCAAGCGTAAACGGTGCCCCGGCGCCCCCGTCGGTGCCTCAAAAATGCCAGCTGAGGGTGGCCGCGAAGCGACTCCGGGCCTGACCGTATGGAAACAGGTACTGGGAGCGGACCTGCGTCACAAAATAAGCTGCATCGATGCGCCACGCCTTGTACTCCAGCGCCAGTCCCGCGTTGCCGTACGCGTAACTGGTGCCATCCGGGCCCGTCAGCGTGTAGTAGCCGATTCCTCCCGTCGCAAACAGCCGGCCGGCAAGGGGCAACTGTGCGGAGGCATCCGCCACATAGGACGCATAACGCCCGAGGCGGTAGCCGGCTACATACCGAACGGCGTTGGGGCTCGCGGCAAAGGAGACTGTCCACAGATCGAGGTAGGACACCGATGCCGAAAGCTCCTGGTAGTCATTCGAGAACGGGATGTTGCTGGCTCGGTAGGAGTAGTTCACCGCGGTGAGGGTCGTGCTCCAGAGCGGGGACAGGTCGAAGCGGTGGCCGACGTATTCCTCGAGCTCGAAGTTGGCGCCGTGCTGGCTGATCTTGCGTAACGTGGAGGCGAACACCCCTGCGAACGTGCCGTCTGTCGTGCTCAAGTGCAGATCCGCCTGAGCGGCCGGCTGACCGGCGCTCTCGGATACGCCCCGAAAAATATAATCTGAGCTCAGGGTCAGGTCGCCGCCGGGCGTGAGGGCCTGCGCGGGTCGAACGGCCAGGAGAGCTCCGGCGAGACAGATCGGCAGCAGGACCGTGCGCATGCGGACTGGATATCTAGTTTGACCCACTGAGCCTCTCTGACCGGACGTGCTCTTCGGCAGGGCGCCAGTTTAGTGCCATTCGGGGAACGGTGTGCCGCGCCATCTGCCCCAATCCGGGGGCGACCCTGGCCGGCGGCCAGCGGGGACTGGGTGTGCGGCTCACGCGCACGCGCGTTCCCGGCCATAATGGGCGGCCACTATTCAAGTCACGATCGATCAAGGGTAGGAAGATGGCGAGCACAGCAGCATTTGATGTCATCACCCAACACCAATGTTTCAGCGGAGTGGTGGGTTTTTACCGCCACGACTCCGCCAGCACCGCCTCCTCGATGCGTTTCGCGGTGTTCTCGCCACCCCAGGCGCGGGCGGGGCGAGTGCCGGTGTTGTATTACCTGGCGGGGCTCACCTGCACTGAAGAGACTTTCATGATCAAGGCCGGCGCGCAGCGGATGGCCGCGGAGCTGGGCCTGATGCTCGTCGCGCCCGATACCAGCCCACGCGGCCTGAACCTGCCGGGCGACAGCGATGCGTGGGACTTCGGCGTGGCTGCCGGATTCTATGTCGATGCGACGCAGGGGCCGTGGGCCGCTCACTATCGAATGTACACGTACGTGACCCAGGAGCTGAGGTCGCTGATCGAAGCGCACTTCCCGGCGGACGGGTCGCGAACCGGAATCTTCGGCCATTCCATGGGTGGACACGGCGCACTCACCCTCGGGCTTCGCAATCCGGAACTGTATCGATCCGTGTCCGCGTTTGCCCCGATCGCCGCGCCCAGGCAATGCCCGTGGGGGCAGAAAGCCTTCACCGGCTATCTCGGGCCGGACACGGGCCAGTGGAGGGCGCACGATGCAACCGAGCTCGTGGCTGGCGTGAAGGATGCCGCGAAGCGGCCGCCGATCCTCATCGATCAGGGGCTCGCCGACCAGTTTCTGGAGAAACAGCTGCAGCCACACCTGTTCGAAGAGGCGAGCCGTAAAGTGGGCTATCCGGTAATCGTGCGGCGTCACGCGGGGTATGACCACAGCTACTACTTCATGTCCACCTTCATGGAGGATCACCTGCGTCATCACGCCAGGATCCTCGGCCTGCGCTGATAGAGGGCCGGACCGGGGCGCAGTGCGCGGCAGTGCGATCGCTGTCGCATCGGTCAGCCGGACGTATACTCTTTGCTGTTCCGGAGGCGCGCTTCGGCACAGCTTGGACAGAGGCGGAAATGGCGACGACAGAGGCGGTTGCCCTCGAGCCCAGAGCGGTCAGTGCCGAGTTCGCGGTGGACCGGTGGGTTCGTGGCACGGTGACACACAAGACCGATCAGGTGGCGGAGGAGACCCCGATCGCGCTCGTGTACCACGGCGTACCGCATGTGGTGATGCTGGCGACGCCGGCCAATCTCGAGGATTTTGCAGTCGGCTTCACTTTGAGCGAAGGACTGGTCGCCCACCCCGATGAGATCCGCTCGGTCGAGGTGACCCACGGCGAAGAGGCTATCGACGTGCGGGTAAGCGTCGCCTGGGACAGGTTTTCGGCCCTCCTGCAGCGCCGGCGCAATCTCACGGGGCGCACCGGCTGCGGTCTGTGTGGCGCCGAGACCGCTGAGGATGCAATCCGCGACATTGCGCCGGTCGGGGCCGGCCCGAGCGTGACCGTCGAGGATCTGCACGCAGCAATCGATCAGCTCGGCACCCTGCAACCCATCAATTCCCGAACGGGCAGCGTTCATGCCGCTGCCTGGGTGGTCCCCGGCAAGGGTATCCAGTTCGTGCGGGAGGACGTGGGCCGACACAACGCACTGGACAAGGCAATCGGCGCGCTCGTGCGCGGTGGCATCGACGTCGGCTCGGGTTACATGCTCGTGACCAGCCGCGCTAGCTTCGAGATGGTTCAGAAGAGCGCGACCGTCGGCATTGCCTTCCTGGCCGCATTCTCGGCCCCGACTGCCTTCGCAGTGCGCCTGGCCGCAAAGTCCGGACTGACGCTGGTGGCGTTCGCGCGCCGCGAGCAGCATGTCGTCTACAGCAGTCCGGGGCGTTTGAAATGAGCAGCGCGCGGACAGACGGATGACCGAGGCATCGCCATCCGCTAGCGGCGCGACCGACTCCCGCTCACCTCCCTTCCGTTTCTACGACAATCGCCAGAAGTACCTGGCCTTCGTCAACACCTGCAATGAGAAAGCGGCGATCGCGCGCCGCGCCGCGCAGGAGTTGCGGTCGCTGCGTCCAACCCCACCGGCGCTACGTGTCTTCGACGCGGGCATGGGGGATGCGACGGTGCTGGCCCGGCTGTTGCGCAGCATCCATTTTGCGTACCCGACCGTCCCGCTGCTCGCCGTCGCAAAGGAGATCAGCCTCGAGGATGTCCGCTTGGGTCTGGAGAAAATGCCAGACCGCTTCTACGAGCACCCCGCGACGGTGCTCGTGGTCACCAACCTCAACTACGCAGACGCTCCGCAGCTCAGCCCTCACGAGCAGACCCACGGGAGCTCGCTCAACTGGCAGGAAGTACGTCTGTCAGGGACTTCCGCTGACGAGTACGCGGCCCAGATCGAAGCGCTGGGACCGACGCTCACGCAAGGGTGGCAGACCAGGCCCAGCACCCGTTCGGGCAACCCGGTCTACGTACGGCCGTCGGTGCTGCTCATCTATCGCGCCGACCATGAATTCCTGCTCAGCGCCGTGATTCCACGGCGGGGCCAGGTGCTCCCCGGGTACGACCTGGTGCTCGCATCGCAGCCCTGGCGAGCTCGCATGCCGGCGCAGTTCAAGGCACGGAAAGTGCTGGCTCCGCTGGCGCGGAGCCTCGTGGCCGGTGGGCGGCTGCTGGCGATCCAGTCCTACGGACACGATCCGGGCCTGGAGATCGTTCGCAAGCTCTGGCCGGGAGAGGACCCCTTCAAGGTGGATCGCCACGAGCTGATCGCAGCACTGAAGGACGAGTTGGGCGCACAGGCGGGCGACTACGAGCTCGCGGTGCCCGCGGATGCGCAGTCGCTGTTCAGCTATCAGATGCACACGCTGCCGTCGGAAATCGGCGACCGCATCGGTACCTCCACGCTGTTCGCAGCCTGGAACGCAGCGATCTACGTGAATCAGATCGAGGACGAGCGCCTCGATGCTGCCGTACAGTCCGGGGCCTATCTGGAGGCCACGCAAGCGGTGCTGAAGAAGTATTCCGGCCTCTGGTTCAACGACGAGACGTTCGTCGTGAGCCGCAAACTCTCGAGCGAGCCGAGTCGATGAACAATCAAGCCATCTCCGCCACGAAGCGACGGGCCCTGATCTGCGGCTCGGTCGCCTTCGATACCATCATGGTGTTCGAGGACCACTTCAGCCGGCATATTCTTCCGGAGAAGATCCACATCCTGAATGTCTCCTTCCTGGTGCCGCGGCTGCGGCGCGAGTTCGGCGGCTGCGCCGGCAACATCGCCTACAACCTCAAGCTCCTCGGAGACGTGGGGTATCCGATGGCCACCGTCGGTCGCGACTTCGGCTCGTACCGGGACTGGATGGCGCGCGTCGGCGTTCCGGCGGACTATGTACGAGTGATCGAAACGGAGCACACGGCTCAGGCCTTCATCACCACCGACCTGGACGACAACCAGATCACCGCCTTCCACCCAGGCGCGATGCAGCAGTCCCATCTCAACCAGGTGAGCGATGCCGGCGGCATCGGCATCGGCATCGTGGCACCGGACGGGCGCCAGGGCATGCTGGAGCATGCCGAGCAGTTCGCCTCCGCGGGAATCCCCTTCATCTTCGACCCGGGACAGGGGCTGCCGATGTTCGATGGCGCTGACCTGGCCCGCTTCATCGAGCAGGCGACCTGGGTCGCGCTAAACGACTACGAGTGGCAGCTCGTGCAGCGCAAGACGGGTTGGACGGTGGAGGATCTGACCCGGCGGGTGCAGGCGTTGATCATTACCCGCGGTGCGCAGGGCTCGGTGATCCACACCGATCAGCAGCAGATCGACATCCCCTGTGTCAGGGCGAACGCAGTGGTGGACCCCACCGGGTGCGGAGATGCGTATCGGGCGGGTCTCATCCACGGGTTGCTGCATGGCCTCGACTGGCAAACGACCGGCCAGATTGCCTCGCTCCTCGGGGCCATCAAGATCGAGTCGCTGGGAACCCAGAACCACCGCTTCACGCGTGCCGAGTTCGAGCAGCGGCTCGAGCAGAGCTTTGGCGCGGCCGCAAGTGTCTGAGCGGTCACGGGAACCTGCCCTGAAGGCCGCTCGGGCACCGGGGCGGCCGCGTCCCCGCCGGTGCGGTAAACTGCAGCCTCACCTCTCAATCAACCGGTCTGTGGATTAATTCAAATGGCGAACAACTATCTCTTTACCTCCGAATCCGTATCTGAAGGCCACCCAGACAAGGTGGCGGACCAGATCTCAGATGCCATGCTGGATGCGATTTTGAAGGAGGACGATCGAGGCCGGGTCGCCTGCGAGACGCTGATCAAGACCGGGGTCGTGGTCGTCGCCGGCGAGGTGACCACGAAGGCGTGGATCGATGTCGAGGCACTGGTGCGCAAGACCGTGCTGGACATCGGCTACAACTCCTCCGACATGGGCTTCGATGGCGCGAGCTGCGGTGTCGTGAACATCATCGGTAAACAGTCGCCCGACATCGCCCAGGGCGTGGACCGCAAGGATGAGCGCAAGCAGGGAGCGGGCGACCAGGGGCTGATGTTCGGTTACGCCACTGACGAGACGGACGTGCTCATGCCCGCGCCCATCACGCTGGCACACCGCCTCGTCAAGCGACAGGCGCAGGTGCGAAAAGCGGGCAAGCTCGACTGGCTGCGACCGGATGCCAAGAGTCAAGTGACGCTGCGCTACGAGGATGACCAGCCGGTGGGAATCGAGGCCGTCGTGCTGTCCACCCAGCACAGTCCCGAGGTCTCGACCAAGGCGCTGCGCGAGGCGGTCATGGAAGAGATCCTCAAGCCGACCCTACCTGCCAAGTGGCTGGACAAGCGTACGAAGTACCACATCAATCCGACCGGTCGGTTCGTGATCGGCGGCCCGGTGGGTGACTGCGGCCTGACCGGCCGCAAGATCATCGTGGACACCTACGGCGGCTATGCCCGCCACGGCGGCGGTGCCTTCTCCGGCAAGGATCCCTCGAAGGTGGACCGCTCCGCGGCCTACGCGGCGCGCTATGTTGCCAAGAACATCGTGGCGGCGGGCCTGGCTGAGCGTTGCGAAGTGCAGGTGTCATACGCGATCGGTGTAGCCGAGCCGACCTCCATAATGGTGGAGACCTTCGGTACCAGCCGTCTGTCGCGCGAGCGCCTGACGCAGCTCGTGCGCAAGCATTTCGACCTCACACCCTATGGGCTGCGGGAGATGCTGGACCTGGTACGCCCGATTTATCAGAAGACCGCTGCGTACGGGCACTTCGGGCGGACGGAGCCGGAGTTCTCGTGGGAGCGGACGGACAAGGCCGAGGAGCTCGCCGACGAGGCCAAGGGAGCCGCGCGAGCCGCATAACACCATCCAGGCCGCTCAACTGCGGCAAGCGCGCGCCTGCCGAGGAGCGCTGCGACAGGCTGGCACGAGTGGAAAGCGTGCCGAGTCTGCCAGGCTCGGAGGTGTCGCGATTCGTCAACACGGCGCTCTTACTTTATCGGAGCATTCGAGTATGAACGCCAATCCCAAGCATGCAGCGCGCAACGATCATCGGGTAGCCGATCTTGCGCTCGCCGACTGGGGCCGCAAGGAAATCCTGATCGCCGAGACCGAGATGCCCGGCCTCATGGCGATCCGCGAGGAATTTGCACCCCTGCAGCCGTTACGCGGGGCGCGCATCAGCGGCTCCCTGCACATGACCATCCAGACCGCGGTGTTGATCGAGACACTGCAGGCGCTCGGCGCCCAGGTTCGCTGGGCCTCCTGCAACATCTTCTCGACGCAGGATCATGCCGCCGCCGCCATCGCCGCTCGCGGCACTGCGGTGTTCGCGTGGAAGGGCGAGTCGCTGGCCGAGTACTGGGAATACACGCACAGGATTTTCGACTGGCCGGATGGCGGCTACTCCAACATGATCCTGGACGATGGCGGGGATGCCACGCTGCTGCTGCATCTGGGCGCGCGCGCCGAGCGCGATGCGGGCCTCATCAGCAAGCCGGCCAGCGAGGAGGAGACCGCCCTGTTCGCGGCCATCCAGGGCAAGCTGAAGAGCGACCCGAAGTGGTACTCCACGCGGCTGCGCCACGTGAAAGGCGTGACCGAGGAGACGACGACTGGCGTGCACCGGCTCTATCAGATGGCGAAGGAGGGACAGCTCGCCTTCCCCGCGATCAACGTCAATGACTCGGTGACCAAGAGCAAGTTCGATAACCTGTACGGTTGCCGCGAGTCACTGGTGGACGGGATCAAGCGCGCCACGGACGTGATGGTCGCTGGCAAGGTGGCGCTCGTGGCGGGCTATGGCGATGTGGGCAAGGGCTGCGCTCAGGCGCTGCGGGCACTGTCGGCGCAGGTGTGGGTCACCGAGATCGATCCCATCTGTGCGCTGCAGGCGGCGATGGAGGGATACCGGGTCGTGACCATGGAGTACGCCGCGGACAAGGCCGACATCTTCGTCAGCTGCACCGGCAACTTCCATGTGATGACGCACGAGCACATGCAGCGCATGAAGAACAACGCCATCGTGTGCAACATCGGCCACTTCGACAACGAGATCGACGTGGCGAGCCTGCGGCAGTACCAGTGGGAGAACATCAAGCCGCAGGTGGACCACATCATCTGGCCCGATGGACGGCGGTTGATCCTTCTGGCGGAAGGCCGCCTCGTGAACCTCGGATGCGGAACCGGTCATCCAAGCTATGTAATGAGCTCGAGCTTTGCCAACCAGACCATCGCGCAGATCGAGCTGTTCTCGCATCCCGAAAAGTACCCCGTGGGGGTGTACGTCCTGCCCAAGCACCTTGATGAGAAAGTGGCGCGGCTGCAACTCAAGAAGCTCAATGCACAACTCACGGAGCTGACCGACGTGCAGGCCCGCTACATTGGCGTTGACAAGGCGGGTCCGTACAAGGCCGATCACTACCGTTACTGACGCATGCATCCGGCGTTGCAAGGTGAGAGAGATGTCCGCAGGTGAAGCAGGGGCCGTCGCGGGCCTCGAGACGATGATCGCGCCGCGTACGCCGGGCGGTGCGATTCTCCTGGATGGCAGGGCCGTGGCCGCCAAGGTGCGCCGGGAAGTGGCCGAGCGCGCCGCCGCGTTCACCCGGCGCTTTGGGCGCCCCCCGGGGCTGGCTGTCGTGCAGGTGGGGCAGGATCCGGCCTCTTCGGTCTACGTGCGCAACAAGCGCAAGTCATCGGTGGAGGCCGGCATCGAGTCCTTTGCGCACGATTTGCCGGCGACCGCCGGGCAGCATGAGCTGCTCGAGGTGGTTCATTCTCTCAACCACGACAGCCGGGTGGACGGCATTCTCGTGCAGCTGCCGCTGCCGAAGGCTCTGGATACCAACCTGATCATGGATGCGGTTGACCCTGCAAAGGACGTCGATGGGTTTCATCCCGTCAACACGGGGCTGCTTGCGCAGAAGCGGCCTGGTCTGCGTCCCTGCACTCCGTTCGGTGTGATCCGCCTCGCGCAGGAGTACGGCATCGAGCTGACCGGTGCGCGCGCAACGGTCGTAGGCGCATCGAATATCGTGGGGCGCCCCATGGCGCTCGAGCTGCTTCTGGCGCGCGCCACGGTCACCGTGTGTCACACGGGGACCCGCGATTTGAAGGCCGAGGTCGAGCGTGCAGACATTGTCGTCGCAGCGGTCGGCAAGGCGGGATTCGTGCCCGGCGACTGGATTCGACCCGGAGCCGCTGTGTTTGATGTCGGTATCAACCGGACCGCTTCGGGCCACCTCGTGGGGGATGTCGAGTACGAACGGGCCTCTCAGCGGGCAGGGTGGATCACGCCGGTACCCGGGGGTCTGGGCCCGATGACCATCGCGATGCTGCTGTCAAACACGGTGGATGCCGCCTTCCACCTGCATCAACGCTAGAGTTGGCCAACCGATAAGTGTCCAACGGCTGGCCGGTGGCAGCCAGCACCGGATGAGCCTCGCCGTGGTATCACCCGAGGAAGTCAGGCAAATTGGCGCGCGCGCAGTCGCTGCGCGACCAACGGGGCGATGCCGAGCAGGATCCCCAGGGTTGATGGCCAGATGATCGACGAATTCTGATGCAGCGCCTCGACCAGCTCGCTCCCCATCTGCGCATCGAGCCAGGTGGTGAACGGCGTCCAGCCCACAACGGCCGCGATCACGATCAGCGCTGACACGCCGGCCGTTTCGAGGGTCGCCAGGCGCAACAAGGATCGCGCGTCCTGCCGCCACCCGCGCAAGTGCCGCACGGTCCGGTACCTTTCCTGCTCCAGCTGGCGCGCACGACGCACGTGCTCGGCAAGGTCCTGTTCCGATTCACGCGCCATACGCGCAGCCAGGCGCGTATCGAAGTCCGGATTGACATCCAATCCGGCAAACGCCCGTACCAGGCGCTCGTCCAGCGATGGGTTGTCCGGTGGCGTCACCATGCTCATACGGCCTCGCTCAGTTTCGCACGAGCGCGGTGCAACAGAGTCTTCACGGTTCCAACCGGCATTGCCAGCATGGCCGCGACCTCCTCGTGCGATTGCTCCTGCATATAGAAGAGTGTCACAACCTGGCGCTGTTTCAAGGGGAGCTGATCGACCAGCCTGCGCAGATTCGCGCCATCCATCTCCGCCGCCTCTCCGGGAGCTTCTTGTGTGCTATCTGCCTGGGCGGCGACTTCCGGATCGCTGAGGGATGCCTGGGGGCGTCGCGCGCGCAGCGCCGAGAGGCTGGCATTGCGCGTGATGGCATAAGTCCACGTCGACACCGCTGCCCTCCCGTCATATTCGGGCAGTGCGCGCCAAACCTTGATGAATACTTCCTGGGCCACGTCTTCCGCCGCATCGCGATTGCGCACGAAGCTGTATGCGAGTCCAAAGACTTTGCCTCGCAAGGCCTTCACAATGGCCGCCAACGCTTCATCGCGGCGGCCGGAACGCACCAGCTCCATGACGCCGCAGTCCGTCAGCACAGCACATGCATCCCGGTGGGGTACGGCATCACCCGATTTATACGCCGCGGGCTGCTCTGGCGTTTCACGCCAGCGAAAATAATATCCGGGCTGAAACCCTGCAGCCGGGAGGTGCGTAATAACTTGCGTATGCAGGAGAATGCCGCGGACGGGACAACGGTGAAAGAGAATTTCTCAGCGGCGGTGCTGGGCGCAATAGTAGGGTATTTCCTCAGCCAGCACTGGCCCTCGATAGAGGCCTTCCTTCGCATGTTTTTGGCTTGATGGGAGAAGTCTGTGGATAGCGGAGATCTCGGTGTGTTGATCCCTCTTGTCGCCGTGACGCTGGGCCTGGGATGCGCGATCCTCTCGGTCATAGGAAACCACCGGCGCCGGCTCAGTGAGCTCGAATTCCGCCACCGGGAACGGATGGCTGCGATCGAGAAGGGCCTGGAGTTGCCCCCCGAGCCGCCACAGGCCGGGGGAATCGACCATCCTCCGGAGCGCAAGACTCCGAGCGCCGGCTCGCGCTTTCTGCTGCGGGGCCTGGTCTGGATGGGGATCGGATTCGCCCTGGTCGTGCCCGGGAACCGGTTCGATCACGATTTCTGGTCCTTCGGCTGGATTGCCGTCGCCGTCGGCGGCGCTTACCTCATCTACTACATGCTGGAGGGGCGCCATCTGGGCTCCCCACGTGCCCCGGGCTCGCCGGGTGGGCCGGATCAGCCGCGGGATGGCAATCGCCCGTAAGCGGCGCAGCCGGCTCGCGTGGCCGACGGATTTCCCGGCACCGATGGATTTCCCGGCGCCGATGGATTTCCCGGCAAGCCGGCTGAGCGCACCATTGCCGTTCATGGCCTCTTCGCGCGAACACTACGATCGCCACCTCGGACCGGTCTATTCCTGGATGGTCGGGGATCCGCACGCGGCCATGGCACGCAACGAGCGCGAGCTGCAAGCCCTGGGTCTAACAGCCGGCCTCGCCGGCCAGGCAGTGGACCTGGGATGCGGGCCAGGTCTGTACGCGCTCCCGCTGGCACGGCTGGGCTACACGGTCCTCGCGATCGATCATTGCGAGCAGCTGCTCGCTGAGTTGCGGGATCGCGCACAGGCCGACCCGAGGACTTTGCGCGTCCGCTGCGTGAGGGATGAGTTGCTCAGTTTCCGCCGACATGTGCCCGAAGCAGTGGATCTGGTGTTGTGTATGGGGGATACGCTCACGCACCTGGGCACCGCGGAGGATGCGCAGCGGCTCCTGACAGAGGTCGCCTCAGCACTGGGTCCTGGCGGCCTGTTCGTCGCGACGTTCCGTGACTACTGCACGCACACGCTGGGAGGTGAGCGGCGCTTCATTCCGGTCCAGGCCGATGCCAATCGTATCCTGACGTGTTTCCTGGACTACGCAGACGAGCACGTGACGGTCTACGACGTCCTGCACGAGCGAGCCCAGACAGGGGACTCCTGGATCACCCGGATCAGCAACTACCCGAAGCTGCGGCTGGACCCGGCGTGGGTCGCCTCCCGGCTTCAGCGGCAGGGTCTGCACGTGAGTCAGGATGTCGGCGCCGGCGCCATGGTGAGAATCCTCGCGCGCAGGATCCGGGAATAAACCCCTGTCCACGTAAGTCTTGCTCTTTCAAGGGGAAGTGTGAAACCTTCCGCGCTCGCTGGCTTTCCGGCGGGTACCGACATGGCAACACGGGATTAGCTTGGGGCAGCACTTCGAGGATATTTTTCTCCCTCTTCTCGATGCGGCTTACAGTCTGGCGCGGCTGATCGCGCGGGATGCGGCTGCGGCGGATGACATCGTCCAGGAATCCTATCTGCGAGCTTTCCGGTCGTTCGATTCCTATCGCGGCGGCGATGCCCGATCCTGGTTGCTGGCCATCGTGCGCAACTGCTCTTATGACTGGTCCAAGTCGCGCCGCCGCGGCGCAGAGGATCCGCAAGCCGATCCCGAGGAGCTGGCGGATGCCGGGCAGCATGGCCCCGAGGATTCGGCCGTGCGTAGCAGCGAGATCGAGCAGGTGCGGCGCCTGATCCGTCGCCTCCCCGAGCCGTTTCAGCAGACATTGATCCTGCGGGAGCTGGAGGAGCTGTCGTATCGGGAGATTGCGCAGGTCATGGGTGCTCCGGTGGGGACAGTGATGTCACGCCTTGCACGGGCGCGCCAGATGCTGGCGGAGGGCCTGGGGGTCGTGCAATGAGCGCATGCGCCGACAAAGTCCTCCTGCTGCATGGTCTGCTCGATGGTGAGCTCGATGCGGCCCACTCCCTCGCCTGCGAAGCGCACCTGCGCGAGTGTGCCGAATGCGCCTCGGAGCTCGAGCGTATGCGCACCCTGCGAGAGCGCGTACGGTCTGCCACCCGCCTGCAGGCTCCAGAACATCTGCGTCGACGGATCACTACCGCACTGAGCGAGGCGCGGTCGAAATCCGAGGCGCCCCCGCGCAAAGCAGGGCGGGAGCGGATATGGCGGTTCGCTCCGTGGGCCTTCGGTGGATCGATGGCGGCCGTGGCGGCCGCGTTCGCCTTTGCGCTGCTCGTGCGTCTGCCGGAACGCAACCTGGCGGGCGAGCTGGTCGCAAGTCACGTCCGATCGCTGCTGGCCACCCATCTCACGGACGTGGCCACTTCGGACCGCCACGTGGTCAAGCCCTGGTTCGCCGGCAAGCTCGATTTCTCGCCGCCCGTGATTGACCTCGCGGAGCAGGGGTTTCCACTCCGTGGTGGGCGTCTCGACTATGTGCGCGGCCGAGTGGTCGCAGCTCTCATCTACAGACATCACCAACACACCATCAACCTCTTCGTGTGGCCGGCCGGAGCCGACGATACCGGCGGAACGGGGGCTGCGCATCGCGATGGCTACAACCTGCTGCACTGGAGACAGGGCAGCCTGCAGCTGTGGGCCGTCTCGGACGTCGAAGCCGGCGAGTTGCAGCAGTTGCGTGCGGCGCTCGAGTCAGGCGCCGGTGGCTAACCGCGAGATCTTGTAACCAACTGTTCTGTCCCTTAAGTCATGTCAGCTTTAGCGCCAGCTCGTGCTGATACGACATTCCAACTCGGCGCAGGCCACGCGCCTCTCGCCACAATGACATGCAATTTGCCGGCACACGCGCAACACAAGTGATTACAACATGTCAATACTCCATGTTAGGCGCGCGATGAGTGCGCCAGCCGTGTATTATTCGACGCGGACCCCTGCTTGGGTGAATTGGAGATCGACTAATGGCGAAACGTCCCTCGAATGATGGTGCCTCCTGGTCCGCCGGTGAGCTGCGTACATTGCGACAACTTGCGAAAGCTGGAACTGCCACGAGCGCCGTGGCTCGGCAGCTGGGACGTACTCCCGCTGCCGTTCAGCAGAAGGCCATGCGCACGGGAATCTCGTTCAGAGCAGCCCGCCGAGCCGGCGCGCGCAAGAAGAAGTAGTTATTTCCACCGTTGCGCTGGACAAGCCCTGTCCGGCGCGCGTTCCTTTCGACTGGTTGAGCCCGGCTCAGCAGGCGTCGCTGCCCCGAGTGAGGCTGCGGCTACCCGTGGGCCGCTCAGTGGCGGGGCCGCGCTCCTGACAGGGCTGTGAACAAGCCGAGCGCGATGAAGGCAACACCGCTCACATAGCGGCCGGCGCGGCTTGCCCCGCGCTGCCTCACGAGCCAGTCCCTTGCGCCACTGGCGAGCACCGCATAGGTGCAGTCCGTCATGGCGGCTATGACGACAAAGAGCGCGCTCAGAGCCAGCGTACCGGTCACGGTTGCATCGGATGGCTCGAGAAACTGTGGCAGAAATGCCGCGAAGAAGATCGCGGTCTTCGGATTGAACAGGGCAACGAGAAAGCCATCACCGAACACGCGCGGAAGCGGTGCGGTCGGTGGCGTCGCAGCGGGCTGGGCGCTCGAAGCAGTCCCGAGCAGTGTCCGCGTCCCCAGATAGATCAGGTAGCACGCGCCCGCGTACTTGACGAGTGCGAATGCGAGCGTGGAGACCGCAAGCAGGGTAGCCAGGCCGAGCGCGGCGACCAGACCGTTGCCGAGGTTGCCCAGAGCAATGCCCGCGGCGGAGGCCAGGCCGGCGGCACGCCCCTGACTGGCGCTGCGTGTCACGATGTAGATGACGCCGGGCCCCGGAGTGATCGCGAGGATGAAACTGGCGACCAGGAATGTCGCGGAAACCGGCGGGCACGCATTGACTACGGTCAACGATCGACTCCTTAGGGACCCACTCCCGAGCTGCTACGCGAACCGGTTCGATACGTCCCCGGCCGAAGCTGCTTGGCAGCACTGCCAACTGCAGCGCGTCCGCTGCAGAGAGCCGATCTTGCGCCTTCAGTGTAGCAACCACATCCGAGGGCTCCGCGCGACAAACTCGACCTGACATGCGAGTCGTATGCCGCAGCGCTGAAAAACTGCTGGGCTCAGATCGCACGACCCTGCCCGGCCAAACGGAAGCCTGCGGAGCTCGCTGGCAGGCTTTCCAGCGCACGCCCACCGTCAAGGCACAAGATCTTGTTTCACTGTGCCCGGAGCGTAGAATACACACAATATATAGTAGCTGGATGTCCATACAGATCAGGGGGGTTGCATGACGACAGCCGACTATCTGGCACTGCTTGGCCAGGCGCGTCAGGTTCTGGAGAGCTATCTACTGGACGGGGATGAGATGCGCGATGACATCGCCGAGGTCTGCCAGAAGATCGATGACGCCCTGCCCGCGGATATGAGAGCACAGGCGCCACGCATGGCGCGGCGCATCGAGCGCGCGGCGTAATCGGCAGGTTCAGGCGGAGTGTGCCTGAGGAGGGATTCAGGCTGGGCTAGCTGTCGATCCGCATTCCTTCTGCCAGGCGGCGTGACAGCGGATGTGGAATCGATAAAGGGGCTCACGCTGGTCCGGGAATAGCTGAACCTCGTACTCGATCTCGCCGGGACCGATGGGCTCATCGCACAGGTCGCACTTCTCCCCGATGCCACGACTTCCCCAGGTTCGAGCCGGAGGCTTGCAGGAAAGCCGCCCCGCCTTGATGCGATCTCCCGCGAGCACCCGCAGTTGCGCATCCGACAGCACCCCGACCCCCCGTCTGCCCCTGGAGAGATCAACTCTGCCATGCAAAGTCACTGGCACTCAAGGGGTTGCGATCGCCAGCGTCAGCTTCAGCTGACAGGCTGAGGCAATTGGGCGCCGTTCAGAAGGCGCGTCTGCCTCTGCGCGAGGATCCGTGGCGGCGACGCCCGGAAGCGGCCCCGGCGATCATCACGAATACGAGGATCACAACCGTCGTCAGTGTCGCGACGACCATCACGCGGTCGCTGTCCGACACATACTGGCCGGCCAGCCAGATGGCGCCTATTGCGATGAGCGCGCCCGCTGCGACCAGAACCTGGAGGAGAGAATTCTTCATGAGGAGGTCGCACTGTTCGATCGATATGACTGCATGGCACTGCCGTTGCGCCAGCGATCGACGCGGCGCGATTCTAGTTGTTGCATCATCACGTTCCCCGAGTGCGTACTGTGCACGCAACGCTTACCTTTCATCAAGCTGTCAAAGCGACATCGGGCTTGAAGCGGCGCGCACCCCAAAGAAGTGTCAAGGACACCACGCCCGCAGGCGCGCCGCGCGGTTTGCTGTTGACAAGAGCGGGCGCGCCGTGCACTGCCTGGAGTACCGCGGAACGCACTACTGATACGGACGCGCAGTGACCCTGTGGACGAGCGCTACCGAGCGCTACTGCGGTGCGAGGTTCTTGTTCGCCAATTCGTACACCAGATTCAGTGTCGTATTGCTGTTCGTCGGGCCCGCGCCCGGGGGCGGTTGGCTGTTGCGCACCAGCTGATAACCGGCCGCGAGCGACAGCACGTTGCTCATCTTCACCTGCAGTGAGATTCCGGCGGTAGTCATGGTGTTCTGCCTGCCGGATTCGACCGCCACGGCGCCGATGAGCTTGGTGTATTGATTGAAGGCATGCTCGAGATTCACGCCGCCATCGATCACTGCATCAGTCGCGGCATCGAGCTCTTGCGCACTGATAATCCCCCCGACCGCGTCTTCGGTCAGGATCTCCGGACGCAGATGGCGCGCGCCGACGCCAATCTGGGCCGAGAGCTTCGTGGCGTCGGTCTTGACGAACTGATAGCCCGCGCCTGTGGTCAGGGCCTCCTGATAAGCAAAGCCGCTGAAGCGGTTGTCGTCGTAACGCACTCCCCCGTAGCCGTAGAGACGATCCGTGAAGCTGTAGTGAGCCTGCAGATACGTGTCCCAGGCCTGCGCAGTCGTCTCGCCCTTGGTGGAGCCATACAGCCCCTCCAGGCCGAACAGCACCTTCCACGGGTCGAAAGCGCGAGCGATGTGAAACAGCGCATTGCCCGTGGAGGAATCCGTATTGCCGCTGGTCTTGGCGTAACCGAGCTGTGCGCGCGAAGCCCAGCCATTGGCGTCATCCGCGTGCGCGGTACTGCACAGAGCCACGGACGCCAGCAAAAAAAGACCGACCTGCTTGCACATGAGCAAAGCAACCTTTCATCGTTTCGAGATTGGGAAGGACGCAGCATGACACAAAGTACTTCCTGAGGACCGCGTTCTCATCATTGCAGGCGCAAGTGAATCGCATTCAGGGCTGCCGAAATTCTCGCCATCTTTCGCAGGGCAGTGCCCACCCGTGCTCGGCGCGGGCATCCCCGCATGTGGGCTCTGGGAGCTCGAGGCGTGGGCTACAGCGCGTCAGGGTCACATCGCTTTCGCGCGGTACATGTAATATCGCCAGTCGTGGCTCGCGTTCGGGGCGGCCGCACCGCCGGTCCGCTGACGGCCAGGGTGGGGTTGACCTTCTTTGCCGTGCCGGCGAGATATTCAGCGCTGATCGGCCAGAGACATTGCTGTGCCCGGTAGTGGGCATGACCGGGTGCGCGTTCTGAACCGGCCGCTGCGAATTGCATCGAGGAGTGCGAAATGGCCGGTACCCGATCCAAGATCGCCAGAGATGCACGGGAAGCAGTTCTGCGTCGAATCGTTGCCTGGATCAACACACAGAACGCCACCCAGCAGGCGATCTGCGAGAGCCTGCAAATGCGGGGTTCACAGCTGCATACGCTGGTGAACGAGGGTGCGGAGCGGTGCTCCCTGGAGTACCTGCTCGATGTCTGGGAACGGTGCGGGGGCACGTACAAGCTGGTGCTGGACCAGGGCGGGAGCGAACCCGCCACGGCTGTGCACAACTCCAGTGCCCGAACAGCCGAAGGGGGTCGGCGCGGCCCCTAGCAGGCGCTCAGCGACGCCAAGCGCCGCGGCGAGGCCTGTCGGCAGAGCAGGCAATCCTCGCGTCAAATTCACGGCCTGGAATCAGTCTCCCCGCATGCGATACGGCTGGGGCAGGGGTCCTGGGGCGCGACCCGCCGGACTGGGGACAGGGATGGACCCGAGGGCTTCAAAAACCGGGATCAGCATCAGGGTGCGCACCCTGGTAGGGGCGAATTCTGTCCACTCGATGGCCAGTCCTTCCCGGGTGCTGCGAACCACTTGTCCCTGCAGCTCCTCGAGCTTCGTGCCGCGAGACCTCGCAAAACGGATGCTGACGTGGGATAGCGCCGCCGCGGATAAGCGAGTGATGATGAAAGCGCCACTGATGCTGGCGTTGCAGATGCGGCCCCGCACCCATTGGCCCCTTTGTGCTCGCAAGCGAACCGGTTCGTTCACAGCGAGCCGATGCCCCCAGCGGTGTTCCATACCTCTCCCGGCGCCGATGCTCGATGAAATAGGAACGCTCGAACAGGCGGCCGGATCCGTGAGGGCTCGCGGGACAGTGCGGACGACTACCGTGCCGGGACTTGCGCGCTGAATCGGCACCCGCTGGCGGAATCTGCTTGGTGAGATCAGACCCAGACGCGCATGACCAGGTCTGCGCCCAGAGCCAGCAGCGCGACGAGGAACAGGCGCCGAAAGACCGCCGGGCTGAGTCTTGCGCGGAGCGCCTGCCCGGCGCCCATTCCTAACAGCGCCGGCAGGACCAGCAGGGCCGAGCTGCCAGCGGCCGCCAATTGAAATGCGCCGCGAACGGCCAAGCCGGCCGTCAGCGCGAGCGTGGACACGGTGAAGGACAGGGCGAGGGCCTGGACGAGCTGGTCCTTTTCGAGACCGAGTGCCTCGAGGTAGGGCACAGCAGGGATGACCAACACACCGGTTGCGCCGGTCACGATGCCCGTTGCGGCACCGATAACGGGCGAGAGCCAGAGCTGGTGCTTTCCCGTCACGGAGATCCGTACATTCGTGAGTGCGATCCCGGCATACGCGACGAGAGCCGCCCCCAGGGCAACAGTCGTGCCGCCAGCATCGGGCGCAGTCATGAGTCCCGCGGAGGCCCAGGTCGAAGCGCAGATCAGCAATAGCATCGACCCGAGGCATCGCATCAGCGGCAGCAGGCTCCGGCTCCCACCCAACTGCCACAGATTGGTGACCAGGGATGGAATGACGATGAGCGCGGCGGCGCGCGCCGGGGGCATGATCAGTCCGAGCAGGCCCATGGCGACCGTAGGCAACCCCATTCCTGCGACGCCTTTGACGGCGCCGGCGAGCACGAAGATTGCCGTCACCACCAGTGCGGGATATCCGCTCGCATGCATGCAGTCACGCTGCTCCGCGTTGCCGTGATTGACAATCTGCTAATCTCGATGCGTGCCTTCGGATTTCCTGAAGCCAACAGGGGGAGGCGGATGCGCTTTGAACTGACCGATCTGCAGCTTTTCGTGCGCATCGCGGAGCTCGCCAGCATCAGCCGGGGCGCCGCGCGGACCAACATGTCGCTGGCTTCAGCCAGCGCGCGCGTGCGCAAGATGGAAGAGCTCGCGGGTGCGAGACTGCTGGAGCGCGGCCGGCGTGGTGTCGCGCTCAGTGCTGCTGGTCGTGCCCTCGTGTATCACGCGCGACTCGTCCTGCAGCAGATCGAGCACATGAAGGGTGAGCTGTCCGAGTATGCAGGCGGGCTCAGAGGCCTCGTCAGGCTGCAGGCGAACAGCGCCGCAGTCAGTGAGTTTCTGCCCGAGGCCCTGGGGGAGTTTCTGGCCGCGCATCCAGGCATCGGCGTCGATGTCGAAGAAATCTCCAGCCATGAGATCGTGCGCGCGGTTGCCGGAGGATTCGTCGATGTTGGAATCGTGGCCGACATCGCCGATTGCAGCGGCCTGCAGACATTTCCATTCGCAATCGACCGGTTGGTCGTCGTGACCCAGGACGGCCATCCCACCGCACGGCGGCGCGTGGCGTTTCGCGACCTGCTCGAACACGAGTTCGTCGGAATGGTCGCAACCAACGCGCTGCAGCAGCATTTGAGCGAGCGCGCGATTGCCGCAGGCAAGCCGCTCAGATTGCGTGTGCGGCTGAACAGCTTTCAGGCAGTCTGCCGGATGGTCGGCAACGGCGTTGGGCTGGCCGTTATGCCGGAGACGGCTGCTCGAAGGTTCAAGACAGGCGCGCTGCGGATATCCCGGCTGAGTGATTCCTGGTCATTGCGCCGCCTGCATGTGTGCGTCCGTCCGGACGGTGGGCTGACCCCACCCGCCCGGGAGCTGGTTGCACATCTGAGGCGCCAGGGCGAGCGCGCGCAACTCGGCGCGGTGTAGGGAGTGTCGCCGGGTTGGGCGCAGGCGCCAACGCTACATCCGATCAGTCGGAACGCACATAGCCGTGCGTAACTCTCAACCGCCGCAGCTGGATCAGCGGCTCCATCAGGAGCAGCGGCACCGACCAGCATGCCCAGGCCATCAAAGCGTCGATTGCCTCGGGCGGTGCCAGGTGCAGGCCGGTGAGCCAGTTATCGATGAGGCGGAACGTTACGAACGCGAACGTCACAGTGTAGCTGCGCAACATCCAGTCACGGTGCTGCTCGATATTGCGACGGTAGATCGATACGAGTGCCATCGAAGTAGTGAGCAACCAGGCGGTGGCGAGTCCGACGAGGCCGGCCCTGTAGACCAGATAGTTCGAGGGGATGGTGAAGGCCATGTAGTAGGCACCGAAGCTGGAAAGCACGACCCCCGCGCCGTAGATCTTGCCCAGCGTCCGGTGCAACGATCCGGTGCGATGAGTAAGGCCGAGCCACACCTGTACCAGCCCCGCAGTCAGCGCAAGCACGCCACCGGCGATGTGGGGAATCAGCGCGCCGCGACGACCCCAGTAGTACGGGGTGTAGGCGGTGACGGAGTAGTCGGTGTAGTGAAGGGCATTTGCGGCGAGGAACCATAGGGCGCCGCTCGCCAGGATCAACAGCACTGCAAGGAGCATTGCATTGGATCCCGCGCGAGGGGCGGTCGTCGGAACCGTGTTCACAGCTGGTTACCCCCATATCGTTATTCTTCGCCGAGCGAATGCGAAGCCATCATACCGGAGCAGGACGCTCCGTCTGGAAGCGCCGGGTGCAACGCTGGCCTGTGCTTGCGTCGGCGGGACCGCAGCTGAGCTGCGCGTCCGACTTGTGGAGACCCCGCGGGGAACCGCTGCGTCGCGGGTCTCTTCCGAATATAAAATGTTGATTTAACTCATGTTTATATCGGTCGAGCCCATACTTACGATCGTAACGCATCTGAGGCGTTACGGCGTCCTCCCGTTTGGCTGCTCGCCGGGCCTTGAGCTCACAGTCCATGACGAGTGCTGCCGTGCCTGCCTCAAGTCTGGCGAGGCGCAGGCCTTGAGCCTGTCTGGGCAGTCGCAATACTGTCCGGCATGAGCGTGGAGTCAGAAGAGGCGGCGCGAGCGGCCCAGTTACGCTACGTCAACGATTCGCGCCCCGGCATACGGCGCCGCGGAGCAGGCACCGGTTTCACATACATCGATGGGCAGGACACCGCCGTGGAGGACGAAGCCGTTCTCGCGAGGATCAGGGCTCTGGCGATCCCGCCCGCCTGGACCGACGTATGGATCTGCAAGCTGTCGTACGGCCATCTTCAGGCAAGCGGCCGTGATGCTCGCGGCCGCAAGCAGTACCGCTATCACGCTCGCTGGCGCAAAGTGCGAGACGAAGCCAAGTATGACCGCATGTTGGAATTCGGCGCAGCGTTGCCGCGCATCCGTGAACGCGTCGAAGCGCATTTGCGCATGCCGAAACTGACTCGCGAGAAGGTGCTGGCGATCGTTACGCGCCTCCTCGAGACCACATTCATCAGGGTGGGCAATGAGGAATACGCGCGCACGAACAAGTCCTTCGGTCTGACCACGCTGAAGGATCGGCACGTCAAGGTTGAAGGCGCCACGATCCGGTTCCGCTTCCGCGGCAAGAGCGGCAAGGAGCATCAGATCACTCTCGCAAATCGGCGCCTGGCGCGGCTTGTCAAGAGTTGCCAGGATCTGCCCGGGCAGGATCTGTTTCAATACATCGACGAGAACGGCGAGCCACAGCCAATCGACTCGGGTGATGTGAACGCCTATCTGCGCGAAGTCGCAGCCGAGGATTTTACCGCGAAGGATTTTCGTACCTGGGCGGGAACACTGCTGATCACCCACCGACTCGACGAGTATCCCGCAATCGAATCCGTTTCAGCAGCCAAAGCTGCCTGTGCCAACGCGGTCGCGGACGTCGCGCGAAAGCTCGGCAACACCCCTGCCATCTGCCGGAAGTGCTACATCCATCCGGCGCTGCAAGTGGCATTTCTCGAGGAAAAGAGTCTCGCGCTGTGGAAGAAGGTGTCGGCCGCGGCGAACGAGCGCGCCGGGCTGTCCCGTGAGGAAGTTGCGCTGCTGCGCTATCTGGAGGCCGATTGAGGCTTACCCAGGCGTGAGTGCCGTGGGCGGCGTGCTGGCCCAACTTGATTCGAACCGATTTCCCACGGGTCCGCCGCCGCCGCGCCCACAGGCCGCGCATTAGTCATTGTTCGCCCCCGGGAGCTTCAGTGGGCTCCTCTGACATATCGTCCCATAGCTGCACTCTGTGCGCCACTTGACATGTCATGACAGGTCACGCACACTACCCGCATGACCCCTCGAAAGCTTCAGGCGCAATCGATTTACCTTGAGCCGGAAAGAGCGGAGTTGCTTGATGCACTTGCGCTGCACACGCGCATCCCGAAGGCAGTACTACTGCGCGAGGCCGTCGATGATCTGCTATCGAAGTATGGAAAATTGAGGAAGACGACGAAACAAAAGAAGTAAGCAAGCGGCCCCCGCCAGTGCTGATAACACCGACGAGGGCCTCACCACCACAACCTGATTAGGAGGCTGTCATGGCTAAGCCCATTGTATCCCGCCGTTCGGCGGGCTCGTCCCCGTCCAAGAAACCCCGTCCCGCACGGCGCGTAACAGAAGCCGACCGCGTGCCGACACCCGCTGAAAGGCGGGCGACGCGGGACATGCTGATCCGGGAAGGCGCCTTCAGCGCTCCCATTAACCGCTTGGTCCGACGAGATCCGGCCAAGACCCTCCTCGCGTGCCGAGAAGTACTCGACTGGCTGGCCGAGGTGGACGATGTTCCGAAGGACGTCATGTTCACCGTCGAATCCGCCGAAGAAGTCACGCCGCGCTCGCAAGGCCAAGCCGGGTGTCGTGTTGTCCGAGTCGGACGAATTCGAGGGGTTCAATACCCGGGACGTCCTCAATGCCCTGCATGGCGTGTGCAATGCGCTCGATTTGCATGGAGATGACTCCAACGTGGACGCCGGTGGGCTTGCCACGGCCGCACACGTTCTCGCCTGCATCCTTCGAAACCGCGCGAATTGACCGCACTTAAGGGGAGCCGCCCTGGCTCGGGGGGCGGCCTTTCCTTCCCGTCAGGACTCCGCCTATGAACATCGAGGCCCTCGGATGGGCAGACCGTCCACCGGTACCTTGTGAGCGAGCGCCGCGTATCTCCGCACACCGCATCCGCCTACCGCCTCGAGCTGGCTGCCCCTGTAGTGTTCTGCGACAAGGCCGGCGTTGAAGACTGGCCCGCGCTAGGCAGTGAGGAAACAGCTCGTGGCTCCGACCTGGCAGCGCCTGGTGCAGGTTCACAGCAAGGAGCAGGCCAACATTGAATTCTACATTTCAGTTGACCGCGGACGGGCCAACGGGCTCGCGATCATCTCGAGCGACCCCAGGGAGTTCACCATCGTGACATCGTAGGGTCCATTGATCTGCAGAAGCTGCACCAGCTGGAGGGCAAGTTCGGGGTCCCGAAGTTGCAATTGACCGACGGCCGGTGAGACGCGATTCGAGCTGGCCGGTTCGACTCCCACGCGGGAGGCCGGTCTGTGACCCGACGAGCAGTGCCGCTCAGGGCTCCGGCAAGCCGAAGGCGTTCATTGCGAGGATCCAGCCCGCTAGCACGCAGAGCAGCAGAATGAAGCCGAGCCCGCACCATATGAGAGCCCGGAACAGCTGGCGCGCCCACGCCTGCGGCCTTGGGATCGGTAGGGGAATTATGGGCCGTGGGATCGCGGCCCCTAAGCTGGGAACGCAGCTCGGCCCCCTACTCCTGAGCGTATCCATACTCGTGCCCTCCCCGTCCTCGCTCGCGCCGAGGCGGACAAGCACGATCCTACGTCATTTGCTGTCATTACTCTGTCAGACAAAGGAGCGAGAGAGGTAGGACTGACTGCACTACCAAAAGACGGGGAGCCCACGGCCGTGGGCGCTTAACTCGCTCTACCGCCGAGTTCTGACTTGCGCTAAGAGGCGCAGATGAACCCCAAGAAACAACAAGAAACGACAAGAGCACGCACGTGCCAAGTACCGGGCAAGCCTATTTTAACCGGTGGCGTAACTCTTCCTGCACGGAAGGGGTGGGATTCGAACCCACGATCCCCTTGCGGGATGCCGGTTTTCAAGTCCTCTGACTGACGCTTACCCGCATTCCATGCGCGCATAGGCGCAAATTAGTCGGCGGCTTAGGAACGCGCTATCCTTCTGATTCCCGGCCACGTCCTGCCCGATTGCAACTCAAGTGCAACCGGACGGGGGACGCCGGCTTCTATTTTTACAGGCTCTCGACTTACAGGCTCTCGACCGGCTCGCCGGTCACTCGCTCGATCGTGGCGCTGAGAAAAAAGGCGCGGCTGGATCGCTCGTGGTAGAAAGCCTTGCGGGCCGGGTGCAGGCCGATCGCCTCGGCGCTGAGGAAAGCATCGAGTGCGAGGGCTGCGCGAAACGGTCCCGCAACTCTTTCATGCCGGGCTCGTCGGCTCTGGATGCCCGCAGCGGATAAACCTGAATGCCCATACGGAATCCACTGCTGCGAGGCCGCGGTTTATCTCAGGCCAGTCGAGCGCGATTCCAGACCGATGGGCGCCATCCCTCGGTCGCATCAAACTGCCTGTCGTTCATGAACATGACCGTGCAGCCGCTGCAGGCGAAAAAGGCCGTCTCGTGCCGCGTCCCGTCTTTCCGACGCACGCTGACGCGGAAGTAGCACTCGCAGCCACAGAGACGGCAGCGCTATTGCCTCGGAACGTCGTGGACCAGGGTCATCGGGCGAATCGTAGGAATGCGGCAGCCCAGATGTCCATCCAGCTCGTCGAGCGCTCGGACGCTGGATGGCAGCCGACGCGCTACGCTTCGGGAGGGTAGCCACAAGCCGCGCTCCGGCCTTCACGAATCTCTGCATTCCATGAACCAGGCCGCGTAGCAGGCGACATGCAAGTGCTGAGCGCCGCTCGCGTTCTTCATCTCGTACCCCAGTTCGTCACGCGGAATCGTGACGTCACACACTGCGCACGGACAGTCGGACCCGCAGCCGCCGAAAATTCCGCCGCGTGCGGCGGTCGCGAGCTCGCCCGCATCTATCAGACGGCGCACTTGCCGGTGCAGTTCCCCATCGTAGACAGTCATGTGGCGCTCCCTATGCAGCCGTGACCCAGCGACACTGAGCGCTCTTCTACGGACGGGATACCTTTGCCAGTCGCCCCTTGCACCACTCGCGAAAGCACTCAAGATGCAGGCCTGGGCGCGCACTTCAGCGCTCTCGTCAGCCTCAAGCTCGTACTGGATTTGTTCGGCAGTGATCAGCTGACCGCAGCTGCTGCACCGCACTCCCTTGCCGTGGCTGGCATTTACGCGCACTGACTCACGCCGTCGAGAAGCCAAGCGCGTGCCGGATTTCCTCAAAGCTGCGGCGGGCGTAGTCTGATACAGACTCCAAAGGCCAGGACTTCAGGGGAGATTCGGCCATGCTCATACTGACAAGAACACCGGGCGAAACGCTCATGATCGGGAACGACCTCACCGTCACGGTCCTAGCGGTGAGGGGGAACCAAGTGCGCCTGGGCATCAACGCTCCGAAGACTGTTGCGGTGCACCGAGAAGAGATCTACGAGCGCATCCAGCGCGAGGGCCAAGCCGAGCCAAACAGTGTAGTGAGCCCTATCTCTGCAACACGGGACGCCGCCCAACCGGGAGCCGACGCGCCATCCTGAAGCGGCGCGCGTGCCAGGTCCTTCAAACCAACAACGCTCGGCCCCGGCATTCATCGAGCCGATGGCGGCCCACGCCATCAAAAAGCTACCGGAAGGCGATGAATGGATCTACGAACTGAAGTTGGACGGCTACCGGGCATTGCTGGTGAAGCACGGCCAGCATATTGAGATCCGCTCCCGCAACGACAGAAACCTGACGGCCACGTATCCGCGGATCGCCGCAGCGGGACTGCGCGTCAAGGCGGATCAGGTTGTCTTGGACGGAGAGATCGTGGCCCTGGACGCCAGCGGACGTCCGTCGTTTCAAGCCCTGCAGCACCGGGGCTCGCATCCGGGTCACCAGATGGTGTTCTACGCCTTCGACGTAGTGCACCTGGAGGGACAGGATCTCACGGGCGAGCCGTTGACTGCGCGGCGCGCCAGGCTGCGGGCGATCATCGAATCTGATTCCGTGCTGCGTCTGTCCCGCGAGCTGCCCGGGACCGCGGCCGAGGTGATCAAGGCGGTGCGTGTGGCCGGACTCGAGGGTGTCATCGCCAAGCGCAAGGATTCGACCTATCAGCCAGGCGAGCGCTCCAATGATTGGTTGAAATTGAAGCTCGATCGGCAGCAGGAGTTCGTCATCGGCGGCTACCGCCCGGATGGTTCGATCGGGCTGGATGCGTTGCTCGTTGGCTATTACGAGGGCAAAGAGCTGCAGTTCGCCGGTAAAGTCCGGGCCGGGCTGGTCCCGCACGTCCGGCGCGAGGTGCTCGGTAAGCTAAAGCCGCTGCACGTTGTGCGATGTCCCTTCGCCAATCTGCCGGACTCAGGCGCGGGCCGCTGGGGCGGCGGCATCACGGCGGATCAGATGAAGGAAAGGCAATGGACGCGGCCGGAGCTAGTCGCACAGGTCAGATTCACGGAATGGACGGCCGAGGGGCGCCTGCGGCATGCCGCGTTCCTTGGGCTGCGGGCTGATAAGTCCGCCAAGGAAGTACAGCGTGAGTGGTGAGCGGGGCAGGTGGGGGAAACTTTCCGCCGAGGATGGCTAGGGCCTCGCTCCAGGAGCGGCATGGTTCCCATGAGATTCCTATACATGCGGAGAGTGAGAAATCATGCCGTAAGTCATTGATTTTATGGCGCTCCCAACCGGATTCGAACCGGTGTACTAGCCTTGAGAGGGCTATGTCCTGGGCCTCTAGACGATGGGAGCGGCTATTGTGGGGGCGGGTACGCCCGGGCGCGGTATTATAGGGGACTGAGTTGATTGCTCAAGCCGAAAGCAAAGCCGGAAATTGAATTCGCCGTCCGCGTCCACGGTGACGCCCACGCCCGCTCCCCGGATCATCCCGAGATCCGAGCACAACATTTCGCGCGCGCATGTCTCGCCCAACGCCCTGCGTGTGCTGTATCGGCTGCGGGACGCGGGATTCATGTCCTTTCTGGTCGGCGGCTGTGTGCGCGACCTGCTGATCGGGATCGAGCCTAAGGATTTCGACGTCGCGACCGACGCGCTGCCGGAACAGGTCAGGAAGCTCTTCCGCAATTGTCGGCTCATCGGACGTCGGTTTCGCCTGGCGCATGTGTTTTTCGGGCGCGAGATCATCGAAGTTGCGACATTCCGCGCAGCGACGGCCCCGGCACTTGGCGAGGAGCCAGACGGCGACCCGATCGAGGGAGAGGATCAGGACGCGGATGAGGCTGTACTCGAGGCCGCCGCGCTCGATGAGTCCGATCTCGACGAGGACTTGCCGGCCGCTGTCGCCGACGAGGACCCCGCACACAACAATGGTGCTTCACGCACCGACAACACTTCCGCTGCGGATAATCACCTGGTCGCGCGCGGCCGCGTGGCGGCGGCAGATCTGGATGACGGTGATGCCGCCGATCGACTGTTCGACGAAACAGGCCGCATCCTGCGCGACAATGTATACGGCACGATCGATGCCGATGTCTGGCGACGCGACCTGACGGCCAATGCCCTCTATTACAACATTGCGGATTTCTCCATCTGGGATTATGTAGGCGGCTTCGAAGACATTGCCGGGCGGAAGCTCAAACTCATAGGCGACCCCGAGACCCGTTTCCGGGAAGACCCCGTGCGGATGCTGCGAACGGCGCGATTCGAGGCGAAGCTGGGCTTCGAGATCGACGTCGCGACCGCACAGCCGATCGAGCGGCTGCGCAGCCTGCTGGGGAGCATGCCGCCCGCACGCCTGTTCGATGAGACGCTCAAGCTCTTCCTCACCGGGCATGGGACGCGCAGTCTCGAGGTCCTGCGGCGGCGCGGACTCCTGGCTGCGCTGTTGCCGACGGTGGACGATTATCTCGCCGCGCATCCCGGCAGTGTGGTCGAGAGGCTGCTGGTTCAGGGCCTGGAGAATACGGATGCGCGAGTGGGGGCCAACAAGCCGGTGACGCCAACGTTCCTGTTCGCGTTGCTCCTGTATGGTCCGATCGCGGCCATCATCGAATCGGCGCCGCCCGAGCGGTGGCACGAGCTGGCCACGATTCTTGATGCTTGCGATCGCGCCGCGCGCGAGGTTCAGAGCCGCATCACGCTCCCGAAGCGGTTCTCACTGGGAATGCGTGAGATGTTTGCGCTGCAGCCCCGACTGGAGCATCCGCGTGGACGCCGCGCACTGCGTGTCCTGGAGCATCCACGGTTTCGTGCGGCCTACGACCTGCTGCTGCTCCGTGCGCAGCACGGCATGGCCTCTGCCGAGATGGCTCAATGGTGGACGCGGATCCAAGAGGCTTCAGCGGAGGAGCGCGGTCGCATGGCCGACTCCCTCACTGCCCAGGCGCCCCGGCCGGAAGGCCCGCGGCGGGGTGGCCGCCGGCGCCGACGTCGGCGCGGCCCCTCCGCCCCCGCCTGACGGGGAGCGTGGTGGACGTGTGGCAGCCCGCTTATATAGGAGTGGGCAGCAATCTGGAGGATCCGCACGCTCAAGTGCTCCGTGCGTACGATGCGCTGGACCGCCTTCCGGCCACTCGTACCATCCTGCGTTCGCCGCTGTATGCCTCACAGCCGTTCGGACCGGTGAGCCAACCTGATTTTGTCAATGCCGTGGCGGGGGTCCTTACTCAGCTTGACGCGCATGCGCTGCTGGCAGCCTTGCGCGCACTCGAGGCCGAGTTCGGCAGGCCGGCGCAGCACCCAAAATGGGGTCCGCGAGTGATCGACCTCGACCTGCTGGTCTTCGGGCGGCAGCGCTTCGCGCAGCCCGAGCTGACCGTGCCGCATCCCGGTGTAGTGGAGCGAAACTTCGTTCTGTATCCTCTGGCGGATATTGCTCCGGATCTCGAGGTGCCCGGGTTCGGCCAGGTGGCCGAGCTCAAAGGGCGTGTTGCCTCCGGCGGCGTGCATCGCCTGCCGTAGCGGGGCGGAAAAGAGCTCTTTCAACTGGCGCATGAGCACCAAGCCAACCGAACCCGAGCACCGGTTCATCGTGGTGGAAGGCCCGATCGGTGTCGGCAAGACCAGCCTGGTCCAGCGCCTGGCCGCGAGCCTGTCGGCCGAGGCGGTGCTGGAGCAGGCCGCCCAGAATCCGTTTCTCGAGCGCTTCTACCGTAACCCCCGCGCCGGCGCGTTGCCCACCCAACTGTACTTCCTGTTTCAGCGTGCCCAGCAGCTCGGTGGCCTCAAGCAGCAGGACCTGTTCGCCCCCGTGCGCGTGGCCGACTATCTGTTGGAGAAGGACCGCCTGTTCGCACGGGTCACGCTCGACGAGGCCGAATACGGCCTGTACGAACAGGTCTACGCCAAGCTGGATATCCAGCCGCCCAAGCCGGACCTGGTCGTGTATCTGCAGGCGCCGGTGGATGTGCTGCTGGAGCGGATCGGCAGGCGGGGCATCGACTACGAGAAGAGCATCGAACGGCAGTACCTGGAAAGGCTGAACGAGGCCTACGCCCGGTTCTTTCACGAGTTCAAGGCGGCTCCGCTGCTCATCGTCAACGCCGCCGCCATCGATCCGATCAACAACCAGGCGGACTATGACGAGTTGCTCAGTGCCATCAAACGGATGAAGCGCGGACGCCTGTACTTCAACCCGCTGCGCAGCCGCGGAATCTAGACCCCGCCGCCCGGTCGGGGAGAAGAGTAGAGTAGGGCGCATGTATACCCACCTGCAGTTACGCGGTACCGACCGGCCGCCGGTGACACTGGGCACCCTGGCGCAGATGAAGGCCGACGGGCACAAGATCGCGAGCCTCACCTGTTATGACGCCAGTTTCGCCGTGCTGCTCGATGGCGCCGATGTGGATGTCGTGCTGGTGGGTGACTCGCTTGGAATGGTGATACAGGGGTATGACACCACCGTGCCCGTAACGATGGACGATATCGTCTATCACTGTCGTGCGGTCTCGCGCGGCCTGCATCGCCCGTTTCTCATCGGCGATCTTCCCTTCATGAGTTACCCCTCGCGCGAGCAGGCCCTCGCCAACTCGGTGCGACTCATGCAGGAGGGTGGCGCGGAGATGGTCAAGCTGGAAAGCGGCGCTCTGCAGATCGAGATCGTCGAGTTCCTCGCCGCTCACGACATCGCCGTCTGTGCACACCTCGGACTGAAGCCCCAGTCCGTGCACAAGACCGGCGGCTTCCGTGTTCAGGGACGCAACAGCGATGCGGCGGAGCTGATGATCGAGAACGCGAAGCGCCTGGAGTCGGCGGGCGCGGACCTCGTGCTCCTCGAGTGCATTCCGGCCGCGCTCGGCCGGGCGATCACCCAGGCGCTGCATGTGCCGGTCATCGGCATCGGAGCCGGCCCCGACACCGACGGGCAGATCCTGGTTCTGTACGACATCCTGGACATCACGACCGGGCGCAAGCCGCGCTTCGTGCGCAACTTCATGGAGGGGGCGCAGACGAACCAACAGGCGCTCGCCAACTTCGTGCAGGCCGTGAGAACGCGCGAGTATCCTGCGCCCGAACATTGTTTTTGAGCTGAGCCTCGGCGGACTATGGAGACGGTGACGAGCATTGCTGCGGTCCGCGAGCGCGTGCGCGCCTGGCATGCAGCCGGACTACGCGTGGCGTTCGTACCGACGATGGGCAACCTGCATCCGGGTCACGTCAGCCTGATCGACGCGGCGCGGGACGTCGGCGACCGCTTCCTCGCGAGCATCTTCGTCAATCCGATGCAGTTCGGTCCCAACGAGGATTTCGCACACTATCCGCGCACGCCTCGCGATGACGAGCGGATGCTGGCCGAGGCGGGATGCGATCTGATGTTCACGCCGGATGTCGCGGAGATTTATCCGAGCGGCTCAGAGCGCGCAACCCGGGTCGAGGTGCCAGGGCTCTCCCGTATCCTGTGCGGCGAGTTCCGTCCGGGGCATTTCGAAGGCGTGACTACCGTCGTGGCGACGCTGTTGCACATCGTCGAGCCGGATATCGCGGTATTCGGCGAGAAGGACTTTCAGCAGCTCACGATCATCCGGCGCATGGTGGCTGACCTGTGTTTTCCCGTGAAAATCGTGGCGGCGCCCACCGTGAGGGATGCGGACGGCTTCGCCATGAGCTCGCGCAATCAATACCTCACAGAGCAGGAGCGCCAGGTTGCGCCCCGCATACACGCCACGCTGGCGGCGGTGGCCGCCCGGTTGCAGGCGGGTGACAACGAGTTCGCGAGCATGGAGCGCTTTGGCGTCCAGACACTGGAAGGGGCTGGCTGCCGGCCGGACTACTTTGCGATCCGCCAGGCCGAGGATCTCGGCCCGCCCCGCCCACAGACCCGCCACCTCGTGGTCCTCACCGCCGCGCACCTCGGCAAGGCGCGGCTGATCGACAACATACAAGTCAGACGTTGAGCGGCTCCGAGCCGTGGTCCCGCCCGCCGGGCCGGTGGCGAGCCAGGGCCCATTCCACATGTTCGCGCACCAGTGCGGATGAGTCGTGGGCCCGCGCGCGCAGCGCGGCGACGACCTCGGCCGAGAAGGGCGCGTTGCCCAGAGCAACGGCGATGTTGCGGGACCAACGCTCGTACCCGATCCGGTAGATCGCGGAGCCGCGCATGCGCTCTTCGAATTGCGCGGCGGTCCAGGCAAACAGCTGCGTCAGGCGGGTGCAATCCAGCGCATGGCGCACCTTGAAGTCCGGGTGCGCTGCGCTGTGGGCGAACTTGTTCCACGGGCACACCAGCTGACAATCATCGCACCCATAGATCCGATTGCCGATCGCGCTGCGCAAGTCCACGGGGATGGCTTTGGCGTGCTCGATCGTCAGGTAGGAGATACAACGCCGGGCATCGAGCCGGTAGGGTGCGACAATTGCGCCGGTGGGGCAGGCCGGCAGACAGGCTTCGCAGGTTCCACAGTGAGCGGAGGCCGGTGTGTCCAGGGGCAACGGCAGATCGGTCAGGATCTCGCCGAGGAAGAACCACGATCCCGCGTCCCGTGCGATCAGGTTGGTGTGCTTGCCGATCCAGCCCAGGCCGGCATTGCGCGCGAACGCCTTCTCCAGCACCGGTGCGCTGTCGACGCACACGCGGTATCCGAACGGGCCAATACGCTTTTGCAGGTCCTCGGCCAGGCGTGCCAGGGAGCGTCGCATGATCTTGTGGTAGTCGCGCCCCAATGCGTAACGCGACACGTATCCCAACTGGGGATCCTCGAGTGTGCTGCGAGCGTCGGCTGCCTCATCGGGCCAGTAGTCCATGCCCAGGCTCACGACCCGCACCGATCCCGGGACCAGCTCCTGCGGGCGGCTGCGCAAAGTGCCGTGGCGCCGCATGTAGTCCATCTCCCCCTCGAAGCCAGCCTCCAGCCACCGCACCAAGTGCTGCTCGTCCTCGGGAATAGCCACGCTCGCTACGCCGATTCGTCCGAACCCGAGCGCCCGCGCAGCCTCGAAGAGCGCGCGCTTGGCCGCTTGAACGTCGAGAATTTCCTGCTTGCTCATGAGGGGGGCACCGCTGTCAGTATAATCAGCCTATGGCCCTGCCGATTGCTCTGTACTCCACGGCGCAGGTTCGCGCACTCGATTCCCATGCGATCGAGGCGCTGGGCATACCGGGATACACATTGATGAAGCGTGCCGGGGAGGCCGCGCTGCGGTATCTGCGCACGCGCTGGCCTACCGCGCACAGGATCGTGATCGTGTGCGGCGGAGGCAACAATGCGGGGGACGGTTATGTCCTCGGCCGCTTCGCCCAGGCAGCCGGGCTGACGGTCTCCGTGCTCGCGGCCGTAGGCACCGAGACTCTGCGAGGCGACGCCCGCCAGGCGTGTGAGGATTTCAAGGCGAGCGAGGGTCTGTTGCGGCCGTTCTCGCCCGACCTGCTGCGCGAGGGCGAGGTAATCGTCGACGCGCTGCTGGGCACGGGTCTTCAGGGCTCCACACGGCCGCAGCTGGAGCGCGTCATTCAGGAAATCAACACGGCGGGACGCCCCGTGTTCGCGCTCGATGTTCCTTCCGGCCTCAACAGCGACACGGGCGTGCCGCTTGGCGCGACGGTGCGTGCGGACTGCACCGTGACGTTCGTCGCACTGAAGACGGGGCTGTTCATCGGCGATGGACCGGAGTTCGCGGGCACGGTTTTCTTCGATGACCTGGAAGTCGCTCCCCCCGCCTCGAGCACCTTCCAGGCACCACTCGAGCGCATCGCCGAAAGCGAGATATCGCGCGCGCTGCCCCATCGGCGCCGCTCTTCCAACAAAGGCGATTTCGGCCGGGTCCTGATCGTGGGCAGCGGCATTGGCATGCCGGGCGCGACGCGCCTTGCCGGCGAGGCATGCCTGCGCGTGGGCGCTGGGCTGGTCACCGTGGCGGTAGCCGCGGAAAATATCGCCGCGATCTCGGCCGGCAGGCCGGAGCTGATCTGCCTGCCCCTCACGCACGAGAGCGGATTTGCCGAGGCGCTGGAACGGGCCGACGTGATAGCCATCGGCCCGGGACTGGGTCGCACGGACTGGGCCAGGCGGGCGCTCGGGGCAGTGTTGAGCTGCAACAAGCCGCTGGTGGTGGATGCGGATGCGCTCAACCTGATTGCCGAGTCGCACACCCCGCACCGGGATAACTGGATTCTGACGCCCCACCCCGGCGAGGCGGGACGGCTGCTGCGTGTCCAAACCCAGGACATCCAGAATGACCGGCTGGAGGCGTTGCGGCGGCTCGTGGAGCGCTATCACGGCACCGTGGTGCTCAAGGGAGCGGGCACTCTTGTTGGAACCGCAAGGCGGATCCCCGGCCTGTGCGAGCGCGGCAATCCCGGCATGGCCACCGCCGGGACGGGCGATGTCCTGACGGGCGCCATCGCCGGAATCCTGGCGCAGTGCCGCGATACATGGCTGGCGGCTCGTGTGGGCGTGCTGGTGCACGCGATGGCCGGAGATGCAGCGGCCCGCAGCGGAGAGCGCGGCCTGCTCGCGAGCGATGTCGCCCGGGAATTGCACAACTGCGTCAACCTGTAAAGAGCGAGGTCGTGCAATGTCAGGCCCATTCGGGCGAAGAGACCGAGGCGTTCGGCGGGCGCCTGGCGCGGTCGCGACCTGCCGGTAATGCGCTCGCGGTTCTGTACCTCAGCGGCGAGCTGGGCGCCGGAAAAACCACGCTGGCCCGCGGCTTTCTTCATGCTTGCGGCATCGAAGGACTCATCCGCAGTCCGAGCTATGCCCTGTTCGAAATCCATGAGACCGCGCACCTGTCGATCCTGCATGCGGACTTGTTCCGTCTGCGAGAGCCGGGCGAGCTGGAAGCACTCGGATTGAGGGACTGGGCGCGCGCGGGCTTTGTCTGGCTGGTGGAATGGCCCGAGCGGGGATCCGGGCATATTCCGCCGGCGGATCTCGCCATCAGCCTCGCGGCGGGCGCCTCGGCGCACCAGATCAACCTAACGGGCGCCACGCCGTTGGGGGTCTCGTGGCTGAGCGCATTGCAGCGCGGCGGCTGAGCCGATCCGGCTCGGATCACAAGCGGCCGCAGGTCGAACGGGTGTGCTCGGTTGAAAAGGGGACCGCGTGGACGTAGATTACGCCGCAGATCACGTGTTGAACTCCATGATAAGGAAGCTGTTTCAGCTGGGGGCTGTCCTGGTCGCGCTGGTGACCGCGAGCAATTCGTCCGCCGCGGGTGCCGAGCTGCGCCAGGCACATCTGTCGGGCACCGCTCATTCGGCACAGCTGACCCTCGATGTGACGGGGCTGGCGACGAAAAGGATCTTCACGCTGGAGCGCCCCTACCGGACCGTCATCGACCTGGCGCAGACACGCCTCGCCCGCGGATTCCGTGTGCCCGAAGGCGCGGGAGTGGTCTCGGGGATCCGGATGGGCCGGCAGCCGGGAAGCACGGTGCGGATCGTCGTTCAGCTCACCGAGCCACTCGCCGCACGCAGCATCTGGCTCGCCACTGCGCAGGCCGGACAGCGCGAGCTCGTGATCGACTTCGGCGATCAGGCGCCCGCTCAGGTCAACGCCGCTCCCCACGTCATCCGCGCGGCCCATGCGCCGGTCGACTCGGATCGCGACGTCATCGTGGCCGTCGATGCAGGCCACGGTGGACAGGATCCCGGGGCGATCGGACGGGGAGGCACCCGCGAGAAGGATGTGGTGCTCGCGATTGCCCGCCTGCTCGCCCAGCGAATCAACGAAGAGCAGGGCATGAAGGCGGTGCTGACACGAGACCGGGATGAATTTCTGGTGTTGCGCGACCGGATCCGGCGCGCGCGCGCCGCCAAGGCCGACATGTTCGTCTCGGTGCATGCCGATTCGATCCTCAACCGCGAGATTTCCGGTGCTTCGGTCTACGTGCTCTCCGAGCGTGGCGCCTCGAACGAGGCGGCGCGGTGGCTGGCCGAGCGCGAGAATGCCGCCGACCTGATGGGCGGGGTGTCGCTCGAGGGTAAGGACGAGACACTCAAGTCCGTGCTGCTCGATCTGTCCCAGACCGCCAACATCAGCGCGAGCATGACGGCAGCGCAGCGCGTGCTGACAGCACTGGATGGCGTCGGCATGGTGCGCAAGGCGCAGGTTCAGCAGGCCGGCTTCGTGGTGCTCAAGTCTCCGGACATCCCCTCCATGCTGGTCGAGACGGCGTACATCTCCAATCCGCGCGAGGAGCTGCGCCTGCGCAGCGTGCATCAGCAGGTCGGCCTGGCGAATGCGATCTTCGAAGGCATCCGGGGATACTTCCAGCAGAATCCTCCGGTGGGAACCCGCTTTGCCGCACTCTATCGGCGCAGCACCGTAGCCAGCGTGATGGCCGCGCCCAGCACCCGCTGACTCGCTGGCGCTACACTTGCACCGGGGCCATTCGCTCCGCATCAACCGTGACCGACGATGACCATCAGGGTGCTCCCCAGCGAGCTCATCGACCAGATCGCCGCCGGCGAAGTGATCGAGCGCCCGGCCTCGGTGGTGAAGGAGCTCGTCGAGAACAGCCTGGATTCCGGCGCGCGGCGCATTGAGATCGACATTGAGCGAGGCGGTGTGGGTCTCGTGAGAGTTCGCGATGACGGCTGCGGCATGGCCGCGCAGGAGTTGCCCATCGCCGTATCGCGGCACGCCACCAGCAAGATCCGCTCTCTCGAGGATCTCGAAGCTGTAACGACGCTGGGCTTCCGGGGTGAGGCGCTCCCCTCCATCGGCTCCGTCTCGCGTGAGCGCGTAATCTCACTCGCTGCGGGTGCAGCAGCTGCGGCCGAGATAGCCATTGATGGCGGCGCGGTCTCCAGTGTTCGTCCCGCCGCCCATCCCGCGGGAACCACGGTCGAAGTTCGCGACCTGTTTTTCAACGTTCCAGCCCGCCGGAAATTCGTGCGCAGCGATGCGACCGAGCTCGGACACATCGCGCGGCTCGTGGAACGCCTCGTCCTGTCGCGGTGCGATGTCGCCTTCCGTCTGCGAAGCGGTGATCGCGTTGTGATCGAGGCGCCGATGAGCGTGGGGGATGAGGGCAGCGGGCGCCTTGCGCGGATTCTCGGAGAGGGGTTTCTCAGCCGTGCCGTTCCGGTGCAGCATCACGCTGGACCCGTGGAGATCACCGGCTGGATCGGACTGCCCACAGCTTCCCGAGCTCAGCCCGATCAGCAGTACTGGTTCGTGAACGGCCGCAGCGTTCGCGACAAGCTCTTGATGAACGCTGTGCGCGTGGCGTATCGGGACGTGCTCTATCACGGGCGCTATCCGACCTACGTTCTATACCTGACGCTGGATCCCAAGCTGGTCGACGTGAACGCGCATCCGTCCAAACTCGAGGTGCGTTTCCGCGATAGCCGGCAGATTCATGAGTTCGTCTTCCGGGCAGTCGAGCGGGTACTGGCGGGCACGCGCCCGGCCTTCGCCGCCGCGCCGGCTGCGCGGGCGGATTTCTCTCCGCCTGTTGAAGCTTCGCTGCCCTTTGGGAGCTCGACGCGCAGCCCCTGGGGGGTTGTCGGCGCGGTTCGCGAGGCTCCAGCGGCCGCGCGGGACTGGCTCTTGGGTGGTATGGAGACGGGTGCTCGGTTTGCGCAACCCCTCTCTGAGGGGACTGAGCACCCACTGGGGGTGGCGCTCGCTCAGTTGCATGGCATTTATATTCTTTCCCAGACGCCGGATGGGCTGGTGCTGATAGATATGCACGCCGGTCACGAACGGGTCTTATATGAGCGCTTCAAGGCGGCCAACGGCGCTGCCGCTCCGGCCTCTCAGCAACTGCTCGAGCCAATCGTCGTGGAGCTCAAGCCGCACGAGATGGAAGCCATTCTGGAGGGGCGCGGTGAATGGGAGCAGGCCGGGTTCGAGCTGGACGCGCTTGGGCCCACGCGGCTCGCGCTGCGCCGGATTCCGGCGCTGCTGATCGGAGAGGATGTAGCCGGCATCGTCGCCTCGGTTATTCGCGACCTGGATGCCGAGGGGGGTGGGCACCACCTCGAGGCGGCCGCGGACCGCTTCCTCGGCACGCTGGCGTGCCGCACGGCCATTCACGCAAACCGGCGCCTGACGCTCCCGGAAATGAATGCGCTGCTGCGGCAGATGGAGTCCACGGACCGAGCCAATCAGTGCAATCACGGTCGCCCGACCTGGACCCGCCTGTCGTTGCCGGAACTGGATCAGCTGTTCCTCAGGGGGCGGTAGTGGCCTGTGACGCAGCCGGTGAGCGGCTGCCCGTTTTCCTGCTGGCCGGCCCGACTGGAGCTGGCAAGAGCGAATGGGCGGCCCAGCTGACCGAGGTCGCCCCGGTGGAGATCGTGAGCGTGGACTCGGCACTGGTTTACCGCGGGCTGGACATCGGTAGCGCCAAGCCGCCCGCCGCCCTCCGGGCGCGCCTCCCGCACCACCTGATCGATGTCTGTGACCCGACCGAGAGCTACTCGGCGGGGCGATTCGTAAGCGAAGCTCTGGCGGTGATCCGGGGCATTCATGCCCGGGGCCAAATACCGCTGCTCGTGGGCGGAACGATGCTTTATTTTCGGGCACTCCTGCAGGGGCTCGCGCCGCTGCCGGAGGCCTCCCCCGCCATCCGACGTGAGATCGACGAACGGGCCGGGCGAGAGGGGTGGTCCGCGCTGCATGCCGAGCTCGCGCTGCGAGATCCGGCAGCCGCTGCGCGAATCAACCGCACCGACGCGCAGCGCATTCAGCGCGCCCTGGAGGTTTGCTATACCGCGGGCCGCCCGATCTCCGAGCTGCAACTTCGTACAGTGAGCGCGCTCACCGACATGAGCGTGCGCGCCTGGGCACTCATCCCCGAGGATCGCAGTGTGTTGCATCGGCACCTAGAAAAGCGCTTTCACGCCATGATGGAGCAGGGTTTTCTCACGGAGGTGCGATCATTGCACCAACGCGGTGATCTCAATTCGCGCCATTCCTCAATGCGTGCGGTCGGCTATCGCCAGCTGTGGGCTCACCTCTCGGGCGAATACGGATTGGAGGAGGCGGTCGAGCGCGGAATTTCCGCAACGCGACAGCTCGCCAAGCGGCAACTCACCTGGCTGCGCCGGGAGAAGGGTTTCGAGAGGCTGAACCCGCAGCAATTGCACATACATGCGTCGTGGATTAGCGACGTTGCGCGCGCCGTGCGAGAGCTTGGGCTTTGACGGAAAACGCATGTTAAGATGCTTCGTATCGGTCCTCGCTGCCCCGGCGAGGCACGGAGCTTGCTTAATCGCGGGACAGGGAAGTCCGCTTGCGATGCTTTTTCGAACAACTAGAAGCTGTGTGTGGAAAACAAGGAGAACCCGATGGCCAAAGGCCAGTCCCTGCAAGACCCCTTTCTGAATGCACTGCGCAAGGAGCGGGTCCCCGTTTCGATCTACCTCGTCAATGGCATCAAACTGCAGGGTCAGATCGACTCGTTCGACCAATTTGTCGTGCTGCTTAAGAACAGCGTGAGTCAGATGGTTTACAAGCACGCGATTTCCACGGTCGTGCCGGCGCGCAACGTGCGCCTGGCCTCCGAGGAGGGCGGTACTGCCCCGGAGACAAATCCCGCCGAATGAGCGCATGAAAGTCACCGAGCGCCCTCGCAATGGTGAGCGCGCCGTGCTCGTGCGCCTCGGGTTGGGCGCACCCGTGGATCCGGAGGATCTGCAAGAGTTCAGGCAGCTCGCCCTGTCAGCAGGGGCGGTGCCGGTGGCCACCCTCACCGGCCGCCGGGAGCGGCCCGATCCGCGCTATTTCATGGGCAGCGGTAAGGCGCAGGAGCTTCGGGACGTGGTTGCCGCCAAGGAGGCCGAAGTTGTTCTGGTGGATCACGCTCTCTCACCGAGCCAGGAGCGCAATCTGGAGAAGCTCGCCGGCAGGCGAGTGCTGGACCGTAACGGGCTGATCCTCGATATCTTCGCGCAGCGCGCGCGCAGCTTCGAAGGCAAGCTGCAAGTCGAGCTCGCGCAGCTGAGACACCTGAGCACGCGCCTGGTCCGAGGCTGGACCCATCTCGAACGTCAGAAGGGCGGCATCGGCATGCGTGGACCCGGCGAGACGCAGCTCGAGACCGACCGCCGTCTCATCAGCCAGCGGGTGCGGTTGCTGACGAAGCGGCTCGCCCGTATCAGCCAGCAACGCGAGACCGGCCGCCAGTTGCGCGCCGACATACCGGTGCCGTCGCTGGCGCTCGTGGGCTATACCAACGCGGGGAAATCCACTCTGTTTCGCGCGTTGACCGGCGCCGAGGCCTACGTCGCGGATCAACTTTTCGCGACGCTGGACCCGACGGTGAGGCGAATCATGCTGCCCGGAGGAACGCCGGCAGTGGTTGCCGATACGGTAGGATTCATTCGCGATCTGCCGCACGAGCTGGTGGCGGCGTTCCGCTCCACGCTCACCGAGGCCCGCGAGGCGACTTTACTGCTGCACGTCGTGGATGCCAGCGATGCGCGACGCGAGGAGCACATGGCGCAGGTCAATGCGGTGCTCGCGGAAATCGGCGCCGACACGATTCCGCAGCTCATCGTCTACAACAAAATCGATCGCCTGGAGCTGGCACCCCGGCTGGACCGCGATGCGAACGGTCGCGCCGCGGCCGTATGGATTTCCGCCGAGCAGCGTGCGGGACTGGACCCGTTGGCACAGGCCATTGCCCAACGGCTCGCCCGCTTCGCGCGCCGCGCGCGGATCTCAGTGCCTGTCGGGGCCGGAGCGCTCCGCTCGCGACTGTATGCGGCCAAAGCGGTGCGCGCGGAGAGATCCGCTCTGGACGGCTCCATCGAGCTGAGCGTCGAGCTCCCGGACGTCGAGCTGCTCGCGCTGGCACGCACTGCCGGTGTGCAGATCCTCGAGGTGCAAGCGGACAATACGCCTTGTGCGCCCGATAGCGCCTACCTACAATCGACCGCCGTCGCTGGCGCACCCAGGGTGCGCGCGACCAAGCTGCGCTGAAACCCTGTTAATCCCTGCGCGCAGCTCGAAGTTGTCTTATGGCGTGGAATCAACCGGGTCAGAACAATCCATGGGGCCGTCGGCCAGGCCAGGGCGGCGGTCCGGATCTCGAGGAGCGCGTGAAGGGCTGGCAGCGGCGGCTCGACTCGCTGCTGCGCCCGGGTGGCCGGGGCGGCGAGGGAGGCGAAGGCGGCGAGGGCGGCGAGGGCGGCAAGCTGTTCCTGATCCTCGCCACGCTGGCTGTGCTGATCTGGCTGGCGAGCGGCATCTACCAGATCAAGGCGGCGGAGCAAGGGGTGATCCTGCGCTTCGGTCAGCTCGTGCGTGTGCGCTCGCAGGGCCTGGGCTGGCATTTGCCATGGCCCATCGAGACGGTGTTGAAGGTCAATGTCGCGAGTGTGAACTCGAGCGAATACAAGTCGCGGGTGCTCACCTCGGATGTGAACCTGGTTGACCTGCGCTTCGCCGTCCAGTATCAGCTCAGCGACCCCATCAAGGTGCTGTTCCGCGTCAAGGATCCCGAGGCGACTCTCAGTGAAGTGAGCGAGATGGCGATCCGCGAGATCGTGGGCCGCAGCGAGCTCGACGAGGTGTTGGTCGGCGCCACACGGCCGCAGATCACGCGGCGCACCAAGGAGCTCATCCAGCATACTCTGGATGCCTATAACACGGGTATCACGGTCACGACGGTCAATCTGACCGACGTCCAGGTGCCGGAGCCGGTAGTCCCCTCGCAGCGTGATGCGAACAAGGCGCTTGCCGACCAGGAACGCTACGTCAAGGAGGCTCAGGCCTACGCGAACGGCATCGTTCCCGTGGCGCACGGCGCGGCCTCGCGCATGATGCAGGACGCAGAGGCTTACAAGTCGCAGGTCACGGCCATTGCCGAAGGGCAGGCAGGCCGCTTCTCGCAGTTGGAACAGGCGTACGTCCAATCGCCGGAAGTCACCCGCGAGCGGCTGTACCTGGACACGGTCGAGAATGTGCTCGCGCGCGCTCACAAGGTTCTGATCGACGCCAAGGCCAACGGCGGCAGCGGCGGCAACATGTTCTACCTGCCGCTCGACAAGCTGCTGGAAAAGGCCAACTCGCATCAGGAGTCCGAATCGGGTGCCGCGGAGTCCTCGAGCAGCCAGCCGGCGCAGAGCCGCGATCAGGACTCGGTGACCGTCGAAGCCCGCGGGCGGGGGGACCGATGAACCTGGCGCGCGGCATCGGACTCGTCATCGTGGGTGCGGTGCTGCTGATCGCGGCCACCTCGCTGTTCACGATCACCGAAGCGCAGCTCGCGCTGCGTACGGAGTTCGGCGCGATCGTGGGCCTCGATTACACGCCCGGACTGCACAGCAAGTGGCCCTGGGACCAGGTGGTGAAGTTCGATCGGCGCATCCTCTCGCTCTCCTATACGGGCGAGACTTTCCTTACCAACGATAACCGTGGCCTGATCGTGGACTTCTACGTGAAGTGGCGCATCAAGGATGCCTCCCGGTATTTCCAGGCGACCGGCGGCAGCGAGGACCTGGCGGGCCAGCGCCTCGCCGAGATAGTCAAGGATGGTATCAAGAGCGTCGTCGCCCAGCGCACGCTCGAGCAGATCGTCTCCTCGGAGCGCTCTGCGGTGACGGGTGACATGTTTGGTCAGGCGAGCCGCAATGTGGCCGGGCTCGGCATCCAGTTGATCGACGTGCGCGTGCAGCGCATCGATCTGCCGGATGATGTGAGCACGCGGGTGTACGAGAGCATGAAGCAGAACTTCGCCAAGATCGCCAGCCGCCTCAGAGCGGAAGGCCAGAGCGACAGTGTGCGCCTGCGTGCCTCGGCCGAGCGCCAGCGCACGGAGATCCTGGCGGATGCCGAGCGCGATGCGCTGCGCATCCGCGGCGAAGGTGATGCCCTGGCGACTCAGACTTATTCGAAAGCCTACTCGAAGGATCCGGAGTTCTACGCCTTCTACCGCAGCCTGCAGGCCTACGAGCGCTCGCTCGGCAAGGACGGGGACCTGCTGGTCGTCACCCCCGACGGGGAGTTCTTCAAGTATCTGAAGGATCCCGGCCACCCGGCCAAGCACTGAAGCGCGTTGCGAAGGTTTCCGTGTCCGTCAACTTCTCGGATCTGCTCGCGGCCCTGGCGTTGTGTTTCGTGCTCGAGGGGATCGCCACCTTCCTGCATCCGCGCGGCGTCAAGCGTGCCTTCGCGCGGCTGCTGGAGGTGACCGACCGCGAGTTGCGCCTGGCCGGGCTCGGCAGCATGCTGGTGGGGCTAGTGATCCTTTTCCTGGTCAGGTAGAGGCATACCGCGTGGGCAAGTTCGTCGTCGTCATCGGTACGCAGTGGGGCGATGAGGGCAAGGGCAAGGTCGTGGATCTGCTCACCGAGCGTGCCGCGGCCGTGGCGCGTTTCCAGGGCGGGCACAACGCCGGCCATACTCTGGTGATCGGCGGCCGCAAGACGATCCTGTCGCTGATCCCATCCGGAATCCTGCGTGAGCACGTTCGCTGCTTCATCGGCAATGGTGTGGTGCTTTCGCTCGAGGCGCTGATCGCCGAGAGCACCATGCTCATGGAACGCGGCGTGCCGGTTTTTGATCGGCTGCGGATCTCGCCGAACTGCCCGTTGATCCTGCCCTCGCACGTGGAGCTCGACAGGGCGCGCGAGCGGGCGCGCGGCCCGAACGCCATCGGCACCACGGGGCGTGGCATCGGGCCGGCGTACGAGGACAAAGTGGCGCGGCGCGCGGTGCGCGTCGCGGACCTGTTTCAGCGCGACCGCTTCGCAGCCAAGCTGGGCGAGGTCCTGGACTTCCACAACTTCGTCCTCAAGGACTACTTCCGTCAGCCCGCGGTCGATTTCCAGAAAACTCTCGATGAGCAGCTCGCCCTGGCCGAGCGCATCGCACCGCTGGTCACCGACGTCACGCTCGCTCTGCAGTCGCTGCGCGAGGCGGGCGCGAACGTCATGTTCGAGGGGGCCCAGGGCGCGATGCTGGATGTGGATCTCGGGACCTATCCCTACGTGACATCCTCCAATACGACAGCCGGATTCGCCGGCACCGGCACCGGACTCGGCCCGCGCGCTTTCGATGAGGTGATCGGCATCGTCAAAGCCTATACCACCCGGGTTGGAGCGGGTCCGTTTCCCACCGAGCTGTTCGATGAATACGGAGAGCACCTTTCGCGTGTTGGCCACGAGTTCGGCTCCGTGACGGGGCGGCGGCGGCGCTGCGGGTGGTTCGATTCCGTGGCGTTGCGCCGCGCGATCGTGCACTCGAGTGTCTCGAACCTGTGCATCACCAAACTCGATGTGCTGGACGGGCTGGATACGATCCGTGTTGGGGTGGGGTACCGCAGCAACGGAGAAGTCGTGGCGCAGCCGCCGCTGAGCATTGAAGGTTACGCCGCGCTCGAGCCGGTCTACGAAGAGGTACCGGGCTGGGCGGAGTCCACGGTCGGGATCACCGAGTATCAGGCCCTGCCCGCCAATGCGCGCCGCTACCTCGAGCGGCTGCAGGCGCTCGTGAATGTGCCCATCGGTCTGATCTCCACCGGGCCGGATCGCGATCAGATGATCGTCCTGCGGCATCCGTTTGCCGCCTGAGCCCGGCCCGCGCGCCCGGCGGAAATCGGTCTCTCACCTCGCGGTGGCAGCCGGGGCCTGCGAGTCGGACGCGCCCGGGGGGCTCATCCGCCGCAGGCGGCCGATCCGCTCGATGGCCGGTGGATGTGAGTAATAGAAGCTCGAATACAACACATCGGGTGTCAGGGTCGTCGCATTGTCCCGGTACAGCTTGACCAGCGCGAGCGCCAGCTCCGTGCCGCTTGCCTGCTGGGCCGCGAAAGCATCGGCTGCAAATTCGTGCGCGCGGGACCACAGCGACCCCAGCGGCGATGCAAAGAACAGGAACACGGGGGCTGTCAGCGCGAACAACAGCAGTGCGGCGTGCGCGGAGGGCAGCGGCACCCCCAGAGCTGTGTAGAAATCCGGATGATCGGCCAGCCAGCCGAGCAAGGCGAGCGCGACGAATGAAGCTGCGACCGTCACCATCAGGCGCTTGCGCACATGCCGCAAGCGGAAGTGCCCGAGCTCGTGAGCGAGCACGGCCTCGACCTCCGGAGGTGTGAGGTGCGAGAGCAAGGTATCGAAAAACACGATCCGCTTGTTGCGTCCGATCCCCGTGAAGTAGGCATTGCCATGCGAGGAGCGCCGCGATCCATCGATCACGAAGATGCCCTGCGATGCGAACCCGCAGCGCGCCAGCAGCGATTCAATGCGTGCGCGCAACGCGGCGTCCTCAAGGGGCGAGAAGCGGTGAAAGAGCGGGGCGATGAACGCAGGCCAGGCCCACATCATCAGAAGCATCAGACCCAGCCACCCGAGCCACGCCCAGAGCCACCAGAAGTGACCGGCCCGGTCCATCAGGAGCAGGGCCCCCAGTACCACGGGGCCGCCGATCAGCAGGGTGAGCGCCGTGCTCTTGGCCAGGTCGGTCACGAAGAGCCGGGGCGTCATGCGATTGAAGCCGAAGCGGGCTTCGAGCCGGAACGTGCGCCAGAGCGAGAGCGGCAGGTCGAGCAACGCGGTCAGGCCCGCCACAGTGAGGATGACCGCTGCGCCGGTCCAAAGCGCGGACCATCCGGCCCGCGCCCACAGGGCATCGATGGCAGCCAAGCCACCCCCGACTGTCAAGGCCAGCGTCACCGCGGTATCCACGGCCAGAGACACGCGGCCCAGCCGCGCATGGGCAATAGTGTAATCCGCGGCCCTCTGATGATCGGAAAGGGGGATCCGGTCGGCAAAGGGGAGTGGCACGGCGTCCCGATGGGCGATGACCGCTTTGATCTGGCGCGCGGACAACCACAGGCGCAAGAGCACGCCAGCGGCTACCGCCCAAAGGAAGAGTTCAGTGAGCCATCGCATGCCCGGATTATGCCTCCGCGATGCAAGGGTGGTGCGGGTCGCGCGGTGCGCGGTTTACGCGGGTAGCGGTCCACCGGCTCACCGGGGCGATCGGTTCGCCGGTGCGACCGGCTCTCTGGCGCGATCGGCGCCGCCGCTGGCCGCCGGGCGGTTAGTCGCGGGGCTCGCTATTGCCGACCCCGCCACCTCACGGGAGATGCCGGGCTGGCCCCGACAGGGCCCAGCCCCAGTCCAGTCAGTCCTACGCCCGGCGCAAGAACGTCAGGATTGCGAGTACCAAGAAGACGAAAAACAGAACCTTTGCGATGCCCGCCGCGCCCGCCGCGATGCCACCGAACCCGAGGATCGCGGCCACGATCGCGATGATAAAAAAGACGACTGCGTAGTGAAGCATTTACCTCTCCCCACACTCGCATCTGTGCGATGGTGATAGGGGAGCATGGTCCCGTGCCGTCCTCTGAAGTGTTATCGGAGGCTGTCCCGCTTGCGTGTGGGACACGTCTGACGCCCGATCCGCGCGCGCAACCTGTGCGTAACGCCGCATCCGTACAGTATGGATGTCGCCGCGGTACATCGCTCGACCAGCCGTCTCGTGTTGCGATGGCGCATCGCGCGCAAGCACTGCAGAAGTTGTGGACAGCGGGACCGACAGCCCGCAGGATGGGAGCGTGACAGCAGGGGGCCGCGTGCGGGGCGGTAGTTGGATTTCCAGAGCAGGAATCGAACAAGGCCATGATTTTTTTGGATGGCCCGATCCAATTTCTCCGCTTGCTGGGGTGGCGCGACTGTGAAAAGTTTGGGCGGGGGGTGGCGCCCGCCGGAGGCCGGTGTTGCCCGTGCGCTACAGCGCGGTGACCCGTCCGGGGTCCGGCGGCTCTGCCGGGAGCGAGCATTCAATAATCGGGGGGAGAGCAGCTTGAAAGCCAACCAGAAAGTCTATTGCGCCGTCGCCGCCATCCTGGGGGCGCACGCGCTGGCCGCGCATGCCGCAGCACCCGCCGACACCACTCCGGCGGCGGATGAAGAGTCCAGCACGGGTATCACCGAGGTCGTCGTTACCGCGCAGCGCCGATCGGAGAACATTCAGGACGTGCCGATCGCCATCCAGGCGCTCACGTCCGATACGTTGAAGCAGCTCAACGTGCAGACGTTCGATGACTACGTGAAATACATCCCCAGTATCACGTTCAAGTCGAACGGCCCTGGCCAAAGCCTCATCTACATGCGAGGCCTGAGCTCGGGAGCCTCGGCAGGCAGCCAGTCGACGGGCACTATCGGCGGCTTCCCGAACGTCGCCATCTACCTCGATGATCAGTCCGGGCAGCTTCCGGGACGCAATCTCGACATCTATGCGGCAGACCTCGAGCGCATCGAGGTTCTGGAAGGCCCCCAAGGCACATTGTTCGGTGCCGGCGCCGAAGCGGGCGTGGTCCGCTACATCACCAACAAGCCGAAGCTGAACGTCACCGAAGGAAACGCGACCGCCACTTACGGCACCACCGCGCATGGCGACAACAACAGTGCGATCACGGCGGTGCTCAACCTGCCGCTGATCGCCGACACGCTGGCCGTACGCACCGTGATCTACAACGATTCGCGCGGCGGCTACATCGACAACGTGCCTGGAACGTTCACGCGTAAGTCGACTGATCTGGGTATCTACTATGCGAACTATCCCACGGGTTGCGCAACGACAGGCACCTGTCGGGCCCCGCCGGGCAGCCCCGTCGGGAACAACAACGCGCTGGTGCAGAACAACTTCAATCCGGTCACGTACCAGGGAATCCGCGCCTCGGCGCTCTGGCAGATCAACGACAACTGGAGCGCGCTGCTCACGCAGATCTACCAGAACATGAACTCGCAGGGCGTCTTCTACCAGATGCCCTTCAGCTCGGACGGTGTGCCCCTGCAGCCACTGCAGGCCACCACCTTCAGCCCTTCGTATGACAAGGACAAGTTCGAGAACACTTCCTGGACGCTCAATGGAACCGTCGGCCCGCTGAAGGCCATTTATACCGGCGGCTATCTCACCCGCAGTCTGGATGCGCGCAACGACTACACGAGCTACGCACGTGGCGTCTATGCTGACTATTACCAGTGCTACGGAGCCAAGGGCAGCGCCTCGGGTCAGTCCAGATGCTTCTCGCCAGTCACCTCCTGGCACGAGACGCTGCGCAATACGCACCAGAGCCACGAGGTCCGGCTGAGCACGCCGGATGACTGGCGCACGCGCGCCATCGTGGGCGCGTTCTGGGAGCAGGTGAAGATTTTCGACAACACCGACTGGCTGTACAAGACCGTGCCCACCTGCACCACGGCTACCCAGCTCGGCTGTTTCGCCGACATCTCCACGGTTCCCGGGGCGACTTCGAACATCCCGGGTACGCGCAACGACAACGACGCGTTCTTCGAGGACGTGCAGCGCGGCTACAAGCAGTATGCCTTCTTCGCCTCGGTTGATTTTGACATCATTCCGAAGGTGCTGACGGTGACGGCGGGCACACGCTGGTATGACTTTCAGAATATCCAGACTGGCAGTGTCGTCAGCAGCTTCGGCTGCTATGACGCTGGCCTGTCGCCCTGCACCGGTGCCAATGGAGCCCCACACGGGACCAGTATCGACGGCGAGAATGAGCGCTCGACCTACAAAGGCTTCAAGAGCCGCGCCAACATCAGCTGGCACGTCACGGCCGACACCCTGCTGTACTACACCTGGTCGCAGGGGTTCCGCCCGGGCTACTTCAATCGCACCGGCGGCTGCCACGTTCCGGATTCACACGGCATCGACCAGTTCTGCATCCCGCTGCCGATCGCACCAGACTCCCTCACCAACAACGAGGTGGGCTGGAAGACGGAGATGTTCGACCATCGCCTGCAGGTCAACGGGGCGATCTACGAGGAAAACTGGGACAACGTCCAGGTCGGGTTCTTCGACCCGGGCCAGCTCGGCAACCTGACGTTCGGGACGAACGGCCAGAATTTCCGCGTCCGCGGCGCGGAGCTGCAGGTCGAGGCGCGCGTGACCCAGGGCCTGACGGTCTCGGGCGCGCTCACCTACAACAAGAGCGAGCAGACGAATTCCCCGGCGCTGATTGCGAACAATCCGGCGTTGCTGGCGAACCCCGCGACGGCGAGCGAGTTCGGCAAGCCTCTCACGGCGCTGCAGAACCCCTATGGCGCGATCGGCAGTCCGACGGCCAACTCGCCGCTGTTCCAGGGCAACTTGCGCGCACGTTACGAGTGGGGCTTCAACGAGTACAACATGTTTGCGCAGATCGGCGCGACCTACTCGAGCAGCTCCTTCACTCAGACGAGCACCAACCCTTCGCTGTCCGCCGGCAGCGCGGTGAACACCACGCTGCTGCGATTCGAGAATCCCTCCTACGGCCTCATCGATGCGGCCGTAGGCGTGTCGAAGGACCAGTGGACCGTACAGCTGTTCGGCGAGAACCTGGCTGACCGCAACGTGAGCCTCTTCACCTCGACCAGTCAGTTCGTGATCAGCCAGACACCCACCCGGCCGCGAGTGCTGGGTGTGCAGGTCGGCTACAAGTTCTGATGGCGGCAGTGCGCCGGGCACTCGGCGCGCGCGGGCAGGGAACGGGCGGTAGAATCGGGGCGGGCAGCAGTCCGCCCCCGGATCCGGCCATGCAATCAGCGACCGCCAGTACCCCCGAGCCCTCCGTAGAGAGCGAAGTAGCCCGCATCCGCGGGCTCATGGAGACGAGCCACTTCGAGCCGGCGCTCGCCGTGGCGGCCCCTCTCGCTCGCCGGGTCCCCGAAAACCGCGATGTGCTGTACATGATGGCGGTCTGTCAGCGCTATCTGCACAGAATCCCCGAAGCACTGGCCACGCTCGGACAGCTCCAGGAAGCGCACCCGGGGTTCAGCCGCCTGCACCAGGAGCGTGGCCATTGTTACGTGGCCCTGCGCGATGCACCGCATGCCATCGAATCGTTCCTGCAGGCGGTGAACATCAATCCCGCGCTGCCGGCAAGCTGGCGCACGCTGCAGGCGCTGTACCGGCTCACCGGCAACATGAAGGATGCCGAGACGGCCGGCGCCCACGTGGACACTCTGGCGCGGCTGCCCGCCGAGGTCGTTACGGCAAACGCCATGTTCGCCGACGGCGAGGTCGCGCTGGCCGAGCAACTGATCCGTAGTTTCCTCCTCAAGCATGGCGACAACATCGAGGCCATGCGCCTGCTCGCGCGGATCGGGATCGAGCTCGATGTGCTCGATGATGCGGAGGTCCTGCTGGAGGCGGTGCTGCGCCTGGCTCCGGACTACGACGCGGCCCGCCATGACTACGCGACGACGCTGCTGCGCAGATACAAGCCCGTCCAGGCGATCGAGGAGCTGGACCAGCTCATGCGCAGGCAGCCGGACAACCGGCAATTCCGCACGACCTACGCCAACGCGGTGGTAGGGCTCGGCGATCATGAGCGCGCGCTGGCGCTGTATCGCGAGCTGTTACCCGGGACCGCCCAGCCTGCCGAGGTGCAACTCTCGATCGCGCATTCACTGAAGACTCTGGGCAGGCAGGCGGAGGCGGTGGATGCCTATAGAGCCTCCGCCGCTGCGCGCCGGAACTATGGCGATGCCTACTGGAGCCTCGCCAATCTCAAGACCTACCGATTCACGGATGCCGAGATCGAGCAGATGCGGGTCGAGGAGGACAGCAAGCGGACAGCACACACCGATCGGTATCACCTGTGTTTCGCGCTCGGCAAGGCCCTCGAGGACCGGGGTAATTTCGCCGCCTCATTTGCGAACTACGAGCGCGGCAACGCGCTGAAGAAATCCGAGATCCGCTATCGGCCCGAGCCCATCGAGCGCAACACCCGCCTGCAGAAGCAGATCTGCACGCGCGAGTTCTTCGCCGAGCGCCAGGGATGGGGCTGCCCACGGCCGGATCCGATCTTCATCGTCGGCCTGCCGCGCTCGGGCTCCACGCTGATCGAGCAGATTCTGGCCTCGCACTCGAAGGTCGAAGGCACCATGGAGCTCGCGGAGATCCCGCGACTGGTGCATCAGCTCAGTGGGCGCGAGAACTATGCGGACGAGCCGCGGTATCCGCAGGCGCTGGCGAAGCTGTCGGCCGAGCAAGCTCGCGCGCACGGCGAGGCTTACCTGGCCAACACGACGGTCTATCGGACGGGGAAGGCCTTCTTCATCGACAAGATGCCCAACAACTTCCGGCATTTGGGCCTGATTCACCTCATCCTGCCGAACGCGAAGATCATCGATGCGCGCCGCGAGCCGATGGCCTGCTGCTTCAGCAACTTCAAGCAGCTCTTTGCCAACGGCCAGGAGTTTACCTACAGCCTCGAGGACATCGGCCGCTACTACCGCACCTACCTCGAGTTGATGAGGCACTGGGAGGAAGTCCTGCCCGGGCGGATCCTGCGGGTCCAGCACGAGGAGGTCGTTGCGGACCTCGAGGCAAACGTGAGGCGGCTGCTGGAGTTCTGCGAGCTCGATTTCGAGCCTGGGTGTCTTGAGTTCTATCGGACGCAGCGCAGCGTGCGCACCGCGAGCTCCGAGCAGGTGCGCCAGCCCATCTATCGGGAAGGACTGGATCAGTGGCGCAATTTCGAGCCCTGGCTCGAGCCGCTGCGGCAGGTGCTGGGGGATTCCCCTACCTGATCAGGGTCCGCGCGAGCCGCGCCTCATCGAGCGTATATCCCATCCCGGGCGCCTCACTCAGATTCAACCATCCGTCGCGATCGACTTCGAGGGGCTGCTGCATCATGTAGTCGCGGCGGTCGAGGTCCCATTCGGGGGGGTCGAAGGGATACTCGATGAACGGCGCGTTGCACAGGCCGGCCACCAGGTGCGCGTTGGCCGTGACGCCCATGCCGTTGGTCCAGGTGTGTGGCGTGAACATCAGGTTGTGGTCCTGCGCCATGAGCGCTGCGCGTCGCAGGCCGGTGATCCCACCCACGAGCGCCGCGTCCGGCTGCAGGACATCGAGGCAGCCACCCACGATCAGGTCCCGCAGCTCGTGAGCCTGCCGGGTCATCTCGCCACCGGCAATGCGAACGTCCGTCGCTTCCCGCAGCGAGCGCATGCCGTTTTTGTCACCGCGATGCAGCGGCTCTTCCATCCAGTACACCGCGAGCCTCTCGAGCTCGCGTGCGACCGCGACGGCATCCTTCAGGCCCCAGGGCGCCTCGATGTCCCAGGGCTGCCGCCAGCCCTGATTGCAGTCGACGAGAAGCTCCAGGCGAGAGCCGACTCGCGCACGGACCGATTCGAGAGCCTTCACATCGTCCCGCCAGTCGGTGCGGTGAAAGCGCAATTTCAGGGCGCGGAAGCCGCGCGCGAGATAACGTTCGGCTGCCTCGGCCAGGGCGCCCGGGTCGCGTAGTGTTCCGGAGGATGCATAGGCGCGGACGCGCGAAGACAGCCCGCCCAGCAGCTTCCAGCAGGGCTGCGCGGTGATCTTTCCTGCCAGATCCCACAGCGCCAGGTCCAGGGGCCAGCAGCGGCCGTAATGGAAATCGATGTTCGAGAGCGTGCGGTAGTGCCGCTCGAGCGCCAGGGCGTCCTGTCCGACGAACAAGGCTTCCTGGCCCTGGAAGCCGACCATGAGGTCGCCTGAGCCGTATCCCATCAGCCCGGTATCGGTCATCACCCGAACGATCGTTGCATCGAAATGAGTGCGCGGCCGAGTGTCCCAGCTCGGATGAAAAGCGGGCTCGAAACCCAGGCGGTGGTGCGAGACATGGATCGAGGCGATCCGATGGATCGACGCGGGGGTGCTCAGCGCGGCTGGGGCGGCATTCATCGCAGACTCGTCCATCGGTACAGAACGGGCCGCTCGCGCCGGTGGCCGTGGCAGCCGCTCGAGCGCAGACTTCCACAGATGCACGACCCCTCAAAGCCGAGAAATTGGCTACCCGCATCGAAAAAAGGCATCGGATAGGCCCCAGGGCCAGCGGTCGGCCACGCTAGAATCGCTGCAGGCCGTCCACGGAGGTACCGCGGGCGAGAGAGTCCATGAGCAAGAAATCCATCGATCGGCGCTGGCTGCCCCTGAACGCGCTGCGCGCCTTCGAAGGCGTCGCGAAGCATGGCAGCTTCACTGCCGCCGCCCACGCGCTGCTGATCTCCCAGAGCGCGCTGTCGCGCCACGTCATCGCTCTGGAGCGGTTGATCGGGGTGCAACTCTTCGATCGGCGTCCGCACTCGCTCACCCTGACCAAGGCAGGCCAGCACCTGCTGCCAGCGGTCGTGAAATCCTTCGACCGGCTGGAATATGCTCTCGATGACATCCGCAACGAGGGCACCCCCGCGCAGCGTACCCTGCGGGTGCAGATGCCCCCCAGTTTTGCGGTGCAGCTCGCCGTGCCCATCCTGCGGGACTTCCGCCAGGCCAGCGCCGATGTGGACATCGACCTGATCAGTCCTTACCGCGTCGGCCCCGCGCTGGGCGATGTGGACGTGGCGGTGCTTTACTCCAGGCCGATGGTCACCGATCTGGTGACCGATCTGCTGTGGCTCGTGCGCCCGACCGTGCTGTGCCATCCCGACATCGCCGCCCAGCATGCCGGCCAGGATCTGGCGGCCTTCATCGAGTCGAACGAGCTGGTGCACGTGCGCATCAACGACCTGCCGCGCCACCACGCCTGGACTCAGTTCGTGCGGCAGGCCGGGCTGCGGCCCATCAACGTGGAGCGCGGCTTGGTGGTCGACACGGCCGTCCTGGCAGTGCAGTACGCGCTCAGCGGTCAGGGAATCGCAATCTGTGATACCAACTTGTTCGCGCAAGAGATCCGACAGGGGCAGCTGGTGAAGCCGTTCGAGGTGACGCTGGATGACGGCTATGGGTACTACCTCGTCACGCATCCGGAGGGGCTCGGCGATACGGCGATCGCAATGTTCCGCTCGTGGCTGATCGAGAGGTTCGGCAGCGGTGCATCGGCTGCCGAGGCGGGAGCGCAGAGCGAATCCACGGTGCATCTGGTCGTTTCCAACGAGTGAGCAGAATGAGAAGTGACGCGAAAGTAGTGGTGATCGGCGGCGGTGTCGTCGGGGCGAGCGTGCTGTATCACCTGACGAAGGCGGGATGGCGCGAGGTCCTGCTGATCGAGCGCGATGAGCTGACTTCGGGCTCCACGTGGCATGCCGCCGGCGGTATGCATACCGTGAACGGCGACCCCAATGTCGCCAAGCTGCAGCAGTACACGATCAACCTCTACAAGGAGCTCGAGCGGATCTCGGGACAGTCCTGCGGCATGCACATCACCGGTGGAGTCATGCTCGCCGGCACGCGTGAGCGAATGGACTGGCTGCGGATGACCAAGGCGCGTGGGCGTTATCTGGGCATGGAGCTCGAGCTGATCTCGAGCGAGGAGGCCGCGAAGCTGTTTCCGCTGATGGACCGCAAGCACTTCGTCGGCGGTATGTACGATCCGATCGAGGGTCATGTGGACCCCTACGGTGTGACGCAGGCGTACGCGAAATCGGCACAGCTCGGTGGTGCGGAGATCGTCCGCAAGACCCGAGTTGTCGACCTCAAGCCGCGCCCCGACGGATCGTGGGATGTCATCACCGACCACGGTACCGTGCATGCGGAGCATGTCGTCAATGCCGGCGGCCTCTGGGCGCGCGAGGTCGGTCGCATGGTCGGCCTGGAGCTGCCCGTGCTCGCCATGGAGCATCAGTACCTGATCACGGAGAAGATCCCGGCGCTCGAAGGCCAGAAGGAGCAGCTGCACTGCATCGACTTCGAGGGCGAGATCTATCTGCGTGAAGAGCGTGGTGCGATGCTCATGGGCACGTACGAGCGCGCCGGTGTTCCCTGGTCACCGAGTGAGACACCCTGGGATTTCGGACAGAATCTGCTGCCGAACGACCTGGAGCGCATCGCGCCGAGCCTCGAGGTCGGCTTCGAGCACTTCCCGGTGCTCGCAAGCGCCGGCATCCGCAAGGTGGTGAACGGTCCGTTCACCTTTGCTCCCGACGGTAATCCGCTCGTCGGGCCGATCAGGGGCTTGCGCAACTTCTGGGTGGCCTGCGGCGTCATGGCGGGTTTCAGTCAGGGCGGCGGAGTGGGCCTCGCGCTATCGCACTGGATGGTCGACGGTGATCCGGGCGCGGATGTCTGGGCGATGGATGTCTCGCGGTATGGCGACTGGGCGACTCTGGCGTATACCAACGCCAAAGTGCGTGAGAATTATTCGCGACGCTTCCGGATTCGCTTCCCCAACGAAGAGCTGATTGCGGCTCGCCCATTGCGCACCACGCCCATCTATGACCGGCTGCAGGCCAGGCATGCCGTATTCGGCGATTACTGCGGCCTGGAGCATCCGCTCTGGTTTGCGCCGGCAGCGCAGGAGGCGACCGAGGAGGTGACTTTCCATCGGTCCAGTGCGCACGCGCATGTCGCCGCGGAGTGCAAGGCCGTGCGGGAAGGTGTTGGGCTGCTGGAGATCTCGAACTACGGCAAGTTCGAAGTCACAGGTCCTGGGGCCGTCGAGTGGCTGTCGCGCACGATGGCGAATCGCGTACCGGCTATCGGACGCATCACCCTGACCCCGATGCTCAACGAGCGCGGTAAGCTCATCGGCGATTTCACAATGTGTCGCGCCGGTCCGGAGCGAGTGTTCCTCATCGGTACGTACGCCGCGGAGACTTACTACATGCGCTGGTTCGAGCGGCACCTGCCGCCCACCGGGGTGGTGCTGCGGCCTTGCGCAATGGAATACGTCGGACTCTCCGTCGCGGGACCCGCATCGCGCCCCCTGCTGCAGGGTCTCGTGCGTGAGGATCTCGCCAGCGGCAAGTTCCCCTTCATGTCCTTCCGTCGCATGGACGTGGGCATGGTCCCGGCCTTCATCGGCCGACTCTCCTTTACCGGCGATCTCGGCTATGAGATCTGGGTGACGAGCGAGTACCAGCGCGCGCTCTACGATCTGCTCACCGAGGCGGGCCGCGCGCATGGGCTGAAACTGTTCGGTGGCCGGGCCCTGCACGCGATGCGGGTGGAGAAGAGCTTCGGCACCTGGGCTCGCGAATTCCGCCCCATCTATGGGCCGAGCGAGGCGGGCCTCGATCGGTTCGTGGATCTGAAGAAGGGCGAGTTCATCGGCCGCGACGCAGCGATCGCCGAGCGAGACAGCGGCGGCTCTCTGCGGCTCGTCACTTTCGCCGTGGAGGCAGCCGATGCGGATGCCCTCGGCGATGAGCCCATCTGGCACGACGGCAAGGTCGTCGGATGGGTGACCTCGGGCGCCTACGGGCATAGCGTGCAACGTTCGCTCGCTCTCGGGTACATTCCGGCAGCACTCGCCAGCGAGACCAGCGGGTTCGAGATCGAAATCATCGGGGCGCGCCGCAAAGCACAGCGTCTGAGCGTTCCCGCATTCGACCCCGAGGGTGCGCGCATGCGCGCGTGACGCGCTCCGCCGTCCCAATCAACCGAAGCCTTACCGGAGGGCATTCATGGCTGTCACTGCAAAATCCAACCGCGTCTCCAAAGCCAAGCGTGCGACCGCGAAGCCCTACAAGGAGCCCGGACTGCTCAAGCGCCTGGCGGCGGGCCCGGTGATCTGCGCCGAGGGATATGTCTTCGAGCTGGAGCGCCGCGGCTACCTGCAGGCGGGCGCGTTCGTGCCAGTGGTCCTCACGGAGCATCCCGAGGTCGTCGAACAGCTTCACATGGACTTCGTGCATGCGGGGTCGGATGTCACACAGGCGCTGACTTACTACGTGCATCGCGAGAAGCTGCGGGTGATCGGCCGCGAGAAGGATCTCGTCTCGATGAACCGCACCGCACTGCAGATCGCAAAGAAGGTCGCCCGCCGGACTCACACACTGTTCGCGGGCGACATCTGCAATACCAACATCTACGATCCCAACGATCGCAAGGCACTGAAGGAAGTCGCGCGGATCTTCGAGGAGCAGGTCGGCTGGGCCTCGGATGCCGGTGTGGACTACATCGTTGCGGAGACCTTCTCCTGGGGTGGCGAGGCGTTGATGGCGCTCGAAGCCATCCGTCGGTATTCGAAAGTGCCGGCCGTCGTGACCTTCTCCGTGCATCGAGAGGAAACCATGCGTGAGGGCTGGACGCCGGCGCAGACGTGTCAGCGCCTCGAAGCCGCCGGCGCGGATGTGGTTGGAGTCAATTGTCATCGCGGACCGGATACAATCATGCCGATCCTGCGCGAGATCCGCAGTGCAGTGAAGTGTGAGGTCGCCGCGTTGCCGGTGCCCTATCGCACCACGCCAGCGCAGCCCTCGTTCATGTCTCTGACGGATCCGTGCTGCGATAACGCGCGGGCCTTTCCGGTCGGGCTGGACCCCTTCGTCTGCACACGCTCCGAGATGTCGAAGTTCGCCCAGGATGCCTCCGCGCTCGGCATCAAATACCTCGGGATCTGCTGCGGAGCCGGCCCTCACCACATCCGCGCGTTGGCGGAAGGCCTGGGTCGTCACCCACCGGCCAGCAGGTATTCCGCTGATATGTCCAAGCATGCCTTCTTCGGGACGGACAAGCGGATCCGGACGGTGCAGACGCAGTACCGCGCCAAGCTTTGACGCGCACGCGGGGGCTGATCTAGCCTCGAGATCACCTCGAAGCAGGTGAGGAGGGCGGGGGGTGGAGGCAGATTCCCAGCGCGGACGCTCGAGCCGGTACTTGGCCGTTGCAGTGATCCTCGCTGCGGTCGGAGCACTGGCCTGGCTTGCATGGGTCGTGCTGGGCCCCGGCCCGATGGACTTTGCAGGAGGCCGGCGAATCGCGGTGTCCGCAGTTTTCGGCAGCGGCTCCGGCGCGACAGGCCCGACCGGCGTCCCACCCGAGCTGCTCAGTGCATCGCTGCTCGAGCGAGGCCGGTACCTGGCGCGCGCCGCTGATTGCGCATCCTGCCACACGCGGCCGAATGGCCCTGCGTTCGCCGGCGGCCGTGCCTTCGTGCTGCCGTTTGGCACTCTCTACTCCACGAACATCACGCCCGATCTCGCCACTGGCATTGGCGCGTACACGGACGCCGATTTTCTGCGCGCTGTGCATCAGGGCGTCAGCCGTGACGGGACGCGCCTGTACCCGGCCATGCCGTTCCCCTCCTATACCTACATGACCGATGCGGACGCCCTTGCCATCAAGGCGTATCTGTTCAGCCTCGCGCCCGTGCAGGTTGCCCGGATACGCGATTCGCTGCGTTTCCCCTTCAACCAGCGCTGGCTGATGGGCCTATGGGCCAGTCTGTTCAATCCCGACAAGCGCTTCCAGGCCGACGGCAGCCGCAGCCTGGAATGGAACCGCGGCGCCTATCTCGCTGAAGCGCTCGGGCATTGCGGTGAGTGCCATACACCGAGGAACCTCTTTCAGGCACTCGATAACCGGCGCAAGTTCAGTGGCACGCGCCAGGCCGGCTGGCGCTCCTACAACCTCACGCCGGATCATCAGAGCGGGACCGGAAACTGGACGCACGAGGAGCTGGCACGATTCATCGCCGATGGCCACGCAAGTGGGCACGGCTCGGCCGGTGGACCGATGGGCGAGGCGGTCGAGATGAGCCTGCAATTTCTGACAGCCGGGGACGTGCGGGCCCTGGTGACTTACATCACCTCCGTGCCCGCTCTGGGGACGCCCGATCTGCCCGAACCTCGGACCACACCTGCGCCAGCCTCTCACGCGCAGGGCCTGACCGTCGCGGTCGATCCTCGGGGCAAGGAGCTTTTCGAAGGCGCGTGCGTCGGGTGCCATGGCTGGACCGGAGTCAGTCCCGCGGCGGGTTACGCGACGCTCACGGGGTCCAGGGCGGTGAACGACCCAACGGCCACGAACCTCGTGCAGACGGTGCTCGCCGGCTCGTCGTCGGCGCGTGAGCACGGCTCATTCATGCCAGGATTTGGCGAGGCCTATACGGATGTCGAGATCGCGGCCGTTGCCAACTATGTCACTGCGCGCTTCGGCGCGGAGCCTTCCAACATCAACGCTGCCAATGTTGCAGAGCTGCGCAGACAGATTGCGAGGTAAAGGATGAAGCGACAGCCTGCTCTGTACCTGACCCACGGTGGGGGGCCCTGCTTCTGGATCGATCTGCCGGAGCGCATCGGGCCCCACGGCTACGATCGGCTGCGATCCTATCTGAGCGGACTCCTAGCTACGCTTCCGGAGCGCCCGCGTGCCATCCTGATGTGCACCGCCCACTGGGAAGAGGGCGCGCCGACGGTGAGCACGGCGGCCTCACCGGGCATGCTCTACGACTACTACGGCTTTCCGCCGCACACATATGAGTTGAAGTACCCGGCGCCAGGGTCTCCCGTGCTCGCGCGCCAGGCGTTGGATCTGCTTCAGACTGCCGGGATCGCGACGGCGACCGACGCCACGCGCGGATTTGACCATGGTGTGTTCGTCCCGATGCTGATCATCGATCCGGACGCAACGGTGCCCGTGACCATGCTTTCCCTGCAGCGGGATCTGGATCCGGCCTATCACCTGAGGATGGGTGCTGCGTTGCAATCCCTGCGGGACGAGGGCGTCCTGGTCATCGGCAGCGGCAGCAGCTTCCACAACCTTCGGGCGCTGGCCGATGGTGATAGCCGCCCATCACTCGAGTTCGACGCGTGGCTCAATGAGACGGTGACGGAGGCGGATCCGGCCGCCCGCAATGAGCGGTTGACCCGCTGGGGCTCAGCGCCAAGCGCCCGGATCTGTCACCCGCGCTCTGAGCATTTGCTTCCGCTGATGGTGGCCGTGGGCGCAGCCGGCAGTGACCGCGGTCATGCCGCCTTCCGCGACCTCATCGGAGGGAAGGCGTACGCCTGCTTCAGTTTTGGGGAAGGGTGACCGGCGCGGCCGGCTTCGCGGCCCTGTGCTCGGGCTGGGCCTGCATATGTGCCGTCAAAATGCCGATCAAAAACATGGCGCAGCCTCCATCGATCACACGACCAGTATTCTCGGCGATGGTAACGCCGCCGTCGTCGCCCGGTTGACGGGGCCGCGCTCCCTCGAAAGAGGCGCTCAGGAGGCTGCAAGCCGGGGTTGACCAGGGAGGCGGCCTGGGAGAGGGTGAATATGCGGATCTGTGGCGGCATCGGGACAATTATAATCGCCGCAGCCCTGAGCAGGAGCGCGCAATGTCCCGCACGACCTTCATCAATGCACGGATATTCGATGGATCGCGAGCAGAGTACCTCGACGAATCCGTGGTCGTCGTCGAAGCCAACCGCATAGTCGAGCTCGCCCGCACTGCTCCGGGCTCCACTATGGGGGAGGTGGTCGACGTCAAGGGCGGCACACTCATGCCCGGTCTGATCGATGCGCACTGTCACGTGCTCGGCTCCAGTGTGAGGATCTCAGAGGTTGAGGCCCAGCCGCTGACCTATGTTGCCCAGCATGCCGCGCGGATGCTGTCACACGCGCTGGATTGCGGCTTCACGACCATTCGCGACGTCGGAGGCGGCGAGATCGGGATCGCGCAGGCCGTCGAGCACGGGCTGATCCGTGGGCCGCGTGTGCTGTTTGCCGGACGCGCTCTGTCCATGACAGGCGGTCACGGAGATTTTCGCGACCCTGTGAGCTCGGCCGGCGCCTGTACGTGTTGCACCGACGGCCGGGTGAGCGTGATCGTCGACGGCCCGGATGCCATGAGGGCCGCGGTGCGCGAGGAGCTTAGACGCGGGGCGCATTGCATCAAGCTCATGATGTCCGGAGGAGTTCTTTCTCCATCGGATCCGTTGTGGATGGACCAGTTCTGCGACGAAGAGGTCGAGGTGGCAGTCGAGGAAGCCGCGCGCCGCCGCCGATATGTCGCCGCTCACTGCCATCCTGCCCCATCCATCGCACGGGCGGCCCGGCTGGGGGTGCGCAGCATCGAGCACGCCACACTGATCGACGCCGAGAGTGCCGCCGCGGTCAAGTCAGCTGGCGCGTTCGTCGTGCCCACTCTGGTCATCGTGAGCGCTCTGCTCGAGGTGGCCAAGGCGGGCGGCTTGCCAGATTGGGCCGCCGATAAGCTGCGCGTGGTCAGCGAGCATTCGCTGCGCGGCCTGGAGCTGATGCAGAGGATGGGCCTCAAGATCGGCTTCGGCACGGATCTGCTGGGCAAGCTGCATGTCCATCAGACGCGCGAATTCGTTCTGCGGCGCGAAGTGCAGGCACCCGTGGCCATTCTGCGCAGCGCAACTTCCACCAACGCCGAGCTGCTGGGCGAGACGACACTCGGGCGGATCGAGGTGGGCGCCGAGGCGGACATCCTGATCGTGGAGGGAGATCCGCTGAAGGACGTCGGGTTGCTTGCTTCGGACGGGGGGAGCTTGCGCGCAATCATGAAGGCGGGGGTGTTCTATAAACGGTCGGCCTGACTTGCAGGATCCGCTCCTCGAGCCGGCTGCAATGCCCGGGCGGGCCTTGGCCGTGCGTCTGTCTCGCAGGCCCCTGGTGAGGGGGGCGCTCTTGATCGCCAGCCTGGTGGGTTTGCTCCTCATTCTACGCTCGTGTGTGCAGATGCTCTCTCACTCCATGCCCTCGCAACTGCGGGTGGCCGCTTTAGCCATTGGCGATCTCGCAGTCTGCGTGCTCGTGGTACTGGCATACCGGGGCGAAATCAGGTTGCTGGAGGGTCGCGAGCCTCGGGAGCTGAGGTTCGATGGCCGTGTGATGCAGTTGTTTTCCGGTGTGTTGGTCGGAGCCGGGCTGTTCTGCGCGGTATGCGCAGTGTTGTGGGAGATGGGTGTTGCAGGGCCTGCAGGCTGGCAAGGCACGGGCGGCCTGTCTGTCACCGCGGCCGGCGCCCTTGCCGCGGCGGTCGGCGAGGAGATCGTATTTCGCGGCGTGCTGTTTCGCCTCATCGAGGCGAAATGGGGGACGCTCGCTGCGCTGGTGTTCTCGGCTGCATTGTTCGGCTTCCTGCATGGGGCCAACCCGGGTGCGACAGCTGCCAGCAGCGCGGCTATTGCGCTGGAGGCGGGTGTCCTGCTCGGCCTGGCTTACGCCGCGACCCGCAGCCTTTGGCTGCCCATCGGAGTGCATTTCGGCTGGAACTTCACCGAGGGCGGGATCTTCGGTGCCGCGGTCTCGGGCGGGCACTCTCGCGGTCTGTTGAATCTGCCCCTGCACGGCCCGCAGATGTTGACGGGCGGAGCCTTTGGCCCGGAAGCCTCGGTGATCGCGGTCGCGGTCTCCCTGTTCGCTTCGGCCGCACTGGCCTATCTGACCGTGCGCCGCGGAAACTGGCGGCCGCTGCGCGCCGCAGCGCCGGGCTCGCGAGCTCGCAATGGGGTGACATCATGAATTCGGAGCTGGCTGCCATAATGGAATTCGCTGCGGCCAGCTCGCTGCTGACGATCCTGCCTGGACTGGATACGGCCCTGATCATACGGACGGCAGCAGTCGATGGCCCGCGCAGCGCCCGGATCGCCGGGCTCGGGATCTGTACCGGGGTGCTCTTCTGGGGTCTGTTGGCCTCCACCAGCCTGGGTGTGCTGTTTGCCGCCTCGAGGCTTGCTTACGACACGGTGCGGATCGGCGGCGCCGGTTACCTGCTCTACGTTGGAATCCGGTTGTTTTTGCACAGACCGGCGACCGGGGCGGCTCGGCTCACGACAGGGGCCGGCTGTGGCGCGAGCAGCGTCAGGACGTTTCGGCGCGGACTCTTCACCAACTTGCTGAACCCCAAAGTGGGGCTGTTCTACGTGAGCTTCCTGCCGCAGTTCGTTCCGGCTGGGGCGCCCGTGGCGCTCTTCAGCGTGGGGCTCGCCTCGTTGCATGCCGCCGAATCGTTTCTGTGGTTCCTGGCGCTGACGGGCGCTGCGTGCGTGGCCACTCGGTGGCTGCCCGGAAGCAGCGTGCAGAGGATGATCAATCGCATCACCGGTGCAGTATTCGTCGCCATCGGCGTCAAGCTCGTTCTGTCGCGCCGCTGAGGGCCTCGTGATCGTCAGGCATTAAGCGCGGCGTGACCGTCATCCGCTGAGTGCGAAGTGATCGTCGGGCACCCGTACCATCCGCCGCCAAGTGCGGTCGTGACCCTCAGGCCTGTTGGGGCCTCGCGCGCTCTCGCGCAAACGACACGCCTTTGGCTTCGACACCGAAGTAGGTAAGGGCCGCAATGAGAATGGCCCCGACGGCTGCGACGACGCCCATCACCAGGCCGTAGTTATTGCCGAGGCGCTCGGCGATGGTCGTCTGCATCGGCGCATTGATCGCGGCGAACAGATTGCCGAGCTGATAGACGAACCCCGGAAACGTGGCTCGCGCCTCGGGCGGGGAGAGTTCGTTGAGGTGTGCCGGGACGACGCCCCAGGCCCCCTGCACGGCGACCTGCATGAGGAAGGCGGTCGCCGCAAGCGATACGGGTGTGCCTGCCGAGGCCCAAAACGGGGCGATCGGCAGCACGGCGAGTGCTGCGAGGACGATAGCGCGCCTGCGGCCAATCCGCTCGGAGAGTGAGCCGACGAGGATGCCGCCGAGTATGGCGCCCAAGTTGTAGATCACGGCGATCGTACCCACCGTAGCATGCTCAAGGCCATGCTGCTTCTGCAGAAAGGTCGGATACAGATCCTGGGTGCCGTGACTGAAAAAATTGAACAGGGTCATGAGCGCCACGGCGTACAGACCGATTTTCCAGTGGTGACGCAGCACCGCGAGCGTGCCACCGCGCTGAGGCGCTTCCCGGCGCCAATGCGGTGACTCCGGCACGTGGCGTCTGATGTAGAGCACGAGCAGGGCCGGGAGCATGCCGACCATGAACATGCCGCGCCAGCCAATGGCCGGAAACAGCACCGCGTACACGATCGAGGCCAGCAGATAGCCGGTGGGATAGCCCGCCTGAAGCAATCCCGACACGATGCCGCGAGCCTGCGGAGGAATCGACTCCATGGTCAGCGAGGCACCGACGCCCCATTCCCCACCCATCGCGATGCCGTACAGCGCACGCAGAATGAGCAGTGCCGTCAGGTCTGGCGCGAAGCCGCTCGCGAACTCGAGCACCGAATACAACAGCACGTCGAGCATCAGGACTGGGCGGCGGCCATAGCGATCCGCCGCACGTCCAAAGAGAAAGGCGCCGACCGGGCGCATCGCCAGCGTGAGAAACAGGGCGTAACTGACGGTCGAGATGTGGGTCCCGAAGTCGTGGGCGATGTCCTTCAGGACGAACACCACGATGAAGTAATCGAACGCGTCGAGCATCCAGCCAAGAAAGGCTGCGGTGACGACCTTCTTCTGTGCAGGGGTCCAGCCTGAGAGAGCTTCGATTCTCACCTGTCACCCCGTCCGCGTTCGCACACCAGGGGATACTACCATTCGGGCCTACGCCCGACGGCTCTCAAGCCGACTCGCCGCGGCCGCAGCACGACTGGTCGGCCTGCACAGGCGGGCAGGGCACGGAGCCGTAGGAGCAGAACACGCAGCAGTCACCGGTTTTGGGTCGCAGCAGCTCGCCGCAGCCCGCGCACTGATGGAAGTAGATGCAAGCATCCGTCGGCATGGTTTCCATTGTGGCGTGACCACACAACGGACACGTGAGATGAGATGTCCTGATCACCTCGCGCCCCGGACCGACCGGGCGAGGGCGCCTGTGCGTCTCAGCTGGCGAACGGCTGGGAGCCTCAGCTCGAGAAATAGGCGCACAGCTTGTTTCCGTCCACGTCCCGGAAGTAGCCGGCGTAGAAGCCTTCGCCACGCGAGCCTGCGGGTCCTTCGTCCTTGCCACCCAGCGCGATGGCGCGCTCGTAAATCCTGTCCACGTCCCGCTCACTCTTGGCCACGAGTGCGATCATGACTCCATTGCCGATCGTGCTCGGCTGCCCATCGGCAGGCTTGATCACGTAGAGCATCGGTGCATCGGGATCCTTACCCCAGGCGATATAGCGCTCCGTCTGCGCCGTTCGCCGGGCGCCCAGCAGTCCGAGCAGATCGTCGTAAAAGCGTCCGGCACGCGTCATGTCATTCGTGCCGAGGGTGACGTAGCCGATCATGGGAGCTCCTTTTGTTATTAGTTGTACCAATCATACCGCACGCGAGGAATCCACGGCAGCAGACCCTTCGGCTGCGCGCGACACCCCCATACGCTCGACGGCCTCAGAGCTTTATCTCCTGCACGCCGGCACCGACTTTGAGCTTCGCTTCGGTACGCTTGGTGACCTCATCGGTGGAAATGCCGGGGGCCAGCTCCACCAGCTCGAGGCCAGAGGCGGTCACATCGATTACCGCCAGATCCGTGATGATCCGGTTGACCACTCTCACTCCTGTGAGCGGCAGGCTGCAGGCACGCCGGACCTTCGATTCACCGTCCTTGGAGGAGTGCTCCATCACCACCACGATGCGCCGTGCCCCGGAGACGAGGTCCATCGCGCCGCCCATGCCCTTGACCATTTTCCCCGGGATCATCCAGTTCGCGATGTCCCCTTCCTCGCTCACCTCCATGGCGCCCAGGATCGCCAGGTCGATGTGGCCACCCCGGATCATGGCGAAGCTCTCGGCGCTGTCGAACAGGGCAGCGCCCGGAAGCATCGTGACAGTCTGCTTGCCTGCGTTGATGAGGTCGGGATCCTCTTCGGTCTCGTATGGAAATGGGCCGACGCCGAGCAGCCCGTTCTCACTCTGAAGCACGACCGACACACCCGGGGGAATATAGTTCGCCACGAGGGTTGGAATGCCGATTCCGAGATTGACGTACTGTCCGTCCCGAAGCTCCTGCGCGGCGCGCATGGCCATCTGTTCCCGGGTCAACATTGTCATGAACCTCTCTGAGGCTGGGCCTTCGGGCGGGTCGTCCTGCGCTCGATGCGCTTTTCGTGCGGTCCGACCACGATGTGGTGCACGTAAATGCCCGGCGTGTGGATACGATCGGCAGGCATCTGACCGACATCCACGAGCTCGTCGACTTCGGCCACCGTCACCCGGCCAGCCATTGCGCACAGAGGATTGAAGTTGCGTGCCGTCAACCGGTATTGCAGATTGCCTGACCGGTCGGCTCGCCACGCCTTGACGATTGCCCAATCGGTGCGGATACCCCGCTCGAGCACGTATTTGCGCCCGTCGAATTCGCGCACTTCCTTGTCCTTGGCCACGAGCGTCCCCACCCCGGTCGGGGTGAAGAAGGCGGGAATGCCTGCTCCCCCAGCCCGCAGGCGCTCCGCCAGCGTGCCCTGCGGGACCAGCTCCACCTCGAGTTGTCCGGAGATGAATTGCCGCTCGAATTCCTTGTTCTCGCCGACGTAGCTGGAGATCATCTTGCGGATCTGGTGGTTGGCCAGCAACAGGCCCAGTCCGAAATCGTCCACGCCGCAGTTGTTCGAGGCGACGGTCAGGTCGCGCACGCCCATCTCGCGCAGCGCCTGGATGCACAGCTCCGGAATTCCGCACAGGCCGAATCCGCCTGCCGCAATCGTGGCCCCGTCGCGCATACCCTTGAGCGCCTCGGCAGCGCTGCTTCGCACCTTGTTCATGTTCGTCAGACTCCGGGTCCTGGGCCCTTGTCAGGGACTACTCTATAATTACCGAAAAGCGCCGCGCTAGTCCCCGTGCGCCGTCCCGTTGGTTCCGGGGCGACGCTTCGCTAGTCCTGCGCGGCGAGCTCCTGCTCCAGCTCGTGCAATGTGCGGTAGCACGGCAGAACCTGCGCGACACTGGCATTGGGCTCACGCTGGCCGGCTATGGCTGCAAAGAACTCCCGATCCTGCAGCTCGATTCCGTTCACGGATACGTCGAGCCCGGATACGTCGATCTTGCCGTCCCGGCCGTCCACCAGATCGTCATAGCGCCCGATGTAGGTGCCGTTGTCGCAGATGTAGCGAAAGAAGGTCCCCAGGGGCCCCTCGTTGTTGAACGATAGTGACAGGGTGCAGATGGCGTTGGTGGTGCTTTTGAGCTGCACGGACATATCCATCGCTATGCCCAGCTGCGGATGCAGCGGCCCGCAGATCGCATGCGCGATCTGCACGGCGCCCCCGGTCTGATAGGCGAACAGGTCAACCGTGTGCGCGGCGTGGTGCCAGAGCAGGTGATCGGTCCACGAGCGTGGCTGGCCCAGCGCGTTCATGTTGGTGCGGCGGAAGAAATAGGTCTGCACGTCCATCTGCTGGATGCGCAGCTCTTCAGCGCGCACCTTGCGGTGGATCCACTGGTGCGAGGGATTGAAGCGCCGGGTGTGTCCCACCATGCACACAAGCCCCGTCTGTGTGTGCAGCGCCGCGACTGCCTGCGCATCGGTCCAGCGGTCGGCGAGCGGAATTTCCACCTGGACATGCTTTCCAGCACGCATGCACTGCAGCGCCTGGGCCGCGTGAAGCGGCGTCGGCGTGGCGAGAATCGCGGCCTGCACACCGGGAAGGGCCAGTGCCTCGCCGAGGTCTGCCATGACATGCGGGATCGAGTATTTCTGCGCGATCGCGCGGGTTGGCTCGAGCTCGCGGCCGACGAGTGCCGCCACCTCGATGTCGCCGATGGTCTTGATCGCATCCAGGTGCCGGATGCCGAAGGCACCGGCACCGGCCAGGACGATCCTCATGTCAGCTCTTCCAGTATGAGATGGCCCACCGCCGTGTTGGAGGCAGGAACGTGATAGAAACGATGCACCGGCTTGACGCGCGTCCGCAGCGCGCCACGCATCACCAGCCACATCACGAGCTCGATGGCCTCGGAACCGGCCTCACGCAGGTAATCGATGTGAGGCAGCCGGGACAGTCCCTCGGGGTCATCGATCAGCCTGTCGAGGAAGGCGTTGTCCCATGCGCTGTTGATGAGGCCGGCGCGCGGTCCCTGGAGCTGATGGCTCATGCCCCCGGTGCCCCAGACCTGGACGGCGAGATCGGCGTCGAACGAGTCGATCGCGCGGCGCAGCGCTTTCCCCAGTTCGTAACAGCGTCGCCCGGAGGGCGGCGGGTACAACACGACATTGACGGCGAGCGGAATCACGCGTACCGGCCAGGCAACCGGCTGACCGAAGAGCAATGACAGAGGCACGGTCAGCCCATGGTCTACGTCCATGCGATGCACGATCGTCAGGTCGAAGTCCTGCTGGATCACGGACTGAGCGATGTGGGCGGCGAGCTCCGGGTGGCCCTCCACGACCGGGATGGGGCGCGGCCCCCACCCCTCATCCGCCGGCGTGAAGCGCTCGGCGCAGCCGATTGCGAAAGTCGGCACGATGTCCAGGCTGAAGGCGCTAGCGTGATCGTTGTATACCAGCAGTACGACGTCCGGCTCATGTTGAGCCAGCCACTTCTTGGAGGCCTCGAACCCTGCGAATACGGGCGCCCAGTAGGGGTCCGCCGCTTTGCCGTTGTCGAGCGCAGCGCCGATGGCCGGCACGTGGGAGGTGGCGATGCCGCAGGTTACGCGGGCCATCACAGGACCTCCGAGGCGTCCGGGTCGGCCGGCGTGTCCGGGTCGGCCGGCATGTCCGGGTCCGGCACCGCCTGCCGATCCGCCGGCGCGACCGGATTTGACCCCGCCATTGGATCGGTCCCCGGGGCATGGCTGGAAACGGGGCGTCGGCCGCCGCTCAGCATCATCTGCGCATACTGGGCCTGGGTCATGCCGGTCATCATCGCCGCCGCCTGCTGGAAGCTCTGGCCGTCGCTGGAAAAGATCTTCGCCAGAAAGTAGATGTTGCCTCCGAGGGCGATCATCCCGTTGTAGTCACGCTTCAGGACCGCGTCCCGCTGCCCGGGGGTCAGGGACCACTGAGCGAGATACGCGCGCTCGTCGGCCTTGAAGGCCGTCCGGTTCTCCGGCTTCATCAGGGACATACAGAACTGATTGAGATGGTAGCCCTTGCGTGCCTGGTCCGTGTCGAAGACGGTCGTGCCGGGGATGGCGGCATACGGCTTTTCGAGGGCCACGCGCCTCTCCTCAGCGGTCCCAGTACAGGCGCATCGGGTTGTCCACCAGCAGCGCCTGCTGCAGGGGTGCACTCGTGGCGATGCGGGGAATGAAGTCGACCAGGAGTCCGTCATCGGCCATGTGCGACTTCAGGTTTGGATGCGGCCAGTCGGTGCCCCACAGCACTCTGTCCGGGAAGGTCTCGACGAGCAGCCGAGCGAAGGGCGCAATGTCCTCGTAACCGGGCGGGCCGCGCCGCGAGAGCCGATCCGGGCAACTGACCTTCGACCATACATTTCCGCACTCGCGCATCAGCCTGAGCAAGAGCTGAAATTCCGCACCGTCGGGAGACTTCGTAACGTCCGGGCGTCCCATGTGGTCTACGACTACGATCGTTCGCAGCGAGGCGAGAAAGTCATATAGCTGGGGCAGCTCCGTTGCCTCGAAGTAGACGACGATGTGCCAGCTCAACGGGGCGATGCGGCGCGAGATCTCGAGCAACATGTCCCGGGGCGTCGACTCGACCAGTCTCCTGACGAAGTTGAAACGCACTCCCCTCACGCCCGCGTCGTCGAGCTCTCGCAGCTCGTTGTCGGTCATCTGCGGCGTGACCGTTGCAACACCGCGCGCACGGCCGCCGGAGCTGTGCAAAGCGTCCACCATCGCCCCGTTATCCGACCCGTGGCAGGTGGCCTGGACGATCACGTTGCGCTGGAATCCGAGAAAGTCTCTCAACGCCCACAGATGTTCTTTCGAGGCATCGCAGGGGGTGTATTTTCTTTGCGGCGCGTACGGGAAACGGGCGCCTGGCCCGAACACGTGGCTATGCGCGTCCACCGAGCCAGGGGGCGCCACGAATCCGGGAGCACTCGGTGAAGCGTGAAACGGGAGCCACTCCCGGTCCATCACAAAGGGCCCGGAGGCCGAGCCCGATTGCCAACCGGGACCGCCGGGGACGAGGCTGGTGGCGCCGTTCGCGGCCACTGTATGCGCCAGGGTGCTCACAACCCACGCGCCTTGAGCATGGCATTCAACCGAGGGTAGACGCGGCGCGCGTTCTTTTCGTAGATGCGCAGCTTGTCCTCGGGCGGAATGGCCAGGGCGTCGATGTAGCGCCGCGTGTCGTCGAAGTACCGGCCGGTCTGCGGATCGGTGCCGCGCACCGCGCCGAGCACTTCCGAGCCGAACAGGATGTTGTCCAGGTCGATCACGCGGATCAGAAGGTCGATGCCGGGCTGATGGTAGACGCAGGTATCGAAGAACACATTCCGCATGACGTGCTGGGCCAGGGGCGGCCGTTTCAGCATATCCGCAAGACCGCGGTAGCGTCCCCAGTGATAGGGCACGGCGCCGCCGCCATGCGGAATGACGAACCGCAGGTCAGGGAAGTCACTGAAAAGGTCGCCCTGGATGAACTGCATGAACGCGGTGGTATCCGCGTTGAGATAATGCGCGCCGGTGGCATGGAAGTTGGGATTGCACGAGGCGGAGACGTGGATCATCGCGGGCACGTCGAGCTCGACCATCTTCTCGTAAAAGGGATACCAGTGGCGGTCGGTGAGGGGTGGCGAGGTCCAATGCCCTCCAGAGGGATCGGGGTTGAGATTGCAGGCCACGAAACTCAGCTCCAGGACACAGCGCTCGAGTTCGCCGATGGATCTCGAGATCGGTACTCCAGGCGACTGGGGCAGCTGACACACCCCTGCGAAATTATCCGGGTACAGCTCAACGACGCGATGGACGAGATCATTGCACGCGTGGGCCCACGCGCTGGAGACAGCCTCGTTGCCTATGTGATGACCCATGGCCGAGGCGCGCGGCGAAAAAAGCGTCAGATCGGAGCCTCGCTGTTTCTGGAGCTTCAGCTGATTCGTCTCGATCGATTCGCGGATCTCGTCGTCGGAGACCCGTAACGGCTGTGCGCCCGCCAGGCCGGGATCCTTGAGCGCCGCCAGCTGCTGCTCCCGGAACCTCTCGAGGCCCCCTGGAGCGGTGGTGTAGTGGCCATGGCAGTCGATGATCATGAGCTCGCTTCCTCCGCCGCGCTGCCGCGCCAGGCGTGCTCGCTCACGTAGACCTCTCCGTGCATCAGTTTGCGGGCCGTGCGCAGCAGCGCCGCGCGATTCACTCTGAGAGCGCCTTGGTGCATCGCTGCATCCATTTCGACCGTGAAGAAACCTGTGGGATGCTCGATGTTGAGGCGGCGGGTGCCGCTGCCGGATCCGGCGAAGTCAGCGGCGATCGAGCCGGGGGCCATGCACGCCGTGGCGACACTGACCGCCCCCAGAACACCAACCGCTTCGTGCACCCGATGTGGAATGAAGGTGCGCGTGTTGATGTCTCCACCCTGACGGGCGCGGGACACGAGGCACATCTTCGGCACGGTCTTGCGCGCGACATCCCCCAGCCGCATGGCCTGACCCAGGGATAGCCGGATTGTCTCGATGCGCTGCTTGAGGGACTCATCGGCCTCGAGCGCCTCGGGAGACTCGCCGCCGTTCTTGCCCAGATCGGAGGCGCGCAACAGCACTACCGGCATGCCATTGTCGATGCAGGTGACCTCGATCCCGTCGCAGCGATCCAGGACCGCGCCAGTCGGAAACAGGGCGCCGCAGGTCGAGCCTGCGACATCCAGGAACTCGATCGGGATGCCCGCGGCCGTACCCGGCACACCGTCGATGCGCGCGGCGCCTTCGTATTCGACGAGATGAGCGGATGTCGGCACGTGGGCGACCGCGACGCTTCCGGTATTCACCATGTGGATCCGGACCGGCGTGGTTCCTTCCCGCGCTCGAATCAGTCCCTGCTCGATAGCCCAGGGACCGACGCCCGCCAGGATGTTTCCGCAGTTCTGCGAATCGCTCACCTCGGCCCGGTCGACGCCCACCTGGAGAAACAGGTAGTCGAGATCCGCATCCGGGCGCGTCGCGGGCCCCATGACTGCCGCCTTGCTGGTGAGGGGATGTGCTCCGCCGATTCCATCGATCTGCCGGGTGTCAGGTGAGCCCATGGCCGCCAGGAGCACCCGGTCGCGCGCCGCTCGGGCTGCCGGCAGATCCCGTGCGTGAAAGTACAAGCCCTTGGAGGTGCCGCCACGCATGAGCGTACAGGGGATAGCGCGCAGCATGAGTGCTCACTTCTCCCCGGGCCCGGTGCGATAAACGAGTCCACGGTCCGCGAGCTTCTGGCGCATGTCGTAGATGTCCAGGCCGAGCTCGCCCTTCTTCAGCCGCTCGCGCACCTGGTTTTCCCGAGCCTCGCGCTCTTCGCTCGAGTTGATTACCGCGAGGGCCTGCTGCCGGGGCACGATACACACTCCGTCGTCGTCGGCGACGATCACATCGCCTGGATGGATAATCGAGCCGCCGCAGGCGATCGGCACGTTGACCGAGCCCAGCGTCTCCTTGACGGTGCCCTGCGCGTGCACGGCGCGCGACCACACGGGGAAACGCATGGCCGTCAGGTCGCGGACATCGCGCACCCCCGCCTCGATCACCAGGCCCCTCACACCGCGAGCCAGGAGGGAACAGGCCAGCAACTCTCCGAAATAGCCCGCATCCGAGTAGGACGTGGGCACCACGACCAGCACGTCGCCCGCACGGCACTGCTCGATGGCCACGTGCAGCATCCAGTTGTCCGCGGGGGGAAGGCTGACGGTCACCGCGCTTCCGGCAATTCGAGCGCCGGGATAGATCGGCCGTAAATGCGAGCCCAGCAGTCCGGTACGGCCCTGGGCCTCGTGAATCGTCGCCACGCCGAAGGCCGCGAGTCGATCCGTGAGGCCGGGCTCTGCCCGCTGAATCTGGGTATGGACGAGGCTCATCGACTGCCCTGCCGCAGGTAAGTGAGTGGGGGGAGTGTGAACTGCCGGGCGCCCGCTGGTCCAATGCAATTCGATGCAGGCCAAGGGAGCTTATGGACTGCGGAAGGCCCGTGGCGTAACGTTCATGCGGCGCGTGAAAAAGCGGGTGAAGTACGCCGGATCCTCGAACCCGAGGTGATACCCGACCTGGGTGACCGGCATGGACGTATAGCGCAAAAGCCGCTCGGCCTCGACCAGCAAACGAAGGTGCACCAATTCCACTGGCGGCCGGCCGGCGACCTCCTGGCAAACGCGACGCAATTTCGACTCCGATACGCCCAGGTCCATCGCGTAGGTACTCAGGCTCGCATGCGAACGGTAGCGTGCCTCCATCAGGCGCCGGAAGCGAGCAACCAACTCACGTGAGGCCGCTCCCGCACCTGGAGCCGAACCTCCCGAGGGGTGCGCCAGGCGAAGCACGTTCGCCAGTACGGCGCCCAACAGTCCGCGCAATGCGGCGTGCCTGCCGGGAGCGGAGCGAGTGAACTCGCGCAACAGCATGTCACCGAGTGATGCGAGGTCGGTCCGGGTCAGCGACTTGCGCTCGAGCGACTGCGCCATCGGGCGCTCGAAGAGCTCGCCGATCCCACTGCCGGCGCCGGCGAGCTGCGGTACGAGCCCGGTGGCAAACGAGATGACGAGGCCGGAGGTCGCGGGCCTGAAAAGGAACGAGTGGACCGTTCCGGTCGGCACGGCCACCAGCGCCGGTGCCTCGAGGACATGGCTGGCCGTGTCGAGGCGCGCGTGCAGATGGCCGCGGCGGATCAGCAGCAGTTGGTTCAGATCGCGGTGCCGGTGGGGACGGATGGTCCAGTTGTGCAACTCGCTGCGCGCGGCGATCGTCTCGATGTGGATCAGTCGCTCATCGGGCGCCCGCAGCGGCTCTCCGTACAGGAAAAAGGCCGGTATCGCGCCGTCTGCGGCGGCCAGGAGCGAGGATCGATGCGCAACGCGGGAGTGGTGCATAGAGCGAAAAGTACAAAAGATCGCGAGCCGCGTCTATTCCCTTTGCGCGCCGGCGCACCCAGTGTGGGCCTGGCTGAATGTGTCCCGCGGCCTGAATATATCCCTCCGCCTGAATGTGTCCCGCGGCGCAAGGCGAGCCCATGCGGTCCACCCAGGTTGCGATCATCGGAGCAGGTCCTTCCGGGCTGATTCTTTCGTGCCTGCTGCGTCGCCATGGCATCGACTCCGTGGTCCTGGAGCAACGCTCGCGCGAATACGTCGAGGCACGGGTGCGTGCGGGCCTGCTGGAATGGAGCACCGTCGAGCTGCTGCAGGAAGCGGGTGTTGGTGAGCGGATGATGCGCGAGGGGCTCGTTCACGACGGCCTCGAGCTCGCTTTTGCCGGAGCCAGTCATCGGATCGATCTGAAGGCGCTTGCCGGGCGCGGGGTCATGGTTTACGGGCAGACGGAGCTGCAGAAGGATCTAGGGCTCGCCTGCGAGAGGGAACCCGGGGCCGTAGTGTGGGAAGCCACCGAGCTTGTCCTGGAGGGGTGGGAGGGGCGCCATCCCCTCGTGAGCTATACGAGCGCCGGTTCCCGTCATACGGTGACGTGCGATTTCATTGCGGGTTGCGACGGTTCCCACGGTGTCAGCCGTACACGGGTGCCACGCGAAAAGATCACGCAATACGAGCGCCTCTACCCATTCGGGTGGATCGGCGTCCTGGCGGACGTGCCTCCCGTCAGCGACGAGTTGATTTATGCCCACCACGACAGGGGATTCGCCCTGTGCAGCATGCGATCGCGCAGCCGCAGCCGCTACTATGTGCAGTGCTCGTCGCAGGACACCGTTCAGAATTGGCCCGATGAGCGTTTCTGGCGCGAGTTGCGGGCACGCTTGCCTCCAGCGAGCGCGGAGCGTCTCCTCACAGGGCCGTCAGTAGAAAAGAGCATTGTGCCGCTGCGCAGCGTCGTTAGCGAGCCTATGCGTTTCGGACGGCTGTTTCTGGTAGGCGACGCCGCGCACATCGTGCCGCCGACTGGCGCGAAGGGACTGAACCTTGCAGCGGCCGACGCCAGGCTGCTCTCCCAGGGACTCGCCGAGTTCTATCGTGGTGGCAGCACGTGCCTGATCGACGAATATTCGGCGCGCGCCCTGGACCGTGTATGGAAGGCGACTCGCTTTTCATGGTGGTTCACCACTCTGATGCATCGATTGTGTGCTGACGCGTTTGCGCACCGGCTGCAGCTCGCTGAGCTGAGCTACCTTGCCGCCTCGCGTGCCGCCTCCCAGTGCATGGCAGAAAACTACACCGGGCTGGCTTTCGGTTTCTGAAGAGAGGGATCGCGCGAGATCCATCCCCAGAATGCGAGTGCGACCAGGCTGCCGAGCACCACCAGCGGCAGGATGTCCATCAGCAACTGCGCGGAGCCGTGTCCGGCAGCCTTCAGTAAGCCACCGAGCTTCGGACCGGCGATCGAGCCCAGCCGGCCCATAGCCACGACGGCGCCCATTCCCACTCCGCGTATCGAAGTGGGGTAACAACCCGGTGCGAAGGCGTATAGAAAACATTGCCCCGCGATCACCGCGCAGCCGAGCGCGAATACGACCAGTACTACGAGGGGCAGGCTGTGCGGTGTCTTGCTGAGGAACAGCACCATGATCGGCACAGCCAAGAAGGTCACCAGGACAGTGGCCTGACGGAAACGGCTTTCGAGCAACTGTCCCAACAGCAGCGCTGCGAGTCCACCGCCCACGTTGAAGGCGATCTGGGCGCCGGCCGCCTCGGGTTTGCTGAAGCCGGAACCCACCAGCAGCGTCGGCAGCCAGCTCAGCAGCAGGTACAGCGTGAGCAGGCCCAGAAACGAGCTGATCCACAGCAGCAGGGTGGGCATGGCCCGACCGCCTGCGAAGATCGCGGCAAAACTGCCCGATCGCGGCATCAGTCCCGCAGGGGCTTCAAGCGAAGGGCGCCCGAACACAGGGGATTCGTGCACTACCCACACCATCGCGGGCGCGAGAAGCAGCGGAGCCGCGCCGCCGGCGGCGAATATCCATCGCCAGTGATCGGGTGCGCTCAGCATGCTCAACAAGCTGGCCAGCGCGCCGCCGAAGGGCATCCCGCAGTACATGAGGGCCACGTTGGCACGACGTCGCGACGCCGGGCTGGATTCATTGACCAGGGCGAGAAGATTCGGGAGCGCGCCTCCCAGTCCGGCGCCCGTGGCCAGCCGTGCCCAGGCCAGCACCCGGATGTCGCCGGCCAGCGTGGTCAGGATCGAAAACAGGCCAAACAGGGAGATGGCCATGATGAGGGTGCGTTTGCGCCCCATGGCATCCGAGAGCTTTCCTCCGAGCAGCGCGCCGGCGAACAGCCCGAGGCTGCTGGCGCTGAAGAACGTGCCCAGCTCGCTCGCCGTCGGCCGGAATTCGGCCATGATGCCGGCGGCGGCAACACCGGCCGCCTGCAGATCGAAGCCCTCGCAGAAAGCTGCGAATACACAGGCAGTCACAGTGGCGGAGGTGTAGAGGATGTGGGGGGGGCTCGTGTTCACGGATGAAGTGTAACTTGGTGGGCTTGCGGGTGAGACCTGCAGGCAACCCCGCTGCCCATGACCTGACTTCAATCGTATGATGCGCGACCTGGACTGGTCCGGAGAGAGCATCGTCATGCCGAGGTCGCGTCGTGAATTTCTCGTAAGCTCCGCTGCCGCATGGGTTGGGTCCGCCGCCGTCGCCAGCGGGCAGTCGGCCCCCCAGAGCGCGGCAGCGAAGCCCGGCGAACCTCCGCCCGGGACGCCTCCGGCCTTCGGGACCGCACCGGCCGTCGGTCCGGAGGTGAGCCCCACGAGCTTCGCGCAGGCCGAGAAGCTCGTTCAGATCGAGATGAACGATCGGGAACGAGCCGAGGCCGCGAAGAACTGGCGCAATAGCATGGCGGCTCTGTACGAGCGGCGCACCGGGCCGCGCCGCGTGACACTCGATGCCAGTGTGGCGCCTTATTCACAGTGGAACCCGGTATTGCCTGGACTGACCGGACTGCCGGAGCGCGACCGTCTGGTGCGCAGCGATCGCGATCCCGGGCCGCTCCCGAAATCTGAGCCGGCCATCGCGTTCGCTCCAGTCTGGAAGCTGTCGCGCTGGATCGAGACGCATCAGCTCACTTCCGAGCGCCTGACCCGCATTTACCTGAAGCGAATCGAGCGGTTCGATCCCAAGCTGCGGTGCGTGATCACACTGACGCGCGACCTTGCGCTCGCGCAGGCCAAGCAGGCTGATCAGGAGATTGCGGCCGGAAATTATCGAGGACCCCTGCACGGGATTCCGTGGGGCGCGAAGGATCTGCTGGACACGGCGGGTATCCCTACCACCTACGGCGCAGAGCCGTACCGCAACCGTGTGCCGGCGGCTGACGCCGCCGTGGTCAAACGCCTTCGCGCTGCGGGGGCGGTTCTCCTCGCGAAGCTCAGTCTCGGTGCGCTGGCGTTGAACGATGTGTGGTTTGGTGGACAGACGATGAACCCCTGGCTGCTGGAGGAGGGCTCGGGTGGATCGAGCGCCGGCCCAGGTGCGGCCACGGCAGCGGGTCTCGTCGCATTCGCCATCGGCAGCGAGACCGAGGGAAGCATCGTCGGGCCCACCATGCGCTGTGGTCTGACCGGGCTGCGTCCGACGTTCGGCCGCGTGCCGCGTACAGGTGCCATGACGCTTTGCTGGTCCCTGGACAAGCTCGGGCCGATGACCCGCAGCGTCGAGGACACGATGCTCGTGCTGCAGGCGATCTCGGGGCCCGATGCCGGGGATCTGGCCAGTGTCGCGAGTCACCTCGACTTCGAGGCCGGCGGCAGGATCGCCGGCCTGCGGGTCGGGTATTTTCCGAAGTGGATGACCGAGGACCCGGCGACCGAAGTGGACCGCGACGCGGTCCACCATCTGCAGGAGCTGGGGATGCGGCCGCTCGAGGTCTCCCTTCCCGATTGGCCCTACGACGGGCTGAATCCGATTCTGTTCGGCGAGTCGGCGGCGGCTTTCGAGGACATCACCCTGTCACGTCAGATCGATACCCTGCGAATGCAGACACCGGATGCGTGGCCGAATACCTTCCGGCAGTCCCGGTTCATTTCCGCAGTGGACTTCGTGCAGGCCGACCGCTTCCGGCGGCGGGTGGCACAGGAGATGCAGCAGCTTCTGTCGCAGGTCGATCTGCTGCTGGTGCCCTCATTGCGCGATGAGATGCTCACGATCGGTAATTTCACTGGCCACCCATCCCTGACGCTGCGCGCGGGTTTCGTCCACGTTACGCAGGCGCGCAGCGATTGGGCGCCTGATCCCGAGCATCCGCTGCCGACCTTCAAATCGCCGCGACGCGTGCCGTACGGCATCACACTGGTTGGCCGGCTGTTCGAGGAGGGCACGATCGCCCGTGTGGGGCTCGCTCTGGAGCGCAAGCTGGGTGTCGCGGGCGAGTCGCCGCCTGGATTCCAGTGAAGTCGCCGGACTCCGTGCGAGCGCTCGAGCATCTCGGACGGATGCGCCTGTCCCGCTCATTCTTCATGCGGGACTTTCTCTACAGCGAGATCGCCGCAATCGAAGGAATCAGGAATATCCCCGAGGACCCTGACCTCGCGATCGCTGCCGGCCGGAATCTGTGCGAGAACCTGCTCGAGCCGCTCCAGGCGACATTCGGGCGACTGGCGATCCGGTCCGCGTATCGCTCGGCGCAAGTCAACGCCTTCGGGTGCCGTCATCGGCTCAGCTGTGCCTCGAACGAAAGGAATCTCGCGCGTCATATCTGGGACCGTCGCAGCCGGGATGGCCTGGGCGCGGTCACGAGTGTGGTCATCCCGTGGTTCGCCGACCGGCTCGCTACCGGCACCCCCTGGCGCGCGATGGCGTGGTGGATTCACGATCACCTTCCTTACAGCGAGCTGCAGTTCTTTCCGCTGCTGGGTGCATTCAACATCGGCTGGCATGAGCGGCCCAAGCGGACCATCTACAGCTTCGTCGCGCCGCGCGGCTTCCTCACCCGGCCCGGTTCCCCCAATCACGAGGGCGATCACGGCAGTCACTACGAGGGATTTCCGAGGCTGAAGCGACGCTGAGACGCAATCCGCCGCGCCGCGCGCACAGTGCGCGCCCGGAAGGGCTCACAGACTTCCAGCGCTCGGCCGGTGCGGCCCAACAGGCGAACGCCCTCAGACCTCCAGCCGGTCGCCGGGGCGGGCCACCAGTGTGTAGAGCGCGGGCATCAGGAACACACTGATCAATAGGCGCGCGAGCAGGCCACTCACGATTACCAGCGCGAATGGACGCTGGGAATCCGTACCCACTCCGGTTGCCAGTGCCGCGGGCACCAACCCTAACGCTGCGACCAGTGCCGTCATCATGATGGGGCGCAGCCGCAGGATGGCTCCTTCACGAATGGCCTGCTCAAGCGGCATTCCCGCCAGGCGCAGCTCGTTGACGTAGGAGATGTAAACGACCGCAGTGAGCACCGAGACGCCGAACAGAGCGAGGAAGCCGATACCCGAGGACACGGAAAATGGGGTGCCCGAGATCCACAGGGCGAATATTCCGCCCACTGGCGCGGACAGCAGTACGCCGAGGATCGTGATGAATGGAAACTTGAAGTTGCCATAGAGGGCGAACAGCAGGAGAAAGATCACGAAGAGCGTCAGCGGCAGGATGACGTTGAGCTGTGCGCGGGAAGCGGTGTATTCGGCATACTCGCCTCCCCAGTCCAGGTGATAGCCCTGCGGTAGTTGCACCCGGGAGCTGACCTCGTGCATGGCATCGTCCACAGCGCCGGCGAGATCCCGTCCTTCGACTGAGAACTGCACGCCGATGTAGCGGGAGTTGTTTTCCCGATAGATGAACGCGGCGCCGTTCGCGACGTGGATGTCCGCGAACTCCTTGAGAGGTATCTGCTGGCCGTTGGGCGTGGACACCAGGATGTTGCCGATCTCCTCGGCATTGTCGCGATACTGGCGGTCCAGGCGCACCACCAGGTCGAATTCCTTCTCCTGCTGGACTACCTGCGTGGCGACATCGCCACCGATCGCGGTCTGGATCAGGCTATTGATGTCGGAGACGTTCAAGCCGTAGCGCGCGATGCGCGCCCTGTCGATGGTGATACTCAGGCTCGGTTGCCCGAGCTCCTGCACCAGTGTTACGTCGCGAATGCCGCGCACCCGCTGCAGGACCTGCTTGATGGCTTTGCCCTTCTGCTGCAGCGTGTTCAGGTCCGGGCCGAACACTTTCACGGCCAGCGCGCTCTTCAGTCCGGTCTCCGCCTCGTCGACGGCATCTTCGGCCGGCTGCGTATAGTTGAAGGTAATGCCCGGAAACCTCTGGAGCTTCTCGTTGACCGCCTCAATCAGGCCGGCCTTGTCATGATAGGAGCCGTTCCAGCGGGCGTAGGGCTTCAAACCGACGTAGAACTCGACGTTGAAGAATCCCGTGGGGTCGGTGCCGTCGTCCGGCCGGCCCAGCTCCGAGGTAACCGTTGTCACTTCGGGAAAGGTATGCAGCAGATCGCGCACTTTCGGTGCGACCTTCGCCGCTTCGTCGAACGATATGGTGTAAGGCATCGTGGCTCGCACCCACAGGGCCCCTTCATCCAGCTTGGGCATGAATTCGGCGCCGATGCTTGGAATGAGAAGCAGGGACAGGCCAAGCAGGACCGCCGAAGCGACGGTCGTACCTCGGGGGCGGGCCAGGCAGTGGTCCAGGCCGCGGATGTACCAGGCCTGCATGGCCAGGAATGCAGGGTTGCGGCGCTCCCGCGCGCCGTGCCGCATGAACCACGCGCACAGCACGGGCAGCAATGTAAGCGTGACCATGAGGGAGCCGACCAGGGCGAAGATCATTGTGTCGGCCATGGGCTTGAACAGCGTGCCCGAAGGCCCCGAGAGCACGTAGATCGGCAGAAATCCGGCGACGATCACCGCAACAGCGTAGAACAGCGGCCGATCTACCTCGGCCGCCGCATCCTTGATGATCTGCACGACGTCGACCGGAGTCCCCTGGTGCAAGGAGACCTGGCGGAAGATGTTCTCCACCATGAATATCGCGCCGTCCACCAGGATTCCGAAGTCGACCGCGCCAATGGACAGCAGATTGGCCGAGGCATTCTGCAGATGCAGGCAAAAGAAGGCGAACAGCAGGGCCAGGGGAATGGTGGCCGCGACGATGAGGCCGGCCCGCAGGTCATACAGAAAGAAGATCAGTACCACGAGCACGAGGAGCATGCCGCGCATCAGATTCTGCTCTACGACCTCGGTGGTGAGCGCGATGAGGTTGCTCGCATCGTAGAACGGAACGACCTTCACATCGCGGGGAAGGATGCCATCGTTCAGCTCACGCGTCTTCGCCTCGACACCTTTCAGCACATCCTGCATCTTTTCGCCGGTGCGCAGCAGGATCACGCCCTCGACGGCGTCATCCTGTTTCTCGAAACCAAACTCACCCAGCCGCGGCGCGATACCGATGGCCACCCTGCCCACATCTTTCACGAGTACTGGTGTTCCGTTGTGCACGGCGACCACGACGTTGCCGATATCCTCCAGAGTCTCCAGGCGGCCCAAGCCGCGTACGTAATAGAACTGGCCGCCTTCGGAGTAGAAGCCGCCACCGGCATTGTCGTTGTTGGCCGTGAGCGAGCTCTCGACCTGCTGGGGTGACAGTCCGACCGAGGCAATCTTCACCGGGTCGAGCAGAACCTGATACTGCATGGTGCCGCCGCCAAAGCCTGAGTCATCCGCGACACCCGGGACGGACCGGTACTGGGGCTCGACGACCCAGTCCTCGAACGTCTTCAGCTCCATGGGCGAGCGATCGCGGCTCTGCAAGACATAGCGATAGATCAAGCCGGAAGGGGCTGACAAGGGAGCGAGCCCCGGACTGATACCCGTCGGCAAGCTGATGTCACTCAACCTCTCGAACACGAGCTGGCGCGCAAAATATTTATCGGTCCCGTCCTGGAATGTCAGGATCACATCCGACAGACCGTACAGAGAGATGGACCGGATGGTCGTGAGTCGCGGCAGGCCGTTCATCTCGCGCTCGGCCGGCACGGTAATGAGCCGTTCGACCTCCTCGGCGGCGTGACCGGGCCATTGAGTGATGATCTCTACCATCGGCGGCGAGAGATCCGGATACGCATCCATTGGCAGCCGCTGCAACGCCCACCACCCTGCCCCTATCAGGATGCACGTCATCAGGACGATAAGAAATCGCTGCCGCAGCGAGGCGGCGACGATCCGGTTCATGACCGAGGGCCTGCGCGCAGCGGGCTCTTCTGGGGGGAGGCTCCCGCTCATTGGCTCTGCATGAACTGAAGAAACAGACTCCCGGAGACGACGATCTGCTCGCCCGAGCTCAGGCCGGAAGAGACCTCATACCGGTCGCCGGCGCGATATCCCAGCGTGAGGTGCTTTCTTGCGAAGCTGCCGTCCGCCTGCGCAACGTAGACGAACGGAAGGTTCTCGTCGTCGCGCAGTACGGCCGAAGCGGGGATCAGCAGCGCGGTGCTCTCACGATGAGCGTGGATCAGGACCCGCACGTACATCTGTTTCTTCAGGAAGCGGGCCGGGTTGTCCGCCACCACGCGTACCTGCACGGCGCGTGTGTCCGGGTCCACGAGTGCGGCGATGTTGTCCACCTGGCCGGAGAAATTGTTGGTGCCGATGCCCGTCACGATATCGGCGTCGTCCCCGACACTGACCGAGGCAAGATCCGATCCGAACAGCTGAGCCATTATCCACACGCGAGAGAGGTCGGCGACGGTGAAGCAGGCGGTCGTACCGGCCTGCAGCAGCTCACCGGGAGAGATCAGCCGCTCCACCAGGGTCCCGGAAATCGGCGAGCGGATCAGCGCGCCGGTCTGGGAGACGGGACGGCCCTGCTGGATCTCGCCGATCGTGTCGGCGGGAACATGCAGCGAGACCAGTTCCCGCAAGGCCGCCTCCCGATCGGCCTCGGCGCCGATGGCATCGGCCTGCGCCTGCTCCGCCTCGCGCTGCGAGACACCGTTGTGCTGGATGAGATCCTTGTCGAGGTCCGCCAGACGCCGCAGGGTTCGAGCGGTGGCGATAGCCTTGCGATAGGCACTGATGGCGGTTGCAAAATCGGGTGACTCCACCGCGGCGAGCGCCTCGCCCGCCTTCACCGCCGCGCCCAGCGGTACGAGCAGCCCGGTCACCGGCCCGGAAAACGGCGCCAGCACGCTGGTGGACTGGTCGTTGTCGAAGTCGACGATGCCGGTCGCCTCGACCGTGCGCCGGTAGGTGGCGGGCGCGACCGTGTAGAGGTTGACGTGCTCACGCTGCTCCCGAGTCAAGCTCACCGTACTCTGGGAGGATGACGCCGGGCCCGGCGCATCCTTGTTCTTCGAGCAACCGGTCAGCAACACCGCCGTGAGTGTCAGGATGAGCCAGGCGCTGGCGCTTGCGGCGCGGCCCAGACTTTGCAGGGGATGTCGGCCGCCAGTCCGCTTATTTGTCATGTTTGTCCGTGGTCAGATCCGTGCGGTGCCACCAGCCGCCGCCGAGCGCCTGGAACAGGGCAGCCGTGTCGGCGTAGCGTGTGGACTGCGCCTGAGCCAGTGTCATGCGGGCCTGCTGATACGCCTGTTCGGCGCTCAGCAGTGAGAGATAGTTCGCGTAGCCCCCTTGCCACTGCCTCTGGGCGAGGTCGAGTGACACCTTGGCCGCATCGGATGCGGCTGCGGCGGACTTCAGTCCGTCGGCGTCCTGCTCGAGCGCGGTCAGCGTGTCGGCCACGTTCTGGAAAGCGGTGAGCACCGTGCTGCGGTACTGCTCTGCGGCCTGCTGATAGGCGGCTTTCGCCGCGCGCTCCTGATGCAGCAGCGCGCCTCCCTGAAAGAGCGGTGCGGTGATGGAGGCACCGAGTGTCCAGAACTCCGTCCCGGGGCCGAACAGCTGATCGAGCTGCAGAGCCGAGCTGCCGGCGTTGGCCGTGAGGGAGAAGTTCGGCAGCCGGTTCGCGATGGCGATGCCGATCCGGGCGCTGGCATCGTGAAGGTTGGCCTGTGCCTGTAAAACATCGGGACGTTGCGCCACCAGGGTCGAGGGCAGGCTGACCGGGAGCTCCTCGGGCAACTGGAGGCTCGAAAGCTCGATGTCTTCCAAGGGTGCCTCGCTCGGAAAGCGGCCCACGAGTACCGCGAGCTGGTCGCGGAGCTGCGCTGACTGCTTGATCAGCGGCGGCAGCGTCGCCTTGATCTGCGCGAGCTGCGCTTCCTGCGCGGCCAGATCCACGCCGCTGGCATAGCCCTTGGCGAGCTGATACCGCAGGATCTGCTCCATGTTGGAGTTGATGTCGATCAGCTCGCGGGTCGCGCCGATCTGCATCTGTACGGAGGCCTGCTGGATCGCCGTCACCACCACATTCGAGGTCAGCGTGATGTAGGTGGCTACCATCTGGTAACGCACGCCCTGCTCCTGCGCCTGCAGCGACTCGACGCTCCGGCGGTTCAAGCCGAAGACATCGGGCACGTACGCCACGGTCACCTGCGGGGTGAACAGGTTGTAGATCAGCGCGTTGGTGGCGGGGACGGGAGCGAGCTGCCCGGACTGGCCCTGGCGGGTGGCCGCGAAGTTGGCGCTGGCACTCGGATAGTAGTTGGCCCGCTGCGCCAGCACGTTCTCGTGTGCCACGGACAAGGCGGCCTGCGCGGCTTTCAGGTCGGGGTTGTTCGCCAGCGAGCGCTCGATGAGCTCGTTGAGCGGCTTCGAGTGAAACAGGGTCCACCAGTCCGCGGAGATGTCCGCTCCGGCGGCAAAGTGCTGCGCCCCGCCACCTGGGACGTTCTCCGTGCCGGCCGTGTCTGACAACGGCTGCTGCGTGTAGCCGTCGACCTTTGGGGCGGCGGGCCGCTTGAAGTCGGGCCCGACCGCGCAACCGCCGATGAACAGCGCGGCCAGTGCCGCAAAACAGAGCGGCAAACGCCGTCGAGAGGTCGGGGTCATACGATCACGCGGAGCCGTAAGCCCATCATTCTCCGGGAAAGACCGGCCGGCCGCCAGCGGCGTGCCTGCCCCGTGCGGCCGCCTGCCACGGCGGTGGCGTCGCGGCTCGGAGTCATCGGACAGTGCCGTCGCGGGAGGATTCCAGACCATCCGGCCATTATTTCACATCGGCCGAATGCGCCCCCGTAGTCCGCCAGCGACATCGGCTGATTCCCGCGCCGGGTCGCGGCCGCTGGAGCGGCCTGACTCCAAGCGCAGCCGTAGCGGGCTGTGTGATCAACCTCCTGCGCAGCCGTCATGCTTCCACGGCCTCTCACTGTTGGGATCCAGAGCGAATGCGAGCTCATTCCGATACGCGCCGCCGGGGAGTGTTGGTCGTCCTTGCGGCCGCTCGTCCCGCGGACCGTGCAGCGCCCGACTGTGACCTGCGCACAGACAGTAGCGCCGAAGGAACCCCGGTGATTTGCGCGTGCGGTGGCGTGGACAAGGCGAAATTGTTGCTAGTTTACTAGACAAGTCATTGAAATGGCAGAATTAAATGTAAATTAATGTGCGGCTGGAAGTCGCCGCTGCCGTCCGGGGCGCAAGACACCCCGCGCGTTGTGGCAATGGTAAGCTCGGGAAAAATTCCCGCGCCCGATCGGAACGACGACCGATCGACCTGCGCAGCGACCATGGCTAGGGGCGTGATCACAACAGACCCGGGCAGCAACGAATTGCGCGCAACGCGCCGCATGCGCATGCGACGGTGTGCGACGTGCTGCGCCACCGCGCTCATCAGCCTGCTGGCGATAGCCTGTGTCCATTACCAGGCGCGCCCGTTGTCTGCGGCGCAGAGTGCAGGGGCGTTCTCGGAACGAGCCCTCGATTCGCCTTCGGTGCGCCAGTCGGTGGCACCGATGCTCGCTGAGGCGGCCCATGAGTGGCCGCCGGCACGGTGGAATCGGGCCAACCTGCTGGCGGTAGCCATCGCGGAAAATCCGCAGCTCGCGGTCATGCATGCCAACGTGGAGCGAGCCCTTGCCCGGCAGGAACGCGCCCGTGAGTGGCCCAACCCGGATCTCACCCTGCAGTCGGAATACTCGCGCGGCGAGCGATACACGTGGCTGTACGGTGTCGGCTTCGACTTTCTGCTGGTGGCGCCCCGGCAGCGCCGCCTCGATCTGGACATCGCTCGCCTGGCGACTCTCAACAGTGGCTGGCAGCTCGCGGAGAAGACCTGGGAAGTGCGGCACGCTCTCATCGCAGCCCTGTCGGATTGGCAGGAAGCCACGAGCGAAGAGCCGCTGCTCCGCGAGCTTCTCGAGGCGCAGCAGCGTCTGGTCGAGCTGCAGGAACGGCGTGTCCAGGCGGGCGAGGATGCGCCGAGTGAGCTCGCGATCGTGCGTGTCCGCCTGGTGGAGACTCAGCAACAGCTCGCGCAGGCGCGGGCCGCGGCGAATACCGCTCAGGCCGCCGTTGCAGCCGCTCTCGGCATGCCGCTGGCCGCTCTCGATGGAGTGAAGGTCGAATGGAGTGACTGGGGGACGCCGCCCCGGTTGGATCCGGCGGTGTTGCCGACCGTGCGGGAGCAGGCATTACTGGCGCGCGCCGATCTCGCGGAGGCGATCAACGACTACGCGGACTCGGAGGACCGGCTGCAGCTGGCCATCGCACGCCAGTATCCCCAGTTCCATCTGGATCCCGGTTACTACTGGGACCACGGAGTGGGCAAGCTGCCGCTGAACCTGGGTCTGACCCTACCGGTCTTCAATCGCAACCGCGGCGAGATCGCCGAAGCGCGCGCGGACCGAGAGCTCGCCGGGAAACGCATGATGGCAGTGCAGGCTGATATCTACGGTCGCATCGAGGCCGCCTTGCGCGCGGATGCGCTGGGCGAGGAGAGCGCAGAGGCCGCCGACCGGCAACGCACACTCGCGGATGAGCAGAGCCGTCAGGTGGAACTGGGACTCAAAGCCGGGGCGGTGAGTGCGAGTGAGCGCGTTGCGGCCCAAGTCGTCGCCCTGCGCGCCTCCGTCGAGAGCGTGCAAGCTCACGCCCAGAGGCAGGCCGCGCGCAGTGTCCTGGAGGATGCGCTCCACGTCCCCTTGAGCGGACCGGAAAAGTCCTTGGACGGCGCGCTGACGAAACCTGCCACACTCGCCAACACGACGGTCAACGGGGAATCGCAGCGGTGAGCAGAGGACTAGTTCACACTGGCATCGCCATGGCGCTGGTGTGCCTCGGCATGGTGGCGCGGTCTGAGGATGCCGAGGATGTGCCGCGACAGAGAGCGACTCCCGCCGGCTCCATTCCAACACTCACTACACATCAGCGCGACAGCGTCGGCATCGTCGTCTCCCATCCGCAGGCGGCAAAGGTCTCGCAACGGCGGGAAGCGCTCGGGCAGGTGCTGGACGTCTCTTCGCTGGTCGCTGACTTCGGTCAGCTGGAAGCGGCCGCGGCCAGTGAGCGCGGGGCGCGCGCCGAGCTCGAGCGGCTTCAGGGTCTGTACAAAGCGGATGCGGCCTCGTCACTGAAAATGGTGCAGGCGGCGCAGACGGAACAGGTCCGGGCGCGGACTCAGTATGAGGTGGCGTTATCAACCTGCATCTCGCGCTGGAGCGCGATAGCGAGGCTTCCGGCTGAACAGCAGCGTCAGATGATCGACCGTGCCGCCGATGGCCACCATCTGCTCGTGCGCGCCAGTCTTCTCGGCCGGCAGAGCATCGGGGAGATTCCGCAATCGGCCACTCTGCAAGTCGATGGCATCGAGGTCCCAGCTCAGGTGATTGGTGTCACCTCGCAGGGGTCGGCGGACCTGCAGAGCGCCGGTGTGCTGCTCGAAGTCTCCTCGATGCCGGCTGGCCTGGGGCCTGGCGCGCGGTTTCCCGTTACGCTGATGCTGGCACACCGCAACGGTGTGCTGGTACCGGACGCGGCGCTGGTCTACGGCGTACGAGGGGCAGGAGTCTTCAAGCAGATGGACGATTCGGGCGCAAGGGACCGCTGGCGCTATGTCGAGGTGCCGGTAGAACTGCTCGAGCGACAAACGGGCGGCTGGCTTGTCGGGGGAATCGCGAGTGCCGACCTGGTGGTCGTGCGCGGTGCGGGGGCGCTCTGGTCACTTCAGGCCGTGAACGCGACCGGTGCCAACGAAGATGACGATGACTGACGGGCCGCGCTGATGCTGGCGGCCATTGTCCGGGTCTCGCTCGCGAATCCGCGAACGCTCGCAACGCTGGCCCTGCTCCTGTCGGTGTTGGGTGCGGCTTCCCTGACTCGCGCGCACTTCGATGTCTTTCCGGATTTTGCGCCACCCCACGTCTTCATTCAGACGGAGGCACCCGGGCTCGACGCCAGCCAGGTGGAGGGTCTGGTCACGCGGCCGCTGGAGAGCGTTCTTGGCGGCGGCGCGGATGTAAAAACGGTGCGCTCGACCTCGAGCCAGGGGCTTTCGGTCGTTCAGGTCATCTTCGCCAGTCGTGGCGATCCGTACCGCCAGCGACAGGTGATCGCCGAGCGGCTCAGCGAAGTGCTGCCGCTGCTGCCCGAAGGCGTGCACGCTCCGCAACTCTCGCCTCTGAGCTCCTCGGTCGAGTATCTGCTGCACTTTGGATTCACGAGCACGACACTCTCGCCGCTGGAGCTGCGCGATATCGTGCAGTGGTCCGTGAAGCCGCAAATCCTTGCCGTGCCGGGAGTCGCGCAGGTCCAGATCTTCGGTGGCGAGGTTCGCGAGCGACAGGTCGTGGTCGATCCCCGGAAGCTCGCGGCGCTCGACGTGGGTTTCGAGGACGTGGTGGCGGCTGTCAGAGGCAGCACGCAGCTCAGCGGCGGCGGTTACGTGGAAAGCGCCTCGCAGCGGATCGTAATCCGGCCGCAGAGCCCGGGCATCGTCCCCGCAGCCCTGGCACAGGCACTCGTGCTGACACGCTCGGGCATGCCGATCCGGCTCACCGATGTCGCAACGATCCAGGATGGCCCCGAGCCGCGATTCGGCGAGGCGCTGATCGATGGCAAGCCCGGCCTGCTGGTCGAGACCGCGACGCAGTTTGGAGCGAACACGCTGGAGGTCTCGCGGCTGCTGGAGCAAAGGCTGAACGAGGTTGCTCCGGCCCTGCGCGCGCAGGGGGTGGACTACCATCCCGCCCTGCTGCGCCCCGCCAGCTTCATCGAAGATGCGGTCCGCGAGTTGCGCGATTCGACCGCGATCGGCGCGGTTCTCGTGGTGTCACTGCTGCTGGGTGCGCTGCGCGACTGGCGCGCGGCGCTGGTGTCCTTCAGCGCCATTCCGCTGTCGCTGCTGGTGGCCGCGTGGATCCTGGAAATCGCCGGGCTCAGCCTGAATACGATGACGATCGGAGGGCTGGTCGTCGCGCTGGGCGTGGTGGTGGATGACGCGGTGATTGACGTGGAGAACATTCTGCGCCGCCGGCGCAACGCGACGCGGGAGGCCGATGTCGGCAGCCTCATCATGGCGGCCTCCCTCGAGGTGAGGCGTCCGGTGTTCTTCGCCACCATGGCGGTCGTCGTGGCCTTCATCCCCATTCTGCTGCTCTCGGGTCTGCAGGGGGCCTTCTTTGCACCGCTCTCAATCGCATTCTTGCTGGCGGTAGCGGTTTCCCTGCTCGTAGCGATGAGTGTGACGCCTGCGCTGTGTGTGCTGGTGATGAGCCGCCACAGCCCCGTGCAGGAGGCTCCTCTGCTGCAACGGATGAAGCGCTTTCAGCATCACACGGTCGCCTGGCTGACCGAGCGGCCGCGGCTCGCCTGGGCGATCCTCGCAGCCACGGCCGTCGCCGGCATTGCGGTGCTGCCGCTTCTGGGCGCGCGCCTGCTGCCGGACTTTCGTGAAAGCTATCTGATCGTGCACACCACGCTGCGGCCCGGTGTATCCATCGACGAGACCGTGCGGATGGACGAGCGCATATCCAGGCGGCTGGCGGCCATCCCGGGCGTGGGCAGTGTGGCCACACAGATCGGCCGTGCAGAGAACGGACAGGATCCGGACACACCGAACAAGAGCGAGTTCGAGGTGCAGGTGGATCCGGCTACTGGGCGCACCGCAGTGGAGCAGATCCGCAAGGTCTTCCAGGACTTCCCGGACCAGTTGTCCGAGATCAACTCGATGCTGACCGAGCGCATCGGCGAGACTCTGTCCGGGGACGCGGCGCCATTCCTGGTCAGTGTGTTCGGCACGGACCTCGAAGCTGATGACGCCGTCGCGCAGCAGGTTGCCCGGGTCCTCAGGGGTTTGCCGGGCAGTGGCGAGGTGCGCCTGCTGGTGCCGGCCCGGCAACCGGAGATACAGGTGGCCCTGAAGCCGCAGGCGCTGAGCTCTCACGGCCTGCAGGCCGCTGAGGTTCTCGGGGCCGTGAGCGCCTCTTTCAGTGGCAGTCCCGTTTCCGAGATCAGTCTGGCGGATCGCAGTATCCCGGTCGTGATCCGGACCCCGGTCCCCGCCGCGACTCCCCAGGCGGTCGGGGAGCTACTGCTGCGCGGGCGCGACGGCAATCTCGTGCGGCTGTCGAGCGTTGCCGATGTCGAGCTGATCGACGGGCGGGCGCTGCTCAATCACGAGGGAGGCCTGCGTCGCCAGGTGGTGGTCGCCTCGCCCAGCGGCAAGGACCAGGTGGCATTCGGCACGGCGGCCCGGGCGGCGATCGCAACAGGGGTGCAGCCGCCGCGCGGTGTTTATCTGGCCTTCGGCGGTTCGGCCGTGGAGCAGGCGGGTGCTTTGCGGGAGCTGCTGCTGCACTCGGCCGCGGCAATCGTGCTCATCGTCGTCCTGCTCTCCATTGCCTTTGGACGTGCCCGCCAGGTGCTGTTGGTGATTCTGGCACTTCCGAGCACGCTCATTGGCGGAGCGGCTGCGCTTGCGCTGGCGGACGCTTCCCTCACGATCGGGGCGATGGTGGGCTTCGTGGCGCTGTTCGGCATGGCGGCGCGCAACTCGATCCTGCTGGTCTCACATTACGATTATCTGGTGAGGTACGAAGGACAGGGCTGGGGACGGCTCGCGGCCCTGCGAGGGGCGGAAGAACGGTTCACCCCCGTGCTGCTGACGGCTATGCTCACCGCGCTGGCGCTTCTGCCAGTCGCGCTGCAATCGGGCAAGCCCGGCCACGAGATCGAAGGGCCCATGGCGATCGCCATACTCGGGGGACTGGTCTCCTCCACGCTGACGACTCTCTTTATCATCCCAGCTCTGTCGGTCCGATGGCTCGGTAAGGCGGCGACGTGACCTCTCCTGACTCAACTCCGCGATTTGCGCTGTCGGAAGCCGCGGCGCTGGCGCTCGAGCACTTCGGATTGAGTGTCTCGGCGAGCGCGTTGCCCAGCGAGCGGGATCAGAATTTCGCGCTCCTCGGGTCCCGCGGCGAGCGCTTCGTGCTCAAGATCGCCAAGTCGGACGAGGACCCGGCGGTGCTGGATTTTCAGAACGCCGCGCTTCGCCACCTGCGCGCAAGAGTCTCTGCCGTGGACATTCCGCACGTGCTGCCGTCGCGGATGGGAGAGGAGGTCACGGCCATCAGTGATCGGGCGGGTCGGCGCTATCTGCTGCGACTGGTTGACTGGCTCGAGGGCGAGCTCCTCTGCAGTGTCCGGGTGCGCGGTCCCAAGCTGCTGGCCTCTCTGGGCCGCGGTCTCGCGAGGCTCGATGCAGCCCTGCAGGACTTCTCTCATCCGCTGATGCACAGGCCATTGCACTGGGACCTGCGCCACGTCGATCTGGCGCTCGAGCACGTCCGGCTACTCTGCGACGAGCGCCGTGCGCTCGTCGGCTTCTTCCGCGAACTGTGGGAGACAGCCCGTTGGGACGAGCTGCGCTCGAGTGTCATTCACGGCGACATCAACGACAACAACGTGCTGATACGCAACGGGCGGGCATCGGGGTTCATCGATTTCGGTGACATGGTGCACTCCGCCCTGGTGTGCGACCCCGCGATTGCGATCGCCTACGCCATGCTCGATCAGGACGACCCCCTCGCGGTGGCCGCGTCGATTGCCGCCGCCTACCACGAGTCCTATTCGCTCACCCCGGCCGAGATCGACGCGCTGTATGCGCTCGCGACCTGCCGGCTGTGCATGAGCGTGTGCTATTCCACCCACAACGCGATCGCCAAGAGCGAGGATGCCTACCAGAGAATCCACGAAGATTCCGCGTGGCAGCTGCTGGGACGTCTCAGAGAGATTCCTGCCGCGCAGGCGCAAGCGGCAGTTCGCCGCGCCTGCGACGGGACACCCCGGCTATTGGCGGCCCGGCGACGCCTGTTCGGCGGCAGTCTGAGTCTCTCGTACCGCAATCCCGTTCAGGTCGTCCGCGGCTCCATGCAATACCTCTACGACGAGCATGGGCGCCGCTACCTTGACGGATACAACAACGTGCCACACGTGGGGCATTGTCACCCGCGCGTGGTTCAGGCAGCACACAGGCAGATGGGAGCTCTAAACACCAACACTCGCTACCTGAGCGAGCGCGTGACTGATTACGCTGAAAAGTTGGTAGGCACGCTGCCTGGTGCACTGAAGGTCTGCTTTCTGGTCAACTCCGGCAGCGAAGCAAACGAGCTGGCGCTGCGTCTGGCACGCGCATACACCGGTGGACGGGATGTGATCGTGCTCGATCACGCTTACCACGGCAACACGAATACGCTCATCGACATCAGCCCGTACAAGCATGCCGGTCCGGGCGGCCAGGGTGCGCCCGCGTGGGTGCACGCGGCGGAGCTGCCTGATCTGTACCGCGGTCGCTACAAGCGACAGGATCCAGATGCCGGCCGCAAGTATGCGCAGCCCGTCGTGCAGCGTATCGAGGAGCGGCTCGGGACGGGCAAAGAAAAAGGGCCAGCGCTTGCCGCGTACATTGCCGAGTCCTGGCCGAGCGTGGCCGGTCAGCTCGAGCTGCCTTCGGGGTATCTGCCTGCGGTCTATCAGGCGGTCCGGGCCGCGGGCGGCCTGTGCATCGCGGACGAAGTTCAGACCGGATACGGGCGTCTCGGCCAGCACTTCTGGGGCTTCCAGGCTTACGGTGTCGTGCCCGACATCGTGGTGCTGGGCAAGCCGATCGGCAACGGCCATCCCATCGGGGCTGTCGTGACGACGGAGGAGATTGCGGCATCGTTCGACAACGGCATGGAATTCTTCAGCACGTTCGGCGGCAACACGGTGTCCTGTGCCGTCGGACTGGCCGTGCTGGAGATCGTCATCGAGGAGGGCCTGCAGTCGCATGCGCGTGCGGTGGGCGAGTATCTTCTGAGTGCTCTGCGCACCCTCATGGACCGCCATGGGCTGATCGGGGACGTGCGCGGCTCGGGACTGTTTCTGGGGGTGGAGCTCGTGCTCGACCGCCGGAGCCTTGCGCCGGCGACGCAGGTGGCTACCGAGGTCGTCAACCGGTTGCGTGAGCAGGCCATCCTCATTGGTACCGAGGGGCCGCACGACAATGTGCTGAAGATCCGGCCGCCCATGCCCTTCGACCGTGAGGATGCTGAATGGCTGGTCGGTGCGTTGGATGAGACACTGCGGCGCCTCTGATTGATGAGAGCTTCCGTGACGTCAGTGAGGGGAGAGCGTATGCCGAGGACCTACATGAGCCGCAGGAATGCGCTGACGATGCTGCTGGGCGCATGCGCGAGTGGGGTGATCACGGACCGCGCCGTTGCCAGGCAGCCGCAAAGCAAACTCAGGATCGACGCCGCACGCCTGCAGCGCACGCTGCAGGCGCTCAGCGAGTTCGGCAGGCCGGCAGGGGGTAGGTTCGCGGATGGCGTGAGCCGGGTCGCGTACTCGGATGCCGACATAGCGGGGCGCACGTACGTGATAGCGCAGATGCGCGCGGCGGAGCTGCAGGTGCGGATAGACCCCGCCGGTAACATCATCGGCAGGCGCGAAGGCAGTGGGCGCTCGCTCAAGCCAATCCTGTTCGGCTCGCACATCGACTCGGTGCCCAGCGGAGGCAACTTCGACGGTGACCTGGGGTCGATGTCGGCGCTCGAGGTGGTTCGCAGGCTGAACGAGGCGCACATCACCACCCGCCATCCTCTCGAAGTGACCGTATGGTCCAATGAGGAAGGCGGCACCATCGGCAGTCGCGCAGTGATCGGGGATCTCACGCCGGCGATTCTGGAACGGGTTAGCAACGGGACCAGCATCGCAGAGGGCGTGCGGCGCATCGGCGGAGATCCCGGGCGCCTCGAGGAGGCCCGCCGGCAACCGGGCTCGATCCACTGCTACCTCGAGCTGCACATCGAGCAGGGTGGCTCGCTCGCAAAAGCGGGGGTTCCCATCGGCGTCGTCGATGGCATCGTCAGCATCGATGAGTACGAAGTGGAGATACGGGGTTTCGCCAATCATGCCGGGACGACTCCGATGCCCGAGCGGCGCAACGCGCTGCTCGCGGCCGCCAGAATCCTCGAGGCGGTCCAGGAGGAGGTGACCCGCGTGCCCGGCAAGCAGGTGGGCACCGTCGGCCACATGGAGGTCTTCCCGAACGCCCGCAACGTGATTCCGGGCCTCGTCAAGCACTCCATAGAGCTGCGGGATCTGTCCGAGGACAAGCTGGTACGACTCGGTGCGGCCATCCAGCAGCGTATCCGCCAGATTGCCCGCGAGACCAACACGGACATCTCGGTCAAACAGATCGAGCACGACGCGCCAGCGCTCGCCACCGCCGCCATTCAACGCGAGATCGAGGCTGCGGCCAGCGGGCTCGGGCTGCGCACGATGCACCTGCCGAGCGGTGCCGGTCACGATGCTCAGATATTGGCGAAAGTGGGCCCGATGGGCATGATCTTCGTGCCCAGTGTGGGCGGCATCAGCCACTCGCCCCACGAGCTGTCCGAGTGGTCCGATTGCGCGAACGGAGCCAACGTGCTGCTGCAGACCGTTCTGCGGGTCGACTGAGGGAGTGCAAGCTTGCGAGTCGCTGTGATAACCGGTGCTGCGCAGGGGCTGGGCTTGGCGACCGCGACGCTACTGGCCGGGCTTGGGTTTCACGTGGTTCTCTCGGACCTTCAGCCTCTCGATGCAGCGCTCGGGCGAGTGCGTGCGCTGGATGCGAAGGCTGAAGGTGCGCAGGGCGATATCTCTTCCGAGGCATACGTGCGCGAGCTGGCCGCGCGAATCTCCCGCGACCACGGCGCGGCGGACGTGCTGGTCAACAACGCCGGCATCAGCCTGATCGCACCCGCGGAGGACACCTCGGCCGACGAGTGGCAGCGGGTCATGGCCGTCAATCTGTTCGGCCCGTTCCTTCTGTGCCGCTCTCTGGGAACTCAGATGCTCCGCCGCGGCAGCGGCAGCATCGTCAACGTTGCTTCCGTGGCGGGACTCAGCGGGATCAGCCATCGAAGCGCCTACAATGCCTCCAAGCACGGCCTGATCGGTCTGACGCGGACACTGGCGGCCGAGTGGGGTGGTCGGGGCGTCCGTGTCAACGCCGTCTGCCCTGCGTGGGTCAAGACCGAAATGGATGTTGCCGATCAGAGCAGCGGGGCCTACTCGGATCAGGACATCATCGATCGGGTGCCGATGGGTCGATTTGCGAAGCCCGCCGATGTCGCTTCGGCCATCGCGTTCCTCGCCGACAATGAGAAGAGCGGCTTCATCAATGGTGCGGCCCTGACGGTCGACGGAGGCTGGACAGCCGATGGGAGCTGGGAGAGTCTGCGCAGGCGCACGCGCAACACGACGCAAGGCGCGAGCAGCAAAGACTAGCTCGGGCGGGTGCGGACTGCCCGCGCGCTGTGGCGTCGAGCCTGAGCCTAGCTTCGCAGACGGATGCCCTGCGGATCGTGCAAGGGCTGCAGCCGCACGAACGCTGCTCGCATCTCGCCGAAGATATCGATGTCGAGGCGCGACCCTTCCTGAGCCAGCGCGGCCGGCACGTAACCCGCGGCGAGGCTCTTGTCCACCCAATGGCCGAACGCGCCGGAGGTCACGTACCCGACGGCTTGGCCATCTTTCATGATCGACTCGTAGCCAATCACCTCCGTGTCGGCATCGGGAATCTCCATGATGACGAACCGGCGCTTCGGGCCGGCCGCCCGCTCAGCGGCGACGGCCGTACGGCCGGTAAACTCGCCTTTCTCGAGGTCGATGAAGCGGTCGAGGCCTGTCTCGGCGGCCGTGTAGTCCGGCCGGAAGTCCTTGTTGAAGGAGCCGTAGCCTTTTTCCAGTCGCAGCGAGGACAATGCGCGGCCGCCGAAGTGCCGCAGGCCGAGATCCCGGCCGGCATCCCACAGGTCATCGTACAGGCTCGCCAGGTAATCGGGCGTCGTCCAGATCTCATAGCCGAGCTCCCCAGTGAATCCGGCTCGCATCACAGTCGCCGGCGCATAGCCGACGGCCGTCTCTCTCGCCTGGAACAACCTGAACGCCGCTGGGGACAGATCGTCCCTCACGAGCCGCTGGAGCAACTCCCGCGACCGCGGACCTGCGACAGACACGCCCGTCAAAGTCGAGGCTGCCGAGCGCACACAGACGTCGGAGGGCGGCTCCGAAGCCCAGAACCAGCGCAGGTGGAACTCCTCCGCAAAGCCTGATCCCATGATGAGATACCGATCCTCCCGCAGGCAGGCGATCGATAGATCTCCAACGATCCGGCCCAGGGGATTCAACATCGGTCCGAGCCCGATCCGGCCGGGGCGAGGGATCCGCGAGGCGAAGACTCGGTCGAGCCAGCCGCGCGCCCCGCGACCGGTGATCTCATACTTGCCGTAGTTAGTAGTCTCGTAGATGCCCACGGCGGTACGCACCGCATGGCACTCCTCGCGGACGATGGGGAAGGCCTCGGAGCGCCGATAAGTGGGCGTCTCCGTTGGCTCCACACCGGCAGGGGCGAACCACAGCGCATGCTCCAATCCGAAATTCGCGCCCATGACGGCCCCGGCGGCGCGCAGCCTGTCGTAGATGGGCGAGCGCCTCACGGGGCGTGCGGCCGGCAACTCTTCGTTCGGGTACGCCAGCCGGAATCGGCGTGAGTAGTTCTCCGGCACCTTGATCGAGGTGTACTTCGGTGTCGCAAAAGCGCCGAAGCGCGCCACATCCATGGAAATGATGTCCTGGCCCGGATCGTTCTGCGCCATCCAGCGCGAGAGGACCAGGCCGATGCCGCCGCCCTGACTGAATCCGGCCATGACGGCACAGGCGACCCAGTAGTTGCGAATGCCCCGCACGGGCCCGACCAGAGGATTACCATCGGGAGCGAAGGTGAACGGGCCATTGACCGCTTTGCGGATACCGACGCGGCCGAGAGCGGGAAAATGCCGGAACCCCACCTCGAAGTAAGGCGCCAGGCGCTCGAAGTCCTCCGGCAGGAGCTGCATGGAGAAATCCTCGGGTGTCCGCACCGGCGACCACACGATGCCGTGCGGCTCGTAGGTTCCGATCAGCGCGCCGCCGCGCTCCTGGCGCATGTAGATCTCGCCCGCATAGTCGGTCGTGTTGACGATCTCCCGGTCCCGGCCGCGCAGCTCCGGGATGTCTTCGGTCAGCAGATAGTGGTGCTCCATCGCCAGAACGGGCAGATCGAGGCCCACCATCTGGCCCACCTCGCGCGCCCACAGGCCGGCGCAGTTCACTACGTGCTCGGCATGCACCGAGCCTTTGTCGGTAATGACGTCCCACGACCCGTCACGGCGTTGCTCCAGGGACAGGACGCGGGTGAACCGCTCGACGGAGGCGCCGAGGGCGCGTGCTGCCTTGACGTACGCGTGAGTAGTGCCCGAGGGATCGCAGTGTCCGCCATCCGCACGCCACAGAGCGCCAATGAAATGCGTCGGATCGATCAGAGGATTGAAACGCAGCGCCTCCTCCAGGGTGATCATCTCGGTCTCCATGCCGAGGTAGCGGGCGCGGGAGCAGATGAGCCGCAGGCTGTCGAGCTCGCCCTGCGTGGCCGCCAGCATCAGGCCGCCGTTCGGATGCAGCCCGCAGGACTGTCCGGAGAGCGTCTCAATCTCACGGTACAGGTCGATCGTGTACTTCTGCAGTCGCGAGATGTTGGCCTCCCCGTTGAAGGTATGCATGCCTCCAGCGGCATGCCAGGTCGAGCCGGCAGTCAGCTCGCTCTTCTCCAGGAGCAGCGCGTCCGTCCACCCGATCTTTGTCAGGTGGTACAGCACGCTGGCGCCAACGACGCCGCCGCCGATGATCACGGCTCTCGCGGTATCCTTCATGTCAGTATCTCTCCGGACGGTATTGCCAGGGCGCCCTCCCGGCGGCTGCCTTCGGTCGCCCCTGGTCGCAGCGGGGGCACGGGGCGGGAATCCCCGCCTGCCATCATAATGCGTAGCGCCGGACCGCAACGAGCGGCATGATGGCGCTTTCCGTCATGCCCACGGCGCGGATGAGGAAGCGGACACTGAGCCGTTCACTGGCGCACATTCTCGGAGCCCTTTGCGTGGCTGCCTTCCTGGCGGCTTCGGCACCGTGCCGGGCGCAGGCGCCGGTCGTGGTCTCCTCGAAGCTCTCCAGCGAGTCGGCCATGCTCGGTCACATGATCCGCCTGCTGCTGGATGCGCATGGAGTCCGGACGGTCGACCGCATGACCCTCGGCGCGACACCGGTCGTGCGCAAAGCGCTGCTTGCCGGGGAGATTGACCTGTACGTGGAGTACACCGGCAATGCGGGCCTCTTCTTCAACATGCCGGCCAATCCGGCCTGGAAGGAGCTGCGCAGGGGGTACGAGCTGGGCGCCCGCCTCGACCTGTCCAGGAACCACATTGTCTGGCTGACACCGGCGAGCGCCAGCAATGCCTGGGCGCTTGCCGTGCGCAGCGACGTGGCGGTTGCGAACAAACTTCAGAACATGAGCGACTTCGGGCGCTGGGTTGCCGCCGGCGGTAAGGTCATGCTCGCGTGCTCGGCGGAGTTCGCAAACGCGGGTACCCTGCGCTCACTCGAGAAAACCTATGGCTTCACGCTGCGCTCCGGGCAGATGATCGTGCTCGCCGGAGGCGAGACGTCCGCGACTATCCGTGCCGCGGCCGCGCACACCAACGGCACCAACACGGCGATGGTCTACGGCACGGATGGCGGCATCGCCGCAGCTAATCTGCAGCTGCTGGTGGACGACAAGCATGCGCAGCCGATTTACGCGCCGGTACCGACGATCCGTGAGGCGACTCTCCAGGAGCATCCTCAGATCGCCTGGATCGTCAAGCCGCTGATGGAGAGTTTCGACACACGGACCCTCCAACAGCTGAACGAGCGCGTGCAGATCGACGGCGAGTCCGCGCAAGCCGTGGCCGCGGATTACCTCCGGCGGCGGGGTTTTCTCAGGTGAGGCAGCGCCTGCGGCGATTTGACCGGCTCGGCACGCTGCTCACGGTTCTAGTGGGTGCGGCGCTGATTTTCCTGCCATTCGTCGTCTTCAAGGCCAATCGCATCGTACCGGGAGAGCCGCGGGCGCTTGTCGCAGTACTGCCTGGGTGGGCGACGGCGGCGCTGTGCGCATGCCTCACCCTCGTGGCGGTGGCCGCGCTGGGGGTTTCCAATGCGCGCGCTCGATTTGCTGCTTCGCTATGCGGTATCGCAGCCGCGGCCGCCGCCGTTGCAGCGGCGGCGAATCGGCTCACACCGCTGGGCGACAACATCGTGCGCATCGCGCCTGGGGCCGGGTTCTGGGTGCTGCTGTTGGGGCTCGGGCTGATGGGCACCGACGCCGTTGCGCGGATGCGCCTGTCGCCGGTGGCGCGCGTCGGATTGCTGATGTGCTTTCTCTTCGTCGTCTATGTCACGTTCGCGAGCGGCGCGTTCGACAGTCTTTCCATCATGCGTGAATACGCAGTGAACGCGGGTCGCTTCGCCAACGAGGCGCGGCGACACATCGCGCTCTCCGTAGGGTCCATGGGCGCCGCCGTGGTGGTGGCGTTGCCGATCGGCATCCTGTGCCATCGGCTGCCGAGATTGCGCCCGGGGGTGTTGGGCGTGCTCAACGTGGTGCAGACCATTCCCTCCATCGCGTTGTTTGGCATTCTCATGGTGCCGCTCGGCGCTTTGGCGTTATCGGTGCCGCTGGCGGCCCGGCTCGGCGTGTCAGGCATAGGCGCCGCGCCCGCGGCGGTCGCACTTTTTCTGTACTCGCTCCTGCCGATCGTTGCAAATACCGTCGTCGGCCTGGGACGCGTTTCGCCCGCGACGGTCGAGGCGGCGCGTGGAATGGGCATGACGCCTCGGCAGGTGTTGACGGGAATCGAGCTGGTTCTGGCGCTGCCGGTGATCCTGACCGGAATCCGGATTGTCCTGGTGCAGAACATCGGGCTCACGACGATTGCGGCCCTCATCGGGGGAGGGGGGCTCGGGGCCTTCGTCTTTCAGGGCATCGGCCAAACGGCGACCGACCTGGTGCTGCTCGGGGCCATTCCAACCGTCGCGCTGGCTTTCTGTGCGGCGGTGGTGCTCGATGCCATCGTGGAGCTGCTGGACCGGGCAAAATCATGATCACCCTCGAAGGACTGACCAAGCGCTATGGCAAGATTGCCGTCGTCGATGAAGTCTCGCTGAGTGTCGAGCGCAACTCGATCACGGTCATCGTCGGTACCTCCGGCTCGGGAAAGTCGACTCTGCTGCGGATGATCAACCGCCTGGTCGAGCCCACCGGGGGCCGGGTGCTCATCGACGGTACCGATACGACGGAAGAGCCGCCGCACCTTCTGCGCCGCCGGATCGGCTACGCAATCCAGAGCCACGGCTTGTTTCCACACCGCACGGTGGCCGAGAACATCGCGGTCGTCCCCCGGCTGCTCGGGTGGGAGCGCGCACGGACCGAGGCTCGCGTGCGCGAGTTGCTGGGAATCTTCCAGCTGGAGCCCGCGATGTTTGCCGACAAATTCCCGCACCAGCTCTCCGGTGGGCAGCAGCAACGCGTGGGCGTGGCACGCGCGCTGGCCGCCGAGCCGGCCGTGCTGCTCATGGACGAGCCCTTCGGCGCGCTCGATCCGATCATCCGCACGAAAGCCCAGGATGACCTGCTGGACATTCAACGCCGGTTTGGCACCACGGTGGTGCTGGTCACTCATGACATCGATGAGGCTTTCCGTCTCGGCGACCGGGTTGCGGTCATGAGTGAGGGTCGGGTCCTGCAGTATGGACGTCCGGCCGATCTGCTCACGAAGCCCGCTGATCCGCTGGTTGCGCGCATGACAGGGGTGGCCGATCGCGCGATGAGACTGCTATCGCTGACGACCGCGGGCGAGGCGGCGGTGGCTGGTGCTTCGGACGGGCCAGAAGTGCCCGCTTCGGCCTCCCTTCGGGAGGCGCTCTCGGAGTTGCTTTGGCGCAAGGCTGATTCCGCCTCGGTCGTCGACGCCACGGGTGCGCGCGTGGGACGCATCACCGTGCATGCGATTCTTTCTCACGGTCACCCGCAATGAGGCCGGGTCTGCCTGCGATACTGAGGGTGGCCGCCTTCGGTCTGCTCGCCGCCTTTCTGATCACCCCGCAAAGCTTTGCGCCCGTGTTCGCGCCGCTCGCGCAGCCCGGCGCAGCGGCCATCTACGATCAGGGAAATCTGCTGAGCCTCGCGCTGGCGCACGTGGCCACCGTTTGCTGCGCTGCAGCAGCCAGCGCGATCATCGCGGTCAGCCTGGGCATTCTGGTCACCCGCCCCGGTGGGCGGGAATTTTTGCCCCTCTCGCGCACTCTGGTGAATATCGGGCAGACCTTCCCACCGGTAGCGGTTCTGGCACTGGCCGTGCCGCTGGTGGGCTTCGGGGAGATGCCCACGCTGATCGCACTGTTCGCTTACGGTCTGCTGCCGATCTTCGAGAACACGGTGGTGGCCCTGCAAGGCTGCCCGCCGGCGGTACTGGAAGCGGCCAGCGGCATGGGAATGAGTCCCCGCCAGCGCCTCCTCTCGGTGGAGCTACCACTGGCGATGCCTCTGATTCTCGAAGGAATTCGACTCTCGCTGGTGATCAACGTCGGCACGGCGACGCTCGGCTCGACCGTCGCTGCCAAGGGGCTGGGTGAGGTGATCATCGCCGGTCTTTTGTCAAACAATACCGCCTTCATCCTGCAGGGGGGCCTGCTGACGGGCCTGATGGCGATCCTCCTGTATGACGCACTGGGTGTCGTCGAGCGTCGGGTTTGTGCAAACGCCCGCATCGAATGAGAACTGGCGCCCATAGAGTTTGATCGAACTTAGGCTAGAATGAATGCAACATGTTTTGGGGGGTTCGACCGGACTTAGATGTCCATCCCGACAACCGACGGCACCAAACTCAGCACGCAGCGCCCCGCCTTCGAGATACCGACGCTGCTTCTGCTCGCAGCCGTATACAGCGGCTGGCTCGCGGTTACTTTCACCTTTGCTCATCTGCCGCTCGCGCTCTGCGTACCTCTCACGGCGCTTTTGATCACCCTGCACAGCTCCCTGCAGCACGAGATGACCCATGGGCATCCCACGCGCTGGCGCAAGTTGAATCGCCTCCTGGCCCTGCCGCCCCTGTCGTTGTGGATGCCGTTTGACCGCTACCTGCAGACGCACCACGCGCACCACATCGACGCCCGGCTCACCGACCCGGTGGATGATCCAGAGACCTACTACTGGGCTCCCGAGCACTGGGCGAGGCTGAGCCCGGTCACCCGTGCGATCCTCAAAGTCGAGCAGACCCTCGCGGGTCGGGTTACCGTGGGCGCCGTCTGGCGGATCTGGCTGTTCTTGTGCGGCGAGGCGCGCGCGCTGGTGCGCGGCGTGCCCAAAGTTCGCCGCATGTGGCTCGTGCACGTCCTGTGGTGCGTGCCGATCGTCCTGTGGCTGAAGCTCGTGTGCGGGATCCCGCTGTGGCTCTACTTCGTGGCGATGGTGATCCCCGCCAATGCGATCCAGCTCATCCGCTCATTCGCCGAGCATCGTGCCCATGCGGACGTGCCCGCGCGGATCGCGATCGTCGAGCGCTCATGGATCCTGGGCCCGCTGTTTCTGTTCAACAATCTGCATTCGCTGCACCACGAGTCGCCGGGCATTCCCTGGTACCAGTGCCCTGCGCGCTATCGCGCTGCTCGCGAGCGTCTCGTGGCCCGTAACGGCGGTCTGGTCTACTCGACCTATTTCGAGGTTGCGCGGCGCTTTCTTTTCCGCGCTCACGACGTGCTTCCGCATCCGATGGGGCGTGTACCCGGCCGCTCCACCTGACCGGTCGCACGGGCGGCACTTCGGCCGGTCCGTCCCCCTTGGCTGATTGCCGTCCCCGCCACCGCTCAGGCGGGCAAGTCGAAGCCGACCGCGCGCGCCGCGCGGTCCCACTGCAGCAGAGGTGCGTAGGCCGCGGCCTCGACCGCCGCGAATCCCTCTAGCAGCAGAAGGTCGGCATAGGCAGTGAACCAGTCCTCGGTCGCTGCGCTGAGGAACGCCGCCCGCAGCCGCGCCACGGCTTCCACCGGCAGCCGCCGTGCAGCCACGAAGGCCGGCATCGGCGTTGCAGGCGTGGAGGTCAGCACTCTGACACCATCGATGAGCTGAGGCGCGTGGCGCGCGATCAACATGTGCCAGTAAGCGTCGAGCGGACCCACGTCAATCCGGTTTTCCCGAACGGCATCCAGAACGTTACGCGCCGTGACGAGGTTGCCGACCATCTCGCGGTACAGTGCGGGCCGTTCGGGGCTGCGGTGCCCCAGCAGCTCGTGCCGGAATGCGTTGAATCCCGACTGCGAGTGCGTGACTGTCCAGCCTGCACGCGCTCCGAACGTGTCTTCCAACCTGCGGTAGGGAGAGTCCTCGCGGACGATCAGATCCGTACGGTACAGCGGCCGGCCGGCAGCCCATTGCGCGCGCGGAATCGGGGCCACGATAGGCGTGACGGGTGCGAGCCCGAGCGCGATCGGATAGCCGCACATGAGCACGGAGCCCAGATCCGGCCGCGACCATAACTCCTCGAGTGGGGCCGGAGCCGGATACCGGACGTACCGCAGCTCGACTGCCGCCTTGCGGGTGATCCGCTCGAGCAACGCCCGCCAAGCGCCTTCGACTTCGGGCGTCACGGCGTACATCCGGGCGTTCATGATCCATCCGCCTGCCAGAGCCTCCGTCCTCAAGTGCCGCCTCCAAGCTCCCTCTGCCGACGGGCCACGTAGTCGCCGAGCGCCTCCTTGATGGCGGGATCCAGAGGCGGCGGCACGTAACCGGCGAGCAACTTCTTCCAGATCACCGTCGCCCGCTCCGTGGCGTTGTGGCTGCCCGCGTCCGTCCAGTTCTCGAAATTCGACCAGTCCGAGAGCAGAGGCCGGTAAAACGCGGACTCGTAGCGCGCCAGGGTGTGCGGCTCGCCGAAAAAGTGACCGCCGGCCGCCACCCCCTTGATGGCATCCACCGCCAGATCATCCTCGCTGAAGCTGATCGGCTTGAGGATCTCCGCCCAGTTGCGCAGCAACTCTGCGTCCACGACGATTTTTTCCAGCGAAGCGGACAAGCCGCCCTCGAGCCAGCCCGCCGCGTGATTGATCAGATGGCTGTGGCTGAGGATCGCCGCCTGCAGGGAGAACGCAGTCTCATAGGTTGATTGGGCATCGACGACCGGTGAAGCATTCACTGCGCTCGTGCGAACGGGCAGCTTGAGCCTGCGGCTGATCTGGGCCGTCGCCAGCACCGCATTGACATACTCCGGAGTGCCGAAGGCCGGTGAGCCCGTACGCATATCAACGTTCGAGGTGAAGCCGCCCAGCACACAGGGCGCGCCGGGGCGAAGCATCTGGCACAAGGCCACAACCCCCAGCGCTTCCGCAGTCTGCTGCACCAGTGCGCCAGCCAGAGTGACCGGGGCCATGGCTCCCATGAGCGTGAACGGCGTGATCACGACGCATTGCCCGTGCTGGGCCATGAGCATGATGTTGTCGAGGATTTCCTCGTCGACCCGCCGCGGAGAGTTCACGTTTGTCACCGTCATCAAGGTTGGCCGCGCGGCGAGATCCTCGATGGAGCAGCCGTGCTCGATCGCAGACATGGCGATCGCATCCCTCGCCTGGATGCCGCCGATGCCCCGGGCGGCCCATACGATGTCGGAGCACTCGATGTGCGCCTGATACATGGCCAGATGACGCGTGGCCACCGGGACGTCGACCGGCTCGACGACGATGCCGCCCTGCCAGTGCAGCACGCCGAGCGCATGGGTGATCTGAAGGATCCGGTGAAAGGACTCGAGGTCGCCGTACCGACGGCCTCCTTCGCGGTCATTGATGTGGGGGGCGCCGTTCACCGGGCCGAAGTTGACAATGTTGCCTCCCACGTGAAGGTGCCGGGCGGGGTTGCGCGCATGGAGCACGAAGCGCTCGGGCGCGGTCGCGAGACAGGCGTTGACGACTTCGCGGCCGACGCGAACGTTCTGGGTGTCCTCGTCCACCAGGGCTCCGCCGCGCCGATACGCTTCACGCGCGGCCACACTGCGGATTTCCAGTCCCGATTCCTCCAGGACCCGGTATGCGGCTTCGACGATGCGCTCCACCTGCTCGACGGTCAGGATCTCGAGCGGCGCCCAGCGAACGGCGAGCTGGGGAAGCGGGGCCAGGGATGGGCCCGACGAACGGCCCGGCCGTCCGCGGTCGCGTCCGCGGTCGCGTCGGCGGGACGACGCCGGGGCCGGAGCTTCGGTCATGACAGGTACTCCAGTGCAGAGGGGTGCAGACAGATACTGCGATGTGAGTCAGAGGAGTTCAACCGACACCCGGCGGCAGGGCGCGCCGGGAGCAGCTTAGGCATTGAATTGTATTGCTTTCACGGCGGTATTCGGGCGATCTTTGTGACCAGGGCCTTTGCGTCGGAGTCGAAATCCAAGTGGAATCTGCGCATGCTCCGCCGCGATTGCCTGTGCGCCAGGTCTTCGCCGTAGCCGTCGGCAATGGCCTGCAGTTTTATGACTTCGTGACCTACGCCTTCTTTGCTTCACAGATCGGTCGCACTTTTTTTCCTTCGCAGACGCCGGGCGCCAGCCTCCTGGCATCGCTAGCCACTTTCGGCGTTGGGTTTCTGACGCGCCCGCTGGGGGCGCTCGTCATTGGGCGCTTCGCGGACCGCGCGGGGCGCAAACCAGCCATGATGCTGTCCTTCATGCTGATCGGCGCCGGGGTGATCGGGCTGCCCCTGATTCCCTCGTACGCATCGATCGGGATGCTCGCGCCCGTGCTGGCGATCGGGTTTCGCCTGCTGCAGGGTTTCGCGCTCGGAGGGGAGGTTGGCCCGAGCACGGCATTCCTCATGGAAGCCGCTCCGCCCTTGAGGCGGGGTCTGTATGTGTCCTTCCAGGCGACGAGCGCCGATGCCGCGGTCTGCATCGCCGGACTCGTGGGCGTCGTCCTGGCAAGCCTCCTGGATGCCCCGGCACTGGATGCCTGGGGATGGCGCGTCGCGCTGCTGTTGGGGGCTGTGATCATTCCAGTCGGGTTTGTGCTGCGCCGAACCCTGACCGAGACGCTCCAGGCGCCCGCCCAGCTCGACGAAGAGCCGGCGGCCGGCCCCTATGGACGGATCGTCGTGCTCGGATTGATACTGCTGAGCACCGCCACCACGACCAACTACCTGCTCGAGTACATGACGACGTACGCGAGCGTGACGCTCGGCATGCCCGCGCGCATCGCCTTTGGCGCTACCGCCGTGATCGGCTTCACCGGCTTGATTTGTGATTCGCTCGGCGGCTGGCTGTCCGACCGCTATGGACGCAAGCCCATCATGATCGTGCCGTGGCTTTTTCTGGCCGTGGCCGTCTTTCCCTCCTTCTGGCTGCTCGACCACGAGCGAACCGGCTTCGCGCTCTACGCGACCTGCGGGCTGCTGGCCGGCATCTCCACGCTTTCCTCGGCGACGATCATCGTCGCCGTGACGGAGTCGCTCCCCAGAGGGGTGCGCTCCACCGGAATAGCCCTTATCTATGCTCTGTCAATCTCGGTGTTTGGAGGCTCCACGCAGTTTGCCGTCGCGTGGCTCATCCGCGCCACCGGAAATCCGCTGGCGCCCGCGTGGTATATGTTCTGCGGCGTCGTCATCGGCATCCTGGCGTTGCTTCAGTTGCCGGAGACCGCGCCGATCAAGTCGCGGGCACGGCCGGCGCCGAGCGGTCTGCCCAGCGACGTGATCCCCTCGTGAGGGCGGAGGAATGGTGAACCGCAATGGCACAAGTGCCCTGGCAGGCATTTTCCTCAACCTGATCGCGCTGATGCTGATCGCTGTCGCGGCGCGGGCACAAGGGCCGCAGCATCCGCGGGACCGTGAGATAACGGACGCAGACACCCGGGCATGGTGGCACACAACCGAGGATCTCTCCGGCGACGCCATGGAAGGCCGTGACACCGGATCTGCAGCCTATCAGCGTGCTGCCGACTATGTGGCCGGGCGGTTCAGGGCGGCCGGACTTCAGCCTGCCGCGGCGCAGGGGAGTTACTTTCAGACGGTCCTCATGCACGAGGTGTCCGTAATTCCGCAACGCACGGCCTTTACCGTTGTGCGCTCTGACGGCTCGCAGACGACCTTGACGTTTCTACAGCAGATCACCATTTTCCCCACCCCCGGGATGCCCTCCCAAGTCGAAGCCGCGCTCACTTTCCGGGGGTATTGCGGGAAGGATGCGATGGGGGAGATCGCTGATCGTATCGTCGTGTGCTTCGGGACACAGCGGGCGGGCCTGCCAAGCGGCTCGGACCGAGTTGCGAATGCGCGTGCTGCTCACGCGGCCGGCCTGATAAACGTTGACGATCCGTATTTCACCATCGAGCCACCGCGGTGGCCATTCGCTTATGCGCGGACTGTCACATTGCGGGTTGGGACGCCGACGGAGGCGCCCCACACGCCGGCATTGCTCAACATGCGGATCAGTGCTGAGGCGTTCGCCTCGCTCATCGCGGGCAGCGGCCAGGATGCGGCGGCGATTCTGAAAGCCGGAGGCGCCAGGCAGCCCCTGCCGAACTTCGAGATCCCCGCGCGGTTGCGTCTGCGTGTGCATGTAGCGGAACGCGACATCAGCTCCCCCAACGTCCTGGGCGTGCTGCCCGGAGCCAGCCAGCCGCTCAGCAGCCAGTATGTGGTCGTGAGCGCGCACCTGGATGGCTATGGCTACGGTACGCCGGTGCAGGGTGACAACCTCTACAACGGTACGCTCGACGATGCTGCCTATGTCGCGCTCTTGATCCAGCTCGCTGGTGACCTGAGGTCGAAAACACTGCCGGCGCCGGGCAGAAGCATCCTGTTCGCCGCCTTCACCGCAGAAGAGAAGGGCCTGCTCGGCTCGCGCTGGTTCGTCTCGCACCCGACGATCCCTCTGGCACAGCTGGCGGCCAATGTGAATCTGGACCAACTCCGGCCACTGTTTCCACTGAAGATCCTCACCGCGGAGGCGCTGAGCGATACCACCGTTGGCGAGACCGCACGCCGCATCGGCAAGGATCTGCATATCCAGGTCCGGCCCGATGCCGAGCCTGAGCGCCATCTTCTGTATCGAGCCGATCAGTACCCGTTTCTGATGGCCCACGTGCCGGCGATCAGCTTCGTCTTCGGCTACGACCCGGGTACCGAGTCCGAGCGGCGCTATCGCGAGTGGTACCAGGTGCGCTACCACCGCCCGCAGGACGACCTCACGCAGCCGATGGATTTCGAAGCCGCACACAAGTTCAACGAGCTCTTCTACCGTCTCGTGCACGCCATCGCCACTTCACCCGAGCGGCCACGCATCCTCGCGGCCAGTCAATTCGCACCGCGGGAGTGAGGGGTCGCGGCAGGCTGACCGGCGTTTGAGGCCGAAGCCCTCCCGCGAAATCGGCTGGGCGCTTACACTGCCGCGATGAGCTCGAACCTGCCGGCACGCCGCTCAGCGGCGGTCTCCTTCATTTTCGTCACGGTGCTGATCGATATGCTGGCCTTCAGCATCATCATTCCCGTGCTGCCCGTGTTGGTCCAGGATTTCATGGGCGGCAGCGCCGCGCGGGCTGCGCAGATGTACGGTCTGTTCGGCACGGCCTGGGCGTTGATGCAGTTCATCTTCGCACCGGTGCAGGGATCGCTCTCCGACCGGTTCGGTCGCCGCGCGGTCATTCTCATTTCCTGCACCGGCCTCGGCCTGGATTTCATCCTCATGGCCCTTGCCCCCAACCTGTGGTGGCTGCTGCTCGGCCGGGTCATCTCCGGGATCACGGCTGCGAGCTTCAGCACCGCGGGCGCCTACATCTCGGACATCACGCCGCCGGAGCAGCGTGCCGCAAGATTCGGCCTGATGGGCGCCGCATTCGGTATCGGCTTCGTGGTGGGACCCGCCCTGGGCGGGCTGCTGGGCGCGATCTCGCCACGCCTGCCGTTCTGGGCGTCCGCGATCATGGCGCTGGCAAACGTCTCCTGGGGACTGTTTGTGCTGCCGGAGTCACTGCCACCGCAGAGGCGGGCGCCCTTCTCGTGGAAAAGCGCCCATCCTCTGGGAGCGCTCAGGCTGCTGCGATCGCATCCGATGCTGGCGGGCATTGCTTCCAGCTACTTTCTGATTAATCTCGCGCACGTCGTGCTGCCCAGCACGACGGTGTTGTATATGCGGTATCGCTACGGCTGGGACACACGCGCAGTGGGCATTCTGCTGGCAGGCGTGGGTTTCTGTGCACTCATCGTACAGGGAGCCCTGGTGAAGCCACTCGTGGGGTGGCTCAGAGAGCGCCGCGCAATGGCGGTGGGGCTGGCCTTTGGTGCAGCGGGCTTCGCGATCTACGGCCTCGCACCCACGGGCGCAGTGTTCTGGTTCGGTGTACCCGTCATGGCGTTATGGGGAATCGCGACACCCTCGCTCCAGACGATGATGACACGGTTGGTGAGCCCCACTGAGCAGGGGCGCCTGCAGGGCGCACTCGCCAGTCTCATGAGTCTGGCGAGCCTCATCGGACCGACCATGTTTACTCAGACGTTTGCAGTGGCCATCAGTAGCCGGGAGGCCTCGACCACGGCCGGGGCGCCATTCCTGCTGTCCTCGGCGCTGGTCCTTGCCGCGATTGCTTTGGGCTGGCGTGCGACCCGACCCATCGAAACCGTCACTGCTGCGGAGCGGGTCGTTTAGCCGCGCGACGATTCAGCCAGTTCTGCACGGACGCCAGCACTTTCTCTGGCTCGTCGCGATGCGGGGAGTGTCCGCAAGACGGCAGCAGCAGGAGCTCAACCTCGCGCGCCCCTTGCTGAATCCGGCGCAGCTGCTCGTGAGTGCCATATTCATCGCCCGCGCCCTGAATCACGAGCACCGGGCACTCGATATCGGGCAGCAGCGCTTCGATGTTCCAGCTTCGGAAGTCCGGACTCAGCCATGCGTCGTTCCAGCCTCTGAACGCGCCGTCCACATCCACGTGGTGCCGTGCCAGTCGCCGGCGCAGGTCAGTGGTTGCGTAAGCTGCTTTGGCTGCCTCAATTCCCTGGACCGAGCACGCCTCTACAAATACGTGGGGCGCGAGTGCGACGAGGCACTCGACCGGATGCCGGGCGGCATGAATCAAGGCAATCGAAGCGCCATCGCTGTGACCGAAGAGAATCGGCTTCTTGATGCCCAGCCTCTGCAGCAACGCCGGCAGCACAATCCAGGCCTCGTCATGCATGTAGGCGACCTTCCGGGGCCCGGACACGGGTGCTGACTCGCCATAGCCATAGCGTGAATAAGCCAGCACTCGGCGCTGGGTGCGCTCGGCGAGCCTGAGGGGAAACTCGCGCCACGCGCAGAGCGAGCCCAGACCTTCGTGCAGCATGACGATGGGGGGCGATTGCGGGAGTGTGCCGCCAATCCAGGCGTACTCGATAGCGCCTGTCGTCAGCGTCAGGAGTGCCATGATGCTTTCCGCTTCGCCGCCGTCCTCGATGACTGAGCATCGAGCAAGGAGAGGGCCCGAACTGTCTTCGCCTCAGTGGAGCGGGCTGTTTGCTGACTCAGCCGAGTTGGGCGTCGAGCGTGATCTCAGCCTTCAACACCTTTGAGACGGGGCAATTGCGCTCCGCGTCGCGGGCGATGCTGGAGAACTTCTCCTCGCTGATCCCGGGGATCTGCGCGCGCAACGTCAGGGCCGAATGGCTGATCTTGAAGCCCTGGGGACCGTCCGGCTCGAGCGTGACGGCAGCCTCCGTCGCGAGCTCGGTCGGCTTGAAGCCCGCGATCTGCAGAGCAAAGGCGAGGGCCATGGTGTAGCAGCCTGCGTGGGCCGCGGCAATGAGCTCCTCCGGGTTGGTTCCCGTTTCGTTCTCGAAGCGCGTCTTGAAGGAGTAAGGGGTTCGGGCCAGCACCTGAGAATCGGTGGACAGATCCCCGTTGCCATCGCGCCCGGTACCGCGCCACACGGCTTTAGCTTTGCGAATCATGAGAACTCTCCTGGTTGTAGGACCTCAGGGAATCGGCGCCGGGCCTGCTCAGGCCGCTGTTGCGGCTTCACGCAGGGCGCGCTCAAACACCTCGACCGGCTGGCCACCCTGGACGAGATAGCGATTGTTCAGGATCACCGCGGGTACGGCATGAATGCCACTACTCAGGTACAACTGCTCGCGCGCACGAACTTCAGTTGCATATTCATCGGAAGCGAGAATCTGGCGTGCGCGCTCACGATCGAGGCCGACGCTCGCGGCAAGCTCCTCGAGCACCCGGTGGTCGCTGGGGTTGCGGCCGTCCGTGAAGTAAGCGCCGAAGAGCGCTTGCTTGAGCTCCTTCTGCTTGCCGGTATCCTCGGCCCAGTGCAGCAACCGGTGAGCGTCGAACGTGCTGTAGAGGCGGGCCCGCTTGGCCATGTCGAATACGAACCCGAGCTCGGCCCCGCGAGCGCGGATCATCTCCCGGTTGCGAGCCACCTGCTCGGCCGTGGACCCATACTTGCGCATGATGTGCTCGATGGCGGGCTCACCTTCCGGGCCCATGTCGGGATTGAGCTCGAACGGCTGGAAATGGATGTCCCCGAGGACCTCGCCCTCGAGCGCTGTCAGGGCGGCCTCGAGTGACTTCAGGCCGATGACGCACCAGGGACAGGACACGTCGGATACGAAGTCGATCTTGATTGGCTGAGGCATCGCGCGTATTTAGGGCCTGCGGGATCGTTTTGCAAGCAGGGCTTCGACTACGGGCTGTCGGCTGCCGCCATGTCCATGAGCCTTCCGCCCGCGATGACCAGCTTGACGTGCTCCAATGCACCGACGCCCGCTAGAGGATTCCCTCGTACGGCGACCAGGTCCGCTCTTTTGCCCACCTCGAGCGTTCCGCTGTCTGCGCTGAGACCCAGTGCCTCTGCAGCATTGATCGTTGCGGTCTCCAGCGCCTGCGCGGGGGTGAGACCTGCCTTGATGTATTCCGTGAATTCGCCGCCGTTGCGGCCATTTGGAAATACGCCTGCATCGGAGGCGTACACCATGCGGACCCCTGCCGCATGGGCCACGACCGCAGCGGGACGCTCGCGTTTAAGATTGAGCAGGCTTTGTAGAATGGACGGCGGCAGCCATCCCATGCTGCCCTGCTTCAGGTGAGCCTCGTCATCGCCGACAGCTGCGACCACCGCATACAGGTGCGGCGCATACATTCGGCCGGCTTTGAGAGTCAGTGCCCAGGTTCTCTTGCCGGGATAAATCACGGTATCGACCCAATCCGCTCCTGCCTCGATGGCCGCATCGACGCCCGCTGCAGATGTGGGCTTGCCAGCGCCATCCGCAACGACCTTCCGGTTCAGGCCATGAGCCGTCGTGACGATCGCCCGCATCTCCTCTGCAGTGAACGTCTGTGCCGGAGAATCCGGGCTCAACAGGCTGCCGGTGTTGTAAAAGCTGATGACGTCGGCGCCGCGTTGCACCTGTTCGCGAACGGCGCGACTGCATTCGTCAGCACCGGTACACACGGCCTGTGGCCCGATCACGCGCTCGATTTCCGGCGAATATCGCGAAGTGCGGCTGTTGCCGGGTGAGGAAATTGGACTGCCGACAGCCAGAATTCGCGGCCCCGGGAGTGTCCCGGCGTTGATGGCATCGCGCACTGCATAGACTGCGAGCTCATGCGTCCGACGTCCCGTCCCCATGTCCAGGACGGTCGTGAAACCGGCCCGTACCGTTTTTGCGGCGTTCATGGCCGCCCGCAAGGCCAGGTCCGCAGATGTTGAAGCGACGTCGTCCTGCCAGCCATCGGGACCGGGGTTGGTCGTGAGATGGACATGCAGGTCAAACCACCCCGGCAGAACAAAGCAACAGGAGAGGTCGAGAACCTGCGTGGTTCCGGGATCCGACTCAATTGCCGAGGCGTCGAGTTTGCCGTCCGACAGGCGTTCGATGCGCCCGCGCCGGACCACGATGGACTGGTTGGTGGCTGGAGGATGCCCCGGCACGGCCAGCAGGGTGCCGGCCCATACGATCAGAGTTGGAGGAGCGCCCTCAGCGCACGCCGAGCCCCAGGCGCCGGCAACGATGGCTGCAAGCGCCGCCCTACCGAGCCTGGCAAACATCGCCGTCCCGCATCACGAACGCTGAAGTCCGCATGATCTCTCAGTCAATCATTCGCTGCCCGGCCGAGCTCGCGGCGCAGAGCTTCCTCGCGCGCGTCCTCGACGACCATGAGGACCGCCTTGGCATCGGCGGCCGTCTCATCGCGCGCAAATGTCCCGGTCAGCCGGCTATCGGCCCGCAGCTCGCCTTGCTGGAACAGTGCCCACATCTCCCGGGCAAACTGAGTTTCCAGTAGCTCCGGTGCAAACCGCCCGAGCGTGCCGCGGATGTTGTTGACGTCGCGCTCGAGCATGGCGAGCGCGCTGTTATTTCCGGCGGCACTCACGACCTGCGGAAGATCTATTATTACCGGTCCGTCGGGTCCAACCAGCACGTTGAACTCCGAGAGATCGCCATGGATCAGTCCGAGACTCAACATGCAAACGATCTGTTGAATCAGAAATCGATGGTGTTCGCGCGCCGCCTCGGGGGACAGGTCAAGGTCGCCCAATCGCGGCGCGGGGTCGCCTGCGGCATCGGTGATGAGCTCCATGATGAGCGTGTCGTTGAAGTAGCCGAAGGGCTTGGGGACCCGTACGCCGGCTGCCACGAGCTTGTACAGCGCATCGACCTCGGCATTCTTCCAGGCCGCCTCCTGTTCCCGGCGACCGAACCGGGTGCTCCGGCTCATCGCGCGAGCCTGGCGGCTGCCGCGGACTTTCCGGCCTTCCTGATACACCGCGCGTCTCTGGAAACTGCGCTGCGCCATGTCGCGATAAACCTTCGCGCAGCGTGTCTGACCGCCTGAGCGAACCAGATAGACGGTTGCCTCCTTGCCGCTCTTGAGGGGGCGGATGACTTCATCGATGACACCGTCATCGATCAGAGGCTGCAGGGCGGCAGGGGTTTTCATGGTTGCGTTGGGTTGCAGTGACGGCGGTCGCAGGGCTTACATCGACCACGGTGACCACAGGCAGGGTGCCGGGATCGCGCGGTGAAAAGCTCAGCCGTCGCGAGCGGGCAAATCCACTGCCGCGCGGATCCCGAAAATCGATAGCTGTATTGTACATAAATTATTGAAAATAAAAGAAGTATTTGCATATGGGCGTCGAGCTGGCCTGCTCCACGCCCGAACCGGGTGCAGCGGCGCGCAGGGCAGGGGCACGGAGCTCGGTCCCCATGCCGGGGGACTGGCTGAGCAGAGACAGGCGATTCTGGCGGCGCTCGATTTTCTGCTGACGGGCTTTTGAGCTTCCTCAAGCGCGCCACCCTGGCACGCAAGGCGCCGTCCTTGCGCATCAAGGGGCGGGAGTGCCGCGAGCAGATGGGCTCAGCAGGCGTGCCCGAAGAGATCTCGACCACTGAGTGTTGGTTATTGAAAGGACTTCGGCGGCGTTGCTCAGCGCGAACGTGACGAAACACAGGAAGAAGACCGAGTGCTCGAGTGAGTAGCCAAAGTAACGCCACAGAGGAACGTTCGGGCCTGGGTAGTTAGCGGAGAAAAGCAGCGTGAGCATGAAGATTCCGCCGCAGATACTGGCGATTCGGACCAGAATTCCGCTGATGAGCGAGATGGCGATGGCTAGCTCGCCGTAGGTGGCGAGGATGGCAATACCTACACTATGGGGCAGCACGAAGTTGGTCAGGACGGGCTTCATGAAGGGGTATGCGCCGTCCTTGATGAACGTATTGATCCAGTATTGGAAGCCGCCTCCCCATATGAATTCGGTGGACAGGACTTTGTATTGCGCGAAGATGAGGAAGAGGACGCCGACTGCGATGCGCAGGACGGCGATACCTTGAGAGTTGGTTAGAAGTGGTGATTTCATCTCGTTGTGCTCCCCGCCCCGGCAGTGGCTGAACGCCCGTTTTGCTCGCAGTGTAGCGGGTGACAAAGTTGTAATCCCGCTCTGTCGGCAAGCAGGAGACGGCGATGGGATTATTCGACGGAGTAATGGGCGGTGTTGTGGGCGCGCTCGTGACGGACGTATTGCAGAAACACGGCGGCGTGCAGGGCGTCGTTCAGCAGTTCGAGCGCCAGGGCTTCGGATCCACCGTGAGATCCTGGGTCAGCACGGGTCCCTATCAACCGATTTCCGCAGAGCAGCTCCACCAAGCGCTTGGGCCGGAGCTCATCCAGCAACTCGCTGCGAAAACCGGCCTGCCGGTGGCTGAGCTGACTCAGAAGCTCGCGCAAATGTTGCCGCAGGCTGTCGATCGAATGACCCCGGACGGCGCCATTCCGATGGCCTGAGCGCCAATCTTCATCTCGCTGCGTCGAGATGCAACCGCGACGCAGGGCGAGGCGGTGGCAAGCGGCGCGCCGCTGGCGACAACGTGTTGAGGATGTCTCGGAGGGGCAGAGCGCGCCGCAGCGATTGACTCGCGTGCGCGAATCATGCGGGCCGGATGTCTTGCAATCCCGGCGTTCGCCCGCATGAAGCGGTGCTAGGATGCCGGCGCAAAAAGATCAACAATCCGCCGTGAGCCGGGCCCGTCGGCCGCGCAAGCATCCTGATCTTAGCTCTTCTTATTGAGTATAATATATTGATTCTTATGGATAATCTGGTGCCCGGGAGAGGACTCGAACCTCCACGGTGTTACCCGCTAGTACCTGAAACTAGTGCGTCTACCAATTCCGCCACCCGGGCCCGGGAGCGAGGCCGCCGAAATCTACGCACGGGGTCGGAGGCTGTCAATTGAAAGCGCGCCGCGGCAAGTTCAGCACCGGCGGCAGGAGCTCGCACGGTACGGGGGCGGCCGCCTCGCGGCCCTCCGGCAGCCGTAGCTCGGGAAGTGTCGCCCCGCGCGAGACCCGCAAGCCTGGCGCCCGCCACGAGGGCTCGCGCGCCCGCAATCGAGGCAGTCCGCAGGACGCCGCCGGCGCCCGGCACGCAGGCGGTGTCGTCGAAGGCGTGGTGAGCGCCAACCGTGCCGGCTATGGCTTTCTGCGCGTCGAGGGCATGAAGGACAGTGTCTTCATCCCGCCCGGCGAGATGCGCGGCGTCATGCATGGCGACCGGCTCAGGGTGAAGCTCGCGCGCGACGCGAGTGACCGGTGGCTGGGGTCCGTCGAAAAAATCGTGACACGCGGTGTGAACGCCTTCCTCGGAACAGTCGAGGCGCAAGGTCGCTCGACCTGGGTCAACGCGGCCGATCGTCGTCTCCAACTTCACTGTGCTGTCTCGCATGCGGATCTGAACGGCGCGCGCGCCGGGGACTGGGTGATTGCACGGATCACCCGTCATGCCAGCTCCGCGGCGCCGGCACAGGCTGCAGTCGTCAAAAGACTGGACCCCGATCGGCCGGTCGAGCTCGCGACCGAGTCGGCGATTGCCCGATTCGACCTGCCGCACGAGTTCCCGGCGACAGCGCTTCGCGAAGCGCAGGCCTGGGGCGATCATGTCGAGGCTGTCGAGGCTCGTAGCCGGGAGGACTTGCGCGAGGTGCCGCTGGTAACCATCGACGGTGAACACGCGCGGGATTTCGATGATGCGGTGTATGCGGAGCCGCACCCCGAAGGCTATCGGCTGATCGTCGCGATAGCCGATGTCAGTCATTACGTCAGACCCGGGACGGCCGTGGACCTTGAAGCGCGCGAGCGAGGTACTTCGGTGTACTTTCCCACGCGTGTGCTGCCGATGCTGCCCACGGCGCTCTCGGATCACCTCTGCTCTCTGACCCCTCATGTAGATCGCCTGTGCTTCGCAGCGGACATGGTCATAACGCGCAGTGGGGCCCTGAAACATGCGCGGTTCTATCCGGCCGTGATGCGCTCGGCGGCGCGGCTCACGTACACGCAGGCCCATGAGGTGCTCTTCGAAGGGCGGCCGTCGGCGCGCTCGGCGCTCGGGCCGCTGTCGGACCGGCTGCTCGTGCTGGTGGAGGTCTATCGTGCTTTGCACAAGGCACGCAGCCGGCGCGGCGCGCTTGATTTCGACGCGGCGGAGGCCGAGTTCGTGATCGATTCGGCCGAGCGCATCCGGGCGATCGAGCTGCGCGCGCGCAACGACGCGCACCGCCTGATCGAGGAATGCATGATCATGGCCAATGTCGCGGTGGCTCAGGAGCTGGAGAAAACCCACACGCCGACGCTGTATCGGGTCCATGCCCAGCCCGATGAGCAGAAGCTGGAGCGATTGCATTCGACGCTGCACGCCCTCGGCGTGGAGGGGCGGATTCCCGAGAATCCCACCACCCGCGATCTGCAGGTCATCACCCGTCGCCTCGGCAGCTCGGACGCGCGGCCCTTCATCGAGTCCCTGATCGTGCGGGCGATGCCGCAGGCGGTGTACCAGCAGACCAACATCGGGCATTTCGGGCTCGCGCTCTCGCACTACGCTCATTTCACCTCTCCGATCCGGCGCTACCCGGATCTCGTGGTGCACCGGACATTGAAGGCTCTGATCAGCGCGCGCGGCGGGGCGGGAGTGCACTACGACAGTGGTGAGCTCGCCGTTCTGGGCGAGAACACTTCGCGGCTCGAGAAACGTGCGGACGAGGCGGATCGCTATGTGGCCACGTTCCTCAAGTGCACATACCTGAGAGAGCGGATCGGTCAGACATTTCGTGGAATCATCACGACCGTCGTCGAGTTTGGTTGCTTCGTGCAGATACTCGACGTGGCCGTGGATGGGTTGCTGCACATCGACAATCTGCGCGATGACGAGTACGTCATGGAGGATGATGGCCACGCATGGGTGGGGAGGCGGACGAAGCGCAGACTGCGTACCGGTGACCACGTGCGCGTCCTGGTGACAGCAGTCAATCCGATCGAGGGGCTCATCGATCTGGAGCTGGTCGATGACGCCGGTTGAAGTGGTGTGAAGACGACCGAAACGATCTATGGTGTGCATCCGGTCCGGGTCATCCTGGAAAAACGGCCCGAGCGTGTGATCGTCGTCAAGCTCGCGGAGCGTCGCGAGGATCCGCGGGTGCGCGAGGTCGAGCAGCTCGCGCGCAAGCACGGCCGGCCGGTCCAGCGAATAGATGCCCATGCCTTGCAACAGATGTTGGGTGAGGTCGCACATCAGGGGGTTGCGGCGGAGATCTCGCCGCTGCCACCGTGGTCCGAGGACGAATTGCTGGATGCTCTCGGGAGCGTGCGTGACCCGCTGCTGCTGGCTCTCGATGGAGTGCAGGATCCGCACAATCTGGGAGCCTGCCTGCGGACCGCCGATGCCTGCGGTGCTCTGGCCGTGATCATTCCGCGTGACCGGGCGGCGCAGCTGAGCCCGGCAGCCCGCAAAGTCGCAGTCGGGGCAGCGGAGACCACCCCCGTCGTGGCCGTCACGAACCTGGTGCGCACGCTCAAACTTCTCAAGCAGGCGGGACTGTGGGTGGCCGGTGCGGACATCGGAGGAGCCCGGCTGCCCCACGAGGTCGATCTCAAGGCCGGGGCCGTACTGGTGCTGGGTGCGGAGGGGGCTGGGTTGCGGCATCTGACGCGCCAGAGCTGCGACTGGCTGGTGCGGTTGCCCCAGCTCGGTGCCGTGGAAAGCCTGAACGTCTCGGTCGCGGCCGGGATGCTTCTCTATGAGGCCGTCCGGCAGCGGGGCGGGGCCCCCATCGGCAGCGCGGCGGCACCTGACTAAAAGGGGGTAGGCACATCCACCATCCCCGGCCTCCTCGGCTGGCAGGCGCACTGCCGATTGTGTATTCTTCGCGCCCCGCGCCGGACACCCGGCGTCTCCTTGCCGCACCGCGCCGACCTCGCGACGGGCGGCTGACCGCCGCCAGAACGCATGAGCTCTGTCGGTCCATTACCCGTAAGGAGTCAAAATGAGGCATTACGAGATCGTCTTTCTCGTGCATCCTGATCAGAGCGAGCAAGTGCCCGCCATGATCGAGCGTTACAAAGGCATGATTGCGGCCGGCGAAGGCCGGGTACACCGCCTGGAGGACTGGGGCCGGCGGCAGCTCACGTATCCGATCTCCAAGGTCCACAAGGCGCACTACGTGCTGATGAACATCGAGTGCGATCAGAAGATCCTCGATGATCTGACCGGCGCCTTCCGCTTCAGCGATGCCGTGCTGCGACATCTGGTCGTCAACATGGATAGCGCGGTCATCGAGCCCTCGCCCATGGCGAAGGCTGCAGATGAGGAAGGGGACGGCGGTCGGCGGCGTGAGCGCCGCGATGAGGACGGTGGCGATGACGATCGGCCGCGGCGTGAGCGGCCGCGCGAGGAGCTGGCTCCTTCCTCCGTCGAGGACGAGGACAGCCCGGCGGGTGAGAGCGCCTGAGTCGCTCCCCACATCAGCACCGAGACCTGAGGATATGCAGCAATGGCCATGAACAAAGAGCGCTCCGGCGGGGGCAGTGGTGGCGGCAGCGGCGGCGGGGGACGCTTCTCGCGCCGCAAGAAGTTCTGCCGGTTCACCGCCGAGGGCGTCAAGTACATTGACTACAAGGACCTGGCGACACTGAAGGGCTACGTCACCGAGACCGGCAAGATCGTTCCCAGCCGCATCACGGGCACAAAGTCCTTCTATCAGCGCCAGCTTGCGATCGCGATCAAGCGTGCGCGCTTCCTGGCGCTGCTGCCCTACACGGATCAGCACTGAGGGACGCCATGGAAATCATACTTCTGCAGAAGGTTGCCAACCTCGGCAACATCGGCGATCGCGTCAAGGTGCGATCCGGGTTTGGACGCAATTTCCTGCTGCCGCAAGGCAAGGCGACGCTCGCGACACCGGATAACGTGGCTCGCTTCGAGGCGCGGCGCGCGGAGCTCGAGGTGGCCGCACGGGAGCACCTGTCTTCCGCCGCGGAACGGGCCGCTGCAATGAAGGACTTCAAGCTGGTGATTCCCGCCAAGGCCGGCACTGAAGGCAAACTGTTCGGCTCGATCGGCACGAGCGACATCGCGGAAGCGGTCTCGCGTGCGGGATTCAAGGTGCAGCGAAGTGAAGTACGTCTGCCTGGCGGCGCGCTGCGGATGATTGGCGAACACTCCGTTACGCTGCATTTGCACGCTGACGTGGACGTGCCGCTCGTGGTATCGATCATCCCCGAAGAATAAGCCGGAGGCGCTCTCGCAGTGGCCGGCCCCGCCAAGATGCGTCGTGACACGGGCGCCCGGTCGCTGGCGGATGCGCCGGTCCCACCGCATTCGGTCGAGGCGGAGCAGGCTGTTCTGGGCGGACTGCTGCTCGATCCGGTCGCCTGGGACAACGTGGCCGACGTCGTCGTCTCTGAAGACTTTTATCGTCCCGATCACAAGTTGATCTTCGATGCGATGGCCTCGCTCGTGGGCACGGGCAAGCCATGCGATGTGGTGACCGTGGTGGGTGAGCTCGAGCGCACGGCGCACCTCGACTCGGCCGGCGGACTGGCCTATCTCGGATCCCTCGCCCGCGATACGCCGACTGCCGCGAATGTCCGAGCCTATGCCTCCATCGTTCGCGAACGCTCGGTGTTGCGTCAGCTCGTGCATGCAGGTACCGACATCGCTTCCTCCGTATTCAACAACGAGGGGCAGACAGCGCGCGAGCTCGTTGACCGTGCCGAGCAAAAGGTGTTCGAGATCGCGGAGATGGGATTCCGCGGAGGCAGCCAGACTGTGGCGGCCCGCGTGCTGCTGCCGCCCCTGATTGACCGGATCGACGAGTGGAATCAGAACCCCGACGGCATGCGCGGTCTGCCGACTGGGTTCCTCGACTTCGACCGCAGGACCGGCGGTCTGCGTCCAGGTGACCTGGTCATCGTCGCCGGCCGTCCCTCCATGGGCAAGACGACTCTCGCGGTCAACATGGCGGAGAACGCCGCGCTGGATACGAAGATCGGCGCCAGCGTCGTGATCTTCAGCATGGAAATGCCGTCCGAGCAGCTTCTCATGCGCATGATGTCTTCGCTTGCTCGCGTGCCACTGGGGAGCATCCGCGGCGGGCGGATGTCGCCCGATGACTGGACGCGTCTGACGGGTGCCACTCAGCAGCTCGGCAATGCGCGCATCTTCATCGATGAGACACCGGCTTTGACACCCACCGAGCTGCGCGCGCGGGCGCGGCGGCTCAAACGCGAGCACGGTCTGGACCTGGTCGTGGTGGACTATCTGCAGCTGATGCAGGTCCCCGGTACCAAGGAGAACCGTGCGACCGAGATTGCCGAGATCTCGCGTGGACTGAAAGCACTGGCGAAGGAGCTGGCGTTACCCGTGATCGCGCTCTCACAGCTCAATCGCGGTGTCGAACAGCGTCAGGACCGGCGCCCGGTGATGTCGGACCTGCGCGAATCGGGCGCGCTGGAGCAGGACGCCGACATGATCCTGATGATTTATCGGGAAGAGGTCTACGACAAGAACACGACCAAGCGGGGGATCGCCGAGATCGATCTCGCCAAGCACCGCAACGGCGAGACGGGGCAGATCATGCTGACATTCCGGGGCGAGTTCTCCCGCTTCGAGAACCATATGCCCGATGCTTATGCGGAAGGTGTGCTGCGGTGAACCGGCTGATCCGGGCCGTCATCGACGCTCATGCCCTGCGGCATAACCTGAGGATGATTCGCGAGCGCGCACGGGGCGCGCGCGTGATGGCTGTCGTGAAGGCCAACGCCTACGGACATGGTCTTGTCCCGACCTCGCTCGCACTCGCCGAGGCCGACGCCTTTGCCGTCGCGCGGCTGGAAGAGGGGCTGGCTCTGCGGGCAGCCGGCATCACCCAGCCCATCGTCCTGCTGGAGGGGGTGTTCGCGCGCGAGCACCTGCTCGAGGCGGCGCGTCACGGCTTCGATCTCGTCGTCCACGATCCACTGCAGATCGAGCTCCTCGAGGAATTCGGCGGAGCACACCGCTTCCTGCTGTGGATCAAGATCGATACGGGCATGAACCGGCTCGGCTTCCGGCCGGAAGCCTTTCCGGCAGCGCTGGAGCGGGTGCGACGCCTCCAGCCCACGCCCCTCGAGATCCGCCTGCTCACGCATCTGGCCCGCGCGGATGAGCGGGACGATGCGATGACGCGCGAGCAGCTCAGGCGCTTCCAGGCAGCCAGCGGGGATCTCTCCTACGCGACCAGCATTGCCAATTCCGCGGGCCTCTTTGGCTCCGTACCGCTCGGGTGTGACTGGGTCCGTCCCGGGTTGGCGCTCTATGGGGGCTCACCCTATGCCGAGGGCTACGGGCTAGATCTGGGCCTGCAGCCGGTCATGAGCCTCGAGACCAGCGTGATCGCCACGCGGAAAGTCCTGCGCGGGGAAACCGTCGGATATGGCGGAAGCTGGCGGGCGGAACGTGACTCGAACATCGCCATCATCGCCGCCGGCTATGGCGACGGGGTGGCGCGCAATTTACCGGGTGGAACACCCGTTCTCGTCGACGGCCGCCGCGCGCCGGTGGCCGGGCGCGTCTCCATGGACATGATTGCGGTGGATGTGAGCAGGCTGGAAGGAATCTACGTCGGAACGCGAGTAGTGCTGTGGGGGAATGGCCTGCCGGTCGAGGAGATCGCCCGTCACGCGGGGACGATTCCCTACGAGCTGCTCTGTGGAGTCAGCCAGCGCGTGCCGCTCGAATTGAGCTGATCAGGCCTCCCCGGCTGGCGCAAGAGCGCAGCCGACGAAGCGCTCAGTTCACGAAGAAACCCATCTTGACGCCGGCGAGCTGAATCACGTCGTTGTCCGCCAGGCGGGTGGCCTGGGCACCTATCGCCGCACCATTCAGCAGCGGGAAATCGTTTTCCTTGCCGCTGTCCACGTGGACGATGTAGTAGCCCTCGGCCCGCCGGGTGATCGCGGCTACCTGCACGCCGGGGCGCCCCAGCGTCGTCAGAGCCTTATTGAGCTCCAGCTCTCGGCCCGCAAACGCGCCCGACAGCACCTGCAGCTTCGCCTTCTTCAGCGCGGCCCCATCGGACAAAGCCCGGGACCTGCCCGTGGCGGACAGAGACGGGGAAGCCTGCTCGGCCGCCTCGTTCGCCGCACGCACCTTCTCCACCGGTCGCGAGGAGGGCTGGATCACCATCGTCTTCTCGAATTCGTCCTGGGCCTCGTCGTCCTCCACGAAGCGCAGCTGGTGATGGCCCACGGTCACCACATCGCCATGCTGCAGGGCGTGCTTCTTGATCAGCTTGCCATTGACGTAGGTGCCATTCGTGCTGTTCAGGTCCTCGAGGAAGGAATCATTGAGGATGTTGATGATCAGCGAGTGATGGCCGCTCACGGCGGCGTTGTCGATGCGGATGTCATTGTCAGGGAGGCGGCCAATCGTGTACCGCTCCTTGTTCATGTTGTACTCCGCCATCACCTGGCCATCCAGGCTCAAGACCAACCTTGCCATGCTTCGCCTCTGCTCGTGTCAGTGTCAGCCGAACCAGCCCAGAATCTTGTCGAAAATCTTGGTGCGGGCCGGGAATGCGTCAATGACGTGCGCCATGACGACCGAGACATTGTCTCGGCCCCCATTGTCATTCGCCAGTTGAATCAGCTGCTTGGCTACAGTATCCAGATTAGCACTAAAGGTGTTTATCGTTAAATGAATATCTTCGTCCTCTACCATGTCGGACAGGCCGTCCGAGCAGAGAATGAAGACTTCGCCCTTATTGACGGGCACTTCCTGGATTTCCACATCCACATTGGGCTCGACGCCGAGCGCTCGTGTGACGTAGTTCTTGTTAGCCGCGCGCTGTGCCTCTTCGGCCGAATAAAAGCCCCGGTCGACCAGCTCCTGTAAGAGGGAGTGGTCCATCGTGACCTGCTCGAGCTTGTCGCTACGTTGGCGGTAGAGCCGGGAGTCGCCGACATGGGCGATCGTGATCTTGTTGTCGAAGAACAGAGCGGCCACCACGGTGGTCCCCATGCCCTCGCATTGGGGCTGGGTGCGGGCCGTCTGGTAGATGATCTTGTTCGCCCGATGGATCGCGTCCCGCAGAATGATGGTCGGACGGGACAGGCCCGCCTCGCGGTCCTGGACGTTGAGGTCCTCCCGCTCCACCTGCTCTTTGACGAGGCTCACGATGGTCTTCACGGCGATGCCGCTGGCGACTTCGCCGGCGTTATAGCCGCCCATGCCATCAGCAAGGACCAGCAAACCGATGTCGGCATCGACAGCGATGGTGTCCTCGTTGTGCTCGCGGACTTTGCCGGTATCGGTCATGCCAACGCAGCGGAGCTT
>DASXZI010000011.1:0-3575 GCA_036501985.1 Steroidobacteraceae bacterium | reverse complement strand
TTGGCGGTCACGACCACCCCTTCCGCCATGATCACCGCGCCCTTGATGCGGTTCTCGAGCTCGCGCACGTTTCCCGGCCAGGGGTGAGCCTGGATGGCGCGGATGGCGTCGGGCGCAAGTCCGCGCGTCGTTTTCCCGAAGCGCTCCGACATCTGCTGCAGCAGCACCTGCGCGATGAGCATGCTGTCGCCCTGCCGATCGCGCAGCGCCGGGACGTTGATGGTGACCTCGCTGATGCGGTAGTAGAGGTCCTCGCGAAAGCCGCCGGTGCCGATCAGCTCCTGCAGCTTGCGATTGGTGGCGCACACGAAGCGCAGGTCGAGCGGGATCAGCGTGCGGCCGCCGATGCGCTCCACGACGCGCTCCTGCAGAACCCGCAACAGCTTCGCCTGCAGCGACGCGGGCATCTCGCCGATCTCGTCGAGGAATATCGTGCCGCCGTCGGCCGACTCCAGCTTGCCCGCGGTACGCTTGGCCGCGCCGGTGAAGGCGCCCTTCTCGTAGCCGAAGAGCTCGCTCTCGAGCAGCGTATCGGGGATGGCCGCGCAATTGATCGCCACGAAAGCCTTGTGCGCGCGCCCGGAGAGGCGATGCACGGAGCGGGCGATGAGCTCCTTGCCGGTGCCGCTGTCACCCAGGATGAGCACGGTAGCGCCGGTGGGCGCGACTTTCTCCACCGCACGGCAGAGGCCGCGCATGGCATCGCTCGCGCCAATGATGCCCTCGAGCGCCATGGCGCCCGTGCGCTCGCGCAAGCGGATGTTTTCCTCTTCGAGCTCACGGATGCGAAACGCGCGCCGCACCACGATGGACAACACCCCGGCATCGAGCGGCTTGTAGTAGAAATCCGCCGCGCCGAGGCCCACGGCGGCGACGGCGAGCTCGCGCGCGTCGTGCTCCGTCATGGCGATGATCTTGGTGTCGGGCGAAATCTGCAGGATCTGGCGCAGCAGATCCAGGCTCTGGGCGGCCACGGCCGGCTGGCGAGCGGCCCCGAGGTCGAAGAGCACGACGTCCGGCTCCGTCCGGCGCACCAGCGCCAGCGCCTGCTCCGAGGTCTCCCCGGTGGTGACGTCCAGGTCGGCGAAGATCCCTTCGAGCTCCCGGCGCAAGGCGCGATCGTTCTCCAGGATCAGCAGCTTCCTGCGCAGAATCTCGGCAGCCATCGATACCCCGATACCTCGAGCACGCGTCGTGCGACTTTACAGTCCAGTGTAAAGCCTGGCGCGATTCCTGGTGTGCACTGGATCACACTGCGGTCACGGCAGCCGCTGCCGCTCAATTGAATCCGCCGCCTCCCATGCCTCGCGGCAGGCCCGTGCCGGAGGAATGTGGGTAATAGCCGATCATGACGAATATCCGGTTTTCGTCGTAGCCCAGACCCTGCGCCAACCCGGAAGAATGCCGGAACTCGTGGTCGTAACGGCCGTATACCGCAATCCACCTGCCGGGATGATAGATCAGGCCCGCGCCCACGGTGCCGTAGGTGTTCGTGAAGCCCTGACTGCCATATTGACCGCGATCCACGGTCGCTATGATGTTGGCGGAAAGTCTCGGGGTGAGCTGACGCCGCAGGTTCAACCCTATGTCGGTCTGCGTGAAGTCGAACTTCGACTGCACATCGTAGCTCTCACGCTCCCAGTTGCCGATGAGGTCGATCGAAGTCCGCAGGCGGTGATAACCCCAGGTTACGTTGCCGTAGGTCCTGAGCGCATTTCCCGTGGTCTGCGTCGCGGTACCGACCGGAATGCCCCCGGTCACCCCATTGGCGATGGAGGCGAAGCTGCCCATCGCATTGCTGTATTCACGCCCGCCCCCGACGGAGACAGTGGAGGACGGCGAAACGCTGCGGCTGAGCGAGGCCCGCAGGAGTGGGGTCGAGGTCCACGAGCCCGTGTCGTTCGCCTGCGCCACCCCACCCTGAAGGTCCACCGTGGTCCTCGCGCCCCTGAGGACATAGTGCGCGTAATACTCCCGGATTTCGTAATTCGTGTTGAGGCTGCTGTCGTCGAAGCGCTGCTGCTCCACCTCGCCCACGAGGGATATGGTCGCTGCAGGGGAAAACCGATGACCTACCGTGACCGAGCCCGACTCTGTGTTGCCGCTGAAGGGCTCGTTCTGCCAGCTGTTGCGCGAGTAGAGGGCTTGCATTTCCACGAAGGTCGAAAGCGTCGGCTGCAGCGTCAAATCCGGACCCGTGGAGAATATATTGACTCGCTGCAGATTCACCGGATTCAGCGATTGCAGGACGTCGATCTGCTGATCACCATAGTCATCCCGCACGAGCCACTTGAAGTGATGCTCCCACAGCGTCACGTCGGCGAGCCCGTCAAAGCGCCCCAACACCTGATTGCTGTAGGCACCCTCGAGGTAGTCGGTGTCGCTGAAATTGCCGACCGCGTTCAGGTCGAGGTGCGAGCCGCTGCGGATGAGGTCGAAAAAGCCGTTCACCGCCGAGAGCGTCTGTGCCTTGCGATCGGTGGCGGATAAATTGACGTTGTCAGTCTCACCAAGCCCCGCCGAGACATCGTAGTTGGTGTATTCCGCGGGCAGCGAGGTAAGTCCGGTGAGTCCCACGAACGGTGCGGCTGCGCCCGGCGCGGCTGTGCCAGGCAGTACCGCCGCAGGGGCTCCCGCGCCAGGCGCGCCGGCTGCAGTCGGAGTATTCGAGGCCTCCTGTCCGAGGCAGAGCGCAGGCGCCGTCAGGGCGAACGCCAGCAAGAAGGGCCGTGCCCCCATGCGTACGACGCGCACTAGAACCGACTTTCGGGTACGACCAGCACGTCGCCGGGCTTCAGGGGCAGGTTCTGGGTCATGTCACCACCGTTCACCAGCTTGTCCAGCCGTATCGGTATGTCCGTCTCTCTTCCATTGACCATCCGCACGATGCGTGCACGATTGCCGGCGGCATACTCGGTGAGGCCGCCGACCGCGAGCACGGCATCAAGCACCGTTATGCCGTCGCGATAGGCGATTGCCTGCGGCGCCTTCACCTGGCCGATCACCTTCACCTGACTGAATACACTGGCCGGCTTGACGACGATCACGTTGACGTGCGGTGAGCGGACATATTCGGAGAGCTTCATCTCGATGTCGTGCGCGAGCTGGCTCGGGGTCTTGCCGACCGCCACCATGTCCTCATTCAGGGGTGTGGAGATCTTGCCATCCGGGCGCACAGGCACATTGACGCTGAGGTCGGCGTTCTGCCACACGAACACTTCGATCTGGTCCCCCGGACCGATGATGTAGTCGGGTGACTCTGCGGCCTTGGCAGCCTGAGCGGCCGGTACCTGGGGCGCGGGCACCGCCTGGGCAGCGGGCGTCTGGGCCCGGGCGACGACCGCCACTGCCCCAGCGAGCAGGCCGAAGAGACAGGCGAGCGCGGGTACGAAGATCTTCTGCATCATGTCTCGATTGCTATGTCTTGGGTTGCGGGGCTCAGCGCGCACCCTTGCCTAGGCAGACCACTTCTACGGTCTGGACGACGATGGCAAGGTCGAACAGGAGCGTATGATTCTTTATGTAGTAGAGATCGTACTGCAGTTTCTCGAGCGCGTCCTGCTCGGAAGCACCGT
>DASXZI010000010.1:0-6372 GCA_036501985.1 Steroidobacteraceae bacterium | reverse complement strand
AACGCCCCCTGCAGGCGATTGACCAGATGCCCTTTCACTGCGACCTTCAAGCGAATCGGCTCCTTTCCAACCGCGTCGGGCCGGCCTCTTCTCAGGCCAGCCCCGATGCTCGCATGCTGCCCGTCGGTCGCCTCTCGACCCTGAGCAGACGGCGGGAACGTCCGCAATGTGGCAGCCGATTTGTGTGCGTTGACCTGCCAACGCGCTCGGCCGGAGCACTGAAGACGTCCTCTGCCGCGAGCGCCGCATCAACGGTTGCTTTGGCGTCATCGCGAAGCCGTGCTCGCTTTTGCGCCGGCTCGTGCTGCACGCCCGGTCAGCCACGGCGTGAGTAACGCGCAAACTAACAGCGGCAGCGTCATCAGCGGGGGTCCAGCGGACCGCTTGTCTCCCGAAACGATGGCCAGAGGTGGCCCTCGAGCTGGGCGAGGCCCAGCAGCACCCAGGGACTGATGGCCCCGGCGATGAGCGCTACCCGGCGAGCCCGTATCTTCCATGCGTGACGTCCGACCCCAAATACAAAGAGGGTGCCACTGATGGCGGCCCAGAGGAACACGACCAGGTCCTGCCCAGCCGATGTCTTGGCAACCAAGGCAAAGGCAAACGGTAGCGCCTTGAGGACGGCGGCGAAGCCCAACGGTAGCATCGTGAGGACCACAGCGAGCACTAGCTCGCCGAGGACGCTGATCAGCAGGGCAAGAGCTGACAGTGTGAAGAGCTGAATCAGATCACGAACTGAGAGAAACGGTACGGACGAAAGCGACACAATAGAGTGCTCCGCATATGCGTGCCTTGGAAAATCGAACACCAACAGATTACCAGGAATGAAACCTCGCGACTGGCCCGTTTCAGGTAGTCCAACCGCCGGGTCCACGGTTCGCAATTGGCCGTACGTTGCCCGGCAAGATGCAGCCGATGTCCGCTCCTTCAGTTTTCGAGCGACAGCTCCGACAATTGGGGCCGGCGGCAAAGGGTTGGCGTGAACCCTTGGCCGCGCGCCTCGAGCGGCTTCCGCGCTTCCCTGGGTCGCAATATGGGCATGGTTATCCTTTAGCTTGGTGCGCTTTCCTTGCCCCCTGTCAACGCGGCACGTAAAATAAATTGCGACGATGCGGCTTCGTCTGACTCGGGCGATTTGCCCTGGTCGAGCAGAGAAGGGGCTCGTCCGTCTGGCTGGTCGCGACGACCGCAGTCGGCTTAATGCAGGCTTAATGCGGCGCATCGAAGTCGTCATCCGGTAGAGATAAAGATCGTGCGACTGGTGACTGTTGGTCTTGAGTTTACATGCGCAGCCGTATTGAGCCTGGGAGCTTGCGCTATCACCGCTGCGCCTCGCCCCTCATCCTGCTCTCAGCCGGGCCGGGCGCTGCTCGCCTTACACACGGCGGTATGGCGCGATCAGTTCGCCGACGTGGTTGCGATCTACGGCACGAAGCCTGGCCCCCACAAAGTGCTGTATGTGGACTGGGACCCACACAATAGTGGTTTTGCCGTTGGATTGGCCTGGTCGGCGACCACGGTCGCTGAGGCGGAATCAAAGGCCAAAATGTACTGTGAGGAGTATCGAAAGCAGCATCACTACATGGCTGGCGAATGCGTCCTCTTCGCCGTGGACGGTAGCCTCGCGGAAGGAAACGTGTTCTGGGATCCCTGCGATGGCTCACCCCGGCGATACCAGAAGGAGCTGAAATCGCTGGCCGCCGGAACCAGTTCTCTCCCGCGGCAGACACGGAGCGAATCCGACGCTGTCCCTGCACTCGAGCCAAAGTTGGTTCCGGGAGCGCACTACTCCTCGCGTGGGCGATACGTCTCGACTGGCAACCGTGCGGTGACCTACGAGCTTTGGGTGACCAACGATAGCCAGGTGGGGCTATCGTGCATGGCAACGATCACCGGGTCGGTCCCGGGCGGAGCCTTCGATCCGGTTCCGACGGTCTATCAAGTCGAGAACACGGCGGTCATTGATCCGGGGCAGACCATGGTGTTCCCGACGATGCGCGCTACGTTGCCAAATAGCGCAACGTATACGCTCCACTGCGATCCGCGCAGATGACTGTCGACAGACTACTATCTACCGGTCGGCGCCCCAGGACCGCCCCGCTCGCTAGCCTCGCAAGCTCGGCGTCAGCAGAAGCTCTGCAATCTCTATCGGACCGCAACTTCGATCCGCTGAATCCTGCCGTCCAGCGTTGTCTCAACCAGCCACACGGAAGAGCCCCGCGTCTGTTCGACGTCGTAAGCTTCCCAGTGAGGAGCTTCCAGCGGAACCCCGTTACTGGCACCGTGCGAATTCGAACCCTCCTCTGCTACTCCATGCCTAACAAACCCCAGGAATGTCACGGACCGAATCGGACCGAAGCCGGCCAGCTCCCTGTCGAGTGAATCGGCGGAGGCATCCCGGCTGGAGCCGCGAGCGTCGGCCAATGCACTCGGATATGCGGCTATGATCTTCTGCAGTAAGTGGTGCACCGATCCAGCCGTTTGCAGAACATGCAGGTGCTGCTCGCGCGTCCTCCCGGTATCCAAGGCAAGCTTCCCGGCGATGGCTTCGTAAGGCATGATCATCATCGGAACGTGAACGAGCTGCTGCGGCGGCGCGAACAGGATGCTCACTACTCCCCAGATCGGCGTGCCAGGTGCAACGCCCTTAACGGGTTCGAATCGCCACTGGCGCGCGGCCCCCGTAGCGGCCCTGTCCAAAGCTCTCCAGCCCGTGCTGCGTAGAACCTTGACTTGCGCGACCCCCCACTGCGCGCTCACCTGCAGTGCCATGACGATGCGACCGTGCATACCTAAGCGAGCCCATGCGGACAGATACGCCGGAGCCACGTAGTGGATAATGGTGAGTCCCACGGGCCCACCGCCCCGCGCGATTTTCTTAATCGGTCCCACGCTCGGAACCGGCACCAGAGGCGCAGGCACCTGAAATTCAGGGATCGGCGGCGTCAACTCAACTCGCAGCATGGCAAGCTGCGGCCGGCTAAGGCGCGATGGCCTTGCAAGGGGCGGCTCCCTCGTCTGCTTGATCAAACTGACGACAATAGGCGGTACGGCGACGGCGCTCGGGCTCGAGCGCGTGATCGCGAACATGATCAGAAGGCCAATGAGTAGGATGTGGACAGCGGCGACCAGAGCTGCCACACCTATTCGAGACCCCTTCCTGGATGCATGCACGGTTTCATCTCGCGTGTATCTGGCATCGCACGGCTCGCTGCCGACCCGAGTCGCCTTTGGCGCGGATTTGCTCGCACCGAGTGTATATAGGGCGCTAGAAGCCAACGAGAGCGCCTCGTGCTCGGCGCGATGACCGGAGTGCTGCGGCATCGAGTCTCGAAGTCCTTGCGTGTGTCCTCTGTTACGATTTCAGAATCGAGCCGCCAAACTCACTGGCAGCCTTTCCAGCTACTGCAATTCGAGGATGCGACGCCGTGTCTTTCCGCCGGCGCCGTGTGCTCATGTATAAAGTGTGTACGCGGAGAGCTCGAGCGCTCACGGCAGCACGCGCCAGTGCCGCCCCGAAACCTTGCCGTCCGGTGCGAGCGGCGCGATGTGAATTTCGGTCCTCCCGTGGGCGAAGACCCCCTGATAAACATTCCAACCGTTCGGGTCGACGCGGACGAACGAGAGGGACTTGAACGCGCCCAGCTGATGAAATCCCGCCTCGATCTTCGGCGCCTGCGCGCGAGCGGCCGCGGCGAGCCCGGGCTCCGTGTCGTCGTAATTGGGGCGTCCGTCCTCTACGGACCTGATCCAGCGGAGAAGGGAGGCCTTAGTGCCGGGACTTGGGATCTTGTCGTTGATCCGCCGCTGCAATTGAGCGCCGGCCGCCTCGTACGTCGCCTGAGATACCTTGGCCGCCCGCTGCCGGTACCCATTCTGATGCAGCACAAGCCCCGTTACCGTACCTCCGGGGCCAGTCTCGAAGCTGATCTGTGCCGCGACGACAGTCGCAAAAAACTTCGACGGGCTCTCCGGAAAGACCTCGACAGGCCCCTGCCCGGTCAGCTGAGTAAGGTAACGGTCGCCCTGTCGGAAGACGTGGAAAAAGACATCGGCGTCGCCGAACCTATAGTAGCCCGTGTACTTGTCGAACTCGTCGGGCTTAAACGGCACTTCCTTTTGCGGTCGCGTCTGCTCGTACAGGCGATGAGCGATTTCGGCGGAGGTTGGTGCGCCAGTCTGGACCACTGCGGAAGCGCTGAGTGCCGCTACCGATAGAAACCCATACAGCAGTGGCGCCGCGACGCTCGCAATTCCCGCGAGAGCTATGAGCAATCGGGTGAACACACTCATGCGACGCGTTGAGGGGGAGCTCATAATGACCTCGATGCGCTTCCTGAGATCCGAGCCTGACACTCCAGCGGCACTCGCGAGCGGAGATGTGATGTACAGCCGACACACTTTGAGGATTCCCTCGGCGTAAATCTTCGGGTCATGACCCGATGCAATGACGGATTCGTCGCATGCACGCTCGCGCTCCGCGAGCAGGCGAGACCCCAGCCACCACGTGACCGGATAAAACCAGAGGACTGCCTCGACCATCGTATGGATCGCCGCAGTCAGATTGTCCCTGCGCCGAAGGTGGCAAATTTCGTGAGCGATCACGCTCCGTAATTCCTCGGGTGAGAGTCGAGAGGCCAGTCCATCCGGCAGCAGGATCACGGGATGCCAGATCCCCACGAGACCGGGTTCGATCTGCGTGCGCGCGACCTTGACTGGTACCGGAGCGGCCGAGCCGATGGCCCGCGCTGATTTCACCACCGAACGCAGGCGCATCCATTTGATGCCCCAGAGCGTCACTGCGATTCCGACTCCTGCCAGCCACACGGTGAATAGGACGATCACCGCATCTGGGCGGGCAGCAGCACTCACGCTCGAGGCCGATAAAGGGGCGATGGTGAAAAGGGGCGCTGAGACTCCGCTCGTCAAAGCCGTGAGCGCACCCGAAAGTTCCGGCAACTCGGCATGCGGCGCGAGCCAGCTCCCAACCGAGACCAGGAGCGAGAATGGAACGAGAAATTTGGCGGAGGCGGCGAACCACAGCCAATACCGCATGCGTGCAGCGTGCCTATGGAGCGCAAGCGCGATGAGCGCTACGGTGCCGGCGAAGAGAGTAGATTGCCAGAGATGATCGAGGAAGAACGCGATCATTTTTGCTCCTTCTTCTTTGCCAATGACTGCAGCAGTCTCTCGGCCTCCTGGACGTCCTCCAGAGTGAGCTTCCCCGTCTCAACGAGACGGGCCATGAGGGGCTGTACCCGGCCGTCAAACACGACGAGGAACTCGTCGATCAGCCCTCGGTGGGCCAGCTTGCGCGACACGGTTGCCTCAAATATATGAGCGTTGCTGATCTTCTTTGCCCGGCGCACTGCCTTCTTTGCCTCCAACCGATATACGATGGTCTGCACGGTCGTGTAGGCCGGTCGGCTCTTCTCGGGGAAGAATTGCTGAAGCTCGCGAACGCTCGATCGCCCCAGAGTCCAGAGGGCCTCCATGACGCGCAGCTCGAGCTTAGTCAGCTTAGCCATTCGCTTTCCTCCGACAACTGTAGTTTATTCTACGACGTCGGTTTTGGCAGGGCAAGTTATCACGGCGCCGACCTGGGGAACGTGCGGCGATGCCCCCACGAGGCCGTGGACACGCCCCCATACTGGTGGCATGGATCCCCGGCTGTGTGAGCATCCCCAGTGACCGCTCTGGGGAGAATCGAAGCAGGTACTTGGTGACCGCTCTTGGCCGAAAGTGCGCGTTTGGCGCTACCTTTCCGTGCCTGCACGGGTACCGTAGGAACAAGGCAAATCGCCTCCTCGAAATTGCCTGCCACTGAAGGCTGCTGAGCGCCCTGGAGTGCTACTCAAGCAGCATCGGCGCCGGCGCAGGTCGACAGGCGCTTGTACCCAGCGACCTTTCCATAAAATGGAATCCGGACTTCCATTTTATGGAACTCTTGGATATGATAGCGATCCATGATCGTCATCGGCACCGACGTCGTGGAACGCTATTTCGCGGCGCGGGCCGGCCACCGTGGGATCAAGGCTGCGCGAATGCAGTACGATGCTTGGACGGCCATAGTAGAGAAGGCGCAATGGAAAAGGCCAGAGGACGTGAAGAAGGCTCACCCAAAGGCGAGCATTCTCAAGGGCAGCCGGGTGGTATTCAACATCAAGGGCAACGATTATCGACTGATCGCCGTCGTGCAGTACGCCCATGGTGTGTTGATGATCCGGTTTTTTGGATCGCACGAGGACTACGACAAGGTTGACGCGGAGACCGTGTAATGAAGACCACATTGATCGTCATTCAAAACGACGCGGATCATGCTCAGGCCAAGGCGCTGGTCGAGAAGCTGATGAACTCGAGCGATCCGGCGGA
>DASXZI010000009.1:0-1729 GCA_036501985.1 Steroidobacteraceae bacterium | reverse complement strand
CTGTTCACGGCCGACGAGAACGGCGAGTTCTGGTTCCGCACGGTCACGCCGAGCTACTACCCGATCCCGACCGACGGCCCGGTCGGCGAACTGCTCCTTGCGACCGGCAGGCACGCGTTCCGCCCGGCGCACATTCACTTCATCGTGACCGCTCAGGGCCACCGCGACCTGACCACGCACATCTTCGTGGCCGGCAGCGAGTACATAGAGTCAGACACGGTCTTCGCGGTGAAGAAGTCCCTGGTGGTCGACTTTACTGAGGTAACGGACCCTGCCCTGGCGGAGCGCTGGGGGGTCCAGGTCCCGTTCAGCCACGCCGACTTCGACATCATCATGCAGCCGGGTTCTTAAGGTCAGAGCGCAATCAAACCGGGTCAAAGTCGAAGTCGATCCTAGTGCGCGCTTGCGCCGCCTCCGTGTACCGGTGGGTCGGACCGAGGGTGCGGGTGAGGTCGTCCACGACACCGGCGATCAGTTGATCACCCTCGGCGGCGGCTCCGTCTGCGCGCAGGTCCAGGCTAAGGTTGGCCGCACCGCCAAGCGCGGACGGGTGGTTGTCGCCGAGCACCCGTCGCAGCCGTTCGAGGGCTTGTTCGCCGAGGTTTCTGGCTGCCCGGGCCTCCCCGAGTGCGGCCAGGTCGCTCGCCAGGTTGGCGGCCACGGTCAGCGTGTAAGGGTGATCCTGGCCAAGGCGCGCCGCAAGACCTTCCAGCGCGGCCTGGTTGAGCGCCCGTGCGCCGTCCGCATCGCCGAGAAGCCTTCTGTCCAGGGCCAGGTTGCCTGCGTAGCCGTAAGCGAAGGGGTGATTGTCCGGGTAGAGCGCTCGAAGGCGGGCCACGACGTCTTGAGCGATCGCGGCCGCTTCCGTGATCTGCCCCGCGGCCCGCAGGCTGTTGGCAAGTGCGGTCGCCGTCGCGAGTGTGTCCGGGTTGTTCATGCCCAACTCCCGCTGAACCTGGTCGAGCAGGTCCGTGGCCAGGGATATGGACGCCGCGAAGTCGCCCTCGAGGCGCATTGCGTTCGCGAGCTCCCTGCCGTAGCGCAGTGTCGCCAGGTGATCGAGACCGAGTTCCGTCGTGCCGAACTCATAGGCATCTTCGGCCAACATCTGCGCTTCGGTGTATTCGCCGGACAACCGGACCGCCCGGGAAAGGGACCTCCAGAAGGTGAGCAAGTCGACCGTGCGCACCGCGGAAACGTTCTGACTGAGCTCGGCATAGGCCTGCTTGTGCAGTTCCTTGGCGTTCTTGTAGTCGCCGCTAAGCTCGTAATCGAGGGCAACCGCATGCCTCGCGAGGAGGGTGCGCGGATGGGACGGCCCGAGTACCCGCTGGGAGACTGGGCATCGCGGCTTGCCGATGCCATGCACGAGAACCAGCCGAGGCCACATGGGCGCACCCCTCTGCCACTTTGGGAAAAGCGGCACGGACGCAGGAATTAGCGCTAATGCTAAACGACGAGAAGTGGCATCGTGCACGATGGGGCGCAGGGGCTGATATGTCGCGGGCAGCGCTATCCAGCCCACGTGCGCGTTCTCGTTTTTTCATGTTTCCCGTCGAGCATAAGGCGCTAAAATGCCCCAGGAAACTGTGCTCAGCGGGGCAGTTCCGCCGCCAGCGCCGCGCCGATGGTGGCGTGCTCGAATTCGAAGCCCGCGGCAAGCAGCCGCTCCGGCAGCACGCGGGCGCTGGTCAGCAGCTCCGCTGACATCTCACCGAGGGCGAGCTTC